>CAWGOA010000001.1:0-392062 GCA_963824115.1 uncultured Actinomycetota bacterium
TCGACGACGTACCACCCGCCGCGCAGATGGTGAAGCTCACCTTGACCGGCAACATGTCGACGGGCGGGATCTCCATCGACCGGACGTTCGAGGCGCACCCGGAGAACGTCGAGATCGCGGAGGAGGCGGCCAGGGTCATCGGGCTCGACATCGCCGGCATCGACTTCATCTGTCCCGACATCACCGAGCCGGTCCGCGAGACGGGCGGAGCGATCTGCGAGGTGAATGCCGCACCGGGGTTCCGGATGCACACGCACCCGACGATCGGGGACCCCCAGTTCATCTCCAAGTCGGTCGTCGACATGCTGTTCCCGCCGGGGGCGCCGAGCCGGATCCCGATCGTCGCGGTGAGCGGTACCAACGGGAAGACGACCACCGCGCGGATGATCGCCCACATCTTCAAGGGCATGGGCCGCAAGGTCGGGATGACGTCGACGGACGGGGTCGTGATCGACGAGAGGCTGGTGATCCGGGCTGACGCCTCGGGTCCCGCGGTCTGCCCGAATGGTGCTGCAGAATCCCGCGGGTGGACTTCGCCGTGTTCGAGGTGGCGCGGGGCGGCATCCTGCGCGAGGGGCTGGGCTACGAGCGCAACGATGTCGCGGTCGTGCTCAATGTCCAGCCCGACCATCTCGGTCTGCGAGGAATCAACACCGTGGAGCAGCTCGCCGACGTGAAGGCCGTACCCGTCGAGGCGGTTCCCCGAGACGGGCACGCCGTTCTCAACGCCGACGACCCGCTCGTGCGGGCCATGCGCCGCCGGTGCTCGGGGGCTGTCGTGTGGTTCAGCATGGCAGCCGCGGGGTCGGAGATCCGCGAGTACATCGACAGTCACTGCCGACGCGGCGGCAAGGCGCGTCGTGCTCGAGACGAGCGACAAGGGCGACATGATCGTCGTCAGGCATGGCCCGCGCGAGATGCAGCTGGCGTGGACCCACCTGCTTCCGTCGACATTCGGGGGCCGGGCGTTGATGAACGTGCAGAACTCCCTGGCCGCTGCGGCCGCGGCCTTCGCCGCAGGAGCGCCGCTGCACGACATCCGTCAGGGGCTGCGGACGTTCTCCACGAACTACTACCTCGCGCCCGGACGCCTCAACGAGATCGAGGTCGAGGGCGTCCACGTCATCATCGACTACTGCCACAACGCGCCGGGGATGCGGATGCTCGGTGACTTCGTCGACAAGCTCGGCGAGAGCCTGATGGCGGCAGCGACCTGGCCAAGCCGTCCAGGATCGGTGTCATCGCGACGGCGGGCGACCGCCGGGACGAGGACATGGCCGAGCTCGGTGCGGTGGCCGCCGACCACTTCGACGTCATCGTCGTCCGGGAGGACGCCGCGCTGCGCGGCCGGACCCGGGGCGAGACCGCAGGGCTCGTCGCCGACGGGGTACGCCGTCGATCGGCCGAGGGCGCCAGGTGCAAGCAGGTCGAGATCGTGCTCGACGAGATCGACGCGACCCGCCATGCCATGTCACGTGCCAACCGAGGCGACCTCGTGGTGATCTGCGTCGACAAGCACGCACCAGTGCTCGCGGAGCTCGAGTCCTGGTCGCACCAGGCGCAGGCGGGCGCCAGGCGCACCGACAGCGAGGTGATCGGCGACCCCGATCTCTCCTCCGACGCGGCACCGGGACCCGTCGCCTGAGTCCGACAGGGCGAGAATGCGCGGCCCAGAGGGCGGGTATGCCGGCCCAGAGGGCACGTATGCCCGGCCCGAGGGCGGGAACGCTGCCGAGCGCACATTTGGCGCCTTTCGAGGGGACTTTTCGCGCCCGCTCAAGGGTACTTTTCGCGCCCGCTCGGCGGGATTTTCGCGCGCTAGTCGCTGTGGGGTCGGGGGCGGCGGCCAGGACCCGTCGGCGTAGGTCGGCCAGCGCGTCGGCGTCGACCTCGCCGTTGCACCGCAGCCGGGTCAGCCCGCCGTCGGGGTAGACGTCGAGACGTACGTGCGTCGCCGGCGTCCGGTTGTCCACCAGGTACCGGTGGCGGGTGTCGGGCTGGACGCGGGTACGAGGCACGATGTCCCACCATGCGGCCGGATCTCCAGCATGCCGCGACCGTCTCGTCGACGGCGCTGAGACGTACCCATCCCGGCGCGTTGCCGACGAAGTACGACGTGTCGACCTCGACGTCGCGGATCATTCCGCGAGCGGCGAGCCGGAAGGTCGCATGGTCGTTGCCCCCGCCGCGACGCCGGGCGTTCTCCCAGCCCTCCCCCATGCTCCGCGCCCGGCCCGGCAGGATCAGGTTTGCGGGCGAGGCGTAGAAGGCGTCGGACGTGTCCACCAGTCGGCCGCCCAGCTCCGCCGCGGCGAGGTCGACGGTCCCGCCGAGGAACCGCGGGTCGGGCAGCACCTCACCGTGCACGCGGAAGCGCGCCACTCCCCCGTCGGGGTAGATCGACAGCCGGACGTGCGTCCAGCGCCCTCGGTCGGCCACCGGGTACGCGTTCGCGGAGTCACCAGCGCACGGTGACCGCTCCACCAGACTCACCCAGTCGGCGTCGCGCAGCTCCGCAGGGGACGGGTAGCCCTCGACCGACGTCGCCTCCACCGAGACCTCCGGCGGATAGTTGCCCTTGAACCATGCCGTGTCGACGACCACGCCGTGCACGATGCCTGCCGCGCCGAGCCGTACCACCGCCCAGTCGGAGCCGGGCTCACGCCGACGGCGGGTCTCCCAGCCGTCGTACACCTTCCCCTTGTGGCCGAACTCCGAGACGGAGAAGGACGGCGCCTCGGGCTTGATCAGGTTCTCCCGCTGGGCGAAGAGCTCATCGTTGGCGCTGACGACGCTGCCGCCCAGGGTTCGGGACGCGAGGTCGGGCAGCTCGGTGAAGTCGGTCATGGCAGTCCTCCGGGCCGGATCAGTCTCCCCTGTGGGTCGGATGCGCGCGTCAGGGTGCCGCGCAGGTAGGTCGCCCGTACGACGCCCGCCAGCTCGCGACCGGCGTACGGCGTCACCGGGTGGCGGTGGTGCAGGGCCTCGGCGTCAACGGTGAAGGTCTGGTCGGGCGCGAGCACGACGAGGTCGGCGTCATAGCCCTCGGCGATGGCGCCCTTGCCCGAGACACCGACGACTCGCGCAGGTCCCGCTGACATCCACCCGAGCACCTCCGCGAGGTCGTGGCCACGCTCGCGGGCAGCCGTCCAGATGAGCGGCAGCCCCAGCTGCAGCGACGAGATGCCACCCCACGCCGCACCGAAGTCGCCGGAGTCGAGCAGCTTGAGATCGGGCGTCGACGGCGAGTGGTCGGAGACCACGAAGTCGATGTCTCCGGCTGCGAGCGCCTGCCACAGCAGGTCTCGGTTGGCGGCATCGCGGATCGGCGGGCAGCACTTGTACTGCGTCTGCCCGTCTGCGATCTCCTCAGCGGCCAGCGTCAGGTAGTGCGGGCACGTCTCGACCGTGACGGCGAGCCCCTCGGCTCGCGCGGCCCTGAGCGCCGGCAGGGCCGCAGCGCTCGACAGGTGCACGATGTGCGCCCGGGCGCCGGTACGCCGGGCCGCCTCGATGACCGCGCCGATCGCCGCCACCTCGGCCTCGTCCGGGCGCGACCGCAGGAACTCGCGGTAGCTCGTGGTGTGCGGTACCGACGCGGCGGCGATGACGGCGGCGTCCTCGGCGTGCGCGATCAGCAGACCGTCGAACTCCGCGATCTCCCGCATCGCCGCCTCGACCTCAGCCGGCGAGAGTGGCGGGAACTCCGGCACGCCCGAGTCGAGCAGGAAGCACTTGAACCCGTACGCCCCGGCCTCGTGCAGCTCACGCAGACGGCCCAGGCTGGCCGGGACCGCTCCACCCCAGAATCCCACGTCGACGTGGCACCGACCGGAGGCGGCCCGGCGCTTGGCCTCGAGGGCGGCGACGTCCGTCGTCGGGGGGATCGAGTTGAGCGGCATGTCGAGCAGCGTGGTGACGCCACCGGCTGCGGCGGCGCGGGTGGCGCTGGAGAACCCCTCCCACTCGGTACGACCCGGCTCGTTGACGTGGACATGCGTGTCGACCAGCCCCGGGACGAGCACCTCGTCGTCGCCCAGCGACCACCACCTCGGTAGCGTCGACCGGCGCATCCACGGCCTCGACGGCCACCACTGTGCCGTCGGCCACGAGCACGCTGGCCGGGCGGAAGGCGCCGTCGTACAGCACCCTCTCGCCGCGTACCACCAAGTCGCAGCGGCTCATGCGGGCAGCTCCCTGGCGATCTGCTCTCCCAGCTCGGTCAGCAACGTGTGCCGCGTTCGCCATGCTTCGCCCGGCGTCCGGCTCGAGGTCGGACAGGACGTAGACGGCCGAGATCCCCGCTCCGGCGAGCTGCTCTGGGCTCAAGGCCGACCGCCCGGCGACGGCGACCACCGGTATCTCGTGCGCCTTGGCCGCTGCCGCAACGCCGACGGGGGCCTTGCCCGCGAGTGACTGCTCGTCGAGAGACCCCTCCCCCGTGACCACCAGGTCAGCCCCGGCCAGCGCAGCCTCGAACCCCACCAGCTCCAGCACGAGGTCGATGCCGGACCGGATCTCGGCGCCGAGCACCGCGAGGGCGGCGTACCCGGTGCCACCCGCGGCACCCGCGCCCGCTCGATCGGCGACGTCTCGCCCGGTCGCCACCCCGATCACCCGGGCCCAGGCCGCCAGGCCAGCCTCCAGCACCTCGATGTCCTCGTCGGTGGCCCCCTTCTGCGGCCCGAACACGGCAGCCGCTCCGCGCGACCCCAGCAGCGGGTTGTCCACGTCGCTGGCCACCAGCACCCGCGTGTCGCCGACGAGCTCAGTGACCGCCGAGACGTCGGCCGACGCAACGTCGCGCAGCGTCCCGCCGCCGAGCGGCAGCTCGGAGCCGTCGCCGCGCATCAACCGTCCGCCCATTGCCTGGACCATACCGGCGCCGCCGTCGGTGGACGCGCTCCCGCCGACCCCGAGCACGACCTCGCCGACCCCCCTCCGCAGGACGTCCCTCAGCACTATTCCCAGCCCGAAGGTCGACGCGCTGAGCGGCTGCAGCACGCCGCGCGGGAGCAGGTCGAGGCCTACCACCCCAGCCAGCTCCACGACCGCCCGGCCGCTCTCGTCATCCACCGCGTAGGTAGTCACCAGCGGCTCGCCCGTAGGACCTACGGCGTCGACCTGCACAGGTTGGTAGCCCACGGACAGGGCCGCCGCCACGGTGCCGTCGCCGCCGTCGGCGACCGGCAACACGGTGGTCGAGACGTCGCCTCGGCCCCGGGTGAGCCCCGCGGCCACCGCCCGGCCCACCTCGACGGCTGTGAGGCTGCCCTTGAACTTGTCCGGAGCGACCACGATCCGCATCGGCTCAGTCCAGCAGCGCGACGGCTGTCGGCGCGTCCTCGCCGCTGATCGCGAGCTCCTCGAACTCTGCGACGTTGTCGAGCTCGGTGCCCATCGAGATGTTCGTGACCCGCTCGAGGATGACCTCCACGACAACCGGTACGCCGAACTCGGCCATGGTCTTCTTGGCCTGCTCGAGCGCCGGCAGGATCTCGTCGGCCGCGAACACTCGGATCGCCTTGCACCCGAGCCCTTCTGCGACCTTGACGTGGTCGACGCCGTAGCCGCCGATGTCGGGCGTGTTGATGTTGTCGAAGGCGAGGGAGACCTGGAAGTCCATGTCGAAGGCGCGCTGCGACTGCCGGATCAGTCCCAGATAGGCGTTGTTGACGACGACGTGGATGTACGGGATCCGGAACTGGGCCCCGACCGCCAGCTCCTCGACCATGAACTGGAAGTCGTAGTCACCGGACAGCGCCACGACCGTCGCGTCCGGGTCCGCGACGCACACACCGAGGGCGGCCGGCAGCGTCCAGCCCAGCGGCCCCGCCTGCCCGCAGTTGATCCAGTGCCGCGGCTTGTAGACGTGCAGGAACTGGGCCCCCGCGATCTGCGACAGGCCGATCGTGCTGACGTACCGGGTGTCGCGGTCGAAGGCCCGGTTCATCTCCTCGTACACCCGCTGGGGCTTGATCGGGGAGTCCTCGAAGTGGGTACGTCGCTGCAGGGTGTGCTTGCGCTGGCGGCAGTCCTTGACCCAGACGTCGAAGTCGGAGAGCCGGTGCTGCTCCTTGCGCTCGCGGGCGACCTCGACGAACAGCGCGAGCGCGGCGCGGGCGTCCGACACGATGCTGTAGTCGGGGTTGAAGATCCGCCCGATCTGGGTCGGCTCGATGTCGACGTGCACAAAGGTGCGGTCGCCCCGGTAGACGTCCAGTCCCGCCCGTGTGGCGGTTCGCCCACCTGTTCCCGATGCCGAGCACGAAGTCCGACTCGAGCAGCGTCGCGTTGCCGTACCTGTGCGAGGTCTGCAGCCCGACCATCCCGGCCATCAGCGGGTGGTCGTCGGGGATCGACCCCCATCCCATGAGCGTCGGGATGACGGGTACTCCGGTGATCTCGGCGAACTCCACCAGCAGATCGCAGGCGTCGGCGTTGATGATGCCCCCGCCGGCCACGATGAGTGGGCGCTCGGCGGCGGCCAGCATGTCGAGCGCCTTGTCGACCTGGCCCCGCGTGGCGACCGGCTTGTACACCGGCAGGGGCTCGTAGGTGTCGGGGTCGAAGTCGATCTCCGCCATCTGCACGTCGAACGGCAGGTCGATGAGGACCGGCCCCGGACGACCCGACCGCATCAGGTGGAAGGCCTGCTGGAACGACCCGGGCACCTGCGCAGGCTCCAGGACCGTGGTGGCCCACTTCGTCACCGGCCGGGCGATCGCCGCGATGTCGACGGCCTGGAAGTCCTCCTTGTGAAGGCGCGCGACCGGCGCCTGGCCGGTGATCGCGAGGATCGGGATGGAGTCGGCGCAGGCGGAGTACAGGCCGGTGATCATGTCGGTACCGGCCGGCCCCGACGTGCCGATGCAGACCCCGATGTTCCCGGCTGCCGCGCGGGTGTACCCCTCGGCCATGTGTGAGGCGCCCTCGACGTGGCGGGCGAGCACGTGCCTGATGCCGCCGTGTCGGCGCATGGCCGAGTAGACGGGGTTGATGGCGGCGCCGGGAAGCCCGAAGGTCTGTGTGGCGCCCTCGAGCTCCAGGATCGCGACGACGGCGTCCGCGGCGGTCATTCGTGGCACGGGGGTCTCCTCTGGGTCGTGCTGTCGATCGTGTGGTGGATCGTCGTCAGGGCTCGGCCCGCCCGGACAGCTGCTCGACGACCTTGAGCAGCGCTGAGTGGTCGAGGTCGCCATGGCCCTGTGCGCGAAGCGACGCGATCAGCTGAGCCACCACGGCCCCGAGCGGGATCACGACACCCTTCTCGCGGGCCGCGGCGGTGACGATGCCCATGTCCTTGTGGTGGAGGTCGACGCGGAAGCCGGGCTCGAACTCGCGCTTCAGCATGCCGGGCGCCTTGCGGTCGAGGATCCGGTTGCCGGCGAGCCCGCCGGCGAGGACCTGCACGGCGGCCTCGGTGTCGACGCCGTACGCCTCCAGGAACACGATGGCCTCGGCCACGAGCTCGATGGTCCCGGCCACGATGAGCTGGTTCGCGGCCTTGACCGTCTGACCCGACCCGGCCGGCCCGCAGTACACGACGGTGGCCCCCATCGCTTCGAGGACCGGCGACACCTCGTCGAAGTCCGACTTGTCGCCGCCGACCATGATGGACAGGTTGGCCTCGACGGCCCCGGCCTGGCCGCCGCTCACCGGGGCGTCCAGCACCCGCACGCCGTGCTCGCCGCCGGCCTCCGCGAGCCGGGTGGACACGTCCGGGCTGATCGAGCTCATGTCGACGTGAACCGTCCCGGACGACGCGTTCTCGTAGACGCCGTCGGGGCCGAGGCAGACCGCCTCGACGTCCGGCGAGTCCGGGACCATGGTGATGACGATGTCGACGCCGGACACGGCCGCGGCGACGCTGTCGGCGCCGGTTCCGCCGGCGTCGACCAGGCGCTCGACGGCTTCGGGGGAACGGTTGTAGCCCGTCACCTGGTGCCCGGCCTCGACCAGGTTGGCGGCCATCGGCCCGCCCATGATGCCGAGCCCGATGAAGGCGATGGATGCCATCGAGATCTCCTTGTCCGTCGTCGTCGTGGTGGTCGTCCGTGGAGACCAGGTCAGCCGGGTGCCGGGCCTGCTGCCCGTCGCTCCCGTGGCAGCCAGTCCAGGCTGTCGAGGGTCGTCTCGGTGGTGGGCTTGTACTCGAGGGCGACCCAGCCGCCGTAGCCCGCTGCCTCGAGCTCGCTGAGGTAGCGGTCGAGGTCGAGCCGTCCGGTTCCAGGCTCGCCGCGGCCGGGAGCGTCGGCTATCTGTACGTGGGTGATCTGGTCGGCGTACGTCGCGATGACCCGGTCGAGGTCGTCGCCGTTGCTCGCGAGGTGGAACAGGTCGGCGAGCATCCCCACGTTGTCGACGCCGTGGGCGCGTACCCGCTCCAGCACCGCGGCGACGTCGGACGCGGTGCGCAGTGGGTACGGCTTGGGTCCGCTCACCGGCTCGACCAGGACGCTCGCCCCGATCGTGGCGGCGGCCTCGGCGGCCAGGACGAGGTTGGACTCGCCCAGTGCGTCCTGCTGTTCAGGATCGACACCGTCCACCCGGTTGCCGTACAGCGCGTTGAAGGCCGAGACGCCGAGCTCGCGGCCGATGCCGACCGCTACGTCGATGTTGTCGCGAAACTGCGACGACCGGTCGGGTATCGACGCGACGCCGCAGTCGGGACCGGCGAGATCTCCGCCGAAGAAGTTCAGCCCGACGAGCTGGACGCCGGCGTCGCGCACCGAGGCGACGAACTCGTCGACCTGGCCGTCTGAGGGAACCGGCTCCTCGGGCCATGGCCACCAGAACTCGACAGCCGAGAACCCGGCGTCGGCGGCTGCCGCGGCCCGACCGGTCAGCGGTGACTCCGTGAAGAGCAGGGAACAGTTGGCGGCGTATCGCAGTCCGTGCGCCATCGTTCCCTCCAATTCCGTATCGCAGAAACTTATTTCTGACTGTCGGAATTCTAGGGAGACAGTACCTACGCCGTCAAGTGGCGGACAGGTCGGCCGCCAGCCCCTTCGCGACCGACTGGAGAAGCGGCACCGCTCGGTCGATCAGCTCGTCGTTCATGCGTGCGGTCGGACCGGAGACGGAGATCGCGAAACCGGTCGAGATCCCGAGGACCGGGACGGCGACGCAACGCACACCGATCTCCTGCTCGCCGTCGTCCATCGCGAAGCCCTGCTCGCGGATCTTGCGGATCTCACCCGCCAGCACGCTCGGGTCGGTGATCGAGAAGCTCGTCTGGGCCGGCAGCCCGGAGCGGCGGACGAGGGCCTCGATGTCCTTGTCGTCGAGCTGGGCGAGCAGGGCCTTGCCCACGCCCGTGCAGTGCAGGTGGACGCGCCGGCCGACCTCGGTGAACATCCGCATCGAGTGGCGGGACGGGACCTGGGCGATGTACGTGGCCCGGTCGCCGTCGAGCGTGCCGAAGTTCGCGGTCTCGCCGAGCTCCTCGACGAGCTGGGTGAGCCACGGCCGGGCCCAGCCGTTCAGCCTCCCGCTCGCGCTCTCCCCCAGGTGGATCAGCCGCGGACCCAGCGTGTAGCGCCGGGTGGCCAGCTGCCGGACGTACCCTCGGTCGACGAGCGTGCGGATGAGTCGGTGGATCGTCGGCAGCGGCAGCCCCGAGCTGCCGGCGATCTCCGACAGCGACATCTCCCCGCCCGCATCGGCCAGCACCTCGAGCAGGCCGAATGCGCGCTCGACGGACTGCACGCCGTTCGACTGCTGACTTGCCACGCACAGAACTGTACTTTCTCCGACGCGGCACAATGTGGATCGTCCACTCGTGCACGACCCCTGGAGGACTGATGGCCACACCGAGCCCCGGCTACTCGATCACCGTCCGAGTCGAGTGCCCCGCAGACGCCGGCGCGACCGGGCGGCTCACCGCGGCCGTCGGCGCCGCCGGAGGAGCCCTCACCGCGTTCGACGTCGTCGAGTCCTTCCACGACCACCTGATCGTGGACGTCACCTGTAACGCGACCGACCCCGAGCATGCCGACCTGATCAGCTCGGCGATGGGAGAGCTCGAAGGCTTCAGCGTGCGCAAGGTCAGCGACCGTACCTTCCTCATCCACCTCGGCGGCAAGATCGAGGTCGTGCCGAAGGTCTCGCTCAAGACGCGCGACGACCTCTCCAGGGCATACACGCCAGGGGTCGCCCGGGTGTGCCTGGCGATCGCCGAGAACCCCGCCGACGCACGCCGGCTGACCATCAAACGCAACACGGTGGCGGTGGTGACCGACGGCTCAGCGGTGCTCGGGCTCGGGAACATCGGACCGGCCGCGGCATTGCCGGTGATGGAGGGCAAGGCTGCCCTGTTCAAGCGGTTCGCGGACGTCGACGCCTGGCCGGTGTGCCTGGACACCCAGGACACCGACGCGATCGTGGACACGGTGCGGTACATCGCACCGGTGTACGGCGGCATCAACTTGGAGGACATCGCGGCGCCGCGCTGCTTCGAGATCGAGGCGCGACTGCGTGAGGCTCTCGACATCCCCGTCTTCCACGACGACCAGCACGGGACCGCCATCGTCGTCCTGGCGGCTCTCCGCAACGCGCTGCGGGTCGTCGGCAAGTCCCTGAGCGAGGTCCGGATCGTCGTGTCGGGCGTCGGAGCGGCGGGGTCGGCGATCATCCGGCTCCTGCATGCGCAGGGTGCCGGTCACATCATCGGCTGCGACCGGAACGGGGCACTGTGCCGCGGCCAGGACCTCACCGAGCCCGCCCGGATCTGGATCGCCGAGAACACCAATCCTGACAACGTCTCCGGGCCGCTCGCGACAGTGCTCGCCGGAGCGGACGTCTTTATCGGAGTGTCGGCACCGAACCTGCTCAGCGAGTCCGACATCGCCACGATGGCCGACGGCGCCGTCGTGTTCGCTCTCGCGAACCCTGACCCCGAGGTGGACCCGACGGCCGCGCAGCGGCACGCCACCATCGTGGCGACCGGCCGCAGCGACTACCCCAACCAGATCAACAACGTCTTGGCCTTCCCCGGGTTCTTCCGAGGCCTCCTCGATGCCGGGGCCAGCGACATCACCGACGAGATGATGATCGGGGCGGCCAAGGCGATCGCCGACGTGGTGTCAGCCGGACGAGCTCAACGCGAGCTTCATCGTCCCCAGTGTCTTCGACGCCTCGGTGTCTCAGGCCGTCGCGGCCGCGGTCCGCAGGATCGCCGGCGACACCAGCAGCCGGCCGCTCGCCTCGCCGGAGGTCTCGTGAGCCCGGACGTACCGCCGGCCCGGGTCGGCGGCGACTTCCTGGACGAGCTCGACCACCGGCTCAGCGACGCCGACGAGCAGCTCGCCCGGCTGTACCCGGGAGACCCCGGCTCGCGGCAGCCCGTCCATACCGTGTACGTGCCCGCCGACCAGGCCAGCGACGACACCCCGCGGCGCTGGGGAGACGAGGCGCTCAGGCTGCTCGAACAGGCGGCACCCGACACCGCAGTCGCGACCGCTGTCACCGGGCTCGTGGGTATCGACCCCGCGGTACACGAGCGGGTCGTCGCCAAGCTGCGGGCGCAGCCGGTCGAGGACCTGCGGCTGGACTTCGAGGACGGGTTCGGACGGCGGCCCGACGGCGAGGAGGACGCCGCGGCCACCACCGCCGGCGGTCTGCTCGCTCGGCTCCTCGCGTCCTCCGACGGCCCGAGCTTCGCCGGCATCCGGTTCAAGAGCCTGGAGGCGGCGACCCGCCGGCGGGGTCTGCGCACACTCGACCTCGTGCTCGGCTCACTCGTGCGGCACGGTCCGCTGCCGGACGGGTTCGTCCTCACCCTGCCGAAGGTGACGTCCGTCGACCAGGTGGAAGCGATGGTGGCCGTCTGCGAGCACCTCGAGGGCATCCACGGGCTCGACGAGGGGCAGCTCCGGTTCGAGATCCAGGTCGAGACGCCGCAGGCGATCGTCTCGGCCGACGGCACCGCCGCCGTCGCCCCGATGCTCCATCGCGCGCGGCAGCGGTGCATCGGGCTGCACTACGGCACGTACGACTACAGCGCCGCCTGCGGGATCTCCGCCGCCCAGCAGAGCATGGAGCACCCTGCCGCGGACCACGCCAAGGCCGTGATGCAGGTCGCCGCAGCCGGGACGGGCGTGCGGCTCAGCGACGGGTCCACGAACGTCATCCCCGTCGGCACCGCCGACCAGGTGTCCTCGGCGATGCGACTGCACGCCCGGCTGGTGCGGCGCTCGCTGGAACGTGGCTACTACCAGGGCTGGGACATGCACCCGGGCCACCTCGTCACCCGCTACCTCGCGACCTATGCCTTCTACCGTGAGGGACTGCCGGCCGCGGCAGCGCGGCTGCGCGACTACACCTCCGGCGCAGCAGGCGGCGGCGTCATGGACGAGCCGGCCACGGCAGCGGCGCTCGCGTCCTTCCTGGTCCGGGGCATGCACTGTGGAGCGCTCGACGACACCGAGGTGGCATCGGGAACCGGGCTCGACCGACGAAGCCTCGAGACGCTCACCCAGGGTCGTCGCCCGGACGCGTGAGCCTCAGCTACCGGTGATGTGCTCGGGTCGGACGGGCACCCGCGTCAGCGCCAGCCCTGTCGCCTGGCGGATCGCGGCCGCGACAGCCGGGCCGGACGAGATCGTCGGCGCCTCACCCACGCCGCGCAGCCCATACGGCGCATGCGGGTCGGCGTACTCGAGCACGTCGATCGGCATCGGCGGCGTGTCCAGGATCGTCGGGATCAGGTAGTCGGTGAACGACGGGTTCCGGATCTTGCCGTCTCGCACGACGATCTCCTCCATGATCGCCAAGCCCATGCCCTGCGTGCTGCCGCCTTGGATCTGTCCCACGACCGCGCCGGGGTTGAGCGCCTTGCCGACGTCTTGGCTACAGGCGAGCTCCACCACCTTGAGCAGGCCGAGATCGACGTCCACGTCGACGACGGCCCGGTGGGCCGAGAAGGAGTACTGCACGTGGGCGAATCCCTGTCCCGTCTCCTCGTCGAGCTCCTGGGTCGGCCGATGATGGTGCTCACGGGTCTCCTCGACCACGTCGTCGCCAAGCGCGTCGGCGATGGACAGCAGCACCCCCTCTGACGTCGAGACCACGTCGCCACCGACGAGCGAGAGATCGGTCACGGTGCGGCCCAGCCGCTGGGTCGCGAGCCGCAGCACGCCGTCGCGGACCGCCTCACAGGCCAGCTTCACCGCACCACCGGTCATGTAGGTCTGCCGCGACGCCGATGTCGAGCCGCCCGAGCCGACGTCGGTGTTCTTCGGGTGGACTATCACGTTGTCGACGCCAAGCTCGGTACGGCAGATCTGCTGCTCGATCGTGACCAGGCCCTGCCCGACCTCGGCCGCCGCCGTGTGCACGACCACCACCGGTGACCCGTTGACCGCCTCGATGCTCACCCGCGCGGTCGAGAAGTCGTCGAAGCCCTCGGAGAACGCCACGTTCTTGTACGTCACGGCATAGCCGACACCGCGCCGCACGCCTTCGCCGTGGGTCGTGTTGGAGACGCCGCCAGGCATGGATCGCAGGTCGACCGGACCGCCGTCGCCCTCCGGCGGCATCGGCATCGCCTGCAGCCGGCGCAGCAGCTCCTCCACCGGTGCGGCGGCGTCGATGACCTGCCCGTGCGGGGTGACCGACCCCTCCTTCATCGCGTTGAGGACGCGCAGCTCGATCGGGTCGATGCCGAGCTCTGCCGCGAGCTTGTCCATCTGCGCCTCGTACGCGTAGGCGGTCTGGACGGACCCGAACCCGCGCATCGCGCCGCACGGCGGGTTGTTGGTGTAGGCGCCGTACGCGTCGACTCTCACGTTGGGGACGACGTACGGGCCGATGCCCATGGTGCCCGCGTTGCCCACCACAGCGGGCGTGCTCGACGCGTACGCGCCCCCGTCGAAGTACAGGTCGCAGTTGACGAAGACGAGCTTGCCGTCCTTGGTCGCGCCGTGCTCGTAGCGCATCTCGGCCGGGTGCCGGTGGACGTGGCCGAAGAACGACTCCTCGCGGTTGTACACCATCTTGATCGGCTTGCCGGTGTGCAGAGCCAGCATGCAGCCGTGCACGTGCATGGACAGGTCCTCGCGCCCCCCGAACGCCCCGCCGACACCGGACAGGGTGAGCCGTACCTGCTCAGGTGGGAGCCCCAGCGCCGTGCACAGCTGGCGCTGGTCGACGTGCAGCCACTGGGTCGCGACATAGAGGTCGACCCCACCCTGCCCGTCGGGGACCGCGAGACCGGACTCCGGCCCGAGGAAGGCCTGGTCCTGCATGCCGACGGAGTACTCGCCGGTGACCACGACGTCGGCCGTCGCTTCCGGGTCGCCCTTGCGGATCTTCAGGTGACGCACCAGGTTGCCGTTGGGGTGGATCGGCGCGGCGGACCGGCTCAGCTCCACGTCTTCCGCGGAGTCGTCGTGCAGACGGTTCCAGTTCGGGTGGCCCAGCGCGTCTCGGGCGTCGGTGATCGGCTCCCACACCTCATAGTCGACGCGGATCTTCTTGGCGGCCTGGCGGGCGATCTCGGGATGGTTCGCGGCCACGAGCGCCACTGCCTCGCCCTGGTAGCGGACCACGTCCGCGGCCAGCACCGGCTGGTCGGACAGCTCCAGGCCGTAGATGTTCCTGCCCGGCACGTCGCGGGCCGTGAGGACCGCGTAGACGCCGGAGGTCGCCAGCGCCTCCGCGATGTTGACAGCCCGGATGCGCGCGAAGGGATGCGGACTCCGCAAGGTGACGCCCCACAGCATGTCGTCCATCCACAGGTCGCTGCTGTACGCGAACTCGCCGGTCACCTTCAGCGTGCCGTCGGGCCGAAGCGGCGTACTCCCGATGCCGCCGGTCGCGTCGTTCCTCAGCTGCTCCGGCGCACCGGTCGGGGTGCGCGGGCCTGCCTGTGACGGTGTGGTCATGAGGCTCCTCCACTCTTGGCGAGCAGCTTCGCACGGGCGCTGACGACGTCGGCGACGACGGTGTCCTCGTCGACCGAGACCAGCCGGTCCTTCTCCACGACTGCCTCTCCGTTGACCAGCAGCAGCTCCAGAGGCGGTGGCGCTCCGAGGACGAGCGCCGCGATCGGGTCCGCGATGTCGACGTGGGCAAGGGTGTCCAGCCGCCAGAGCGCGATGTCGGCGAGCTTGCCGGGCTCCAGCGAGCCGATCTCGTCCTGGCGGCCGAGAACATGTGCCCCGCCACGAGTCGCCATGTCGAGCGCGTCGCGGGCGGTGAGCTCGCGCGGGTCCGCCACGTGCCCGGGCGAACAGGGCCGCGTGACGGACCTCCTCGAGCAGCGAGCTGGCCTCGTTGGACGCCGCACCGTCGACGCCAAGGCCGACCCGCACGCCGGCGTCACGCATGTCGCGCACCCGGGCTATGCCGGCGCCGAGCCGGGCGTTGGACGACGGGCAGTGTGCCGCCGCCGTGCCGCTGGCCGCCATGGCGGCGATGCCTGCGTCGTCGAGATGCACCGCGTGGGCGAACCAGACGTCGTCCCCCAGCCACCCGACGGAGTCCATGTACTCCACCGGGGTGCTGTGGAAGTGCTCGCGGCAGTACTCCTCCTCGTCGAGCGTCTCGCACAGATGCGTGTGGAGCCGGACGCCCTTCATCCTGGCCAGCTCCGCCGCCTGCACGAGCAGCTCGCGCGTCACGGAGAAGGGCGAGCAGGGCGCCACCCCGATGCGCAGCATCGAGTCGAACGACGTGTCGTGGTGGGTGTCGATCGCCAGCTCCGTCTCCGCGAGGATCTGGTCGATGTCCTCGACGACGTTGTCGGGCGGCAGGCCACCGTCGCTCTCCCCCAGGTCCATCGAGCCCCGGGTCGGATGGAAGCGCAGCCCCACCGAGCGTGCCGCCTCGATCTCGGCAGCCAGGACGTCGCCCCCGTCGCGCGGGAAGACGTAGTTGTGGTCGGTCGTCGTCGTGCAGCCGGTCTTGGCGATCCAGGCCAGCGCACCGGTGGCGGCGGCTCGCACGATCTCGGCATCCAGCCCTCCCCACACCGGGTAGAGGCTGGTCAGCCACTCGAACAACGTCCCGTCGACCGCGAACCCGCGGGTGGCCCACTGGTACAGGTGGTGGTGGGTGTTGACCAGACCAGGCGTCGCGAGGCATCCGCTCGCGTCGACGTACCGAGCGCCGTCCAGTCCTCGAGGCGCGGGCCCCTCGCCCACTGCGGTGATGAGCTTCCCCTCGACCACGACGTGTCCCGACCGGTAGTCCGTGTCCGAGCCGTCCATCGTGACGACGGCGCAGCCGTCCAGCACGAGGGTGGTCATGACGCGCTCGCCGCCATCCGCTCGGCCGCCATGCGCACGGCGTCGAGGATCTTCTCGTACCCGGTGCAACGGCACAGGTTCCCGGCGAGCGCCTCCCTGATCTCCGGGTCGCTCGGCCGCGCCGACCGTTGCAGCAGGTCGTGCGTCTGCACGATGAGCCCCGGGGTGCAGAAGCCGCACTGGACGGCGCCGGCTTCGAGGAACGCCTGCTGGACCGGGTGCAGCTCGTCCTCACCGGCGAGCCCCTCGATCGTCACGACCTCACGGCCCTCGACCTGGCCGGCGGCGACGAGGCACGCGCAGGCGGCGACGCCGTCGAGGTACACCGTGCACGACCCGCACTCGCCCTGCTCGCAGGCGTTCTTCGAGCCGGGCAGTCCCATCCGCTCGCGCAGGACGTAGAGCAGGCTCTCGCCCTCCCAGACGTCGTCGATCTCACGCTGCTGGCCGTTGACGGTCGCCGTGATGCGCATGATGTCAGCTCCTCCTAGATCCGTCGGATGCCCTGCCGTAGTCGGCCCAGGCCCAGCTGAGCGCGCGCCGGGCCATCACACCCAAGGCGTGCAGCCGGTACGCAGCCGTGCCCCGCACGTCGTCGATCGGCGAGCCGGCCGCACTGACTCGTCGGCCGAACTCGTCCGCCAGCCCGTCGGGAAGCTCACCTCGCGACTCCCAGAGGCCGGCCTCCTCGAGCGCCTCCGCGAGGAAGGTCTCCGCCTCGTAGGCGCGTCGCGGAGTCGGTGCGACCGACCCGATGCCGGTGCGGACCTCGCCGTCGGTCCGGATGGAGCGCGAACCCGAAGGCTGCAACCGAGATCACCATCGCGTTGCGGGTACCGATCTTGCTGAACTGCTGTGGTCCGGACGGCGGGGTCACATGGATGGCCGAGATCAGCTCGTCGGGCCGGGCGGCGTTGCGCTTGACGCCGAGATAGAAGTGCTCCGCGGGCACCATCCGGGTGCCCCCGCTCGACTGGAGCTCGATCGTCGCGTCCGCGGCGAGCAGGGCGGGGTGCGCGTCGCCGGCAGGCGAGGCCGCACCGAGGTTGCCTCCGACCGTGCCGCGGTTGCGGATCTGGGGCGAGCCGACGGTCCGCGAGGCCATCGCCAGCCCTGGGAGCCGGTCCCCGAGCTCGGTGATGACGCGGGTGTACGTGACTCCCGCGCCTATCCTGACCCGGCCGTCGTCGATGTCCCACTCCCTCAGCTCGGCTATCCCGGTGAGGTCGATCAGGGCGCTGGGACGGTGCCTGTCGAAGTTGAGCTCGACCATGACGTCGGTGCCGCCGGTGATGGGCACCGCGCCCGGGTCGTCCGCCTTCGCGGCGAGGGCCTCCGCCATGCTGGCCGGCCGTAGGAACTCCATCGTCTCCTCCTCCCTGTCTCGTCGACGTGAACGTGGTCGCTCAGCAGAAGCCCGGGATCGTGTCCCAGGCCCGCCCGGCGGGCGGCGCGTCGTCTCGCATCACGGTGGCCTCGATCAGGCCGTACGGCCGGTCGTCGGCATGGAACACCTCGTTGTCGTTCTCCAGCCCGAACGGTGCCAGGTCGTACACGAAGTGGTGCTTGTTGGGCGCCGAGAACTTGATCTCCGCTACCTCCGGGTAGGCCTCGAGCGCCGCCCGGCCCATCTCGAAGAGGGTCTGCTGAAGCGCCAGGCTGTGCACTGTCGCGAACCGCTCGAGCAGGAGCTGCCGGATCCCGGCGTAGACACTCCCCCAGTCGACGTCCGTACCGACGTAGCGCCAGCGGGCAGTCAACGAGGTGGCCATCACCCTGTCGTTCGTCGGGACGAGCCTGGTGTACTCGTCCACCAGGAAGCCGTGGAACTCCGAGCCGGTCGACTTGAGGACCACGAGGTCCTGCAGGCCCGACACGAGCGTCTCCGGGCCGCCCTTGCCGTCGATGGTCAGCACGGTGGTGCGCGTCTCCTGGCCCTTGCGGACCCAGCTGTGGTCGTGCTCCGTCCCGTCGACGGTGATCCGCTCCCAGGCGTACTCCTCGATGCCGATCCGCGCACCGTCGACCGGCTCGACGTCGTTGACGAAGTGCCGGCCGAGCGCGAGCGCGAAGTCCTCGATCTCGCCGATCCCCACCGACTTGGCGAAGGCGTAGACGGTCTGCTTCTGCGTGTCCGTGGGCAGCACCCGCGACTGGTCCCCGGTCAGGTGCGCAGCCGTGAAGTCTCCGCGTAGCGCCGTCGAGACGTTGAGGTCCCTGATCTCGTGACGCGCGGTCTCGCGGTAGATGCGGACGACCCGGTTCTCCGCCTTGCCGTACTGGTTGGGTCCGAGCACGATGGTCATCGATCGGTTCCTCTTCTAGCTTCCTCGGTAGGTCGAATACGCGAACGGGCTCAGGAGCAGCGGCACGTGGTAGTGCGGTTCGGTCGCCGCTGTCGAGAACGTGACTGTCACGCTCGGGAAGAAAGCGGTTGCCCCGGACTGCTCAAAGTACGCGCGTGTCTCGAACGTGAGGCGGTATGTCCCCGCAGGCAGGTCCTCCGTCCCGAGCTGGGCGACCCGGCCATCGGCGTCGGTCACGCCTGTCGCCACCGGGCCGGCCGGCTCACTGACCCGCTCGAGCCGCACCGCGATACCGGCGCCGGGCCGACCCTGTGAGGTGTCCAGCACGTGCGTCGACAGCGTGCTCATGACGCGACCTCCGCCGGCTGGGTGCCGCCGAGGAGCAGCTCGAGTCGCAGCACCGCGATCTCGGCCAGCTGCGCCGCGACCTCCGCGGTCTCCTGCTCGGGATCGTTGTGCATCCGACGCCGTAGCTCGGCGAGCATCTCGGCGGACGAGCGACCGGCGGCCCGGATCAGGAAGACCCTGCCGAAGCGGGCCTCGTACTCGCGGTTGCCCGCAGCGAGCGCCTGTCTCGTCGTCACGTCGGTGGGGTCGACGCCGGCTCTGCTCCAGCCGGGAGAGCTCTGCATCCTGACCCGCACCGGCCCGCTCGCCGATCCTGGGATGCCGGGCCAATGCCGCGTCCACCTCCGCAGCGCCGAGCACAGCGGCGCTCTTGCGGGCCGCCGCGACGACCGCTTTGCGTGTCCGCGTACGGCCGCCCGGACGCCACCTCGTCGACCCACCGGGGCACGGCGAGGCAGGTCTCCAGCAGAGCTCGTCGCCTCTGCAGACGACAGCCGGTTGAACTGCTCGACACTGATCTTGCCCATGCTCAGGTGTCCAGCCGATCGAACCGCTGGGTCCGTGCGGTGTGGATGGGGTTGGCCCCGGCCACGAGCTCGTCGAAGCGATGGTTGACGATCTTCGCCACCTCGATCAGCGCCGTCGCCCGCTCCTGGTTCGGGGAGTTCATCAGCCGCTCGTGCCCGATGTCCAGCACCTGGTCGCGGGTGTCGAGGGTGCGCACCGAGACGACGAAGGGGAAGCCGAACCGCTCGCGGTAGGCCCGGTTGAGGCTGCTGAACTCCTCGTAGTCCTCGTCGTGCAGGTTGCCGAGCCCGAGCTCCGACTGGTCCCTGGCCGACTCGGGGCCGGCCGCGCCCTCGCCGAGGTCGGGGTACGACTGCAGCAGGGACGTCTGCTCCTCCCGGGAGGCCGAGAACATCGCCTCCTGGAACGCCAGCCGGAGGTCCTGGGTGTCCGCGAACGGCCGCTGCCCGTACGCCCGCTCGACGGCCCACTGCGAGCCCTGGAAGAGGCCGGAGAACGTCTCGGTGAACTCCTCCTGACTCATCTGGTTGACCTGGTCGAGCCGGACGACGCCAGCCGCCGGGTGTTCCGGCGACCGCCGGCCCGTAGCTCTTGCCGACATGGAAGAAGATGAGGTTCAGCACGATCGCGGTGATGCTGCCCAGCGTGATGCCGCTGTTGAAGAGCATCTCGCTCCACCGCCCGCCGGGGACGACCGTGTACAGGTCCGCCTTCACCGTGACCAGCACCGCGAGGCCGACGCTCGTCGCCACGATCACGACATTGCGGTGGTCGTTGAAGTCCACCCGTGACAGCGTCTGGAACCCCACCACGGCGACGGTCGCGAACATCGCCAGCGCCGCACCGCCGAGCACGCACAGCGGAACGTCGTTCACGACGGCGCCCGCCCTCGGGATCAACCCGATCACGATCATGATGGCGCCTGCGGTGGCCACGACCCACCTGCTCTTGACCCCGGTGAGCCGGACCAGGCCGACGTTCTCGGCGAAGCAGGTGTACGGGAAACGAGTTGAGCACGCCGCCGATGGTCGTGGCGAGACCGTCGGCTCGCAGGGCGCGGCTCACGTCCTCACCGCCGACCCGCTTCTGCACGATGGCGCCGGTGGCGAACACGTCGCCGGTCGTCTCCACGGCGGTGATCAGCATCACCACGATCATCGACAGCACGGCAGTGAGGGCGAAGGTCGGCACCCCGAAGAAGAACGGCCGGGTGACTCCGACCCAGTGGTTCTGGCTCACACTGTCGAAGTTCGCGTCACCGAGGATCGCCGCGAGGATCGTACCGATCACGAGGCCGGCCAGGACCGCGATGGTCGCCATGAAGCCACGGAACACGCGCTGGATCAAGACGATGATCGCGAGCGTGAACAACGCGTACGCCAGCCCCTTGCCGCTCAGGGGGTTGCTGCTGACCGGGTCCTGGACCGCGTCGGACGCAGCCACCGGCAACAGCGCGATGCCGATGATGCTGATGACGGAACCGGTGACGACGGGCGGGAAGAACCGGATGAGCTTGCCGAAGTACGGCGCCATGAAGAACGTGAAGAGCCCGGCGATGATGACCGAGCCGTAGATCTGGCGCAGTCCGTCGGTGCCGCCGCCGGCAGCGGTGCCGATGGCGATCATCGGCGACACCGCCGTGAACGTGACGCCCTGGAGCAGCGGCAGCCGACGCCGATCTTCCAGAAGCCCACGGACTGGATGATGGACGCGATGCCGCAGGTGAACAGGTCGGCGTTGATCAGGTGCACCGTCTGCGAGGGGCTCAGGTGGATCGCCCCGGCCAGCAGGATCGGTACGATCACCGCTCCGGCGTAGAACGCCAAGACGTGCTGCAGGCCGTAGATGAACAGCTGCGGAGCAGGGAGCACCTGGTCGACCGGGTGCTTGACGCTCGCCCGCCTCGAGGGTGCGGGAACGGTGGTTGAGGACATGATCTTCTCCTGCGCACTATTCCGCGATGCGGATAACTATTTCCGTGTCGCGGAGTATGCTAGTGACGTCGGGGCCATCGCGTCAAGACTTCGACCGACCACCGTCTGCTGCGAGCAGCACCTTGGCGCGCAGGACGTCGGGTGCGTCGAGGGAACCGCCCTCGGCTCGCAGCCATTCGTCCAGGAGCTCGCGGTCCTGGTGGCACATCACCGCGACGACGTCCCCAGGCGATGCCCGAAGGACCAGCTCCCGGAGCCCGTCGAGCTCGCAGTCGTAGGCCGCGACCTCTTTGACGCCGACTTTCTCGGCGCCCTCCCGGTACCTCGCGGTGAGCTCGTCGACGTCGCGGCCGCGGAGGTACCGCTGCTTGTGCACGATCACCATGACGTCGCTGTCCCGCGCCCCCATCTCTCCCAGGCTGCGCAGGATGTCGTCGGTCCGGTCACCGGCCGTACCCACCGCCAGCAAGGTGCTCGCACCTGGGCCGCGCAGGCCGTTCATCACCTCGAGGAGCGCCTCGAGCCCGGCCTCGTTGTGGGCCAGGTCGAGGATGACGGTGACGCCGTCGAGGCTGTAGATGTTCATCCGGCCCGGATTGTGCGTCGTGTCAGGCGTGAAGGTGGAGAGGCCCTCGATGACCGCGGCCCGGGAAAGCCCGGCACCAAGGGCGGCGCTGCACGCCGCGAGCGCGTTCTCGACGTTGAACCGGCTCAGTCCCGACAGTGTCATCGGCACGTCCACGACCCGTACGAGCGGGTCGGGGTCCGATTCCGGTGCGAGCACGCTGACCCAGCCGTCGATGACCGTCGAACCCCGGCCCCCGTGCCCGATGACCTCGCGAAGCGAAGGCGAGTCCGGGTAGCGCGAGAACACCCACGTGCGCGCCCGGATCTGCGACCGCATGGCGAAGACCCGGGGGTCGTCGCCGTTGAGCACGGCCCAACCGGTCGACTTGGTGATCTTGGCGACGACCGCCTTGACCTCGGCGAGCTGGTCGAGGGTGTCGATTCCCTGCAGCCCCAGGTGGTCGGCCGAGACGTTCGTGACCACCGAGACGTCGTTGGAGCGGACGCCGATCCCGCGGAGCAAGATGCCGCCGCGCGCGGTCTCGGTGACGGCGAGCTGGACGCCGGGCAGCGCCAGCACCCGGCCGGCACCGCTGGGTCCGGAGTAGTCTCCGGCCTCGACCAGCTCCCCGTCGAGATAGATCCCGTCGGTCGAGGACCAGCCGACATGCAGGCCGGCCACCCGGCCGATGTGCCCGATCATCCGCGAGGTCGTCGTCTTGCCGTTGGTCCCGGTGACTGCGATGACGGGGATGCGCGGCCGGATGGTCTCGGGTGCAGAGCCGGGATCCGCGCTGGAGACGTCGGCGGCGACATCGCTGACGAGCGCGTCGACGTCCATGAGCTCCAGCCGGTCGAGCACGGACGCCACCGCTCGGCCGAGCGCCTCGGCGCGGCCGCGGTGGATCCACGGGAACGCGACGACGACCCGGTGCACGTCAGAGGTCGGCCGGACCCGTACCCCGAGTCGCGACGTCCCCGCCTCGGCGGCGATCTGGCGTACGAGCCGGGTCACCGCGCGAGCCGCGAAGCGCTGCCGGAAGCCCGAGCCTGCGGCCCCGGGCCGGGCGTTCGCCAAGCCGATGCGCCGCGCGAAGCGCATCGCGACGTCGTCGGCAACCGAGTCGAGGCCGGTCAGGTCGAGCGTCAGCTTGATAGCGGCCCGCGGGAAGTACAGGTTGGGGCCGTCGAGCACCCGCAGCTCGATCAGGGATGTCGTCACGACGGTCCTGCCCGACCTGGGAGGTCAGGCGCCCATCGCGTGGTAGCCGCCGTCGACGTGAACGATCTCGCCCGTCGTAGCCGGCATGAAGTCGCTGAGGAGGGCGACGATCGTCTTGGCCGTCGGCTCGAGGTCGTCCATGTCCCACCCGAGCGGCGCCCGCTTGGTCCACTCGTCCTCGAACAGCTCGAAGCCGGGGATCGCCTTGGCCGCGAGGGTCTTGAGCGCGCCGGCGGAGATGAGGTTCGACCTGATGCCCTTCGGGCCGAGGTCTCGGGCCAGGTAGCGGTTGCACGACTCGAGCGCACCCTTCGCGAAGCCCATCCAGTCATAGCCGGGCCACGCGACACTGGCGTCGAACGTGCACCCGACGATGCTGCCCCCGCTCTGCATCAGCGGCAGGCACGCCATCGCCAGCGACTTGTACGAGTAGGCGGACACCCGGACGGCCTGAGCCACGTCGTCCCACGGCCCCGACAGGAACTTCCCGCCGAGAATCGTCGCGGGGTTGCCGTACGCGATCGCGTGGACGACGCCGTCCAGGCCGTCGACGTGCTCACGCAGCCGGTCGGCAAGCGTCTCCAGGTGGTCGTCGTCGCTGACGTCGAGCTCCAGGACTGGCGGCTCAGTCGGCAGCCGCTTGGCGATCCGCCGCGTGATCGACAATGCTCGGCCGAAGTTCGAGATGACCACCGTGGCGCCCTGCTCCTGAGCCACCTTCGCCGTCGCGAACCCGATCGACGAGTCGAGGGTCACCCCTGCGACCAGGACCCGCTTTCCCTCGAGAATGCCCATCCGATGTCAGCCCTTCCTTCTTCGGTGCGTCACGTCAGTGGCCCATGCCCAGACCCCCGTCGACCGGGATCACCGCGCCTGTGATGTAGGCGGCCTCGTCGGAGGCGAGCCAGCGCACGACCCCGGCGATCTCCTCGCTCGTCGCGAACCGGCCGAGGGGGATCGCCTTCGCGATGTCGGCCTTCGTCTCGTCCGGTAGCTCGGCGGTCATGTCGGTCTCGACGAAGCCCGGCGCGACGACGTTGGCGGTGATCGAGCGGCTGCCGAGCTCCCGGGCGACCGACCGCGCCATCCCGACCAGCCCGGCCTTGCTGGCCGCGTAGTTGACCTGCCCCGAGGAGCCCAGCAGGCCGACGACGGAGGAGATCAAGATGATCCTGCCGCGCCTGAGGCGCAGCATGCCTCTCGCGGCCCGTTTGACCACCCTGAACGACCCGGTCAGGTTGGTGTCGATCACCGAGGCCCAGTCGTCGTCCGACATGCGCAGCAGCAACGTGTCACGAGTGATGCCGGCGTTGGCCACGAGCACCTCGACCGGGCCGTGCTCGGCCTCGATGGTGGCGAAGGCGGCCTCGACCTGGTCGGCGACGGTCACGTCGCACCGGCAGGCCAGCACGCCGGAGGGGGGCTCACCGGAGCGGTACGTGACCGCGACGTCGTCGCCCGACTCCGCGAAGGCGGTGGCGATCGCCCGTCCGATGCCCCTGTTGCCGCCCGTCACGAGTACCGACCTGCCCAACGCCGTCTCCTATCGCTCGCCGGCGCCCGAGGCTACCGGCTGCGACCCCGCGCTGCATAACCTCCGGCGGGTGTTCCGGATCGGGGCGGCGTACCGTGGAGGTGAAGGAGCCTCGTTGAACTCGCACCCCAACACCCCAGTGACCATCACGTCGGCGCGACCGGCCCTCAGTGCCGACATCCGCCGTCGCGAGATCCGCTACCTGTTGTCGATGGGTATCCGCACGGCCTGCTTCGTGCTCGCGATCGTGACCGACGGACCGGTGCGCTGGGTCCTGGTCGCGGGCGCCGTCTTCTTGCCGTACATCGCCGTCGTCTTGGCCAACGCCACGGACCGCCGTTCCTACGCCGGGCCCCCGGCCTTCCACGTCGAAGACCGCCCTCAGCTCGAGTCGCACCCGCCGGCCGACGCGCCGAATGACGCCGGCCACCCGGGCTAGACCTCCGCGACCAGCCGTGCAAGACTTGCGAACGGCATTCCGTTTCCCCCGTCGGAAGGCCATGAGAGTGGTGTTGGATAGCCTCCCCCCGTGGCTGTCCGGCACCACTCTTCACTGTCGTCATCAATGTCGGCCGTCCGCGGCGAGAGGCAGCTCGTGACCACCCCCGCGCCCGAGATCGCGAGGTGCTCCGCGAGGGGATGCACCTCGCCCGCCACTGTCGCGCTCCTCTGGAACAACCCCAGGCTGCACCCGCCGGAGCGCCGCAAGACCTGGTTGGCGTGCGACGACCACGAGGCCTCGCTCACGCAGTTCCTCGGCGCCCGCGGATTCATGCGCGAGACCGAGTCGCTGTAGGGGGTGGTGAGACGTGTTCAGGTTCTTGCTCACCCGTCGCTGGCTGGGGCTGCTGCTCGCCGTCTGCTTGCTCGGCTTCGCCTGCGTGGAGCTCGGGCTGTGGCAGTTTCGCCGCTACGCCGAGCGCCACGACTCCAACGAGTCGATCCGGACCAACCTGGCGGCTCCGCCGGTCCCGGTCGACCGGGTCATGTCGACGACCGAGGCCGTCCCGGACACCGCCGAGTGGACAAAGGTGGCGGCGACCGGCACCTACGACGCGTCTCACGAGGTGATCGTGCTGTACCGCACGCGCCAGGGAGCGGCCGGTGTCGACATCGTCGTACCGCTCGTGACGTCGTCCGGTACCGCCCTCTTGGTCGACCGGGGCTGGATCGCAACGGCCGCCAACGGCAACCAGCGGCCCAACGTTCCGGCACCACCGCCAGGCACCGTGACCGTCAACGGGTGGGTCCGTCGAAACGCCTCGGGCGGCTCGGTCACGCCGACCAACGGATACGTCCGGGCGATCTCGTCCGACGCGATCAAGTCGACGCTCCCGTACCCGGTCTACGACGGGTTCCTCGACCGCACGAAGGAGAGCCCGGCGGCATCGGACTCGCCCGCCCCGGCGCTGCCGCCTGACCTCAGCGCGGGACCGTCCTTCTTCTACGGGATCCAGTGGTTCTTCTTCGCCTGTCTCGCGTTCGGATTCTGGGTGTACTTCGCGTGGGCCGAGTACACCAACCCGCAGACGGCCCTGCGGGTGCCCGTGGGCTCAGAGCGCCCTCGTAAGTCCGCCGTCGACCGCGAGCATCACTCCGGTGACGTAGCCGGCGGCCGGTGAGAGCAAGAACGCGGCGATGCGACCGAACTCCTCGGGTCTTCCGTAGCGCCGCAGCGCGATCGCGGCGGTCGACGCCGCCCGGGCCGCGTCAGGGTCGGGGCTCAGCGCGTCCAGCTCACGCACCCGCTCCGTGTCCACCCGTCCCGGCATCAGCCCGTTGACTCGGATCCCCAGGGGCCCGAGCTCGTCGGCGAGCGTCTTGGCCACCATGGCGAGCCCCGGTCGCAGGCCGTTGGAGATGGCCAGCCCACCGATCGGCTGCTTGACCGAGGTCGACAGTACGAAGGCAAGCGACCCTCCCTCGCTGAGCTCGGCGGCGATTCCGCGGGCGAGCCGGACGGCGCCGAGGAAGACCGCGTCGAACGAGGCACGCCAGGCCTGGTCGCTCGTGTCCATGACGGTGCCGGTCGGGGGGCCGCCGACGCTGACCAGAGCCCCGTCGAGGCGGCCGAACCGCTCATGGGCGAGGGCCACCAAGGCGGCGGGCGTCTCGGGGTCGGCATTGTCCGCGACGGCACCCGTCGCGGCCACGTCGCCCAGGTCAGCCACTGCCGCGTCGACCGCATCGGCCGAGCGCGACGAGACCACCACGCGGGCGCCTTCGGCGACGAGCACTTCAGCTGTCGCGCGGCCGAGCCCGCGGGTGGCGCCGGTGACGATGTACACGCGGTCCTGAAGTCCGAGATCCATGGCTGACATCATGCCGCAGCGGCATCAGGCCGACCTCCAGTCCCCCACTCCGCCGAGACGTCAGAGTCGGCCTGGATCTGACGGCGTGTCGACCACTGATTGACGTCTCGGGTAGTGGGGAGGCAGCCGTCAGACCGTCGCTACCGGCTCGACGTCGTCCTGGTCGGCGAACTGCGTGCGATACAGGTCCCGGTAGAGCCCTCCTGCTGCGAGCAACTCGGCATGGGTGCCCTGCTCGACCACGCGACCGTCGTCGACGACGACTATCAGGTCGGCATGCCGCACCGTCGACAGTCGGTGGGCGATCACGAGTGACGTACGACCCTCGAGGGCCGCGTCGAGAGCCCGCTGGACGGCCGCCTCGGACTCGCTGTCGAGGTGGGCCGTCGCCTCATCGAGCACGACGATCCGGGGCGCCTTGAGGAGCAGGCGGGCGATCGCCAGCCGCTGACGCTCGCCGCCGCTGAGCCGGTACCCCCGGTCGCCTACGACCGTGTCGAGGCCGTCCGGGAGGGACGCGACGAGCCCCCAGACCTGTGCCGCCTGCAGCGCCGACGTCACCTCGGCGTCGGTCGCCTCCGGCTTGGCGTACAGGAGGTTGGCCCGGATCGTGTCGTGGAACATGTGCGCGTCCTGCGTCACGTAGCCGACGAGGTCGTGCAGCGACCTCTGCTGGACCTCGCGCACGTCGCGGGAGGCGACCAGGACAGCGCCACCCGTGACGTCGTACAGGCGGGCCACGAGGTGGGTGAGGGTGGTCTTCCCGGCGCCTGAGGGCCCGACGAGCGCGACCATCTGACCGGCGTGGAGCGTCAGGCTCACGTCGTGGAGGACCTCCTGGCTGGTCAGCCCGTCGGATCCGCTCACGGTCTCGAGACTGGCCAGGGAGATCTGGTCGGCGGTCGGGTAGCTGAAGTCCACATGGCGGAACTCGACGGTGGGCCGCTCGCTCGCTCCGATCGTCGCCGCGTCGGGGGCGTCGGTGATCATCGGCTCGAGATCGAGGACCTCGAAGACCCGCTCGAAGGACACGAGCGCGGTGAGCACGTCGACCCGGACGTTGGACAGCGACGTCAGAGGGGCGTACAGGCGACCCATCAGGGCAGCCAGTGCGAGCAGCGTGCCGACGGACACGCTGCCGCTGATCGCCAGCTGCCCGCCGATCCCGTACACGAGTGCCCCGGCGAGCGCCGCAACCAGCGTGAGCGCGCTGTAGAAGATCCGGCCGGTCATCGCGATGTTGATGCCGAGGTCCCGGACGACCGCAGAGTTGCGCTCGAACTCCTGCTGCTCCTGGACCGGACGGCCGAAGAGCTTGACGAGCATGGCGCCGCCGACGTTGAACCGCTCGGTCATGATCGCCGACATGATCGCGTTGGTCTGCATCTGCCGGCGGGTCAGACCGGACAGCTTGCGGCCAGCCCACTTCGCGGGGAACAAGAAGAGCGGCACCATCACGAACGCCAGCAACGTGATCGCCGGCGACAAGACGAGCATCGTCCCGGCGACGAGCACCAGGCTGATCACGTTGCTCACGACGCCGGAGAGGACGGACGTGAAGGCCCGCTGGGCGCCGATCACGTCGTTGTTGAGGCGCGAGACTAGCGAGCCCGTGTTGGTCCGGGAGAAGAAGGCGAGCGGCATGCGCTGGACGTGGCCGAAGACCTTGACGCGCAGGTCATAGATGAGACCTTCGCCGATCCGGGCGGAGTACCAGCGCTGGGCCAAGGTCAACAGCGCCTCACCGACGGCGAGGGCCGCGATGACGAGCGCCAGGATCGTCACGAGGCGCCGGTCGTGCTTGAGCACGCCGTCGTCGACGATCTGCTTGAAGAGCAGAGGGGTCGCCACGACGAGCATCGCATCGACGACGACGAGCACGAGGAAGGCGAGCAGCGGACGCAGGTACGGGCGCGCGAAGGTGACCACCCGGCGGGTCGTTCCGGGCGTGAGCCCCTCGCGGCCCTTCGTGGGGTCGTCGCGGCTCAGCGCGTGCATGACCCGCATAGGGTTGGCCGGACTACTCATTGGAGGGCGAAACGCCGGCGGCTGTGCCGTTGTTCCCGACCGCCTCACCGGCCAGGTCGCGGATACGTGCTGCTTGTGCGCGCCGCTCGGCCCTGAGCTGGCCGTCCGGCGACGATGCAGCCGCTGCCTGGAGCAGAGACTTGGTCGCGGAGACCGCGCCGTACGGCGGGCCTGTTACGACAGCTGCCAGGTCGACGACTGTGGCATCGAGCTCGGCAGGTGGCACCACGATGGTGGCGAGTCCGATGAGCCTGGCCTCGTCGGCGTCGACCCAGCGCCCGGTCACGCAGAGCTCCAGCGCCCGCGAGTAGCCGACCGCCTCGACGAGCGGCCGGGTACCGCCGAGGTCTGGTACCAGGCCGAGGGACGTCTCCCGCATCGCCAGCTGCGCATCGGCGGCGAGCACCCTCAGGTCGCATGCCAGGGCCAACTGGAAGCCCGCCCCCACCGCGTGACCCTGGACGGCTGCGATGCTCAGGAGGCCCGGCCTGGACAGCCAGCTGAACGCCTCCTGGTAGCCGGCGAGCCGTTCATCGAGCGCCGCGTCGTCGAGCCTTGCCAGGTCGAGCACGAAGGACTGGCCCGGTCCGCCGCCTCCGGTGAGCAGCCTGCGGTCGATGCCGGCGCTGAACGACGGCCCCTCCGCCCGGATGACGACCACCCGCACGCCTGTGCCCAGCTCCTGGCCGATCGTCCGCAGGGCATCCCACATGGCCGGGTCCTGGGCGTTGAGTTTCTGCGGGCGGCACAGGGTGACCGTCGCCACCGGCCCGGCTTCGTCATAGCGGAGCCCCGCATCATCGGGGAACGATGTCATCGCCGGGTCAGGCAAGGGCCACCAGCTCCCCGTAGTCCTCGCTCCAGAGATCCTCGACCCCGTCGGGCAGGATCAGCACCCGGTCGGGGTGCAGCGCCATCACCGCTCCCTCGTCGTGGGTCACCAGCACGATCGCGCCCTCATAACTCTGGATCGCCGCGAGCACCTCCTCGCGGCTCGCCGGGTCGAGGTTGTTCGTCGGCTCGTCGAGCAGCAGCACGTTGGCGGTCGACACCACGAGGGTGGCCAGGGCCAGCCTCGTCTTCTCACCTCCGGAGAGCACCCGCGCGGGCTTGTACGCGTCGTCTCCGGAGAACAAGAAGGAGCCGAGCACGCTGCGGACCTGTGTCTCCGTGAGCTGAGGAGCAGCGGACTGGAGGTTCTCGAGCACGGTACGACCGAGTTCCAGCATCTCGTGCTCCTGCGCGTAGTACCCGAGCTTCAGCCCGTACCCGGGCAGCACCTTCCCCGTGTCGGGCTCATCGAGACCGCCGAGGATGCGCAGCAGGGTCGTCTTCCCGGCACCGTTGAGCCCGAGGACGACCACCCTGCTGCCCTTGTCAATGGCGAGGTCGACGTCGGTGAAGACCTCCAGCGAGCCGTAGCACTTCGAGAGCTCCTCTGCCATCAAAGGCGTCTTCCCGCTGGGCGCCGGCTTCGGGAAGGCGATCCGCGCGACCTTGTCGTGCCGGCGTTCGGACTCGAGCCCGGACAGGAGCCGCTCGGCGCGCTTGGCCATGTTCTGCGCCGCCGTCGCCTTCGTGGCCTTCGCCCGCATCTTGTTGGCCTGGGTCATCAGCGAAGAGGCCTTCTTCTCGGCGTTTGCCCGCTCGCGCTTGCGGCGACGCTCGTCGGTCTCACGCTGCTGCAGGTACGCGCGCCAGCCGACGTTGTACACGTCGAGCTCGGCGCGGTTGGCGTCGAGATGGAAAACTTTGTTGACCGTCTCGTCCAGCAGCGCCACGTCATGGCTGATCACGACCAGCCCGCCCTTGTGGGACTTGAGGAAGTCGCGCAGCCAGAGGACCGAGTCGGCGTCGAGGTGGTTCGTCGGCTCGTCGAGGAGGAGCGTCTCGGCACCGGAGAACAGGATGCGGGCCAGCTCCACGCGACGGCGTTGGCCACCCGACAGGGTCGCCAGCGGCTGGGTCATCACCCGGTCGGGCAGACCCAGGCTCGCCGCTATCTGTGCGGCCTCCGCCTCAGCGGCGAAGCCACCCGCGGCGTGCAGCTCGGCGTCCGCCCGCGCGTACCGCTGCATCGCCCGCTCGCTCACGGCCGGGTCGCCGTCGCCCATCTGCTCCTCGGACTGCCGCAGCCGCCTGACCACGTCGTCGAGGCCGCGAGCCGAGAGGATGCGGTCCAGCGCCAGCACCTGCAGGTCGCCCGTTCGCGGGTCCTGCGGGAGGTAGCCGACCGCGCCGGAGCGGGTGACGTCGCCCGCGGCGGGCAGTGCCTCACCGGCGAGGATCCGGGTCAACGTGGTCTTGCCCGCACCGTTTCGCCCTACCAGGCCGACCTTGTCGCCGGGACCGACACGAAACGACACGTCGTCGATGAGGACGCTTGCACCCGCACGGACATGCAGGTTGCGGGCGGTGATCATGGCTGTACGCGAAGAACTTTCCGAGGGTGGTTGCCCATCCGAGGCGTCGGGGGCGCGATCCCCTTAGGCTACAGGCGCCGGCGCCGCGCCGGCAGCACGATTGTTTGGCGCGACGCATCGGAGGACCGCCCGTGAGGTACAACCCCCGAGCGAGGCTGGACCGCAGCCAGGTCGAGGACAGGCGAGGACGACGGTCGGCCCGTGGAGGAGAATCCGGGCTGCCTGGGCTCGGTGGTGGCCGGGGCGGCGGCCTCTCGGGGCTGCCCATGGGCGGCGGAGTCGGCGGCCTCTTGGTCTTGATCATCATCGTGGTGATAGCCGCGAAGACAGGCGGGATTCCCGGTACGGGAGGCGACAGCTCCGGGAGCACGGCGAACACCTCGAGCTGCAAGACGGGCGCCGACACCGCGCAGCAGCAGTGCCGCATCCTCGACGACGTCAACGCGATCCAGTCCTTCTGGACCGACGACCTCCCCAAGCAGGCGCCAGGAGTCGAGTACAAGGACGCGAACATCGTGTACTTCACCGGCTCCACCGCCACGGCATGCGGACAGGCGACGGTGCAGACGGGTCCCTTCTACTGTCCCGGTGACGACAAGGTCTACCTCGAGCTCGGTTTCTTCGACGACATGCTCAAGCGCCAGCTCGGCGCACAGGGCGGCACCTTCTCGGACGCCTACGTCGTCGCGCACGAGTACGGACACCACGTCCAGGACCTGCTCGGGACCCTGCGCAAGAACCAGAGCTCGCAGACCGGTCCTAGCAGCCCGTCGGTGCGGATCGAGCTGCAGGCCGACTGCTACGCAGGTATCTGGGCACACAACGCCACCACCGCCAAGGATGCCGACGGCAACGTGTACATCGAGGACCTGACGAAGAGCGACATCAAGCAGGCGATCGACGCGGCCACAGCGGTCGGCGACGACCACATCCAGCACCTTGGCGGCGGTGCGGTGAACCCTGAGCAGTGGACGCACGGTTCGTCGGCCGAGCGGGTCAAGTGGTTCATGACCGGCTACCAGCACGGCACTCTGGCCGCCTGCGACACGTTCTCGACCCCCAACCTCTAGCAGGGGGTAGACCTCACCGCGCTGCGGTGTCGACGATGTGTACCGACACCGAACGCACCGTGTCGATCGCCTGGTCGAGCACGGAGCGCCTCGGGTCGGGCAGTCCGCCCAGAAAGCGGCGCGGCAGCCCGCGCAGCGTCTCCAGCTCGGGCATCTCCAAGACCGTGTCGGCGGCGACCCGGTCCCCGCCGGTGACGAGCAGGTCGAGTGACCTCGCGTGCTGACCGAGCAGGGCCTGGACGTGCGCACCGGCAGCGTCGAACGCCGCCCGGGCCTGGTTGTCACGCCGTCGAGCGAACCTGTGCTGAGACCACCCGCCGGCCTTCGTACGCCCCTGGACATGTCGCTGCCCGACCTTCGACTCGACCACATCGGCACCGGACAGCCGGGCAACCGCGAAGCCTCCACGACGCACGAGCACGATCCCGATCCTCCAGCTCCGGGCGAGGTGGTCATGCAGGCCCGCCAGCGTCGGGTCGGCCAGTGGCGCCATCGGCACGTCGAAGGACACCGCCGACCCGTCGGCACTCTCGGCGCTGACGGCGCTGGGAGTGACGACCCATCGACTGCCCGGGTGGCGAGCGTCGTACCGCTCGATCCAGCCCGGCAGCCGCTCCCACGGGACCTGGACCGTTCGGGCCGGTGGCCGCTCGCTCACATGCCCTCCGTGTTCTCGCTGACGACGACGGCGATGTGTCCCTCAGTATGCTGCCGGCGGAAAACTACGCTGCACACCGCTTGCCAGCCTTTTCGGTTGTGTCTACGGTCATCAAGGGCCAGGAGACGGCCTCTCGCCTGCGCCTCGAACGGCCGGCCGTCATACGCCAGCGTGAGGAGCCGGACCATGTCAAGCACCGGGTCGCGCACCACCCGCACACCGCTCACCCCCGACCAGCGCAACGCGTTCATCGCGGCGCTGCTGGGCTGGACGATGGATGCGTTCGACTACTTCATCGTGGTGTTGGTGTACGCCGAGATCGCCACCGATTTCCATACCAGCAAGGAGAAGGTCGCCTTCCTCACGACGGCGACACTGCTGATGCGGCCGGTAGGCGCGCTGATCTTCGGCCTGTGGGCCGACCGAGTCGGGCGCCGCATCCCCCTCATGGTGGACGTGACGTTCTACGCGACAGTGGGCTTCCTCTGCGCGTTCGCGCCGAACCTGACGGTCCTCATCATCTTGCGCATGCTGTACGGCATCGGTATGGGTGGTGAGTGGGGCCTCGGTGCCGCGCTCGCGATGGAGAAGATCCCGGTCGCCCGGCGTGGCTTCTTCTCCGGGCTCCTGCAGGAGGGGTACTCCCTCGGGTACCTGCTGGCCGCCCTGGCGTTCCTGCTCATCGACACCAAGCTCGGGCTCTCCTGGCGGTGGCTCTTCGGGCTCAGCATCATTCCCGCCTTCATCAGCCTGCTGGTCCGTACCCGTGTGCGGGAGTCGGAGGTCTGGGAGTCCGCGCAGAAGAAGCTGAAGGTCACGAACACCAGAGTGCGCGACATCCTGCTCAACGGTCCCGTCCTGCGCCGCTTCCTGTACCTCGTGCTGCTGATGACGGCGTTCAACTGGATGAGCCACGGCACCCAGGACGTCTACCCGACGTTCCTCAAGGCCACCAACGATGGCGGTCCCGGGCTGTCCGAGTCGACTGCCACCTGGATCGCCGTGATCTACAACGTCGGCGCGATCATCGGGGGGCTCACCTTCGGCACGTTGTCGGAGCGGTTCGGCCGCCGGTACACGATCGCCTTCTGCGCGATCCTGGGACTGCCGATCGTCCCGTTGTTCGCCTACTCGAGCACCGCCGCGACCCTCTGCCTCGGCGCTTTCCTCATGCAGGTGGTCGTGCAAGGCGCATGGGGCGTGATCCCGGCCCACCTCACGGAGATGTCCCCGGACGCGATCCGCGGCTTCTACCCCGGTGTCACCTACCAGCTCGGGAACCTGCTCGCCGCCTTGAACCTTCCGATCCAGGAGAGCCTCGCAGCACACCACGGGTACCCGTTCGCGCTGGCCGCGACGATCGTGCCGGTTCTCATCGTGGTGGCATTCCTGGTACTGGTCGGCAAGGAGGCGAAGGGGGTCGAGTTCGGTCGCGGCGACTCTGTCGCGGAGCCCGTGGCCACGGGCTGAGCCTTCGCCGAGACGTCAATCGGTGGCCGACACGCCGACAAAGCCGGGCCGTTGCTGACGTCTCGGCGCAACCGCGGACTCGGCCAGCCCCTAGGCTGGACCGATGCCTCAGGCCGCGGTACCTGGTCGTCCGGGGTACGGGGTGTCGTGAGCGGCTTCGACGGACGGCTGTTCGGTGAGACGTTCGTGACCTTGTTCGTCATCATCGACCCGCTGGGGACGGTGCCCATCTTCTTGGGCCTGACGGCGGGCAAGCCGGCGAAGGCCGTCTCGCGAATCGCGGCCCAGGCGGCGATGGTGTCGCTGACGGTGATCGTGGCGTTCGCGCTGTTCGGTCAGCAGATCTTGCGGTATCTCGGGATCACACTCCCCGCTCTTCAGTGCGCAGGCGGGCTGCTGCTCCTGCTCGTGGCCCTGGAGCTGCTGACCGGGGAGTCGGACCAGCCGAGCGACGCCGACGTCAACATCGCTCTCGTACCGCTGGGCACACCGCTGCTCGCCGGACCGGGTGCGATCGTGGCCACGATGGTCTTCGCCCGGCGCGCGGACCACGTCGACCAGGAGCTCGCGGTAGGCGCCGGCATCGTGGCCGTCCATGCGGTGCTCTACGTGGTGATGCGCTACTCCTCGTGGATCTTGCGGGTGGTCGGTCGCAGCGGTGTCGTCCTCGTGACCCGGATCGCCGGGCTGCTGCTGTCCGCCATCGCCGTGCAGCTGGTGGCGGATGCGGTGACGGCCTTCATCAAGGCCGGTTGATGCGCACATAGACGGTGAGTCCGACGGCGCAGCAGTGGTACCTTGCGGCTGGATCCGTGCCCTCCCGAGAAGGCGGCTCTATGCCCTATGCGTCCAGCGCGACCGGCGTCTGTGTGGCGCTCGTGCTACTGGCGGCCTCCGCGTCGGCGGGGCAGGCCGCGCCGGTGATGCCGACCGGGAAGAAGTACACCCCCGCCGTGTCGCACCCACGTGAGGATCCCTACTACCCCTCGAAGGGCGACCCGCGCGTCGACACCCTCCACTACCGGCTCGATCTTCGATGGGCACCGAGATCTCGCACCCTCACCGGAACTGCCACGATCCTGCTGCGCGTGACCCGGCACGTGAGGCGGTTGCAGCTCGACCTCGGACACCCGCTGCACGTCAGAGCCGTCCGGCTCGACGGGACGCGGGTACCCGCGAGCCACCCGGGCAAGAACCTCGTCATTCACACCGGCCCGCTGGCCAAGGACAGCCGGCACACCGTGCGCGTGGCGTACTCGGGCCACCCGCAGCCGGTCAAGGCGCCGGTGTCGCGCGGCGACTTCTCGACCGTCGGCTGGACGACCACCAGCTCGGGGAACGCCTGGACGATGCAGGAGCCCTTCGGCGCATTCACCTGGTACCCGGCCAACGACCAGCCGGCGGACAAGGCGTACTACGACGTCACGATCACGACGCCGGCCGGGGACGTCGGCATCTTCAACGGTCACCTGACCAGCCGTCGCACTCTGCACGGACGGACCGTCACCCGGTGGCACCTCGGCTCGCCGGCGGCCAGCTACCTCACCACCATCGCGGTCGGGAACTACCGCCGCTACCGCGACACGGGACCGCACGGCTTGCCGATCAACTACTGGGTCGAGCCCCGAGACCGGTATCTGCTGCCGTGGCTGCGACGTACTCCGAGCATGATCCGGTGGCTCGAGGCGCACCTGGGGCCATACCCCTTCAACCAGATCGGCGCGGTTGTCGTGCCCAGCCAGTCCGCGATGGAGACCCAGACCCTGGTGACCATGGGCGACGGCCTGGGTGTCTCTCGCAGGCTGTTCGTCACCGACCTGCTTCACGAGTATGCCCACCAGTGGTACGGCGACACGGTCACGCCCGACAACTGGAAAGACCTCTGGCTCAACGAGGGCTTCGCCATGTACCTGCAGATCCGCTTCGAGGTGGACAGGGGCTATGCCACCATGCAGTTCTGGCGTCGCACTCTTGCGCGCGTCGACCAGCCGATGCGCAGCCGGTACGGCCCACCCGGTGAGTACTTCCGCGACGACTTCGCCTCCAGCAACGTCTATTACTGCGTGGCCTACATGCTGGACAGGCTGCGGGCCCGCCTCGGCAGTGCGACGTTCGAGAAAGTGCTCCGGCAATGGCCGCAGCAGCACCGCTATGCCAACGCCAACCGGAATACCTGGATCGGATGGCTGGACGGGATAACCCGGCGCCAGCTGCGTCCGTTCGTCACTGCCTGGCTGACATCACCACACACCCCTAACGGCTGAACGAGTCACACCGCCGGAGCCACGCCCCAGGGCGCACGGCTCAGACGTTGAACCCGAGGGCACGCAGCATCTCGCGACCGTCGTCGGTGATCTTGTCGGGACCCCACGGCGGCATCCACACCCAGTTGATGCGGAACCCGTTGACCAGTCCTTCGAGAGCTGTGCTCGTCTGGTCCTCGATGACGTCGGTCAGCGGGCAGGCGGCAGACGTGAGGGTCATGTCGATGACCGCAGCATTGGAGTCGTCGACGGTGACGTCGTAGATCAGGCCGAGGTCGACGACGTTGATGCCGAGCTCGGGGTCGACGACATCCTTGAGCGCCTCCAGGACATCGTCGACGGCGACGCCGGCCATCTCGTCGGCGGCGGCTCCGAGGTCGACATCGGGCAGATCGGTGGTGTCGGGGCTCATCGTCATACCTCCACATCGGCGACGGCACGAGCCGTCGCATCTTTCCAGGCCATCCAGCTCAGCAGCGCGCACTTGATCCTGGCCGGAAACCTGGCAACACCGGCGAACGCTATCGCGTCCTCGAGGACATCCTCGTCCGGATCGACCTGTCCACGTCCCTGCATGAGCTCGACGAACGACTCGTGCACCGACAGGGCCTCGTCGATCCGCTTGCCGATCAACAGGTCCGTGAGGACCGACGCCGAAGCCTGGGAGATCGAGCACCCCTCGGCGTCGTACGAGATGTCGTCGACCACGCCGTCCACCAAGTGGACGCGCAGCGTCACCTCGTCACCGCAGGTGGGGTTGACGTGGTGGACCTCGGACTCGTACGGCTCCCGCAGGCCCGCATGGTGCGGCGTGCGGTAGTGGTCGAGGATGATCTCCTGATAAAGGTTCTGCAGGTCCATCACGCAACCTTGAAGAAGCGCTTGGTGTGTTCTATTCCCTCGATGAGGGCATCGACCTCGGCCGGCGTCGAGTAGATGTAGAACGACGCACGCGTCGACGACTGCACACCGAACCTGGCGTGCGCCGGCTTGGCGCAGTGGTGCCCGGCACGTACGGCGATGCCGAGCGAGTCGAGGAGCTGGCTGACGTCGTGGGGGTGGATGCCCGCCAGCTCGAAGCTGATGGCGCCGCCGCGGTCCACGGCCTCCGTGGGGCCGAGGATCGTGAGGCCCTCGACCGTCTGGAGGCGTTGCAGCGCGTACGCGGTGATCGCGTGCTCGTGAGCCGCGACTTTGCTCATACCGATGGCGCTCAGGTAGTCGAGCGCGACGCCCAGGCCGACCGCCTGGACGATCGGCGGCGTTCCCGCCTCGAACTTGTGGGGGGCCGGGGCGTACGTGGACCGCGCCATCGTGACGGTCTCGATCATCTCGCCGCCGCCAAGGAAGGGAGGAAGTGCCGCGAGGACATCGGCCCGTCCCCACAAGACGCCGATGCCCGTCGGTCCGACGCACTTGTGACCGGTGAACGCGACGAGGTCGGCGCCGCTCGCTGCCACGTCGACGGACATCTGGGGAACGGCCTGGGAAGCATCGAGTACGACGAGCGCACCGACCTCGTGCGCACGCCGGGCGATCTCTGCGACCGGGTTCACCGTGCCGAGCATGTTGGACACCCACACGACCGAGACGACCTTGGTGCGCTCGTTGACCAGGCCGTCGAGGTCGGAGAGGTCGAGCCGGCCCTCGTCGGTCAGCCTGAACCAACGCAAGGTGGCACCTTTGCGCTCGGCCAGGAGCTGCCAGGGAACGATGTTGGAGTGGTGCTCCATCTCGCTGATCACGATCTCGTCGCCCGCGGAGATCTCGAGGTCTCCTCGAGCCCAGGCGAGCGTGTTGGCGACGAGGTTGAGCGCCTCGGTCGAGTTCTTCGTGAAGACCACCTCGTCACGAGACGGCGCGCCGATGAAGGCAGCGACCTTGTCGCGGGCGCCCTCGAACGCCGCCGTCGACTCGGCGCCGAGCTGGTGTACGGCCCGGGCCACGTTCGCGTTGTGCACGGCGTAGTGCTCGGCCATCGCGTCGATGACCTGGCGTGGCTTCTGCGACGTGTTCGCGCTGTCGAGGTACACGAGTGGACGGTCGCCGTCGAGCCGACGAGACAGGATCGGGAAGTCGGCGCGGATCCGGTCGGTGTCGAGCAGTCCCGTCGGCGGAGCGGCCGCCGCTCTGCCGGGTGTCGACAGAGTGGTCATGACGCGGCCGCAGCCTTCACGTACTTGTCGTAGCCCTCCGCCTCGAGCCGCTCTGCGAGCTCGGCGCCACCCTGCTCGGCGATCCGCCCTCCCACGAAGACGTGGACGTAGTCGGGCTTGATGTAACGAAGGATCCGGGTGTAGTGGGTGATCAGCAAGACCGCTCTGTCGCCTTGGCTACGGAAGCGGTTGACGCCCTCGGACACCACCTTCAGGGCGTCGATGTCGAGGCCGGAGTCGGTCTCGTCGAGGATCGCGAACTTCGGGTTGAGCAGCTCGAGCTGCATGATCTCGTGCCGCTTCTTCTCACCGCCGGAGAAGCCCTCGTTGACGTTGCGCTGGGCGAACTCGCGGTCCATCGACACCTTGTCCATGGCCTCGTTGACGTCCTTGACCCAGGTACGCAGCTTGGGCGCCTGCCCGTCGAGCGCCGTCTTCGCCGTCCGCAGGAAGTTGGAGACGGAGACGCCCGGCACCTCCACCGGGTACTGCATGGCCAAGAAGAGCCCCGCCCTGGCCCGCTCGTCGACCTTCATGCTCAGCACGTCGACGCCGTCGAGGGTCACCGTTCCGCCGGTGATCGTGTACTTCGGGTGCCCAGCGATGGAGTACGCCAGGGTCGACTTACCCGAGCCGTTCGGACCCATGATCGCGTGCGTCTCCCCGGACCTCACCGTCAGGTCGACGCCTCGCAGGATGGGCTTTTGCCCCTCGTCGACAGTGACCGCGACATGCAGGTCCTTGATTTCCAGGGTGGCCATGAGGTTCTCAGCTCTCCGTATCAGATCAGCGGGTTGGCGAGGTCGACGACGACCATGTCGTCAGCGACCTTGCAGGGATAGACGGGTACCGGCTCGTAGGCCGGGAGGCCGGTCGGCTCACCGGTCCGCAGGTTGAAGCGCGAGCCGTGCAGCCAGCACTCGATCTCGCACTCCTCGACGTCGACGTCGCCCTCGCTCAGGGCGATCGAGGCGTGCGAACACTCGTCGCGGATCGCGAACACCTCGTCGGCGGCACGCACGATGGCCACGCCGGTTCCCTCGACGTCGACGGCGAGGACACCGCCGTCCGGGACATCGGCCAGCGCACACGCCTCGATGAACGGGGTCATGCCCCGATCCCCGTGCCGACCGTGTCGACGGTCTTGGCCAGCTCGGCCTCGACGGCCGTGAGCAGCCGCTGCTCGACCTCCGGTACACCGATCCTGCGGATGATGTCCGCGAAGAAGCCGTGCACGACGAGCCTGCGGGCCTCGTCCTCGGTGACGCCGCGCGACTGCAGGTAGAACAGCTGCTCGTCGTCGAAACGGCCGGTCGCCGAGGCGTGCCCCGCGCCCTTGATCTCGCCGGTCTCGATCTCGAGGTTGGGCACCGAGTCGGCGCGGCAGCCGTCGGTCAGGACCAGGTTTCGGTTGGTCTCGTAGGTCTCGATGCCCTCGGCGACCTTGCGGATCAAGACGTTGCCGACCCATACCGAGTGCGCGCCGGCACCTTGGAGACCACCCTTGTAGACGACGTTGCTCTTGGTGTGCGGCTGGTTGTGGTCGACGAACAGGCGATGCTCGATGTGCTGGCCGGCGTCGGCGAAGTACAGGCCGAACATCTGCAGCTCGCCCCCGGGTCCGGCGTACTCGGTGTTCTCGACGATCCGCACCACGTCGCCGCCCACGCTGGCCTGGAAGGTCCGCACGTAGGCGTCGCGGCCGATCCGGATGCCGAACTGACCGAGGTGCACGGCGTCGTCGTCCCACAGCTGCAGGGAGACGAGGTCGAGGTGCGCGTTGTCGCCGACCAGGACCGACGTCGAGGCGCTGTACACGGCGCTCCCGCTGTGCTCGAACACCACTGTTGCCTTGGAATGCATCCCGATGCGGACCACGATGTGCCCCCAGACGAGATCGTCCGCCGACATGCCGCTGAGCCGGATCACCAGCGGCCGCTCGAGCTCGGTGTCCGGTGCGACGTCCACGAGGACCGCCCCGCCGCCATTGCCCACAGCGAGCGCTGACGGGCGATCGGCGGGCAGCGTCTCACCCAGGTCGACCGCCTGCTGAGCGGTGATCTCGGTGATGGTCACGCCTGCCGGCACCTCGGCGTCCCACTTCAGCCGAGCATCCGAAGGCTCGCCGTCGAGCAGGCCGCGCAGCCGCCGCAGCGGCGTGAAGCGCCAGACCTCCTCACGCCCGGTGGGCATCGGGTGGTCGTGCAGGTCATAGGACGGCTGAGGGTGGAGATGGCTCTCCACCGTCTCCAGCGCGCCCTTGACGTTGTTGATGCTCAACGAGACTCCATTTTCTGTTCCTACTCGACTCTTTCTACGCAGGCCGACCATGGGGCCCTGTACGACGCGGTCGGCGAAGGCCGCGAAGCGGCCTTAGCCGACCGCCCCCTCCATTTGCAGCTCGATCAGCCGGTTCAGCTCGAGTGCGTACTCCATCGGCAGCTCACGCGCGATCGGCTCGATGAATCCGCGCACGATCATCGCCATCGCCTCGTCCTCGGCCATGCCGCGGCTCATCAGGTAGAACAGCTGGTCGTCGCTCACCTTGGAGACCGTGGCTTCGTGCCCCATCGACACGTCGTCCTCGCGGACGTCGACATAGGGATAGGTGTCGCTGCGGCTGATCTGGTCGACGAGCAGCGCGTCGCAGCGGACGGTGCTGGCGCTGTGGTGCGCGCCGTCGGCCACCTGGACGAGCCCGCGGTACGACGTGCGGCCGCCCCCACGGGCTACCGACTTGGAGATGATCGAGCTGGACGTGTAGGGCGCCGCGTGGACCATCTTGGCTCCGGCGTCTTGGTGCTGGCCTTCGCCGGCGAACGCGATGGACAGGGTCTCGCCCTTGGCGTGCTCGCCGAGCAGGTAGATGGCCGGGTACTTCATCGTCACCTTGGAGCCGATGTTGCCGTCCACCCACTCCATCGTGGCGCCGGCCTCGCACGTTGCGCGCTTGGTGACCAGGTTGTAGACGTTGTTGGACCAGTTCTGGATCGTCGTGTAGCGGCAGCGACCGCCGCGCTTGACGATGATCTCCACCACCGCTGAGTGCAGCGAGTCCGACGAGTAGATGGGTGCGGTGCAGCCTTCGACGTAGTGCACGTAGGCGTCCTCGTCGACGATGATCAAGGTCCGCTCGAACTGGCCCATGTTCTCGGTGTTGATCCGGAAGTACGCCTGCAGCGGGATGTCGACCTTGACCCCCTTCGGCACGTAGATGAACGAGCCGCCGGACCAGACCGACGTGTTGAGGGCGGCGAACTTGTTGTCACCGACCGGGATCACCGAGCCGAAGTACTCCTTGAAGATGTCCTCGTGCTCGCGCAGCGCGGTATCGGTGTCGAGGAACAGCACACCCTGGGCCTCGAGGTCCTCGCGGATCGAGTGGTAGACGACCTCGGACTCGTACTGGGCCGCGACGCCAGCGACCAGGCGCTGCTTCTCGGCCTCGGGGATGCCGAGCTTGTCGTAGGTGTTCTTGATGTCGGCCGGCAGGTCCTCCCAGGACGTCGCCTGCTTCTCGGTCGACCTGACGAAGTACTTGATGTTCTCGAAGTCGATCGCGCTGAGGTCGGAACCCCACGTCGGCAGCGGCTTGCGTCGAAACAGCTTGAGGCCCTTGAGCCGGAGGTCGAGCATCCACTGCGGCTCGTTCTTGCGCATCGAGATGTCGCGGACGACATCCTCGTTGAGCCCGCGCGTCGCGGTGGCGCCGGAGACGTCGGAGTCCGCCCAGCCGTAGTTGTAGCGGCCGATCCCCTCGAGTGAGGGGTTGAGCTGCTCGATGGAGGTCATGAAGGTTTCCTTGCGGTCGAGAGGGAGTCGCGGCGTGTTCTTGGCGCAGAGCCGGCCGCTGCCGGGTGCGGGACATTGGTGGTACAGACACCGTCGCCATGGGCGATGGTCGCCAGCCGCTGCACATGTCGTCCCAGCAGCCGGGCGAAGACCTCGGTCTCCGCCTCGCACAGCTGGGGGAACTCGGCAGCGACGTGCGCCACCGGGCAGTGGTGCTGGCAGAGCTGGTCGCCGGTGGGCGTGGTGCGAACAGACGCAGCGTACCCGTCGCCGGTGAGCGCCTCGGCGAGTGCGTCCACCCGGTCACCCGGCTCGGCGGCATCGACCAGGGCGCGGAAGCGGTCCTCGATCTCGGCGGTACGGCGGCGGGCGAACCGCGTGACGGCCTCCGGTCCCCCGGAGTCGCGCACGAAGCGCAGGGCGCTGGCGGCGAGGTCGTCGTAGGCCTGCAGGAACGTGTCGCGTCCGGAGTCGGTGAGTACGAAGACCTTGGCGGGCCGACCGCGCCCCCGCGCGCCGTAGATGCGCGGCTCGCGCGCCTGCAGAGCCCCCGCCGACACCAGCTGGTCGAGGTGGCGCCGGACAGCTGCCGGGGTGAGCGCCAGCCGCTCGGCCAGGGCCGCGGCGGTGGAGGGGCCGTTCTCGAGGATCGACCGAGCCACCCGATCACGCGTCGGTGCGTCGTCGGCCGCGCCGCTGGGCTGCGGTGGCGCGACTGCCACCTGCCCGACGCCTGCACGTTTTTCACAACACCATTGTGTCCTAATTACGGGAGCCGCTCAACTCAGGATGCCCTAACCGGCTGCGCGGCGTGCCGCGCCCGCTCACCGAGGCCCCGGTCGGCTCCTCGGGTGCAGCCGGGCGACCTAGACTCCTGACGTGAGCGCGCCCGCCCTCGAGGTGTCCGACCTCGTCATGCGGTACGGCGAGGTCACCGCCGTCGACGGACTCTCACTCAGCGTGCGAGCCGGCCACGGTCACCGCGATCCTCGGTCCCAACGGGGCAGGGAAGACGACCACGCTGGAGACTTGCGAGGGCTACCGCCGACCGCAGTCGGGCACCGTCCGGGTGCTGGGTCTGGACCCGGTCCGCCAGCACGGCGAGCTGGCGCCCCGGCTCGGCGTGATGCTCCAGTCGGGCGGGGCATGGTCGGGCGTGCGGGCCGAGGAGATGCTGACCTACGTCGCGTCCCTGTACTCCAACCCCCTCCCGGTCCCGCAGCTCGTCGACCGGCTCGGGCTCGGGTCGTGCGGCCGCACCTCGTACCGCAGGCTCAGCGGCGGTCAGCAGCAGCGGCTCGGCCTGGCCATGGCCGTCGTCGGGCGGCCCGAGATCGTCTTCCTCGACGAGCCGACAGCCGGCCTGGACCCGCAGGCGCGGCGGGCCACCTGGGAGCTGGTCGAGCAGCTCGTCGTGGACGGTGTCACGGTCGTCTTGACCACCCACTACATGGAGGAGGCCGAGCGGCTCGCAGAGACGGTCTTCGTCGTCGACGGCGGCCGGGTGCTGGCCTCGGGCTCGCCGACCGAGCTGATGGCGGCGGGCGCGCAGAACACCATCCGGTTCCACGCCAAGCCCGGACTGCATACCGACGAACTTCTGCTGGCCCTGCCGCAGGAGTCCTCGGTCCGCGAGGAGCCGCCCGGCTCGTACCGGGTCGACGGCGAGGTCACCCCGCATACGCTGGCCGCCGTCACCGCGTGGTGCGCCGCCCTCGACATCATGCCCGAGGACCTCGTGATCGAGCGGCACAGCCTCGAGGACGTCTTCCTCGAGCTCACCGGCAAGGCACTGCGCCCATGACGTTGCCGGACCCGTGCCGACGCTGAGCTTCGTCCCGGCAGCCGCGCCGGGCAACCGCGGGCGGATGGTGGTGTCGCACGCGCGGATGGAGGTCCGGCTGCTCGTCCGCAACGGCGAGCAGCTGGTGCTGGCGCTCATCATCCCCTTGCTGCTCCTCGTCGGCGGGGCCGATGCCGGCAACGTCATCGACCTGGGCTCCGGCCGCCGGATCGACGTGCTCACACCGGGCGTGATCGCGCTGGCGGTGATGTCGACGTCGTTCACCTCCTTGGCCATCGCCACGGCGTTCGAGCGCCGGTACGGCGTCCTCAAGCGGCTCGGCGCCTCCCCGCTGTCGCGGGTCGGCCTGCTGCTGGGCAAGGTGCTGTCGCTGCTCGTCGTCGAGGCCGCTCAGCTCGTGGTCATCTGCTCCGCGGGGCTCGCGCTGGGCTGGCGTCCGCACGGAGGCGCGGCGGCCCTCGCGGCCGGGCTGATGCTCGTCGCGGTCGGTACCGCGGCGTTCGCGTCCCTCGGCTTGCTGATGGCGGGGACCCTTCGGGCCGAGGCGACGCTCGCCGCCGCCAACCTCGTGTATGTCGTGCTGCTCGTGGCCGGGGCGGTCGTCGTACCCCTGTCGTCGTACCCGGAGTCGTTGCACGCGCTCGTGTCGGCGCTGCCCTCCGGCGCGCTGGCCGAAGGTCTGCGCCAGGTGTGCGCGGGCTCCGGGCTGCGCCTGGTGGAGGGTCGGCGTCTTGGTCGGCTGGGCGCTCGCAGCGGGTGCGCTCGCGGTCAGGACCTTCCGGTGGGAGTGACGCCCCGGCAGGCGACGGGCCTCGGCCATCGCTGTCGCGGATGGCCGAACGGCCGAGGACGCAGGACCCTCAAGCGGCTCGCCGTCGCCACGCTCGTCGCCAACGTGGTGATCGTCGTGACCGGCGGCGCGGTCCGGCTGACCGGGTCCGGGCTCGGATGCCCGACCTGGCCGCGGTGCTCGAGCGGGTCCTTCGTCGTCCACGACGCGCTGGGCGTGCACGGCTTCATCGAGTTCAGCAACAGGATGCTGACCTTCGTGCTCGCGGCGTTGGTGATCGCGACCTGGGTGGCGGCTCTGCGGCAGCGGCCGCGGCGGCCGTCCATCCGGCGGCTCGCCACGGCGGTCCTGGTCGGCGTCCCGGCGCAGGCGGCGCTCGGAGGGGTGACCGTGCTCAGCGACCTCAACCCGTGGGTGGTCTCCCTCCACCTGCTGCTGTCGCTGGCGATCATCGCCGTCGCGGTCACGCTCGTCCGCAGGGTCGACGAGGAGGACCGGCCTCCCCAGCCGACAGTCCCTCGTCCGGTCGTGCTGTTGACGAGAACGATGTACGCGACGGTCTGGGCCGTCTTGTACGTCGGCACGGTGGTCACGGGATCGGGCCCGCACGCGGGCGACCAGAACGCACCCCGGACCGGTCTGCACCCGGGAGCCGTCAGCCAGCTGCACGCCGACCTCGTCTTCCTTCTCGTGGGGCTCACGGTCGGCACCCTCGTCGCCTTCCGAGCAGTGCACGCGCCTGAACGCGCGGTTCGCGCGGTCGGCTGGCTGCTCGGGATCGAGCTCGCCCAGGGCGTGGTGGGGTTCACCCAGTACTTCACCAACCTGCCCGTGGGACTCGTGGCAGTGCACGTCCTGGGGGCTGCGCTGATCAGCGCGGCGGCGATGTGGGTGCTGCTCGGAGTCCGTGACCGGGGCGTGCAGCGCGCCTGAGCCGACCGACCCGATCCTCAGCGCATGAGCAGCGGGTCGACAGCGACAGCGAGGAACAGCAGGGCAAGGTAGGCGTTCGACCAGTGGAACAAGCCGCATCGCCTTCAGGGTGACCGGGTCCTCGGTCGTGTCGGCCCGCCGCCACAGGGCATGGGCCTCGGCGAGCAGGCCACCGCCGAGTACCGCGGCGACGACCGGGTAGAACCAGCCCGTGGACGCCACCGGCCACAAGGCGAGCGAGGTTGCGACGGTGAGCCAGCTGTAGATGACGATCTGCCTGCCGACCTCGTACGACGTGGCCACCACCGGCAGCATCGGGACGGAGGCGGCTGCGTAGTCGTCGCGGTAGCGGATCGCGAGGGACCAGAAGTGCGGCGGGGTCCAGAAGAAGACGACAAGGAAGAGGACGACCGGCGGCCAGGCCAGCGAGCCGGTGACAGCGGTCCAGCCGATCAGCGCCGGGAAACAACCGGCGGCGCCGCCCCAGACGATGTTCTGCGGCGTACGTCGCTTCAGGACGAGCGTGTACCCGAGCACGTAGAAGACGTTCGCCGCCAGCGCGAGGATCGCGGAGAGCCAGTTGACCGCAGTGCCGAGCAACACGGTGGCAGCCACGCCCAGCGCGAGGCCGAACACCAGCGCAGACCGGGTCGAGACCTGGTGGCGAGGCAGTGGTCGGCGCCGGGTCCTGAGCATCTGCTGGTCGATGTCACGGTCGATCACGCAGTTCAGGGCGTTGGCGCTCCCGGCGGCGAGGGTGCCGCCGACCACCGTCGCGAAGACGAGCCACAGGGGCGGAACGCCGCGCTGCGCCAAGAACATCACCGGCACCGTGGTCAGCAGCAAGAGCTCGACGATGCGGGGCTTGGTGAGGGCGACGTACGCGCCGACCACGTGGAGCCGTCTGCTCGCGATCGGGAGGGCACTGGTCGACCCATGGCTGCCCGAGGGCGCCGCTCCGGGCGCCAGTACAGGAGCTCGTCGGTTCACAACCGTCACTGACACCTCGGGGTCGACTGCTGGCGTGGTCCGCCCGCACGCCCGCGGACGTGCAGCCGAGCCTGGCTACGCCGTGCAGTGTAATCCGGGCCGGGGCGCGCTGCCGGGGCCGGGGCGTGCGTCCAGCGCCTACGCGAAAGATCCTAGGTCAACGTCGCCGGAACCACGTCACACTCGGACCTTTCGGGTCGTTGACCACGACGAGCCCGAGGAGGTCGTTGGCAGTAGGCTCGGTTCGGAGGTCGGTGGGTCGCCGGCCACGTGCTTCTCGGGCACCCGACTGCAGACATCAGGAAGGACTCGCTGCTGTGACAAGCACCTCACGGAAGACCTACCCGGACCTGGAGTGGTCCGAGGTCGACGACCGTGCCGTCGACACGGTCCGAGTGCTCGCCATGGACGCCGTCCAGAAGGTCGGCAACGGCCATCCGGGGACGGCGATGAGCCTGGCTCCGGCCGCCTACCTCATCTTCCAGAAGCTGATGCGGCACAACCCGGCCGATCCCGACTGGGCCGGCCGCGACCGCTTCGTCTTGTCGTGCGGGCACTCGAGCCTCACCCTGTACATCCAGCTGTACCTCGCCGGCTACGGTCTCGAGCTCGACGACCTCGAGGCGCTGCGCGTCTGGGGCGGCCTCACCCCGGGCCATCCCGAGCACGGGCACACGACCGGCGTCGAGACGACCACCGGCCCGCTCGGTCAAGGTGTGGGCAACGCCGTCGGCATGGCCATGGCTGCCCGGCGCGAGCGCGGCCTCTACGACCCCGACCCTGCGGTCGGGAGGAGCCTGTTCGACCACGACGTGTTCGTGATCGCGAGCGACGGCGACCTCGAGGAGGGCGTGAGCGGCGAGGCGTCCTCGATCGCCGGGCATCAGCAGCTCGGCAACCTGGTGCTGCTCTACGACAACAACAAGATCTCCATCGAGGACAACACCGACGTCGCGTTCAGCGAGGACGTCGCCAAGCGGTACGAGGCGTACGGCTGGCACGTCCAGGAGGTCGACTGGACCCACGGCGGCAAGGGCTACAAGGAGGACGTCCCCGCACTCTTCGAGGCGTTCCGGGCCGCGAAGGCAGAGACCGGCCGCCCGAGCTTCATCTCACTGCGGACGATCATCGCCTGGCCCGCCCCGCACGCGCAGAACACCGGCAAGGCGCACGGCTCGGCCCTCGGCGCGGACGAGGTCGCCGCCACCAAGGAGATCCTCGGGTTCGATCCCGACCGGACCTTCGAGGTCGACGACGCCGTGATCGAGCACACGCGTACCGCCATCGAGCGCGGCAAGGCACTGCAGGCGGACTGGCAGAAGCAGTACGACACGTGGGCTGAGAACGCCGGCGACCGCGTAGCGCTGTTCGACCGGATGCGCACCCGCACCCTGCCGAGAGACTGGACCGACGCGCTTCCGACCTGGGACGCCGACCCGAAGGGCGTGGCGACCAGGGTGGCGTCCGGCGACATCCTCACGGCCATCGCCCCGGTGCTTCCGGAGCTCTGGGGCGGATCGGCGGACCTGGCTGGGTCCAACAACACCACACCGAAGGGTCAGCCGAGCTTCATCCCGCCCGAGCACGCGACCAAGATGTTCAGCGGCGACTGGTACGGCAGGGTGCTGCACTTCGGGATCCGCGAGCACGCGATGGCCTCGATCCTCAACGGCATCGCCCTGCACGGCGGCACCCGTCCGTACGGCGGCACCTTCCTCGTGTTCTCCGACTACATGCGGCCGGCGGTGCGGCTCGCCGCGCTGATGAAGCTGCCGGTCGTCTACGTCTGGACCCATGACTCGATCGGGCTCGGCGAGGACGGGCCCACCCACCAGCCGATCGAGCACCTGACGGCACTGCGCGCGATCCCCGGGCTCGCCGTCGTCCGGCCGGCCGACGCCAACGAGACAGTCGCCGCGTGGCGGGCGATCCTCGAGCACCCGGACCGGCCCACCGGCCTGGCGCTGACCCGGCAGAACGTGCCGACATTCCCCCGCGGCACCGACGGCTACTCCGACATCTCCGGCGTGGCGCGGGGCGGCTACACGCTCCTCGACGTCGAGGGCGGCCCACCCGACGTCATCTTGATCGGCACCGGCTCTGAGGTGCAGATCGCCGTCGCGGCGCGCGAGCAGCTCGCGGCGGACGGGATCCGCGCCCGGGTCGTGTCGATGCCGTGCGTGGAGTGGTTCGACGACCAGGACAAGTCCTACCGCGACCAGGTCATCCCCCCGATCGTCAAGGCAAGGGTGTCCGTCGAGGCCGGCATCGCCATGTCGTGGCGTGGCATGGTCGGCGACTACGGGCGCAGCGTCTCGATCGAGCATTTCGGCGCCTCGGCCGACTACCAACGGCTCTACACCGAGTTCGGCATGACCGCCGAGGCCGTGACCCAGGCCGCGAAGGACAGCATCCTCGCGGCGTCCGCAGTGCACTGACTCTCGCAAACCGAAGGAACGCAGATGAACGACCGACTCCAGGCGCTCTCCGACCAGGGCGTCTCCGTATGGCTCGACGACATCTCTCGCGGGCGGCTCAAGAGCGGCAACCTCGCCAAGCTGATCGACAGCTTGCATGTCGTCGGCGTCACCTCCAACCCGACGATCTTCGCCAAGGCGGTCGGCGACGCCGACGTCTACGCCGACCAGGTCGCCGACCTCGCCGCGCGCGGGGTCTCCGTCGAGGAGGCCATGCGGGCGATCATGACGTACGACGTCAGGTGGGGCTGCGACGTGCTGCGAGACGTGTACGACGCGACCGACGGCAAGGACGGCCGCGTGAGCATCGAGGTCGACCCCCGGCTCGCTCACGACGCACATGCCACGATCGCGGAGGCCCGCGCCCTGTGGTGGCTGGTCGACCGGCCCAACGTGATGATCAAGATCCCGGCGACCCAGGAGGGCCTGTCGGCGATCTCGGACGCCACCTCCGAAGGCATCAGCGTCAACGTCACGCTGATCTTCAGCCTCGAGCGGTACAAGATGGTGATGGACTCGTACCTGACCGGGCTCGAGCGCGCCCGGGACAACGGCGTCGACGTGTCGACGATCCGCTCCGTGGCGTCGTTCTTCGTCAGCCGCATCGACACCGAGGTCGACAAGCGCCTCGACGAGGTCGGTACCGACGAGGCGAAGCAGCTGCGCAGCAAGGTCGCGGTCGCCAATGCGAGGCTGGCCTACCAGGCGTACGAGGAGGTCATCGGGTCCGACCGCTGGAAGTAGCTCGAGAAGGCGGGGGCCAACCGGCAGCGTCCGCTGTGGGCGTCGACGTCGGTGAAGGATCCCGACCTGCCCGACACCATGTACGTCACCGAGCTGGTGGCGCCCGACACGGTCAACACCATGCCGGAGGCCACGATCGAGGCCGACGGCGGACCACGCCGAGATCACGGGCGACACCATCACGAGCAACTACGCCGACGCCCAAGAGGTGCTCGACCGGATGGAGAAGCTGGGCATCTCGTACGACGACGTGGTCGAGGTCGTCGAGGACGAAGGCGTCGAGAAGTTCAAGACAGCCGGTCAGGAGATGGTCGACACCGTCAGCGCGGCGCTCGAGAAGGCCAAGAAGTGATGCGGCCGCTCGTCGTCACCAGCTCAGAGCAGCACGACGACCTGCTGGCCACGCTCGTCGAGGACCAGGTGGCGAGCAGGCTGGCCGCCAAGGACGCCACCCTGTGGGGGCCGGACGCCGAGTCCGAGGCGTCGATCCGGCTCTCGTGGGTGGATCTGCCGGTCACGTCGCGCCCGCTCCTGGCCGAGATCGACGCCCTCCGTGCGCAGCTGTGGTCCGAAGGCATCGACCGCGTCGTGCTGTGCGGGATGGGCGGGTCCTCGCTGGCCCCCGAGGTGATCTCGCGGACCTACGACGTGCCACTCGAGATCCTCGACTCGACCGACCCGCACGTCATCGAGCAGGCCCTCGACGGCGACCTTGCCCGCACGGTGGTCGTGGTGTCGAGCAAGTCCGGTGGCACGCTCGAGACCGACAGCCAGCGGCGCGTCCTCATGGCCGCCTTCGAGGCTGCGGGTATCGACGCCGCATCGAGGATCGTGGTCGTGACCGACCCGGGGTCGTCCCTCGAGAAGCTCGCGACCGAGGGCGGCTACCGCAAGGTGTTCACGGCTGACCCGCACGTCGGCGGACGCTACAGCGCGCTGACCGCGTTCGGCCTGGTACCGACCGGCCTGGCAGGGGTCGACGTCGCCGACCTGCTCGACGAGGCGGCGGACGTGATGGACCAGCTCGCCAAGGACTCCCCCGACAACCCGGCCCTCGTCCTCGCTGCCGCTCTCGCGGGCGACCGGCAGCGCGACAAGGTCGTCATCGTCGACGACGACTCCGGCATCGTCGGATTTCCCGACTGGGCCGAGCAGCTCATCGCCGAGTCGACGGGCAAGCAGGGCCGAGGCGTCCTCCCGGTCGCCGCGGAGGGCCTGTCCGCACCCGAGATCACCTTCGACGCGAAGGACATCACGATCGCCGTCCTCGCCGGCGAACACGACGTCACCCTGGACACCGCCGGCAAGCCGACCGCAACCGTGTCCGGCACGCTCGGCGCGCAGATGCTCGTCTGGGAGACCGCTACTGCTGTCGCCGGACGGGTGATCGGCATCAACCCGTTCGACCAGCCCGACGTGGAGAGCGCCAAGCAGGCTGCGCGGGGTCTGCTGGACGAGCAGCCAGAGTCCGAGCCGCCGGCCATCACCGAGGCCGGGATCGAGGTCCGCGGTTCGGAGGGGCTGCTCGACGGCGTCGACACAGTCGCCGAAGCCGTCGGGCAGCTGGTCTCGAGACTCGAGGCGGACGGGTACCTGGCGGTCATGGCGTATGTCGACGCGGAGCGTGATGCCAGGCTGCACGGCGTTCGCGCCACGCTTGCGGAGCGAACCGGCAGGCCGGTGACCTTCGGCTGGGGACCGACGGTTCCTGCACTCGACAGGCCAGTACCACAAGGGCGGCCCGCCGCAGGGCGTCTTCCTCCAGATCACCTGCGACGAGCCGAACGACGTTCAGATACCCGACCGCCCGTTCACGTTCGGGACGCTGATCGCGGCCCAGGCGGCCGGGGACGCCAAGGTGCTCGCCGACCACGACCGGCCGGTGCTGCGCCTGCACCTGACCGACGTCGAGACGGGTATGGCCGCGATCGAAGGGGCGTTGCGATGAGCATGACCGTCGAGGAGTCGAGCAACCCGTTACGGGACCCGCAGGACCGGAGGCTGCCGCGGATCGCCGGGCCCTGCGGGGTGGTGATCTTCGGCGTCACCGGTGACCTGTCGCGCAAGAAGCTGATGCCCGCGATCTACGACCTCGCCAACCGCGGACTGCTGCCACCGGGCTTCTCCCTCGTCGGCTTCGCCCGACGCGACTGGGCGGACCAGGACTTCGCGCAGATCGTGCACGACGCCATCAAGGAGTACGCCCGTACGCCGTTCCGCGAGGAGGTGTGGCAGCAGCTCGCGAAGGGCTTCCGGTTCGTCCCCGGCGACTTCTCCGACGACGTGGCCTTCGACCAGCTCCGCAACACGATCGAGGAGCTCGACCGCGAGCGAGGCACGGCCGGCAACCACGCGTTCTACCTCTCGATCCCGCCGCGCTTCTTCCCCGACGTCATCGGGCAGCTGAAGGAGCACGGGCTGGCGGAAAACCAGGCGGGCTCGTGGCGGCGGGTCGTCGTGGAGAAGCCGTTCGGCCACGACCTCAAGAGCGCGCAGCAGCTCAATGCGATCGTCTCGGACGTCTTCCCGCCGGAGGCGGTGTTCCGCATCGACCACTACCTCGGCAAGGAGACCGTGCAGAACATCATGGCGCTGCGGTTCGCCAACCAGCTGTACGAGCCGGTCTGGAACTCCAACTACGTCGACCACGTCCAGATCACGATGGCCGAGGACATCGGGATCGGCGGCCGCGCCGGCTACTACGACGGTATCGGCGCCGCTCGCGACGTCATCCAGAACCACCTCATGCAGCTGATGGCGCTCATCGCCATGGAGGAGCCGGTGTCGTTCGAGGCGCAGAGCCTGCGGATCGAGAAGCAGAAGATCCTCCGCTCGGTCCGGCACCCGGAGCGTCTGGACCTCCACACGTCCCGGGGACAGTACGCCGCGGGCTGGGCCGGCGGCGAGAAGGTGCTCGGCTTCCTCGAGGAGCAGGACATCCCGAAGACGTCGAAGACGGAGACGTTCGCGGCGATCAAGCTCGAGATCGACACCCGCCGCTGGGCGGGCGTCCCGTTCTACCTGCGCCACGGCAAGCGGCTCGGCCGGCGCGTGACGGAGGTCGCCGTCGTCTTCAAGCGCGCTCCGCACCTGCCGTTCACCCAGACGGCCACCGAGGAGCTCGGGCAGAACGCTCTCGTGATCCGGGTACAGCCCGACGAGGGTGTCACGCTGCGGTTCGGGTCCAAGGTGCCCGGCACCGCGATGGAGATCCGAGACGTCAACATGGACTTCGCCTACGGTGGCGCGTTCGTCGAGTCGAGCCCCGAGGCGTACGAGCGGCTCATCCTCGACGTGCTGCTCGGCGACCCGCCGCTCTTCCCGCAGCACGAAGAGGTAGAGCTCTCGTGGCGGATCCTCGACCCGATCCTCGACTTCTGGGCCGAGCACGGCCAGCCGGAGCCCTATCCGTCGGGTACGTGGGGCCCGCAGTCGGCGCACGAGATGCTGGCGCGTGACGGCCGCGTCTGGCGCAGGCCCTGAGGGAGTGACATGAGCATCGACTTGACCGACACCAACGCCGCCAAGATCGCGAGCGCCCTGATCAGAGCCCGGCGCGACGCCGGGTCACCCACGATGGGCATGGTGTTGACCTTCATCGTCGTCGCCGACGAGGGTTCGCACTACGACGCCCTCAAGGCCGCGCGGGCGGTGTCGCGCGAGCACCCGTCCCGTGTGATCGGCGTGATCCGCCGCTCCAGCCGACGCGGGACCGCCAAGCTGGACGCCGAGATCAGGATCGGCGACGGCACCTCGGGCGAGCAGGTGCTGCTGCGGATGCACGGTGAGCTCGCCAACCATGCGGAGAGCGTCGTGCTCCCGCTGCTCCTGCCGGACTCGCCGACGGTGATCTGGTGGCCCGGCAAGGCGCCGGACGACCCGGCGACCGACCCGCTCGGAGCCCTCGCCCAGCGGCGCATCACCGACGCCGCGGCTCTCGACCGCAGGCGCGCCTCGGCGATGCTCACCCAGGCGGCCAACTACTCGCCGGGCAACACCGACCTGTCCTGGACGAGGATCACGCCGTGGCGGGCGCTGCTCGCCGCCGCGCTCGACCAGTACCCGGCCAAGGTCTTGTCCGGGGTGGTATCGGCCGAACGAGCCAACCCGAGCGCCGACCTGCTCATCGCCTGGCTGACCGACCGCCTCGACGTGGAGATCCGCCGCGCCATCACCCGCGGCCCCGGGATCACCGACGTCTCCTTGATGACCGGCGGGGGCAAGATCGAGATCGCCCGTCCCGACGGGCGGCTCGCCCATTTCACCATCCCGAACTCCCCCGAACGACCGGTTGCACTCAACCGCCGTGAGCTCGCCGAGCTGCTCGCGGAGGAGCTTCGACGGCTCGACCCCGACGACGTCTACGAGGACACCGTGAAGGCGCTGTGCAGACTCAGCGACAAGGTGCCCGACCCCACCAGCAAGCAGCTCGCCGAGCGGACCCACGCGGCGGAGGAGGCGGCGGCGCGGGTCGGCACGCCACCGACCGCGCCCGGCCCACGCGAGAAGGACATGAGGGCCGTGGAGGCGGCCGAGCTCGAGGAGAAGATCGGCTCCCGCAGGGCCAACGCCGGCACGACCGCGGCCAGCGAGCGTGCGGCCAAGAAGACCACCACCAAGAAGGCAGCGGCCAAGAAGCAACGCCAAGAAGACACGACGCAAGAAGACGCCGCCAAGAAGACAGCGGCCAAGAAGACGGCAGCGTCGTCTTGACGCCTGGGCCGACCGTCCTCGTCCACCGCACCGCTGACGAGCTCGCGCAGGCCGTGTGTGCCCGTCTGGTCACGACGCTCGTCGATGCCCAGTCCGCCGGCCGGGTGCCGAGCCTGGTCCTGACCGGCGGCAGCATCGCCGACCGCATCCATGCCGCCGTCGCGGCGTCGCCCGCGCGCGACGCCGTGGACTGGTCCCGGGTCGAGCTGTGGTGGGGGGACGAGCGGTTCCTGCCGTGCCGGCGACCCCGACCGCAACGAGACGCAGGCCCGCAAGGCGCTGCTGGACCACGTACGGGTCGATCCCGGACCGGGTACACCCGATGGCGGCCAGCGACTCGGTCGACGACGACCCCGACCGAGCCGCCGACCTGTATGCCGAGCAGCTCGCCGCCGCCGCTGCGCCCGAAGACCACGCGGACGTGCCGACGTTCGACATCCTCATGCTGGGCGTCGGTCCGGACGGGCATGTGGCCTCGCTGTTCCCCGAGCGCCCGGCCCTGTACGACGAGCGGGCGGCTGTCGCGGTACGCAACTCACCGAAGCCTCCTCCGACGCGCATCACCTTGACGATGCGGACGCTGGCCCGCGCGCGTGAGGTGTGGTTCGTCGTCGCCGGCGACGACAAGGCCAAGGCCGCCTATCTCGCGCTGTCCGGGGCGGGGGTCGTGCAGATCCCGGCCGCCGGACCCCGCGGCACCCAGCGCACCTTGTGGATGCTGGACCGCGAGGCCGCGTCCCAGCTCCCGGCGGGCCTCACCCGCCTCGCCTCCCCCTGACCCGCGAGACGTCACCGGCGGCCCACTTCTGCCGGCGTGTCGCGCACCGATTGACGTCTCGGTGACGGATGGCGCAGCCGGTCTCCGGGCTCCTGTGGACAACCGCGACCCGGCCGGCGCGGTGGTGCGCGAGGCTACCGCCCATGTCCGAGCCTCCTGCCGGCCCGTTGCCGACCCCTCCCGGCCTCGTACCGCCGACCGTCTACCGCGATCTGCCGCCCGAGCGGATGCTCATGCTCGGCGAGCCGTTCACGACGGCCGAGGCCCGAGCGGCCGGGATGACCCGAAAGGTGCTGCGCCGGATGGTCGACCACGGGACGCTGCGCGAGCCGCTGAGGGGCGTGTTCGTCGACTCCGCCCGAACCGACAGCGTCCTGCTCCGCGTCCGCGCTGCGGCACTCGTGGTGCCGCCGGGCTCGGTGATCTGCGACCGGACGGCGCTGTGGGTACACGGGGCGACGATCGTCGGGCCGGACGGACGATACGAAGCACCACCGATCGACGTCTTCCGGCTGGCGGGCGGCACGAGGGTACGGCGGCCCCAGTGCCACGGTGGCACCCGTACCCTCGAGCCCGAGCGACGTCATGGAGCTCGACGGCGTCCTCGTGACGACCCCGCTGCGAACCGCCCTCGACCTCGGGCGGCTAGCCGGCCGCGACGATGCTTTCGCTGCGCTCGACGCTACTCATGCGGGTCGGCGGGTTCGCTGTCGCCGACTTGTCGGCGCAGCTGCCTCGCTTTCGCGGGGCGCGAGGTGTGCGTCAGCTTCGACAGCTCGTACCGTGGGCGGACCGCAGGGCCGAGTCGCCGGCCGAGTCGCTGACCCGGCTCCGCCTGTACGACGACGGCCTGCCGGCGCCTGCCGTCCAGTACGAGGTGCGCAACGTCGTCGGTGCGGTCATCTACCGCCTCGACCTCGCCTACCCCGAGCTCAAGCTGGCGATCGAGTACGACGGTGAGGAGCACCACACGTCGAGCGACGACCGCGCTCACGACCTGCGACGCCGCGACTACCTTCGGCGCCTCGGTTGGACGATCGTCGTCTTGACGGCCGCGGACGTGTACGGGCGCGACCCGCAGGCGGCGGTCATCGTGCGTCGCGAACGCGACCGGCTGCTCCAGGCCGCAACGCCGCCTGCGCCGAGACGTCAATCCGTGCGCGACACGCCGGCAAAGTTGGGCCGTCGGTGACGTCTCGCGGGGTTAGTAGAGGATCTCGCCGGACTTGCGCTTGGCGCGAAGAGTCTGCAGCGCCTCGTCGAGGATCTCCTTGGCCTCCGCGTCGGAGCGCCGCTCCTTGACGTACGCCAGATGCGTCTTGTAGGGCTCGATCTTCGGGGGCGGAGGCGGGTTGTCGGAGTCGCGGTTGGCAGGCAGCCCGCAGCGCGGGCAGTCCCAGGTCTCGGGGATCTGGGCCTCCACCGCGAACATCGGCGCGGTCTCGTGGCCGTTGGCGCAGAAGTAGGCGATGCGCTGACGTGGAGCCGTGTCCCCCCGCTCGGCCTCGCCCATCGGCCCGGCGCCGACACGGCTACCTCGAATGGCACTGCCACCAGCCACTACAGAACTCCTCAACGTCGGGTCTTACGCCTCCGAGTAGGCGCGTTCACGGCATTGTACGTTGCGTTTGTCAGCCGCTCTTCATCAGAAGGCCGAGCGCCACGATGCAGGCGAACCAGATCACCGCGACACCGATCGTGATCCGGTCGAGGTTCTTCTCCGCCACCGACGAGCCGCCCAGCCCGCTCGACATCCCGCCGCCGAACATGTCCGACAGGCCACCTCCGCGCCCCTTGTGCAGCAGGATCATCACGATCAGCAGCGCGCTGGTGAGCACGAGCAGGACGCTGAAAACCAAGATCACGACATCAGACTCTACCCGCTGAGCAGCAGCGCTCAGAGCATCGGCATGTCGTAGAACCGGCAGATGCCGCCGAACTCCTCCGCCTGCAGGCTGGCACCGCCCACGAGGCAGCCGTCGACGTCCGGCTGGGCCATGATGCCCGCCACGTTCGCCGCCTTGACCGACCCGCCGTAGAGGATGCGCAGCGACGCCGCCGCCTGGTCCCCGTGCACCTCGGCGACACGCGACCGGATCGCGGAGCAGACCTCCTGGGCGTCGTCGGGCGTCGCCACCTCGCCGGTCCCGATCGCCCAGACGGGCTCGTACGCGACGACGAGGCCGCCCACCTGGTCCGCCGTGAAGCCGGCGAGCGAGCCGTCGAGCTGGCTGAGCGTGTAGGGCACCTGCTCGTGCGCCTGGCGGACGTCCAGCCCCTCGCCGACGCACACGATCGGGGTCATCGAGGCCGCGTGGGCCTGGTGCGCCTTGGCGTTGACGAGGGCGTCGTCCTCGTGGTGGTACTCCCGCCGCTCGGAGTGGCCGACGACGACGTACGAGCACCCCAGCCTCGCCAGCATCGACGCGCTGATCTCACCGGTGAAGGCGCCGTTGTCGTGCACCGACACATCCTGGGCGCCGTACCTGATCTCGAGGTGGTCGCCGTCGACGAGGGTCTGCACGCTGCGCAGGTCGGTGAACGGCGGCACGACCACGACCTCCGCCTTGGCGGAGTCGTGCTTCTTGTCCGCGAGGATCCACGCCAGCTTCAAGACCAAGACGACTGCCTCTTGGTGGTTGAGGTTCATCTTCCAGTTGCCGGCCATGAGCGGCAGGCGGCTGTGGGTGGCCATGGGATCAGTCCTCGAGTACGTCGACGCCGGGCAGGGTCTTGCCCTCGAGGTACTCGAGGCTCGCGCCGCCGCCAGTGGAGATGTGGCCGAACGCGTCGTCGGGGAAGCCGAGCTGAGCGCACCGCGGCGGCGGAGTCGCCACCGCCTATCACCGAGAGCCCGTCGACCTCGGTGAGCGCTTGCGCGACGGCTTTCGTACCGGCAGCGAAGGGGGCCAGCTCGAAGACCCCCATCGGCCCGTTCCAGAACACGGTCTTCGCGTCGGAGAGCGCCTTGGCGAAGGCGGCGCCCGACTCCGGGCCGATGTCGAGCCCGATCTGGTCACTGGGCATCGCGTCGACGGGGACGACGCTGACATGAGCGTCGGCACTGACCTGCCGCCGCCACCACGACGTCGGTGGGCAGCACGATCTCGACGCCGGACTCCCGGGCCCGCTCCAGGTAGGCCAAGACGGTGTCGAGCTGGTCGGCCTCGAGCAGGCTCTTTCCGACCTCGTGGCCCTGCGCCTTCAAGAAGGTGAACACCATCCCGCCGCCGATGAGGAGCCGGTCGGCCTTCGAGAGCAGGTTGTCGATGACGCCGAGCTTGTCGGAGACCTTGGAGCCGCCGAGCACGACGGCGTACGGACGCTCCGGGTGCTCGGTGAGCCGGCGGAGCACCGCGATCTCCGCGAGTACCAGGCTCCCGGCGGCGTGCGGAAGCCGCTGCGCGACCTCGTACACACTCGCCTGCTTGCGGTGTACGACGCCGAACCCGTCGCTGACGAACGCCTCGGCCATCGCGGCGAGCTGGTCGGCGAAACGTCCGCGCTCGGCGGCGTCCTTGCTGGTCTCGTCCGGGCTGAACCGGACATTCTCCAGCACGACGACGTCACCGTCGCCCATCGCGTCGACGGCCGACATCGCGGACGGCCCGACCGTGTCGGAGGCCGCGGTGACCGGCGCGCCGAGCAGCTCGCCCAACCGCGCCGCGACGGGACCGAGGGAGTACCGCGCCTCGGGGGCTCCCTTCGGCCGTCCCAGGTGCGACATCACGATGACGCGCGCGCCGCGTCGCCTCAGGTCGGCGATCGTCGAGACGCTGGCCCGTACCCGCCCGTCGTCGGTGATCCTCGCCCCGTCAAGGGGCACGTTGAGGTCGGACCGGACGAGCACCCGCTTACCGCCGAGCCCGCCCAGCTCGTCGCTGAGTTGGTCTACAGTCTTGAGCACAGCTGGGTCAGAGCGAGTCGCCGACGTAGGCGACCAGGTCGACGAGCCGGTTGGAGTAGCCCCACTCGTTGTCGTACCAGCCGATGACCTTGACCTGGTTGTCGAGCACCTTCGTCAGGCCGGAGTCGAAGATGCACGAGTGCGGGTCGGTGACGATGTCGCTCGACACGATCGGGTCCTCGGTGTACTTGAGGTAGCCCTTCAGCTCGCCTTCCGCCGCTGCCTTGACCGCGGCATTGACCTCTTCGACGCTCGTGGCGCGGCCGGCCTCGAACGTCAGGTCCGTCGCGGAGCCCGTGGGGACGGGTACCCGCAGCGCGAAGCCGTCGAGCTTGCCCTTGAGCGCCGGGAGGACGAGCCCGATCGCCTTGGCGGCACCGGTCGAGGTGGGGACGATGTTGATCGCGGCCGCGCGGGCGCGACGCAGGTCCTTGTGAGGGCCGTCTTGGAGGTTCTGGTCCTGCGTGTAGGCGTGGATCGTCGTCATCAGGCCCTTCACGATGCCGAACTCGTCGTTGAGCGCCTTCGCCATCGGGGCGAGACAGTTGGTCGTGCAGGAGGCATTGGAGATGACCGAGTGGGTCGCCGGGTCGTAGTCGGCGTGGTTGACGCCCATCACGACCGTCACGTCCTCGTTCTTGGCCGGCGCGGAGATGATGACCTTCTTCGCGCCGGCGTCGATGTGGGCATGGGCCTTCGTGGCGTCGGTGAAGAAGCCCGTCGACTCGATCACGACGTCGGCTCCGAGGTCGCCCCACGGCAGCTTGGCGGGGTCGCGTTCCTCCAGCGCTGCGAAACGGTGCCCACCCACGCTGATCGCGTCCTCGGTGACCTCGACCTCGCCGTCGAGCCGGCCGAGGATGGAGTCGTACTTGAGCAGGTGCGCCAGGCTCTTGTTGTCCGTGAGGTCGTTGGCCCCGACGATCTCGATGTCGGCGCCGGACGCGACGACGGCCCGGAAGAAGTTACGGCCTATGCGGCCGAAGCCGTTGATACCTACGCGAACTGTCACGCGAGACTCTCCTCAAGGCGCTGCGGTGGATGGCGCCTCGACCCTACCAACCTTCGATGTCCGACCTCGGCGCGTCCGAAGTCTGGGCAGCCGGCCGGCCCGGTCAGGGAGCGTCGCTGAGCATCTCCGGTGTCAGAGTCGACTCGGTGTCGGGTATGCCCAGCTCCGCCGCGCGCTTGTCGGCCATCGCCAGCAGTCGGCGGATCCGGCCGGCGATGGCGTCCTTGGTGAGCACGGGGTCGTGCAGCTGCCCGAGCTCCTCGAGGCTGGCCTGCTTGTGCTCTACGCGGAGCGAGCCGGCCAGCTTCAGGTGATCCGGAACCTCGTCGCCGAGGATCTCGAGCGCCCGGTCCACCCTCGCTCCGGCGGCGACCGCCGCGCGGGCCGACCGGCGGAGGTTGGCGTCGTCGAAGTTCGCGAGCCGGTTCGCGGTCGCGCGCACCTCCCGGCGCAGCCGCCGCTCCTCCCAGGCCAGCAGGGACTCGTGAGCACCGAGCCTGGTGAGCAGCGTGCTGATGGCGTCCCCGTCGCGGATCACGACGCGGTCGACGCCCCTGACCTCGCGCGCCTTGGCGGGGATGCCGAGGCGGCGGGCCGAGCCGACCAGGGCCAGGGCGGCTTCCGGTCCTGGACACGTGACCTCGAGCGCCGACGACCGGCCGGGCTCGGTCAGCGAGCCGTGCGCCAGGAACGCGCCACGCCAGGCAGCCATCGCGTCGCACTGCGACCCGCTCACGACCTGGGGTGGGAGGCCCCTGACGGGGCGGCCCCTGTTGTCGAGCAGTCCGGTCTGGCGGGCCAGCGCCTCACCGTCCTTCGTCACTCGGACGACGTACCGGGTGCCCTTGCGCAGGCCCCCGGCGCTGACCACGACGACCTCGCTGGGATGGCCGTACACCTCGAAGATGTCGCGGCGCAGCCGACGGGCGGCCGCGCCCGTGTCGAGCTCGGCCTCCACCACGATGCGCCCGCCCTGGATGTGCAGACCGCCCGCGAACCGCAACATCGACGAGACCTCGGCCTTGCGGCAGCAGGTCTTCGTCACGACGGTGGCGGCGAGCTCGGCCTTCACCTGTGCCGTCATCGCCATGAGCCCGATCCTGCCACGACGCAGACCGGGGTGGTCGGTGCGCGGGCGCTGCTGCTGCGTGGTCATTGCATGATCCCGGCGTATGCAGCCGCGAGTCTCACCACGTCGTGTCGAGGTGAGCCGTCGGTTGCGGCGATGTCTGCGATCACCAGCTCTGCTCCCAATCCGTCGACTGTCTCTTCCAGCATGGCCAGGTCCGAGACTCCCGCGGGGTCGGCGAGGACCACGTCGATCTGGACGTCGGGCGCATGGATGGCCAGGACTTCTAAATACGTACTCGACGAGAAACCTTCGGTCTCTCCGTGCTGCGGCGCCAGGTTGAGGGTGACGCATCGTCGCGCCGTTGCGCTGCTCAGCGCCGCCCGGAGCTCAGGAACCAGAAGATGAGGCAAGACACTGGTGTACCACGATCCGGGTCCCAAGATCACCCAATCTGCGGCACCAATTGCGTCTACGGCCTCGGGGCAGGCGGGCGGCGACAGGCGGTACCAGCTCGACAGACTCGACCATGCCGTCGGTCGTCGCAACCTCCACCTGACCGCGGACCGTGGTCACCTCGTCAGGCCAGTCGGCGTCGGCGCCGCGTACCTGCGCGACGATGTCGAGCGGCACGGCGGCCATGGGCAGGACGCGGCCCTCCGCGCCGAGCAGGCGCCCCACCCAGTCGAGACCCTCGACGTGGCCGCCGAGAAGCTCCCACAGGGCGACGATGAGCAGGTTGCCGACAGCATGGCTGTGCAGCTCGCCGCTGCTCTGGAAGCGGTGCTGAAGCACCTTGGCCCAGGTCCTGCCCCATTCGTCGTCGCGGCACAGGGCTGCCAGCGCCTGCCGGAGGTCGCCCGGCGGAAGGACACCGAGCTCACGGCGCAGCCGGCCGGACGAGCCGCCGTTGTCGGCGACGGTGACCACTGCCGTGAGGTCTGGGCAGAAGGTACGCAGGGCGCTGAGGTTGGCGGCCAGGCCGTGCCCGCCGCCCAGCGCGACGACGCGCGGCTCACGGACGGCGCTCATTCGCGGCCGAGGTCTCTGTGTACGACACCCGCCTCAACACCTCGTCTCCGCATACCGGTCGCGATCTCCTCGGCCATCGCGACGCTTCGGTGCTTGCCACCCGTACAGCCGATCGCGAGGGTCAGGTAGTTCTTGCCCTCCCGTAGGAACCCCGGGTACACCGCCTCGAGCAGGGCCTCGAGCCGACCGATGAAGTCGACGGCGGCCGGCTGGTCGAGGACGTACGCGCTCACCTCGGGGTCGAGACCCGTCTTCGGCCGTAGCTCCGGCACCCAGTGCGGGTTCGGCAGGAAGCGCATGTCGACCACCATGTCGGCGTCGACGGGGATGCCGTACTTGAACCCGAAGGACATGACAGTTGAGCGTACGACCGGCCTTTCGACGTCGGAGAATGCGGCGGCCACCTTCTTCGACAGGTCGTGCACGTTGAGATTCGACGTGTCGATCAGCACATCGGCGTCGCCGCGCAGGTCGCGGACGCGGACGCGCTCACGTTCGATCCCGTCGAGGAGCCGGGCACCGCCCTGGAGCGGGTGGGGGCGCCGCGCCGCCTCCTGGCGCCGGACCAGGACCTCGTCGGACGCCTCGAGGAACAGCACCCGCGGTCGCGGGCCTTCGGTCGCCATGTCTTCGAGAATGTTGCGCAGGTGGCTGAAGAAGCTGCGGGACCGGACGTCGACGACGACCGCGATCTTGGCGGGCGCGCCCTCCTCGGCACCGATCAGCTGCACGGTCGGGCGGAGCATCTGCGGAGGGAGGTTGTCGATCACGAACCAGCCGAGGTCCTCGAGAGCCTTTGCGGCGGTGCTGCGACCAGCCCCGGTCATCCCGGTGACGATGATGAGGTCGCTGCCCTGCACTGTCACGTCCGCTCCCCGACCGAGATATGCGCAGCACCAGCCGCGTCTCGGTCGAGCGTATCGTCCTCCCCCGTGACCGTGTCGTCGCCCTCGGTCACGACCGCGGCAGGAACCGAGTCGTCGATGATCTCCCCAGTCGCTGTGTTGATGGCCGGCGTCGCCGAGCCGGCCGACGCGGCCAGTGCAGCGGCGATCGACTCGGCGCTGCGCCGGCCGAAGCCGGGCAGGGCTGCGATGTCGTCGACCGTCGCCGCGCGTAGCTTCTTCAGCGACCCGAAATGCCGCAACAGCACCTTCCGGCGTACCTCGCCGAGGCCCGGCACGTCGTCCAGAACGCTCTCGACCATGCTCTTCGACCTGCGGTTGCGGTGGTGCGTGATCGCGAACCGGTGCGCCTCGTCCCGGATGCGCTGCAGGAGGTACAGGGCCTCGCTCGTGCGGGCCAAGATGACCGGGTCCTCCTGGCTCGGGAGCCAGACCTCCTCGAGCCGCTTCGCCAGCCCGACCACCGGTACGTCGTCGACGCCGAGCTCGTCGAGGGCCCGCTGTGCGGCCGCGACCTGGGGCGGGCCACCGTCGACGACGACGAGCCCGGGCGCGTACGCGAACTTGCGGGGCCGGCCCGTGTCCGGGTCGACGAGGACCGGGCCGCGTTCGTCCTCGGGCTCACCGAGATCGAGCTGGGTCGACTCGGCGCGCTCGTCCAGCAGCCGCCGGAAGCGCCGCGTGATCGTCTCGTGCATGGCGGCGACGTCGTTCTGGCCGTCGAACCCGCGGATGACGAACCGGCGGTAGTCGCTCTTGCGGGGCAGGCCGTCCTCGAAGACGACCATGGACGCCACTACCTCGGTGCCCTGGAGGTTCGAGACGTCGAAGCACTCGATCCGCAGCGGCGCGTCCCCTAGCCCGAGAGCGTGCTGGATCTCCTCCAGTGCCCTGCTACGCGTGGTGAGGTCGCTCGCCCGCTTGGTCTTGTGCACGGCCAGCGACTGACCGGCGTTGCGAGCGACGGTCTCCATGAGGGTGCGCTTGTCGCCGCGCTGCGGGACCCGGACCGCTACCTTGCTCCCCCGCTTCTCGCCCAGCCACAAGCTGAGCACCTCCGCGTCCTCCGGCAGCCTCGGGACGAGTACCTCGCGCGGGATCGCGTCGGACATCTCGCCGTCGTACGCCTGGAGCAGGAAGCGTCGCAGCAGCTCGGAGAGCTCGGCGTCGTCCACCCGGTCGGCCACCCAGCCGCGCTGCCCCCGGATCCGGCCACCCCGCACGTAGAAGACCTGGACGGCGAGCTCGAGCGGGTCCTCGGCGACGGCGATGACGTCGGCGTCCGTGCCGTCGGACAACACGACCGCGTTCTGCTCCATCGCCCGGCGCAGGGCACCGATGTCGTCGCGGAGCCGGGCCGCACGCTCGAAGTCGAGGGCATCCGAAGCCGCCCGCATCTCCCGTTCGAGCCGGCGCACGTGGCTGCTGGTCTGCCCGGCGATGAACGTGCAGAAGTCGTCGACGATCTGCCGGTGCTCGTCCGCCGTCACCCGGCCGACGCACGGAGCCGAGCACTTGCCGATGTAGCCGAGCAGGCATGGACGCCCGATCTGCGCACTGCGCCTGAAGACGCCGGCGGAGCACGAGCGCATCGGGAACACCCTCAGCAACAAGTCCACTGTCTCCCGGATCGCCCAGGCATGCGAGTAGGGACCGAAGTAGCGGACACCCTTCTTCTTCGGTCCCCGGCCGACCATCACCCGCGGGAACTCCTCGTTCAAGGTGACGGCGAGCCAGGGATAGGACTTGTCGTCTCGGTACTTGACGTTGAAGCGCGGGTCGTACTCCTTGATCCACGAGTACTCCAGCTGGAGCGCCTCGACCTCGGTCTGGACGACCGTCCACTCCACCGAGGCGGCGGACGTGACCATCGTCGCCGTGCGCTGGTGCAGGTTGGCGGGGTCCTGGAAGTACGACGAGACCCGCGACCGCAGCGACTTGGCCTTGCCGACGTAGATGACCCGGCCGTGCGGGTCCCGGAACCTGTACACGCCGGGCGCGTCGGGTATCTCCCCCGCCGCGGGACGGTAGGTCGACGGGTCGGGCATGTAGGCAACCCTAGGACCCACCCCAAGGTCGCCGTGAGCGGTTCCCGTGGCGTTTCGGCGTGGCTACTGTAGCGCTTCACTAGACTATGGAGATGACCATGCGGGGCCCAGCCCGGAAGCCGACGTCGGCTCGCGACCTGTACGGTCTCGAGCTCACGACGTCACCCGCCGCCGCTGCCGCGTACAACGCCGGCGTCTCGGGGCTTCTGAAGGTGCAGGCGGGCGCCCTCCAGTCGATAGCGGCGTCGATAACCCACGACCCGACCTTCGCGCTCGGTCATGCAGCACTCGCCGTCCTCGGCCACGAGTACTGTGCCGCCGTCGACGTGGACGCCCGGATCGCCTCCGCGCAGGTGCACGCACGCCGGGCCAGCGAGCGCGAACGGCGCCACGTGCACAGCGTGGTGGCCCACATCCGCGGCGACTCCGGACCGCTGATCGCCCACCTCGTCGACTACCCCCTCGACGCGATGCTGCTGTCGATCGCCGTGCCGACAATCGCCTTCGCGGGCGTCACCACCGTGCCCCAGGAGTCGTGGACGATCGTGGAGCGGGCGCGACCCGCGTACGGGACCGACTGGTGGTACAGCGGCCTGCTCGCCTTCGTCCGCCAGGAGCAGCGCCAGTGGGACGAGGCGATGCGGCTGTCGTGCGCCTCCCTCGAGGTCGAGCCGTCGGCGGGCCACTCGGTGCACGCCCGTACCCACGTCCACTACGAGACCGGCGACCACCAAGGCGGCCGGGACTGGCTCGACGGCTGGATCCACGGCCCGGGTCGCACGTCGGACAACCTGGCCCACTACTCCTGGCATGCGGCCCTGCACGAGCTGTCGATGGGTGACTTCGAAGCCGTCCGGAGCCGGTACGCCGCTGAGCTCGCGCCGCCGGCCGTCGCGGGCTGCCGGGCGCTCGTCGACTCGTGCTCGCTGCTCTGGCGGTGGACGATCAGTCCGGGCGCGGACTCCGTTCCCGGCGTCGACACGGTGATCGACGACATCGACCAACACCTGCTGGACGAGCCGCCTACACCCTTCATGGCCCTGCACTCGGCGGTCACGCTGTGCGCTCTCGGCGAGTCCGAGCGGCTCGTCGCCCTGGAGAGGTGGGCGCGGAGCCAGCCCAACCCGACCTACGCCGAGGTCGTCTCTCCGTTGACCGCGGCGCTACAGGCACTCGTCGACGGTGACGCGGGGGTCGCGGCTGACCGCCTGCGTGAGCTGCTGGGCTCCATCTGGCGGCTCGGCGGCAGCGACGCCCAACGTGAGATCGTCGAGGACACCCTGATCGCGGCGCTGCTGGCGGCCGGCCGCTTCGACGAGGCCAGGACGGTGATCGACCGGCGCCTGGACCGGCGGGTGTGCCGACGCGACCTCGCGTTCCTCGCCGCCGCGACACCCTGAGGCCCGGCACGTCAGTCGAGGCTCACGCCAGGTTGATGTCCTTGCCGGAGACCTTCAGCGGCTTCGCGGCGAGCGCCACCGTCGCCGGACCCCGGACGACGCTGCCGTCGGTGATGGAGTACTCGCTGCCGTGGCAGATGCAGTTGATCGTGGTGGTGACGTCGTGGACAGGGCACCCCATATGGGTGCAGATGTTCGTGAACCCCTTGAACTCGCCAGCCTTCGGCTGGGTCACGACGACCCCCTCGGTGCCGAAGATCTTGCCGCTGCCCTTCGGGATGTCACTCGTCGTCGGTGAGAGGCGGGGCGGAGCCGCCGCCGTTCCCCGACCCGGAACCACCGGCGCCGGCACTTCCCTTGCTGCCCCGCCGCCGCCGCCGCCAGTGCCGGCGGCCGCGGTACTGCTCTTGCCACCGCCGCCCGAGGAGCAGGCAGCCAGGAGCGGGGTGGCTACTCCAGCGATCAGCGCCCCTCGCAGCACCGTGCGCCGCGTCGCGACGTCGTAGGTCTGTCCTTGGTCGTGGTGGTCGGCGTCGGCCATCTCAGCTCCTCATTGAAGGGTCAACTCTTTCCAGGGTAAGCAGCCAGATCTGCCACACAATTGGCCGATAGTCCTACGACCAGGCCCGCCTCGACGTTCAACATGTCGGCAAGACGTCGGCAGCGATCTCGTCAGCGCCGACCGGATGCCGTGGCGGCCGATCTGCGGCTGGACGGGCCTTGGTCGTCTTCTTGGCGGGAGTCTCTCGCGCGGCGCGGGTCTTGGCCCGGCGAGGAGCGGGCACGCCACGCGGCCACGAAGGACCGGCTCGAGGAACTGTCCGGTGTAGCTGGCCTCGATCGTCGTGACCTCTTCGGGCGTGCCCTCCGCGACGACCAGGCCGCCCTTGTTCCCCCCGTCCGGTCCCAGGTCGATCAGCCAGTCGGCGGTCTTGATCACGTCGAGGTTGTGCTCGATCACGATGACCGTGTTGCCATGGTCGACGAGCTGGGACAAGACGTCGAGCAGCTTGCGGATGTCCTCGAAGTGCAGCCCCGTCGTCGGCTCGTCGAGCACGTAGACGGTTCGGCCGGTCGAGCGCTTCTGCAGCTCCGATGCGAGCTTCACCCGCTGCGCCTCGCCGCCGGACAGCGTAGGAGCGGGTTGGCCGAGCCTGACGTATCCGAGGCCGACCTCGACCAGGGTGCGCATGTGCCTCGAGATCGCGGGGATCGCGTCGAAGAACTCCACAGCCTCGTCGATCGGCATGTCGAGCACCTCGGCGATCGTCTTGCCCTTGTAGTGCACCTCGAGCGTCTCGCGGTTGTAGCGCGCGCCGTGGCACACCTCACAGGGGACGTAGACGTCGGGCAGGAAGTTCATCTCGATCTTGATCGTGCCGTCACCGGAGCAGGCCTCGCAGCGCCCGCCCTTGACGTTGAACGAGAACCGCCCCGGCTGGTAGCCGCGCACCTTGGCCTCCGGCGTCTGGGCGAAGAGCCGCCGGACGTGGTCGAAGACGCCCGTATAGGTTGCCGGGTTGGACCTCGGCGTGCGCCCGATCGGGGACTGGTCCACATGGATGACCTTGTCGACCTGGTCGACACCGGTGATGTCTCGGTGCCGGCCCGGCACCTCGCGGGCGTTGTAGATCCGCTTGGCGAGGGCGGAGTACAGGATCGAGTTCACGAGCGTCGACTTCCCGGACCCCGAGACTCCCGTGACGGCGATGAAACAGCCGAGCGGGAACGCCACCGAGATGTCCTGGAGGTTGTGCTCGCGGGCGTTGTGGACGACGAGCTCGCGCCCGGGGGTCCGCGGCCGGCGGACGGCCGGCAGCGGGATCTCCGCCCGCCCCGAGAGGTAGGCGCCGGTCAACGAGTCGGGATGCGACAGCAGGTCCTCGACGGGTCCGGACACGACGACCTGGCCACCGTGCTCCCCCGCGCCCGGCCCGATGTCGACCGCCCAGTCGGCGGTACGGATCGTGTCCTCGTCGTGCTCGACCACGATGAGCGTGTTGCCGAGGTCCCTGAGCCGGAGCAACGTCTCGATCAGCCGGTGGTTGTCGCGTTGGTGCAGCCCGATCGACGGCTCGTCGAGCACGTACAGCACGCCGACGAGTCCGGCCCCGATCTGCGTCGCCAGCCTGATCCGCTGTGCCTCGCCACCGGACAGCGACCCCGAGGGACGGTTCAGGCTGAGGTAGTCCAGGCCCACGTCGAGCAGGAACCTGCAGCCGCTCGCTGATCTCCTTGAGCACCCGTTCGGCGATCTGGAACTCCCGGGCGGACAGGTCGAGGTCACCGCCGAGGAACGCCGCTGCCTCGTCCACCGGGCAGCGCGCTGATCTCGGCGATGTTCTTGCCCCCCAGCGTCACGGCGAGGGAGATCGGCTTGAGCCGGGCCCCGTCGCAGGCCAGGCACGGTACCTCGCGCATGAAGCCCTCGAAGCGCTCTCTGCTGGTGTCGCTCTCGGCCTCGGTGTGCCGGCGCTCGATATACGGCAAGACGCCCTCGTACATGGCGTAGTAGGACCGCTCGCGGCCATAGCGGTTCTTGTAGCGCACGTGCAGCTTGTCGGGGTAGCCGCCCAGGATCGCCTCCTGCGCCCGGCGGGGAAGCTGACCCCAGGGGGTGTCCATCGTGAAGCCGAGCTCGTCGCCCAGCGCCTCGAGGAGCCGGGCGAAGTAATCGGTCACATGGGCTGCCGACCACGGCGAGATGGCACCCTCGGCGAGGGACTTCCCGTCATCGGGGATGACGAGCTCCGGGTCGACGACCATCCGGGTACCGAGCCCATGGCACTGCACGCACGCGCCGAACGGTGAGTTGAACGAGAACGACCGCGGCTCGAGCTCCTCGAAGCTCAGGTCGTCGTAGAGGCACGCCAGATGCTCCGAGAACACCCGCTCGCGCTGCGGGTCCTCGGGCGCGAGGTCGACGAAGTCGAGCGTCACCAGGCCGTCCGACAGGCCGAGGGCGGTCTCGACCGAGTCGGTCAGCCGGCGCTTGGCGGACTCCTTGACCGCCAGCCGGTCGACCACGACCTCGATCGTGTGCTTCTTCTGCTTGTCCAGCTTCGGCGGGTCGGTCAGCGCGAAGATCTCCCCGTTGACCCGAACCCGCGAGAAGCCCTGCGCCTGCAGCTGGCGGAACAGGTCGAGGTACTCGCCCTTTCGCCCGCGGATCATGGGCGCGAGGACCTGGAACCGCGCCCCCTCGTCGAGCTCGAGCACCCGGTCGACGATCTGCTGGGGGGTCTGCCGTGCGATCGGGCGCCCGCAGACCGGGCAGTGCGGCCGTCCAGCCCGGGCGAACAGCAGCCGCAGGTAGTCGTACACCTCGGTGATCGTCCCGACCGTCGAGCGCGGGTTGCGCGACGTCGACTTCTGGTCGATGGACACCGCCGGCGACAGGCCCTCGATGAAGTCGACGTCAGGCTTGTCCATCTGCCCGAGGAACTGCCGCGCGTACGCCGACAGCGACTCGACATAGCGTCGCTGGCCTTCTGCGAAGATCGTGTCGAACGCCAGGCTCGACTTGCCCGAGCCCGACAGACCGGTGAAGACGATGAGCGAGTCCCGCGGCAGGTCCAGCGAGACGTCTTTGAGGTTGTGTTCGCGGGCCCCGCGAATGATCAGCTGGTCGGCCACCGTGCACCCTTCATGTCGAACCCCTCACAGCGGCCCGCCCGTCCACTGTCGACAATCACTGTCGACAATGGACTATCGGCAGTTCCCCCTCGGCAGTTTTGCCTTCGAACAGGTGTTCGTAAGTCTACCCAATGACTTCAACCCGGACGCGACCCCCTCACGCGGCGCGGCGAGTCGCGCCGCACCATGATCGCGCATGGCCCAAGCGGCACGAGCAAAGGCTGTAGGTTTCATCGTATGGCGGCCGACCTCTCCACCCGGATCGATGGGCTGAAGACCTCGACCCAGGCACTCGAGCACACCATCTCATCCCTCACCGACAGTCAGGCGAGGGAGCCGTCGTTGCTTGCCGGCTGGAGCCGGGGCCACGTCCTGACCCACATCGCACGCAACGCCGACGCGCTGATCAACCTCGTCACGTGGGCCCGGACGGGCGAGCCGACGCCGATGTACCCAAGCCGCGAGGCTCGCAACGCCGTGATCGAGGCGCAGTCCGGCCGCTCGGCCGACGAGCTCCGCGCGGACATCCACGAGTCCTCCGACCGGTTCATGTCGGCCTTGGCGCGAGCTGGACTGCTGACAGCTGGGACACCGAGCTGTCCTGGGGGGCGCACGAGCGTCGCGGTACGGCGGCCGCCATCCCGTTCCTGCGGCGTACCGAGGTCGAGATACACCACATCGACCTCGACCTGGACTACACGCTGGCGCACTGGCCCGAGGACTTCGTCGAGGCGCTGCTCGACGACATCGCCGCCGAGTCGAACGCCCGCGACGACTTCGTGGGCTGCGTCCTGGTCGCCAACGAGGACCAGGGCCGATGGGTGATCGCCGGCGGCGGGCCGGAGATCTCGGGCCCGCCCCCGGCACTGCTCGGGTGGATGACAGGGAGGACGAAGGGCATCGGCCTGCATAGCGAGACCGGCACGCTGCCGAGGCAGGTGGCCTGGCGATGACCTACCACGGCAAGGTGAGACCGGGCAGCCCGGCCGTCCGCGAGCTCGCCGACCTGATGATCACCAAGGCATCGGTGGGTCCCATGGACAACAACGCGTACCTGCTCAAGTGCCGCGCGACCGACGACCTGCTGCTGGTGGACGCCGCCGCGGAGGAGCAGGTACTGCTCGGGCTGCTTGCCGGCGAGCCGCTGGCGACGGTCGTCACGACGCACCAGCACCGAGACCACTGGGACGCCCTCGCAGCGGTCGTCAAGGCGACAGGCGCAGAGACGGTCGCGGGGGCAGACGACGCCGAAGGCATCCCGGTGGCCACAGCTCGAGCAGGTGCACGACGGCGACATCGTCTCGGTGGGCGACGTCGACCTCGAGGTGATCCACCTCGTCGGACACACCCCGGGCTCGATCGCGCTGCTCTACGACGACCCCACCGGGTCCCCCCACCTGTGGACCGGCGACAGCCTGTTCCCGGGCGGTGTCGGCAAGACCCGGTCCGCCGCGGACTTCACCAGCCTGATCGACGACGTCGAGTCGAAGATCTTCGAGCGGCTGCCGGACGAGACGTGGGTGTACCCGGCCACGGCGACGACACGACACTGGGCGCCGAACGTCCGCACCTCGCCGAGTGGCGCGCACGCGGGTGGTAGCCGACCGAGTCGGCCACGATGAATCCGGATCTGCCCCATCGGCGAGCCGACCGGACGCCGGGACTGAGGATGGCGTTTCCGCACCTCGACCGGTTCGTCGAGCAGCTGCCACCGGAGGGCTCGTACTCCGTGTGGGCGGGGCCGGTCGAAGGGCCGAGCTGGGTCGCCCACCGAGACCGCGAGCAGCACTACGCCGCGAGCACGATGAAGCTCGCGCTCGTCATCGCGGCGTTCCGCGAGGAGGAGGCGGGCCGGCTGAGCCTCGAGGAGACCGGTCAGCGTTCACAACAGCTTCGCGTCCGCCTCGGGTACGGGCAGGTTCCATCTCGACGAGTCGGAGGACAGCGACCCCGAGCCCTGGGCGCGGCTCGGGGAGCGCGTCGCGCTGCGCTGGCTGGCGTACCGGTCGATCGTGCGGTCCAGCAACCTCGCCACCAACCTGCTGCTGGACGCCGTCGGCATTCCGGCCGTCGCCGACGGCGCTGGACGCCGTGGGGGCCGTCGACAGCGTGGTGTCTCGTGGCATCGAGGACTCGGCCGCCCGTGAGGCGGGCCTGCAGAACCTGGTCACGGCACGCGACCTCGCCCTGACGCTTCAGGCGCTGGTCGCCGGCACGGCGGCGGGCCGGCGGTCCTGCCATGAGATCCTCGACGTGCTCGCCGCGCAGCAGATCAACGACGCGATCCCCGCGCTGCTGCCCGCGGGACGCGGGTTGCGCACAAGTCCGGGTGGGTCGAGGGCATCTCGCACGACGCCGGCATCGTGTACCCGACCCGACGCGGCGCCGTTCGTCGTGGTGGTCTGCACGACGTCCGACACTGCGACGAGCAGGCCGGTCTCGACCTGATCGCGGCCGGCGGCCGCTCGCCGCCTGGTCGGACCGTGCCCATGGCTGACGACGACGACCGGCGCCACCGGTCCGCGGCGGGTCTGCGTCGAGGTGGCGACGATGTGGAGCTCGCCGGACGCACCCAGGCCGGTGGACGAGCCGGCGGTGGCGGACGAACCCGACGTGGCCGCGTGGACCTCAGCGCTCGACACCTCGGCCCGGCGCGACCTGCACGACCGTACGGAGACCCAGCTGCACAGCGGTGAGCCGGTCGTCGTCGTGGAAGTCCGGCCCGCCGGGCTGGGTGCAGGGTCGTCGCCCCTGGCAGCCGTCTCCCAAGGATCCCCGGGGCTATCCAGGCTGGGTACGCCGATCGCACCTGGGACGATCGGCGCCGCCGTTGCCGACGCCTCCTCCGCGGGCCGCGTTCGCGGCGCGTCCGGTCCGTCATCGCGGACTGGGCGCGGCGGTTCGCGGCCTGCCAGTACCTGTGGGGTGGCACGAGCCGCTACGGCGTCGACTGTTCGGGGCTGGTGCACCTTCGCGTACCGGGCAGGCCGGGATCGTGGTGCCGCGCGACGCCTCCGCCCAGCACGCCGCCGCCCGGCCGGTGGAGCTGGGCCGCGAGCGGCCGGGCGACCTGTACTTCTTCGCCCGCGACGACGGCCACGTCGTCCATGTGGGATTCGCGACCGGGCCACGATGGATGCTGCATGCGCCCGAGACCGGGAAGGGGATCGAGGAGATGCCGCTCACCCCACAGCGACGGGCGGCCCTGGTCGGTGCAGGGCGACTGCTGGCCTAGCCGGCGTTCTCACGGCGGGCCTCGACCATCAGGCTCGCGACGGTCGTCACCGCCCAAGGTTGCCACGATCACGACGAGGGAAAGCCAGACGGGTATGTCCGGTGCCCATGAGATCGCCCGGCCGCCGTTCACGAACGGGAGCTCGTTGTCGTGCATCGCGTGCAGGACGAGCTTGACGCCGATGAAGGCGAGCAGGAACGCGATGCCGTACGACAAGTAGATGAGTCGCTCGAGCAGCCCACCGATCAGGAAGTACAGCTGCCGCAGACCCATCAGAGCGAAGACGTTGGCCGTCAGCACGAGGTACGGCTCGTTGGTCAGGCCATAGATCGCAGGGATGGAGTCGAGCGCGAAGAGCAGATCCGTCGTTCCCAGCGTCACGATCACCAGGAACATCGACGTGATCAGCGTCCGGCCGTCGCGCTTGACGAGGAGCTTGGTCCCCGAGAAGTCGTTGCTCGTCGGGAAGCGCTGCTTCACCCAGCCGACCAGCCGGCTCTCCTCGTAGTCCTCGGGGTCTCCGCTCCGTCCTTGGCGAGCTTCGCGGCTGTGTAGACGAGGAACGCGCCGAAGAGGTAGAAGATCCAGCTGAACTGGCTGATCGCGGCCGCGCCCAGACCGATGAAGATCCCGCGCATCACCAGCGCCAAGACGATGCCGACCAGCAGGGCGGTCTGCTGGAGGTGACGCGGCACGGAGAACCGGCCCAAGATGATGATGAAGATGAAGAGGTTGTCGATCGACAGCGAGTACTCGGTCAGCCAGCCGGCGAAGAACTCGCCCGCCGTACTGGGTACCGGAGAAGGCGAAGACCCCGATGCCGAACGCCGTGGCGAGTGCGATGTAGAACGCGAGCAGTCGGCTGACCTCCCGCATCGAGGGCTCGTGCGGACGCCGCCCGATGATGACGACGTCGACGATGAGGAAGCCGGTCGTGCCCAAGACGGTGACCCACCAGACCCACGGGGCGACGTCCATGCTCGCAGTCCTCCGGATCCGCTTGGTCGCATGCGTACGAGACGGCGACGACGATGGGGCCCGGAGGTCTCTTCCGCCCGGGGGTCAGTCCCGGGCCAGCAGCACCGGGCGGGCGGTCGAGTGATCTGACCGCGGACGCCGTGATGACGGCACAGCTGCGAAGGAATACTCCCCTCCACACGGCAGACATTCTCACAGAGCCGGGGCCGGCTTCACAAACCTGGCGCCGGCGCCGTCGACTGGCCCGGCGCTGTCACCGACGGCCGCCGCGACCTGGGCAGCTTGGCCACGACGGCGTCGTAGGAGGCGTCGACAGCCTCGTAGACCTCGTCGTCGGGGATGGCGGCGCCGACGGTCAGCGTGTTCCAGCCGGAGCGACCGAGGTAGGGCATGACGGCCGCGTCGCCGGGAAAGCGGAGCAGCCACTCGTCGGCCTCGTCGCGGTTGGCCCCACATTTGAGGCCGACCGTCTTGCCCTCCATGTCCCCAAGGAACGCGAAGATCTTCTCCGCGACCTTCACGACGACGTCGCCCTCCCACGGCTCGTCCTGCCAGGCGCCAGGTTTGCCGAGACAGTAGGCGAGGAGCTCGGCCCGCTGTCACCGCGCGCCGGCCTCGACCATCTGCCGCAGCTCCTTCTTGAGCTCGGCGATCTCGTCGCGCAGCCGGGCCGCCACCTCGAACTGCAGCTCCGCCGCCGAGGCGTGCATCTGGTCGGTGAGCTGCTGGACCAGGTCGGCGAGGTCACGCGACGGCATGCCGGCCAGGTCGCGCGCGAACGCCCCGGCGTCCCGGCTGGAGAAACCCGGCACGGGCGCCTTGCCCCGCGACTGCTGCCGGCCGCCGCCGCCGAGGAGCTGCGCGGTGTCGGCATCCTCGCGCGCGAGCATGTCGGTGATGTCGGCGATCCGCTTGCGGAGCGGCTGCGGGTCGACGCCGTGGGCGACGTTGTAGGCCACCTGCTTGGCGCGGCGGCGGTTGGTCTCGTCGATCGCCCGCGCCATCGAGTCGGTGATCCGGTCGGCGTACATGATCACCTGGCCCGGACACGTTGCGCGCGGCCCGGCCGATCGTCTGGATCAGCGACGTGCCGGACCGCAGGAAGCCCTCCTTGTCGGCGTCGAGGATCGCGACGAGGGACACCTCCGGGAGGTCGAGCCCCTCCCTGAGCAGGTTGATGCCGACGAGGACGTCGTACTGTCCCAGCCGGAGCTCGCGGAGCAGCTCGATACGGCGCAGCGTGTCGACCTCGCTGTGCAGGTAGCGGGTCCGGACTCCGCTCTCGAGGAGGTAGTCGGTGAGGTCCTCCGACATCTTCTTGGTCAAGGTGGTGACGAGCACCCGCTCGTTGCGCTCGGTGCGGAGGTGGATCTCGGCGATCAGGTCGTCGATCTGCCCCTTCGTGGGCTTGACGACGACCTCGGGGTCGACCAGGCCCGGTCGGGCGGATGATCTGCTCGACCGTCTTGTCGACTCGCGACAGCTCGTACGGCCCCGGAGTCGCGGACAGGTAGACCGTCTGGCCGATCCGGTCCAGGAACTCCTCCCAGCGCAGCGGGCGGTTGTCCATCGCGCTGGGCAGGCGGAAGCCGTGCTCGACCAAGCGTGCGCTTGCGGGACATGTCGCCTTCGTACATGCCGCCGATCTGCGGGACCGTCACGTGCGACTCGTCGAGCACCAGCAGGAAGTCGGCCGGGAAGTAGTCGAGCAGACAGCTCGGCGCGCTGCCGGCAGCCCGCCCGTCGGTGTGCCGGGAGTAGTTCTCGATGCCGGAGCAGGTGCCGATCTGGCGCATCATCTCGATGTCGTAGCGTCGTGCGCATGCGCAGCCGCTGTGCCTCGAGCAGCTGGCCGCCCCGCTCCAGCTCGGCGAGGCGCTCCTCGAGCTCGGCCTCGATGCCGGTGATGGCCCGCTCCATCCGCTCCGGCGCCGTCACGTAGTGCGTGGCGGCGCCGATGTAGATCTCCTTCTCCTCGCTCAGCACCTCGCCGGTCAGCGGGTGCATGGTCATCAGCCGCTCGATCTCGTCGCCGAAGAACTCCACCCGGATCGCGAGCTCCTGGTAGACGGGGAAGACCTCGAGCGTGTCGCCACGGACCCGGAAGGTCCCGCGCGTGGCCGCAAGGTCGTTGCGGGCGTACTGCACCTGGACGAGCTTGCGCAGCAGACCGTCGCGGTCGGTCTCCGCGCCGACCTCGACGTGGATCATCCGGTTCATGTACTCGTCGGCCGAGCCGAGGCCGTAGATGCAGGAGACGGTGCTCACCACGATCACGTCGCGCCGGGTCAGCAGCGACCAGGTGGCCGAGTGCCTGAGCCGCTCGACCTCCTCGTTGATCGACGAGTCCTTCTCGATGTAGGTGTCCGTCTGCGGTACGTAGGCCTCGGGCTGGTAGTAGTCGTAGTAGGAGACGAAGTACTCGATCGCGTTGTTGGGCAGCAGCTCGCGCAGCTCGTTGGCGAACTGGGCGGCCAGCGTCTTGTTGGGGAGCATCACGAGCGTCGGACGCTGCACCCGCTCGACCAGCCAGGCGATCGTCGCGGTCTTGCCGGTGCCGGTCGCACCGAGCAGCACGCTGTCCTTGACGCCGGCGTTGATGCGGCGCTCGAGCTCGTCGATCGCGGTCGGCTGGTCGCCCGACGGAACGTAGTCGGAGATCACCTGGAACGGCGCCACCGTGCGAGCGAGATCGTCTACAGGCCTCATGCAACGAGCGTACGGTCTGCCGCCGACAAAACTTCTCCCGATCACGGCGGATCGAGCCGGCTGGGGCGGTACGTCCGATGCACGTGGGTGCGGGCGGCAGCAAATCCGATCGTCAGGACGACCGACGAGACGAGCAGCCCACCGACGGCGTCGGTGAGCCAGTGGAAGTCGCCGAGCACGGCGTCCACTGCGGAGACCACTCCGGCTACCAGGCCGGCGAGCTGGCCGGCCGTCGAGGCGGCGCCGAGCCGGCGGATCGATCCCCAGGCTGTGGCGAGCAGGAAGACGACAGTGCCCGCGCAGACCGCGGACGTCGCCGTATGGCCGGAGGGGAAATACCCGGGATAGCCGTCGAGCCTGGCCCGGCTGCCCGGACCCGGCCGGCCGATCGCGTCTTGAGCAGCAGGACCGCTGCCTCGACGACCGCCAGGTTGGCGATGGCGAGCACCACTGGCCAGGCCCGCCAGATCACCTGCGCGGTGACCAGGGCTGCGACCAGCATGAACGCCGTCGCGATACCGATCTCTCCGAGGTTCCCCGGCGGCCCCAGCCATGCCGGTGGGTGCGGCGAGCGCTGCTGGACGGCGTTGCGGACGACGTGGTCCAGGTGGTCGAGCGGCCCTCCCGTGAGCACGTCGGCCGAGAGGAGCGCAAGGCAGACGAGGCACGCGAGGATCCATCTCGCCTCTCGTCGTCGAGCGCGAAGAACGTGCGCAGCCGGAAGACCCTGCTCCTCTGGACGAATCTGCGCTCATCAGGGAGTCAGCTCATAGGGCAGATGCCGGCGAGGTGCCATCCGCGGGCCGCGCCGGGGCATCCCGGCCAGGCGCGTCGTGACGATGTGCTGGACGCGGTATCGATGCGGTCGCTCGACCTCGAGCAGGTGCTCGGAGCTCGTCGTCGGTCACCGGGGCGCCGGTGATCGCCCAGCCGATGTGGGGTCGCGACGTGGTAGTCGCCGAAGCTCACAGCGTCGGCGTCACCGTGGGCGCGTTGCCTCACCTCGGCCGCCGTCCAGATCCCGATGCCCGGGACGGACACCAGCGCCCGCTCCGCATCGGCCGGCGCGAGGTCCAGGGTCCGCTCGAGCGCCGGCGCCACCCGGCTGGCCCGAACGATCGCAGCGGAGCGGGCCCCGTCGATGGAGCAGCGCAGCCACCCCCATGACGGCACCCGCGCGAGCGCGGCGGCCGGCGGCAGGCATCGCATGCCGCCGCGGCTCGCCCGGCCCGGGAGCAGGTTCACCGAAGCTCCGGAGCAGCCGCCGCCATCCGAACCAGGCCTCCTTGCCGGTCACCTTCTGCTCGATGACCGCGGCGACGAGTGACTCCAGGACCAGCCCCGACCGGGGCACCCGCCAGTGCGGGTTGCGCGCGCCAGGCACGGCGCACCCGCGGGTACGCCGACTCGAACCCGGTGACGTCGTCGTCGGCGCCGAGGAGCTGCGGGCGCCTGCTCGAGCATCCAGGCAGCGCCGCTCCCCCAGGCGTCGAGCTCGATCTCGGCGAGCGCCGGGCGAGGGGCTATCCGCAGCGTCACCGGCGCCGTCGGGCGTCATCGCCGCCCGCCACACGACTCCGTCGGCGTCGCGCTGAAGGGTCGGGTCGCCACTTCCCCGCCGCAGCGGCCGCAGGATGTCGAAGGGGTCGCACGGCCAGCCGGGACGCCAGGTGCGCTGCAAGGAGACGGCCCTCGACGTCACCGCTCAAGGCTAACCGCCAGGCCGGACGGTCCGGCCGTTCCGGGCCTGTCGGCGCGACTCGACACAATGGTCCCATGCTCCTCGACGCGCTCGTCGGTACGTCGCAGGTCGGTTGCCTCGACGCGGTCCCGGCTGGCCAAACGCCAGGCGCTGGCCGCGCTGCTCGGCGCGGCCGGCACCGAGGACGTCGAGATCGTCGTCGCCTATCTCGCGGGCGAGCTACGTCAGCGCAGGACCGGCATCGGCTGGGCGTTGCTGCGGTCGCTGCCGGCACCCGCCGCCGAGCCGACGCTCACCCTCGTCGACGTGGACGCCGAGCTGCAGCGCGCCAGCGAGCTCACCGGACCGGGATCAGCCGGTCGGCGGGCTGAGGCTGTCTCATCCCTCTTCGGCCGCGCCACGGCGGCCGAGCAGGACTTCCTGCGCCGGCTGATCTCCGGTGACGTCCGCCAGGGGGCCCTCGACTCGGCCATGCTCGACGCGCTCGCGGTCGCCAGCTCGGTACCGCTGCCGGCGATCCGACGGGCAGTGATGCTGCGCGGCGCCACCGGTCCGGTCGCGGTGGCCGCGCTCAGGGGTGGCATCGACGCCGTAGCGGCGTTCCGGCTCGAGGTGGGCAGGCCGGTCAGGCCCATGCTCGCCTCGACGGCGCCGGACGTCGAGGCAGCGATGCACAAGCTGGGCGCCGGCGCCCAGGTCTCGATCGACACGAAGCTCGACGGCATCCGGGTCCAGGCCCACAAGTCGGGCGCCACGGTACGGCTGTTCACCCGGAGCCTGGAGGAGATCACCGGCCGGCTCCCCGAGGTCGTGGACCTCGTGCGTCGCAGCCCCGCGGAGCGGCTGATCCTCGACGGTGAGGCCATCTCCCTCGACCCGGACGGTCGGCCGCGTCCATTCCAGGAGACGGCGTCACGCACCGCCAGCAGGCTCGAGACCTCAGGTCCGGCAGCGGTCGTGAGTGCCTTCTTCTTCGACTGCCTCTTCGCCGACGGCGTCGACCTGATCGACCTGCCGCTCGCCGAGCGGCTGCGTCACCTGGACGCCCTCGCTCCGGCCGGCACGGCGGTGCCACGAGTGGTCACATCCGACGTCGAGGCGGCGCAGGCCTTCTTCGCGGAGGCGATCGAGGCCGGGCAGGAAGGAGTGGTGGTCAAGCACCTCGGCTCGCCGTACGAGGCGGGTCGCCGCGGTGCCGGCTGGGTCAAGGTCAAGCCCCGCCAGACGCTCGACCTGGTGGTACTGGCGGTCGAGTGGGGCAGCGGGAGGAGGTCGGGACTGCTCTCCAACATCCACCTGGGGGCGCGCGACCCGGCGGGCGGGTTCGTCATGCTCGGCAAGACCTTCAAGGGGATGACTGACGACGATGCTGGCCTGGCAGACCGAGCGGTTCCTCGGGCTGCAGACGTCGCAGTCCGGCCACGTCGTGCATCTTCGGCCCGAGCAGGTCGTCGAGATCGCCTTCGACGGGCTGCAGGTGTCTCGCCGTTACCCCGGAGGCTTGGCGTTGCGCTTCGCCCGGGTGCTGAGATACCGCGACGACAAGGACGCCAACGAGGCGGACACGATCGACCTCGTCCGGGCGCTCGCCGGACGAGCAGGGCCGGATACCTGATCCCGACGCCGTCACTTCCGCCGAGACGTCAATCCGAGGCCGACACGCCGGCAAAACCGGGCCGCTGGTGACGTCTCGCGCGCTAGGGGACGGGTGGGAAGGGGGTCAGCTCGGGGTACTTCGGGGCCAGCCCGTCACCGGAGGAGACGCCGCGCAGGCGACGCCCCATCCACGGCGCCAGGTGGTACCGGACCCATCGCACGTCACCCGCGAGCCGCTGCCGCCGGGAGCCGAGCTCGTACGGGCCGAGGTCCTCGGACCACCGGTGGTCGCCGAGACCGAGAGCCTCCATGACCGCGCCGGCGACCCTCGCGTGGCCCTCGGAGGACAGGTGCAGCCGGTCGTTGCTCCAAGCCCGCGGATGGGTGAACGCCGGCGCGCCCCACAGCCGGACGAGGACGCACTGGTGCGTCTGGGCGATCTCCTCGACCATCGTCGTGAGCGCCTTGATCCTCGGCAGCGTGCGCGCGATCAGCCGCGACCGGGGCGTCGGGTCGACGGACTGGAACAGCAGGACCTGCGAGCCGTTCTCCCGAAGCCGCTGCACCGCGCCCTCGACCATGCGGCCCACGCTGTCGAGGTCCACCCGGGGGCGCAGCACGTCGTTGGTGCCACCGGCCAGACTGACGAGCTCCGGCGCCAGGTCGAGCGCGTGCGGCACCTGCTCGTCGACGATGGCGCCGATCTTGCGCCCGCGCACGGCGAGGTTCGCGTACCGGAAGGTGTCCTGGCCGGCGGCGAACTGCTCGGCGACCCGGTCGGCCCACCCGCGGTAGGTGCCGTCGCCGGAGCCGGACCGGTCGTCGAGGCCCTCCGTGAAGCTGTCCCCCAGGGCGACGTAGCTCGACGGGACCGCGTCAGCGGCCACGGTGCGCCGCGCTCTCGTCCATACCGCTCATCTTCCCACGCGTGCGCTCATCGCTCGATGACTGCGGTGACTCCCTGCCCGCCGGCAGCGCAGATGGAGATCACGCCGCGGGCCGTTCCGCCGCCCGCCGCTGCTCGCTCGGATACCAGCTTCGCGAGTGTCGCGACAATGCGCCCGCCGGTTGCCGCGAAGGGGTGGCCGGCGGCGAGCGAGGAGCCCATGACGTTGAGCCGGTCGCGGTCGATCGCGCCCAGCGGCTCGTCGAGGCCGAGCCGCTCGCGGCAGAAGATGGGGTCCTCCCACGCCCTCAAGGGTGGCCAGGACCTGCGACGCGAACGCCTCGTGCATCTCGTAGAAGTCGAAGTCCTGCAGCCTCAGCCCCGCCCGTGCGAGCATCCGCGGCATCGCGTATGCCGGTGCCATCAGCAGGCCCTCGGCACCGTTGACATAGTCCACCGCCGCGGTCTCGTGGCAGGTCAGGTGGGCCAGTACGGGCAGGCCGTGCTCCTCGGCCCACGCGTCGGAGGCCAGCAGGACGACCGAGGCACCGTCGGACAGCGGCGTCGAGTTCCCGGCCGTCATCGTGGCGGTCTCGCCGCCGCCGAAGACGGGGCGCAGCCTGGCCAGCTTCTCGAGCGTCGTATCGGGCCGAAGCGACTCGTCGCGGCTCAACCCGAGGAAGGGCGTGACGAGGTCGTCGAAGAAGCCGCCGTCGTATGCGGAGGCGAGCCGCAGGTGTGACTGCACGGCCAGCTCGTCCTGCTCGACGCGGGGGATCTCCCACTCGACGGCCGTCAGCGCCGCGTGCTCACCCATGGAGAGCCGGGTGCGGGGTTCTCGGTTACGCGGGAGGCCGGGCCTGAGGTGGGAGGGCCGGATCCGCGAGACCGCGCGGAGACGGTCCGCAGTCGTCCTTGCCCTGGCGGCGTCGAGCAGAACCGTGCGCAACCTTTCGTCGACCTCGAGGGGAACGTCGGAGGCGGTGTCGACCCCTCCCGCGACGCCGACGTCGATCACACCGAGGGCGATCTTGTCGGCGACGGCGGTCACGGCCTGCAGCCCGGTGCCACACGCCTGCTGGACGTCGTACGCAGGCGTCTGCGGAGACAGCGAGGTCCCGAGCACCGCCTCGCGCGTCAGGTTGAAGTCACGGCTGTGCTTGATCACCGCGCCGGCGACGACCTCGCCGAGGCGCTCACCGGAGATCTCGAACCGGCTCACGAGTCCGTCGAGGGCGGCCGTCAGCATCTCCTGGTTGGAGGCGCGCAGGTACCTGGACCCCGCCCGGGCGAAAGGGATCCGGTTGCCACCCACCACAGCGACGTCCCGCACGCGCCCCTGAGACCTCGCCATGCCGCACCCCCGCTTCGTCATGCCGCACCTCACCCTGGGCGCGGTCGTGCGACAAGTTACCTTTGCCCCGGTGTATGTGATCCACGCGGCCCTGCGAGGAGGGATGACAGCGTGCCCGACAGGTACCAGCTGCTGAGCCGAACCGCCGTAGGCGCCTTCGTCGTCAAACGGCTCGGTCTCCCCGACCCGGTCCCGCTCACCCGCTTCTCGCCGGGCCAACCGCCGCTCGTCGAGCCCCTGCTCGTCGGCGGGGACGGGCACTGCCGACGTGAGGCGATAGCCGCCCTGGCACCCGTTACAGGACGAGCTGCTCACCGCAGCGCCGGAGGACGAGAGCGTTCGCCTCGGAAGCGTCGTGTACGACGCCACGTCGATCTCGTCGGTCACGGAGCTGGTCTCCCTTCAGCAGTTCTTCACCCCGCTCGTGCGGCGACTCCGACGCTGCGGGCGGATGGTCGTGATCGGCGCCGCCCCCGAGTCCGCGGGTTCGGTCTCGGCACAGATCGCGCAGCGCGCCCTGGAGGGGTTCACCCGGTCGCTGGGCAAGGAGATCGGTCACGGGTCCACCGCCCAGCTCGTCTACGTCGGGCCGGGGGGCGAGTCGGCGCTGGGCTCCACGCTGCGGCTTCCTGCTGTCGCCGAAGTCGGCGTACGTGTCCGGCCAGGTGATCCGGGTGACCGCTGCCAGTGGCATCGTCGAGCCGCCTGTCGACGTGGACGCCCCACAGGCAGGCAAGAGTCGCACTCGTCACCGGTGCGTCGCGCGGCATCGGCGCCGCGATCGCTCGTACCCTGCACCGCGACGGCGCTCGGGTCATCGGCGTCGACGTCCCACAGGCGGCCGATGCGACCCAGCGGCTCGTCGACGAGCTCGGCGGGGAGCGCCTCAGCCTGGACATCACGTCGGTGGACGCCCCCCAGCGGATCGCTCGGCGAGTTTCCGAGCTCGCGCGGCGGGGTCGACATCGTCGTCCACAACGCGGGTATCACACGGGACCGAAGGCTCGCGAACATGACATCGGAGCGGTGGTCGCAGGTCGTCGACGTGAACGTCGCAGCACCGGAGCGCATCACCGCCGAGCTGCTGGAGCAGGACCTGATCCGTCCTGGTGGCAGGGTCGTCGCTGTCTCCTCCATCGCGGGTATCGCAGGCAACGTCGGGCAGACCAACTACGCCACGTCGAAGGCGGCCGTGATCGGCCTGGTGGACGCGTTCGCGGCGAGGACGCGAGACCGCGGGATCACCGTCAACGCCGTGGCCCCGGGCTTCATCGAGACCCAGATGACCGCGTCCGTCCCGCTGTTGGCACGGGAGGCCGGCCGCCGGCTGAACTCCATGCACCAGGGCGGTCAGCCGGTCGACGTCGCCGAGGCGGTGGCGTGGCTGGCGCATCCGGGCTCCGGCGGAGTCACCGGCAACACGGTGCGGGTCTGCGGCCAGAGCCTGCTCGGCGCCTGAGGGTGACGCCTGATCTCGCCTCGATGCCGGCCTTCCCGCTCTGTACACCCGGGCCGTGCGGCAGGCCGCGCGGGCGGCGATTTGCGTTCCGCGGCCGTCGCAGGAGCGGACCGGACGGTCTGGTCGCCGAGCCGCTCCGCTTGTCCGCGTACCCCTGGCGCCGGGCCTCCGCGAGTACCGGGAGGTGTGCGGTTTCGCCGACCGTGACACGCGTCCCCGGGTCGTACCCGCAGGCCCTGGCGTTCCCGCTCCAGCTGGCGGTGCTGACCGCCCGCGGGTTCCCCTTCCCGGCGGTCGGTGTCGTCCATGTGGCCAACACAGTCGTGCAGGAGGCGGCGCTCTCCCGTCGGACGACGTGCTCGATCTGGCGGTCTTCGCGACCGACCTTCGGCCGCACCGACGCGGACGCCAGGTGACACTCGTGACCGAGGCACGAGCCGGCGAGCAGGTGGTCTGGCACGCACGAAGCGACTTCCTGCACCGCGAGCGGCCAGCGGACGCCGGCCGGCCAAGCCAGCCGGCTGCAGCGTCCGGGTCCGTACCCGGCTGGCCCGCCGGCGAAGGTCAGGGCGACACTGTCGTCCCGGCTAGGTGGCAGCTGCCCGCGGGGCTCGGTCGGCGGTACGCCGCCGTGTCCGGTGACCGCAACCCGATCCACTTGTACGACGCCACCGCCAGGCCGTTCGGCTTCCGCCGCCACATCGCCCACGGGATGTGGCTGGTGGCCCGATGTCTGGCCCAGCTGGAAGCGGGGCTACCGGACACGTACCGCTGCGAGGTGGCGTTCCGTCACCCGGTCGAGCTGCCCGGTGAGGTGGAGTTCGCGTCCAGGGTCGACCGCGGCCGTACCGACTTCGAGGTCCGGTCGGTGACGGCGCCGCGGGCTCACCTCTCGGGCAGCGTCGTCGGCGGTTGAGCTACCGGCGGCTCAGCGGATGTGCCCGAACCGCAGCGACGTCGTGACCGTGGGCCGAACCCGCTCGGAGAACACTCCGGTAGCCGGGTCCCAGACTCCGAGGTCCGACACCGGGCCGGCGTTCCAGAAGCCGACTGCCGGCAGCGAGGCGGGATCGCCGAACGACCACTGTCGTCGTCCCGCCGTCCACCTTGGCGAGGCTGAACGTGCTGGTCGAGGGATCGTACGCGCCGACCTGCCAGCGTCCGTCACCGTTCCAGTCGCCGGTGACGGGAAGGCTCGACGCCGTGCCGAACACCTTGCGGGTCACGCGTGCCGTCCGCGTTCCTGAGCCGGAACGTCGACGTCGCGGGTCGGAACACGCCGACATCGGTGCGTCCGTCGCCGTTCCAGTCGCCGGTGACCGCGATGTCGCCCTTGAGGCCGAACCGGAACGACTGGGTCGTTCCGTCCGCGGCGGCGAGCACGAACTCGCGGCGGTCGGTGCGGTACACGCCGACGTTGCTGCGCCCGTCACCGTCCCAGTCCCCGACGATCGGCTGGTCGGTCGGCAGCCCGAACGTCACCCGGCTGTTGTGCTTCGACGAGAGCCGCTCGCGGAACACCCCGCCCGCGGCCTTGCGGCTGTACACACCGACCGAGCTGAGCGCGCCGCCCGTCCAGCGGCCCACGACCGGCACCTCGGCGCAGTTCTTGGACGTCAACCAGGTGTTGTACGTGAACGCCGTGCCGCCGAAGACCCCGTGCCGGTCCACCGAGTTGAGACGCTGCTCGTAGTGCAGATGCGCACCGGTCGAGTTCCCCGAGTTACCCAGCAGGGCGATCACCTGCCCGGCGTCGACCTGCTGGCCGACGACGACGAACGCCTTGTCGAGGTGGGCGTGCAGGGTTGTCCAACCGTTGCCGTGGTCGATCACGATGTACAGCCCGTAGCTGCTGTCTCCGAGGTCGACGACGGACGTCACGACCCCCGGAGCTGTCGCGACGACCAGGTGCCCCTCGTCGTTGGCGTCGCGGTTCCAGTCGATGGCGAGCGGACTGGGCGGTGTGCGACGGCCGGCTCGACCCCTGCCAGGTCTCCCCGCAGGCGAAGGGCATCTGGAAGTGCGGGCGGTCGGCGGCCTGCGCGGGTGCGGCCACCATCACGAAGACCTGCGATGACGACGGCGGCCAGCGAGGAAGTTACAGAATGCACACGCATAACTACTCACAGTAATTCATCTGGACGCATGATGTGCGGCCCTCCGGCAATTGGCCCGCTCGGCCCGGGCGCGGTCTGCGAGGTGGTGACCCGCTGACTACAGTCGGGCCATGCGCATACTCATCGTTGGCGGTACCCGGTTCGTCGGCAGGGCGATGTCCGAGGCCGCCCTCGAGCGGGGGCACGACCTCACCCTGCTGCACCGCGGCGTCAACCACGACCCGGCGCTCGACCCCGGCCGAGCACCTCCGCGCCGACCGCGACGGAGATCTGACGATCCTGGCCGGGCGCGAGTTCGACGCGACGATCGACGTCTGCGCCTACGTCCCTCGCCAGGTCAACGCGCTGGCCGAGGCGCTCGGAGACCGCGGTGGCCACCACGTCTTCGTCTCCACGATGTCGGTCTACGCCGACACCGACGAGCCCGGTCTCGACGAGGACTCCGCCGCTGCAGCAGCTCGACGACCCGACCACGGAGGACGTGACGGCTGAGACCTACGGCGGGCTGAAGGTGCTGTGCGAGCAGCAGGCGAAGGACGCGTACGGCGCGGACCACCTCACCGTGGTCCGGCCGACCTACGTCATCGGGCCGCACGACCACACCGGCCGCTTCACCTGGTGGGTGCGCCGGATCGCGCGGGGCGGCGAGGTGCTCGCGCCCGGACCCGCCGACAGCCCCGTCCAGGTGATCGACGCCCGCGACCAGGCCGACTGGACCATCCGGCTCGCCGAGAAGGCGCAGGCCGGCTACTACAACAGCGTCTCGCCGACGCCGCCGTTCGGGTTCGGCGACCTGCTCGAGTCGGCAGTGCGCGCCGTCGGCCCCGACGACACCTCCCTGACCTGGGCCGACGCCCTGGCTCAACGAGCAGGGTGAGACGCACCAGTCGTTGCCGCTGTGGACCGAGGGCGTCCACGAACGGACCCTGGCGGCCGATGCGACCAGGGCGATCCGAGCGGGCTGTCCCCGCGGCCGCTCGCTCAGACGGTCTCCGACACCTGGCAGTGGATCCAGGACGACCAGCCTCCGATGGTCCCCGGGTGGGGCATCTCCGAGGAACGAGAGAATGCGCTGCTGGCGGCCTGGGCGGCCCGCAGCAGCTGACCCGACCGGGCGCGTACCCGGGACGAATTAGGCCATACGCCGTGTGCTGACCGGCTGATAGGCCCAATACTCTGAGGTGACCTTCCCACCTGTTGCGCCCATCGCAGCAAGGACCCGTCCGATGGGTCGAAGGCGACCGGATGGCGCTCTCGCCTTCCGGGCTCCGACCACGAGGGGTCTTGGCTGCATGATCAACTATCTTCGACTCGGCCTGGTCACGGTGACGGCTACAGTCGTCGCCCTCGGCGCGATCGCGCAGGTACAGGCCGCCGAGCCGGTACAGGACCGGATCGTCTCCGCCAACCCGGAGAACTTCACGCCCAACGTGGAGGACGGCAAGGTCGAGTCCATGGTCCAGGTCGGCAACCGGATCATCGCGGTCGGGAAGTTCACGAAGGTCACCCCGACCGGGGGTCACCACGGTCACCCGCAACAGCATCTTCGCGTTCAACGCGACCACAGGCGCCATCGACACCACCTTCGTCCCCAACGTGGGCACCAAGGAGGTCTCCGAGGTCGTCGACGCCGGCGACGGCACCGTCTACATCGGTGGGCTCTTCAGCAGCGTGAACGGCGCCAAGTTCACGCACGAAGGTCGCGCGGATCAACGCGACCACCGGTGCCGTGGTCTCGACTTTCAAGTCGCCGAATCCCGACGGCGGGATCTCCGACATGCAGCTGGCGAACGGCAAGCTGTACATCGGCGGCGCCTTCACGACGGTCGGCGGCCAGCCGCGGACGCTTCTCGCCGCGCTCAACGCGACGACCGGAGCGGACACCAACACGTTGGCAGCGACGTTCACCGACACGTGGAACGGCGGCGGCCTCGGCATCAAGCACTTCGACATCAGCGACGACGGCTCGACGCTGGTGGCGGTCGGCAACTTCAAGACAGTCGACGGGCAGAGCCGGCCCCAGATCGTCATGCTCGACCTCACCGGCCCGACCGCCCAGCTCAGCGACTGGGCGACCGCAGCGCTACACGAGCAACTGCGCCGCCGTCTTCGACACCTACCTTCGCGACGTCGACATCGCCCCGTCGGGCGACTACATGGTCGTGGTCGCCACCGGAGCGCAGTCCGGCGGCGTCGGCTCGGGCACACTCTGCGACAGCGCCTCACGCTGGGAGCTCGGCTCCGTCGACGGATGTCGGCGGGCCAGGACCCGAGCTGGGTGGACTACAGCGGTGGCGACACGTTCACGCAGGCCAAGGTCACCGGGCCCGTCGTCTACGTCGGCGGGCACTTCCGCTGGATGAACAACCCCTTCAACGCCGACTCCGCAGGGCAGGGCGCCGTAGCCTCGCTCCGGTCTGGCCGCGCTCGACCCGCGCAACGGGCTGCCGTTCACCTGGAACCCGACACGCGACCGCGGGGTCGGCGTCTGGGAGTTCCTGCCCACGACCGCCGGTCTGTGGGTCGGCCACGACACCAACCACACCGGCGGGGAGATCCGCAAGCGGATCGCGCTGTTCCCGCTGCTCGGCGGCACCCAGCTCCCCGCTGAGCTCACCGGCTCACTGCCCGGCGACGTGTACCTGCTCGGCCAGTCGGCCGAACGCGAGCGGCCACTGGATCGCCCGCGTCGACACCGGCGGACCCACGCAGCTGGCCACCGACAACGGGCCCGACTGGGCGGCCGACACGTCCGACAGCCCCTCGCCGTACCGCAACTCCAACAGCAATGCCGCGGACTGGGGATCGCTGCCGATCCAGCGCGGTGCGCAACCTCCCCGACAGCACCCCGACCGGTATCTTCTCGACCGAGCGCTGGTCACCGAACGACAGCCCGCCCATGCAGTGGGACTTCCCGGCGCCGGTGGGCGACCACCTCACGGTCCGGCTGTACTTCTCCAACGGGTGCAGCTGCACGGCCAGCGCCGGTCAGCGGCAGTTCGACGTCTCGATCGACGGCAACCAGGTGCTGACCGACTACGACGTCGTCGCCGACGTGGGCAACCAGGTCGGCACGATGAAGACGTTCGACGTCACGAGCGACGGCGACGTCAACATCGACTTCAGCCATGTCGCGGAGAACCCGCTCGTCAACGGCATCGAGATCATCGACAACGACGTGCCGGTGCCCGCGGCCGGCGCCGGCGACACGGTCGTCGACCGCACGCTTCGACGGCACGACCGCGAGCGACCAGACCGTCGCCGAACGGCGGCCAGACCTGGAGCGACGCCCGCGGCGCCGTCATGATCGACAACACCCTCTACACGGGATGGTCGGACGGCACGCTGCAGGCCAGGACGTTCAACGGGACCACGTTCGGCCCCGCCACCAACGTCAACCTGTACGGCCTGACGAACTTCGCCAACGAGATCCCCAACATCACCGGCATGTTCTACGACCGGTTCGCCGGGCGCCTGTACTACACGCTCTCCGGCCAGTCCCAGCTGTACTACCGCTACTTCACGCCGCAGAGTCAGGTCGTGGGAGCGGTGCGGTTCAACGGGCCCGCCAGCGGCAACGGCGTCGACTTCGCCACCGCCTCCGGGATGTTCCTCGCCGGCGGCAACCTGTACGTCGGCTCGAGCACGAGCGGCGACCTCGAGAAGGTGCCCTGGAGCGATGGCGCCATCACGGGTGCCGCGACCCACGTCAGCGGGCCGTCGATCGACGGCAAGGACTGGCGCGCCAGGGCGACCTTCCTGTACACCGGCTGAGGCGTCTACCGACCAGCGCTGAGGGCGTCACGGGCCGCGCCGACCGGCCGGATCAGGCCCTCCTGCGCCACCGACGCGACGAGGGCGCCGCTACGGCTGAAGACCCGGCCCAGCGCGAAGCCGCGGCCACCGGACGCCGACGGCGAGTGCTGGTCGTACAGCATCCACTCGTCGGCGCGGAACGGCCGGTGGAACCACATGCTGTGGTCGAGCGACGCCGCCATGATCTCGGGCGACGAGATCACCTGTCCGTGCGGCACCAGGCTCACGCCCAGCAGGGTGAGGTCGCTCGCATAGGTCGAGGACGCAGGTGTTCGTCACCGGGTCTGCCGGCACCGTCCCCCGAAGCCCTGAGCCAGATCCGTGGCGCGCGCCGGCTCGCCTTCCGGCGCGATCTCCCCACCGGGTCGCGAGTCGCCGGCGTAGCGGACGTCGAGGGCAGCCCACTCCCGCTCCCACGACATGTCGTGCCGTCCGGTGAGCCCACGGACGACGTCACCCAGCGTCGGGCACTCCTCCGGCCCCGGTACCGCGGGCATGGCGTCTTGGTGGGTGAAGCCCGGCTCGGGCACCTGGAACGACGCGGTGAGGTAGAAGATCATGGTGCCGTGCTGGCGGGCCATCACCCTGCGGGTCGAGAACGAGCGCCCGTCGCGGATCCGCTCCACGTCGTACACGATGGGCACCGCCGTGTCGCCGGGCCGGAGGAAGTACGAGTGGAGCGAGTGCACCACGACCTGTTCGCTGACGGTCTCGCAGGCGGCCCGAAGCGCCTGTGCCGCGACCTGGCCCCCGAAGACACGCTGCAGGGCGGTTCGCGGCTGGCGGCCGCGGTAGAGGTCGACCTCCAGCTGCTCGAGCTCGAGCAGGTCGAGCAGCTCGACGACGGTGTGCGGCACACCGAGATCATGGCATGGGTCGGTCCTTCCCAAGGACGGCAATGCACGACATGCTGCTGCCCGAAGAAGTGGACCTCGTCCCTGCTGAGAAGGGTGAGGCTCGTCCATGCATCGGGGAGAGGGCTCCATGAACGCTTTCCGCACCAAGACCATCGAACAGTCGATCGCAGACACCGAAGAGCCGGAGCACCAGCTCCGCAAGGAGCTGGGGCCCATCCAGCTCACCGTGTTCGGCGTCGGGGTCGTGATCGGCACCGGCATCTTCGTCCTGACCGGTGAAGCCGCCGGCGCCAAGGCCGGACCGGCCATCGCCTTGTCCTTCGTCTTCTCCGGCCTGGCCTGCGCTCTCGCCGCGCTGTGCTACGCGGAGTTCGCCAGCACCGTGCCGGTGGCCGGCTCGGCGTACACGTTCTCGTACGCCAGCCTCGGCGAGCTGGTCGCCTGGATCATCGGGTGGGACCTGATCCTCGAACTGGCCCTCGGAGCCAGTACGGTCGCCGTCGGCTGGTCGACGTACTTCGCGGACGTGATGGACCAGGCCGGCATCACCATCCCGAGCTTCGCGTACGGCGACAAGCACAATCTGGTCGCGGCGGCGATCGTGCTGATCCTGACAGCCGTCATCTGCCTCGGCATCAAGATCTCCTCACAGGTCAACTTCGTCTTCGTCGTCGTCAAGGTGAGCATCGTCTTGCTCGTCATCGTGGCGGGACTGTTCTTCATCAAGTGGAGCAACTACTCGCCGTTCATCCCGCCCGCCGGTTCCCACGCGGCGCCCGGCTCGGCGCCGACGTCCTCGCTGCTGCAGGACATCGGCATCTCTCCCGGTGCCTTCGGGATCAGCGGCATCTTCACCGGCGCGGCGCTGGTGTTCTTCGCCTACATCGGCTTCGACATCGTGGCCACGGCGGCCGAGGAGACCAAGAACCCCCAGCGCGACATGCCGATCGGCATCTTCTCGTCCCTGGGCATCTGCACGGCCCTGTACGTGGCCGTGTCCCTCGTGGTCACCGGAATGGTGAAGTACAACAAGATCCATGTCGCCGCACCACTCGCTGCGGCGTTCCGCTCGGTAGGACACCCGGGCTTCGCGACCACGATCTCGGTCGGGGCGCTCATCGGTCTGACGACGGTGATGATGATCCTGCTCCTCGGGCAGAGCCGGGTCTTCTTCGCGATGAGCCGCGACCGACTGCTTCCGCCCTCGTTCTCCAAGGTCAGCGAGCGCTTCGGGACCCCGGTGCGGACAACGCTCACGACCGGAGGTCGTGGTGGCCCTCATCTCCACCTTCGTACCGCTGGCCGACCTGGCGGAGCTGGTCAACATCGGAACCCTCTTCGCGTTCGTCTTGGTGGCGATCGGGATCTTGGTGCTCCGGCGGACCCGCCCCGACTTGGAGCGGGCCTTCAGGTGCCCTGGCGTCCCTGTCGTCCCGATCCTCGCCGTCTTGACGTCGGTCTACCTGATGCTCAACCTTCCGAGCGCGACCTGGATCCGGTTCTTCGTCTGGATGGCGATCGGGCTCGTCGTGTACTTCACGTACAGCGCCCGGCAACAGTCGGCTCGCGACCGACCCGAACTACTCCCGCGACGCCGACGCGGCTGCTGCCGAGAGGCGGGAGCCTCGCTGAGGCCTCAGGCGGAGTCTGCTGTCGAGGTGGGCGTCCGCGCGTCGACCGTGCCTTCGAGCGCCGCCATGTGGGCGGTGACCTCTCGCGCCAGAGTCTGCGCGTCGAGGCCGACCTCGTCGAGGACGGCCGGCCGCTTCCCCTGCTCCAGGAAGCGCTGCGGGAGGCCGAAGACCCGGACGGGTACGGAGAGGCCGGCATCGAGGACGGCCTGGGCGAGGACGCTCCCGCAGCCGCCGACCCTGCCGTTGTCCTCGACGGTGACCACGAGGCGGTGCGAGGCCGCCAGCTCGAGCAGCTCCGGCGCGAGCGGCTTGACCCACCGGGGGTCGACGACCGTGACGCCGATGCCCTGGGCCAGGAGGCGATGGGCCACCTCGACGCAGGTCTCGACCATCGAGCCGACGCCGACGACGAGCACGTCCGGGTCGCCCACCCTGACCATCACGTCGACGCCGCCGAGCCTCTCGGCGGCCTCGAGGTCGGGCTGGACGGCGCCGCGCGGGAACCTCACGACCGTCGGCGCGTCGTCGACGTCGACGGCCTCGCGCAACAGCTCGCGCAGACGGGCGCCGTCGCGGGGAGCCGCCAAGCGCAGCCCTGGCACGATCTGCAGGAGTGACATGTCCCACATGCCGTTGTGGGAAGGGCCGTCCTCACCTGTCACGCCGGCGCGGTCCAGCACGATCGTGACGCCCTGACGGTGCAGCGCGGCATCCATCAGCACCTGGTCGAACGCCCGGTTGAGGAACGTCGCATAGAGCGCCACCACCGGGTGCAGGCCAGCCATCGCCATACCGACGGCCGAGGTGACGGCGTGCTGCTCGGCGATGCCGACGTCGAACGTACGGTCAGGGTACGCGGTGGCGAAGGCGTCGAGGCCGGTCGGCTGCAGCATGGCCGCCGTGATCGCGACGACGTCGTGACGCTCGGCGCCGAGCGCAACCATCTCCTCGCTGAACACGTCGGTCCACACCGTGGCTGCGGCGGCGAGCAGGTCGCCGGTCTCCGGGTCGAAGGCGCCCAGCGAGTGGAAGTTGTCCACGTCGTGCCTCTCGGCCGGAGGATAGCCGTGCCCCTTGCGGGTGAGGGCGTGCACGATCACCGGGCCACCGAAGTTCCTGGCCTGGGTGAGTGCCTCCTCCAGCGCCGCCCGGTCGTGCCCGTCGACCGGGCCGAGGTACTTGAGCCCGAGGTCCTCGAACAGACCCTGCGGCGCGAGCGCGTCCTTGAGGCCCTTCTTGATGGCGTGCAGAGCGTCGTACATGGGCGGGCCGACGACCTTGGTACGCGTCAGCCGGTTCCTGACGGAGTCGAGCAGCTCCTCGTAGCGGGGGTCCGTCCGAAGCGACGCGAGCCGGCGGGCCAGGCCACCCACCGTGGGGCTGTAGGAGCGGCCGTTGTCGTTGACGACGACGACGAGCCTGCTGGAGTCGGCCTCGGCGATGTTGTTGAGCGCCTCCCACGCCATCCCGCCGGTCAGGGCGCCGTCGCCGACGACGGCCACGACGTACCTGTCCTCGCCGGTGATCCGGTACGCCTTCGCCAGCCCGTCGGCGTAGGACAGCGCCGTGGAGGCGTGGGAGTTCTCGACCAGGTCGTGCGGCGACTCGGCGCGGCTCGGGTAGCCGGACAGGCCGTGCTGCTGGCGCAGGGTGTCGAAGTCGGCGGCTCTTCCGGTCACGATCTTGTGCACGTACGCCTGGTGGCCGGTGTCGAAGACCACCTTGTCGTACGGCGAGTCGAAGACCCGGTGGACCGCCATGGTGAGCTCGACGACCCCGAGGTTGGACCCGAGGTGGCCACCGGCTCGCGACACCTTCGCGACGAGGAACGACCTGATCTCGGCCGCCAGAGCGGTCAGCTCTTCGGCGTCGAGATGGCGGAGATCGCCCGGACCACGGAGCTCCTCGAGCAGACCCACAGCCTCACCTTCACTAGTTCCCACGATCGTACGCGGGCCCAAGCCTGACACACGCGGGGACGGCCCCGACGGCAGAGGTCTACAGCCGCGCCCTGAACTGGCGGCCGCGGAACGCCTCCTCGATCAGGCTGACTGCTCTGCGTACCTTCAGCAGCCGCGCTCCCTCACGCTCCCACATGGCCACGGCACCCTCGACGGACTCCGTGGGCAGCACGTCGCGAAGGACCGTACGGGCCTCGGAGATACCCCGCTGGGCGGCCTGGATGCTCGCCTCGGTGTGCAGCGCGGTGAACCTCGCGAGCACGACGGGATGACGTCGCAGACCGGCGTACATCCGGTAGTCGGGAGGGCACTGGTCGAGCAGCCAGCCGATCGCGGTGTCCTCCCACCACGGCGCACCCGGCGGGCGGACCTGCTCCGGCCAGCCAGGCGGTGAGACGGTGGCGGCCATGTCCGACGATGATTACCACTCGACTCGAACATATGTTCGATACGCAGCCACCCTCGAGACGTCAACTGAGCGGCCGACACGCCGACAGAACCGGGCCGCCGCTGACGTGTCGGCGGTTAGGTTGCGGGGGGTGGAGTGCCTCTTCTGCCGGATCGTGTCGGGTGAGACCTGTCGGCGTCCGTCGTGTGGGAGACGGCCGAGACGGTGGCGTTCCTCGACATCCGCCCGGTCTTCAAGGGCCACGTCCTGGTCGTGCCGCGCGTGCACGTCGACACCCTCGTCGAGCTTCCCGACGAGCTCGTGCTGCCCCTCTTCACCACCGTCCGGACGGTGGCAGCGGCGATGGTGACGTCACTGGACGCGCAAGGCACCTTCGTGGCGATGAACAACGTCGTCTCACAGTCCGTCCCACACGTCCACGTCCACGTGGTGCCGCGCACGAAGGGCGACGGCCTGCGCGGGTTCTTCTGGCCCCGGACCAGGTACGCCGACGACGCCGAGGCGTCCGCGTACGCCGAGCGGCTCCGCGACGGGATCAGCCGCCTGGTGTCGTGACCACCTCGACGCCGTCGACGCTCACGTCCAGGACCCGACCCACCGCCGTCGCCTGGTCGGCGAGGTCCTCCTCACGAAGTCTGCGCTCGCCGGGAACCATCGACACCTGCAGCCGGGTGCGCCTGCCGCGACGTGTGCAGCCGCCAGGTCCCACGCAGCCTGCCCGTCGGCGAGCACGGTGGGTGCGTGGACGCCGTTCGCCCGGTTCCAGGAGAACGAGATGGCCCGTGGGTCGGCGAACCTGGCCCGGCCCGTCGGGGCGTACCCGAGCAGCAGGGCGTCATACTCCGGGAGCAGCCGGACACCGGGGTCGCCGGCACCACTCGCCGGTGGGTCGGCGAGGTCGAGATAGTCGTGGCCGTCCGGTCCGGGGACCGGCCACGAGCTCGTCACCGAGGCCACGGATGGCGGCATCGACCCGGCGTAGGCCGTCGCCCGTCCACCAGGCGATGTCGCGCCGGGTCGCCGGCCCGAACGCCGACAGATGCGATACGAGTCAGCCGGGTGAGCGCGTCGTCGGGGTCGACGACGGGTCACCGAGGACGACGGGCCGCCGAGCGGTAGCCGTAGGTGCCCTGCTGGTGCCAGCCGCCGGTCAGTGGTCTTGCGCAGGAGTGCGCTGTGGCCTCGGTACAGCGCGAAGCCCACCCCGTCCCTGCTGGCGGCGATCGCCGGGTCGAAGCCTTCGGCGGCGAGCCATCCCATGACCCGGTCGTACAGGTCCGCGTGGGGAAGCCAGCCCTCGGCGGTGAAGTCCTCGATCCGGCTGCGCAGCCTGGTGACGTCGGCGGCGCTCAGCTTCAGGGTCCGGCACCACAGGTTCATCGAGGTACGGCGGGCCAGGGCGTCGAGTGCGCCGTGGTCGCCCCGCAGCGACGTGTGCACCGTCCCGCGCAGGCTGGTGGACCGGACGATGTCAAGCGCCTCGTAGGCCGCACTCGACCGTCGCGTTCGTGACGCCGGGCAGCCTCGACGAGGCCGTGAGGAACGGCGCCCGCGCGGCCTGCGACTGGATCGGCCCGATCCGCCCGAACAGGGTCGCTGAGCCCCGCTACGGCTCGCGTCGGCGACACCTGGAAACTGGCGGCGCAGCGTCGCTGCGGCCAGGCTCTGCCAGGTATGGGCCGGCACCGCGGGTCAGCTCGTTGCGGAGGCTGCGCAGCACGTACTGCATGATGCCCCCGTGGCGGTAGTAGTCGGCCTCGCCCGGAGTGTCGATCCGGACGACCGCATCGAAGGTCACCGGCGTCGCCGCCGCCGCTCGCCGACACCTGCACGGTCGGCGGGATACGGCCCTCGTTGAGCTCGGTGATGCCGCTGACGTCGAACGTCTCCTCCCCCGTCAGGCCGAGCGACTCCGCGGTCTCCCCCTCGGGGTACTGCAGCGGAAGCACGCCCATCCCGAGCAGGTTCGAGCGGTGGATGCGCTCGTACGACTCGGCGACGACCACCTTCACCCCGAGCAGGGACGTGCCCTTGGCCGCCCAGTCGCGAGACGAGCCCGAGCCGTACTCCTTGCCGGCGAGGATGATCAGCGGGGTGTCCTGCGTCGGCGTACGCCATCGCCGCCTCGTAGATCGAGGTCACCTCGCCGTCCGCCGCGAAGTTGCGGGTGAAGCCGCCCTCGGTGCCCGGCGCCAGCTGGTTGCGGAGCCGGATGTTGGCGAAGGTGCCCCTGATCATCACCTCGTGGTTGCCGCGGCGGGACCCGTAGCTGTTGAAGTCGCGCGGCTCGACGCCGTGCTCCCTCAGGTAGACCCCGGCCGGCGAGTCGCGCTTGATCGAGCCGGCCGGCGAGATGTGGTCGGTCGTCACCGAGTCACCGAGCTTCGCGAGCACCCGCATGCCCTGGATGTCGACGACGTCGTCGGGCTCCGCCGGCATGCCGTCGAAGTACGTGGGCTTGCGGACGTAGGTCGAGTCGGGGTCCCAGGCGAACGTGTCACCCTCCGGCGTGTCGAGCGACTGCCATCGCTCGTCTCCGGCGAAGACGTCGGCGTAGTCCTTGGTGAACATCTCGGACGTGATCGGCGTTGCCGACGATCTCCTCCACCTCGGCCGGTCGACGGCCAGATGTCCTTGAGGAACACGTCGGCGCCGGCCGGGTCCTGCCCGAGCGGCTCGGCGTACAGGTCGACGTCCATCGAGCCGGCCAGCGCGTAGGCGACGACGAGCGGCGGGGACGCGAGGTAGTTCATCTTGATGTCGGGGTTGATCCGGCCCTCGAAGTTCCGGTTGCCCGAGAGCACCGCGACGACGGCCAGGTCGGCGGAGTTGACGGCGTCGCTCACCTCCGGGATCAGCGGGCCGGAGTTCCCGATGCAGGTCGTGCAGCCGTAGCCGACCAGGTTGAAGCCGAGCTTCTCCAGGTACGGCGTCAGGCCGGACCGGTCGAAGTAGTCGGTGACGACCTTCGACCCCGGTGCCAGCGAGGTCTTGACCCATGGCTTGCTCGTCAGCCCTCGGTCGACGGCGTTCTTGGCCAGCAGGGCGGCCCCGATCATCACCGACGGGTTCGACGTGTTGGTGCACGAGGTGATCGCCGCGATGGCCACCGCTCCGTGGTCCAGCTCGAAGCTGGCGCCCGTCGGCGAGGGTGACCGGGACCCGGGTGCTCGGCCGGCCGGGGTCGCGCTCGTCGGCGCCGCGACGTCGTCGCGCGGCGGCGGCGCGTCGTCGTCGCCGTGGCCGCTGTAGGAGGGCACGTCGCTGGCCGGGAAGGACTCGGCCGCGGCTGCGTCGTACCCGTCCTGCGGTTCCTCGTGGCCCGCCTCGACGTAGTCGAGCAGTGCCGTGCGGAAGCTCTGCTTCGCGTCGGTGAGCGACACCCGGTCCTGCGGGCGCTTGGGACCGGCGAGCGAGGGCACGACCGTCGACAGGTCGAGCTCGAGGTACTCGGAGTACCGCGGCCTCCTTGTCGGCGTCGTGCCAGAGCCCCTGCTCCTTGGCGTACGCCTCCACGAGGGCGACCTGGGCCTCGTCCCGCCCGGTGAGGCGCAGGTACCGCAGGGTCTCGTCGTCGACGGGGAACACCGCGATCGTCGAGCCGTACTCGGGCGACATGTTGCCGATCGTCGCGCGGTTCGCGAGCGGCACGGCGGCGACGCCGGGTCCGTAGAACTCGACGAACTTGCCGACGACACCGTGCTGGCGCAGCCGCTCGGTGATCGTCAGGACGAGGTCGGTCGCCGTCGCTCCCTCGGGAAGCTCACCCGACAGCTTGAAGCCGACCACGCGCGGGATCAGCATGGACACCGGCTGGCCCAGCATCGCCGCCTCGGCCTCGATGCCGCCGACCCCCCAGCCGACCACGCCGAGCCCGTTGACCATCGTCGTGTGGGAGTCGGTGCCGACGCAGGTGTCCGGGTAGGCGACCAGCTCGCCGTCGGACTCGCGGGTGAACACGACCTTGGCGAGGTGCTCGATGTTGACCTGGTGCACGATCCCGGTGCCCGGCGGCACCACCTTGAAGTCGGCGAAGGCGCCCTGCCCCCAGCGCAGGAACTGGTAGCGCTCGTGGTTGCGCTCGTACTCGAACTCGACGTTGCGGCCGAACGCGGCGGAGGTCCCGAACACGTCGGCGATCACCGAGTGGTCGATCACGAGCTCCGCCGGCGCCAGCGGGTTGATCTTGGCCGGGTCGCCCCCGAGATCCTTCATCGCCTCGCGCATGGTGGCCAGGTCGACGACGGCCGGCACGCCGGTGAAGTCCTGCATGATCACCCGCGCCGGGCTGAACTGGATCTCCTCGCTCGGCTTCGCGTCGGCGTCCCAGCCCGCGAGGGTCCGCACGTCGTCGGCGGTGATGTCGGCGCCGTTCTCGCAGCGGAGCAGGTTCTCGAGCAGCACCTTGAGGCTGTACGGCAGGCTGGCCACGTCGAGGCCGTCGCCGCTCACGGCGGACAGCCGGTAGATCTGGTAGGTCGCGTCGCCCACCTCGAGGGTGCCCAAGGCGTCGAAGCTGTCCGCTGAGCTCATCGGTGTCTCCTTCACGAGCGAATGTATCTTGACATCAAGATACATGACCGGCGAGCCTTCCGGAACCCTGGCCCACAACCCGAAAGATCCGACTCTGAAGTCGTCATAGCGACGTGGGAGTCGGATCTTGCGGGTCATGAGGTGCGGTGGCAGATGGCGACACACTCCACATGGTGGGTCATCGGGAAGATGTCGAAGGCGCGAAGGGCAGTCAGGTCGTACCCGTACCGCCGCAACGTGGCCAGGTCGCGTGCCAGCGCCGCCGGGTCGCAGGCGACGTAGGCAACGACTCGTGGCGACTGGCGCGCCAGGGCGGTGATGACCCGCCCGCCCGCCCCCGAGCGCGGTGGGTCTAGCACGACGGCGTCGAGCCTGCCCTGGGCGATCCGGCTCCGGACGAAGCGCTCGACCCGGTCGTGCACGCAGCGGACCTGGGGTAGGTCGGCGAGGTTCGACCGGGCGTGCTCGACGGCGCGCCGGCGGGACTCCACCGCGACCACCGAGCCGGCGGGGCCGACGCGCTCCGCCAGCACGCCGGCGAACAGCCCGACGCCGGAGAAGAGGTCCCAGCAGCGCTCACCTGAAGCGGGGCGGACCCCGTCGACGACCGCAGCGACGAGCGCCTCGGCAGCACCGGGATGGACCTGCCAGAAGTCGTCGGCGTGCATCGACCACCGGCGCCCCGCCGCCTCCTCCGACACGACGGGCACGGCTGATCCTGGGGTCAGGACCGCCAGGTCTCCGGTGCTCGTCGCCACCGCCTCCGCAGACGGCGCGCCGCCGACGAGCGCGTCGGTGACGTCCGGGAGGCGGGTCGACGCGATCCGGCAGTCGCCGATCGGCACGACGTCGTGCGAGCGGTGCTTGCGGAGCCCCGGCCGGCCGTCGTCGGTGGCGGTGTACCGCACCCGGGTACGCCAGCGCAGTCCTCCGGACGTCGCCGGGCACCTGCTCCACCTCGCCCGTCCAGTCAATGCCGGCAAGCCGGTGCAGCTGCTCGCGCGACCACGTCGGCGAGCATCGAGCGCTGGCGCTCCAGGGCGACGTGCTGGAAGTCGCAGCCGCCGCAGGCATCCGGCCCCGCGTACGGGCACGGCGCCTCGACGCGGTCGCCCGACGCGGTCAAGATCTCGACCGCGTCCGCGCGCAGGAAGCGGGAGTCTTCGGCACCCTCGGTGATCGTCGCCAGTACGCGCTCGCCCGGTATCGCGTGCCGCACGAAGACCACCCGGCCTTCGTGCCGGGCGACGCAGTGGCCGCCGTGGGCGATCGGCCCGATCTCCAGCTCGACGTCGAGGCCGGCGAGTGACTCAGGCGCCGGCGACGTCATCGTTCGTCGTGGTCGTCGAGCGGACGCCGGCGAAGACTTCCCGCGACGAGCGCATCCCGGTCGGCACGCTCGGCGGCCGCAGCCGACGACCGCAGCTGGAACGGCACGGACGTGACCATCACGCCGGGCATGAACAACAGCCGGCCCTTGAGCCGTAGCGCGCTCTGGTTGTGCAGGATCTGCTCCCACCAGCGCCCGACGACGTACTCGGGGATGTACACGGTGACCACGTCGCGGGGACTGCGGCGCCGAATGTCCTTGACGTAGTCGATGATCGGCTTGGTGATCTCGCGGTAAGGCGACGCGAGCACCGTGAGCGGGATCGGGATGCCGGCATCGTCCCAGGCCTTCAGCAGGGCGCCCGTGGCCTCTTCTTCCACGTCGACCGTGATGGCCTCGAGGGTGTTGGGGCGCGACGCCCGGGCGTACGCGACGGCCCGCAGGGTGGGCTTGTGCACCTTCGAGACGAGCACCACGGCATGGATGCGCGACGGCAGCGACCCGTCCTCGTCGGACGCGGCGAGCTCGCGCTGGACGAGGTCGTAGTGGTGCCGGATCCCGCGCATCACGAAGAACAACACGGTCATGGCGACAATCGCTATCCACGCCCCGTGCGTGAACTTCGTGATCAAGACGACGACGAGCACCATGGCAGTGACTGTCAAGCCGATCGCGTTGATGACCCGGCTGCGCTGCATCCGTCTTCGTTCCGCAGGGTCCGACTCCGTACGCAGCAGACGCGTCCAGTGCCGGATCATCCCGGTCTGGCTGGTGGTGAAGGAGACGAACACACCGACGATGTACAGCTGGATGAGCTTGGTCACCTGGGCGTCGAAGGCGTAGATGAGCAACACGGCGAACCCGGCCAGCAAGACGATCCCATTGGAGAACGCCAGCCGGTCGCCTCTGGAGTGCAGCTGCCGGGGCAGGTATCCGTCGCGGGCCAGGATCGAGGCCAGGACCGGGAACCCGTTGTACGCGGTGTTGGCGGCGAGGACCAAGATCACGCCCGTCGAGGCGGCGACGACGTAGAAGCCGAGCTGGAAGTGGTCGAAGATGCCCTTGGCGAGCTGCCCGATCACCGGGTCCTGCTGGAAGTCCCCGGGCACCACGTGGCCATGAGGGTCGACCAGCCGCACGCCGTTGTTGACGTCTGCGAGCCGGACGTGCATGAGGTTGCCGAGGATCAGGATGGACAGCCCCATGCTGATGGCGATGGTGCCGAGCAGCAGCAGCGTGGTGGCGGCGTTCTTGCCCTTGGGCTTTCGGAATGCCGGCACGCCGTTGCTGATCGCCTCCACCCCCGTCAAAGCAGCGGAACCGGAGGCGAACGCCCGCAGCAGGAGGAACACCAAGGCGAACCCGCCGATGCCGCCCGCCGCCGTCTGGGCTCCCTGGATGTGGTACTTGGCGAGCTCGGAGTGAGGCAGGGTCCCATGGAAGTACCGGAAGAACCCCCACAGGGCCATGGCGAAGATGGAGAACATGAAGATGTACGTCGGGATCGCGAAGGCGGTGCCGGACTCCTTGACGCCGCGCAGGTTCACCGTCATCAAGAAGACGACGGCGATGATCGCCAGCGTCGCCTCGTGGCCCTGGAGGGGGTTGATCGCGGCGGCGGCGTACTGGGCGGCCGACGAGATCGAAACGGCGACGGTCAGCACGTAGTCGACCATGAGTGCGCTGGCCACCGTCAGTCCGGCGAGGGACCCGATGTTGGTGGTCGCGACCTCGTAGTCGCCTCCACCGGACTGGTAGGCCTGGACGTTCTGCCGGTACGACGCGATCACCACGAACATGACCAGAGCCACGCAGATGCCGACCTTCCACGAGGCCGTGTAGTAGGCGAGTCCGGCCGCCGAGAGCGTCAGGAAGATCTCGTCGGGGGCATATCCGACGGACGACAGTGCGTCGCTGGCGAACACCGGCAGGGCTATCCGCTTCGGCAGCAGGGTCTCGCCCAGCTGGGTGCTACGGAGCTTGCGGCCAAGCAGGAGCCGCTTGCCGACATCTCCAATTCCCACGCTCGGATGCTAGACCACGTGGCACAGTCAGGTAGTACGGATGCCAAGGCGGCGAGAATGCCGGTGGGTGCAACCGTCGGCCAGGCGCTGTAGCGTCAAACCTCGCAACAACCGGCCGCAAGGCGCCGGGCGAGATCCGGCAGAACGACCACTTGGGAAGGGCACCGTGCACATCGTCATCATGGGATGTGGTCGTGTCGGGGCGATGCTGGCGCGTGCTCTCGAGCACCGGGACCACTCGGTGGCCATCATCGACAACAACCCCGACGCCTTCCGGCGGCTCGGTCCGGGTTTCAACGGCGACAAGATCGAGGGGTACGGCTTCGACCAGGCGGTACTCGAGGCAGCCGGGATCAGCCGGGCGGGCGCCTTCGCCGCCGTCAGCAGCGGGGACAACTCCAACATCATCTCGGCCCGGGTCGCCCGCGAGACGTTCGGCATCGACAACGTCGTCGCCCGCATCTACGACCCTGGCCGTGCGGAGGTCTACCAGCGGCTCGGCATCTCGACCGTCGCCACGGTGCGGTGGACGGTGGACCAGATGGTCCGGCGACTGCTGCCCCCAGGAGCGGAGCCGGAGTGGCGCGACCCGTCCGGGAGGATCCGGATCAGCGTGATCGCCGTCCCGGCCGCATGGGTCGGACGCAAGGTGTCCGACCTCGAGTCCACCGGTGCCGTGGTGGCGTTCTTGACCCGGCTCGGCCAGGGCCGGATGGCCTCCGACATCACCGCCCTGCAGGACGGGGACCTCATCCACCTCGTGATCCCCGAGGACGGCGCCGACGCCGTCGAGGCGGCCATCGCCGCAGGACCGGAGAGTCTCTGATGCGCGTCGCCATCGCCGGAGCAGGTGCCGTCGGCAGGTCCGTCGCCGCCGAGCTTCTCGAGAACGGTCACGAGGTGCTCTTGATCGACAAGGACCCGCGCGCCATTCGGGCCGACAGCGTCCCCGACGCGGAGTGGCTGCTCGCCGACGCGTGCGAGCTGTCGTCACTCGACGAGGCGGCCCTCCAGCGATGCGACGTCGTGATCGCCTCGACCGGCGACGACAAGGCCAACCTGGTCATCGCCTTGCTCGCCAAGACGGAGTTCGCCGTGCCGCGGACGGTCGGGCGGGTCAACCATCCGTCGAACGAGTGGCTGTTCAACGAGTCGTGGGGCGTCGACGTGTCGGTGTCGACCCCGCGCATCATGTCGGCGCTCGTGGAGGAGGCTGTGACGGTCGGCGACGTCGTGCGGCTGTGGACGTTCCGGCAGGGGGACGCCAACATGGTCGAGCTCACGCTTCCCGACGACTCCCCGTACGTCGGGTCGCAGGTCCGTGAGGTCCCCTGGCCTGGCGAGACGTCGCTGCTCGCGCTGCTGCGCGAGGGCCATGTTCACCGGCCGGATCCCGACGCGACGCTCGAGGCGCGCGACGAGCTGTTGTTCGTGGCCATGGCGTCGGCGGAGGCCGACCTGGAGCAGCTGCTCGCGCCGCTGGAGCACACCGAGGATCGAGCAGGGCTGAGCCGGGCCCGGACGGCGTGGCTCAGCCGGCCGGACGCGGCCGGCTGCGGCAGGTCGATCGGCGTCTCGTCTCGGTTGAGGAGCCAGGCCATTGCGGCGAGGCCGGCGACCTGCAACGGCCATCCCATCGCGAGCTTCGCCACGCCTAGCCAGCCGGCGTGGTGGCTCGCCCACAGCGGGTACTGCACGATCACCCGGGCGACGCACGGTGCGGCGAGGACGAGGGTCAGCTTCGAGCACAGCCGCACCAGCGCACGGTCCTTGTGCCAGCCCGTGGGGTCGCCGGTGACGCTGCCGATCATGAACCCGATCAGGGGCCACCTGATGGCGACTGTCGCGACGAGGACCACGGCGTACACCGCGTTGTAGATGAGGCCCGGCAAGAACGCGTCCTCGGCCCGCCCGGAGCGCAGCGCGAACACGGCGGCGATCGCGATGCCGACCAGGGAGTTGACGACGTACTGGACGTTCGACCGCTGGGCCATCCGGACCGCCAGCAGCGCGACCGCCAGCGCCGCGGAGATGACGAGGGACAGCCTGAGGTCGTGGGTGGTGACCCAGCAGAGGGTGAACCCCACGTGTCGGAAGGGCACTCTCCAGCATTCCCCGCCTGCCACCGAGCGCCTTGGACAGCTGTTCGCGGACAAGCGCCTCGATGGTTGTGTGCATGACGGGTGCGGCAGCCGGCGCGGTGCCGGTCCCCCCGGACGCCGCCTCCGTCACGCGCTCAGACCTGGAGCTCGTAGCGCGGGTTGAAGATCACTCGGCGGCCGTCGTTGCACGACACCCGGCCATGCGCGACCAGGCTGACTGCCGGGCTTGATGCCCGCGATCGTACGCCGACCGAGCCAGACGAGCGTGACGATGCCCGACCCGTCGTAGAGGCACGCCTCCAGGGACGGCGTGCCGGCCCTCGGCGCCAGGGACACGTTCTTGAGCTGGCCGTACACGGTGACGACCTCCCGGTCGTGCAGGGTCCTCGATCTGCTGACAGCCCTGGTTCACCCGACTGACCTGGAGCTCGTCGGCCTCGAGCTCGTCCGGAGAGGCGGACAGCCGACGGAGCGCTCGTCGGATCCGGCCGCCCTCGACTGAAGTACTCATGCCTCCAGCGTAACGGTCCTGCGAAGTCTGCGGGATCCGCTCCGCTCAATCGTCGAGATCCTCGCCCAGGCTCTCGGCCAAGGCGATCTCGGCCTCCTTCGGCATGTGCATCTCGAGCATCTCCCGTGGCTTCATCGCGGCGTCGCCCCGCACGACGATGACGTCGCGGAAAGCGGCCTCGAGCTGGCCCTCGGGATCGGGCTCCTCGGCGCTGCGTCCCAAGAACGTGCCCCGCAGGAGCCACCGTGGCCCGTCGACCCCGACGATCCGGCTGATCTGCTCGCCGACGCGGCCGTCCGGCAGCTGGACGGGGACGACGACCGTGAGCTCGGTGCCGAACTCTCCGTCGCGCTCCGTGGCAGTGCCGCCCCGCTTGGCAGCCTCGGCCGCGATGTCCGCCCTGACGTCGTCCCAGATGCCGCTCGAGCGCGGCGCCGCGAAGGCACGCAGCTCCAGGCCGGACTCCGTACCGGCCAGCAAGACGCCGGCCACGGCAGCCGAGGGCTCCTCGACCTGCAGTCGCAGCTCCACGCCCGGCGCGGCCGCGCACGATCAGTCCCCCGAGGTCGATGTAGGTCTCATCGGTCTCGTCGACGGTGGTCTCACTGCGGTCCCAGGGGCCGCGCGGTCGCTCGCCTTCGAGCTCGTCCAGCGTCGTCGCCGGTGTCCGGACCGTCGCCCGGCTCCGGGTCGTCACCTCTGCGACGGCGGCGGAAGATCACTGGTGGCCTTCCTCGGTGGTCCCCACGGCAGGCGCCGAAGCCTCCGGTCGAACCGTAGCCGCCTGCCCCGCGGACCGACGCCGGGCAGGGTGTCCACCTCGACGAACCGGGCCTGTTCGACCCGTTGGAAGACGAGCTGCGCGATGCGGTCGCCCCTGTTCAGCACGATCGGCTCGGACCGGTCGAGGTTGACGAGGACGACCTTGATCTCGCCGCGGTAGCCGGCATCGACGGTCCCGGGGGCGTTGACGATCGACAGTCCGTGGGCCGCGGCCAGTCCGGAGCGTGGGTGCACGAGGGCGACGTAGCCCGGCGGCAAGGCGATGCTGAGCCCGGTGGGCACCATGGCCCGCTCCCCCGGGGCCAGCGAGACGTCGACGGTGGTGACGAGATCCGCGCCCGCGTCGCCAGGGTGGGAGTAGGACGGCAGGACAGCGGCCGCGTCGACGCGCCTGATCAGCACCTCGACCATCGCCGCGTCGTCCTCCCTGTCGTCGTCATGCCCGAGCACGACTGCCCACCCTACTCGCGAGGAGCATGGCAGGCTTTGCCCTGTGCACGAGTACCGGGACGACTACCAGGAGACCCTCTGGGCTCCGGTGTCCTGGTGGGTGCTGGCGGCCGGAGCCGTCGCCGCTGTCTGGTGGTGCTTCTTCGTGGCCACTCCCGCTCGCTGTGGCATGGGTCGCCGTCGTGGTGGCCGCAGCGGCCGTGGTCGGTGGGCTGATCCGCGTACAGCGGTGCCCGGGTCAGCACCGACAGCGCCGGCCTGCACGCGGGCAGGGCCGTCCTGCCATGGCCGTGCGTCGGCGCGGTCGAGGTCCTGGACGCCGACTCCGCACGCGACCTGCTCGGGGTACACGCCGACGCGAGGGCATACCTGCTCGTCAGGACCTACTGCCGAGGCGCGGTGAAGATAGCTGTCGACGACGACCGGGACCCCACGCCCTACTGGGTCGTCTCCACCCGGCACGCTGACGAGCTGGCGGGTCACCTGCGCCCGGGTGGCGTGCGCCGCGGGGCGAAGCATACTTAGACCACCGCCCGCTCAGGGCCGTGCTAGATGGGGAGGGAGCCCTCGTGGCGAAGAAGACGTCGGTGTCCGCGGAGGACAAGGCCGCCAAGAAGGCCGCCAAGAAGAAGGCCGAGAAGGGCAAGCGCCTCTGGAAGCTGATCAGCAGCGGGGCCGCCATCGGAAGCGGGATCGCCACCACGAAAGCGCTGGACGCCGTCTGGAAGACCGCCACCGGGCGCAAGCCGCCCACGAAGCCCGAGAACCCGGCGATCGCGCATCGGGAGGCACTGCTATGGGCCGCCGTCAGCGGCATGGCGCTGGGCGTGACCAAGACCTACATGACGCGACGCGCCGCCATGTACTGGGTGCGGTCGTTCGGGGTCGTCCCTCCCGGCATGCAGGACGCCGACGAGACCGACAAGGTGACCCTCAAGCGGCTGGCGCGGGGCAAGGGCTAGCCGCGGCGACGCGTCAGGCCGCGCAGTCCTGGCAGACCAGCTGGCCGTTCTTGTCGCTCGCCAGCTGGCTGCGGTGGTGTACGAGGAAGCAGGTCGAGCAGGTGAACTCGTCGGACTGACGAGGAAGGACCTGCACCGAGAGCTCTTCGTGCGAGAGGTCGGCGCCGGGCAGCTCGAACGACTCGGCGGCCTCGACCTCGTCCTCGTCGACCTTGCCGGAGTTCTTGTCGTGGCGACGCGCCTTCAGCTCTTCGATCGAGTCCTCGTTGAGCTCTTCCTCGGTCTTGCGAGGTGCGTCGTAGTCTGTTGCCATCTAGGGATTGTCCGCTCAGTTGTCGTTGTCTCGTGGCACATGTCGTGCCGCGCATGTCTGTAACGCGCGGAGCCCGCCGTTTGTGCCCGCCCGGCGGGCGGAATTGTGCCCTATTTCTCGTCGGTACACCAGGGATCGCGGCGGAAATCTCTCAGGCGGTGGCCGGCGGGATGCCAGGAAGGCTCGCCACCTCGGCGTTGATAGCGTCGATCGCGTTCTGCGGGACGTCGAGATGCAGCAGCAGGAGGTCGATCTTGGCCTCGGCCCGCTGGTTGACGACGAAGTCGTGCTCGGTCTGCAGCCGGTCGCGCGCGGCGGAGCGGTTCTGCGCCAGCAAGATGATCGGGGCGGCGTAGGACGCCTGGGTCGAGAAGACCAGGTTCAGCAAGATGAACGGGTACGGGTCCCACTGGAGCCGCCAGGCGGCGCGCGTTGACCGCGACCCACACCACGATCAGCGCCGTCATGTACCCGAGGAACGTCCACGAGCCGAACTTGGCCGCGACCCGGTCGGCCATCCGGTCACCCGCCGATGCCTTCAGCTGGTGCTGGATGTTGACGGGGCTTCGGTATGCCACGGCGCCTCCTCCGAGATCGGCCTGCTCAGGGCCAGTCTGGCAGGGACCAGTCGCCGAAGCCGGCAGCCAGCAGCGACTCGTGGAACGCGTCGTACAGCTGCCGGCCGGCCGCGGTGACGATCAGCTCACCCGGCTCCTGGCCGTGCAGGCCCTCGACCCTTCCGCCCGCCTCGGTCACGATGAGCCGACCGGCCGCGAGGTCCCAGGCATGCAGCGCCCGCTCGACGTAGGCGTCGTAGCGCCCGCAGGCCACGTAGCACAGGTCGAGGGCCGCGGATCCGATCCGGCGGATGTCGCGGACCAGGGAGACCAGCTGTGCGGTCTCGGTCGCCTGATGGGCCCGGACGTCGGCCCGGTAGCTGTAGCCGGTGCCGACGAGTGCCTGCGAGATGTCGGTACACGAGCCGACGGTGATCTCGCGGCCGTCGAGCCGGGCACCTTCGCCGAGGGCGGCGGTGAAGGTCTCCCCCGACATCGGGTTGTGCACGACTCCGGCCACGACGGTGCCCTCGAAGCTGGCCGCGATGGACACCGAGAACTGCGCGATGCCGTAGAGGTAGTTCACGGTGCCGTCGATGGGGTCGGCGATCCACACGACCCCTGTCGAGCCCGAGATGTCGTCGCCCTCCTCGCCGACGAAGCCGTCGCCGGGCCGGGCGGCCAGGATCGTGCGCCGGATCAGGTCCTCCGACGCCAGGTCGACGGCCGTCACGATGTCGGTAGGGCTGGACTTGGTCGAGGTGACCTCGACGGTGCTCTCCTGGCCCGCGACGAGAAGCTGCCCGGCATCGCGGGCGGCAGCCTCGCCGACCAGCAGCAGCTCGGTCGCAGCGCTCATGCGGCGGACTCGCACAGCGCCGGTCGGCCGCCACGCGGGTTGGGACAGCAGGTGGCCGCGCAGGTGTCCCAGGCGGCGCCCAGGGATCCCAGCGCCGAGCGCTGGGCCGGCTCTCCCGACTCGGCTGCCGCCCGCTCCACGATGAGCTCGCGCACCGCCGACACGAACGCCGGATGGGTGCCGGGCGTCCCCGCCCGGGCGAACGCGAGACCGAGCCGCTTCGCCGTGGCGGCGGCCTCCGTGTCGAGGTCGTGGACGACCTCCATGTGGTCGGAGACGAAGCCGATCGGTACGAGCACGACGGCGCGCACGCCGGACTCCGCCAGGGACTCGAGGTGGTCGTTGACGTCGGGCTCCAGCCACGGCATGTGCGGCGGCCCGGACCGGCTGCAGTACGTCGAGGTCCCAGTCGTGGGTCGTGCCGCGACGACGACGCAGCTCGCGGGCGACGACCCGCGCCACCGACTGGTGCTGGGTGACGTACGCCTCACCCGTGGGACCCGCCGACGACGCCATACTCAGCGGGATCGAGTGCGTGACGAAGACGAGCCGCGCGCTGTCGCGCTCGTCGTCCGGCAGCTCGTCGAGCGCCGCGGACGCCGTGTCCGCGAAGGCCGTCACGAAACCGGGGTGGTTGAAGTAGTGGCGGAGCTTGTCGAGCCGGGGCGGCGGCGTCCCCGCGGCGGTGACCGCGTCGTACAGGTTCTCGCGGTACTGCCGGCAGCCCGAGTACGACGCGTACGCGCTGGTCACGAAGACGGCCGCCCGGCGGATGCCGTCCGCAGCCATCTTGTCCACCGTCTCGGCGAGGTACGGGTGCCAGTTACGGTTCCCCCAGTAGATCGGCAGGCCCATCCCGTGCGCGTCCAGGTCGCGGCCGACGGCCTGGATGAAGGCCCGGTTCTGGTCGTTGATCGGGCTACGGCCGCCGACGGCCACATAGTGCTCGGCCACCTCCTCGAGCCGCTCGGGCGGGATCCCGCGGCCCTTCGTCACGTTCTCGAGGAACGGCATCACGTCGTCGAGCTTCTCGGGCCCCCCGAACGACACCACCAAGAGGGCGTCGTAGGGCAAGGTTCGGGCTGGGGTCGGCATGCGTCGATCCTGCCACTGCGCACGCGCGGCCCCCTCGACGCCCCGACGCGGCCGAGCCGTCGGTCGCCGGACCATAGACTCCCGACATGCTGGCGCCGTACCGTCTCGTGCTGTCGACTCCGGGCGCCAAGGCGTTCTCGGTCGCGGGCCTGCTGTCGCGCCTGCCCATGTCGACGATCTCGCTGGGCATCGTCCTGCTCGTGTCGCACCGCACCGGCTCCTACGGCACCGCCGGCGTCATCTCCGCGTGTTACATGGTCGCGACGGCCGTCTCGTCGCCCGCCATGGCCCGGCTGATCGACCGCGTGGGCCAGTCGCGCACGCTGGTCGCCGCCTTCGCGGGCTTCTCCGCGGCGATCGTCGGGCTCATCGCCTCGGTCGAGCTCGGGTGGCCGACACCGGTGCCGCACCTGTTCGCCGCCGTGGCCGGCGCGCTGTACCCGCCCGTCGGCGCCTGCGTGCGGGCCCGGTGGACCTACGTGCTCCAGGCCGGGCCAGGCCTGCACACCGCCTTCTCCCTCGAGGCGGTCGTCGACGAGTCCATCTTCATGCTCGGCCCGGTCCTCGTCACCGTCCTCGCCACGGAGGTCGACCAGCGCGCGGGGCTGCTCGTGGTCAGCTGCCTGGCCCTCGCTGGGCGGTTGCTGGCTCGCGTCGCAGCGCTCGACGGAGCCACCCGTCCTGAACGCCACCGGCGTCGGCGCCGGTCGTCGAGCCACTCGACTGGGCCTGGCTGGTGCCGATGGTCGTCGCCGCGGCCTGCCTCGGGTCGTTGTTCGGGGCGACCGAGGTGGTGACCGTCGCGTTCGCGAAGGAGCACGGCCACGTCGCGCTGACGGGCGCCCTGCTCGCGATCTGGGCCTCGGGGAGCCTGATCGCCGGCCTCGATCACCGGCGCCGTCCACTGGCAGGCGAGCCTGCTCAAGCGCTACCGGCTCGGCGCGCTGGGGATGGCAACCGTGATGGTTCCCCTGCCGTTCGTCCCCAACGTCTACCTGCTCGCCCTGGCGCTGTTCCTGGGAGGGTTCGCGATCAGCCCGACGCTCGTCGCCTCGATGTCGCTGATCGAGGCGAACATTCCTCCGGCTCGGCTGACCGAGGGAATCACCTGGCTCAGCACGGGGATCGGCTTCGGGGTGGCGCCCGGGGCGGCGATCGCCGGGCACCTCGTCGACGCCTACGGCACCGGCACGGCGTACCTCGTCCCGGTCGTGAGCGGGGTTCTGGCCGCTGTCGTGGCGCTGTCTACCGGTCAGGCGAGGAAGTCCCTGACTATGATCGGTCCACACCTCACGTGACACTGAGGCCGCCTCAATGCAGACAGGTGCCGGAGGACGTATGCGCAAGCTCGAGCTGGTGGGGCTTGACGCCGACGGCCGTCACGTCGTGTTCGTCGACGAGACGGGCGCCGAGTACGCCGCCTCCGCAGACGAACGGTTGCGCGCGGCACTTCGCGGCGACCGTGCCAGGCTCGGCCAGTTGGAGATCGAAATGGACAGCGCTCTTCGCCCGCGTGACATCCAGGCCCGCATCCGTGCGGGCGACACCCCCGAGTCGGTGGCCCAGCTGGCCCAGGTCTCGGTCGACAAGGTGATGCCCTACTGTGTGCCCGTTCTGGCCGAGCGGCGGCACATCGCGGAGCTGGCCCGGCGGCACCATGTCCGCCGGCGCAACGCCGAGGGTCCGGCCCGCACCCTCGACGCAGTGGTGTCCGAGCGGTTGCAGTCGCGCGGCATCGAGCCCGGCAGCGCCGACTGGGACGCGTGGCGCCGAGACGACGGCCGGTGGGCGGTCCGCACCACATACCAGTCGGGTGAACGCGAGCACGCAGCAGCGTTCGTCTTCGACTCTGTCGGCCGCTACTCGCTGGCCGATGACGACGAGGCGAAGTGGCTGACCGGCGAGCGCCAGTCGACCCGCAAGGGTCCGCAGCCCCGCGAGGGTGGTGCCGAGAAGGCGAGCGTCGGCTGTCCTCGGTCCGTACCGGCGACGACCTGCTCAGCCTCCCCGGCGACGACGCCTTCGACGACGAGGACGAGCAGACAGACGACCTGACAGCCGTGGTCAGGGCCGTCGCGGAGCCGGGCCGCGAGCCGGTGGAGCCGACGGCGACGCCGATGCGGCGGACTCGATCATCGGGGTCGCGACCATCGAGCCCGAGACCGGACCAGGGCGACGGTCCCCAGACGGTGCCTGCCGCCCCGCCCGACGAACCGGCCGTCGAGGCGGCACCGACACCGGACCAGCCCGTGGTCGGGCCTGGTGCCCGAGCGGCGGCGGCGAGCCGCACGCCGAGCCAGCGTGCCCACCTGGGACGAGATCATGTTCGGCAAGTCCAAGGACTCCGAACCGTAGCCCCCAGCCCTCTCAACCCGAAAGATCCGACTTTCAGGTAGCCATAGCGACTTGAGAGTCGGATCTTTCGGGTGGAGGGCCGGCTCAGAAGGGGTCCACCAGCAGCGGTATGAGCATCTCGTCGGCGCTGAACGACCCGTGCAGACCGATCAGCGAGCTCTCGTGCGGCGAAGCGACGTGACGACACGACGGCGGTCTGGCCCCGGCTCGCCACCATGACGTCGCCGAGCCGCGGACGCACGTGCGAGTCCACCGCGCCGAACCAGCCCTCGGCGATCGCCTCGTCCCGCGAGACCACCCACGCGTTCGCTCCGAGGCGGTCCCGCCACCGCGCGACGACGTCGGCGGCAGACCCTGGCGCACAGTAGAGGTGCCGGAACCGGGCCTCGCCGCCGAACAGCTCCACCCCGTCGAGCAGCGAGACGAACTCGGGCTCGTCGACGTCGAGCCGACCCTCGGGCGACGACGTCGACCATCCCGTGGTCAGCGGTGACCACGACGCCGACGCGCTTCGGGAAGGGCCTCGCGCAGCCTCAGCGCGAAGGTAGTCGACCGTCGCGAGCTGGTGGTCCCAGGCCCAGGAGTGCGAGCCACTGCGGTGGCCGGTGGCGTCCAGCTCACCTTCGTACACGTAGGTCAGCGAGCCGCTGGCGGCGCTGGCCCGGACCACCGCCGAGATGCGCTCACCGAGGGAGTCGGCCCCGACGAACCGAGCGCCTCGCTGGCTGGCCTCCGTCAACCCGGAGCCCTCGAACTCGCGCCTGCTGACGATCGTCGCCGGCGTTCCCTGTGCGGCCGCGCGGTCGAAGACGGTGTCGTAGACCTGCCACTCGCGGGGGTTGACGCCTCGGTCCCAGCGCAGTGCGTCCAGCAGCCGGTTGGTGCCCGGTATGCGGGACGTGAACCCCACCACGCCGTGCGCGCCCGGCGGCAGGCCAGTACCCAGGCTCGTCAGACTCGTGGCCGTCGTCGACGGGACGCCACAGGTGATGGGCTGCGGCGAGCGCCGCCAATGTGTTCAGGTAGGGCGCCTCTTCCGGGTGCGCGAGAGCTGGTTCCAGCCGAGCCCGTCGACCAGGAGCACGACATACGCGTCGGCGGGGGGCAGGTCGAGCGCGTTGATCCAGCCTGACGCCCCGGTGGCCGCCACCGCGGAACCCAGCACGTCGCTGAGCGCACCTCCGAAGTAGCGAGGCGAGACGGCCTGCCGTCGACGAGGTCCGTCAAGGTCGGATGGTGGCGGCGCTCAGGGAGCGCGCGAAGTCGAGCAGGGCGTCGACGGCCTCGGGACCATCGGCGCTCGAGCTGATCCGCAGGGCGAAGTCCTCGGCTGCGAGCGTCCCGCTGTAGCCGTGGTCGGCGACGCAGTCGGGGTCGCCGCAGGTCGCGGGCTCGAGGTCGACGCGGCGGACGGCTCCCCAGCCCACCGTGAGCACGGCCTCGGTCACCGGTGGCGTGGTTCGCGGACCGGACTGCTTCGCCGGGTTGGCCACCATCCGGGTGACGGCAACACTGCCGATGGTCGAGATCGGTACCGCCTCGGTCGACGTCGAAGCATAGGGCTCCGGCAGGAGGTCGTCAGGCGGATGTTCGTCCGTGTGCGCGACGATCAGCCTGCGTAGGCGTCAAGGCAAGCACGGTGACGTGTCTGCGGACCTCGTCGTGGTCGAACGTCGGCTCGTGATGGATGACGAAGCTCGTCACCTTCTCCCCTGACAGCGCGGCCTCGACGGCGTCCGCGACGACCGCAGGGTAGTAGCCGACCCTGTCGATGGCCGCATGCAGCTCGGCAGACTGGTTCGTCAGGCTCGCTTCGGGCATGCCGCCATGCTTGCACGGGCTCAGGTGATGAGCGTGTCCTCGCTGCTCGACGGGCCGGTCAGCCGACGGGTGAGCACGTCGCTGCGCCCGGCGGTCACTGCGGACAGGCAACCGCTCGCCCTCAGCACCTGAGCGCCGTCGGCGCTGGCAAGGACGAGCCCTAGGTCGAGGACCTGGACGTCGGGAAGGTCGTCCTTCAGCTGGGCGAGCCGGTGGACGATCTCCTCGATGGCCCGCACGTCGACGCCTTCACTGCCGCGGTAGCCGAAGAACAGCGGCGCGGCCCGCACATCCCTGACCAGGTCGGCCGCATCGGAGTCGGTGAGGGGAGGGATCCGGTAGGCGATGTCACCGAGCAGCTCCGATGCCGTTCCCGCCATGCCGAAGGAGACGATCGGGCCGAAGAGGGTGTCCTCCAGGCTGCCGATCGTGACCGAGATCCCGGACGGGGCCGTCGGCTGTACTACGAACTCGGCCCGCGACGGGTCGTCGATCAGGCCGTTCAAGGTGGTCCAGGCGGTCGTCATGGCAGCCGACCCGTCGATGTCGCGGCGCACATGGGCGAGGTCGGGACGCTGACGCAGGTGGTCTGCGGTCGCCTTCAGTACCACGTCCCAACCGAACTCCTCCCCGGCTGTCAGCGCATCGGACAGGCTCGTGACGCGCCGAAGGGGCGCGAGCCGGAGGCCATAGCACGCGAGCAGGCGGCGCAGCTGGTCGTCGGTCAAGTCGACGGCTCGGTGGCCCCGCCCAGGTAGTCGGCGACCAGCCGACGGGCCGCAGGGGCGTCGATGTCGTCGAAGCGCGGCACCTTCCCGGGCGCCCGGCTCGCCCAACGGGCGTAGTGCACGACTCGGGCCAGCGCCCGGACCGCTGACTCCGGGGCGGGGTACGACGGTACGGAACCACGGCCCGCCGACGCAGCCAGGTCAGGGACCCGCAGCAGCTCGGGGACTCCGACGGTCGCGAGGAACGTCGACACGATCGGCTTGTCCGACTGGTCGCCGACCGTGGCGAGGACGGCGGCCACCTCGTCGCCGGTCGTGTTGAGGGGCGGGATGAAGACGGTGACGACCGCGTCGACGTCGTCGCTGTCGATGGCGCGATCCAGGGCTGCCTCGAAGTCCGCCGCCGATGCGTCGGCGCCGAGCGAGACCGACATCTCGACGACGAGCCCCGCAGCGGCGGCGGAGTCCGCGGCGAGCAGGCCGAGGGCGTCGGAGTTGCCGACGATCGCGACCCGCGGCCCCATCGGCAGCGGCTGGTGGGCGAGCAGCTGGGCGACGTCGAACATCTCGTCCAGGGTCTCGACCTGGATGACGCCGGCCTGGCGGAACATCGCGTCGACAGCTGCCTTCGGGGCCATCGTCGAGCGCACCGTATGCCCGACCGGGACCCCCTGGGTCGTGCGCCCGGACTTGACGGCGACGATCGGCTTGCTGCGGCCGACCCGGCGCGCGATCCGGGAGAACTTGCGGGGGTTGCCGATCGACTCCAGGTACAGCAGCACCACCTCGGTGGCGGGGTCCTCCTCCCAGTACTGCAGCAGGTCGTTGCCCGAGACGTCGGCGCGGTTGCCGGCGGAGACGAACGTCGAGAGGCCGAGCCCGCGCCGGGCCACTGTCTCGAGGATCGCCACGCCGAGGGCGCCGGACTGGCAGAAGAAGCCGACCCGCCCGCGCGGCGGCATGTCGGGTGCGAGCGACGCGTTGAGGGAGACGTCGGGCGAGGTGTTGATGACGCCCAGGCAGTTGGGGCCGACGAGCCGCAGCCCATACGAGCGGGAGAGCCCGACCAGTCGCCGCTGACGGCGGCGGCCCTCCTCGCCGGTCTCGGCGAAGCCGCTGGAGATGACCACCAGGCCGTGCACGCCCTTGGCGGCGCAGTCGAGGACGACGTCCTGGACGGATTCTGCGGGCACCGCGACGATCGCCAGGTCGACGGAGTCGGGTATCTCTTGGACCGACCGGTACGCCGGCATCCCGGCCACCGCCTCAGCAGCGGGGTTGACGACATAGACCCGGCCGGCGTAGTCGCCGAGGACGAGGTTGCGGACGAGCGTCGCGCCGATCGTGTCGTGGCGCCGGCTCGCCCCGATGACCGCGACACTCTTGGCCATGAAGAACCGCTCCATCGAGCGTGCCTCGGCCCGGTGCTCGCGGGAGCGCATCACCCCGACCGCGGTGTCGGTGGACGCGATCGGGAACTCGAGCATCAGCACGCCGTCCTTGTAGCCGCCGGCGACCCGGTACCCGGCGTCCCTGAACACTTGGACCATCCGCGAGTTGTCGGGCAGCACCTCCGCGATGAACTTCGCTATGCCGCGCTCTCGGGCGGCCTCGGCAAGGTGCTCGAGGAGGATCTGGGCGATGCCGCGTCCCTGGTGCGCGTCCTCGACGAGGAAGGCCACCTCGGCCTCGCGGCTTGTCGGGGTCGCTCTCGTCCAGCCGGTCGTAGCGGCCGACCGCGACGATCGCGCCGCGGATGGTCGTCACGAACGCCACCCGCTCGAGATTGTCGACGTGGGTGAACCGCTCGACGTCGTGGTCGGACAAGACGGGTACGGCGCGAAGAACCGCAGGTACTTCGACTCCGGGGACACCCGGGCGTAGAACTCGATGAAGCGCGGTCGCGTCGCTCGGCCGGATCGGCCGGATCCGGGCCGCGCCGCCGTCGAGCAGCAAGACGTCGGCCTCCCAATGGGCGGGGTAGGGGCGCGCTCGTCGGATTCGGGCACGTCGAAAATCTATCCGGTCTTTACCTGTCCAACCGATGATGACCAGACTCAGACCCGGCAGGACACCCGGCGATCCAGGAGGTAGCAGCGATGACAGACGGGCGGTCGTCCCACCCCGGCTACGGCTGCGTTCCGAGCAGCACGCGACTACCTGCTCGCCCATCGCGAGGACTACGACGCCGCCTACCGCGAGTTCCGGTGGCCGCAGCTCGACACCTTCAACTACGCGACGGACTGGTTCGACGTGCTCGCCGACGAGCAGCCGGACGTCTCCGGGCTCATGCGTCGTCGAGGAGGACGGCTCGCAGACCAAGCTGACCTTCTCCGAGCTGTCGCTGCGGTCGCAGCGGCTGGCGGGGTACCTCGATGCGGCCGGGGTAAGACGAGGGGACCGGGTGCTGCTGTTGCTCGGGCAACTGTGCCCCGCTGTGGGTGGCGATGCTCGCCTGCATCCGGATGGGGGCCGTGATGATCCCCGCGACCACCCTGCTCACCGCCGCCGACGTGGCCGACCGGGTCGAGCGCGGCGAGGCGAAGGCGGTCATCGCCGCCGCCGCCGACGCGGGCCGGTTCGGGCCCGAGACGGAGCGGCTGGTACGCCTCAGCGTGGGCGACGCGCCCGGCTGGCTGGCGTACGAGGAGGCGATCGCGGAGACCTCGACGCCGCTGGTCGGAGGAGGTACCGCCGCTGACGACCCGATGCTGCTCTACTTCACGTCCGGTACCACCGCCCAGCCGAAGCTGGTCGAGCACACGCAGACGTCCTACCCGGTCGGGCACCTCTCGACGATGTACTGGATCGGGCTGCAGCCGCGCGACCTCCACCTGAACATCTCCTCGCCCGGCTGGGCCGAAGCATGCCTGGTCGTGCTTCTTCGCGCCCTGGAACGCCGGGGCGACGATCGTGATCTACAACTACCGGCGGTTCGACCCCGACGCGCTGCTCGACGTGATGGAGCGGGTCGGCGTGACGACCTTCTGCGCGCCGCCGACCGTGTGGCGGATGATCATGCGGGCGCAGCCTGGGTCGCAGCGGCTCGGTCTGCGCGAGTGCGTCGCCGCCGGTGAGCCGCTCAACCCGGAGGTCATCTCGCAGATCAGCCGGGTCCTGGGGCATCACGGTCCGCGACGGGTACGGCCAGACCGAGACGACAGCACAGGTCGGGAACCCGCCCGGCGAGCGGCTCAAGCTCGGCTCGATGGGCCGGCCGCTTCCGGGCTACGTCGTGACCCTCGTCGACCCGATCTCCGGCGAGGTCGGGCGACGACGGTGAGCTCTGCCTCGAGCTGGCCCGGCGCCCGGCGGGGCTGATGACGGGCTACCTCGACGACGAGCGGCTCAACGCCGTCAGCGATGGCCGGCGGCTTCTACCACACCGGTGACCTGGCCTCGCGCGACGAGGAGGGCTACATCACCTACGTCGGTCGCTCGGACGACGTCTTCAAGGCCAGCGACTACCGGATCAGCCCGTTCGAGCTGGAGAGCGTCCTGATCGAGCATCCGGCCGTTGCGGAGGCCGCCGTCGTCCCGTCCCCCGACCCGGTGCGCCTCGCGGTGCCGAAGGCGTTCGTGCTGCTGACGCGCGGGGTACTACCCCGAGCCGGGAGCTGGCGGCGGACATCTTGGCGTTCTCCCGGGAGCGGCTGGCCCCGTACAAGCGCATCCGCCGGATCGAGTTCGCCGACCTCCCGAAGACGATCTCGGGCAAGATCCGCCGCGTCGAGCTCCGCGACGACGAGGCGGCAGCGTCCAGGAGGCAGCCCGGGGCGAGCACGCCTACTCCGAGGACGACGTCTAACCCTCTATCTACGACCCTCACAACCCCAAAGATCCGACTTTCAGGTAGCTATGGCTACCTCAAAGTCGGATCTTTCGGGTTGTCACTCCCCGACCTTGCCGTCGATGAGCTCGCGGACGATGTCGAGATGCCCGACATGGCGGGCGTACTCCTGCAGGACGTGGAACAGCACCCGCTCGAGCCGGGGCGGGTCCGCGCCGTCCCAACGCTCTCCCGGCATCCCTACGTCGTCGAGGGTGAGCCCCTCCACGATCTCGCGCGTGCGCCGGCCGCCGGCGTGCAGCGCCTCCAGGAGGCCGTCGAGGTTCTCCTCGGGGGCGACGTACCAGCGGTCGTCGCGCCGGTCGAACCAGGGGTCGTCGACAGGCTCGCCCTCGAAGCCCCAGACCATCCAGCGGCGCTCCATCGCGACGAGGTGCTTGAGAAGCTCCAGTGGCGTCCAGCCTGACGGGAGCCGGCTGCTGCGGAGCTCCTCCTCGTCGAGCCCCTCGAGCTTGTCGGCCACCGTCGCCCGGAAGAAGTCGAGGTACGACAAGAAGACCTGCCCGGGTGAGGTGGCCGGGTCCGTCGGTGAGAAGAACGTCATGGCAGTGAGTCTGTCGCAGGCGCGGGCAGGAGCGCACCCCTGCTGCTCGGTCGTCTCCGTGGGTCGGTGCCCCGCGCTGTCGCACGTCCGCGTCACAATGCAGCCATGGCCAGCCGTACCACCCCCCAGCCCCCCGACGACTTCGACGAGCACATCGTCGACATCGACGTCCGCGACGAGATGCGCTCCAGCTACCTGGAGTACGCCTACTCGGTCATCTACTCCCGCGCGCTTCCCGACGCCCGCGACGGTCTCAAGCCGGTGCAGCGCCGCATCCTCTACACCATGCACGACATGGGGGTGCGCCCCGACCGCGGCCACGTCAAGAGCGCACGCGTCGTCGGTGAGGTGATGGGACGCCTGCATCCGCACGGCGACGGCGCGATCTACGACGCGCTCGTCAGGATGGTGCAGCCCTGGTCGATGCGGCTGCCCGCTGATCGACGGCCACGGCAACTTCGGCTCGCCTGACGACCCGCCGGCCGCGATGCGCTACTCCGAGTGCCGGATGGCGCCGGCCGCGATGCCGATGACCCTCGGCATCGACGAGGACACCGTCGACTTCAAGCCCAACTACGACAGCCGCGAGTTCGAGCCCGTCGTACTCCCCGCCGCCTTCCCCAACCTCCTCGTCAACGGCGCGAGCGGCATCGCCGTCGGGATGGCGACCAACTGCGCCCCGCACAACCTCGTCGAGGTCGTCCAGGCACTGCGCCATCTCGTCAACCACCCGCACGCTGGCCTCGACGACCTGATGCGCTTCATCCCGGGTCCAGACCTGCCGACGGGCGGCAAGATCGTCGGGCTCGACGGCGTGCGCGACGCCTACGAGACCGGGCGTGGGTCGTTCCGGATGCGGGCGACCGCGCGGATCGACACCATCACCCCCCGGCGCAAGGGCATCGTCGTCACCGAGCTGCCCTACAACGTCGGCCCCGAGCGGGTCATCGAGCGCATCAAAGCCCTGGTGCAGGCCAAGAAGCTGCTCGGCATCGCCGACGTCAAGGACCTCACCGACCGCACCAAGGGTCTGCAGCTCGTCATCGAGATCAAGAACGGATTCCACCCCGAGGCACTCGCTCGAGCAGCTGTATCGGCAGACGCCGATGGAGGAGACGTTCGGCATCAACGCGGTGGCCCTGGTCGACGGCCAGCCGCGCACGCTCGGCCTCAAGCAGATGCTCGAGATCTACCTCGCCCATCGCTATGACGTGGTGCGGCGCCGGTCCCTGCACCGGCGGTCCCGCGCGACCGACCGTCTGCATCTCGTCGAGGGCCTGCTCGTGGCGATCCTCGACATCGACGAGGTCATCCAGCTCATCCGGTCCAGCGAGGATGCCGAGATGGCGCGCTGGCCGGCTGATGGGGGTGTTCGACCTCACCGAGCTGCAGGCCAACTACATCCTCGACATGCCGTTGCGCCGGCTGACGAGATTCTCGAAGCTGGAGCTCGACAAGGAGCACGACGAGCTCCAGCGCACCATCGACGAGCTGACCGCCATCCTCGAGGACGAGTCGCTGCTTCGGCGGACCGTCGCCGACGAGCTCACCGACACTGCCCGAGCCCACGGCACGCCGCGGCGCACGGTACTGCTGGAGGCGGCCGGGCCAGCAGGTCACGTCGTCGGTGCCCCTGGAGGTCGCCGACGACCCGTGCCTCGTGCTGCTGTCGTCGGCCGGTCTGCTCGCCCGCACGACCAACGAGGAGCTGCCGGGACGGGGCGGGGCACGGTCGAAGCACGACGCCGTCGTCGCCTCCGCGAGGACGACCGCACGAGGCACCGTCGGCGTGGTCACCACGGCCGGCCGACTGGTCAAGCTCGGGGTGCTCGACCTTCCGGTACTGCCTCCGACGGCCAACGCGCCCCACCTCCAAGGCGGTGCGCCGATCACGGAGTTCCTCGCCCTCGAGCCCGGGCGAGCGTCCCGTCACCTTGACCTCGCTGAGCCCGACTCGCCTGGGCCTCGCCCTGGGCACTGCGCGAGGGGTCGTCAAGCGCGTGCAGCCGGAGGTGCTGTCCAACCGCGACTCGTGGGATGTCATCCGCCTCGACGACGACGCCGTGGTCGGAGCGGTCGAGCTACGCGACCCGGACGACGAGTTCGTGTTCGTGACGAGCGACGCGCAGCTGCTGCGGTTCCCGGCGTCGGCGCGTCCGGCCGCAGGGGCGCTCGGGCGGCGGCATCGTAGGCATCCGGCTCGCCCCGGGGAGTACGGCCGTGTTCTTCGGCTCGGTCGACCTGGCCGACCGACAACGTCGTCGTGACCGTGTCGGGCTCGTCTCACGCGCTTCCCGGCACCGAGCCCGGCAGCGTGAAGATCACGGATTTCCGCGAGTACCCGGGCAAGGGGCGCGGGACGGGCGGCGTGCGGTGCCATCGCTTTCCTGCGCGGTGAGGACCAGATCACCGTCGCCTTCGTCGGGCCGGCGCCGGCGAAGGCCGCGGCGGCGAGCGGCTCGCCCGTCGACCTGCCCGGAGGAGCGCGGCAGACGCGACGGGTCCGGAGTACCCGCCGCCCAGCCGATCGCGGCGATCGCCGGGACAACTGCGTTGAGGGCACGGGCCGACCGATCGACATGGCAGGCTGTAGCGGTGCGCCGTCTCGTCGTCTTCTCCGCTGTGCTGCTCTTCGCCCTGACGGGCTGCAAGGGCAACGACGCGACAACGTCCGACAAGTCTCCGCACGACCGGCTCGCGGCCGCCAAGAAGAGCTTCGACACCGCGCAGTACATCGGGTTCACGTTGTCGACCGACAAGCTGCCGGACGGGTTACAGGGTCTGCTCAGCGCGACCGGCACCGGTACCCACGACCCTGCCTTCACCGGGGAGGTCAAGGTACAGACCACGGTCACGGACATCACCGCGCCGCTCGTGGCCGTCGACTCGTCGGTGTACGCCAAGCTTCCCTTCGTCGGGTGGAACAAGATCGACCCCGCCGACTACGGCGCCCCTGACCCTGCCAACCTGATGGACGCCGATACCGGCGTCTCGTCGCTGTTCACCGCGACAGTGAGCCCGAAACCGGGCAGTCCCAGCGAAACGGCGACCAGGTGCTGACGACGATCGACGGCACACGTTGCCGTCGAGCGCGGTCAAGCGGGTGTTCCCGTCGGCCGGCGCCGAGCGACTTCACGGTGACCTACACGCTCACGTCCGGCGACGAGATCGACAGCGTCAAGATGACCGGCCCCTTCTACGACGGAAGTGACGACGTCACCTACACGATCGCGTTCGACCTCACGGCCGACAAGGTCGACATCCAGGCCCCGGCCTAGCCGAGCCACGTGTCGAACGCATCGCAGGAGGCTGGTCCCTCGATCGTCTCGCGTCTCTGCTGGCGATTGCCGCCGTCGCTGTGGGGTTCGCCGCGGCCGACACCTACGTCGTGGTGCTGGCGCTGCCCGACATGATGAGCTCGGTCGGCCTGAGCATCGACCAGCTGCAGCGGGCGGCGCCCATCGTCTCCGGCTTCCTGCTCGGGATATGTCGCCATGCTGCCGCTCATCGGGCGGGTGGCCGACCTGCGCGGCCGTCTGCCGGTGCTGATCGGGTCACTGGTGGTGTTCTCGGCGGGCTCGCTGGTCACGGCCGCGTCGTACGACCTCGCGACGATGGTCGTCGGCAGGTTCCTCCAAGGGGCCGGTGGTGGTGGCCTCGTGCCCGCGACGTTGGCGCTCGTTGCCGACATCTGGGCCAGCCGATCGTCGCGGCCTGCCGCTCGGAGTCGTCGGCGCAGTCCAGGAGCTGGGCAGTGTGCTCGGGCCTCTGTACGGCGCGGTCGTGCTCGCCCATGCGACCTGGCGCACGATCTTCTGGATCAACCTGGCGGTCGGGCTGGTCCTCGCCGGCTGCCCTCGCGGTGCTGGGAAGGACCGATCCTCGCGGTGACCCTGCAGCCGCCCCGTCGTGACCGGGCCGACTATGTCGGGGCGCTCCTCGCGACCGCGGCGCTGCTCGCACTCGGCCTGGTCATGGTGGCTCCGCAGCGGCTCACGCAGGGACTCACGACCGGGCTGGCCTACGTCTCCTTACGTGGGCGACTCGCGGTGGTCGACTCCGATGGCCGGCGCCTGCTATGTCCTGGCGCTGCTGTTCGTCGCTCCGGCAGCTCACGGCTCGACAGGCCGCTCGATCGACCTTCGATCCATCGGCGCGATCCGGCTGGCGCTCGACCTGCCCGGTGCCGTCCTGCTCGCGCTCGCGTGGCCGGCGTCGTCCTGGCGTTCGCCACGGCCGACCCCGAGGTACAGGTGTTCTCGCCGCTGGGTCTGTGGCTGCTCGCCGGAGGCGCGGCGCCGCGGCGCTGTTCGTGGCGCGACAACGCTCGGCGGCGCTTCCGCTCGTACCTCGTCGTGCGCTGCGCGAGACCGCCGCGTGGGGAGCCATCGTGGTCAGCTTCTTCGTCGGCTCCGCGCTGATCGCCGCGCTGGTCGACATCCCGATCTTCGCGCGCATCACGACCGAGCGAGGACTCCCAGCTCGGCGCCGCCCTCGTGCTCGTACGGCTGCTCGCCGCCCTGCCGGTCGGCGCGCTGCTGGGCGGCTACCTGATCCGGCACATCCCGTTGGGTGCGCTGTCAGCCGGCGGCATGGTGGCCGCGGCTGGCGGCTTCGTCTGGATGTCGCAGTGGGGCCTGACTCGCTGAACCACGCCTCGGCGACGCTGCCGCTGGTCTTGGCGGGTCTCGGCTTCGGTCTGTGTGTCGCACCCGTCAACGCTGCGCTCCTGCTCGGCGCACCTCGTCCGACGTGCACGGCCTGGCGTCGGCCTTCATCGTGGTGTCGCGCATGGTCGGCATGCTGGTCGGGATCTCGGCCCTGACGACGATCGGGCTGCGCCGCTTCTACGCCGTCTCCGCCAAGGTGCCCTCGGTCAGGAGGTCTGCGGCACCACGAAGATCTGTCGACCACTACCTCACCGATCTGAAGCTGGCCGGCGTCGAACAGGTGCACGCCATCTTCTGGGGTGCGGCCGGCTGCGCCACGGTGGCGGCAGTACTCTCGCTCGTCTTGCTTCGCGGCTCCACCGGCTCGCGGCAGGCGCGGTCGCGGCCGGGCCTAGCCCGGACCGATGACGCTCGTCAGCCGATGCGTGGCTCCTCGACCCGCCCCAGCCCGCTGAGGAGACCGACCTCGGCCGACCGTCACCGTAGACCGTCTCCGCCGTCCCTCGCCGGCCGGCTCCAGAGCGCCTCGAGGGTTGCTGGTCAGTGCCAGGTTCGCCGGCACAGGTGCCACCGCGTCGGAAGCTCACGATGAGCTCGAGGTGTGTCGTGGCCTCGACGCAAGGGCTCCGCGAAGTCGTCAAGGCAAGCCCCGATGCGCCGGAACTCGGGTTCCACCGCGTGACTGCGCCACCGATGAAGCCTCTCGCGCACTGGTCCATAGCCACCGCCCCTGACCTCCTAGCGAGCGCTCGCAGGTCGCCACAGAACGCTCGGCCCGTGCACGTCGCTACGCATGGCGGCGAATCCCAGTAACGACGGGCGTCTGTGTCGCAAGGGGCGTCCCCAGCTCCGGTGAGGACGTAGCGCGAGGGGTCGAGTATCGGGGTGGGACGCAGGGTGCCACCCTGCCGCAACGTACGACGCAAGCCCGCTCACCAGCTCGGTGACAGCGCCGTAGGCAGCCTCGAGGGCGGCCACTGCTGTCCGCGTGCCGGTCGTCATGGGAGTTCGGGCTAGGCGTCGATGCGCTCGGCGTCGAGCTCGTACGCCCCCTGCACGATGAAGTCCTTGCGCGGGGCCACGTCGTTGCCCATCAGCAGCTCGAAGACCTGCTCGGCGCCCTCGGCGTCGTCGATGGTGATCCGCCGAAGAGTCCGGTGCCGGGGGTCCATCGTCGTCTCCGCCAGCTGGTGGGCGTCCATCTCGCCGAGTCCCTTGTAGCGCTGGACCGGGTCCTTCCACCGCACGCCCTTCTTGGTCAGCTCGGCGAGACGTCGCTGCAGCTCGTCGTCGCTGTAGGTGTAGATGTACTTCTCCATGCCCTTCTTCGGGTTCGACAGCTCGACGCGGTGCAGCGGCGGAACAGCGGAGTACACCCGGCGGTCGGCCAGCAGGCCGCGCATGTGCTTGTGGAACAGCGTTGCCAGCAGGCACCGGATGTGCGCGCCGTCGGTGTCGGCGTCGGCCATGAAGATGATCTTGCCGTAGCGCGCCTGGTCGAGGTCGAACGTCCGCCCACTGCCCGCGCCGACCACCTGGATGATCGACGCGCACTCGGCGTTCTGGAGCATCTCGCCCGACGACTTCTTCTGGGTGTTGAGGATCTTGCCGCGGATCGGCAGCAGCGCCTGGAACTCGGAGTTGCGCGCGAGCTTGGCGGTCCCCAGCGCGGAGTCCCCCTCGACGATGAAGAGCTCGCTGCGCTCGACGTCGTTGCTGCGGCAGTCGGCGAGCTTCGCCGGAAGGGCGCTGGACTCCAGGGCGTTCTTGCGGCGCTGGGTGTCTCGCTGCTGCCGGGCGGCGAGGCGGGTACGGGCCGCGTTGGCCACCTTCTCCATCACGGCCCTGGCCTGCGGCTTGTCGCCCCTCCTGGTGGAGGTCAAGAATGCCTTGAGCTGCCCGGACACCACCGAGGCGACGATCCTGGACGCGGCCGGGGTCCCGAGCACCTCCTTCGTCTGACCCTCGAACTGCGGTTCGGCCAGGCGAACTGTCACGACAGCCGTGAGGCCTTCGAGGACATCGTCCTTGACCACGTCGGGCTCGCCGGCCCGCATCAGCCTGGTCTGTCGCAAGACGTCGTTGAACGTCTTGGTGAGCGCGCGCTCGAACCCCACGAGGTGGGTGCCGCCCTTCGGCGTCGCGATCACGTTGACGAACGACCGCACCTCGGTGTCGTAGCCCGTACCCCACCGAAGAGCGACGTCGACCTCGAGCTCTCGTTCGACGTCCTGCGGGGTCAGGTGGCCTGCGTCGTCGAGCAGCGGCACGGTCTCGGTGAAGCGGTCGGCACCCTGGAGCCGGACGATCTCGGTGACCGGGTCGTCGGCGGCCAGGAAGGCACAGAACTCCGCGATGCCACCTTCGTGGCGAAACGACGCCTCGACCAGCTCGGCTCCGCGCTCGTCTCGGATCGAGATCTCCAGCCCGGGGACGAGGAAGGATGTCTGCCGCGCCCTGGTCACCAGCTCGTCGTAGGCGTACGCGGCGTCCTTGGTGAAGACCTGGCGATCGGGCCAGAACCGGATCCGCGTACCGGTGACCCCCTTCTTGACCCGTCCAACCTTGGACAGTCCGGAGCCCGCGGTGAAGGGCGCGTCGGGGCCGTCGCCGGCGAACCGGCCCGGCACGCCGCGTTGGAACGACATCGCGAACGTGGTGGAGGTCCGGTCGACCTCGACGTCGAGGCGGCTCGAGAGGGCGTTGACGACCGATGCGCCCACGCCGTGCAAGCCGCCGGTCGCGACGTAGGAGCCGCCGCCGAACTTGCCGCCCGCGTGCAGCCGGGTGAAGATCACCTCGACGCCCGCGAGACCGGTCTTCGGCTCGGTGTCGACCGGGATCCCCCGGCCGTCGTCGCTCACCTCGACGGACCCATCGGCCGCAAGAGTCACCCGGATCGCCCGGCACACCCCCGCGAGTGCCTCGTCCACGCCGTTGTCGATGATCTCCCACACGCAGTGCATGAGCCCGCGCGTGTCGCTGGACCCGATGTACATGCCAGGGCGCTTGCGTACGGCCTCGAGACCTTCGAGCACGAGCAGGTGGCGGGCGTTGTACGACGCATCGACGGCCGACGCGCGCGCTGTCACGGATCCTCCTGCTGAGGTGATGCCGACGAGGGAAACGGACGCCCGCCCGCGCGTCTTTGCACGATACCGGTCACCGCCGACGGCCCCCGCCGAACCACGCCGTTCGGCCCATGGGGACTCGGCCGAGAGGAGACACGAAGACACGTTTTGGATTCGATTACCCGGCATGGCACGGTGAAGTGCCCTGTGGGCGACATACAGTGGAGGTTGTCGGTGCGTCCCAAGCCTCGAACGCCGCTCGCACCGGGAATGCCAAATCGTGGTGTGATGTTGTAGAAGACGTTGAGCTCCATGAACTGCTCGTCCCGATTATCCGTAGAGAGGGCCTCACGTGACAACTGCCGTCGCACCCAGCACGCAGCTCACAGCCCTGGACCGCTGCGACCGCTGCGGAGCCCAGGCTTACGTACGGGTAGAGCTGTCGCGCGGCGGAGAGCTGCTCTTCTGCGCGCACCATGCCCGCGAGCACGCGGAGAAGCTCCAGCAGATCGCCGCGTCGATCCAGGACGAGACCGGCCGTCTCAGCTCCACTCCCTCGAGCCAGGCCGACGAGGACTGACATCGCGCGCTCCGAGCGCACCCCCACTCTTCGGGTGGCGGTCCCCTGCGGGGTGACCGCCACTTTTGCTGTCCCGGGCCGCCGACTCGGCCGACGTAGTCTGAGTCATGACCACGACTCGGCGATGGTGCATCGTCGCCGCCGGAGTCCTGGTGCTGGCGCTGTTGCCCTTCGCGGTCAGGTCGCTGCCGGTCCGCCCGCTCGACGTCAGCGCCGCGGATCTGCTGGTCAGGGCGCAGGCGTCGGGTTCGGTGGGCTACTCCGGGCTACGTGGAGTCCGACGGCAACCTCGGCCTTCCCGTCTCGGACCACTTCACCGACGTCTCCGACCTGCTGGGCGCCCGCACCACCCTGCGGGTGTGGTGGCGCGGCGACGACGACTGGCGGGTGGACAAGCTGACGACGGCGGGCGAGACCGACCTCTTCCACGACGCGAAGGGCACCACGTCGTGGAACTACGAGGCCGACCGGGCCGTCCGTACCGTCAACGCCTCGGTCCGGCTGCCCATGACGTCGGACCTGCTGCCGCCCGACTCTGGCCAGGCGGGCACTGGCAGGTGCGCGTCCGGACGAGGTCTCCCGGCTGCCGTCGCAGCGGGTGGCCGGCCACGACGCGGCAGGGGTGAGGCTGCGGCCGGGCGACCCCCAGTCATCCATCGACCACGTGGACATGTGGGTCGACCCCGCGAGCGGCCTGCCACTGCGGACGGCCGTCTATGCCAAGGCCGCCGGCGAACCTGCCGTCACCACGACGTTCCTCGACGTCTCCATCACGCCACCGCCCGCCTCGGACACCACCTTCACCCTCCCGGATGGCGCCGAGCTCCGCTACCAAGACGTCGTCGACGTGGCCGCCGCCGCCAACCGCTACGCCCCGCTCCGGGCGCCGTGCAAGCCTTGCCGGCATGACCCGCAAGCACACGGGACTGGGAGCAGTCGGCGTGTACGGCCGCGGGCTGACGGCGCTCCTCGCGATACCTCTGTGGGCACCCGCGGCCGAGCCGCTGCGGCAACAGCTCGAGGCCACCCCGGGGGCCGTGCTCTCCGACCAGGGGATGACGCTCACCGTCGGTCCGCTGACCCTGCTGCTGGGTCCGCCCGGCCCGGAGGACAACAGCTGGCTGCTGGCGGGAACCGTCACCCCCAAGACCCTTGCTGAGGCCGCCGACCAGCTCGCCGCCACCAGCCCCGCGCTGCTTCGCCGGGTGCATCCGGGGGCCGGATGATCAGGGCATCCGGCGCTCACCAAGCGGTTCGGGCGGCTGGTCGCTGTCGACGACATCGACCTGGCAGTACGACGCGGGTGATGTGTACGGCTTCCTCGGAGCGAACGGGTCCGGCAAGACCACCACCGTACGGATGCTGCTGGGACTGGTACTGCCCACGAAGGGCACCGTCGAGCTGCTCGGACAACCGATGCCGAAGGCGGCCCGCAGCGTGCTGCCGCGCGTCGGCGCCCTTGTCGAGGGTCCCTCCGCGTACCGGCACCTGTCCGGGCGCCGCTGCCTCGCACTGCTCGACTCGATGGGTCCGGGCGCGCCGCGAAGCAGCCGCCGGCGCCGTATCGACGACGTGCTCGAGCAGGTCGGACTCGGCGGGGGTGGGTTCGCGGCCGGTCCGGGCGTACTCCCTCGGCATGAAGCAGCGGCTCGGACTCGCCGCGGCTCTGCTGCGGGCACCGGAGCTGCTGGTGCTCGACGAGCCGACGAACGGGCTCGACCCTCAGGGCATCCGCGAGATCCGCGAGCTGCTGCGCTCCCTCCACGCCGCCGGGACCACCATCTTCTTGTCCAGCCATCTGCTGACCGAGGTCGAGCAGCTCTGCACCAGGGTCGGTGTGCTGGACCGTGGACGGGTCGTCCTCGAGGAGGAGCTGAGCGTGCTGCAGGCCCCGACCGGTCGAGTGGTCGTCCGGACGCCGGATGTCGCGAGGGCTCGGGCGCTGCTCGGCGCCCGGGTGGCCTGGTACGACGACGACGCGGTGTCGGTGACGGCGACCGACACCCCGGCGCTCACCGAGGACCTGGTCAGGGCGCGGATCCGGGTGGAGGGGCTCGCTCCGGAACGCCGCACCCTCGAAGAGGTCGTGCTCGCCGCCACCGGTCCCAGCTCCGACCGCGTGGAGAGCGCATGATCGCCGTCGAGCTGCGCAAGCTGGTGCTGAGCCCCCGCACCTGGGTCACGATCGCGCTCCTCGACGCGTTGCCGACGCTGGTGGCGGTCCTGCTGTCCCTCACCGACCTCGGGCCGCGTCCAGGCACCGGCCCGGCCTTCTTGTCGGCCGTGCTGTCCGACGGGACCCTCTTCCCGCTGGCGGCGATCGCGATCGTGCTGCCGCTCTTCCTTCCGGCGGCGGTGGCGATCATGGCGGGCGACTCGATCGCCGGCGAAGCCCAGGGCGGCACGCTGCGGTACGTCTTGATCCGGCCGGTCGGAAGGACCCGCCTGCTGGTGGCCAAGCTGGTGAGCGTGGTGGCCTTCGTCGTGCTGGCCGTGCTGATCGTGGCCGTGACGGCGTACGTGGTCGGCTCGGCCCTCCTCGGCAACGCGCACGTCGCCACGAGCGTGTCCGGGTCGGCGCTCTCATCCGACCAGGTGCTCTGGCGTACGGTCCTCGCCCTCGGCGTACGCCACGCTGTCCATGCTCGGCGTCGCCGCAGTCGCGCTGTTCTTGTCGACGGTCACCGACTCACCGCTGGCGGCCACACTCGGTGCGCTGGCCCTGCTCATCGCATCGTCGTCCCTGCTGACGCTGGACGCCGCACACGCTCTGCAGCCCTACCTGCCGACCCGCTACTGGCTGTCGTTCGTCGACTTGTTCAGAGACCCGATCCTGTGGCGCAACGTCGTGCGTGGCGCGGCCCTCCAGGCCGTCTACGTGGCCGTCTTCCTCGGCGCGGCCTGGGCGAACTTCACCACGAAGGACATCACGAGCTGAGCTGACGGCACTGTGCGGAGGTGGGTACCACCGGCCGTCCCGAGCCGAGCTCCAGTTCGGTGATCGCGATGACCAGCGGGTCGTTCGGCAGCTGGGAGTGCTCCACGGTGACGTGCGGGCAGACTGCCTGGACAAGGACGTTGGTGGCTCCCTCGAGCACGGAGGACTGCGCCGGTACAACACGGTCCGACGTCGACCTGATCGACACGAACAGGGGGCCTGGCGGCGTCTCGTCCCCGGCGTTGAGCCTGCGCAGCAGCTCACTGTCCGGTGCCAGCTGGACACAGGCCGCCGGGCATTGGGTCGGCGCGAAGTCGAGCGCTATACCGGCGAGCTCGGTTCCGTGGTGCGGAGACCCCAGCGTCACGATCCGGCGAGCCTGGCTGGCGCCCCCGTCGTCGCGTACCCAGAGACGGGCGACCACGCCACCCGCGGAGTACCCCACGACGTCGACCGAGCCGGCGTGGGTGCGGCTCAGTGCCGCGTCGACCGCCGACTTCAGGGCGAGGGCGTCGGTATTGAGGTCTCCCTTTCCGCTGCCGGGCAGCTGAAGCACCGTCGCGTCGCGCCCCGTGGCCCGCAGCGCCTGCGCCATGGTGTCGAGGCCGGTTGTCGACCCGCCGTATCCAGGGACGAGCAGGACCGGGCCGAGGCGGCTTTGGGCCACCGGCCGGACGGCGTCGGAACCGGACCGGGCCACCAGGAAGCCCACCAGCAGCGCCGCCGCCGCCAGCCGCGACGACGAGGACCACCATGAGCCGGCGTCGGGCCGGGGCGAGCGCGCTGAACACGTCTCCATCTTGCCTCGGCTACCGCGACCTCCTGGCCCGGCTAGAGTGAGGGGCCGGGCCGCACGGTGACCATCTGACATGCCGCCCGGAGCGTCTATCCAGACAGCCCCCGGCGGAGGTGCAGGGACAGTGCAGAAACGTGGCCAGCGACCCGACACGACAGTCGCCGCGATGGCTCGGGTGGCGAGGTCGCTCGGCGACGAGGCCGACGCCGACCACGTACTGGAGACCGTCACGCACGCCGGCGCTCGACGCGATTCCCGGTGCCGACTTCGTCACGATCACGATGGCGTACCCGGATGGCAGCCTCAAGACGCTGGCTCCGACCGACGAGGTCGGGCGGCTGGCTGACGTGGTCCAGTACGAGCTGGGCGAAGGGCCCTGTCTGACGGCGGTTCTGTCCGAGAAGACCGTACGGTCGGAGGACCTGCCGTCGGAGGAGCGCTGGCCGCGGTACACGAAACGGGCGACCGAGCTCGGCATCGGCTCCCAGATGGCGATCGAGATCTTCCGCGCGGGCTCCACCGTCGCCGGGCTCAACGTCTACTCGAAGACGAGGGGCGCCTTCGACGCGTCCCACCACATCGTCGACCTCTTCGCCTCCCAGGCCGCGATAGCCATGAACTTCGTCCGGACGACGCAGACGCTCAAGGAGGCACTGGCCAGCCGTAAGACGATCGGGCAGGCCATCGGAATCTTGATGGAGCGCTACCAGATCGACGAGGACCAGGCGTTCGCCTTCCTCGTCCGGACCTCGCAGCACGGCAACGTCAAGCTGCGCGGAGTCGCCGAGAAGATCGTCGACATCGCCAACTGCCAAGTCAGGCGACGCCGTCTAAGAGAAAGCATCGGCTCTTCTTAGGCGCGCCTGGCCGGAGTCGGCTGTCGCGACTGACTTTGCGACGTAGCCTTACCGCATGCGTGAGCAGACATGTCGGCGCTGTGGCACTCCGGCGCCGCCCGAGGGTTCCGACGCGTTGGCCCGATGGACCTCTCCCGACGACGACGCCCCAGGAGCTCTACTGCCCGAACTGCCTCACGCCCGCCGAGGAGGCAGCACTGGCGAAGATCGCGCGAGCAGATGGAGGAGGACCAGATGCTCCTCGACCGGCTGCCCGACGCGCGAAAGAACATCATCGTCCCCCAGCAGCGCAGCCCCGAGACGACGCCGGCCACCAGCGACCACCCGGTGGCCAACGCCTGACCTGGCGGGCTACGGTCCCCAAGCCTCGGTACTCGCAGCGACATGGTGGGGTCATAGCCACAAACTAGGCGAGCCGGCGCTGGGTTAGCGCGTTATCACTACTGTCGCTGGGGACGCTCACCCAGCGTGGCGCGGCGGCAGGCGTCGCTCGAGAACGACGGACCTCAGTCGAGGTAGTCGCGCACGAGGGACGACTGAACGCTGTGCTGTTGAGCGTGGCAGACGTGCAGGTCAGGAGCATTATGGCCTGTAATATCCTTGACTGACCTGGCTCACGTCGCGTCACCGACGGTAAAGGGGTGATCCTGCGCCGCGAGTAGGACGAACGGCTACTACCGGTCGCCGCATTGTGCGGCTAGCGTTAGGACGACCCCAAACGCAGGCTTTTAACGGCATACGACGTTGGGGGTCTTTCTGTGCCGATGGTCGCCCGGGCGACCCTAAGCACAGCTCCGGACGGGGCGGTACCCGTTCGATGTCGCCTTACCCTGTTACGCGTGCACCCGGACTCTGCCGGACCCGCTCGGCGTGGACCCATTGCAAGTAGCGGTATCCCGGAGCGACGCCGTACGGGACGTAGCCGAGCCAGCCCTCGACGTCTCGTCGCCACGCGCGTAGCTCGCCGTCGCGCCAGGCGTTGTCACGACGGAGGAGGACGGGCTTCAGGTGTCCGCCCCCCGGCAAACTGTCGCCCAACTCGCAGGCGCGACCTTTACAGCGTAAATAGCTGTGCCCTAGTCTGCACCTGGCTACGAGTCCCTGTAACGAGCAGCGTTCTGCTACGTTGGCCAGAAATCTGAGGAACCATCGGTGAAACTTCGCACGCTATTTGGGGCCGGTATCTCCACCGCCCTCCTCGCACTCTCCCTGACAGTCGCTGGTTCAACGGCGGCGTCAGCGACCACGCACCACGGCCCTGCTGGGGCGAAGGTAGCCGCAACGGCGTCTTCGGGCACTTTGTCGCTCGATGTCTACGACTACCAGAATCCGTCTGAGAACTATCAGACGGTGGAGATGTACGCCGATGCCTACTACAACAACGGCGACGGCGGCGGCTGCTCCATCACCAACTACTCGTGGGACTTCGGGGACGGACACGCCACGGCAGGTGCCTCTGCGTCCGACGTCACCCACAACTGGCAGCCGGACGGAAGTTACAAGGTCACGGCGTCGGTAACCGACTGATGCGGCAACTCCGCCTCCGCGACCCTCATAATCGGTCACTACCGTTGCGCCAACCGCTCGGTTCACCATCCAGCCCAACTCCGAGCAATCCCTACGCGCATCTATGCAGATCCCTCCACATCCACCGATACCGGGCCTGCGGGACTGTATGAGTACGAGTGGAACTGGGGTGACGGCAGCAACGACACGTACACCTATGCCGATAGTGGCGGTGTTGCCACCCACACCTATCCCAGCGGCGTCAAGAACACCTACACGGTGACGCTGTATGCCTACGACACCGTCTACAATCTCGGCTCCGTCAGTCACTCGGTCACGGTCCCCACAACACCACCACCTGGTAACTGCCCGACGTCGGCGGGTCTGGTCGAAGAGACCTGCGCTGCCCCGTCGCCCTCTGCTGCAATCTCCTATACCGGGTCGTGGACGAGCGGGTCGTGTTCGCATACCGGGTGCAGCGCGAACCATACGGAGAAAGCTTCGCTGGTCAGCGGGAACCAGGCCGTGCTGACCTTCACCGGCACGAAGGTTGTCTGGAAGGGCTCTAAGGGCACTCAGGGCGGCAAGGCTGCCGTCTACGTTGACAATGTCCTGAAAGCCACGGTCAGCCAGTACAGGTCGAGCGTTGCGAGCGGTCTAACTATCTACACCAGCCCGCTACTAGCCAGAGGGACACACACCCTCAAAATCCAGCTCACCCTCAACAAGCGAATCAATATCGACGACTTCGTCGTCACGCCGTAACCGAACTGCACGCCCACGAAGGTCAGCATCCTCAGCTATCGAGGAACTGACCTTCCGCGGCGTCGAGGGTAAGGCGCTATGTGACATATGGGGTTCCCCGGCCACAAGGTAGTGGCGTCCGGGCGTCCGGGTGATCGTCTGGCCTTGGTGTCAGGGCTTGTTGGGGACGCAGCGACTTCCGGAGCCGTGAACGTTGTGGTAGCCGTGAACGCAATCGACCATACGTGCGCTCCCGGAAGACTGGCAGCTCGACAACAGACACGCTACGGCGACGAGTGTCACGGATATGAGCAAACGGAGGGTCACGACCTAGTAGACGCGGCCGCAGGCGTTCCGGTTCCCACACGAGTCGCCTTGGTCCGGCCCGCGCACCGCTCCACCTATAGGTCGGGCGCGGGCTGGTCCCCGAGTCGACGCTAAGGTCGCTGACTCGGGGAGCTTGTGGCTTGCTTCGCCTTGACGGTCCTCTTGGTCCTGACGCCGGCCGTCACGTAACCGGCTGCGAGCCAGGTCCGTGCGGCCGAGTCCGGGGCTTCGAACGTGTCGCCTGCCGCGTACGTGGTGCCGTCGTAGTGGACTTGCGTCCCGGGGACGACCTTGTAGCGGGCCATCTCAGGTGATGTTCGTCAGCGCGAGTAGCCCGGACGGACGCGGGACGGTGAGCAGCAGCCGCTCCTCGCAGCGGACCAGCATGGTGTTTGCCGTGAACTGCGCCGAGCCCTGGTTGGCCGTCTCGATGCGCAGCCCGTCGCGGACGTACACCGCAACCGATCCAGCGAAGTCGCCGATCAGGACGGTGCCGACGGCGATCTGGGTCGTGAGCACGACCGGGACCCCGAACAGGGTCGGGTTCCAGCCTTGTGACGGGTCGGCGGCGAGGAGGTACTGCCCGGTCGAGTCCTTGCTGCGCCGCACGATGCCCCAGGTGGTCGGGTGCATGATGATGCCGTCGGGCGTCGCGAAGCTCGTCCCGACCCGGAGCGCGTCAAAGCCTTCGGCGACGGCGTCGAGGTCGGTCTCCGTTGTCCGGGCCAGGGTGAGAATTCCGGTCGTATTGAGTAAACCGGGGAATTTGTGCGCGCCGGTGACGGTCGCGTTGAGCAACTCGCTGTTTTCGGTCTTATACAGCCCCGCGGTCATATCTTGCTGCAAGGACGGCCAAAAAGGTTACGAAAGTCCTGAAATCGTCTCGTCCGTAATTTCCGCGACATGGGCAATCTTTGTCACCGTCCCTACCTGCGCGACATAGGCGATAGTCGAGGTGGGCTTTGTGCCGCCTTCGGCGACCGCCGCCGCCGCGGTGGTGCCGGTAGTCGAGTACCAGGTGACACTCGGGCGCTCGGTGGCGTACGTCGGGAGCAGGGACAGCGACCCGCGTCGGCTCTCGCAGCGCGGTCACCGGGGGGAGCCGGTAGTCGGTAATCGTCGCCGGGCCGATGCTGGTCGAGTCGGTCGCCTTCGTGGACACCCTCAGGGACTTGTGACTCACGCTGGCCTCGTAAAGCGCGCGGGCGTCGTCCGGGGTGACGTCGACCTGCGGGCGCGGCCATTGGGGGAAGCCCCTGAGCGGCGAGACCGGAGCCGAGACCGCGCAGGCTCCGGGCTCCGCCGAACCCGAGTCGAGCGGTCTCCTCGGCGGAGTCGCCGAACGAGCTGAAGCGGGCTCCGGCTTGCGCGCTCGCGATATCGGCCTTCGCGTGCCGTGAGCTCGGCCTCGATACGGTCGAGGCGAATGGATTTCTGCTGCGTAGTGAGCCGGGCGTCCTTCGCGACGGCTTCGGCCTCCGCGATGAGATGCCGCATTGACGTGCGGGCTTCGATTAGTGACAAAGACATGACGAGACTCCGATGAGTAAGCGCCGGAAAAGGGGCGCGGGAAAGAGAGAAAAGGGAATAGCCGTTCGTGCCTGCGGTGAACGCGGCGCTAGGTGCCTGGTTCGACCTCGTCTGCGGCGGCTCTCGCGGGATTGTCCAGTGCGCGGGTTTGGCGGCGGTCCCGTCAGCGGCCTCGGCGGCGTTAGGGGCGGCGGTCTTATCGCGGGATGCTTTCCGGATTTTCCGGTTGCAAGCGGCGGTGGAATTGACCCTTTTAGTTGTTCCCCTAAGCCTACCCGATATCCGCGACGATACGGCTCGCTTTATATATACGCGCTCATGGCGACTCACGGGTTGCCCGCCCGGAATGACCGTTTTCGGGCTGAGATTCTCGCCATGAATCTCAGCTCCTTCGGCCGCTTAGGTCCAGGTCGACGAAATCCGGACAATGGGCCTTGTGCGTAAGGCCAAGAACGTGACGCTTACCCGCGTCAATGACCTCGACCCTTATCTCGCAGTGAGGGCAGGACGTCTCCGACTGCCTCCATGAGCGCGTCGAGTCGGTCGATGAACTCCATCGGGTCTCTGTAATCGGTCATTGCATCTCCTCGATATGACTAGCCTGGAAGGCCTCCCAGCGAGTGAAGCCGAGCGCGACGCCTCGCGCTGACCGTGCCCGCGCGACCGTCAGAGAGGTCTCGCAGTCGACGGAGCTGCCGTCGCCGACATAGGCCGTCTTGGGCGGCCAGGGGAACTCCGCTTCGAGCAGCGCCGCCAGGTCCCTGATCGTCATCGGTAGATCTTCACGCCGCTGGGCCATCGTCACCACCCCGCTCTACTCGGAGCCGCCTGTCGTTGCGCCAGCGTGCTCGCGCCGCCGTCGCTACCCGGGGTGACCGGACCCGGCCGACGGTCTCGTCACCGACAGGCAGGGCTAGCGACCCGATCAGGTCACTGAGCGTGCGGCGGTGCGCTCGGACCTCGGCGAGCAGCGGGTTCGCGACCGGCTGACCGCGTGAGCCGGAGACCATGACGGGTGACGCGGATAAGTCGTGCTCTAGCAGAGCAATCTCGTCGAGCGTGCGGCACGCGGCGAGCAGGAGTGCGGTCTCGGCGGGGTTCAACAGGTAGTTTTTCGTTACCTTGAGCCACATTTCCCGACCCGACTTACCCAATCCGACCGGCATTTTCTCACTCATCGTGACCTCTTTTGCGGGACAGGTGAGGAATTTTCCTCACCCTGGTAAAAACGGGCCTGCGTACTCTGTGTGTGTGTTTCCGGGGGAGTCGAAGACTCCCCGGTATGCGCGCGGTGGAGATTTTCTCGGGCCTACCCCTACCCCTGCCGGTCGCGGGCTCATCGCCGGACCTGCCTCGGGTCGTGCGTGCAGTGCTCGCAGCAGCGTCGACCGCCGAGCCCGAGCTTGACCGAGCAGCCGAAAGAGTCGGCTCGACAATTAGCGCAGAGCGTCGGACGCGGTTCGCCGCTGGTCTTAGTCCACGGCGTCGCCTTGCTATCGCGTCCTGTCGTCATGGGGTCGTCCAACAGGCGGCGTGGGTACTCTCTCCGGCTGAGACAAGACGCGGGTTGATCGGCTCGCCGCAGACCGAGCAGACAGGTCCGACTGTCGCGTCCGTAGCGGGTGTAACGGATGTAACGGCATCCTGACCCTGCGGGCAGGACGTGCCCCTATCTCCCTCCGCATGCATGGGAGAGTTTCCATTAGGCATCTGTTCAGGCGTTACAGACAGGTAGCGACCCCACGGGTCGGCGAGCTCCGCCGCCTCGTATCCGCGAGCCACGGTCTCGTCGTCAAAGCGGAGGAGCCTGGGCCGGACGTCGTACTTCACGAGCCGTCGAGCGAGGCCACGCGCGTCCAACGGCTTACCCCGGAGGTCCGCCCACGGCGACTCGTCAAGGCTATGCAACCCTTGCAGAATCGTCTCGGTCGTGAGCTTGTTCGCGCTGCCGAAAACCGTGCGTAGATCGCCGAGCAGGGTCACTCCGAGACTGCGCGCGTGACCTCCGGAATCCGTTACAAGTGTTACAGCCGCTACACGCGCACGCTCGGGCCAATGGTGACCGGCGAGATCGCCGACCGCGAGCAGCGCCTCCCAGACGTCGGCGTCCCTATCGGCGATGCCAGGCGGCATATCCGGCCAGTCGACGCCGAGCCTGTCGATGTCACGTTCCGCCCAGGCCGCCAGCCGGTCGGCGAGGGCGCGGGCGTCGGGTCCGTTAACGCGCATACGCCACGGCTCGACCTTGTCACCGGGCGCTCGACGACGCATCCGGACGACGACCGAGCGGGTCATAATCGTGTCCGGCAGGTCGTCGAGTCCAGCTAGCGCGACCGCGCAGTAAGCCGGGAAAGTCTCGATCCTCTTGCCATGAACGACACAACGTCCGGCAGTCGCGCCCTTACGGTGACCGGCGTTCAGCATGCCGCGTATCTCTTCGTTGTCCTTCGCCTTCGGACCGAAGACGGTATCGACCTCGTCATACAAGATGGTCGGAGCGCCCTCCTTGTCGCTCACCTTGCGGAAGAGGTACGACGGCGACACGTTTATCGCGTGAACGGCGCGAGGGACGAGAAGCTCGGTCACTTCCAGCGCGCGAGATTTACCCGACGCGGGCTCCGGAGAAAGGAAGGCGATGCGCGGTGTCGACTCCCAGGCGGGCATGAACCATGTATGTGCAATCCAGAGCGTGTGTGCGATGAGGGTGCTCTCCGACGGATAGACGACGAACCGAACTAGGAACGCCTCGACGGCGTCGAGGAGGTCCGACCCGTCGGCGGGCAGGACCGGAGTCCAAGCATCGCCTTCGTCGCTCATGAGCTTCCCTTCCTACGGCCGGGGTAGTCGCCTGCTCTCGGCTTGACCGCTTCGAGCTGCGCCGCGCGACGTTCGTCGAATGAAGAGCGAGCGGGCTTCGGCGCGGAACGGCGATGCTCTTCGGCGCGCGCCCGGTATTCCTCGTCGTCGGCTTGCTTGAACGCATGCCGCAAACTGTCTAGCTCTGTCGACAGTCGTGCCTCCGGGTCGTCGTCGTCAATTGCCCAGCACTCCGCTGCGATCACCACGGCCGCAATGCGAGCGGGGTCTGCCAGCGGCAGGGCGAGCCAGTCGCTCGACCCGTACTGCGGCGCGGGAATCTTGCACTTGCGGAGCAAGCCATACGCCCACCGTTTACGAGCCGCGACCTGCTCGGCGGTCCTCACGATTCCTCCGTAGTCCGGTACGCCTTGGAGTCGATCAGCCGCCGACACTGCTCACTGAAGGACCAGTCGCTGTCAATCAGAGGCTCCTCGTGAGGGTCAGCTCCGATCTCGGCAGTCGGTACGACCGGCGTCTCCAAGTCGAAGTCGGAGATGTCCATCTGGATCGACTCGTTGAGTTCGTCGATCTGCTGGCGCATCGTCGCGAGCTTCCGAGCGGCGTCGGCACGCAACCGCCCGAGCCGCTCAGAGTCCATCTGCTCGTCGACGGCCGCCTGGGCCGTCCTAATCGACTCTCGGCGTGCCTCGTGGACCCGTCTGCCTAACGTGTCGTCATAGAACGGGGCCACCGCATCTCGCGCTAGTTCGCGGAGTAGAGCAGGCCGCAGCGACGCCAGCGCGTCGATCTCGGTCTGCTCGATGCCCATCTCTCGCCGCTAAGCGGTGCCGCGCTTTTCCTTTTCCTTCAGCGGTGTTGATGGCAAGCCATAATCGCGAACCTGGTCGGGCGTGAGGCCAACGCGGCGTACTTGGAAGTCGAGCTCGGGGAAGAGCAGCGTCTTGAATCCCTGGAGCTTACGGGCGATGGAGATCGGCATCTGCCAGCCTGCCGGATCGCAGTCCGAGAAGCACAGGACGACCATTGGGCGGCCGTCGTCTGCGCCGACCGACGCCATCTGGTGCAGCATCGTGTCGCTGATCTCGCCGGTCGGCAGATACAGGTCGGCCTCGTAGTCTTGAGCAAACGGCGCTAGGACCGCGTCGAGCGATGACTTCTCCCCGAACACGACCAGCTTGTACGGCTGGGCCGCATCGAACCCGCTCGTTCGCACTCTCGGAAGTAGGTCGTCCTCGTCGGGGATGTCGACCGACAACCCGACGCTAAGGTACGGCCAGGGCTCCTCTGGCGGCTGGAAGATCCTGACAGTCGGCGGTGTGTTGCGCTGGTCGACGACCTGATCGAATGGGAGGTACCTCAGCCATCGAGCGGCCTTCCCCGCAACACCCGAAAGCCAGAGCCAGTCGGCGTCAGTGTTCGTGTATGGCGTGCCATCAGGTTTCGGCCGGCCGATCACCATGTAGTGCAACCCGCGCAGATGCGTCTTCTGACGACCGAGACCGAGCTCCTGGGCGGTATTGGCTAGCCATGCACCGTCGCGGTGATGGGAGGCCGTCTCCGCGCGAAATGGATCATTCTGCGGCGAGAGGACCGTCAGATCGGTCAACGAGCAGCCGGTCTCTCCCATCGCATCGAGCAAGGCACGACGCAACGGCCCGACCTGCTCGCCGACGTCGGAACTGCCGACTAGAGTTAGAGATGAACTTGGACCTTGGCCGGTGTCAAGTACGGGAGCCGCTTCCCCGCTGGGGGGGCGGCTTTCTTGTTCAGGCAGCGTCATCCGGGACACCGCCCATCGCCTCGAGCTCGGCCTCCGCAGTCGCAGCGTCGTCGGCGAGGGCGCTAGCCATGCGGCGCGCCCGCACCGACTTCAGCGCCAGGCTGGCGAAGTGGGCTTTGCGTAAATGTGCGGCACGGACGGGGTCGCCGTCGGCCGCATCAAGGAACTTCTGGTCGAGCGCGGCGCGGGCCGGTGCGGTGCGCGCCGAACGGTTCGCGGTCTCGGCCAAAGACATCTCGGGAAGCGATACGGCCGACCAGCGATCTTTCAGCCGGAGTAAATCGATGACATATGCGTCTCCAGGCCCTCCTGCTCAGGAGTGCCGTGGAGCGACTGCCCTTCGGATTCGCCGCCGTACCCGTGCCCGCGGTCGCCGCGGGCTCACGTTGTGCTGCAAGTGTAACGCAGAGCGCACTACTGTTGACTGCTGTTGATGCTGGTCGTGGTTGTGGAGTGTTCCTCACTGCCACCGGCCCATCGCGCCGCTGTCGGTCGCGCCGGACGGCCGGGTCCAGGTCGGCGGCTCGACCCATGCCGAGAAAGGCGACCCCGGTGGCACGGTGACCCAGCACATCGGGCCGCGGCATCGGTGGGCGTCGCGGGTGTACTCCGCGGACGTCGACGTCCCAGGAGGGTGCGGCGTCCGCGGTCGGCCGCCGGACCTTCGTCTGTAACGGACGTCGGCACCGGGTCTCGCGGACCGTCACCGAGGCGGCGCTCACGACGGGGTATCAGAAGGCGGTCGCTGCCGGACGTAAGCGGATAGGCCTGTACGAGCTGTAGCAATGCCCTTCCGAAGTTATCGGGCGGCCAAGCGCCCGCCTTATAGGTCTCCCAGGTACAGAGCCCGCGGGCCTCGTCGGCCGCCCGCGCCGACGGGCCTCGCGCCTTGGTGTACCGCATCAGCATGTCGGGCCGGGTCCAGCCGGCGACGGCCATCAGGCCGCCCTCGGAGCCGCCCGCGGCCAGCCAGCGGTGCGCCGCGGTGTGCCGGAGCCGGTGCGGGTGGAACCCGTCGATGCCCGCGCGCGTCCGCGCGCTCCTTGAGCGTCTTGTGGAGCCCGTCGTAGACGAACGGCTTGCCGCGGTCGCCGAGCCATAGCGCCGGCGTGGAGGCGAGCCTGTGCGGCGTCGGGGCTCGGATGTAGCGGTCAATGGCGAGCGCGGTCTGCGGCCCGAACGGCACGACCCGACCCTTGCCGCCCTTGCCGCGCCGGACGATGACGATCCCCTGCCGCCAGGTCGACGTCGGGCAGCCGATGCGCGACGACCTCACCGGCCCGGCGCCGGTCTCGACCATCAGCCGGATGATGCGCCTCGTCGCGGCGGTTGCGGCAGAGCGTCGGGACCGACGCACGCCGTCGAGCATCGCCCGAAGCTCGCTCGTCGGTCAGCGGTTCAACGACCTTCTGGTCGAGCTTGGGTGCCTTGAGCCCGAGCGAGCGGGTCAGCGTCGATTTCGCCCTCGTCGGTGAGCCAGGCGGAGAACCGCCGGACGCGCGAGCTGTCGGGAGCGGGCGGTGGCGGCCTCCGCTCCGCCGTCGAGCAGGCGCAGCGACGAAACCGGTCACGGTCGGCGGTCCAGTTCGGCGGGAGTACGCCGGTGCCGTCGCACCAGCGCAAGGAACGCGGCGAACGCCGTCGCCGTAGGACTTGACGGTCTGGGGCTCTTGCGCTCGGCGCGCAGCGCCAGTCCCAGGACGGCAGCAGCACCGCCAGGTCCGAGCGAGGGCGCGATTAGCATGGCGCCGAGCCTATCCAAATTATCTGGACTAGGAGCGCTGTTGCTCGCCTACGCTTCGCGTCCAGTTCCGCAAAAGTGTCCTGACCTGCACCGATACCATCTGGCGACAGACAGCTCAGTCGAGGTAGTCGCGCAGTACCTGCGAGCGGGAGGGGTGACGCAGCTTGGACATCGTCTTGGACTCGATCTGGCGAATCCGCTCGCGGGTCACGCCGTAGACCTTCCCGATCTCGTCGAGGGTCTTCGGCTGGCCGTCGGTGAGGCCGAACCGCATCGAGACCACGCCGGCCTCCCGCTCGGACAGCGTGTCCAGCACGGCGTGCAGCTGCTCTTGGAGCAACGTGAACGACACCGCGTCGGCCGGGACGATGGCCTCGGAGTCCTCGATCAGGTCGCCGAACTCGGAGTCGCCGTCCTCGCCGAGCGGCGTGTGCAGCGAGATCGGCTCGCGACCGTACTTCTGGACCTCGACGACCTTCTCGGGCGTCATGTCCAGCTCTTTGGCGAGCTCCTCGGGGGTCGGCTCGCGACCAAGGTCCTGCAGCATCTGGCGCTGCACCCTGGCCAGCTTGTTGATCACCTCGACCATGTGGACGGGGATCCGGATCGTGCGGGCCTGGTCGGCCATCGCCCGGGTGATGGCCTGGCGGATCCACCAGGTGGCGTAGGTGGAGAACTTGTAGCCCTTCGTGTAGTCGAACTTCTCGACCGCACGGATCAGGCCGAGGTTGCCCTCCTGGATCAGGTCGAGGAACAGCATCCCCCGGCCGGTGTAGCGCTTCGCCAGCGACACGACCAGCCTCAGGTTGGCCTCCAGCAGGTGGTTCTTCGCCCGATGGCCGTCCTCGGAGATCCATCCGAGCTCGTCGAGGAGCTTGGCCGACACCTTGGTCTCCCGGCCGAGCTTCTCCTCGGAGAACAGGCCCGCCTCGATGCGCTTGGCCAGGTCGACCTCCTGCTCGGCGTTGAGCAGCGGCACCTTCCCGATCTGCTTCAGGTAGTCCTTGACCGGGTCCGCCGTCGCGCCGGCGACCGTGACGGTCTGCTCGGGCTCGTCGGCCTCGTCGGCCTCGGAGAGCACGAAGCCCTCCTTCTCGTCCTCCTTGAGCGTGGGGTCGGTCGCCAGGTCCTTCTCGAAGACCGTGTCGTCGACGTCGTCGAGCAGCCGCTTCTTCTCGACCTCCGACAACTCGACCAGCCCGACCACCGCGGCGTCGTCGACCACGACGGCTTCGACGGTGGTCTCCTCGGCGACTGCCGCGGGGACCGCACGCACCGGGGACTGCTTCCTGCGGGAGGTCGGCCGGCTGTCCGCGGACCCGGCGGCGACCTTCTTGGCGGTCCTGGGTTTCTCGCTCGGCGGCGGTGTCGTCGCTACACTCGACCGCTTCGCCGCGGAGGTGGCTGCATGCACCGTCTTGCGCGCCGGGGTCGGGCTGGTGTTCGCGGTGTCTGAGTCTCGGGGGGACGTGCTAGAGGACACGAACAACCTCTCGTTGGGTGAACTGGGGCGCGGCGAGGCCCGCTCACGTCAAATGCCGCGTTTCCCATTGTGACAGATTCCGCGCCACGGCTCAAGCAGCCACGGCGCCCTTCTGCCCTTCCATCGTAGGCGTGAGGGAGTGCGATCGCGCCCGTTTCAGGCCCTGGTTCGCAGGGACCGCTCGACTACCCGTAGCGCCACGTCGAGCTCAGCGTCGCTCGGCCCACCGAACCCGATCACCAGGCCGTCTCGTCGCGCGGTGCGACAGTAGTCGCGCAGTCGTGGCACATCGACGCCCTGTCGTCGCGCGTCTGCCGTGACGGCCGCCGCCACCGTCGGGTCGAGCACGAGGGTGAGGTACATGCCGGCGGCTCCGGCCGCGATCTCGCCGTAAGGACCCAGCCGCTGTCGGACCTGCTCGCTGCGCCGTGAGTAAACCCGGCGGGCGCTGCGAACCAGACGGTCGACATGTCCCTCCTGGAGCATGGTCAGCAGCGCCAGCTGCACGGGCCAGCTCGGGTGGTCATGGCGGTCCGCGCGGCGCCGGCTGATCTGCTCGACCCGCTCGTCCGACGTGACCAGCCACCCGATCCGCAGGCTCGGTGAGACCGTCTTGGAGACGGTGCCCAGATGGACGACCCGCTCGCGGTCCAGCGGAGCCAGCGCGGGCAGCGGGGCGACGTCGTACCGAAACTGCGAGTCGTAGTCGTCCTCGACCACGAGGCAGTCCCGCCGACGGGCCTCCTCGAGAAGCGCGAAGCGCCGTGGACCCGACATCGTCATGCCGAGCGGATGCTGGTGCGCAGGGCTGACGTACACGGCCCGGATGCCTTCGGTCACCGCGGCCAGGAACGAGACGTCCAGGCCCTCCGCGTCGACGGGGACGTCGACGAGGGCTCTGCCCGCGGCACGAACCGTCGCCGCCGCGGCCCGGTAGCCGGGATCCTCGAGGGCAACCGCGCCGTCGTCGACCACCTCGAGAAGCAAGCTCAGCCCGTGCGTCGTCCCCGAGACGATGAGGACCTCGTCCGCCGAGCACGACAGGCCACGGTGACGGCCCACGTGCTCGGCGATGCCGGCCCGCAGCTCCGGCAGCCCAGCCGGGTCGGGGTAGCCCCGTGGCGGTCGGCTGGCGGCGACCGCGCGCCACGCCCGGCGCCAGCCTGCGTCTTGGCGGGGGTCGATCCACGGCGTACCGGAGCTGAGGCTGATCGGAGCCGTCGTGCCGCGGGCCGCACGTCGGTCGACCGGGGGCGGCGACGGGCCGGTCCCGCTGGTAGCCGGCCGCGGCGCCGGCCGCGACGAAGGTGCCGGCGCCCTGCCTGCCCGCGAGCCAGCCCTCGGCCGTGAGCTGGTCGAAACCCTGCTCGACGACACCGCGCGCCACCGCGAGCTCCCGGGACAGGGCGCGGGTGCTGGGAAGCCGTCCGCCAGGCGTCAGGACGGCCCTCGAGGATCAGCGCCCGGATCTGGCTCGCGAGCTGCAAGCGGCAGCGGCGTCGGTCGAGGACCGGTCGAGCGAGACGGCAACGGGCATCAGAGGCGCTCGCACCACCACCGACTGGCCTCCCGAGAATGGCGGGAAGTGGCCCGTTACTTAGAGCCACTTATCGGCGACGATAGCAGCATGGACTCACTGTCGCCCACCTCTCGGACCGAGATACGCCGCCACGGCGACCGAGCCCTGCGCGACCGGGCGGACCTGGTCGAGATCTTGGACTCGTCGCCGTACTGCCATCTCGGCGTGGTGCGCGACGGGCACCCGCTCGTGATACCGACCGTCTTCGCGACCGATCTCGACGGGCCGGACCGTGGCGGGACGCATGTACCTGCACGGGTCGGTGGCTGCCCGGTCCCTCGTCGAGGCACCCGGCCGAGACCTGTGCGTGACCTGTACGCATGTCGACGCGCTCGTGCTGGCCCGCTCCGGCTTCCACCACTCGATGAACTACCGGTCCGCTGTCGTGATCGGCAAAGGCAGAGCCGTCGACGACCCGGACGAGAAGGTGCATGCACTCGACCGGGTCGTCGACCACATCGTCTCGGGCCGTTCGGCAACACTTCGGCGCCCAGCCGCAAAGAGCTCGCCGCCACGACCGTCGTCGCCCTACCCCTGCTACGAAGCCTCGGTGAAGCGGCGCACCGGTGGACCGGTCGACGACGCCGTCGACATCGCGGCCGGCGTCTGGGCTGGCCTGCTGCCCCTCAGGGTCGTGGCGGGCGAGCCGGTGACCGACCCCGACGCGGACGGGGTGCCCGTGCCCGCGGATGTGCTCCGACGCGCTCAGGCGTCGCGCTGAGCCTTGGCCCTGGCCTTCTGCTCGCGCTTGAATGCACGCACCTTCTCGAGCGACGCCGAGTCGCGGACGTCGGCGACCGACCGGTACGACCCGGGCTCGGCGTAGATGACCGGCCGCCTGCTCCCAACCCTCGGGCCGCACGTCGAGCTGCTTGCCGAGCAGGGCGACGAAGATCTGTGCCTTCTGTTGCCCGAAACCCGGCAGTGAGACGATCCGCCCGAGTAGCTCCGGCCCGGACGCGGCCGTGAGCCACAGCGACGCGGTGTCGCCTCCGTAGTTGTCGGTGATCTGTCTCGCCAGTGACTGCAACCGGGCCGCCATCGCACCCGGGAACCGGTGCACGGCGGGCGTTCTGCGCGCAGATCTCCGCGAACTCCTCCGGCGGGCGCGTCGGCGATCGTGGCTGGGTCGAGCGTTCCGAACCTGTCCAAGATGGTGGCCGGGCCGGCGAAGGCGCGTTCCATCGGGAACTGCTGGTCGAGCAGCATGCCGGCCAGCAGGGCGAAAGCGTTCGTCGACAGCACCTCGTCGGCTGCGACGTCCTGGGTGATCTGCAGACTCATGAGCTCGCCTTCACCGCCAGCACCGGACAGGGAGCATCGAGCAGGATGCGCTGGGCGTTACTGCCCAAGATCAGCTTGCCCACCGGGGACCGGCGACGAAGGCCGATGATGATCAGCTCGGCGCCCGCATCCTCGGCCACCTTGATCAGGTCATCGGCCGGGTCGAGGCCGCGGACGAGCTGGCGGATCTCGTATTCGACGCCAGCGGCGGCCAGCGTGGTCCGGATGTCAGCGAGCTCGGGGTCGGTCTCGTGGGCGGTGTCGGAGCGGAACTCGCGCCCGCCGCGGTGGGAGTTGACCACGAGGAGCCTCGATCCGCGCATCCTTGCTTCTATCACACTGAGCTCAAGGGCGGCATGTCCTTCAGGCTTCGGTACATATCCGACAACGATGACGCCCATGACGGTGGTCCTCCTGGGTCCGCTCCGGAGTCGAAGGCTACCGGAGCGACTCTTCGACGGGCCACTCGTGGACAGGCAGGTTCTCGTGCATGTGCACGGAGTACTGGTGCACGACCTCCCGCAGCGCATCGAAGCGGTCCATCGCCCCCGCATCGAAGAGCCGGTGGAACGTCGAGCTCTGCCAGGTCGACCCATTGCGGCCGGTCAGGCAGCGCTGCTCGACGATGCGCATCAGCCGGTCGCGCTCCGCGGGCTCCATCCCCCAGCTGTCGAGCCCGGCGTAGGCCCGAGGCAGCAGCCGGCGCAGCACGAGCTCGGCAGCAGGGATCGTCCCGAGCCCTGGCCAGTAGACCTGGGCGGCGATCCCGTCCCGCGCGCCCGAGTGGAAGTTCTCCTCTGCGGCGCTGAACGACATCTGCGACCAGATCGGTCGCTCGTCCTCTGCCAAGGACCGGACGACGCCGAAGTAGAAGGCGGCGTTCGCCATCATGTCGACGACCGTCGGGCCTGCCGGCAGCGCTCGGTTCTCCACCCTCAGGTGTGGAACGCCGCGCACGACGTCGTACACGGGGCGGTTCCACCGATAGATCGTGCCGTTGTGCAACCTCAGCTCCGACAGCTGGGGCGTGTCGCCCCCGTCGAGCACGGCGACCGGGTCCTCGTCGTCGGTGATCGGCAGCAGCGCGGGGAAGTAGCGGACGTTCTCCTCGAAAAGGTCGAAGATCGACGTGATCCAGCGCTCCCCGAACCAGACTCGCGGGCGAACCCCCTGCGCCTTGAGCTCCTCGCTCCGGGTGTCGGTCGCCTGCTCGAAGAGCGCGATCCGCGTCTCCGCCCACAGCTCCTTGCCCAGCAGGAACGGCGAGTTGGCGCCGACCGCCAACTGGATGCCAGCCACCGCCTGCGAGGCGTTCCAGTACGCGGGGAAGTCCTCCGGGCTCACCTGCAGATGCAGCTGCATCGACGTACAGGCCGCTTCCGGGATGATGCTGTCAGTCGTGACCCGGAGGCGCTCCGTGCCGCGGATCGAGATGTCGAGGTCCTCTCCGCGCGCGGCGAAGATCTGGTCGTTGAGCAGCCGGTAGCGAGGGTTCGCCGAGATCGTGTCGGGATTCATGTGCTCGGTGCGGAGCGTCGGCAAGATGCCGACCATGACCATGTGCGCGCCGACGCTCGAGGCCCTGTCCTCCGCGGCGTTGAGGCTGGTACGGACGTCGTGCTCGAACGCGCTCATGCCGCCGCCGGACAGCCTGCGCGGGGCGACGTTGATCTCGAGGTTGAACTGGCCGAGCTCGGTCACGAAGTCGGGGTCGGCTATCGCGTCGAGCACCTCGGCGTTCTTCATCGCCGGGTCACAGTTCTCGTCGACCAGGTTGAGCTCCACCTCCAGTCCGGTCATCGGTCTCTCGACGTCGAAGCGGGACTCGCGAAGCATCCTGGCGAAGACGTCGAGGCACTGGCGAACCTTCTCGCGGTACCGGGTGCGGTCCTCCCGCGTGAACTCGCGACGGTCGACGTCTTGGCCCATGGGTGTTATCTCACCATGCTGAGCCGCGCAGCGTCGAGCGCAGCTCCTCCCACGTGTCAGGACTGAGGGCGGCGAGAAGGATGTCGCGCAGGACCCGGTACATCGGGTAGCCGGGCGAGACGCCCTCGACGCGCTCCACAGCCAGCCATGCGAGCGGTCCCTGCCCGTCGAGCCAGGCAGCGAAACCGGCCAGCGTCCCGGCCGGCGCCACGAGGTCGTCCGGCGCGTTGCGCATCACCTGTCGCCACAGCTCGAAGTCGACGCCCGCGTCGGCGCGGGTCAGCCGCGCCAAGACGGCGTTGCGCAGCGTCGTGCGCTGCACGGCAACCAGCAGGCTCGCAGCGTCGGCGGGTGACATCTCGTGCGGCGCCGCTCGATGTTTCAGCAGCCGGTCGAGGTCGCTGGGGACGGCCGGACGGTGCGGGTCCGATCCGCGTGCCTTGCGTAGCTCGGCGCAAGCGGCGGCGGTCTTCGCCCGGGCCTCGTCACTGACCGGCTCGAAGCCGGCTCGGAGCGAGTCGCGGTTCGGGCGCCCTCGTCATGCCGGCTCGGACGGCCTCGGCGGCCACGAGGGACGAGTCGGGGTCGTACGGTGTGCCGTCCGGGCTGCAGCAGTCGGGGTCGTGACAGGTGGAGGACCACCACCGGCTGCCGTCGGCTCGCAGTGCCTCCGCGAACCCCCACCCGGCGACGGGCCAGGCCGAGGCGCAGCGGTCGGACGACGGCGTCGGCCCGACGGGCGTCCGAGGTAAACGCGACCAAGATCACGGGGTGAACCGATGGGCGACGATCAGGTCGACGAGGTAGCGAGCCTGCGCGTCGCCATCCTCCTCGGTCTGCGGGTAGGTCGAGGCGCATGCAAGGGCCGAGCCGGCTGCGCTGGCCCGAGCAGGGCGACCACGACGAGGCTGTCGGTGGGTGTGAACCCCAGGAGGTAGGGGATCATCGCGATCACGTCCCCGGGCTCCTTCAGCGTGGTGCGGAGCCGGGCGCCGGGGTATCGCGCCTGGCGCGGGCTCGTCTGACGGTGCGGCCGGCCCTTGGGCTGTGACTGTGCGACATACGAGCGAGCCTGCTGCGGCACGGCCTGCGGCAACACCCGCGCCGTGGCGGTTGTGGACAGTCGTCTCCACGATGATGGACCTGTGAGAAGTGAGGCGTCGATCCTGCACCTGGATCTCGATGCCTTCTACGCCGCGGTCGAGCAGCGAGACAAACCCTCGCTACGCGGCAAGCCGGTCGTGGTAGGCGGAGTCGGGCCCCGGGGAGTGGTGGCGACGGCGTCGTACGAGGCCCGGCGCTTCGGCATCCGGTCCGCGATGTCGACGGCCGAGGCACGCTCCCGGTGCCCCCATGCGGCCTTCCTCTCGGGGCGGTTCGACGCCTACCGCAGAACCAGCGATGCCGTGATGGCGCAGCTGAGGGCCCTGTCGCCCGCTTGTCGAGCCACTGTCGCTCGACGAGGCGTTCGTCGACCTCTCGGCCGGTCCAGCCGCCGCCGACCTGTCCCCCGCAGGACTTGTGGACATCGCCACGAGACTCAAGCTGGCTGTGTACGAGGCGACCGGAGGACTGACCGCGTCCGTCGGAATCGCCACGTCCAAGCTGGTTGCCAAGATCGCCAGCGAGATCGACAAGCCCGACGGGACCGTGGTCGTGCCGCCGGAGGCGAACGGGAGCTGCTACGGCCGATGCAGGTCACCGTGATCCCAGGGGTGGGGCCGGCCACCGCCGAGCGGTTGCGGAGGATCGGGGTCCATACGGTCGAGGAGCTCGAGGCGGTCGGGCGTCGATGAGCTGGTACGGGTGCTGGGCAGGTCGCACGGGGCGAGCCTGTCGGAGCTGGCGCTGGCGCACGACGAGCGCCCGGTCGTCTCCGACCGGGAGACGAAGTCGGTGTCCGTCGAGGACACCTTCGAGACCGACCTGGCCGACCCGGTGCTGCTCGCGGCGATCGTCGACCGCCATGCCCGCGCCGTCTGTACCCGCCTGCGAAAGGCGAAGCTGTCCGGCCGAACCGTCACGCTGAAGGTTCGCATGCACGACTTCGCGACCCTTACCCGCTCGGCCACCCTCCCCGGCCCGACCGACCGCGCCGTCTCCGTAAGCCGGACGGCGCGTGCGCTGCTCGCCGAGCTCGACACGGCCGCCGGCGTCCGGCTCCTCGGGGTGGGCGTCTCCGGCCTCGCCGACTGGATCCAAGACGACCTGTTCGCCGAGGAGGACGACGACAGCGACGCCAAGGAGCAGCTGCTCAGCCAGCGTCGGCGCCGACGGCGAGGCACCCCAGCCCGGTGAGGTACGACGAAGCCAGACGTGGGCACCGGGCATGGACGTCGAGCACACGGAGCTGGGTCTCGGCTGGGTGTGGGGCTCGGGCGTCGGCCGGGTGACCGTCCGGTTCGAGACCGCCCGGACCGGCCCCGGCCCGGTGAGGACGTTCGCGGCCGACGACCCGGCCCTGCGCAGACCCGCTCCAGCGGGCGCCGCCCAGGCGACGAGAGGTCAATCGGCGGCCGACACGCCGACAGAACCGGGCCGCGCGTGACGTGTCGGCGGTTGCTCCTGACGTCTCAGCTCGACGAACCTGACTCGGTCGCCGGGACGAAGCTGGGCACACCGCGGGAGGTCGAGGCCGTCGACGACCGCGATGACCGGGTATCCGCCCGTCACCGGATGGTCCGCGAGGAACACCAGGGGCTGGCCACCCGCCGGAACCTGGACGGCCCCGGTCACGACCGCTTCGCTTTCCAGCTCGGCTGCGGCGAGGCGCGACAGCCGGCCGGCTCCCGCGTCTTCCAACCGCAGCCCCACGCGGTCCGAGCTCGGAGACACGACGTACTCGCGACTTCGGAGCGCGTCGAGCGACTCATGGGTGAACTGGTCGTCTCGAGGGCCCAGCCGGATGCGCAGACGGGTCGTCCCCGGCGCCGACGAGGCGGGCACGGCCTCACCCGGGCCCGGGTCGCCGGTGACAGCGCCGACCGGCAGCAGGTCTCCGACGCGGACCGGCGCGGGGCCAAGCCCCGTCAGCGTGTCGGTGGAACGGCTGCCCAGCGTAGGGGGCGCGTCGATGCCGCCGGACACCGCGAGCCAGGAGCGCAGGCCGCGGCCGGAGACACCGACCTCGACGTGCTGCCCGGCCCGTACCGAGACAGCCGTACCCCACGGGCGGGGGTGACCGTCGACCGTGAGCGGCAGCTGGGCGCCCGTGAGGGCGACACGTAAGGACCTGTCCGGCACGAAGCAGAAACCGCCGAGCAGGATCTCGATGCCCGCCGACTCCTCCGGGTTGCCGACGAGGCGGTTCGCGAGCGTCAGCGCCCCTGGGTCGAGGGCGCCGGACGGCGGTACTCCCACGTGGGCCCAACCGGGCCGCCCGAGGTCCTGGACGAGGAGCTGGGGCGCGGCCCTGCGTACGTGGATGCCCGTCGTCGCTGTCACCCGACCGGCTCGAACCGCAGCAATGTGCCCGGTGCCAGCAGGGCGGGAACGACTCGTTGCGGGTCGAAGAGGACGGTCTGCGTGGTGCCGATGAGCTGCCAGCCGCCGGGCATGGCCCGCGGGTAGATGCCGCAGTAGCGGCCTGCGAGAGCCACCGAGCCGGCTGGGACGGATGTGCGGGGCTCGTCGCGGCGCGAGACGTCAGGCACGGCCAGGTCGCTGGTGCAGTAGGCGAATCCGGGGGCGAACCCGCAGAAGGCGACTTCGAAGCTCGCCGCCGCGTGGCGACGGACGACCTCGTCGGCGCTGCAGCCCCAGAGGCCTGCGACGTGCTCGAGGTCTTCGCCGTCATAGCGCGTGGGGATCGTTATCCGGTCGCCCGGGTCGCTCGCCGGCTCGGGCGCATCCCGGCTCTCGATCGGGTCGGCGCGGGCGCGCAGTGCGTGCTGCCATCCCGCGATGTCGCTGATCCGGTCGAGCAGCACGGTCCGCGCGGCCGGAACGACGTCTCGAGGTGGCGCGAGATGCACGTCCGGGTCCGCGATGAGCGCTCTGACCAGCTGGTACGCGGCTCGTGCCGCATCGACATCGGCGACCTCGACCAGCAGGGCGTCGCTGCCCACGGGCCGGAACCGCATCCCGTCCTCGGCAGTCATCCGAACGCCGCCACGGTGGCGCCTTCGGCGCTCAAGGCATCCCGAACGGCCCGGGCAAGGGGACCGGCGTCGGCGCTGTCGCCGTGGACGCAGATGCTGTCGGCGGCCACCTCCAGCTCATGACCGTCGATGGTCGCGACGGTGCCGGAGCGCACGAGCCGGCGGATCCGCTCAACCACGACGGCGGGGTCCGACACGACAGCACCGCCGACGTCGCGGGGAACCAGGCGGCCGCTGTCGTCGTATGCCCGGTCGGCGAAGAACTCCCGCCAGCCGGCCACGCCCGCCGCGCGGGCCTGCTCGAGCAGCACCGAGCCGGGTAGTCCCAACAGGGGCAGGCCGAACGCGGCTGCCACCGACACGACCGCGCCGGCGTGGACGGGGTCGTGGACCGAACGGTTGTACAGCGCCCCGTGCGGCTTGAGGTACCCCACCGAGGTCGAGCGTTCCGACGCGGCGGACTCGAGCGCCGTGACCTGCTCGGTCAGGTCTTCCACCAGCTGGGCCTCGCCGATCTCGACGTCCCTGCGACCGAACCCCTCCCGGTCGCGGTAGGACACCTGGGCCCCCACCACGACGCCGCGCTCGGCCGCCAGGCCGCAGATCCAGCGCATGGTCGCGGCGTCGCCGGCATGGAATCCGCAGGCCACGTTCGCCGAGGTGACCACCTCGAGCAGATCGGCGTCGTACGCGAAGCCCTCGCCGACGTCGGCGTTGAGGTCGTACGTGGGAGCCATCCGGCCATTGTCTCGCGTCCTGGACTCCCAACGAAGTGTTTGACGGTGGGACCGCTTCGGGGCAGACTCCCCAACATGTCTTTGGAGGTCACGAGACTCAGAGCCGTCGCCCATCCGGTGCGGCTGCAGATCCTCTCGCTGCTGACCGGCGCCGAGCTGAGCGCCGCGGAGATCGCCCGCGAGCTCGGCATCAGCCAGCCGAACGCGTCGTACCACCTCCGCGTGCTCGCCGGCGCCGGAGAGGTCGTCGCGGCCGGAGAGGAGAAGATCCGCGGCGGTGTCGCCAAGCGCTACCGGCACCCCTGGAGCCGCGACATCGAGCCGGCGGTACCGAAGGGCCGCGCCACCGACGACTCCGCTGTCGTCCGCGCGGTCACTCAGGAGCTGCTCCGCAGGAACGCGCTTCGAGAACCCGGCCCGCCTGGCTACCTGTCCGACGCCGAGATGTGGGTGTCACCAGCGGTCTGGGACGAGGTCTTCTCGCTGGTCCGGGAGGCGTCCGAGCTCATCCACGAGCAGGCGATGCCGCCGAGGAGTCCCGGGACGGTCCACGTCAACCTGACGGCTGTGCTGTTCCAGATGGCCGATGCCCGAGGGGAGAACCCGTGAGGTGGCCGGACGCCCTGACCCCGCTGCGCGACAGCCGGTTCGCCTGGTACTTCTCCGGCCGTGCGGTGTCCACGATCGGGTCCGTGATGGCACCGGTCGCGCTCGCCTTCGCCGTCCTCGACCTGACCGGGTCGGCGAGCGCTCTCGGAGTCGTCGTCGCCGCCCGCACGCTTCCTCAGGTTCTGTTCCTGCTCGTCGGGGGCGCCGTCGCCGACCGCTTCTCGCGCTCGGTCGTCATGCAGGTAAGTCATATCCTCTCGGCTCTGACCCAGGGCATCGTCGCCGTCCTGCTCCTGACCGGCACCGCCTCACTGTGGATGGTGATCGTCCTCGAGGCCCTCAACGGAATCGTCTCGGCCTTCACCTTCCCCGCGTTCCAGGGGATCGTGCCGCAGGTTGTCCCGCGCTCGCATCTTCAGCAGGCCAACGCACTTCTCGGCTTCTCCCGCAACGGCCTGGCGATCCTGGGCCCCACGATCGGCGCCTTGATCGTGGTCACCGCCGGGTCGGGCTGGGCCATCGCCCTCGACGCACTGACCTGGGCCGTCGCCGCGGTCTGCATGTCCCGGGTCCGGGTCACCGGCTCCGCGAGCCGCGGGTCCGCACCCGACACGTCCATGTGGCGCGACATCGTCGAAGGCTGGTCCGCCTTCACGTCGATGACCTGGGTCTGGGTCGTCGTCGCAGCGGCCTGTCTCCTCAACGCCATCCAGGCCGGAGCGCTCAACACCCTCGGCCCCGTTGTCGCGCAAGCGACGATCGGGCGGGCGCACTGGGGCTGGGTGCTCAGCGCCGAGGCGGCTGGTCTGCTGCTGATGACCTTCGCGCTGATGTGGTGGCGGCTACGCAACCCGCTGCGCACCGGCATGCTGGGGGTCGCGCTGATGGCGGCGCCGATCCTCGTCCTCGGCCTGGACCCGTCCGTGCTGCCCCTCGTCGTCTTGGGGTTCGTCGCCGGCTGCGGTATCGAGGTCTTCAGCATCGGCTGGCAGACAGCCCTACAGGAACACGTTCCCGAGCACCTGCTCTCGCGGGTCTCCTCGTACGACGCTCTCGGCTCGCTCGTCGCCGTCCCCGTCGGCGCCGTCGTCTTCGGGCCCTTGGCGGACGGTTTCGGCGCCGAACGGGTCCTGGTCGTCTCCGGCGTCGTCTACGTCATCGTCGCCTTGTCGACGCTGCTGTCCCGCTCGGTTCGCGACCTCAGCCACGCGGAGGTGCGACAGACGTGACGACGTCGATCAACCTGACCACGACATCCTCCATCGCCGCGCGGGCTGCTGTGAGGTACGGCCGCGGGTCCGGTTTCGTGGTGTCTGCCACCGCGCGTCGAACCGCTTCGGTGAAGGCGATGTTGAGCTGCGTGCCGACGTTGATCTTGACCAGGCCCGCCCGCACTCCGGCCCGCAGACCGTCGTCGGACACCCCTGACGACCCGTGCAGGACGAGCGGGACGGGCACGGTATCCCGCAACCGCCGTACCAGGTCGAGATCGAGCTCGGCGGTGGCCGAGGTCATGGCGTGCGACGAGCCCACGGCCACGGCGAGCGCGTCCACGCCGGTCTCGGCAACGAACGCCGCAGCCTCGCCGGGGTCGGTGCGCACGTGCGGTGCGTGTGCGCCGTCCTTGCCGCCGATCTCACCGAGCTCGGACTCCAGCCACCGGCCGCGGGCATGCAGGAACTCGGCAGCCGTCCGGGTCGCTGCGACGTTGTCCGCGTACGGAAGCGTCGACGCGTCGAACATGACCGACCCGAAGCCGAGGTCCGGAGCCGCCTCGACGAGACTCATGTCCTCGACGTGGTCGAGATGGAGTCCGACCGGGACCGATGCTGCCCCGGCCAGAGCCAGGCAGGACGCGGCCATGGGCGGCAGCGACCCGTGGTAGCGGACAGCGTTGTGGCTGAGCGCCAAGATGACCGATCTGCCGGCCCGTTCGGCGCCCTGCACGATCGCCTCAGCGTGCTCGAGCGTGATCGCGTTGAACGCGACGACACCGACCCCGTCGGCGCGCGCGCGGAGTACCAGCTCGGACGTCTCGGTCAGCACGTGATCACCTCGGACATGATGGTGCCATGAGCGTCCCCCGCCTGCTGGTCGTCGGTGAGCTGAACGCCGACATCGTCGTCCGGCTCGAGTCGGCTCCCGCGTTCGGGGACCGCGAGCAGATCGTGGCAGGTACCGAGGTCGTGATCGGCAGCTCGTCGGCGATCATGGCCTGCGGTGCGGCGACGATGGCCGTCTCGACCTCGCTGGTGAGCGTCGTGGGCGACGACCTGCTGGGTCGTTTCCTGCTCGACGAGCTGTCGCGCCGTGGCGTGGACGTCTCCGCCTGCCGGGTCGACGCCGGCCTGCCCACGGGTACCTCGACGATCCTGACCCTTCCCGGCGGCGACCGCTCGATCCTCACTGCGCTCGGGACGATCGGGCAGGTGGGCGCAGGCGACGTTCCCGAATCCCTGCTGGCCGAGGCGGCGCACGTCCACGTCGGCAGCTACTTCCTGCAAGACGCCCTGCGCGCCGACCTCGAGGAGTTCTACCTGCGGTGCAGGGCGCGCGGGATCGGTACCTCCCTTGACCCCAACGACGACCCGAAGGGTGAGTGGGACTCCGGGATCGCCACGGTGCTCAGCCACGTCGACGTGGTGTTCTGCAACGAGCGGGAGGCGGAGGCGATCTCGGGCCGGGCCGATCCGGACGACGCCGCCGCCTGGTTCGCCGAGCGGCTGCCACCGGACGGTCAGGTCGTCCTCAAGCAGGGCGCCCGCGGCGCCAAGGTGGCCGTCTGCCGCGACGGGCGCGTCGTCTCGCAGTGCGTCGCTCGCCCCGAACCGCTCACCGACGGCGTGGTCGACACGGTCGGAGCCGGCGACAGCCTGGCGGCCGGCTACCTGGCGGCCAGGCTGCGGGGCCTGCCGGTCGAGGACCAGCTCAGAATCGGCGTGCGCAACGGCACGGCCACCACCCGGGCCGCCGGCGGTGTGGCCGGCCAGCTCACCTGGGAAGCGGCCCGCTAGGGTCCTGGCGTGACCGAGTCCGACGAGCCCACCCCTCCCCGCGCCCCGAAGCGCCCGGTCGAGCGGATCCACCATGGCGACGTCGTCGTCGACGAGTACGAATGGCTGCGCGACAAGACCGACCCCGAGACGATCGCGTACCTCGAGGCCGAGAACGCGTACACGCGGGACCGCACCGCGCACCTCGCGGGCCTGCGGGGTCAGATCTTCGACGAGATCAAGAGCCGCACCCAGGAGACCGACCTGTCCGTGCCGAGCCGGACCGGCAGCTTCTGGTACTACAGCCGGACGGTCGAGGGGCAGCAGTACCCGCTGCTGTGCCGGACCGCGGCGACACCCGACGACTGGACCCCCCCGGTGCTCAGCTGGGACTCGCCGGTGCCCGGCGAGCAAGAACTCGTCGACTGCAACCGGCTCGCCGAGGGCTCGGACTACTTCTCGATCGGCGCGTTCACGGTAACGATCGACGAGGAGCTGCTCGCGTACTCGACGGACCTCGTGGGCGACGAGCGCTACACCATCTACGTGGTCGACCTGCGGACCGGCACCCTGCTGCCCGACCGCGTCCACAACACCGTGCACGGCGCGACCTGGTCCGCCGACGGCACGCACCTCTTCTACAGCACCGTCGACGACGCGTGGCGCGCCGACAAGATCTGGCGCCACGCCCTGGGCACCGACGCCCGCGACGACGAGGTGGTGCACTGCGAGACCGACCAGCGGTTCTCGACGTCGGTAGGCCGGACCACATCCGACCGGTTCCTGCTGATCGTGTCGAGCTCGAAGATCACCTCCGAAGCACGGATCCTCGAGGCCGACAACCCGCTCGGCGACTTCAGCGTCGTGGTGCCGCGCAGCGAAGGAGTCGAGTACGAGGTCGACCACGCGGTGATCCACGGAGCCGACCGGCTCGTCGTGCTGCACAACCGTGACGCCCTGAACTTCACGCTGGGGGTGGGGCCGGTCTCGCTCCACTCGCTCGACGAGCTCGACGAGGTGCTGCCGTCGAGCGAGACCGTGCGCCTGACCGACATCGACGTGTCCGCAGAGACCCTGGTCGTCAACCTGCGAGAGGACGGGCTTGCCCAGGTCCGGGTCTTCGGCCTCGGCGCCGACGACCTCGGCGCCGGCTCCAACATCGAGTTCGACGAGGAGCTCTTCGAGGCGAGCGCGACCGGCTTCTCCGACTGGAGACAGCCGTTCGTACGGCTAAGCTACTCGTCGTGGGTCACCCCCGCGACCGTGTTCGAGTACGACCCCGCGAGCGGGGAGCTGCACCTGCGCAAGCGGCAGCCGGTACTCGGCGGGTTCGACGCCGGGGACTATCTGCAGACCCGCGAATGGGTGACCGGGCGAGACGGCGCCCAGATCCCGGTGTCTCTCGTGCGTCATGCGCGCGTGCAGCCGCGCAGTCGGTCTCCTCTGCTGCTCTACGGCTACGGGTCCTACGAGATCAGCATCGACCCCACCCTCAGCATCGCCCGCCTGTCGCTGCTCGACCGCGGCATGGTCTTCGCCGTCGCCCACGTGCGCGGCGGCGGGGAGATGGGCCGCGGCTGGTACGAGCACGGCAAGCTCCTGGAGAAGACCAACACGTTCACCGACTACGTCGACTGCGCCCAGCATCTGCTCGACACCGGTTGGACCACGCGCGACGGCCTCGTCGGGCAGGGGGGCAGCGCCGGCGGTCTGCTCATGGGTGCTGTCGCGAACAGTGCACCGGACCTGTTCAAGGGGCTCGTGGCACACGTCCCCTTCGTGGATGCGCTCACCACGATCCTCGACCCGTCGCTGCCGCTGACGGTCGTCGAATGGGACGAGTGGGGCGACCCGCTCCACGACCCAGAGGTCTACGCGTACATGAAGTCGTACACCCCCTACGAGAACATCCAGGCCCGTCCCTACCCCGCGATCTTCGCGTTGACGTCGATCAACGACACGCGGGTCTTCTATGTCGAGCCGGCGAAGTGGGTCGCGCGCCTGCGAGACACCGTCACCGACGACCGGTCGATCCTGCTCAAGTGCGAGATGTCGGCCGGCCACGGCGGCGCCAGCGGTCGCTATGACGCCTGGCGGGAGACGGCGGAGTACTATGCCTGGATACTCGACGCCGCCGGAGCCGTCTCCCGGACCCCCGATCACAGCGGAACCACACCGGCGTAAGAAGCTCCTGAGAGCTGCAACCACTTCACGCGAGGCAGCGTTTACTCAGTATCTCCGCAGCCTGCGGAGGCGAAATCCCAGCCCGATTCAGGAATCTGCGGCCCTTCCCGAGCGTTGCTGTGGATACTGACACGCGTGGAGTTCAGAGAAGAGGAGCATCGTGACGACACGTCGCACCACCACAGTTGAGTCGCGAGACGGCGCGATCGACGGCCGGGACAGCGTCGGAATGTACCTGGACGAGATCGCCCGTACGCCACTCCTCGACGCGGCCACGGAGGTCGAGCTGTCCAAGGCCATCGAGGCCGGGCTGTTCGCCGAGCACCTCCTCGCGACCGGCCGTGTCGGTCGGGCCCGCGGCGAGGCGCCGATGCGCGCAAGCCGCGAGGAGCTCGAGTGGCTCGCCGACGAGGGCCAGCAGGCGATGCAGCGCTTCATCAAGGCCAACCTGCGCCTGGTCGTCTCGATCGCGCGCAAGTACGGTCGCTCGGCCATGCCGATGCTCGACCTCGTCCAGGAAGGCAACACCGGCCTGATCCGCGCTGTGGAGAAGTTCGACTACGCGAAGGGCTACAAGTTCTCGACGTACGCCACCTGGTGGGTACGCCAGGCCATCACCCGAGGCATCGCCCAGCAGGCCAGAGTCGTGCGGCTGCCCGTGCATGTGGTCGAGGAGCTGAACCAGATCGGTTCGGCTCGTCGGACCCTCGAGCGCCAGCTCGGCCGCGACCCGGAGCCGGAGGAGATCGCCCGTGAGCTCGACATGTCGTTCGAGCGGGTACTCGACCTGATCAACTGGGGTCGCGACCATGTGAGCCTCGACACACCTGTCGACGACGACGGTGACACGTCGCTCGGCGACCTGGTCGCCCGCGAGACCACTCCAGGCCCCGACTCGGCGTTCCTCGACGTGGAGTCGCGGCGGCGCCTCGACGACCTGGTCGAGCTGCTCGACCCGCGCTCTGCCGACGTGATCCGGTCCCGGTACGGCCTTGTGGACGGCCGGCAGGAGAAGCTCGCCGACATCGGCGCGCGACACGGCGTGTCCGCCGAGCGGGTCCGCCAGCTCGAGCGCGAGGCCCTGGCCCAGCTGCGCAAGCTGGCCGACCCCGACCTGGCAGCCTGACCGAATGACTCAGCCGCCGTCCGAGTGACGGCGGCTGAGCTGTTCCCACAGCCCGCCCACGGACTCGCGCAGCCGTTGCATGGTGGTGTCGTTGACGATGACATGGTCGGCGGCGGCGAGGCGTTCCTCGCGGGTCGCCTGCGCGCCGATCCGTGAGCGCGCCTCGTCCTCGCTGAGCCCACGGTCGTCGGTGAGCCTGGCGACCTGAAGCTCGATGGGCGCGTCGACGACGACCACGACGTCGAAAGCGCCGCCCTGCCCGGTCTCCACGAGGAGGGGGATGTCGTGGACGACGACGGCGTCCGGGGGCGACGCCGCCTCGATCTCGGCCGCACGCGCACGTACCCGGGGGTGGATGATGGCCTCGAGCCGGGCCCGCGCACCGGGATCGGCGAACACGCGCCGGCCCATGGCCGGGCGGTCGAGCTCCCCGGCCGGCGTGAGCACGTCCGGGCCGAACTGCGCCACGATCTCCCCCAGACCGGGCGTACCGGCCGCTACAACCTCGCGGGCGAGCACGTCGGCGTCGACCACGACGGCGCCGTGCTCGGCGAGGAGCCTGCCCACCGTCGACTTTCCCGAGCCGATGCCGCCGGTCAGGCCAACCCGCAACACCGCCCCTCAGCCCCTCGCCCGATCGGCACTCGGACCGCGTCGGCGGGAGCCTTGAAGCTGCGCCGGTACAGCTGCGGGCTGGTGCCGCGCAGCCGCGCGAAATGGTGACGGAACGCCGTCGCGTTGCTGAACCCGACGCGGGTGGCGATCCGCTCGATCGTCTCGTCGGACTCCTCGAGCATGCGCTCGGCGAGCAGCACCCGCTGGTTGGTGATCCAGTGGTAGGGCGTGGTCCCGGTCTCGGCCTTGAACCGGCGCGCAAACGTCCGCGGCGACATCACCGCCCGGCGGGCAAGGTCGTCGACCGTCAGCGGCCGGTTGAGGTTGCCGCCCATCCACTCCAGTACGGGCTGGAGCGTGTCGGCCGTGCACACCGGCACCGGCGAGGAGACGAACTGGGCCTGCCCGCCGTCGCGGTGGGGCGCCACGACCATCCGCCGGGCTACTGTCGCGGCGACCGCGGCACCGAACTCACGGCGGATCAGGTGCAGGCAGGCGTCGATACCGGCGGCCGAGCCGGCCGAGGTGACGACGGAGCCGTCGTCGATGTACAGCACGTCGCATTTGACGTCGGCGAGGGGGAAGCGCTGCTGCAGCTCCTCGACGTGCATCCAGTGGGTGGTGACACAGCCGGCCGTCGAGCAGTCCGGCCGCGCCGAGGACGAAGGCCCCGCTGCACACCGACAGCAGCTGGGCACCCCTGGCATGGGCGGCCCGCAGCGCGGCGACGACGGCCGCCGGCACCTCCGTCCGCGGCATCGCGGGGAGGCAGACCAAGTCGGCCCGCTCGAGCGCCTCGAGGCCGTGCTCGACGTCGATACCCACTCCGGGCAGGCTGGTCTGGACCCTGCCGGGCTGGGGTGCGCAGATCGCGAAGTCGACCCGGGGTACCCCGTGCTCGCTGCGGTCGACGCCCCACGCCTCGCACAGCACGCCGAGCTCGAACGGCGCGACGCCGTCGTACACCAAGACCGCCACGGACCTGAGCATGTGCCCCATTCTGCCACGGTGGGTGGCAGCATTTAGACGTGGTGGCTACTCCTGCCACTGGCAGGCGGATCGCGCCCGCCCACCACCGAAAGATCCGACTCTCAGGCCGCTATAGCGACCTCAGACTCGGATCCTTCGGGTTGTGAGAGCGGGGTTCTACTGGCCGCCGCCGGTCAGCTTCTCCCGCAGCGCCTGCAGCGCCTCGTCGGAGGCCAAGGAACCTTCGGCGATCGCTGCCGGGCTTGCCGCCGGGGTGGCGGCGGGCTTGTCCTCGGAGGAGTAGCTGGACGCCTCGCCCGCCTCGACATCGGCCTTCTGGGCCTCCTCGACCTGGGCCTTATGGGCCTCCCACCGCGCGTGCGCCTCCGCGTACTGCTGCTCCCAGGCGGCCTTCTGAGACTCGTAGCCTTCGAGCCACTCGCCGGTCGCGGCGTCGAAGCCGTCGGGGTACAGGTAGTTGCCGGCATCGTCGTACGACGCGGCCATGCCGTAGAGCGTCGGGTCGAAGTCGTCGGCCGTGTGGTCGACACCCTCGTTGGCCTGCTTCAGCGACAGCGAGATCCGGCGACGCTCGAGGTCGATGTCGATGATCTTGACCATCACGTCGTCGTTGACCTGGACGACCTGCTCGGGGATCTCGACATGGCGCTCGGCGAGCTCGGAGATGTGGACGAGACCCTCGATGCCCTCCTCGACGCGGACGAAGGCGCCGAACGGCACCAGCTTCGTGACCTTGCCGGGCACGATCTGGCCCATCTGGTGGATCCGGGCGAACTGCTGCCACGGGTCCTCCTGGGTCGCCTTCAGCGACAAGGAGACGCGCTCGCGGTCCATGTCCACGTCGAGAACCTCGACGGTGACCTCCTGGCCCACCTCGACGACCTCGCTCGGGTGGTCGATGTGCTTCCAGGACAGCTCGGAGACGTGGACCAGGCCGTCGACGCCGCCGAGGTCGACGAACGCGCCGAAGTTGACGATCGACGAGACCACACCGGGCCGGACCTGGCCCTTCTGCAGCTGCGTGAGGAAGTTCTGGCGGACCTCGGACTGGGTCTGCTCGAGCCAGGCACGTCGAGACAGCACGACGTTGTTGCGGTTCTTGTCGAGCTCGATGATCTTCGCCTCGAGCTCCTTGCCGACGTACGGCTGGAGGTCGCGGACCCGGCGCATCTCGACGAGGGACGCCGGCAGGAAGCCGCGCAGGCCGATGTCGATGATGAGACCGCCCTTGACGACCTCGATCACGGATCCGGTGACGACCCCGTCTTCTTCCTTGATCTTCTCGATCGTGCCCCATGCGCGCTCGTACTGGGCGCGCTTCTTGGACAAGATCAGGCGGCCTTCCTTGTCCTCCTTCTGGAGGACAAGAGCCTCGACCTTGTCTCCGACCGCGACGACGTCACTGGGGTCGACGTCGTGCTTGATCGACAGCTCGCGCGAGGGGATGACGCCCTCGGTCTTGTAGCCGATGTCGAGCAGGACCTCGTCCCTGTCGACCTTCACGATCGTGCCGTCGACGATGTCGCCGTCGTTGAAGTACTTGATGGTGGCGTCGATCGCGGCGAGGAAGTCCTCTTCCGTGCCGATGTCGTTGACCGCTACCTGCGGTGTCTCCTGTACGGCGGGAGGGGCCTCGATGCTGCTCGTCATAGGTATGTGGAACTCCGTCGGATGAAAGTAGGTTGTGCGTGCACGCCGAAGGCCCTTTGTTCGCGTTCCCACCGAGTGACCCGGACCGCGAATGACCTGGCGGATGAGAAGTACGAGCACGAGCCTGCTCCGTCTGAGGACGTGCGGGCCTCTAGCGCGTCTATCAGGATACGGGTTTCGCGCCCGCGGGGTCAACGCGGCCGGCTTTCCACGGCCACGGCGGTCAGATCGCGGGATCGTGCCTGCGCCAGCAGCAGCCGGCTCGCGAGCTCGCAGACCGGGTTGGGCGGCAGTGCGGCCGGCCAGCTCGATCAGCGCCCAGAGGTCCATCGCCCGGCCGTGCCTGACGGGGTCCGTGACATGCCCCGGGGCAGTGTCGACGAACGCCTCGACCATCGGGCCGACGAGGCGGTCGTCGCGTTCGAACCGCGTGAAGTTGCCGAGATCGGTGTAGAGGGAGCCGGCGTGGGAGTACTCCCAGTCGACCAGGCCGGTGAACGTGCCCTCGCGCGGGTCGACGAGGATGTTCTTGGGGTTGAAGTCGCCGTGGACGAGGACGGTCCGTGCCGGCACCCGCGCGGCGTCGGCATCGAGCGTGACCTGGGCATGGTCGACAAGCTCGGTCAACGCCTGCCAATCCGGCTCGGGCCAGCTGGCGAGCCGACTCGTCCCGCGATGGAAGTCCGCCCATTCGGCCAGGTCGTGGGGCATACCTTCGGCGGAGACCGTCAGGTGTGCGTCGGTGAAGAACCCCGGCCCGAGGAAGGGGACGCCGGACAGTACCCCCAGGACCCTGCCGAGCTCCCGGCCGAGGATCTCCCAGTCGATGCCTTGCGGCGGCCGCCGGAGGACGGTGTCGAGCGGGACCCCGTACATGCGCTCGGTCACCAGGATCGCCGGCGAGTCGGCGGTAGCGAGGCGTACCTCGACGAGCTGTGGTACCTCGATCAGTCCCCGCATCAGGCGCAGCAGGCTTGCGTCGATCGGCGCCCGCTCGGGCTGGCGCCGGTAGATCCGCAGGACGACCGCGTCGTCGCCGCTGCCGACGGCGAACGTCTCGCCGCTGTACCCGCCGGGAAGCGGGCTCATCGGCGTACCGAACCAGTCAGTGGTCATCCGGTCGGCCGGTGGTAGCGGCCGCGGCGGTGGACGAGCGGAGCCGTCTCGACGCCGATCTCCACATGCTCGACGAGGCAGTCGACGAGGTGCGCCCAGCCGACGTCCACCGATGGCTCCTCAGCCAGCCGGACACCGGCCCAGGTCGGCGCCGTGGACAGCCGGGGCCCCCAGCGTGTCGGTGTCCACTCGGCCAGCCGGAACGGGCCGCCCGGCGCCGGGAACTGCCCCGCGAAGGCGTCCGCCAGCTGCCGGTGCTCCCACTCGAGAAGCTGCACGACGGCGAGCCCAGTGCTGCGCAACGTCTCCGCGAGGCTGGAGTCGGGGTCGAGCAGGGCGAGCACGTGCGCCGGCTCTCCGCGGCGACCATGAAGGACGACACGGTGAGCCCGGCGCGGGCGTCCGCGGACCCGGCGGTCCACAAGGACACGGTGCCGCCGAGCCGACCACGGAAGCGCCGCGCCGGATCGCGCTCGTCCTCGGGCAAGACGAACGGGTGCTCGCTGTGGATGGTCACGGGCCCAGGCTACGGCGGGCGGAGACGAGTACGGCGCGATCTCAGCGATGCAGCTTGGGCAGCACGTCGCGGCCGAAGACCTCCATCCACTCGGTCTGGTTGCGACCCACGTTGTGCAGGTAGACCTGGGTGATGCCGAGGTCGAGGAAACGCTGGATCTCCTCCCGGTGCCGGTCGGGGTCGGACGAGATGACCATCCGGCCGTCGAAGTCCTCGGGCCGCACGAGTGCCGCCATCTGCGCGAAGTCGTACGGCGACCGGACATCTTGCTTGGAGAACTTCATCCCACCGTTCGGCCACTCGGTCATCGCGTTCGTCGAGGGCCTCCTCGTCGGTCGGCGCCCAGGACAGGTGCAGCTGGAGCAGCTTCGGCATGGCGTGTCGGGTCCTTGCCCTCAGACCGCGCACCCTCGTCGAACTTCGCGAAGACGCCGGCGACCTTCTCCGACGTCGCCCCGGGGTGATGATGCCGTCGCAGCGCGCGCCCGTCCGCTGTGCCGTGATCGGCCCGGCGGTCGCGATCAGGATCGGCGGCGGCGGGTCCGGCATCGTCCAGAGTCGCGTCGAGTGAAGCTTGAAGAACTCTCCGGCGTGCTTGACGTCCTTGCCGCTGAACAGCTTCTGGATGACCTCGATCGGCCTCGAACATCATCGCTGATGCGCTCCGGCGCCTCCGGCCAGTACCCGCCGAAGACGTGCTCGTTGAGCGCCTCGCCGGAGCCGAGGCCGAGCCAGCTACGGCCCGGGTACATCGCCTCCAGGGTCGCCGCGGCCTGCGCGACGATCGCCGGGTGGTACCGGAAGCTCGGGCAGGTGACGCCCGGGGCCGAGGTCGCCCGTCGTGCGCTGCGCCGAGCGGCGCTCAGCACGTTCCAGACGTACGACGCCTGGCCCTGCTGCGGGGACCCACGGCTGGAAGTGGTCGGCGGCCATGGTCCCGACGAACCCGTTGCGCTCCGCCGTCTCGCAGAGCTCGATCATCTCGCCGCGGCGCGAACTGCTCGAGCGCGGCGGCATACCCGGTCATCACGTCATCCACCGGACCGAGGGTACCCTCGACACCGCCATGTCCGCCCTGCCGGAGACCCCGGGAGCCACCCCCGCCCCCGCCTACCCCGTGCTCAGGCATCGCCTCGCTCCGCCGCCGGCCGACCCTCCCCTGGGCAGCGCTGCCGACCTCCGGGAGTTCGTCGGGCGGCACCCACGGCTGCTCGTGCTCACCGGCGCCGGCTGCAGCACGGACTCGGGGATCCCGGACTACCGCGATGCAACCGGTGCCTGGAAGCGCCAAGACCCCGTCGAGTTCGCGCCGTTCATGCGCGACCCGTTGGTGCGGGCGCGGTACTGGGCCCGCAGCCTGATCGGCTGGCGCAGCTTCGGCACCGCCGCCCCGAACGCCGCGCACCACGCACTCGCCGCCCTCGAGCGGGCCGGGCGCGTCTGCCTGCTCGTCACGCAGAACGTCGACGGGCTGCACCAGGCGGCCGGTTCGCAGCGGGTCCTGGACCTGCACGGACGGCTGGACACGGTCGCCTGTACGACCTGCCGGCAGAGCCTGGCCCGAGAAGACTGGCAGCGCCTGCTCGAGGAGCCAACTCGCCTTGGCTCGGGCTCGACGCTCCCGTCGCCCCGGACGGCGATGCTGACCTGGAGCGGGCCGACTTCGCGCACTTCCATGTGCCCGCCTGCCCGGCCTGCGACGGTGTGGTGAAGCCGGATGTGGTGTTCTTCGGCGAGAGCGTGCCACCGCAGCGCCATGCCCGGGCCACGCAGGCACTGCTGGCCGCGGACGCGGTACTGGTGGCCGGCTCGAGCCTGATGGTGCAGTCCGGCTACCGCCATGCCACCGCGGCGGCCAGGCTCGGGCTACCGGTCGCCGCGGTGAACCTCGGCCGTACGCGCGCCGACCACCTGCTCGCCCTCAAGGTGGTGGCGCCGGTGGGTGCCGTGCTCTCGGCGCTGGCCGCGGACCTGCCGGCCGTCACCAGCGAGCGTGGACGTGCTCTTTGATCCGGCTCGTCGTAGATCTCCTCCATCGCTGCTTGCGCCTGCTCGCTGAGCCGAGGTAGCGCCGCCGCGAGGGCGTTGCCTTTGGCCTGCTCGGGGTTTCGCGCGCCGGGGATGGCTGTCGTGATGCCCTCCTGGTCGATAAGCCATCGCGAGCGCGAGCTGCGCCGTCGACGCGCCGTCGGGGGTCCATTCGGCCACCTCGCGGGCGGCCCGGACCCCGACGTCGAACGGGACGCCCGCTGAACGTCTCGCCCACATCGAACGCCTCACCGTTGCGGTTGAAGCTTCGGTGGTCGTCGGCGCTGAACTCGGTGGACTCGTCGTATTTGCCGGTGAGCAGGCCACTGGCCAGCGGCACCCGGGCGATCACGCCGACGCCAGCCTCCCAGCCGCAGGCAGTACCTGCTCGAGCGGCTTGCGCCGGAAGATGTTCACGATGATCTGCACCGTGGCCACGCCGGGCCGCGCGATCGCGGTGATCGCCTCCTGGACCGTCTCGACGGAGACGCCGTAGGCGGCGATCCGGCCCTCGTCGACAAGGGTGTCGAGCGCGTCGTACACACGGTCATCGGACAGCACGGGCGTCGGGGGGCAGTGCAGCTGCACGAGGTCGAGCGTGTCCACGCCGAGGTTGCGCCTGCTCCGGTCCACCCAGCCGCGGAACGCCTCGAGGGTGAAGGCGGCAGGTACATGCGGATCAGCGCGGCGGCCCATCTTGGTGGCGACCGTCAGCTCGACGTCGGTCCGTTCGGTCAGGAACCGCCCGATGAGCGACTCGCTGCGCCCGTCCCCGTACACGTCGGCGGTGTCGAGGAACGTGACACCTTCGTCGACCGCCGCGTGCAGGACTGCCAGTGCGTCGGCCTCGTCGACATGGCCCCAGTCGGCCCCCAGCTGCCAGCAGCCGAGTCCGACGACCGAGACCTCGCGGCCCGTGCGGCCGAGTACACGCGACTCCATGGGCGCCAGCTCCTCGCGGTTGAGGCTCCGGGGGTGTCCGGAGCGGATCCGTCAGTGGGAGCACAGGCTAATGGATGGCCCGCAGCACCGGCCCAACAGGGCGCTCAGCCGAGCAGCCAGCCGTTGTCCATCGCCAACCGGACCGCTTCGGCACGGGTCCGCGCGCCCGTCTTGCCGATCGCGCTCGAAAGGTGGTTGCGCACCGTGCCCTCGCGACAGATGCAGCGAGCCGGCGATGTCGCTGGCTGTGGCCCCGTCGGCGGCTGCCCGTAGCACGTCGGACTCCCGCTGGGTCAGCGGTGAGTCCCCGTGCGTCAGCGAGTCGGCCGCAAGGGCGGGATCGACGACCCGAAGGCCGGCGTGCACCCGCCGGACGGCATCGGCGAGCTGGCGCGCCGGCGTGTCCTTCACCACGAAGCCGGAGGCGCCTGCTGCCATCGCCTTGCGGAGGTAGCCGGGGCGGCCGAACGTCGTGACGATGAGGACCCGGCAGCTCGGGAGCGCTGCCGTGAGAGCTGCCGTGGCCGCTACCCCATCGAGTCCCGGCATCTCGATGTCCAGGAGCGCCACGTCGACCGAGTGGCTGCGAGCCGCCGAGACGACCTCGTCGCCACGGCCTACCTCGGTGACGACCACGAGGTCGGGCTCGAGGTCGAGCAGGGCCGCCAGGGCGCCTCGGACCAGGCTCTGGTCGTCGGCGAGGAGCAGCCGGATCTGGTCGGTCATGCCGGTACCTCGACGACGACCTCCAGGCCGTGGCCGTCCGGACCTGGCCGGGTCTCGAGTGAGGCGCCGGCCGTCTCCACCCGGCGGCGAAGGCCGGTCAGCGCCCTCGCCCGCCGAGACCGGGCCCGCCGCCATCCCGATGCCGTCGTCGCGCACGTGCAGCGCCTGCGGTGACATCTCCACGACGCACGAACGCGCCCGGCTGTGCCGGATCACGTTCGTCACGCACTCGCGGATCGTCCAGGCGAACACCTCTCGCCACCTGCTCGGCACGTGGTCGGCGACGGTGGGCAGCTGCGCGTCGATGCCGGCGCTCTCCAGAGCAGACCTGGCCTGGGCGATCTCGCCGAGCAGCGAGACGCCGCGGACGCCCAGTGCCGTCGCGCGCACGTCGGTCAGGGCGTCTCGCGACAGCATCTCCAGGTCGGCGAGCTCTGCCCTGCAGCGTTCCAGGTCGACGTCGATGAGCCGCTGCGCCAGCTCCGCCTTGACCGTGATGACCGTGAGGGAGTGGCCGAGGATGTCGTGCAGATCTCGTGCGATCCGTGACCGCTCCTCCTCCAGGGCCAGCGCCGCTATCTCGTCCTGCGCGGCCAGCAGCGCCTGGTTGCGCTGCCACGCGATCCGGAACGACCAGGTCGCGATCGCGGCCAGGACGACGCCGAAGCCGTACCCCTGGTCATGCCAGCCGTGGAGGACGTGCGGCGCCACCTCGGTTGCGACCAGCACCACCGCTGTCGACACGACCGCCGCCACCGTCGGCAGGCTGACCACCATCATCGCCGCGATGAACGGCGCACCCGTCAGCGAGGCTTCCTGGGCACCGGGCGCCATGCCGACGGCGCACGCGACGAGGGCGAGGATCTGCAGCCAGCTCAGCCAGGTGGACCGGCCGGAGCGTCCTTGCATCCGCCGCAGCCGCAAGGACACGATCCCGCCGACGTAGGCCACCACGAAACCCGCGAGACAGGCCAGCCCGAGCAGCCGGCGCCAACCCATGGCGTCGTCCAGGAGAGCTTCCAGCGGGTTGAGCAGGTACACCAGCCAGATCACGGCGAACAGCCAGCCGAAGCGCCAGCCCCCCAGGGGAGCGGCGCGCTCCGGCACGGAGGCTCCGGTCATACCCATGACGCTCGCGGCCGGCTCAGACCCGCGCGGTGTCGCGACGGAACCGCCACGCTGCACCGATCACGAAGACAGCGGTCCAGAACAGCACGTTGAGGATCGCGACCCCGAGTGTGCCAGTCGCTCGTCAGCGGGTAGCGCGCGATCACCCCGACGCCGTAGACCGGGGTGAACTTGGCGATGGTCTCGAAGGTATGGCCCATCTGGTCGAGCGGGACGAACAGCCCGCCGGCGAAGGACAGCAGCGCGAGCGCCGGGCCGAGGATCTGCATGACGTTCTCGCTGGGCAGCAGATAGCCCATGAAGAGCCCGAACCCGGCGAAGACGACAGCGCATGCCCACGCGAGCACTCCGGAGACGAGCCAGACATCGCCAGGCATGGTCGGGCCCGAAGAACGACCCGACGGCGAACACCACGACCACCGAGACCAGCCCGAGCGTCATGGCCACGACGAGCTTCACGGCGACATAGGCAACCGGGTTGAGCGGAGTCAGCCGCAGCTGTCTGCTCCAGCCGACCGCTCGCTCGACCGACACGGCTGCGCCGCCGCTGGTCGTTGCCAGCATCGCGCCGTACACGGCCATGCTGATCAACACGTAGGCCGTGACGTTCCCGCGCCCGATCTGGGTGTGCTTGTAGCTCGAGTCCGTGCCGAAGAGCAAGAAGAACACCGACGGCATGATGAGCGTGAAGATCGCCGTGCGCTTGTTGCGGAGCATCCGGCGGATCTCGAGGGCGACGAACGTGGTGCTGAACCCTCCGAGCCGGGAGGTACGTCGCCCGGCAGGGTCGACGGCGGTAGTGGTGCTCATGCTGATGCTCCTTCGGGTGCGTCGCTCGTCAGTGCGACGAAGGCGTCTTCGAGGTTGCTCGAGCTGATCTCGAGGTCACGGGCGGCGGTCTGGGTGAGCAGGTGGCGGGCCACAGCGTCACTGTCGGCACCACGGACCACTACCGTGTCGCCGCGGAGCTCGACCGACTCGACCCCGGGCAGCAGCGCCAGGTCGTCGGGCCGCGCACCGGGCAGGGTTGCCCGCACGGTCCGCCCCGACGCCATCGCCTTGATCTCGGCGGAGGTGCCGTCGGCGACGATCGAGCCGGTACGCACGAGCACGATCCGGTCGGAGTACAGGTCGGCCTCCTCGAGATAGTGCGTCGCGAAGATGACGGTCCGCCCACGTTCTGCGTCCTCACGGATGGCGCTCCAGAACTCGCGGCGTCCGCTCACGTCCATGCCGGTCGTCGGCTCGTCGAGGATGAGCAGCTCCGGGTCGGGAAGCAGCGCGAGCGCAAACCGCAGCCGCTGCTGTTCGCCGCCTGAGCACTTGCCGACCATGCGGTCGGCAAGGTGCGTGATCCCGGCCCGCTCGAGTACTTCGTCGATGGGCCGCGAAGAGGGGAACAGCGACGCGGTCACCTGCACTGTCTCGCGTACGGAGTAGTCCTTCAGCAGGCCGCCGCTTTGCATGACCGCGGAGACCAGGCCGTGCGCCATGGCCCGATGGGGCGACATGCCGAAGACCTGGAGGTTGCCGGATGTCGGCTGGGACAGACCGAGGACCATGTCGATCGTGCTGGTCTTGCCGGCCCCGTTGGGCCCGAGCAGGGCGACGATCTCTCCCTGGTCGATGGTGAGACTGATGTCGTCGACGGCCACGACGGGGCCGAAGGTCTTGCGGACGCTGTCGAGGGCGACGGCGGGACCGCCGGGCGGCTGAGCCGGTAGCTGAGTCATGCGTGCAACTGTGCCGTGGCGAAGACCCATCCGCCTATCTCGTGCGTCACGACCTGGACATGACGAATGTCAGGGGTGGCGCAGCCGCCGAGGTACTGTCGCGCCGTGGAGTTCCCGCGAGCCGGCTACCGCGAGGTCACGGAGGCCGAGGCGCAACGCGCGAACCGCCACGACTGGGACCTCGAGGCAGACGGCTACCAGCGCGAGCATGGCGCCTTCCTGCGAGACGACGGCTTCGTCTGGTCCCCCGAAGGGCTCGACGAGGCCGACGTGCACCTGCTCGGCGACATCGCCGGCCGCCGCGTGCTGGAGATCGGGTGTGGCGCGGCGCAGTGTTCGCGCTGGCTTCGCGCCCACGGAGCCGACGCGGTGGGCCTGGACCTGTCGCTGCGGCAGCTTCAGCACAGCGTACGGATCGATCTCGACAAGACGGGCGGGGTGCCGCTCGTCTGCGGCTCCGCGACGGCGCTGCCGTTTGCCGACGAGACCTTCGACCTGGCCTTCTCGGCGTTCGGCGGGCTCTCGTTCACGGTGCACCTCGCGGCCGCGCTCGGCGAGGCCCGCCGGGTACTCCGGCCGGGTGGCACGCTCGTGTTCTCCGTCGTCCACCCGGTGCGGTGGATGTTCCCGGACGACCCGGGACCGCGAGGGCTCACGGTCATCCGGTCGTACTTCGACCGGACCCCGTACGTCGAGCTCGACCCGGCCGGGACACCGTCGTACGTGGAGCCGCACCACACCCTCGCCGACTGGGTGTCCGCGATCACGGCAAGTGGCCTGGTGGTCGAGAGCCTCACCGAACCCGCATGGCCGCGAGACCACGACAGGGTGTGGGGCGGCTGGGGGCCGGTGCGGGGCGCCCTGCTGCCCGGAACGCTCGTCGTCAGCGCCCGTCGCCCGGCCCAGTAGTGACCAAACGATCCGACTTTCAGGTAGCTATGGCGACCTGGGAGTCGGATCTTTCGGGGTGGTTCAGTGGCCCGCCTCGTGCCAGGTCCGGCCGACGCCAACCGACACCTCGAGCGGCACGGCGAGGTCGGCAGCGGCGGCCATCTCCCGGCGAACCAGCGACTCCAGCGCCTCGCGCTCGCCCCGGGCGACTTCGAAGACGAGCTCGTCGTGCACCTGGAGAAGCATCCGCGACGCCAGCCCGTCCCGGTCGAGCGCCGCGTCGACGCGGAGCATGGCCACCTTGATGATGTCGGCGGCGGATCCCTGGATCGGCGCGTTGAGCGCCATCCGCTCGGCCATCTCGCGGCGTTGACGGTTGTCGCTGGTGAGGTCCGGGAGGTAGCGGCGGCGGCCGAGGATCGTCTCGGTGAAGCCGGTGCGCCGGGCCTCGTCGACGACGCCACGCAGGTAGGCGCGGACACCGCCGAACCTCTCGAAGTACTCGTCCATCAGGTTGCGTGCCTCTGCCGGCTCGATCCTGAGCTGCTGGCTGAGCCCATAGGCCGACAGGCCGTAGGCAAGGCCGTAGTTCATCGCCTTGATCTTCGAGCGCTGCGCATGGGTCACCGACTCGGCGGGGACGTCGAAGACCCGTGACGCGGTGACCGAGTGGAAGTCCTCCCCCGAGTTGAACGCGGCGATCAGGCCGTGGTCCTCGGAGACGTCGGCCATGATCCGCATCTCGATCTGGCTGTAGTCGGCGGTCAGCAGGGAGTCGCTGCCCTCGTCGACGATGAACGCCTCCCTGATCCGGCGCCCCTCCTCGGTACGGATGGGGATGTTCTGCAGGTTGGGCTCGGTCGACGAGAGCCGCCCCGTCGCGGCGATCATCTGGTTGAACGTCGTGTGGATACGCCCGTCGTCGGCGACGGTCTTGAGCAACCCCTCGACCGTCTGTCGCAACCGCGTCACATCGCGATGGATCAGCATGTGCTGAAGGAACGGATGTCCCGTCTTGTCGAACAGCTGCTGCAGCGCCTCGGCGTCGGTCGTGTAGCCGGTCTTGGTCCGCTTGGTCTTCGGCATCGCGAGCTCGTCGAACAGCACTGCCTGCAGCTGCTTGGGGGAGCCGAGGTTGATCGGCTTGCCGATCACCTCGTAGGCGTCGTCGGCCGCCTGCTTGACCCGGCCGGCGAACTGGGCCTCGAGCGAGGTCAGATGGTCGATGTCGACGGCGATGCCGAACTGCTCCATCCGGGCGAGGACGCCCACGAGCGGCAGCTCGACGTCGGCGAGGAGCTTCGAGCCACCCCGCGTCTCGAGCTCGGTCTCCAGCGCCCCGGCGAGGTCGACGACGGCGTGGGCCTTGCGCATCGAGTCCTGCGACTCCGCGGAGTCGCCGTCGAGGTCGAACGACATCTGGTCCGTCGCGGCCTCGCTCCCCTTGAGCTCGCGATGCAGGTAGCGCAAGGTGAGGTCGGCCAGGTCGTAGGAGCGCTGGTCGGGATGGGAGAGGTACGCCGACAGCGCGGTGTCAGCCTGCAGTCCCCCCAACGGCCAGCCTCGCGCTGCCAGCGCCAGCATCGGGCCCTTGGCGTCATGCAGGGCCTTGGGGCGGTCGGGGTCCGCGAGCCACGCCGCCAGCACGACCTCGTCGTCGGCGCCGATGTCGATGGCGTCGACCCAGGCCGCATCGCCGGTCGCGACACCCAACGCGACGGCGTTGACCTGCCCGGTGCCGCTCCTCCAGTGGCCCTCGACGAAGACGCCGGTGAGCGTGTCGCCGTGGGCGTGCTCGGCCAGCCAGGCCGCCACCTCCCCTCGGCCCAGGCGGGTGGTGTCGACGTGGGCACTCGGCTCGATCTCGGGCTCGTCGGCGGACAAGGTCTCGAACAGCCGGTCGCGGAGCACCCGGAACTCGAGCCCGTCGAAGATCTGATGGACCTCGTCGCGGTCCCAGGGCTGCTGCCGCAGGTCGTGGACGCCGACCGGCAGATCGAGGTCGCGGACGAGCTCGTTGATGCGGCGGTTGCGGATGACGTCGGCCAGGTGGACGCGCAGGGAGTCGCCGGCCTTGCCGGGGATCTCGTCGACCCGGGCGACGATCTCGTCGAGCGAGCCGAACTGGGCTATCCACTTCGCCGCGGTCTTCGGCCCGACGCCGGGAACCCCTGGCAGGTTGTCGCTCGACTCGCCCACCATCGCCGCGAGGTCGGGGTAGCTGGCCGGTTGGACGCCGTAGCGCTCGACCACCGCAGCGGGCGTCATGCGGGCGAGATCGGAGACCCCTCTGCGCGGGTACAGGATCGTCACCCGGTCGCTCACCAGCTGGAACACGTCGCGGTCACCCGAGCAGATGAGGACGTCGAACCCCTCAGCCTCCGCGCGGCTGGCGAGGGTCGCGATCACGTCGTCGGCCTCGAAGCCGTCCCGCTCGACCGTCGTGACCCGCAGCGCGTCGAGCACCTCCTTGACCAGGGAGACCTGGCCGCTGAACTCGGTCGGGCTGGCCGAGCGGTTGGCCTTGTACTCGGAGTACTCCGCCGCCCGGAAGGTGTTGCGGGACACGTCGAACGCGACCGCCACATGCGTCGGCGTCTCATCTCTCAAGACGTTGATGAGCATCGAGGTGAAGCCGTAGACCGCGTTGGTGTGCTGCCCGGTGGTCGTGGAGAAGTTCTCCACCGGGAGCGCGTAGAACGCGCGGTAGGCCAGCGAGTGCCCGTCGAGCAGCAACAGTCGCGACGGAGGGTCGACGGAGAGTGTCGGGTACAGCCACAGCGAAACTCTAGTCTTGGGCGACGACACTGAAGCCACAGGAGATCCGATGACGCTGCTCCACCCGGCGATGGACGACTGGCCGTACAACGGTGCGACCATCAACGAGCGGATCGGGATCGAGATCACGGAGGCGAGCGCACAGCGAGTGGTCGGCTCGATGCCGGTCGAGGGCAATCGGCAGCCGTTCGGTCTCCTCCACGGTGGCGCCTCGTGCGTGCTGGCGGAGAGCCTGGGCTCGATCGGCGCGAACCTGCACGCCCACCCGGACGCCATCGCCGTCGGCGTCGACATCAACGCCACCCATCACCGAGCCGTCGCCGAAGGGTCCGTCGTGGGCGTTGCGACCCCGCTGCACCTGGGGCGTACCGTCGCCTGCTACGAGGTCGCGATCAGCGACGATCGCGGTCGGCGGGTGTGTACCGCGCGGATCACCTGCAACCTGCTGCCCAAGCCGGTCGAGGCCGTCAGCGACCCAGCCGAGACGACGCCCTGAGTGCCGGGGTGTTCGTCCACGCCGGCCGGCGCGAGCTGCGCATCAGCCGCCGGGCGGCGACGACATTGGTTGCCGGCGACCGGACGCCCACCGCGGGCAGCCGGCTGCGCAGATGCGCGACCGTCGACGCCCTGACCACGGCCACCTGGCCGAGGCCGAGGCGGGCCAGGAAGCGATTGGCGTCGCGCGCCGTCGCGGCAACCGATGCGACGATGTGCGAGGACTCGTTCTCCTCTGCCCACCCTGTCGCGACGTCGAGGAGCTGCTTGCCGATGCCCCGCCGCCGGTGTCCGCTGAGCACGTGGAGATACCCGACGTGCACGGCCTCCTCGTCGTGGATCGGTGACAGGGGTGCCCGGCGCAGGTGCGCGACCCCCACCGGGGCGTCGTCGACGACGGCCACCAGCAGCCGTTCGGCGGCCTCCGTGCGCAGCCGGCCGATCGCCCTGCGGATCTGGTCCGTGGAGGCATCGGGACGGCCCGGTCGATCGGTTCCACTCGCGAAGTCGAGCCAGATCTGCTGCAGGGCATCTGCGTCGCCGACCTCGGCGTCTCGGATGATCACGGGGCCACGAGACATCAGCACTCACCTCTCGTTGTTCCCCCGAGCGGGCGGTACATAACCGCAGGATGGCTGGTTAGGCTCCATCCCGCAAGCAGCGACGACCACACTACGACGGACGCCGAGATGCTGCCAGACCACGTCGGGACTCTCCGCGAGCCATTGCGGAGCTGGACGCTCTGCCACGACGACGAAAGGGTACGCACGCCATGTTCCGAGGGTTCGGCACGGTGGTCAATGTGGCGACCGTCCTGGCCGGGTCGAGTATCGGCGTTCTGCTCGGCAACCGGCTCCCTGAGCGGACGCGCAACGTCGTCACGGATGCTCTGGGCCTGGTCACCTTGCTGGTCGGCGCCCTGTCAGCGGCATCGGTCACCGACCGAGGACTCAGCCAACGCAGTCGGCGGCTCCGCCCCCGTCCTCATCGTCTTGGGCTCGCTGCTCCTCGGTGGTGTCGCCGGTTCGCTCCTTCAGGTGGAGTATCGTCTCGAGAGGTTCGGTTCCAGGCTGCAGGACCGAGTGGCCGGCGGGTCGGGCTCCGCCGACCGCCGGCGCTTCGTCGAGGGCTTCGTCGCCGCGTCGCTCCTGTTCTGCGTGGGTCCGCTGACAGTGCTGGGATCGCTGTCGGACGGCCTTGGCCACGGCGCGGACCAGCTGATCCTCAAGTCGACCCTCGACGGGTTCGCATCGATCGCCTTCGCGGCCTCCTTCGGCTGGGGCGTCGCCGCGTCAGCACTGGTCGTGGCGGTCGTGCAGGGCTCCTTGACGCTCGCCGGGGGGCTGCTGGGCGGCCTGCTCCCTGGGGCGCACCTCGAGGCACTCACGGCGACCGGGGGGCTGCTGCTCGTCGGTGTCGCGCTGCGGCTGCTCCAGATCAAGCAGGTCCCTGTCGGCGACCTGCTACCTGCTCTCGTGGTCGCCCCGCTCCTCACCGAGCTCGTCGTGCTCCTGCGCCGTTGACAGCGGTGCACCCGGCGGCGGTGAGGACCTCAACCGGCGAGGTCGAGACCGTGGGTCACGACCCCCTGGGCCACCTCGCGCATCGACAGCCGCAGGTCCATGGCCGTCTTCTGGATCCAGCGGAAGGCATCCGGCTCGCTGACGCCGAGCTGCTGCTGCAGCACAGCCCTTCGCACGGTCGACGAGCTTGCGGGTCTCGAGGCGGTCGGACAGGTCGGCTACCTCCGCCTCCAGCTGCTGCAGCTCGGCGAAGCGCGCGCGGGCTATCTCGATGGCGGGAACCAGGTCCTCCTTGCCGAACGGCTTCACGACATACGCCATGGCACCGGCCTCGCGGGCCCTGTCGATCAGCTCACGCTGGCTGAACGCTGTCAAGATGACGACGGGGGCGATCCTCTGCTCGGCGATCCGCGAGGCGGCAGTGATCCCGTCCAGCTTGGGCATCTTGACGTCGAGCACGACCAGGTCGGGCCTCAGCTCCTCGACGAGCCGGACAGCCCGCTCGCCGTCACCGGCCTGCCCCACGACGTCGTAGCCCTCCTCGGCGAGCATCTCGGCGAGGTCGAGACGGATGAGCGCCTCATCCTCGGCGAGGACGACGCGCGGACGGACCTCACGGGAAGCTTCGAACACTCTCCAAGGCTATCGGCGCGCGTCGACTCCCCCTCGGCGGTCGGCTTGGCGGCGCTTTTCCCGACCGTTATCGTGGTCGCGCGCCCTGGTATCCCAACCGGCAGAGGAAACGGACTCAAAACCCGTCCAGTGTGGGTTCGAATCCCACCCAGGGCACCAACCGAAGCCACGCCGGCGGTGGCCGGGCTCATCCCGCTCGGACTGCAGAGCGACCACACGCTGGAGGTGCCGCCTAACGGCTTCCCGGCCGGCTGGTTCACCGGCGCCCCGACGCCGGGTCAGACCGGTCCTGCGGTGATCGCCGGCCACGTGCACTGGGCCGGCGGCCCAGGCGTCTTCTACCACCTCGACCAGGTCAGTCCCGGCGACCGGGGCTCAACGCACAGACCGGGGTCTACGACGACAACACGGTCGTCTTCGCCCGTCTGGTCAGCGAGAGCCGCAGTCCGGGTGCACCCGGCTAGCCGTCGATGATGGTTCGGTAGGCCGGCGCGGCGCCGTTTCGTGCGTCGCCCATCTTGTGGATCCGCAGCGCGTTGGTGGACCCGGGGATCCCCGGCGGACTGCCCGCGACGATGACGACCAGGTCGCCCTCCTTGCAGCGCTCGGCGTCGAGCAGCGCCTCGTCGACCTGCGCCACCATCTGGTCGGTGTGCTGCACCTCGGGGCCGAGGAACGTCTCGATCCCCCACGAGAGGGCAAGCTGCGACCGGGTGGCGGGTTCGGGTGTGAAGGCGATCATCGGGACACCTGAGCGGTAGCGTGAGAGCCTTCGGGCCGTGTCACCGGACTCGGTGAAGGCCACGAGGAAGCGCGCCCCTACCCGTTCGGCCACCTCCGCGGCCGCCTTGGCGATCACACCGCTGCGGGTACGCGGCTGCCAGTCGATGGCAGCCATCCGGGCCAGTCCGTGGTCCTCGGTCGACTCGATGATGCGGGCCATCGTCTCGACCGTCTCGACCGGGTAGGCGCCGACACTGGTCTCTCCGGACAGCATCACGGCATCGGCGCCGTCGAGGACCGCGTTCGCGACGTCGGACGCCTCCGCGCGGGTCGGGCGGGCGTTCGAGATCATGGACTCGAGCATCTGGGTGGCGACGATCGCCGGCTTCGCGTTGCGCCGCGCTGCCTCGACGAGCCGCTTCTGCAGGAACGGGACGTCTTCGAGCGGCATCTCGACGCCCAGGTCCCCTCGCGCCACCATGACGCCGTCGAACGCGGCGATGATCTCGTCGATGCACTCGATGGCCTGCGGCTTCTCGATCTTCGCGATGAGCGGCAGCAGGACACCTTCCTCCTCCATCACGGCCCGGACATCGGCGGCGTCTTGCGCCGACCGGACGAACGACAAGGCGATCATGTCGGCGCGCAGGTGAAGGGCCCACCGGAGGTCCTCGGTGTCCTTTGCGCTCATCGCCGGGACACTGACCGCCACGCCGGGGAGGTTGATCCCCTTGTTGTTGCTCAGCGTGCCCGCAATGTCGACGTGCGCCGTGATATCGGTCTCCGAGACCGCGGTCGCGGTCAGACTCACCCGCCCGTCGTCGATCAAGATCGTGTCGCCTCGCCTGACGTCACCGGGCAAGCCGCCGTACGTCGTCGAGCAGATCGTCTGGTCGCCTGGGACGTCGCGGGTCGTGATCGTGAACGTGTCGCCGCGCGCCAGCAGGATGGGCCCGAGGCGAACCGGCCGAGCCGGATCTTCGGTCCCTGCAGGTCGACCAGGACACCGACCGCGTGGCCCGACTCGTCGGACGCCTGCCGAACCATCGTGTAGACGGCCTCGTGGTCGGCGTAGCTGCCGTGGCTCAGGTTGAGCCTGGCGACGTTCATACCCGCGTCGACGAGCTCGCGGATCTTCTCGGGAGTCGAGGTGGCCGGCCCGAGGGTGCAGACGATCTTGGCTCTACGCACGGGGGAAGCCTAACTCGGCACGCCTCAGACCATCATGGGGCGCGCGGTCGGTGAGATCGCGCGTCGGGAGCGTGGTGGAGCCGACGAGATACCGGTCGACGGCCGCAGCGGCCGACCGTCCCTCGGCGATCGCCCAGACGATGAGCGACTGGCCCCGCCCGGCGTCCCCGGCCACGAAGACGCCGGGCACCGTCGACATGTAGTCGCCGTCTCGGGAGATGTTGCCCCGGGCGTCCAGGTCGAGCCCGAGCTGGGCGACCACGCCGCCCGGCTCGGGCCCGGTGAAGCCCATGGCGAGCAGCACCAGCCCGGCAGGGACCTCCCGCTCGCTCTTGTCGACGGGGGTGAAGCGGCCGTCCGTCATCTCGACCTCACTGAGCCGGAGCGCTCGCACCGAGCCGTCGCCGGCATCGAGGAACTCCTGCGTCGACACGGCGTACACCCGCTCACCGCCCTCCTCGTGAGCCGACGAGACCCGGTACACCATCGGGTAGGTCGGCCACGGATGGGCCATCGAGCGCGCCTCGCCGGGGCGGGGCAGGATCTCCAGCTGGGTCACGGAGGCGGCGCCTTGGCGGTGGGCGGTACCGACGCAGTCGGCGCCGGTGTCGCCGCCCCCGATCACGACGACGTGCTTGCCGTGGGCCGTGATCTGGTCCGGCACATCGTGGCCGAGCGAGGCCAGGTTGGACTGAGGCAGGTACTCCATCGCCTGGTGGACACCGCCCAGGTCCCGTCCGGGTATCGGCAGGTCGCGCGCGACGGTCGCGCCGACCGCGAGGACGACAGCGTCGAAGCGGTCCAGCAGCTGCGGGCCGGTGAGGTCGGCTCCGACGTCGACGCCGGGCCGGAAGACCGTACCCTCCTTGCGCATCTGGTCCAGCCGCCTGTCGACATGACGCTTCTCCATCTTGAACTCGGGGATGCCGAAGCGGAGCAGGCCACCGATCTGCGAGGCACGTTCGTAGACCACGACTGTATGGCCGGCCCGAGTCAGCTGCTGGGCTGCGGCCAGCCCGGCCGGGCCGGACCCTACGACTGCCACTGTCTTGCCCGTCAGCCAGTCGACCGGCTCCGGGCGCACCAGGCCCGTGTCCCATGCGTGGTCGGCGATCGTCACCTCGACGTTCTTGATCGTCACCGGGTCGGCGTTGATGCCGAGCACGCATGAGGTCTCGCACGGCGCGGGACACAGCCGGCCGGTGAACTCGGGGAAGTTGTTGGTGGCGTGGAGGCGCTCGCTGGCGTCCTCCCAGTCGTCTCGGTAGACGAGGTCGTTCCACTCGGGGATCAGGTTCCCCAGCGGGCAGCCCTGGTGGCAGAACGGGATGCCGCAGTCCATGCACCGCCCCGCCTGCTTGGTGATGATCGGCAGCAGCACCCGGCCGGCATCGTCGGGATACACCTCGCGCCAGTCGCGCACCCGCTCCTCGACCGGCCTGCGGGCGGCCACCTGGCGCGGGGTGGTCAGGAACCCTCGGGGGTCAGCCACGCAGCGCCTCCATCATCGCGGTCGTCGTCTCGTCCTCGCTCAACCCGTCTCGCTCCGCGGCCGCCTTCGCCTCGAGCACCAGCCGGTACTCGCGCGGCATGACCTCGGTGAACCGCGGCCGCCAGGCGTCCCAGTCGCTGGCGATGGCGCGACGCGACGGTTGACCCCGTCTCCTCGGCATGCCGGGAGACGAGGCGGCGCACGGCGTCGGCAGCGGAGTCACCCAGGGGTGCCAGAGCGACCAGCTCGGTGTTCACGCGTCCCTGGACCAGATCGAGGACATAGGCGACACCGCCACTCATCCCGGCCGCGAAGTTGCGGCCGGTCGCGCCGAGGACGACCACCTCACCGCCTGTCATGTACTCGCAGCCGTGGTCGCCGACGCCCTCGACCACCAGCGTGGCGCCGGAGTTCCGGACAGCGAACCGCTCACCGACGAGCCCTCGGATGAAGATCTCGCCGGACGTCGCGCCGTAGGCGATCACGTTGCCGGCGATGATCTGCTCCTCCGCGGAGAACCTGCTCGCGAGATCCGGCCGGATCACGATCCGGCCACCGGACAGGCCCTTGCCCAGGTAGTCGTTCGCGTCCCCCTCGAGGCGAAGCGTGATGCCGCGCGGCACGAACGCGCCGAACGACTGCCCCGCAGACCCCATGAAGGTCACGTCGATGAGGTCCTCGGGCAGACCGGCGGGATGCGCCACGGTGACCTCGTGGCCGAGCATCGTCCCGACGGTCCGGTTGACGTTGCGGATCGGCAGCCGCGCGCGTACGGGCTCCCCGCGGTGGATGGCGGGAGCGCAGAGCTCGATCAGCTCGTTGTCGAGTGCCCGCTCGAGGCCGTGGTCCTGCGGCACGACCTGGTGCAGGGAGGCACCCTCAGGGAGCACCGGCACGTGGAGCACCGGTGTGAGGTCGAGTCCCGCCGCCTTCCAGTGGTCGACAGCGGCGCGGACGTCGAGAGCCTCGGCATGCCCGACTGCCTCTTCGATGCTGCGGAACCCGAGCTCCGCCAAGATCTCTCGTACCTCCTCCGCGATGAACCGGAAGAAGTTGACGACGTACTCGGCCTTGCCGGCATAGCGCGACCTCAGCACCGGGTTCTGCGTGGCGATCCCGACCGGACAGGTGTCGAGGTGGCACACGCGCATCATCACGCAGCCCGAGACCACCAACGGCGCCGTGGCGAAGCCGAACTCCTCCGCACCGAGCAGCGCGGCGACCACCACGTCGCGCCCGGTCTTGAGCTGTCCGTCGCACTGGACGACTATCCGGTCCCGGAGGCCGTTGAGAAGCAGGGTCTGCTGGGTCTCGGCGAGCCCGAGCTCCCACGGGCCTCCAGCGTGCTTGAGCGAGGTCAGCGGGGCGGCGCCGGTGCCCCCGTCGTGCCCGGAGATGAGCACCACGTCGGCATGCGCCTTGGACACCCCGGCGGCGACCGTGCCGACACCGACCTCCGAGACCAGCTTGACGTGGATGCGCGCCGTCGGATTGGCGTTCTTGAGGTCGTGGATGAGCTGGGCCAGGTCCTCGATCGAGTAGATGTCGTGATGCGGCGGCGGCGAGATGAGACCCACTCCAGGGGTCGAATGACGTGTCTTCGCGATCCACGGGTACACCTTGTGGCCCGGAAGCTGCCCACCCTCGCCGGGCTTGGCGCCTTGAGCCATCTTGATCTGCAGGTCGTCGGCGTTGGTGAGGTACTCACTGGTCACGCCGAAGCGGCCCGAGGCCACCTGCTTCACCGCGCTGCGGGTCCGCGGGTCCTGCAGCCGCTCGGAGTCCTCGCCGCCCTCCCCTGTGTTGGACTTCCCGCCTAGCGAGTTCATCGCGACCGCGAGCGTCTGGTGCGCCTCCAGACTGATGGAGCCGTACGACATAGCCCCCGTCGAGAACCTCCTCACGATCGCGTCGACCGGCTCGACCTCCTCCAGAGGAACCGGTGTGCGTCCGTCGGCGAAGCCGAACAGCCCCCGCAACGTCATCAGCCGCTCCGAGGCGTCGTCGACCAGCCTCGTGTACTGCTTGAAGATGTCGTAGCGACCGGCGCGGGTGGAGTGCTGCAGCCGGAAGACGGTCTCGGGGTCGAACAGGTGCGGCTCGCCCCCACGGCGCCACTGGTACTCGCCTCCGACGTCGAGCGAACGGTGCGACGAGCCGATCCCGTGGGGCGGGTAGGCGCGGCGGTGGCGCTGGGCGACCTCGTCGGCGAGCACGTCGAGTCCGACACCGCCGAGCTTCGAGGTGGTGCCGGTGAAGTGGCGGTCGACCACGGCGGGCGACAGGCCGACGGCCTCGAAGATCTGGGCACCGGTGTACGACGCGACAGTCGACACGCCCATCTTGCTCATGACCTTCAAGACGCCCTTGCCGAGCGCCTTGACCAGGTTGTGCACTGCCTGGTCCGGCTCGACGTCGGTCAGGTGGACCTGCTGGCGGGCGAGGTCCTCCACGGACTCCATGGCGAGGTAGGGGTTGACCGCCGCCGCGCCATGGCCGATCAGGAGGGCGACGTGGTGTACCTCGCGCACGTCGCCCGCCTCGACGACGAGCCCGACCCTTGTCCTCGTCTTCTCGCGGATCAGGTGGTGGTGCACGGCGCTCGTCAGCAGCAGCGACGGGATCGGCGCCATGTCGGCGTTCGAGTGGCGGTCGGACACGACGATGATGTGGGCGCCGTCCTCGATCGCCGCGGACACCTCGGCGCAGATCTTCTCGATCCGCGCCTGGAGCGCTGCCCCGCCGCCTTCGACCTCGTACAGGCCGCGCACGACGTGCGTGGAGAAGCCGGGCAGGTCACCGTCGCGGTTGACGTGGATGATCTTCGCGAGCTCGTCGTTGTCGATCACGGGGAACGGCACGACGAGCTGGCGGCAGCTCGACGGCCCGGCGTCGAGGAGGTTGCGCTCGGGGCCGATGGTTCCGGCCAGGGAGGTGACGAGCTCCTCGCGGATCGCGTCGAGCGGCGGGTTGGTGACCTGCGCGAACAGCTGACTGAAGTAGTCGAACAGCAGTCGCGGACGGTTCGACAGGGCCGCGATCGGGGTGTCGGTGCCCATCGACCCGATCGGCTCAGCGGCAGAGCGGGCCATCGGGACGAGGAGCATCCGCAGCTCCTCCTCTGTGTACCCGAAGGTCTGCTGGCGCCGGGTAACCGACGTGTGGGTGTGCACGATGTGCTGGCGGGTCGGGATCTGGTCGAGACGGACCAGCCCGGCGTGCAGCCATTCGTCGTACGGCGCCTCCGCGGCCAGCTGCTCCTTGATCTCGTCGTCCTCGATGATCCGCCGCTGGTCGAGGTCGGCGAGGAACATCCGTCCCGGCTGGAGCCGGCCCTTGCGGACCACGGTCGCCGGGTCGAGCTCGAGCACCCCCACCTCCGACGCGAGCACGACGAGCCCGTCGTCGGTGACCCAGTAGCGCGACGGGCGCAGGCCGTTGCGGTCGAGCACGGCACCGACCCGGTTCCCGTCGGTGAAGACCACGCAGGCCGGGCCGTCCCATGGCTCCATCAAGGTGGAGTGGAACTCGTAGAAGGCCCTGCGGGCCGGCGACATCTCGGTGTGGTTCTCCCACGCCTCGGGGATCATCATCAGCACCGAGTGAGCGAGCGAGCGTCCACCGAGGTGCAGAAGCTCGAGGACCTCGTCGAAGGAGGCCGAGTCCGAGGCGCCGGGCGTGCAGATCGGGAACAGCCGGCTCACGTCGCCGGCTGCCTGCTCGCTGCCGCCCGCCCTGCCTCGGCCTGCCAGCAGCTCGCTCGACAGGAGCGACTCGCGGGCGTGCATCCAGTTGCGGTTGCCCTTGACGGTGTTGATCTCGCCGTTGTGGGCGATGAACCGGTACGGGTGAGCCAGCGGCCACGAGGGGAACGTGTTGGTCGAGAAGCGCGAGTGCACGACGGCCAGAGCCGACATGAGCCGCTCGTCGCGCAGGTCGGGGAAGAACGTGTCGAGCTGGGCGGTCGTCAGCATGCCCTTGTACGCGAGCGTGCGCGACGAGAGCGAGGGGAAGTACACACCCGTGTCGTGCTCGGCCCGCTTGCGCAGGCAGAACGCCATCCGCTCCAGCGCCACCCCCATCACCCGGCCGTGCTCGGCGGCGACGACGACCTGCGCGAAGGCCGGCATGCAGCCGCGCGCGCTCTCCCCGAGCAACTCGGGGCTCGTCGGCACCTCACGCCAGCCGAGGACACGCAGGCCCTCCTCGGCTGCCAGGTCCTCGATGTGGGCGCGGACCTTCGACGCCGCCTCGGCGTCGTCGCCGGGCAGGAACGCGGTGCCCACGGCGTAGCTGCCGGCTCTCGGCAGCTCGAAGTCGCACACGGCGCGCAGGAACGCGTCCGGCACCTGCAGCAAGATGCCGGCGCCGTCACCGGAGTCCGGCTCGGCGCCGGAGGCGCCGCGGTGGTCGAGGTTGCGCAGCGCGGTGAGCGCGGACTCGACGATCTGGTGCGACGCGACTCCGGTCAAGGTGGCGACGAACGCGACGCCACACGCGTCGTGCTCGTGCTGTCCGTCGTACAGCCCTTGGGCCGGCGGGACAGCTCTCACGGCAGGTCTCCCGTCGTCGTTCATCGATGGCAGATATCGATGGAGGCTGAGCGCGAGGACGACGTTGGCCCGGCGGTCTGTGCTCCGCGAGCCTACACGACGGGGCCCTCTCCGAGCCGGTCCGTTGCCGCGATGCGGACGCCTCGGCGAGGCTCCGCAGAGGTCACCCGACGGCGGTGCCCACGAGCTCGCCGATCAGGTAGGTCAGGCCCGCGGCGACCCCGCCGAGCAGCAGCTGCCGCAACCCTCCGTACCACCAGCTGCGGGTGGTCACCCGCGACACCAGGGCGCCGCAGCCGAACAGCGCCAGCAGGCTGATGACGAGTGAGGGCAGGATCGTCCCCGCGCCGAGCAGGTAGGGCAGCACGGGCAGCACCGCACCGACGGCGAACGACACGAACGACGAGCCCGCCGCGACGAGCGGCGACGGCAGGTTGTCGGGGTCGACGCCGAGCTCCTCGCGGGTGTGCACCTCGACGGCCAGCTCGGGGTCGGCGTGCACCTGTTCGGCGATGGCGGCCGCGAGGTCGGCGTGGATACCCCGGTCGACGTACATCTGCGCCAGCTCGGCCTGCTCGGCGGCGGGCCGCTCGAGGATCTCCCGTCGCTCGACCTCGATCTCCGCCCTGGCGTACTCGGACTGGCTGGCAACCGACGTGTACTCCCCCGCCGCCATGGAGAAGGCGCCGGCGGCCAGCCCGGCCAGACCAGCGAGGACGACGGCGGACGAGTGGTCGCCGGACGTCCCACCGGCGACTCCTGAGATCAGCGCGAAGTTCGACACGAGTCCGTCCATGGCGCCGAACACGGCGGGGCGCAGCCAGCCGCCCATGACGTCGCCGTGCTCGTGCATGACCTGCTCGACGGGCGATTCGGGAGCAGGGCCCGGTCCGGTCACGGCGGGGTACCTCTCGGGGAGCCGTCGTCGGCTTCCTGGACGTGCTCTGTGTCCTCCGGCTCGCCGTCGTGGGCGATCAGGGTGTCGTCCGGCCCGGATTGCGCGCTGCCGGAGACGACGGGGACCGTCTCCACGACGGTCTCGCGGCCCGGATGGCGCCGGCCGGCCACCACGAAGTACGCGGTGGCCAAGACGAACAAGATGATGGAGGTCCACACGTTGAGCCGGACCCCGAAGATGTGGTTGGCGGTGTCGATGCGCAGGTACTCGATCCAGCTCCGCCCGGCCGTGTAGCACATGACGTACAGGGCGAACACCCGGCCGTGGCCGAGCCGGAACCGGCGGTCGGCCCAGAGCACGACGACCGCGACGCCGACGTCCCAGATCGACTCGTAGAGGAACGTGGGGTGGAACGTCTGGTACTGCTGGTACTTCACGGGCAGCGACGCGCGGTGTGCCGAGTCGATCTTGAGCCCCCACGGCAGCGTCGTCGGCTTGCCGTAGAGCTCCTGGTTGAACCAGTTGCCCCAGCGGCCGACCGCCTGCGCGAGGGCGACTCCCGGCGCGAGTGCGTCGGCCAGCGGCGGGAACGCGATGCCGCGACGCCGGCAGGCGATGTAGGCGCCGAGCGCGCCGAGGGCGATGGCTCCCCAGATTCCGAGGCCGCCCCGCCAGACGTAGAAGGCGTCGATGGGGTGCTTGCCCTTGCCGAAGTACAGCTCGGGGTCGGTGAGCACGTGGTAGAGCCGTCCGCCTACGAGGCCGAACGGGACAGCCCAGACGGCGATGTCGCCGACCGTTCCCGGCAGACCGCCCCGCTGGATCCACCTCCGGTCGCCGAAGAGGACGGCGACGATCACACCGAGGATGATGCACAGCGCGTATCCCCGGACCGGGAAGAAGCCGATGTGCCAGACGCCCTGACTCGGGCTGGGTATATAGGCGACGTTCATCGCTTCCGTAACCTACCGCGTTCGGCCGCTTGCGCGGTCATGACCGGGCGAGGCGTGAGATGTCGCTGACCATCTCGTTGACGTTGCCGACGGTGGTGCCGGTCCAGATCACCGGGGCCGCGTTGCCGTGGAATCCGATCACCTGGGCCCCGTGCCCGACGTCGTAGCCGCCGCTCGGGGAGCTTGTGCTTGCCCGAGATCGCCACCCCCATGGCGTCGGCGGCCGAGACGATGTCCTTGAGGCTCCCGGTGAGGCCGACGAAGTCGCTGTCGTACCGGCCCAGGTAGGCCCGCAGCGTCGGCAGGGTGTCGCGCGCGGGGTCGGTCGTGATGAACAGGACCTGCGTCTCGCTGCGCAGCGTCTTCGGGAGATGCAGGTAGGTCGAGGTGAGGTCGCTCATCACGAGCGGGCAGACGTCGGGGCAGTTGGTGTAGCCGAAGAAGACGAGCGTCACCGGGTACGCCGTGTCGTGGATCAGGTTGAAGGGCTGGCCGTTGGTGGCGGTCAGGGTCACATCGGGCATGCGGTACGGCCGCTGGGGCTCGGCGCCGAAGTACAGCGTGTTCTGCTTGACGTCGGAGATGACGACGCCACCGGGGTTGTCGGCGTGCATCGAGGAGCCCGCCGACCCGCCGCAGCCCGCAACTGTGACGAGGAGGAGCGCAGACGTGGACACTGTCACGGCCCTTCTCAGCAAGGCCGTTGTGGTCACGAGCCCCTCCGTCCTGGTCTATCGGTCAACTTCGTCGGTGGGCTCAAAGTTCCCCACGGACACCGTGGGACAAGTCGGTCGTGAGCCGGCCGACGGCCTCGATCGCATCTGTGTCGCCGTCGGCGTCGAGCACGCACCGGACGATCGCGCTGCCCACGATGACCGCATCGGCGTACGACGCCACCTCGGCGGCCTGGCGGCCGTCGGAGACCCCGAGCCCGACCCCGACCGGCAGTGTCGTCACCTCGCGCACACGCGCTACCAGGTCGGGCGCCGCCCTGCTCGTCTGCTCGCGCGCGCCGGTGACACCCATGACAGCGGTGGCGTAGACGAACCCGCGGCAGGCGTCGGCCGTGCTTTGCAGCCGGGTCTGGGTCGAGGAGGGAGCGACCAGGAACACCTTGTCGAGCCCGTGGCCGTCGGCGGCCGCAACCCACTCGCCGGCCTCCTCGGGTATCAGGTCCGGCGTGATCAGGCCAGCGCCCCCGGCCGAGGCGAGCTCGCGGCTGAAGCGCTCGACGCCGAACCGCTCGACGGGGTTCCAGTACGTCATCACGAGGGTCGGCACCAGCGCCGCGCTCGCCTCGACCACGGAGAAGACGTCGGTGGTCCGGACCCCCGCCGCCAGCGCGATCTCCGCGGCGGCCTGGATCGTAGGCCCGTCCATCACGGGGTCGGTGTACGGCAGGCCGACCTCGACGACGTCGACACCGGCGTCGACCATGGCGCGGATCAGCCCGATAGACGCCTGGACGCTGGGGAACCCAGCGGGAAGGTACCCGACCAGGGCCGCCCGGCCGGCCGCGCGGGCCGCCTCGATGGTGGGGCCTGCCCCGCTCACGCCTGGGTCTCGGTGTCGAGCACTCCCAGCGGGTCGACCAGGGCCCGCTTCTCGACGAGGTCGAACCAGTCCGCGGCGGTTCCCATGTCCTTGTCGCCGCGACCGGACAGGCACACGAGCAGCACCGCGTCGGATCCGAGATCGCGAACCACGTCGGGCAGCCCGGCCAGCGCGTGCGCGCTCTCGATGGCAGGGATGATGCCCTCCGTCTCGGCGAGCAGGTGCATCGCGTCCATGGCCTGGGCGTCGGTGATCGGCGCGTAGGTCGCCCGACCGGTCTCTGCGAGCCAGGCGTGCTCCGGCCCCACCCCCGGGTAGTCCAGCCCGGCGGAGATCGAGTGGGACTCGACGGTCTGGCCGTCCGCGTCTTGGAGCAGGTACGAGCGGGTGCCGTGCAGCACCCCGACCTGCCCCGCCGTGATCGTGGCGGCGTGGCGACCGGTCTCGAAGCCGTCCCCGCCGGCCTCGAAGCCGTACAGGCGCACGGACTCGTCGGCGAGGAAGGCGGTGAAGAGGCCGATCGCGTTGGAGCCGCCGCCGACACAGGCGAGCGCCGCGTCGGGCAGACGCGCCGAGAAGCGTCGAGCGACTGCGCGCGGGCCTCGTCGCCGATGCCTCGGGTGAACTCGCGCACCATGGCCGGGAAGGGATGTGCTCCCGCCGCCGTCCCCAGCAGGTAATGCGTGGAGTCGACGTTGGCGACCCAGTCCCGCAGCGCTTCGTTGATGGCGTCCTTCAGGGTCCGGCTGCCGCTCGACACGGGTACGACCTCGGCGCCGAGCATCCGCATCCGGGCCACGTTGAGGGCCTGCCGTTCGGTGTCGACCTCGCCCATGTAGACGACGCAGTCGAGCCCGAAGTAGGCGCACGCGGTCGCTGTGGCCACGCCGTGCTGGCCGGCCCCGGTCTCGGCGATCACCCGCTTCTTGCCCATCCGGGTCGTGAGCAGAGCCTGCCCGAGGACGTTGCGGATCTTGTGGGCACCTGTGTGGTTCAGGTCCTCGCGCTTGAGCAGGACGCGGGCGCCGACGCGCTCGGACAGCCGTTCGGCCTCGTAGAGCAGGCTCGGGCAGCCGGCGTACTCGCGCAGCAGCCGGGAGAACTCGTCGGTGAACGTCTCGTCGCGCATCGCGTCGCGCCAGTACTGCTCCAGCTCGTCGAGCGGGGCGATGAGCGCCTCGGGCATGAACCGGCCGCCGAAACGGCCGAAGTGCCCGGCGGCGTCGGGCAGCGAGCCTGTCATGGTCAGTGCCTCTGCTTCAGTGCGGGATGGGTGCCGGCCGCGACGAGGTCGGACACCGCCGACCGAGGGTCCTTGCCGGTGACGAGCGACTCGCCGACCAAGACGACGTCAGCGCCGTCGCGGGCGTACTCCAGCACGTCGTGAGGGCCGCGCACGCCGGACTCGGCGACCCGGACGATGCCCGCAGGGATCAGCGGCGCCAGGCGGGAGAACGTCGACGTGTCCACCTGCAGGGTCGTCAGGTCGCGGGCGTTGACGCCGATCAGGTCGGCGCCGGCCTCGACGGCACGGGCGACCTCGTGCTCGGTGTGCACCTCGACGAGAGGGGTGAGGCCGATGGAGCGGGCCCGGTCGATGAGGCAGCCCAGCTCGTTGTCGTCGAGCGCGGCCACGATCAGCAGGGCGAGGTCGGCGCCGGCCGCGCGAGCCTCCCACAGCTGGTACGACGAGACGATGAAGTCCTTGCGCAGAACCGGGATCGAGACGGCGGCCCGGACGGCGCGCAGGTCGTCGAGGCTGCCGCCGAACCTGCGCTGCTCGGTGAGCACGCTGATCGTCGCCGCGCCGCCGTCTTGGTAGTCACGGGCCAGGGCGGCCGGGTCGCGGATGTCGGCCAGCTTCCCTGCGCTGGGGCTCGACCGCTTCACCTCCGCGATCACGGAGATGCCGCCGGCCCGGTACACGGGCATCGGGTCGATGGCCTGCACCTGGCGGTTGGCCATCTCCTTGAGCTCTGCGAGACTCCGCTCGCTCTGGCGACGGGCCAGGTCCGTCCGGACGCCGGCGAGGATTTCGTCGAGAACCGACATGTCAGTGCGTTCCCATGCCCATCGCCTGCATGATCATGCCGACGACCAAGCCGACGACTCCCAATGCCACACCCGCCCAGAAGACGACCCAACTGCCAACGACGAGCCCGATCCCCCCGATGAGGAAGGCGATCAGGATGAGCGTCACCGCGGTCCAGGCGGCGGGGGTCGAACCGTGATGGCTCGTAGCCATGCATCGGCTCCTCTCGGTCTGCTTTCGGTCGGTCCCATTGTGACGTGCAACGGTTACGGGCTCTGCGTCGGGTCGTGCCCCGAGTCGATCGAGCGCCAGACGTCGGACTCGGTCGGATTCGGCTGCGGGCCGCTCCGGGCGGGGCCCGCGGGACGACGCGGGCCGTCGTAGCGCTGCCCCATCGTCGCCCACGCGCCACCGAGGCGCGCCACGAGCAAGCCGGCGACGAGGCATCCCAGCGCGCCCGCGCCGACGAGCCAGCGCCAGACGGAGGTACCCGCGTCGTACGGTCCGCCCGACCAGCCCTTCGCCGACAGGCCGGCCTCCACGGCAGCACCGGTCTGCCCCGGGTGGACGACCGCGGCGAGCACGACCAGTGCCGCCGCCACCACCAGGACACCCAGGCCGCGGCGGACCCATCCCCTGGTCGCGATCACGGCGCCGAACGCCGCCAGCAGCACGAAGCCGAGCGCGCCGGCGAGCGGGGCAAGGTCTGCGCCGTCGACGGACGCGTGGATGACCGGCAGGCCGCTGCTGGCCGCGGTCGCCGAAACCCAGGGCCGGGACACACCCACCGACACCGCTCCCGCGGAGACGAGACCGACCAGCAGGGTCTGGGCGTAGACCCGTCGCTGGTCAGCCATCAGCGGGCTCGTCTCGCAGCAACGGCGCGTCGTCGAAGCAGGTGGCTGCACCGGTGTGGCAGGCGGGACCGGTCTGGTCGACGACCAGCAGCACCGTGTCGCCGTCGCAGTCCAGGCGGACCTGCCGCACGTGCTGGGTGTGGCCGGAGGTCTCGCCCTTCACCCAGTACGTCTGCCGGCTGCGGCTCCAGTACGTGGCGCGCCGCGTGGCCAGAGTGCGACGCAGTGCTTCGGTGTCCATCCAGGCGAGCATGAGAACCCGGCCGGACGAGGCGTCCTGCACCACGGCCGGCAGCAGGCCGGCCGGGCTGGGGCGGAGCCGGTCAGCCCAACCCTCGGCCGTGACCTCGGCGGCATCTGACGGCTGGCTCACCGGCTCATCTTCTCACCGTCCGGGGCGGGCTCCGGTCCGGCGGCGCCACCGTGGACGCGACCTACGCTGGCAGGCGTGACCGATGTCAGCACCGCCTACACCGACCTCCCTGACGCCCCGAGCGGGCCGTCGGTGTCCCGCGTCGAGCGAGCCCTCCTGTGCGACCTGCTCGACCGGGTGGGGCCGTCTGCTCCCACCCTGTGCGAGGGGTGGGACGCCTACCATCTGGTCGCCCACCTGCGCGGCCGCGAGGGCGCGAACCCGGTGCGCTCGGTCATGTCCGCGTTACCGAAGCTGGGAGACCGGTCCGTCGACCACCTGGTCTCCCGCACCGACTTCGCGACGCTCGTCGACGAGGTACGGGCAGGGCCGCCGCGACTGTCCTTGTTCGCCGTCTCGAGGCTCGAGGCGCTGCTGAACCTGCTCGAGTTCTTCGTCCACCACGAGGACGCCCGTCGCGGGAGTCCCGGCTGGGAGCCCCGGATGCTCCCTGGGTGGGCCAACGACCAGATCTGGGCGCGGGTCGTCGGCCTCGGGAAGCTGACCCAGCGGCGTGCGCCGACCGGGGTGGTGCTCAGCCGTGCCGACACAGGCGACTCCGTACGGGTCTCCAAGGGCGACGACGCGGTGGTGGTGCACGGCCAGCCCGGAGAGATCGCGCTGTACCTGATGGGACGTCAGGGGGCCAGCCGGGCGGAGCTGCTCGGCTCTCCGGCCGCGACGTCGGCGTTCACGGACCATCTGTCGGGCAGCTGAGCCTCGCCGCCTCTTCAGGGGGTGGGTGAACCACCCGTCACCGACAGGGTCGACCCGGTCGTGTAGCTCGACTCCCCCGACGCCAGGTAGACGTAGGCGCCTGCCAGCTCCGCCGGCTGCCCCGCACGGCCGAGCGGCGCCTGCTCCCCGAACGTCGGCAACGCCTCCGTCGGCTGGCCGCCCGAGACCTGTAAAGGCGTCCAGACGGGTCCCGGGGCAACGACATTGACCCGGATGCCGCGCTCCGCGACCTGCTGGGCCAGACCCTTGCTGAAAGCGTTGATCGCGGCCTTGGTGCCCGCGTAGTCGAGCAGGTGCGGCGACGGGGTGTACGCCTGCACCGAAGACGTGGTGATGATGCTGGCGCCGGCCTTCATGTGTGGCAGCGCCGCCTTGCACAGCCAGAAGAGGCCGTAGACGTTGGTCCGGTAGGTCTCGTCGAACTGCTCGCTCGACAGGTCGGCGATGTCTTCCACCGACTGCTGGTGCCCGGCCACCGATACCAGCACGTCGATGCCGCCGAGCTCCTCGACCGCCCGTTCGACCAGGGCCAGGTTGCCGGCCTCCGTCGAGAGGTCCCCCGGCACGGCGATCGCACGCTGCCCGGCCTTCTCGACCAAGGCGACGACCTCGTCGGCGTCTTGCTGCTCGGACTCCAGGTAGGACAGCACCACGTCGGCGCCCTCCCGCGCGAACGCGATCGCGGCCGCCCGGCCGATGCCGCTGTCCGCACCGGTCACGATCGCGCGCCGGCCCTCCAGCCGCCCATGCCCGACGTACGACTCCTCGCCGTGGTCGGGCCGCGGCTCCATCTCGGCGGCGAGACCCGGCGCCGGCTGCTCCTGCTCGGGCTGGGGGGGCTGCGGGTACTTCGTGGTCGGGTCCTGCGGGCTCATCTGGTCGTCGGTCACGAAGCACCTCTCGTTGTCGTGTCGGGCGTCGTGGATGTACCCGGCGCAGGCGGGACGAAACGACTCGAGAGTGCGGGACGAGCTCAGCGCACGGGGTGGCCGCGGGCGGCCAGCTCGGCCTTGACGGCCGCGATCGAGACGGTGCCGAAGTGGAAGACGCTGGCCGCGAGGACGGCGTCGGCGCCCGCGTCGACGGCCGGGGGGAAGTGCTCGGCTGCCCCGGCTCCCCCGCTGGCGACCACCGGCACGCTCACGACGGCGCGGACCGCGGCGATGAGCTCGAGGTCGAAGCCGGTCCGGGTGCCGTCCGCGTCCATGGCGTTGAGCAGGATCTCCCCCGCACCGAGACGCCCGCCGACTGCGGCCCACTCCAACGCGTCGATTCCGGTGCCGACGCTGCCCCCGTGGGTGGTCACCTCGAGCCCCGAGCCGGTGGAGCCGCCACGACGTGCGTCCACGCTCAGGACCAGCACCTGGCTGCCGAAGCGCTCGGCGATGTCGGCGATAAGCCGGGGGCGCTCGATCGCGCCGGTGTTCACGGCCACCTTGTCGGCGCCCGCCCGAAGCAGGATGTCGACGTCGTCGGCCCGCCGCACGCCGCCACCGACCGTGAGCGGGATGAAGACCTGCTCGGCCGTGCGTCGTACGACGTCAAGGACCGTGTCTCGCCGCTGCTTCGACGCCGTGATGTCGAGGAACGTCAGCTCGTCCGCGCCCTCGGCGTCGTACGCCTTGGCCATCGCCACGGGATCTCCCACGTCGCGAAGGTCCTCGAAGTTGACCCCCTTGACGACTCGGCCGTCGTCGACGTCGAGGCAGGGGATCACCCGGACGGCGACCGTCATCGCGGCGCCGAGGCTTCCGGTGCCACTGCCGCCAACGCAGCCTCGAGGGTGAAGGCCCCCGTATAGAGAGCGGTGCCGATGATCGCCCCCTCGACGCCGTCGGGTGTCAGTGCGGCGATGGCCCGCAGGTCGTCGAGCGTGGACACACCACCCGACGCAACGACAGCGGCGTCGGTCCGGCTGCAGACGTCCTTCAGCAGGGCCACGTTCGGGCCTTGGAGCATGCCGTCGCGGAGTACGTCGGTGACGACGTACCGGGCGCATCCCGCGGCGTCGAGCCGCGTGAGGACGTCGTAGAGATCGCCACCTTCGCGCGTCCAGCCGCGGGCGGACAGCCTGGTGCCGCGCACGTCGAGTCCGATCGCGACGCGGTCCGAATGCTCGGCGAGCACCGAGGCGCACCATTCGGGCCGCTCGAGGGCGGCCGTCCCGATGTTGACCCGCCTGCAGCCCGTCGCCAACGCCATGGCGAGCGTCTCGTCGTCTCGGATGCCGCCGGAGAGCTCCACGTCGATGTCGAGCTCGCCGACGACGGAGCGCATCAGCGCCCTGTTGTGACCCCGCCCGAATGCTGCGTCGAGGTCGACGAGGTGAACCCATCTCGCCCCGGCGCGCTGCCACCGCAGAGCCGCCTCGACCGGATCGCCGAAGGCCCGCTCCGAGCCGGCTACGCCCTGGACGAGCTGGACCGCCCGCCCCGCGGACACGTCCACGGCAGGCAGCAGCTCCAGGACGCTCACCGGGCCAGCCTAGGCCTTCTCGGCGTCGTGCAGCTGCGGGCGACGGCTCACGCCAGGCGGCTCAGCAGGTTGTCGAACAGTCTCGGCTGGTTGAGGCCGTCGACCGACGCGAACGTCTTCGTCGTCCCGTCGGCCAGCACGATCGAGACGATGTACGTCGAGCGGTCACAGCACGTGTTGGCGGGCAGCGGCCGGATCTTCGGCGCCGCGGCCACGAGCGCCTGTGCCGCTCGGATCACATCGGTGACGTCAGCCTTCGAGAAGCCTCGCGGCGGCGCATGCCCGGCGGTGAACACGCGGCTGACCGCTATCGGCTTGAGCCCGCCGGAACGACGCAGGGACACCGAGACGACGGCGTCGCCGACGGTCCGTGAGGTCGAGGGGGCCGTGCTGTGGCCTGCCGCGTTGCTGCCGGCGGCTTTGTCGGTCGCGCTGCCGCAGCCAGCGAGTACCAGGATGCAGAGGAGGCCGGCGAGGAGTCGCCACGGTTGGGTCATAGTGATTGGACCCATCGACGCAGCACAACGGCTCCCGCGTCACCGGACTTTTCTGGATGGAACTGGGTGGCCCAGAGCGGTCCGTTCTCGACGGCAGCGACGAACGAGTCCGACTCGTGGGTCGTCCACGACACCAGCGGTGGCCGGAGGGCGTGTGACGCCGCCAGCTCCCAGCACCGCACGGCATAGGAGTGGACGAAGTAGAACCGCTCCTGCTCGACACCGGCGAACATTCGTGATCCCTCGGCGACGTCCACCGTGTTCCAGCCCGTGTGCGGCACCACCCGGGCCTGGAGCAGCTCGACGGTGCCAGGCCACTCGCCGCAGCCCTCCGTCTCGATCCCGTGCTCGACCCCCCGCTCGAACAGCACCTGGTGGCCGACGCAGATGCCGAGGACCGGCCGTCCACCGGCGAGGCGCCTGCCGATGACCTCCGGCCCGCGGACCTGGTGCAGCCCCTTCATGCACGCCGCGAACGCGCCGACGCCGGGAACGACGAGACCGTCGGCTGCCAGCGCCTCGTCGTAGTCGGCGGTGACGGCGACGTCCGCTCCCGTCCGGTCGAGGGCACGCTGGGCGGACCGGAGGTTGCCCGAGCCGTAGTCGAGAAGCACCACCCGCTTGGTCACAGGCTGCCCTTCGTGCTCGGCACCCCACCCTCACGGGGATCCAGCGCAACGGCGTCGCGCAACGCCCGGGCCACCGCCTTGAACTGGGCCTCCACGATGTGGTGCGGGTCGCGGCCGGACAGCACGTGCACGTGCAGGGCGATCGACGCGTGCGCGCTCATCGACTCGAACACGTGGCGGGTGAGCGAGCCCACGTAGGTACCGCCGATGACCGCGTAGGCCTGCCCGTCGGGTTCGCCGACGTGAACGCAGTACGGGCGCCCAGAGACGTCGACGGCGCACTGGACGAGCGCCTCGTCGAGCGGGACGAGCGAGCTTCCGAACCTCCGGATGCCCGCCTTGTCGCCGAGGGCCCGCCCGAGCGTGTCGCCGAGGACGATGGCGACGTCCTCGACCGTGTGGTGGGCGTCGACGTGGACGTCACCGTCGGCATGCACGGTCAGGTCGAACAGGGCGTGCCGAGCCAGCGATGCCAGCATGTGGTCGTAGAAGCCCACCCCCGTCGACACCTCGGCATGGCCGCGCCCGTCGAGGTCGAGGTCGACGAGGACCTTCGACTCGTTCGTCGCCCTCTCGATCCGGGCCGTTCTGGCCATCAGCTGGTCCGCTCTGCGTGATGCGGTACGGAGCCGTCGAGGAGTCTCCCGCGCCCGAGCACGTCCGCCAGCGCGGTCTCGAACGCGGCCATCTCGGCCGGTGTGCCGATCGACACCCGCAACCAGCCGTCAGGGCCGACCTCGCGGATCAGCACACCGCGGTCGAGCAGCCCCTGCCAGACGCCGTGCCGGTCCTCGAACCGGCCGAAGAGCACGAAGTTCGCGTCGGAGTCGGCGACGTCGAGCCCTTGCTCCCGAAGCCGGTCCACCGTCAGGTCGCGCTGTCTGCGCAGGTCGTCCACGCGGGCGAGCAGGTCGTCGGCGTGAGCCAAAGCGGCACGGGCAACCGCCTGCGTGACAGCCGACAGGTGATAGGGCATCCGGACCAGTCGGAGCGCGTCGACGAACGCCGCGCTCGACGCCACGTACCCGAGCCGTCCGCCCGCGAACGCGAAGGCCTTGGACATGGTCCTCGTCACCGCCAGGTTGGGGCACTCCTCGAGGATGCTGAGCGCGGACGGCGTGCCCTCCCGTCGAAACTCGGCGTACGCCTCGTCGACCACGACGACGGCGCCCGGGGCGGCCGAGCAGACGTCTCGTACCGTGTCGAGCGGGACCGACGCCCCGGTCGGGTTGTTGGGCGAGGCCACGAAGACGACGTCGGGACGGATCTCCGAGATCGCCGCCGCTGCCGCCGCGGGGACGATCTCGAAGGTGGCCGTGCGGTCGCTCGTGACCCAGCGCGTGGATGTCGCCCGCGCATACTCCGGGTACATCGAGTAGGTCGGTGCGAACGACAGCGCGGTGCGTCCGGGTCCGCCGAACGCCTGGAGCACCTGGAGCATCACCTCGTTGGACCCGTTGGCCGCCCAGACCTGGTCGGCGCCCAGGCCGTGGCCGAGGTAGGCCGCGAGGTCATGCCGCAAGGCCCCCGCCTCTCGGTCGGGATAGCGGTTGAGACGGCCCGCGACAGCCTGCACGGCATCCACGATCGCGCGCCTGGTCTGTTCCGAAGGCCCGTACGGGTTCTCGTTGACGTTGAGCTGTACAGCGACGTCGAGCTGCGGAGCGCCGTACGGCTCGATCCCGACCAGCTCAGGGCGCAACGGGAGGGCCGCAGCCAAGGTCGACGGCCGAGCGGCCCGGGCCGTCATGTCGGGCCCAGCCGGACCCGCACCGCGTCACCGTGTGCGGGCAGGTCCTCGGCGTCCGACAGGGCGAGCACGTGGGCTGACGCGTCCCGCAGTGCCTGCTCGGAGTAGGCGACGACCTGGATGGTCTTGAGGAACGACCGGACCGACAGTCCCGACGAGTGGCAGGCGCAGCCGGCCGTCGGCAGCACGTGGTTGGACCCCGCACAGTAGTCGCCGAGCGACACCGGTGCGTAGGGACCGACGAAGATCGCTCCTGCGTTGCGGACCCGCTGCGCGCGGGCTGGCCGCGTCCAGGGTATGGATCTCCAGGTGCTCTGCGGCGTAGGCGTCGACGACGTCGCTGCCCTGGTCGAGGTCGTCGACGAGGACGATCGCGGACTGCTGCCCGGACAGCGACGCGATGACCCGCTCGGCGTGCTTGGTCCCTGCGACCTGGCGGGTCAGCTCGGCGGTCACGGACTCCGCGAGCGGCGCGGAGTCGGTCACCAGGACCGCTGCCGCGGAGGCGTCGTGCTCTGCCTGGCTGACGAGGTCGGCCGCGACGAAGGCAGGGTCGGCGCTGTCGTCGGCCAGGATAGCGATCTCGGTCGGACCCGCCTCCGAGTCGATGCCCACCACGCCGCGGAGCAGCCGCTTGGCCGCGACACCGTAGATGTTGGCCGGCCCGCAGACCAGGTCGACCGGGCGGCACCCGCCGAGGTTGTCGCCGTAGCCGTAGGCGAACATCGCGATCGCGCCGGCACCTCCCGCGGCGTACACCTCGTCGATCCCCAGCAGGGCACAGGCGGCGAGGATGGACGGGTGCGGCAGCCCGCCGTGCTCTCGCTGCGCCGGGCTGGCCAGGGCGATCGACGGCACTCCCGCGGCCTGGGCGGGCACGACGTTCATCACGACCGACGAGATCAGCGGGGCCTTCGCGGCGGGAACGTACAGGCCCACCCGACCGACAGGTACGTAGCGCTGGGTGACGGTCCCCCCGGCGAGACGTGGGTGACGACGGTCGACGGGAGCTCTGTCGCACAGGTACGCCGCAGCCGTTCGACCGACTCCTCGAGAGCAACCCTGACGTCCGGGTCCAGGCCGGCGAGGGCGCTCGCGAGGGCAGGCTCGGGAACCCGGACCTCGTCGATCTCCACCTGGTCGAACGCGAGTGCGTGCCGTACGAGCGCCGCCTTGCCGGTGAGGCGTACCTCCTCGCAAAGGGGCCGGACCACCTCGATGGCCGCGTCGACGTCGAGCTGTGCCCGCGGGACGAGGCGGCGGTAGTCGACCCGCTGCCCTGCGGCCCGGCGGCCACGGATGTCGATCGTCGAGATCATGCGTCGAGTCTAGATATCGTCAGTCCGCGGCGTCCGCGGGTCTCAGAACCCTGCGGCCGCCGATTACCGGGTGTTAGGTTCGAAGGCGTGAGCGACGCGCTTCCCCTCTTTCCCCTCAACACGGTGCTCTTCCCGGGGATCGTCATGCCGCTGCACATCTTCGAGGACCGCTACCGGCTGCTCGTCCGCGACCTGATCGCCCTGCCGGCGACCTCGGACCGCGAGTTCGGCGTGGTCGCGATCAAGGTCGGCTACGAGGTCGGCGAGCGGGGGGTGCACACCATCCAGCGCACCGGATGCGCCGCCCTCGTCACCGACGTGACCGCAAACCCGGACGGCTCGTTCGAGCTGTTGGTGGTGGGTCGCAGGCGCTTCCACGTCGAGAGCCTGGACCCCACCCGCGACTACCTGCGGGCAGCGGTCGAGTGGCTCCCCGACAGCCCCGGAGGACACTCGCCGAGAGAAGCGGCGAAGGCCGCCACGACCGCGCGCGACGTGTTCGACACCTACCGCGCGACGATCGAGGACCTCCGCGGCGACGACGTGCTCGAGGGCGAGACACCGAGCGATCCGGTGGACCTGTCGTACACGCTGGCAGCCGCCCTGGTGCTCAACCTCGCCGAGCGCCAGGCGCTGCTCGAGGCACCGGACGTGGTCGCGCGACTGCGTCTCGGCACGGCCATGATGCGCGCCGAGCTCCGCGCCATCGCGGCGATCCCGTCCCTGCCGGCGACATCCATGGCCCGCACCCAGTGGTCTCCCAACTGACCTTTTCGCCGAGACGTCACCAGCGGCCCTGTTTTGTCGGCGTGTCGGCCACCGATTGACGTGTCGGCGGTAGGGGGTCAGGGCATGTCGTCCGCCGGCTCCGGCCAGAACACGATGGCCAGGCAACTGCCGACCAGCCCGCCGATCGGCCAGCCCAGGTACACCAGGTCGCTGCCTACCGTGAGCTTGCTGGTGATCTGGTCGCCGACCGACGCAGCCGAGGCCTCTGCCTTCTCATTCGGGCCGAAGACGGAGATGCCGAGAAACGCGGTCAGGCCTGCGGCGATCGCGCAGAGGACGAGCACTGCCCAGACGGTCACCACGCCTAGCCGACGGCCTAGCCACCCCACGACCAGCCCAGCGAGCAGGCCGAAACCGAGGCCGACGACGAAGAACCACAGCGTGACGCCGGACTGCTGGTTCAGCTGCAACTCTCCCAGGGAGATGCCCTGCTTGCTGCCCTGCTTGGTGAGCACGCCGGCGGGCGGGTCGGCGGCCTTCAGCCACACCCATGCAGCGGGGAAAGCCAGCACCGCGCCGGTAAGAGCGCACACCCCGACGAAGACCGCGGCGGACCGCACTGAGGGTCGGGTGCCGTACAGCTCAGCGTTCGCCACCCGCCGATCCTATGTCGGCGGGGGTCGTCACCTGGGTCATTGCGACAGGCAGGCAGGCCCCAAGAGGGCCTTGAGGTCGGCCATCAGCGCAGCGGAGGGGGCGACGCGCAGATGCTCGTCGAGCTTCATCACCATCGTGCGGCCGGCCGACTGGAGCCGGAGATGGACGTCGGCGAGGCCCGGGTGGGTGCTGAGCACATCCTTCAGCTGCTCGACGACAGGGGGCGTCACCCGTACGGCGGGAAGGGAGATCACGACCGGGCCGTCGTCGGTCCGCGCCAGCGTCGGCGCGCTCACCTCCAACGCGGTGAGCTCGATCGCGTCGTCGCGACTGCGCTTGGCGCGGCCCTTGACGAGCACCACGGAGTCCTCCACGAGCAACGTCGCACATGCCTGGTAGTCGTGCGGGAACACGATGACGTTGACGCTGCCCTCGAGGTCCTCGACCGTGATGACGGCGTACACGTCACCCTTCTTGGTCGTCTTGCGCAGGACCGAGGTGACCAGACCGGCGACGGTCACCACGCTTCCCTCAGGTCGCTCCTCGTCGGTCACCAGCTGGCCGATGGTCACCTCGCTGACCTTCGCCAGCACGTGCTCGAGCCCGTTGAGCGGGTGGTCGGACACGTACAGGCCGAGCATGTCGCGCTCGTAGGCGAGCAGCGCCCGCTTGTCCCACTCGGCCAGGCTGGGGACCTGCACCGAGACCGCGTCGAAGCTGTCGTCCTCCAGGCCCCCGAACAGGGAGTCCTGGCCGATGGCCTCGTTGCGTTTGAGGTCGAGGTACTGGTCGGCGGCGTCCTCGTGGACCGCGACAAGCGCGCGCCGTGAGTACCCGAGCGAGTCGAACGCGCCGGCCTTGCACAGGGACTCGAGCACCCGCTTGTTGCAGACCGGCACCGGCACCTTCGTCATGAAGTCCGCGAAGTCGGCGAACCGTCCCAGGGTCTGGCGGGCGCCCACCATGCCGGCGACGACGTGGTTGCCGACGTTGCGGATCGCCGAGAGCCCGAACCGGATGTCGGTGCCGACCGGGGTGAAGTCGGCGGCGGACTCGTTGACGTCGGGTGGCAGCACCTTGATGCCCATCCGGCGGCACTCGTTGAGGTAGACCGCCGACTTGTCCTTGTCGTCGCGCAGGCTGGTGAGCAGGGCGGCCATGTACTCGGCGGGGAAGTTCGCCTTGAGGTAGGCGGTCCAGTAGGAGACGACCGCGTAGCCGGCTCCATGGCTCTTGTTGAAGCCGTAGTCGCAGAACGGCAGCAGCGTGTCCCAGAGCGCCTTCACCGCGCGGGGCGAGTAGCCGCGCTCGGCCATCCCGCTGGAGAACGACTCGTACTGCTGCTCCAGCTCGGCCTTCTTCTTCTTGCCCATGGCCCGGCGGAGCAGGTCCGCGCTGGCCAGGGAGTACCCGGCGACGCGCTGCGCCAGCGCCATCACCTGCTCCTGGTAGACGACCAGGCCGTAGGTCTCCCCCAGCACCTCCGCCAGCGGCTCGGCCAGCTCGGGGTGGATGGGTACGACCGGCTGGCGCTTGTTCTTGCGGTCCGCGTAGTCGTTGTGCGCGTTGGTCGCCATCGGGCCGGGCCTGTACAGCGCGAGCACCGCCGTGATGTCGTCGAAGCAGTCCGGCCGCATCGATCGCAGCAGCGAGCGCATCGCACCGCCGTCGAGCTGGAAGACCCCGAGGGTGTCCCCCCGCCCGAGCAGCTCGTAGGTGGCCGGGTCGTCGAACGTCAGACTCTCGACGTCGATGCGCTCGCCCCGGTTTGCCTCGATGTTGGCGATCGCGTCGCTCACGACCGTCAGGTTGCGCAGGCCGAGGAAGTCCATCTTGAGCAGCCCGAGCGCCTCGCACGTCGGGTAGTCGAACTGGGTGATCGTGGCGCCGTCCTGCTCGCGCCGCATGATCGGGATGTTGTCGATCAGCGGCTCGCTCGACATGATCATCGCGCAGGCGTGCACACCCCACTGCCGTTTCAGGCCTTCGAGCCCACGGGCGGTGTCGACGATGCGGCGGACCTCCGGGTCGGAGTCGTACAGGGCCCTGAACTCCGCCGCCTCGCCGTAGCGCTTGTGGGCGGGGTTGAAGATGTCGTTGACGGGGATGTCCTTGCCCATCACCGCGGCTGGCATCGCCTTGGTGATGCGCTCGCCCATCGCGAACGGGTATCCGAGGACACGGGAGGCGTCCTTCAACGCCTGCTTGGCCTTGATGGTCCCGTACGTCACGACCTGCGAGACCCGGTCCTCGCCGTAGCGGTCGGTGACGTAGCGCATCACCTCGCCCCGGCGGCGCTCGTCGAAGTCGATGTCGATGTCGGGCATCGACACCCGCTCGGGGTTGAGGAACCGCTCGAAGAGGAGGCCGTGCTCGAGCGGGTCGAGCTCGGTGATGCCCATGGCGTACCCGACGATCGACCCGGTCGCCGACCCACGGCCGGGACCGACGCGGATCCCCTGCGCCTTCGCCCACCCGATCAGGTCGGCCGTCACCAGGAAGTACCCGGGGAACCCCATCTGCAGGATCGTCGTCGTCTCGAGATCGGCGCGCTCACGTACGTGCGCCGAGATGTCCCCGGGGTAGCGTCGCTGCAACCCCTGCTCGACCTGCTTGAGGAACAGCGTCTCCTCGGTCTCCCCCTCGGGCACCGGGAAGCGGGGCATCAGGTTGCGGCCCTCGGCGAACTCGACCTCGCAACGCTCAGCGATGAGCAGCGTGTTGTCGCAGGCCTCGGGGTAGTCCCGCCAGATCTCGCGCATCTCCTCGGGAGTCTTGAGGTAGTAGCCGTCGCCCTCGAGCTTGAACCGGTTGGCGTCGTTCATCGTCGACCCGGACTGCACGCACAGCAGCGCCTCGTGGCTGACGGAGTCCTCCCGCCTGGTGTAGTGCAGGTCGTTGGTGGCGACGAGCGGGAGCGCCAGGTCCTTGGCGAGTCTCAACAGGTCGCTGCGCACCCGGCGCTCGATGTCGAGGCCGTGGTCCATCACCTCGACGAAGTAGCTGCCGGCGCCGAACAGGTCGCGGTAGTACGCCGCCGACACGCGCGCATCTTCGTACCTGCCGAGGCGAAGAAGGGTCTGGACCTCCCCGGACGGGCACCCGGTCGTGGCCAACAGCCCCTCGTGGTAGCGCTCCAGGAGCTCGCGGTCCATGCGGGGTTTGTAGAACTGGCCCTCCAACGACGCCAGCGAGGACAGCCTGAACAGGTTGTGCATGCCCTGCGTCGACTCCGCCAGCAGCGTGATGTGCGTGTAGGCGCCGCCTCCGGACACGTCGTCACTGCCGCCGTTGGCCCACTGCACCCGCTTGCGCTCGAACCGGCTCGTGCCGGGCGTGAGGTAGGCCTCGGTGCCGATGATCGGCCGCACGCCGCGAGCCTTGGCCGCCCGGTAGAACTCGTAGGCGCCGAACACGTTGCCGTGGTCGGTGATCGCCAGCGCCGGCATGCCCAGCCGCACCGTCTCGTCGACGAGATCGTTGACGCGGGCGGCGCCGTCGAGCATGGAGAACTCCGTATGGACGTGCAGGTGCACGAACGACGACGAGCTCGACATCAGGCAGGGTCTCCTCTCTCGGCCGGCCGGCGGCACGACGAACCGACCGTGATGTGAACGGCCACGGCTCGTGTGGGGGAAGGCGTCAAAGCCTACGCCGAACAAGAGTGCCGCCAAGCACCGACACTCAGCCGCCCTAGAGGCGGCGGTACCAGTAGGTGGTCGACCCGCGCCGCCCGCACGGTCAACGCGTCCCGCGGCCGCGTCGCACCGGGCTCGGACGGCTCAGCCGGCATCGCGGACGGTCTCGAGGGCCGAGCGCAGGTCGTCGGGGTAGGGCGACTCGAACTCGACCCACTCGTCGGTGTCGGGATGTGCGAACCCGAGGCGGACGGCGTGCAGCCACTGCCTCGACAAACCGAGCCGGTGCGCAAGCACGGGGTCGGCGCCGTACGTCAGGTCGCCCGCGCAGGGGTGGTGCAGCGCGCTCAGATGGACCCGGATCTGGTGGGTACGCCCGGTCTCCAGCTTGATCTCGAGCAGCGAGGCGAACCGGTGCGCCTCGAGCGTGTCGTAGTGGGTGATGCTCTGCCGGCCGTCGGAGCGGACCACGAACTTGTAGTCGTGGCGCTGGCTGCGGGCGATCGGCGCGTCGATCGTCCCGCGGAAGGGGTCGAGGCGACCCTGGACCAGCGCGTGGTAGGTCTTGTCGACGGTGCGGGTCTTGAGGGCCCGTTTCAGCCGGGAGTACGCGTGCTCCGACTTGGCGACGACCATGAGCCCGCTGGTACCCACGTCGAGCCGCTGGACGACCCCGCGGCGCTCAGGGACGCCCGATGTCGAGATCCGGAAGCCCGCGCCGGCCAGATGACCGAGCACAGTCGGACCGGTCCATCCGAGGCTGGGGTGGACCGCAACGCCGACGGGCTTGTCGACGACCACGAGGGCGTCGTCGTCGTACACGATCCGAAGTCCTTCGATCATCTCCGGTACCACCGTCGCGCCCTCCGCGGGCGCCGGCAGGACGACCTCGAGGAATCCGCCCTCTTCACCCGGTCCGACTTCGCAGGAGTGACGCCGTCGAGGGTCACGTCACCGGCGGCGACCATCTCGGCAGCCTTCGTGCGCGAGACCCCGAACATCCTGGCGATGGCCGCGTCGACCCGTTCCCCGGCCAGGCCGCCCGGCACATGGAGCACGCGCAGACCCGAGTCTTGGGTCACGCGGCGTCCGACACGCCGCTGCCGCTGCGCTGCACGCCGTCGACGGCGCCGTCGAGGCGGACCCCGCGGATGCTGAGCACGATGAAGAGCACAGCAGCAACGGAGATCGAGGAGTCGGCGAAGTTGAACACCGGCCAGTGCGGCACCTGGAGAAAGTCGACGACATGGCCATGGAAGGGCGACGGTGCCCGGAAGATCCGGTCGGTGACGTTGCCCAGCGCGCCGCCGAGCACGAGCCCGAGGGCGACCGCCCAGCCCAGGCTTCCCAGCCGACGGGCCATCCGGATGCATACCGCGATCACGAGCAGGGCGATCACCGTGAGGATGACCGTGTAGCTGGTCCCGGTGCTGAACGCAGCCCCCGCATTGTGGCTCAGGGTCAGCCGGAACCAGTTCCCGACCACGCGTTTAGGTACTCCCTCGGTGAGCGTGTGCTCGGCCCACCACTTCGTCGCCTGGTCGAGGACGTACGCGGTGGTGGCTACTGCCGCCCAGACCGCGATCATTGACCGGCTCGACCGCGGCTCAGGAGAGGCCGAGTCGTCGCTCAGCGACGTTCCTGGCGCTGTTTGCATTCCATGCACAGTGTCGCACGGGGAAAGGCCTGCAACCTCATCTTGCCGATGGGGTTGCCGCACGACTCGCAGACGCCGTAGGTGCCGTCGTCGATGCGCTTGACCGCCTCCTGGACGAGCTCGAGGTTGGCGCGGGCATTCTTGGCCATGGACATCTCGTGGTCGCGCTCGAACGTGTTGGAGCCCACGTCGGCCTGGTCGTTGCCGGCGCCCTCGCCGCCCTCGCGCAGAAGCTGACCGATCTCGGTCTCGGCGGCACTGATCTCAGCCTCGAGTCTGGTGGCATCGGACACCAGCGCCGCCCTGACCTCGGCGATCTCCGCGGCCGTCCATGCCGTCTCGCCCTCGCGGACCGCGAGCTTCGCGACGCTCTTGCGAGTCGCGGTCTTGGCAGGTCGCGGTCTTGGCAGGTGCGGTCTTGGCAGGTGCGGTCTGGCGGCCGCAGCAGTCCGCTTGGCGGGGGCGGCCTTCTTGGCGCGCCTCGGCCTTCGAGGGCGGTGTCTTCTTGGCGGCGGTCGCCGACTTCTTGGCCGGCGCGGTCTTCGTGGCGGTCGTGGACTTGGCCGCGGCACTCGTGGCGACCTCGACGGTTGCCTGCTTCTTCGCAGCCATCCCTACGCCTTTCTGACGATGTGGCCCGCGTGTTCGGTGCGGAGAGGATAGGCGGATATGGGCCGGGCATCAAATGGTTCCGTCCACGGCACGCCGATCGCCTACACTGACTGCGCCGCACAGCGACGATGAGGCCATCACCTCGGAGCCGCCGGAAGAACGGTCAGCACCTGACTCATTAGACCCGGCAGCGGCGCGACACGAGAGGGCCGCCACCGTCTGCCCAGACGGCGACAGCCAAGGAGGGTGGTACCGCGGGACCGGCGAGGTCAGCCGGGCTCGTCCCTTCAGCGCAGCAGCCCGGCGCACCGCCGGCCGCGACCAGGCTGACGAGGACGAAAGAGTGACGACGCGATGACCGCCACCTACCCGGCCGTACCGCCGCAGGTCGACCTGCCGACGATGGAGCGGGAGGTCTTGGCCCTGTGGCGCGAGCAGGACACGTTCGAGCGCTCGCTCGAGGCCCGCGCCGGCGCGCCGAGGTGGAACTTCTACGAGGGCCCCCCGACGGCGAACGGCAGACCCGGCGTCCACCATGTCGAGGCGCGGGTGTTCAAGGACGTCTTCCCGCGGTTCAAGACCATGCGCGGCTTCCTCGTGGACCGCAAGGCCGGCTGGGACTGCCAGGGACTCCATGTGGAGGTCGGCGTCGAGAAGGAGCTCGGCGTGTCGGGCAAGCAGCAGATCGAGGCCTACGGTATCGCCGAGTTCAACGCGAGGTGCAGGGAGTCCGTCCAGCGCTCGACCGCGGAGTTCGAGGAGATGACCGAGCGGATGGGGTACTGGGTAGACACGTCCCAGGCCTACCGGACGATGGACACGTCGTACATCGAGAGCGTCTGGTGGTCGCTCAAACAGATCTACGACGCCGGCCTGCTGTACCAGGCCCAGCGGGTCTCGCCCTACTGTCCCCGCTGCGAGACGGCGCTTTCGGACCACGAGCTCGCCCAGGGCTACGAGACGGTCGTCGACCCTTCTGTGTACGTCCGGCTGCCGCTGACGTCCGGACCGCTCGCGGGCCAGGCGGCGCTGCTGGTGTGGACGACGACACCGTGGACCCTCGTCTCCAACACCGCTGTCGCCGTGCATCCCGGCGTCGACTACGTGGTGGCGACCGACGGCGCGGAGACCCTCGTCGTGGCGGCGCCGTTGTTCGAGGAGGTCCTCGGCGACGGCTGGACGGTCACCGCGACCTACAGGGGCGGCGACATGGAGGGCTGGAGCTACCAGCGCCCGCTCGACCTCATCGCCTTCCCGGAGGCGAGCAACGCCCACGTCGTGGTGCTGGCCGACTACGTCACTGTCGACGACGGGACCGGTCTGGTGCACCAGTCGCCGGCGTTCGGCGAGGAGGACATGGAGGTCGCCAAGGCGTACGGGCTGCCGATCGTCACCCCGGTGAGACCCAACGGCCACTTCGGGGACGACGTCGCACTGGTCGGCGGCCAGTTCTTCAAGCACGCCGACACCGACTTGGTGCGCGAGCTGGACGCACGCGGCGTGCTGTTCCGCCATGTCGCCTACGAGCACTCCTACCCGCACTGCTGGCGCTGCCACACCCCGCTCATGTACTACGCCCTCCCCGCCTGGTACATCCGCACGACGGCGGTGAAGGACAAGCTGCTCGAGGAGAACGAGCGCACGAACTGGTTCCCCGAGACGATCAAGTGGGGCAGGTACGGCGACTGGCTGCGCAACAACGTGGACTGGTCGCTGTCACGGACGAGGTACTGGGGCACGCCGCTGCCGCTGTGGCGATGCGAGGACGGGCACACGGTCTGCGTGGGCTCGCTGGCCGAGCTCGGCCGGCTGGCCGGTGCCGACCTGGGCTCGCTCGACCCCCACCGGCCGTACGTCGACGACGTCGTCCTCGTCTGCGCGCACATGCGGCGGCGAGGCGCGCAGGGTCGTCGAGGTGATCGACGCTTGGTACGACTCCGGCTCGATGCCGTTCGCGCAGTGGGGCTACCCGCATGCCGACGGGTCGAAGGAGACGTTCGAGCACGCGTTCCCGGCACAGTTCATCTGTGAGGGGCTCGACCAGACCCGAGGATGGTTCTACTCGCTGATGGCGATCGCCACGTTGGTGTTCGACCGCTCGGCGTACGAGAACGTCGTCTGCCTCGGGCTGCTGCTGGCTGAGGACGGTCGCAAGATGTCCAAGCACCTGGGCAACATCCTCGAGCCGATGCCATTGATGGACACCCACGGCGCCGACGCCGTGCGCTGGTTCATGGCCGCTTCCGGGTCGCCGTGGGCGGCGAGGCGGGTCGGTCACGCGACCCTGCAGGAGATCGTCCGGAAGGTCCTGCTGACGTACTGGAACACCGTCGCGTTCCAGGCTCTGTACGCCCGAGCCAACGCCTGGACACCTCACGACGGGGCGCCTGCCGTCGAGGACCGCCCGGTGCTGGACCGGTGGCTGGTCTCGGGACGCAACCGGCTCGCCCGCGACGTGACGCAGGCGATGGAGATGTTCGACACCCAACGTGCCGGGCAGCTGCTGGCGGACTTCGTCGACGCCGTGTCGAACTGGTACGTCCGCCGCTCGCGTCGTCGCTTCTGGGACGGTGACCCCGCCGCCCTGGCGACCTTGCACGAGACGCTGGACGTCCTGACCCGGCTGATGGCGCCCCTCACGCCGTTCGTCACCGAGCGCGTGTGGCAGGACCTGGTGTGCTCGGTCGACGAGTCCGCGCCGGGGTCGGTCCACTTGCGCGACTGGCCGTCGTACGACGCCGCGCTCATCGACGACGACCTCGACCGTGCGGTGGCACTGACCCGCCGGCTGGTCGAGCTCGGCCGCGCGGCCCGCGCCGAGGCGAAGGTGAAGACCCGCCAGCCGCTGCGGCGTGCGCTCGTCCCGTCGGCCGCGTACGCGCAGCTGGGCGACGAGCTCAGGGCCGAAGTCGCGTCCGAGCTCAACGTGGACACGGTCGAGTCGTTCGCGTCGGCGGGCGACCTGGTCGACCACACGGCCAAGGGAAACTTCCGCACGCTCGGGCGAAGGTTCGGCAAGCGGACTCCGGTGGTCGCCGCCGCCATCGCTGCGGGAGACGCCGCTCGGATGGCTGCCGATCTCGAGTCGGGGGCGACGACGACGATCGACCTCGAGGGGCCGCTGGAGCTGACAGCTGACGAGGTGATCATCTCCGAACGCCCGCGTGAGGGCTGGTCGGTCGTCAACGAGCAGGGCGAGACGATCGCGCTGGACCTCGAGCTGACCCCGGAGCTGCGTCCGTGCCGGGCTGGCCCGGGAGGTCATCCGGCTGGTCCAGGACGCACGCAAGACGAGCGGCTTCGATGTCGCGGACCGGATCAGGCTTGCCTGGAGCGGCGACGGCGAGGCGGCCGATGCCCTTCAGGAGCACCAGGAGCTGGTCGCCGCCGAGGTACTGGCGATCGAGGTCACCCGCTCAGCGGCGCCTGGGAAGGAGTGGCATGACAGCGATCTCGGCCTGTCGTTCTCAGTGGAGAAGGTGACGAGGCCCGTCACCGGCGCCTGAGCTCAGGAGTCCACTCCGCGTCGGCGTCCTCGGCGAGCAGCCCGCGCAGCCCCTGCGCGGAGTCGTCCTCACCGGCCTCCGACACCGTGGCCGGGTCACCGTCCTCGTCGAGGGCGCGGAGCTGGCTCTCGAAGTACCCGCGCAGCCGGCTGCGGTACTCGCGCTCGAACACCCGCAGGTGCTCGAGCTCTCCGGCGAGGTTGTCACGGTCCCGCTCCAGCTCTGCGAGCAGCTGCACCTTGCGCTGAGACGTCTCCTCGTCCAGCCGCTCGGAGCGGGTCTGGGCCTCCGTCTCGAGAGCCTCGGCCTTCGCCTTGGCCTCCGCTGCCAGGCGCTCGGCCTTCACTGTTGCCTCGCTGACGATCTTGTCGGCACTGTCATGCGCCTCGTTGACGAGCTGCTCGGCGTTCTGGCCGGCGATCTCCAGCAGCCGGGCCGCCGTGCTCGCGGCCTCGGGAATCGACCGCACCACCTGCACCTGCGCCGCCGGCTCGGCGCCGTCGGCGGAGACGTCCGCCGTCGCGGCCGCGGGAGTGCGTCGAGCCTGGCGTGTCGAGCTTGGACCGAAGGTCGTCGTTCTCCTGGTGGAGCCGGGTCAGCTCGACTTCGACCTCGTCGAGGAACTGGTCGACCTCCCCCATGTCGTAGCCCTCACGGAGGCGGACGGGCGTGAAGGTCTTCTTACGCACATCCTCGGGCAACAGCGTCATCTGATCACCTTTGGTAGTCCCTCAATCCCGAATGTCGCACTTGGCTGCGGGCTTACGCTACCCCGTCAGCCAGCAGAGGGTACGCCGATCGTCTCGTGGGCGAGGTGGCGGCCCTAGCCGCTGAGCAGTATCCGGTCGTTCCCGATCCGCAGGATGTAGCAGATCACGAGCACGCAGAGGATCGACAGGTCGATCGACGCAGCGCCCAGCCGCAGCGGTGGGATGAGCCGCCTGAACGCGCGGATCGGCGGGTCCGTGGCCGAGTACACGACCTCGAGGCCGACGAGGGTGGGTCCGCTGGGACGCCACGAGCGGGCGAAGATCTGCACCCAGTCGGCGCCGATGCGGGCCCACAGCAAAAGCAGGTAGACCCAGAGAGCAAGTTCGATGATGCTGCCGACGAGTACCACGGGGTTCAGCGTAATCGGCGTCGGTGAACGGCGGCCGTCGCTCAGCTCTGGTTGAAGAAGCCGCCCTCGGCGATGCGCTGCTTGTCCTCCGCGGCGACGGAGACGTTCGGCGGCGACAGCAAGAAGACCTTGCTGGTGACTCTCTCGATCGTTCCCCGCACCGCGAAGACCAGCCCGGCCGAGAAGTCGACCAGCCGCTTGGCGTCGTTGTCGTCCATCTCGGACAGGTTCATGATCACGGGGATGCCCTCGCGGAAGTGCTCTCCGATCGTGCGAGCCTCGTTGTAGGTGCGCGGGTGGAGCGTGGTGATCCGCGACAGCTCGGTCACGACCTGGGTAGGCCGACGACGCTCGGACAGCGAGGACACCGGCGCCGGAGCGGGATGCTCGTCGCGGACGGCCCGCACCTGCCGGGCGCCGGGTTGCGACTGCCGGGGCTCCTCGTCCGGGCTGTCGTAGTCGTCCTCGTAGTGGTCGCTGTCTTCGAGCAGGCCGAGATAGACCCCCACCTTGCGCATTCCGCCGGCCATGGTCTCGATGCCTCCAGTGTGTCGACAATGCTGTGTGTACTGAGCTGCAGACTCGGAAGCGACCCGCCTTCCTCGCCCTGACACTACCGGAGCGGAGGGCGCTCGCCGAGTACTGCGCTGCCGACACGCACGTGTGTCGCCCCGGCCCCGATCGCTGTCGTGAAGTCGGCGCTCATCCCTGCGGAGATGCTCGACGCCTCGCGATGAACGTTCTGCAGCCGGGCGCTCGCCGCTGCGAGCTCCCGGTAGGCGGTGCGGGCGTCGCCCCCGAGTGGCGCCACGCCCATCACCCCGAGCAGGCGCAACCGCTCGCCGGACGCGACCGCCTCGGCTACGGCGTCCACGGCGTCGGCGGTCAACACCACCGCGTCCGGAGCGGGCGCCTGTCGGGATCGAGGCTCACCTGGACGAAGCAGCCTGATGTCCCGGCCGTCGTGCGCGGCGGCCCGGGCGAGCCGGGTAGCGACCTTGACGGAGTCGACCGAGTGGACGACGTCACTGCGGGCGGCGATGCCGGCGGCCTTGTTGGACTGGATCTGGCCGATGAAGTGCCAGGTGAGGTCGAGGTCGGGCAGCTCGAGGGCCTTGCGCTCCAGGTCTTGCTGGCGGTTCTCGGCCACGTCGCGAACGCCGAGGCGGTGCAGGATGCGGGTGTCGCTCGACGGCCAGGTCTTGGTCACGACGACCAGCGTGACGTCGTCGGGCGAACGTCCAGCCGCCTCGGCCGCCGCGGTGACCTGCTGCGAGCACGATGCCGAGCCGGCGACGGATCTCGGCGACCCGGTGCGTCATCCATCCGTGGGGCCTCGCAGTACGACGAGGCCGGCCGCGCGGCCGGAGTGGGCGCCGTCGCGGCGGTAGGAGAACAAGTCGTCGGACTCGAGCGTGCAGCGGCTGTGGTCGTTGACCGTGCAGCCCGCCGCCGCGAGCTGTGTCGTCACGGCGGCACCCAGGTCGAGCGACGGCGTTCCCCAGGTCGTGCACGCGAACGCGGTCAGCGCGCCCGCCGCGACTTCGGCCCGCATCTGGGCGGGAACCTCGTAGCAGCCGCCGCACACATGCGGACCTATCCACGCCTCGATGTCGCGGGCTCCGGCACTCCGCATGGTGGCGACAGCGTTGTCGACCACTCCGGCGGCGACACCTTGCCGCCCGGCGTGAGCCACGGCGACAACACCGGTATCGCTGTCCGCAAGCACCACCGGGACACAGTCGGCGACCCGTACGCAGAGCGCGACGCCTGCCTGGGCGGTCACCAGCGCATCGCATGCAGGCGCCTCGGCGGTCGCTGCAGTAGACGACAGTGACCTCTCGCCCATGCGTCTGGCGCATCGTCGCGAAGGTCGACGACGCCGAACGCTCGGGCGACCAGCGGGGACACGCCGCCGTGGCGGTCGGTGAACGCCACGTCGACCCGGCCCGCCCGTCCGTGGCGGGTGTCACGGCTGGCGAACACCCGCTACTTGAGGAAGTCCGGGACGTCCAGGTCCTCGTTGTCGTCGAAGGGGATGGCCCGCGGCTGGTGCTGCGCCGGAGGCTGTGGCTGAGCAGGGACCTGGTGCTGGAACGGAGCCGGATGCCCCGTGGTCTCCTGCGGCCGGCCGCCCGCCGAGGGCTGCATGGCCGGTTGCCTGGGCGGTGAGCTGCTCGAGCCTCCGCGAGGCTGCTGGGGTACGCCGGGGTCGGGCGCAGTGTCTCGGCGTAGCGCGGGCTGGCTCTGGTCGCGGCGCTTCGGCATCCCGCCGTCGAAACCTGCGGCGATGACGGTGACGCGCACCTCGTCGCCGAGGGCGTCATCGATCACGGCGCCGAAGATGATGTTGGCCTCGGCGTGAGCGGCCTGCGACACCAGGGCAGCTGCCTCGTTGATCTCGAACAGACCCAGGTCGGACCCGCCCGAGATGGACAACAGCACCCCGTGGGCGCCGTCGATGGACGCCTCGAGCAGCGGGCTGGAGACTGCCATCTCTGCAGCGACCACGGCGCGGTCCTCTCCGTTGGCTCGGCCGATGCCCATCAGGGCCGAGCCTGCGTTGGACATCACGGACTTGACGTCGGCGAAGTCGAGGTTGATCAGGCCGGGCGTGGTGATGAGGTCGGTGATGCCCGACACGCCTTGCAGGAGCACCTGGTCGGCCTGCTTGAACGCGTCCAGGATGCTGACGCTGCGGTCGGAGATCGACAGCAGCCGGTCGTTGGGGATCACGATGAGGGTGTCGACCTCTTCGCGCAGCGCGGCGATGCCCTCCTCGGCCTGGTTGGCGCGTCGCCTGCCCTCGAACGCGAACGGCCGGGTCACGACCCCGATCGTCAACGCGCCGAGCGAGCGGGCGATCCGGGCCACCACGGGGGCACCTCCGGTGCCGGTGCCGCCGCCTTCGCCTGCCGTGACGAAGACCATGTCGGAGCCCTTGATGACCTCTTCGATCTCTTCGGCGTGGTCGTCAGCCGCCCTGGCGCCGACGTCGGGGTTGGCCCCGGCGCCGAGGCCGCGGGTGAGCTCGCGTCCGATGTCGAGCTTGACATCGGCATCGCTCATCAGGAGGGCCTGGGCGTCGGTGTTGATGGCGATGAACTCCACGCCACGGAGGCCCACTTCGATCATCCGGTTGACGGCGTTGACACCACCGCCGCCGATTCCCACGACCTTGATGACCGCCAGGTAGTTCTGCGGTGCTGCCACGACGAGTACCTCTCGAGTGATGACGGGGTGGTCGTCCTACGACGACCCACCTGGACTGGTGCGGCGGCGCCCTGCGGCGTCGCTTGTACTGGCTAGGGAAGTACGAACCGCGATCAACTCTGACCCTCGACTTGAGAGTTACAGTGATGTCCACATCGTCGTGGTCTAAACCCTAAGACCACCGCCGCAGAAGTTGCAACCGACACGCCAACGAATCCGACGCGCCTTACTGAGACGTGGTCGGCTGCCCGGGGACGCTGACGTTGAACGTGGCAGCTTTGCTGTGCACCATAAGGGCTTTCAGAACCTCGACCTTACGGTCAGACTCCGCAGAGCTTCCCCACATCACGACACTTCCGTCCTTGAGGTGGACGGTGACGGAGTCGATGGAGTCGGCTGTCACCCGCCTGGTCTCGGCAGCCAGGTCGGGCGAGAGCGCGGCAGCGACACCGGCCGCCTCCGGCAGCAGGTCGTCGACCGCCGACCTCTTGACGGCAACCACGGGGAGTGCGTGCGGCCGGCTCCCGGACTCGCGGAACATCACTCCGCTCGCGTCGACCTCCCACCAGTCGCCCGCGCGGTACACCGAGGCTACGGGCTGCCTCTCGGTGATCGTTATGGAGATGGTGTGCGGCCACGACCGGTGGACGACGACCGAGCTGACCGCGGGAAGCTTCGCCACCGCGGTTCGGATCCTTCCGAGGTCGACTCGTGCGAGGGGCGTGCCGACGGGGACGGCTGCGGCCTGCTCGACGTCGTGCGCCGACACCGTGTGCGCGCCCTCGACCGTGACGTCTTCCGCGGCGAGCCAGGGTGAGAAGAAGACCACCCAGCCGAAGAACGCGAGGGCGCCGACCACCAGCACCGCCACTATCGCGGGCCGCAGCGCAACGAGCCGGCTGACCAGGCGTCGGCGGTTGAACCTCGAGGTGATGTCGGTGGTGTTCATCGCGTGCATACTCCTTCGGCATCGTTCGGGGTGAGCAGGGCCAGCACCTGCGGGCCCACCTCGGTCACGTCTCCCGCGCCAAGGGTCAGCACGAGGTCGCCCGGGTGAGAGCGCTCAGCCACCCGGGCGGCGGCATCGGCCCACACCGGCTCGTATACGGCGTGGCCCACCGGCAAGGTGACACTGGCGCTGACGAGCGAGCCGTCCACCCCGGGCTCGGGTTCCTCACGTGCCGCGTAGACGTCCATGACGACTACCTCGTCGGCGGCGCTGAGCGCACGTCCCATCTCCTCGGCGAAGATTCGGGTCCGGCTGAAGAGGTGGGGTTGGAAGCAGACGACCACGCGACCGTCGCCAGCGATGACCCGGGCGGCGGCCAGGTCGGCGGTGATCTCGCTGGGATGGTGGGCGTAGCTGTCGAAGACCCTGATCCCCGATGCCTCACCCTTGAGCTCCATCCGGCGGCCGCTGCCGAGGAAGGTCGACAGCCCAGCGGCCAGGTCGTCGAACTCGAACCCGAGCTGGAGCCCCGCCGCCAGGGCAGCGAGGGAGTCGAGGGCGTAGTGGAAGCCGGGCACCTGGAGGGAGACCGAGCCGACCCTGCTGGCCTTGGCCCAGACCTCGTAGGTCACCGCCTGACCCGTGAGGGCCACAGTGCGAGCCTGGAGGTCGACGCCGTCGCGGGTGCCGACAGCGACAACCGTCAGGCGACCCTGCGACCGGGCCAGGTCGGCCAGCCGCTCGGCTCCGGGGTCGTCGACGCAGCAGACCAGGAAGCCACCCGTCACGATCCGGTCCAGGAAGGCGTCGAAGACCGCGGCGTAGGCGGCAGTGGTGCCGAAGATGTCCAGATGGTCGGCGTCGACGTTGGTCACCACCGCTCCCGCCGGTGTGTAGGCCAAGATCGCCGCGTCGCTCTCGTCGCCCTCCACGACGAAGACCGGCCCGGACCCGGCCGCGGCGTTGAGACCCGACGCGTTGAGCGTCGACCCGATCGCGTACGACGGTTCAGCTCCGCTTGCGAGCAGCGCGGTCGCCAGCATCGAGGTCGTCGTGGTCTTGCCGTGCGTGCCGGTGACGACCACAGCTGTACGCCCGAGCAGCACCGACTGGACGGCCGCCGCGCGCGGCCACAGCCGCAGCCCGAGCTCCGTGGCCCTTCGTACCTCCGGGTTGCCGGCCGGGACAGCCGTCGACACGACGACCGTGTCTGCGCCGTCGACGTGCTCGGCGGCATGGCCGACATAGCAGGTGACGCCGATCGGCGCGAGGCTCCTCAGCGCCGCGGAGTCCTTGGCGTCGCTCCCGCTGACGGTGACTCCACGACCGCGCATGATGCGCGCCAGGCCGGACAGGGCAGCCCCGCCGATCCCGACGAAGTGGACATGTCCGAGCTGCTCAGCAGGCAGGACGTTGTCCGGCATCGAGATGATCACGACGCGGCCCGGATGACCATGTCAGCGAGTGCGTCGTCGGCGTCGGCTCGGATGAGCCCGGTGGCCGCTCGGCTCATCGCCTCGAGGCGGGCGGGGTCCGTCAGCAGCGGCGGGACGATCCGGGCGACCCAGGACGGTGTGAAGTCGGCGTCATCGACCAGCAGCGCTCCCCCGGCGGCGACCACAGCGGCTGCGTTGAGCGCCTGCTCGCCGTTGCCGATGGGCAGCGGGACGAACACGGCCGGCAGTCCGAGCGCGGACGCCTCGGTGACCGAGCTCGCGCCCGCCCGGCCGATCACAGCGTCGGCCGCGGCATACGCGAGCTCCATCTGGTCCACGAACGAGACGACGACGTACGGCGGTCCCGATGTCGCGATCCCTTCGACCGGTACGTGCCCGTTCGGTCCGCTCACGTGGAGGACCTGGATGCCGGCCCGCGTGAGGTCGCCAGCGGCCGCACCGACGGAGTCGTTGATCCTCCGGGCGCCTTGGGAGCCGCCGGTGACGAGCAGGGTCGGCAGGTCGGCGCGCAGACCGAAATGCTCGCGTGCGGTGCTTCGCATGGCCAGCCGGTCGAGAGTCGAGATCGCGCGTCTGATCGGCAGGCCGATGAAGCGGGCGTGTGGCAGCGCGGTGTCGGGGAACGACGTGGCGACCAGCCGCGTGCAGAACGTCGCACCGAAGCGGTTCGCCAGCCCAGGAAGCGCGTTGCCCTCGTGGATCACCAAGGGCAGCTTCGCCCGCCGCGCGACCAGGTATGCCGGCGTGCAGACGTAGCCGCCGAACCCGACGACGACGTGCGGCCGGTGGCGATCGACTACCGCTCGAGTGGCGACGACCGCCGCCCGCAGTCTGCCCGGCACCCGCAGGAGATCCACCGACGGCCGCCGCGGCAGCGGTACCGGGGGGATCAGCTCGAGCGGGTAGCCGGCGGCGGGGACAACCCGCGTCTCGATGCCCCGTTCGGTGCCGAGACAGGTGATCTCGACGTCAGCGACTCGCCGGACCAGTGCGTCCGCGGTCGCAATCAGCGGCGAGGTGTGGCCCGCTGTGCCGCCGCCAGCCAGGAGGACCCGCACCGGTCTATCGTCCCCGAAGGACCGAGGTACAGACTGCGCCGCTCCGGCGCCGCGCCTGGAGAGCCGACGCCACACCGGGCTCGGAGCGGGCGAACGAGAGGAGCAGGCCGAGCGAGATGAGGGTCGGCAGCAGGGCTGATCCTCCGTAGGAGACCAGCGGCAGCGGGATGCCGATCACGGGCAGCAGCCCGAGGACCATGCCGATGTTGATGAGCGCCTGGCCGAGAAGCCACACGACGATGCCGGCGGAGGCGTATCGGACGAACCTGTCAGTGGTCCGGCTGGCGATCCGGATGCCGGCGTACGCGAGGATGACGAACAGCGCGAGCACGACGAGGGTGCCGAACAGCCCGAACTCCTCTCCGATGATCGCGAAGATGTAGTCGGTGTGGGCCTCCGGCAGCCCGCCCCACTTCTGGTTGCTGGCGCCGATGCCGCGACCCCAGAGGCCTCCGGTTGCCAGCGCGAAGAACCCATGGCTGGCCTGCCACCCGCTGCCGTTGTAGTTGCTGATCGGGTTGAGGAAGCCGGTGAGCCGGGCGACGCGTTCGGGGTTGGTGGTCGCGAGACCGAAGGCCAGTGCGCCTACGGCGAGAGCCGACCCGATGAACAGCTTGGCGGGTGCCCCGATGACCCACAGCAGCCCGAGGACGATCGCGAACAAGACGAGGGCGGTCCCGAGGTCCCCCTGGCCGACGACGAGTCCGACGACCACCATGCACACCGGCATCATCGGGATGAGCAGGTGGCGCCACTGGGCGAGCAGCTTGCCCTTGCGGGCGTAGACGTCGGCGCACCACAGCACCAGCGCGAGCTTGACGAACTCCGAGGGCTGCAGCTGGAAACCGCCACCGATCGAGATCCAGTTGCGGTTGCCGTTGACGGTGACGCCGATCGAGGGAACATACGTCAGCGCGACGAGCGCGGCGGAGCCCAGCAGGGCGGGCCAGGCGAGCACCCGGATGAGCTTCAGCGGCAGCCGCGAGGCCAGCCAAGCGAGCGGCAGTCCGGCCGCGACCCACACGGCCTGCCGCTCGAAGATCGCGTACGAGCTGTTGTACTCGCGCAGCGAGTACACGCTCGAGGCGCTGAGGACCATGACCAGGCCGAGCGACAGCAGCAGACCGGTGACGCCGAGCACGAGATGGTAGGACGTGAGTGGCCGGTCGAGGGCCCGCTTGATCGACGAGGACAACGACTCGTCGCTGTCCGCCGCCCTCCACCGTTCGCCGCTTGCGGTCGCCACATCTGCCCTTCCGTTCCTCACCGTCCGGGCAGCGGCCCGGCGGTCTCGGTCAGTTGTCGCGCAGTCGTCCGACCGCGGCGACGAAGGCGTCACCGCGCGCGGAGTAGTTCGCGAACAGGTCCTGGGACGCACAGGCGGGGGCCAGCAAGACGGTGTCGCCGCGGACGGCGATCGAGGCTGCTGCGACGACGGCGCGCTCCATCACACCAGTGTCGGTGTCGGGCAGCACGATCACGGGGACATCGGGTGCGTGTCGGGCAAGCGCCGCAGCGATCTCGTCGCGGTCGGCGCCGAGCAGGACGGCGCCGCGCAGCCGCGGACGGACAGCAGCCACCAGATCGTCGAAGCTGGCGCCCTTGGCGAGCCCTCCGGCGATCCAGACCGACGACTCGAACGCCGACAGCGACGCCATCGCGGCATGCGGGTTGGTGGCCTTCGAGTCGTCGACGTACGCGACCCCGTCGATGTCACCGACCCTCGTGATCCGGTGCCGGTCGAGGGTGAACGACCGGAGTGCGCGGCGGACCGCCGGCGCGGAGACGCCGTGCGCCCGTGCCAGCGCCGCCGCCGCTAGCGCGTTGGCGACGTTGTGCGGGGCGCCGGTCGGTACGTCGCCGACCGTGGCCATCTCCGCCGCGTTGCGGTCCCGGCCCTCGATGAACGCGCGGTCGGCGAGGATCCCGTCGACCACCCCGACCATGCCGATCGTCGGGATGCCCAGCGTGAAGCCGATCGCCCGGCATCCCTCCACGACGTCGGCCTCCTCGACCATGTGACGCGTCTCGGGATCGTCGGCGTTGTAGACACAGGCAATCCTGCACGAGTGGTAGATCTTGGCCTTCGCGTCACGGTAGCGCGCGAAGTCGCCGTGCCACGACAGGTGGTCCGGCGCCACGTTGAGGACCGCCGCCGCCTCGGCGGACAGCGAGCTCATCCAGTGCAGCTGGTGCGACGACAGCTCGACGGCCACCACGTCGAGAGGCTCGGGATCCATCACGATCTCGCACATCGGGCGGCCGACGTTGCCGCCCGCGACCGCCCTGAGACCATCGGCGACCAGCATGGCCTCGAGCATCTGCACGGTCGTGGTCTTCCCGTTCGTGCCGGTGACGCACAGCCATGGGGTGCTCGGCCGGACAGCAGACCGGCCCAGCCGCCACGCCAGCTCCACCTCGCCCCAGACCGGTAGGTCACGGGCTGCGGCAGCCGCGAACAGAGTCGCGTCGGGCCGCCAGCCGGGCGAGGTGACCACGACGTCGACGTTGGGCGGCACGGCGTCGCTGGAGCCCGGCCCGAGCCTGACGTCGACCCCGAGGATCTCGAGCAGCGTGGCCTTGTCGTTCGAGCTCTCGTCTCGGCTGTCGGCGACCACTGTCACACGGGCGCCGAGGTGCTGCAGGGCGTCGGCGGCGGCGAAGCCCGATACACCGAGCCCGGCGACGAGCGCGTGGACCCGGGTCCAGTCGAAGTCGCGGTCCGCGCTCTCGACCTCGGCGCGGCTGGGAGCGGTCATCGCACTAGACCCCGGTGACCCATTGGGCGTAGAACATCCCGAGACCTGCGGCCACGCAGATGCCGCAGATGATCCAGAAGCGGATCACGATGGTGACCTCGGCCCAGCCGAGGAGCTCGAAGTGATGGTGCAGTGGTGCCATCCGGAAGAGCCGCCTGCCCTTCGTGAGCTTGAAGAAGCCGACCTGCAAGATGACCGACAGCGTGACGATCGCGAACAGGCCGCCGAGTACGAGCAGCAAGATCTCGGTCCTGGTCATCACCGCGAGCCCGGCCATCGCCCCGCCGAGGGACAGCGACCCGGTGTCGCCCATGATGATCTGAGCCGGCGAGGCGTTCCACCACAAGAAGCCGAAGCAGGCGCCCGTGAGCGCTGCCGTGACGACCGCGAGGTCGAGCGGGTCCCGGATCTGGTCGTAGCACTGCGGCCCCGGCGTGATCTCGCAGAACTGGTTGTTCTGCCAGATGCCTACGAGCGTGTAGGCACCGAACACCATCATCGAGCTGCCCGCCGCGAGGCCGTCGAGGCCGTCGGTGAGGTTCACGGCGTTACTCGTCCCGGCGATCATGATCAGCACCCAGATGAGAACGAGGGCGGTCGGCAGTGTCCAGTTGACGTCCCGGATGAACGAGATCGCCGGAGAGGCAGGAGAGTTCCCGCGGCTGTCGGGGAACTGCAGGGACAGCCATCCGAACACCAACGCGATCACGACCTGGCCGCCGAACTTGGCACTGCTCCTGAGCCCCAGGCTGCGCTGTTTGGAGATCTTGATGTAGTCGTCCACGAAGCCGACGGCGCCGAGGCCGACGAACAAGAACAAGAGGAGCAGGGCGGACGCCGAGGGCTCCTCGTGGAGGATCAGCTTCGCCGCGAAGTACGCGAAGACGACGGCCATGATGATCACGAGGCCGCCCATCGTCGGCGTGCCCCGCTTCGTGTGGTGTGAGGTGGGCCCGTCGTCTCGGATCAGCTGGCCGTAGCCGCGCCTGGTGAGGATCGAGATCGCCCAGCGGGTCCCCAGCAAGGTTCCGACGAGGCCCAGGCTGCCGGCGAGAAGCAGCGCCTTCATCGCACGGCCGTCGCGCGGTCGAGCAGCGCCGTCGCGACGGTCTCCAGCGCCGCGGCGCGCGAGGCCTTGACCAAGACCAGGTCGCCCGCCCGTACCTTGCCCTGCAGGTACCGCACGGCCGCCGACCGGTCAGGTACCCAGACGGCCTCCCCCTTCCACGCCGCCTCGGCCGACGCCGCCTGGGCGATCGCACGTGCCGCGTCGCCGACCGCGACGAGGTGGGAGATGCCGAGGGTGACCACCAGCCGCCCGAGCGCGTCGTGCTCGTCGTGGCTGGAGGCTCCGAGCTCGCACATCTCACCGAGGACGGCGAACGTCAAGGTGTCGCCGCCGCGCCGCTCGGCGATCTCGGCCAGCGTCGAGAGAGCGGCTCGCATGCTGTCGGGGTTGGCGTTGTAGGCGTCGTTGATGACTGTCACGCCGTCGGGGCTGGTGGTCGTCTCCATCCGCCAGTGCGACCGCGGCCCCGCCGAGGCCAGGGTTGTGCAGATGTCGTCGAAAACAAGTCCGCAGGCGAGGGCGGCGGCGGTCGCGGCGGCCACATTGGCGGCCTGGTGCTTGCCGACGAGCGGCACGGTGACGGACCGCTCGGTCGCCGTCGTAGACCAGAGTCACGCACAGGTGACCGTCGCCGTCGAGGTGGACGTCACGGTAGACCACGTCAGCGGCCGGGCTGCGCCCGAAGGACATCGTCCGCGCCGACGTCCGGGTCCGCATCGCGCTGACGAGGTCGTCGTCGGCGTTCAGCACCGCAACACCGCTGTCCGGCAGTGCCTCCACCAGCTCGCCTTTCGCCTGCGCGATGGCGGCCCGCGACCCGAACTCCCCCAGATGGGCGACGCCGACGTTGAGGACGACGCCGACGTGCGGTGTCACGATGTCGGCGAGGAATCGGATGTGCCCCACGCCTCGCGCGCCCATCTCGACGACGAGAAAGTCGGTCGTCTCGTCGGCTCGCAGCACCGTGAGCGGAACTCCTATCTCGGTGTTGAAGGAGCCGATGGGAGCCACTGTCTCGCCCGAGGTCTCGAGCAGCTGGGCCAGCAGGTCCTTCGTGCTGGTCTTGCCCTGTGAGCCGGTGATGCCCACCACCGCGGTACCGGTGAGCAGTCCGGCCACGTGGCGGGCCAGTGCCCCGAGCGCCACGACGGTATCGGGTACGACGACGCCCGGTAGGCCGAGCGGACGCTCCGACAGCACGGCGGCCGCGCCGGCGCGGACTGCGGCTGCCGCGAAGTCATGGCCGTCGGCGTGCACGCCGGGGACCGCGACGAACAACCCACCGGGCTCGGCGACGCGGGAGTCCACGAAGGCCGGCGCGGTTACCCGCGTGTCACCGGTGCCGGTCGCCTCGCCGTCGACGACGTGGGCGATCTCGGCCGTCGTCATCTCGATCATCCGGCGCTCCCCGCGGCGACGACGGTGTCCAGGATGTCCGCGGCTACCTCCCGGTCGTCGAACGGCAGCACCCGGCCGGCGACCTCTTGGCCCGCTTCGTGACCCTTTCCCGCGATGAGCACTGTGTCGCCGTCGGCTGCCGACGTCAGGGCCTGGCGGATGGCGGCACGCCGGTCCCCGATCTCGAGCACGCGCGCACCGGATCCGGCCGAACGGGTCCCGGCGACGATGGCGGCCCGGATGGCCGCCGGGTCCTCGCTGCGGGGGTTGTCGTCGGTCACGACCACCACGTCTGCCAGCCTGCCCGCGATCTCGCCCATCATCGCCCGCTTGCCCTGGTCGCGGTCGCCGCCGGCGCCGATCACGATGATCAGGGCGCGCTCGGTGACCGGCCGCAGTGCCTGCAGGGCGGCGGTGACGGCGTCCGGCTTGTGGGCGTAGTCGACGATGACGGTGAAGCTCTGCCCGCGCTCCACCTTCTGCATCCGTCCGGGTACGGGTGGCGCGGTGGCGATGCCCTTCGCGGCCGCCTCGACGTCGACACCGAGCTCGCCGAGCGAGGCCAGCGCACACAGAGCGTTGGCGACGTTGAACACGCCCGGGAGTGGCACCGAGGTCGACACCCGCAGCCCGTCGGGACCTTCGACGTCGAAGCTCGTGCCCCACGTGTCGGCGCGCAGGGCATCGGCCGTCCAGTCGGCGTCAGTCGTGAGGGAGTACGTGTGGGTGGCGATCTCGGAGCGCTCGAGCAGTCTGCGCCCGTAGGGGTCGTCGACGTTGACGACGGCGCGGCGCGACCGGCTGCTGGTGAACAGGCCCGCCTTCGCCTCGAAGTAGCTCTCGACGTCGCCATGGAAGTCGAGGTGGTCGCGCCCCAGGTTCGTGAACGCCGCGAGGTCGAAGACGACCCCGTCCACCCTGCCCATGACCAGCGCATGGCTGGACACCTCGAGGGCACACGTCTGTACCCCTCGCTCGACCATCACGGCGAACAGCGCGTGCAGGGCGGGGGCCTCCGGGGTCGTGAGCGCGCTCGCGACCCGCTGCCCGTCGATCCAGGTGCCCATCGTGCCGATCACGGCGGTGGTCCGCCCCGCCGCCTCGCATCCCGCAGCCGCGAGGTGCGTGGTCGTGGACTTGCCCTGGGTGCCGGTGACGGCGATCAGGGTCAGGTGGTCGGCCGGGTGGCCGTAGACGGCCGCGGCGGCTTCGCCGAGCACGTTGCGCGGCGAGTCCACGATGATCTGCGGCACGGCCAGGCCAGCGGTCAGTGCCGCACCGGCCGGATCGGTCAGCAGCGCTACGGCCCCACGACCGACGGCCTCTGCGGCGAAGCGCGCGCCGTGGGCATGGCTGCCGGGGAGCGCGGCGTACAGGTCCCCACTGCATACGGTGTCGGAGCTGTGAGCCAGTCCGGACACCTCTACACCAGCGTCGCCCACAAGGGCGCCGCCGACAACCGCGCAGAGCGTACCGAGAGCGACCGGGCGAACCGACGCCGGTCGCGTCGGCACGTTCATCGAGGTGCGGTCGGACGACACGTGCCGAGGCTATCGACGCTCACCAAGTGACCGGCAGTGCGGGTTGGTGGACGCCGGTCGGGGGAACCCCGAACTCCTGGAGCGTCCGCGCCATCAGGTCGTGGAAGACCGGACCGCCGATGGTGCCTCCTCCCCCGCCGTTGCGAGGATGCTGCACCTCGACGTAGACCGCGAAGCGTGGGTTGTCAGCGGGTGCGAAACCCGCGAACGACACGGTGAAGCCGCCGGTCCGGTAGCAGTGACACGGTCCACCGACCCGCTGAGCGGTCCCGGTCTTGCCGGCGACGTTGTAGCCGGGGATCGCCGCAGCGGGAGCAGTTCCCTGCGGTCCGACGACCAGCTCCATCATGCGGGCGACCTCGTGGGCAGTCTTCTCGCTGACGACCCGATGGGTCGCGGGGGCCTTGGCCGGCGTCACGTGACCGGAGCTGTCGACGTACGACTCGATGAGGGAGGGCTTCACGTAGACCCCGCCGTTGGCGACGGCTGAGATGGCAGCGGCCATCTGGACCGCATTGACGCTGAGCCCTTGCCCGAAGGCGATCGTGTCGTGCGTGAGGGGGAGCCACGAGCTCGGCTTCGGCAGGTTTCCGGGGCTTTCTCCGGGGACCCCGACTCCCGTCTGGCTGCCCAGCCCGAAGCTGCGGAGGTAGTCGTAGAACAGCGAGGTCGGCAACCGGTGCGAGGCGATCACCGTCCCGATGTTGGAGGACTTGGCGATCACGCCGGCCGCGGTGAGGTGCAGGGTGGGGTGCGTGAAGTAGTCGTGGATGGTCGACCCGTCGCGATTCAGGACGGGTGGCACCGAGATCTTCGTCCGCGGGGTGACGTACCCGGCGTTGATGAGAGCGGAGAACGTCAAGACCTTCTCGACGCTGCCGGGCTCATAGGCGTCTTGGAGCGCCGCCGACCCGTACAGCTTCTTCGAGTAGTCCGCGAAGTGGTTGGCGTTGAAGGTCGGGTAGTCGGCGAGAGCGAGGATCTGACCGGTCCTGACGTCCATGACCACCGCTGCCCCGGACAGGGCTCGCGACTGGTCGACCGCCTCGCCGAGGCGGCGCTGAGCCAGGAACTGCAGGCTCCGGTCGATGGTCAGCCGGACGCCCGTGCCCTCCTTCGGCTCGACGATCGTGTTGTCGGCGAGAGGTAGCTGCTGTCCGTCCGACATCTGGAAGGTGGCCGAGCCGTCTTTGCCGGCCAACAGGGAGTTGAGAGACGCCTCGAAACCGTACAGACCTGTGTTGTCGGCACCGACGAAGCCGAGGACGTTGGCTGCGATGTCGTCGGAGGGGTAGAGCCGGGTGGTGTCCTTGTCGACGTACACGCCCGGCCAACCCTGGGCGTTGAGGTACGAGACGAACGCCGCGGCCCGGTCCGGGTCGAGGTGCCTGGCGAGCTCGACGTAGCGGGTGTCGGGCTTGCGCAGCAGTGCCAGCGACGCGATGTAGTCCACACCGAGGCGATCGTGCAGGGCGGTGGCGATCTGAGAGGCGTACTTCGTCGTGAACGTCGGGTCCGCGACCAGTTTCGACGCATCCACCGACTCGGCCAGGGTGGCGCCGTTGCGGTCGTAGATGGGGGCCCGCGGGGCTTCCAGCGTGACGGTCGAGGCATCCTTCTCGAGGGCCAGGGCTGCGTAGGCGCCGGCGTCGATGCCCTGGAGCTGGACCAGCCTGGCGGCGAACAGCGAGATCACGAACGCCACGATGCAAAAGGCGCTCCACAGCCGGAACGACCCTGTCGCCAACGTCAGTTGACGCGGCCCGCGAACCCGGCGGGTCCTGACCTTCCGGTCGGCGGGCACTGCCGTGCGGCGGCGGCGGGCAACGGCTGGGCGCTTGGCCCCTCGAGGCGCCTTGTCGGCAGGTCTCCGCTGGGTCACTGTGTCTTTGTACCCGCACCCGTCGTGTGATCGGCGGACCCGGGGAGGGTGTCGCCGGCATTTGTGGCCTTGTGTCCGGAGGCCCTGCGGCCGAGGACTGCCACGGGAGGTGATGCGAGGCTGTTGTGGGCGCCGGCCAGCGGCTCGGCGAGCTTGCGTCCGAGCGTCGCGGTACCCGGCGGGTTGAGCGCGATGTCGGCGGTGTCGCCCGCCTTGCCCGGGGTCGGCGTGCCGATGACCTTGCCGCTGCCCAGCACGAGGAACGCCGGGCTGTTGTTCTGCACCATGCCGAGACGTTCGGCCTGGCGGGCGACCCGCTGGGGCACCTGCAGGGCGTCGACGCGCAGCTGCAGCGCCTGCTGCTGCTGCGTCAGCGCCTCAGCCTGCGGAGCGCAGGGCCCCGTCGGTGTACGTGCCGCGTTCCATGGAGGTGTTCAGCACCAGCAGGCCGACCAGTCCCAGAGCCAGGAGCATCACCACGAACACGACGAACGGGAGCCGCGGTGCTCTGGACGCGGCCCGGGGCACGATGGTGAGCCGGGGACGCGGCAGCGTGACCATCGGGCGGAGGGCCCGGGCCCGTGCTGTCGTCAGGAATGTGCTCACGCTGACCTCCCGGATGCGAACTGCTGCTCGTAGTAGTACTGACGCGGCACGCGGGTTGGCCGCGACCTCGGCTGCGGAGGCCCGCTCCGCCCTGCGGGTGACCAACGCGAGCTGCGGCTCGTCGTCGGCGGGAAGCACTGGCAGGTCGGGCGGCGCCGTCGACGTGGAGTAGCGGTTGAGGGTCCGCTTGGCGAGCCTGTCCTCGAGCGACTGGTAGGACATGACCACGATCCGTCCGCCGACGCACAGGGCTTCGATCGCGGCCGGAAGCGCCCTCTCGAGGACGGCGAGCTCGTCGTTGACCTCTATCCGAAGCGCCTGGAAGGTGCGCTTGGCCGGGTTGCCGCCTGTGCGCCGGGTCGCCGCCGGGATGGCGGACCGGACCAGGTCGACGAGCCGGGCGCTGGTGTCGAAGGGTTGCGCTTGCCCGCTCGCGCACCACCCGGTCGGCGATCCGGCGGGCGAACCGCTCCTCGCCGTAGCGGGACAAGACCGAGGCGAGGTCGGCGGCGGAGTACGTGTTGAGGATCTCGGCGGCTGTCGTCGTGCTGCTCGTGTCCATCCGCATGTCGAGGGGGGCGTCTTGGGAGTAGCTGAACCCTCGTTGGGTCGAGTCGATCTGCAGGGACGAGACACCGAGGTCGAACAGCACCCCGTGCACGCATGGATGGCCGAGGTCCGCGAGCGCGCGCGGGAGCTGGTCGTACACCGCGTGCACGAAGGTCGTTCGCCCGGCGAAGGGCGCGAGCCGGACCGCCGCCTCGTCCAGCGCCGCCCGGTCGCGGTCGAGCCCCACGAGCACCGCCTCGGGGCAGCTCGCCAAGATCGCTGCGCTGTGGCCGCCGAGCCCGAGTGTCGCGTCGACGAGGATGGAGCCCGGAGCCTCCAGGGCGGGCGCGACGAGCGCGACCACCCGGTCCAGCAGTACGGGAGTGTGGCGGAGCTGGTCCACCGTCGCCTCAGCCCGCGAGCTTCGTGACGAGGGTCAGTGCGACAGCAAGAGCGGCGGAGACGACCAGGGAGGAGCACACGAGGGCCAGCCCGTCTCGCACCTCGTGCCGTACCCGGCGCTGCGGACGCGGCGGCTGCGGTTGGGTACTCCACGTCTGCATGGTCTGCCTTTCGCGTGGTGCGGGTGTGGCCGGTCGGGCTGCGGATGGGAGGTTCGTACGTCCAGGTCCCCGCCCGCCGCCTTCGCGATCGCCTGGCACCGGGGAAGGTGCGCCAGCCGACGCGACGGCGGCGGTTCGGAGGCCTCGCCGTACGACGAGGTGAGGACTTAGGGCGGCGGCTGGGTCCGGCCCTCCTCGGACCAGTCGGCGAAGGCCGGTTCCTGCTCGGCGCTGTAGGCGGTCCAGGAGTCCGCGTCCCAGATCTCCACGTGGTCGAAGGCGCCGATCACGATGCAGTCGCGGTGAAGTCCCGCGTAGTCGCGCAGGACCGGCGGCAACGTGACCCGGCCCTGGCGGTCGGCGGTCTCGGCCGAGGCACCGGCGAACAGCATCCGCATGAAGGCGCGGTCGCTCTTGCTGGCGTCGCGGTCGAGGTTGAGGCTCTGCGTGTAGGCCCGGAACTGCGCGCTCGGCCAGACGTTCAGGCAACGCTCCTGACCTCTCGTCACCACGAGTCCCTCCGAGAGCTCTTCCCTGAACTTGGCCGGAAGGAAGATGCGCCCCTTCTCATCGAGCCGCGGGGTATGCGTACCCAAGAACACGGTCGCCTCCCCCTTCCGTCCTCCATTGCGCGCCACTTTACCCCACAACTCCCCCTCGTCAACCAAACGACGCCCCAATTGACCCGCGAGTTCGCACGGGTTGCTCCGGCGACAACCTGCTTCCCCTCACGGCTATGAGGTACCGTCACCGTGGGGCTTCTCGCCGAACCGGCGGCGGGCCCCGGGTCGTCGTCGTGACCACATCGTTACGTGCATGTCACCGCATCACCGGTGAGCAGTTGCGAGGATCGGGGCTCGGCACGCGGTTCACCTCCGGCGGCGGGTACGAGGGGACTCACGAGGGAGACAGATGAGCAGCTTCGACACCCTGGCGGCGGTGACGAACCGGGTGAGCGACAACATCGAGCGGGTGATCGAGGGCAAGACCGACGTCGTCCGCACGGCGATGACGGTGCTGCTCGCCGAGGGTCACCTCCTCATCGAGGACGTTCCCGGCGTGGGCAAGACGATGCTCGCCAAGGCGCTGGCCCGCTCGATAGACAGCAGCGTCAAGCGCATCCAGTTCACCCCCGACCTGCTGCCGTCCGACGTCACCGGCGTCTCCATCTACAACCGCGACACCCGGCAGTTCGAGTTCCGGCCGGGAGGGGTGTTCGCCAACATCGTCGTCGGTGACGAGATCAACCGCGCCTCGCCCAAGACCCAGTCGGCGCTGCTGGAGTGCATGGAGGAGCGCCAGGTCACCGTCGACGGCACGACGTACGAGCTCACAGCGCCTTTCATGGTCATCGCGACCCAGAACCCGATCGAGATGGAAGGCACCTACCCGCTTCCGGAGGCGCAGCGCGACAGGTTCATGGCGAGGGTCTCGATGGGCTACCCGGTGGCGCGCTCGGAGCTGGCGATGCTCGACTCGCACTCCGCGGCCAACCCGCTGGACGATCTCGACCCGGTCACCGACGCCACGGAGATCGCCAAGCTGGTCGACACGGTCCGCTCCGTCTACGTCTCGGAGCCGGTCAAGCGCTACGCCATCGACATCACCTCCGCCACCCGCCGCTCGCCGGACCTGCGCCTGGGAGCGTCGCCGCGGGCGACGCTGCATCTGGTCCGTGCGGCTCGCGCGCACGCCGCACTGAACGCCCGGGACTACGTGATCCCCGACGACCTGCAGCTGCTGGCCGCGCCCGTGCTCGCCCACCGGCTGATCACCGGCCTCGAGGCCCAGATGGCCGGCCGTGTCGCCGAACAGATCATCGCCTCCCTGCTGCGCTCCATCCCGGTACCCGAGCCGACGCCCTCGTCGGATCGCGTCTAGGCGTCGTACCCCTGTGCGGGCCACACTCGCGACCTTGACCACCCGCGGGCGGGCGTTCCTCTCCGCCGGCATCACCAGCGCCGTCTGTGCGCTCGCGCTCGGGCAGAAGGACCTCCTCCGCGTCGGGTTGCTCCTTATCGCGCTGCCGGTGATCACCGCGTGGGTGGTGCATCGAGCCCGCTACCTGCTGTCGTGCTCACGCGACATCACCCCACCGAGGGTCGAGGTCGGGCAGACGGCCCAGGTGACCGTGCGGCTGGAGAACCCCGGCCGGCTCCCGACCGGGCTGATGCTGCTGGAGGACCAGGTGCCGTACGTCCTCGGCAGCCGGCCGCGGTTCGTGCTCGACCAGCTGCGGCCCAAGTGGCACCGCTCGATGACCTACCCGGTGCGGTCGGAGACCCGCGGCCGATACCCCGTGGGCCCCTTGACCGTGCGGTTGAGCGACCCGTTCGGCTTCGTCGAGGTCAACCGCGCCTTCACCACCCGTACGTCGCTCGTCGTGACGCCCGCGATCACTCCCCTGCCGGTTATCCGGCTGTCCGGCGACTGGTCGGGAAACGGCGAGAGCCGGCCTCGGGCGTTCGCATCGGCCGGTACCGAGGACGTCATGGTGCGCGAGTACCGGCTCGGTGACGACCTGCGCCGGATCCACTGGCGCTCCACGGCCCGCGCCGATGAGCTGATGGTTCGGCGTGAGGAGCAGCCGCACCAAAGTCGCGCCACGCTGCTCCTGGACACCCGTGCGATGGCGCACCGGGGCACCGGCCCTGCGTCGTCGTTCGAGTATGCCGTCGCGGCCGCCGCGTCGATCGGCGCCCATCTCGCCGCGCACCAGTTCACGGTCCGGCTGATCAGCGACGCCGCCGACAGTGCGGACGTGAGCTGGCACGACCGCGGGATCAGCGGACCGGCGGAGGTCCGGCTCCTCCTCGACACGCTCGCCATCGTCTCCATGCACTCGGCGAGCGAGTTCGCCGGCCGCAACCAGCAACACTCCAGCGGGCTCGTCATCGCTGTCCTCGGGGCGGTGACCGCCACCGATGTCGCCGCGCTGTCTCGGCTGCGTGCGGGGGCCACCCGGGCCTTGGCGATCCTGATCGATGTGGCTGCCTGGTCTCGGAGCGAAATGTCCTCCGGCGCGACGGGCTCCGCCGTCGACCACCAAGCTGACGTCTTGCGCCGCGAAGGATGGTCGGTCGTGGTGGCCGGCCCCGGCGACCGGTTGCCGGCACTCTGGCACGCCTTGGGAACCTCCCTGGCCGGCGGACGCCGCTACGACTCCGACGGGGTCCTCACGGCCGACGGACCCGCGGCGTGATGAGGGGCGGTCCGCAGCGCTACTCCGTCGCCTTCCTCGGATGGCTGACCACCGTGGCGATGTCGCTGAGCTTCCTGCCGGCGCTCACCGACCGGCGCTTCGTGGTGGTGGGCGCGTTGTACTCGGGCCTCGTCGTCGCCACCGGCGTGCTGCTTCGGCTGACCCGGACACCACCACTTGTCGTGGTCGCCGCACAGCTGGTCGTGCTGGCTGAGACCCTGCTCATCGGGTTCGGGCACCACCTCAGACTCGGCGTGCTGCCGACGCACAAGGCGCTCACCGGGATATCGGACTCCATCCACGCCGGTATCTCGATCTCCCAGCGTTACGCCGCTCCGGCACCCAGCAACGCGGGCCTGCTCCTCATGGTGGTGTTCGTGATAGCGCTCGTCGCGCTCGCCGTCGACGCGCTGGCGGTAGGGATCGGGCGCGCCCCGCTGGCGGGGCTTCCCCTGCTCGCGCTGTACACGATCCCGGTGGCGGCCTTGCCGAAGGGCATCCCGTTCCTGGCGTTCGTCCCGGGCGCCGCCTGCTTCATCGCCTTGCTCACAACGGACGAGCGCGACCGGCTGGCCCACTGGGGCCGGCTCGTAACGCGGGGGCCGAACGAGCGGGCGCGTGGCGTCGACCTGTCGGGGGTGCGCGACTCGGGACGCCGCATCGGCCTGGCGGCTCTGTCGCTCGCCGTGGTCATCCCGATCTTCGTGCCCGCGTTCTCGGTGTCGGTGCTCGACCGCAACCGCCACGGAGGCATCGGTGGCAGCGGGGGGAACGGGCAGTCCCTCGGCTTCGACGACCCGATGGTCAGCCTGGCTCACAGCCTGCAGCGCAAAGACCCCGTCGACCTGCTCAAAGTGGACAGCCAGGACGTCTCACCCCAGTACCTCCGGCTGACCGTGCTGGACCAGCCCGGCCCGAATGCCTGGACCGAACAGCCGATCTCCCTCGACGACACCGTCGATCTCCGCACCGTGCTCCCCGGGCCTACCGGTCTCGGCCTAGGGGTCGACACGTCGCCCCACAACATGAAGATCGCGCTCACGTCCAACTTCCCCGCAGACAGCGCCTGGCTCCCCGTCCCGTTCGACCCCCAGGTTGTCGGCGCGGGGTCGAAGTTCGGTTTCGTCCCGAGTGACGAGACGGTGAGCGTGCGCGACAAGACGGCGCTACAAGGGTTGCCTCCGTACGAGGTGACCTACAACCAGCTGAACCCCACGGCGACGCAGCTCGAGGACAGTGGTCCGGCCCCGACCTTGATCAAGAAGCGCTACGGCACCGTGCCCACCGGGGTACCGGCGATCGTCTCGACCACGGCCCGCGAGGTCACCGCGGGGGCACAGGATCCGTACCAGAAGGCTCTCCTGCTCCAGGGTTTCTTCCGCGACCGCGGGGCGTTCACCTACGACATCCACGCCGCCTACGGCTATGGCTACAACGCAATGAGCGCGTTCTTGCTCCAGCGGCGCGGATTCTGCCAGCACTTCGCCGCGACGATGGCCATGATGGCCCGAACGCTGGGCATCCCGTCGCGCGTTGTGGTGGGATTCCTGGCAAGCGACCGGGTGAACTCCTCGGGTCAGTACGTGTTCACCTCCCATGACGTGCACGCCTGGCCGGAGCTGTACTTCGAAGGCGTCGGCTGGGTGCCCTTCGAACCCACCCCACGCCCGGGCGCGCAGTTCCCGGCTTACGCGCCCCGTACCACAGCGCCGAACCCGTCGACCGGTCAGCCGACGAGCCTGGGGTCGCACGACCCACTGGGGGCCAGCAGGTCGGTGCTCAACCACTCAGGCGGCGGAGCCCAAGGCGGCAGCAGCTCGAGCGGCGGTGGGCCTGGCGGTGCTCTCCCGTCGACGCCGTGGTTGGTCCTCATCGGCCTGGGAGTGGTCGGATGCCTGCCCGCGCTGTCGAGGCTGGGGCTGCGCCGCTCACGGATGGGGCGACCGGTCGACCCCTCCGCCGCGGCGGAGGCTGCCTGGACCGAGCTGCGCGACTCCATGGTCGACCTGCGGCTGCCCTGGACCGGCTCGATGACGCCACGGGCGCGGGAACGGGCGGTAGGTCAGCACCTCGGTCGCGACGACGAGGCGCTCCAGGCGCTGCACCGGCTGTCTCAGGCCGTCGAACGGGCGCGCTACGCCGACAGCCCACTGGCGGACGTATCACCGGCGTCAGACGTACGTGAGGTCATCGCCGTGCTGTCTCGCGAAGCTGGGCGGAGCGGGCGCATCAGGGCGCTGCTGTTGCCGCTGAGCCTGGTACCCGACCTGCGGCTCACGTGGGAGACGATGTCGGCGCGGCTACACCACTCGGCTCAGTAGTCGTCGCGACGACGGCGCCAGCGGTCTTCCATCCGGTTCATGAAACCGGACTGCTTCGGGGCGGTGGCGCGGCCACTCTTGTTCTTCGTCGTGGGGTGGGCGGCCTCGGCCTCGGCCTCACCGATCTGCCGGAAATGGCTCAGCGCCAGATACGCGCCGGCAAGCATGAACACGAACCCGACGACAGCGATGGGCGTCTTCGCGACCACGGCACCGGTCATCAAGGTGGCGATCCCGACGAGGAACCCGAGACACCCGAGGACGGTCAGCCGCTTGTGACGAGAGCGCGTGGATGACCCACGCAACGCTGAGACGAACTTCGGGTCTTCAGCTGCGAGCGCTTCTTCCATCTGCTCAAGCAGACGCTGCTCTTCTTCCGAGAGCGGCACCATGTCCTCCAGCCGATGAGGATTAGTCGGGTCTTTTCTGTCAGTCTAAACACGCGTGTCCAGCGACGAAACCCGGAGGACGAAATTGGTGGCCAAAGCTTCATGACGACCGCTTCCCCGCATACCCGTCACGACTCGCCACCGAGACACTAGGCTGGCCGAGTGACGAGACTGAAGAGACTCCTGGTGGCCGTATGCGCTGCGACAACGCTGGCGTTCCTTGCCTCTGTCCTTCCGGCTGCCGCGGCGACCCACCACCCACCCAAGCCGGCATTCAGCATGTTGGATCCCTTCGGCCGGACCATCACCAGGTACGGCGACGCCGACGTGTCGCCGTACCACATCGACCACGTCATCGAGCTGCAATACCGGCTCCGGTGGGCCGGGGTCTACCGCGGGGGGGTCAACGGGCTGTTCGGCAAGTCCACCGTGCACGCGGTGAAGATGTTCCAGCGCACCGTGCATCTTCGCCCGACGGGCGTGGCCGGTCACCGGACGTGGGCGCGCCTCATCCACCACACCATCCGGCACCGCGGTGCGATCCCCGCCATCTGCAAGCGCTCCGGCTGGCACGCCTGCTACGACCGCAAGATGCACCAGGTGACCCTGTGGCATCACGGGACGATGTGGAACTCGTGGCTGGTCCGCGGCGGGGAGTACGCCCTGCAGACCAGGGTCGGGAACTGGCGGGTCTTCTACCGCGACGTCAACCACGTCTCGTCGATCTACGGCACTCCGATGCCCTACTCCCAGTTCTTCAACGGGGGCCAGGCACTGCACGGCTCGGGGTTCATGATGGACCCGTTCTTCGAGCACAGCCACGGCTGCATCAACATGTACATCCAAGATGCCCGCCAGCTGTGGCGGCTGACGTCGAAGAAGCCGCTCGGGGTCTCGGTCTACGGCGCCTGGGACTGATCAGGCGCTGACCTGGCGGGCGGGAGCCTCCAGCAGGGTTGCCGGGCGCACCGCGGCACCCCCGAACCGGTTGACGGCGCGGTCGACTGCCTTTTCGGCGTCCTCCCAGCCGTGTGCACGCTCGCCCAGCATCAGCTGCCGGGTGGCGGTCGCGGCATCGACGAGACCCTCGACCCGTACGCCGACCAGCCGGATCCGGGCCCGCTGCAGACCGAGTCCGGTGAACAGGTCGACCGCCGTCGCATAGATCTCCGGAGACACGTTTGTGGTGTCGCGCAGGGTACGGGCACGGGTGATGGTGGTGAAGTCGGAGAACCTGACCTTGAGCGTGACGGTTCGACCACTGACGCCGGCGGATCGCATGCGCGCGGCGACCTTCGTCGAGAGCCGCAGCAGCTCACGCTGCACGACCGCCGGGTCGTCGGTGTCGCGTCGAAACGTCTCGTCCGCGCCGACGCTGTGCTCGGGCTCATCCGGGCCCCGACGGGCGGTGACCCGTCGGTCGTCCTCGCCCCATGCCATCGCATGCAGCCGGGCGCCCGCGACGGTACCCAGTGCCCGCTTGAGCACGCAAACCTGGGTATGGGCCAGGTCGCCGACGGTGCGCAGGCCCAGCTGGTGCAGTCGCGCCGCGGTCTTGTCTCCGACTCCCCACAGTCGCTCGACATCGAGTGGATGCAGGAACGCCGTCACCTGGTCCCTGGGTACGACGACGAGACCGTCCGGCTTGGCGTGCTGTGACGCGAGCTTGGCCAGCTGCGTCGTCGAGGCGATGCCGACCGAGCAGGTGATCCGCTGCTCGTCGGTGATCTTGGCCCGCAGGTACTCGCCGATCTGGGTAGGGGACGCGAACCGCCTGAGCGACCCGGACACGTCGAGGAACGCCTCGTCCAGCGACAGCGGCTCGACCCGGGGGGTCACGCTGCGAAACGTCTCCATGACGGCTCTCGACACCGCGCTGATCTGCTCGTAGTCGGGCGAGATGACCACCGCATGGGGGCACAGCCGCCGGGCCCGGGTCATCGGCATCGCCGAGCACACCCCGAAGGTCCGAGCGGCATAGGTCGCCGACAGCACGACGCCTCTGTTGCCACCTCCGATGATCACCGGCAGGTCGCGGACCTCTGGCCGGTCGCGGATCGCGACGGCGGCGAAGAACGCGTCCATGTCGACGTGGATCACCGTGCAGCCGGTGTCGTCGCCGGTCATGGCGCGTACGCGCCTGTCGCGTCAGTGCACGGTGGCCAGCAGGTGCAGCTGGGTCGCCACCGCCATGAAGTCCGGGGACGTGGCCACCGCGGACTCCAGCGCCTGCAGGTCGTCGGCAGCATCCGGGTCGGCGTCGACGAGGGCGCTGCTGATGTGGTCGGTGAAGACCCGGATGCCACGGACCTCCGCGACTGTGAACCCGGCGCTGGAAAGCAACGCGCGCAGCTCGGTCTGCGAGAACCGCCGAGGCAGTGGATCGGACCGTCGCTCGTCTGCTTCGCCGAGCAGGGCATGGGCGGCTGCGAGGTGACCGGCGAGGGCCCGGGCGAACACAGCGGCCGAGCGCTGTGCCGCCAGCACCGACACCGTCCCCCCGGGCACCAGGACGGCTGCGGCAGCCTCGAGTGCCTCGCGGGGCGCCTCGACGACCTCGAGGACACCGTGGCAGATGACGACGTCGGCACTGTCGGGATCGACGACTTCGAGAAGGCTGGCGGCGTCGCCGAGGACTCCTCTGACCGATGAGGTGAGGTCGACCTCGGCGGCACGTCGCTCGAGCGAGGCGAGCGCGTCGGGACTGGGGTCGACGACGGTGACCCGATGCCCGAGACCGGCGATCCGCACGGCCAGCCCTCCGGTGCCGCCCCCGATGTCGACGACGTGGACGGCGCGGTCTCCCCCGACGGCGTCGAAGCGAGACTGCAGGACGTCCCGCAACGCATCCCAGACCACGGCGGTACGGATGGCGCTGCGACGACGCTCCACCACCGAGGCCCTCCTCCGCCGGACGATCGCTGCCCCAACCCTAGTGGGCATCTGATCACTGGTGAGTCGCTCATCCCGCGCTGCCCGGGCTGCGGTGCCACAGCCGTCGCGGCACCGTCTTCGGATCCTCACCGGCCGGTCGGATGTCGGAGTACGGGGACTGCTTGAACCCGCTGGGGTGGACCAGCACCCGCCGTCGCCCCATGCCGCCGGCGGTCGGACCCGCCTCGTCGAGCTCCTCGCCGGAAGCCGCGCCGGAGCCGAACGCGGGAGGCTTGGCCATCACCGGCCGCGACGACTTGCTCTCGGCGGCAGCGTGCAGAGCACCGTCGCTGCTGTCGGCGCTGAACCCCGCCGGAACAGCCGCCATGGCGGCACGGACACCGGCGATGCCGTCTCGTCGCCAGATCGTGTGCAGCGCCGGCAGCTCCCAGCATCCGGTGGCCCGCAACGACACACCCTTCGGGCCGGTGCGTCGCAGCTCCCCTCGGACAACGAGCAGCCAGGAGTGGAACACGGTGGCGGCGTAGGGGCCCTGGGCGTCTTCGAAGAACGTCGCGTCGACCGGCCCGGTGCCGTCGTCGAGGGTCAAGAAGATCACCCGGCGACCGGACCGGATCGGTGGTGTCTGGGTCGCCACCTTGACGCCCGCCACCAGCAGCTCGGACCTGCTGCGCCGCTGCAGCAGGTCTCGCGACCAGCTAACCTGGAGCGCCTCGAGCATCGGCGCATAGAAGTCGACGACATGCGAGCTGACGTCGAGCCCCAAGATCTCCAGCTCCGCCCGGACCCGCTCGGGGCCGGACATCTCAGGGAGCCCGGACGCCTCGCTCAGCGCAGGAATGTCGTCGAGGTCCAACGCGAGCTGCACAGCCGTCACCGGCTCGGCCGGTGGGGTGGCCTTCGACTGCGCGGCTGCCAATGCGCGGGGGTCGTGCGGCGAGCCGGTGGTGAGGCCACTCACCGCACTTTTCGGGGCAGAGGCCCGGCGGGGAGAGGCTGCTCGTACCGCTCGGTCGGTGGCCCGGCTCCACCGGTCGAGCTCGGACACCTGGAGGAGGAGGTCGCGACGGGTCACCGTCCCCCGGCGGCGCACGGGGACGGGCGAGCCGATGCCGTAGATCGAGTCGAGCCCGCCGGCGAGGACCAGCCGCTCGGCCACCGGTCGAGACGGCCGGGCACGCTGCCAGAGGTCGGTGAGCGAGGCGAAGGGGCGAGCCGCCAGGATGCGTGCCACCTCGGCCTCGCTGATGCCGGAGACGTCGGTGAGGGAGAGCCGGATGCCGTAGGCGCGGCCGTCCGGGAGGCCGGGCTGAGGAGCCGACCGGGGCGAGCGACCCAGTACCTCCGGCGGCGGCTCGTCGTAGACGCCGACCTTCTCGATGCGGTAGACGTCGTCGGAGGCGTTGACGTCGAGCGGCAAGACGGCGATGCCGAACTGGCGGGCGTCGTCGAGGATCAGCCGCTTGGGGTACATGCCCGGGTCGTGTGTGAGAACCCCGGCGAGGAACGCGGCCGGGTGGTGGGCCTTCAGCCACGCCGACTGGTAGGTGGGCAGCGCGAACGCGGCGGCGTGCGCCTTGCAGAACCCGAACGAGGCGAACGCCTCGAGCACCTCCCAGCACCGCTGTGCGATGGCGACCGAGTAGCCGCGGCCGAGCACGCGAGGGAAGAACCAGGTCTTGATCGACACCTTCCCCTCGCGGTCTCCGAGCGCTCGGCGTGCCTCGTCCGCCTCGGCGAGGGTGCACCCGGTGAGGGTGGCGATCATCTCGATCACCTGCTCGTGGAAGACCACCACACCGCATGTCTGGGCCAGTGTCGGCACCAGGTCGGGATGCAGGTATTCCGGTTGCGACCACCCCTGCCGCGCCCGCAAGAACGGGTTGACCATGTCGCTCTTGACCGGTCCCGGGCGAAACAGCGAGATGTCGATGATGATGTCGTCGAAGGTCTCGGGAGCGAACTTCCCCACGAGCTCGCGCTGGCCCGGAGACTCGATCTGGAAGCAGCCGAGGGTCTTCGCGGCCTGGATCATCGCGAACGTCGCCGGGTCGTCCCTCGGTGCCTGGTCCTCGTCGTCGATGTCGATCTCCGCCCCGTCGACACGCCTGATCTCGTCGATCGCATGCGCCATCGCCGACTGCATCCTGATCCCCAGCACATCGAGCTTGAGCAGGCCGAGATCCTCGACGTCGTCCTTGTCGAACTGGCTCATCGGGAAGCCGAGGTAGCTGGCCTCGACCGGGGTGCGGTCGAGAAGCGTGGCGTCGGACAGCAAGACCCCGCACGGGTGGACGGCGATATGCCGGGGCAGTCCGTCGAGGCGTTCGACGAGCTGGAACAGCACGTCGAGGCGCTCCTCCCCCAGGCCGGACGCCCGCAGCTCCGGCAGCTCGCGCAGCGCGGTCCGGGCATCCTTGGCCCGGATGTGGGGGAACGCCTTGGCGATGGAGTCGATCTCTCCCGGCGGCATGCCGAGAGCGGCGCCCACATCGCGGATCGCATGTCTCACCCGGTAGGTGTCCATCATCGACACGCAGGCGCAGCGGGTGCCGGAGTAGCGCTCGAGGATGCGTTCGTAGACCTCGGTGCGGCGGGCCGACTCGACGTCGATGTCGATGTCGGGCAACGCCTGGCGTAGCGGGGACAAGAACCGCTCCATCAGCAGGCCGTAGCGGATCGGGTCGACACCGGAGATGCCGAGCAGATAGTTGACGACACTGCCCGCCCCCGATCCCCGTGCGGCCGCCCGGACCCCCATGTCGCGGATCAGGTCGACGACGTCGGCGACGGTGAGGAAGTACGACGCGTACCCGAGCTGGCCGATCACGCCGAGCTCGTCGGCGAGCCGGCTGCTCGCGGCGCGGTGCTGGTCGGGGCGGTAGCACCTGCCGATCGCGGCTTCGCACCGCTCGCGCAGTACGGCATCGCCGCCGAGACCGTCTCCTGCACTCCCGCTCGCGATGTCGAGCTCGGGAAGGTGCACCTCACCGAGACCGAGGTCGCCCCGGGGGTCGATCGCACACCGGTCGGCGACGGCGCGGGTCGTGGCCAGCATCCGGTCGGCTGCCCGCTCGCCCAGCCCGGCGAACCGGCAGATCTCATCGGCGATGTCGGCCATCTCTTTGCCGGACTTCATGAAGCCCTCGGCATTCGCACGGTCGAGATGGCGCACATCGAGCGGGACGAGGCGGCGCACGGAGTCGAGGATGTCGACGGTGGGTGCGTCGGAGCGGCCGGCGTAACGGACGGCGTTGGTAAGCACCACCTCGAAGCCGGCCGCAGCAGCCACACCGGCCATCCGGGCGGCATGCGAGCTCGACCCCGGCCCATGGCCGGCTGCCCGGTGCGACACCACCTCGACCACCACGTTGGTCGAGTCGGTGACCTCGCGCCACCGGCGAAGCACCTCACGCGCGAGATCGTCGCGGCGAACAGCGGCCGCCTCGCCGAGCTCAGAGGCCGGTCCCAGCAGCACGACCAGGTCACGGCCGGAGTCGAGACCGGCGCAGTGCTCGCTGATGAGGTCGTGGGTGGTGACCGGTACCCCCCGATCCCCTCGCAGGTGGGTCGCCGAAATCAGCCGGCACAGTGCCGCCCACCCGGCCTTGCTGCCTGCAAGCAGCGTCACCCGGGGAAATGCGCCCTCTGCTGGGTCGCGGTAGCTGCCCCCCCGAGCCGGGGAGCTGCGGGATGCTCCAGGCCGCGCCGGGGCCGGCCGCCCGGTCAGGCCGGACGGCTCGAGGGCGAGGTCGACACCGAGTATCGGCCGGATACCCGCGCGCATGCAGGCCTTGGTGAAGCGCACAGCGCCGTAGACGCCATCACGATCGGTCAGCGCCAGCGTGTCCATCTCGGCATCGACGGCCCGTTCGACGAGCTGGTGCGGATGCGACGCGCCGTACTTGAGCGAGTAGCCGGAGGCGACGTGGAGGTGGACGAAGGGATCCATGAGACGCAGCGTTCAGTCGATGCAGCAGACGAGACGCCACTGCCCGAGTGCCCAGTCGAACGACACGTCGAACACACCGGCGCTGGCCCGCGCGCGGATCGCCTCCACGCGCCAGATCTCCTTCTCGCCCAGCAGGTCGGCGCACCGGGCCGGGCCGCTCTTAGTGGCCTGCTCGATGCTGGTCTGCTCGACGTTGGTCTGCTCGATGCTGGTCTGCTCGGTAGCGGTCTGCTCGGAGGGGTCTGCTCCGCCGAAGAGCACGCCCACACCGGGCTGCTCCCACCAGGCGCCGGTCTCGACCCAGTGCGCGATGATGTCCCGGACGACCCATAGCCGGTCCCTCCAGAGGAACTGGGTCGGCGCTTCCTCACCGGACACGAGGCCACGCCGGACGTCGATCACCTCGTCATACCTGCGCATGGCCCTCCTCCCTGACGGCGAAACCGCACTAGCTCGTTCGACCCAGTCATTCGACCCAGTCGTTCGACCGTCAGTCATTCGAACATATGTTCGAATGACTGACAGTACACCTTGCCGGCACCGCGTCAACCGGTATCCACCGAAGGGAGCTGCCGGTCGAGCCGGGTTCTGCGGTCGGTCGGGCCCGATGCGGCGGCCGTCCGCGAGCGGACCCCGGTCCGAGCGCCGCCGGCGCCTGGGACTCGTAGACATGTCCGGTGGGTGTCGCGATGAGGGTGCGATGCGGCCTCCCCAGCCGCACGCGCACGGCCCACCCCGGCATCTCCTTCACCTGGTTGTCGCGCACACAGAGCCCTTGGCCGTGCTCGGCCGTCGTCACACCTCCACGCCGATACGGGGTCGGGTGGTCATGGTGCCGGATCGGGGCATCGCAGTACGCCATCCGGCAGACCTGGTCCCTGAACCGGAACAGCCGCGCGAGTCCGGCTCCATACCGGCGCCTGCGGGGATCGACCGCGATCACCGTGTCAGAGACGGGCTCGGTGAAGATCCTCCGGACGAACACTCGGGCGCGCCGAAGGTCGTCGCTGCCTGCTCGCGGGTCGCTCGCGGAGCTACCGGTGGCAAGCAGGCGGGCCACCGAGGCGGGCAGCGGGCCGTAGCCAGGAAGCTGGGCAGGAATGTCAGCTGCGCCGAGCAGCGACTCGGCGGTCATCGTGATCGCGATCTCGACCGGCACCGCATCAGCCGACGCCTGTCCCGTCAGTCGTTCGACCAAAAGGTCGCAGCGCAGCTGGCCAAGGCTCCGCGGATCGCCGGCAGCCTTCATCGACCGAGCTGTGCGGTCGAGATTGGCGTAGGCGGCGACGGCCTGCTCGACTGGAGCGAAGGCGGTCAGCAGTGCCATCGTGTCCGGGGCCGGACGGATGGACACCCGTCGATCCTGGCGGCTGGTCCGCGCACGCCGCAGCGGCGACTCCGGATCGACCGCGTACGAGCGTCGCCGAGCTGCGAGCTCCGCCTGTCGTGGGGACATCCGCGCGAGCTCGGCAGCCAGCTCGGAGTCGACTCTGGCCCGGTCCGGCTCGCTCAGTGAACTGGTCTCGCGTACGACAAGCGTCGCCACCCAGGTGCTGACCAGACCACTGCGCAGCAGCTCGAACGTCTTGGGCATCTCGCGCATCAACGCCCTCGCGAACACGACATGACGGTGACCCGTCGCTGGCGACACCTTGCGCGCCAACGCCACCTGCTCGGCAATCCCGGATCCCAGCCGGCTGGCCAGGACGCCGAGGCGGCGTTGTTCGCGGACTTGCGAGTCGTGGAACTCGCTGATCTCGCGGATCTGCGCCGCGGCGGTGACCGCCTGGAGAGACTCGAGCAGCGCTATCCGGTCGATCCGCTCGGCGTCACCCGACGCCGTCGGCAACGAGCCCAGCGCCTGGACCAGACCAGCCAGTCTCTCGAGGACATCCGGGCACCCGCGCCCGGTCGCCTCAGTGCCGCGCGCGACGGCTGACGAACCCGCTTCCATGACCCCACGATATGACACCGTGACGACAGTTTTCGAACACCTGAGCGAGCCTGTTGACAGCACCTGTCAGACCAGCGAGGGCACGACCTCGTCCCACACGCAGTCCAGGATGTCCGTCGTCGGTCCCCGGTAGTGTGCCGTCACGCTGACACAGGCGCGGTGGTTCGGGAGCACGATCCCGAACTGCCCGTAGATGCCGTCCATGCGCCAGGCATCGTCGCGGGCGCACAGCCACACATGCAGCCCGTACGTCCGGTTGTCGGGCTCGGCCCTTCCCGTCTGTGTCGTGTCAGTGGTCATCCGAGCGATGTAGTCAGCCGGGACCAGAGATCGGCGGTCGTAGGTGCCGCCGTGCAGGAGCAGCTGTGCGATCCGGGTGATCTCCGAGGTCCGCAGATGAAGGCCGATCGCGCCGAGCGGGAATCCAAGCGGACACCGCAGCCATTGCGGATTGCGGATGCCGAGCGGGTCGAACAGACGCGGCACCAGGAAGTCGCGCAGGTCGAGTCCGGTGACCGCGTGGACTATGCGGCCGAGGACGTACGTGTTCGCGCCCCGGTAGTGGTAGGCGGAGCCGGGCTCGGCGACGAGCGGGGTGGCGAGGAAGTCGCGCGCAGCGTCGCCGGGGTGATCGCCATCGTCGTCCAACCAGCGGTAGCCGTTGCCCGCCGTCATGCGCAGCAGGTGCCCCACGGTGATGTTCTCACTGCCTGCTGCAGCCGTGTCCGCAAGCTCAGGCAGATGGGCCAGCACAGCGTCGTCCAGATCGAGCACATCGTCTGCCTCCAGCATGCCGACTGCCAGTGACGTCACCGTCTTCGAGATCGAGAACACGTCACGACGAATGTCGGCTATCCGGCGCCGCTCACCCCAGGGGCCGTCGTCGACGACGACCTGAACTGACTCGATGCCGAACCGACGGGCATCCGCCACCACGCAGAAGCGGTCGAGCGCGGCGTCGAGTCCCACCACTGAACCCTAGGCCAGGAGGAGTAGCGCAGGCGGAGGCTCGGACAGCCCTAGCGCCTCCATTCTCTCCGCTCTCCTGGTGTATAGGCTCCGCGGCATGACCACGCGGGAGACGCCCGGCGAGAGCCCCGAGCCCCATCCCACGGTCGCCAACGTGGCGGACAGACTTGAAGCCCTCGGCGCCACGGGCTCGGTACGCGTGCTGCCCGAGTCGGCTCGCACCGCGCAGCAGGCGGCGGACGGCCTCGGGTGCGAGGTCGGGGCGATCGCCAACTCCCTGGTCTTCGACGGCGACGGACTTCCCGTCCTCATCCTCACGTCGGGGGCGCACCGAGTCGATACCGACCGCGTGGCCGCCCAGCTCGGCATCACGCGCCTGCGAAGAGCCCAGCCTGACTTCGTCCGAGCACATACCGGCCAGGTCATCGGCGGAGTTGCGCCTTTGGGGCACCCGACGCCCCTCCCGACCTACCTCGACAGGGCGCTGGCCGCCTACCCGACGATCTGGGCGGCGGCCGGGCACTCCCACGCCGTCTTCGACACGACGTACGACGAGCTGCTGCGGCTCACCGGCGCTGAGGAGCTCGACGTCGATTGAGGGTTTGACTCGGCGGCCCGGCGACGGTGACGGAGCCGACAACGCAGACGATGCAACCCAGGAGCCACCCCGGTGCGTCTGACACGATGGGGCAAAGAGTCACAGCAACGGCACGGCGCGGGGAAGGGGGTCGGGATGGACGAGACAAGCTGGCTGAAACAGCTCATCATCGGGGTTGTCATGCTGCTCGTCGTCGGCGGCCTCATCGGCGTTGTCGTGGCCGTCGCCGGCCTCAAGGTAGCCAACCTCGCAGGCGTCGGCAGCACGGGTCACAGGGCCAGCTCCGACCAGCGCCTCCATATTCCGCGCAACGTCGGAACTCCCAGAGCTGGCCCGTCCACGACCCAGCCTCCCGCCAGCAGTGTTGGACACACCACCACGCAACCCGCGCACCGGGCCATCTCGCTGACGGTCAGCCCGACCACGGCGCGGAGTCTCCAACGGATCAACCTCACCGGCACGTACACCGCCCCGGACGGCACGGAGCTGCAGGTACAGCGCCGCGAGAACGGCGTGTGGACGGACTTCCCGACGACCGCCCGCGTCATCGGAGGCGCCTTCGCCACGTATATCGAGACCGGCCACCTCGGGACGAACCACCTTCGCGTGACCGACAAGGCCAGCGGTCGCTCGTCCAACGTGGCGACCGTTGTGGTGCTCTGACCCAGGACTCAGCGACCGGTCAGCGGAGGTGGCTCAGCGAATATGCACGTCGGCTGCCCGCACGAGCGCCAGCCGGTGCCCGAACCAGATCTCGTAGTACCTGTCCTTGCCTCGGACGACTGTGTGGTCGAGCGGCAGCGAGTCGTTGAACGTCTTCGCGTAGTAGTAGTCGGTGGGCACCGTGGCGTCGGCCAAGACGTAGGCCTGCCCTGGCGGGATCGAGTACTGCAGCGGCACCACCGGCTGGTACGGGATCTGATCCGGGTATGCGCTCTGCTCTGGGTACGCGCGGCCGAACACCGGTACCGGTGCGTGACCGGCGGGCACGACCGTGCTCGCCCAGACCCGATGCAGGGCCGAGTCACCGCGAGGGTGAAGTCTGACGAGGTCGCCAACATCTGTGGCGGGGCTGCGGTCCTCGCGGCCTACCAGAAGGAGCTCGGCAAGGCTCCACGGGCGGGCGACTCGGTCGGCGCCTGGTACCAGAGCGTGCGGCGCTACAGCGCCGCCTCGGCCGCCGGAGACTCGGCGACGTTCGCGCGGAGGGTGTTCGCGCGGATCCGTGACGGTCAGGCACGCCGCACCGCGGACGGCCAGCGGGTGCGGCTCGAGGCCCAACCCGGCCTCACCGTGCCCGCCGCGCCGGCAATGGACCGCGCGGGCCGGGTCGACTGCCCACGCGACCTGAACTGCGACTGGGTCCCAGCGGCGTACGCGTGGTACGGCGCTCCCGACCCCGCGGCGTACGGGAACCACGACCTCGCCCGCAGACCCAAGGACCTCCACATCGACGACATCGTGATACACGACACGGAGGCCACCTGGGACGAGACCGCGCCAGCGGCAGACCGGTCAGTCGTGCGGCCAGATCGGCGGTGTGCATCGACACCGGCTGCCGGTCGCGCCCCGGCGTACCCGTCGCGGACGGGTCGCCCTTCGCGTCCCCGGCGGCTGCCACGTCGACGTCGGTTAGGTTCATCGGGCCGCAGCCGCCCGGCGTGCTCGGCGAGGCGCCATGATCGTCCCATCGAGACTCCAGGTACGACACCCCGAGCAGCACCGAAAGCGGGACACCGAATGTGGCGGAGGCGGACTCGAACACCCGCTGGCGAAGGGTCTGGGGGCTGCCAGGAGCGACCGCACCCAGACAGTCCCTGCCGGTCAGGACGCGATCAGCGTGGGACCCGGTGACGCCGCCGGCGACCGCGAGCCCGGTGCTGGCTATCGCGAGTGTGCTGGCCGCTGCGAGGGTGGAGAACAGCCGACGGCGGGGAAGGTTGGGCATACCCGAGGCTCCTTCGGCTGGACGGTTCGAGCTCGTCGGATGCCTCAGCCAAACACATTCCTGAGCAGCGGAGCAACACGTCCGCACACGGGTCCGACCACCTCCAGATACGCCCTAAGGTGGCTGGGATGGACCGCCAGCTCGCCGCTCATGCCTGACCGCCCCCGGCTGAGCGCCTGGGAGGAGCACCTGTGCGCGCCTGTGACCGGCCGTAAGGTGATCTGTGCATTCGAGGTGCTGGCCGGACTCACCCGGATGGTGCCGAAGCTCCGCCGATGGCAGGCGCAGCGGCCGCTGCTGGTGGCCGACGGTATCGGGACCGGCCCGCTTCCGGCGGTCGACGAGGCCGAGGTCGCTCTGCTGGCGCCGGTACCCTTCGAGACGCTCACCGAGCAGGTCCGTGCCCGCAGCTGTCCACAGGCACGGTTGACGTCCACGGTGGTGGCCGCGGTGGAGCGGTACGACCCGGAGCGCACCGGCGTCTGGTGGATGAGCCCGGTGACACCGAACGTCGAGCTGGTCGGCCGGCGGGTCCTTGGAGGTCGCCCACCGGGCCACGCAGTGCTCGAGAACAAGATGCTGGTCGACGAGATGCTCGACGCGATCTCGGCGGACCACCCCGCTTCGGCGTCGTGTCCGGCGACGTACCGCGCCCTGATGACTGCGAGCGAGGACGTGCTCGACCGTTCCGGCGCTGACGAGGTCGTCTGGGCCGGCGACAACCGTGACGGCGTCAACGGTGGGGCCGACTACGTCCGCTGGATCCGGACCGAGGAGCACGCGACCGCGGCCGCGGCATTCTTCGCGGCGAACTGCGACCGGGTGCGGGTGAGCCCGTTCCTCGAGGGCGTTCCGTGCAGTATCCACGGGATCGTGCTCTCTGACGGGGTTGTCGTGCTACGGCCCGTCGAGCTCATCTGTCTGCGGCGTCAAGACGTCGGCAGGTTCGTCTATGCGGGCATGGGTACGTCGTGGGACCCCGCTCAGGCCGACGCCGAGGCAATGCGGTCGCTCGCCCGGACCCTCGGCGGCTATCTACAGCAGCGGCACGGGTACCGCGGGGCGTTCGGCGTCGACGGGGTCCTGACCGCCGAGGGCTTCGTCGTCACCGAGCTCAATCCGCGCTTCAGCGGAGGTCTGACCCGCCTGGCCGCTGTGGCACCCGATGCGCAGCTCGAGCTCGTGCAGGTCAACGCGCTGCTGGGTCGAGACGTGGACCGACCGGCTGCTGCGATCGAGAACGCGGCGCTGGAGCAGCTCGACGCCAACCGTTTCGTCGACGTCGTGGGCATGTCGGCAGCCCGTGCCACGGAGACTGTTCAGCTGCGGGTGCGGGCGGGCCGCCGCCGTCGCCGCCTGGAGGTCGCCGGTGACCACCGCGGGATCGGGAGCGTGCAGTGGGGGCCTTCCGGTAACGACGTCGGGTCGTTCCTGCGACTGACGATCGACAGCGGTGTCGTCGCGAGAGGTGACCGGTCGGCGCCTTACGGCGCCATGCTGTTCGAGTTCGCCAACCGGATGTGGAGCACGGGCCTCGGCACCGTGACGTTGCCACTCGACGTCGGTCGGCAGACGGATGGCTGAGGTCGCCGTCGTGGGAGCGGGCATCGGCGGGCTCGCTGTCGCTGCCCGCCTTGCCAAGCTCGGCCATCGCGTCACGGTGTTCGAACAGGAGCAGGTCGCCGGCGGAACCCTGCGCAGCATCGAGCAAGACGGCTTCCGATGGGACGCCGGAGCCTCGTCGACCGGGCTCCCCGCGGCCCTGCGAGACCTCTTTCGCAAGTCTGGGCGTCCGATCGAGCGCTATGTCGGCCTGGTCCCGGCGTCGTCGCGCCACGTCTTCGCCGACGGGACCACCGTCGACCTCCCGACCGGCTCCCGCGCCGCTCAGATCCGCGCCCTCGACGAAGGACTGGGCGCCGGTGCAGGTCGGCGGTGGGCCGAGTTCGTCGACGGCCAGGCAGGTGTCTGGGATGCGCTTCGTCGCAGCCGGGCGGGTCCTGACGCGGAGCCGGACCCGAGTACGGGCGCCGCGCGAGAGCCGCAGCCGGGACGGCGCTCACTTCGCAGGGTGCTGGCCCGCGACCTGCCCGACGCGCGGCTCCGCGACCTGCTCGCGCACCGGTATGTGCTGGCCGGGTCAGACCTGCATGACGTACCGGCCGTCGCGGCCGTCCGTGCTTATCTCGAACGGTCGTTCGGGGTCTGGACATGCCCGACCGGCCTTGCCCAGGTCGTCGCTGCGCTTGTCGTCCGCCTCGGCGAACGCCGGGCCGAGATCCGGTACGCCACCCCCGTCGCCCGGATCGTGGTGCGTGGTGAGCGCGTCTGCGGCGTCGAGGCGGCGGACGGGTCGCGTGCTGCCGCGGACGTGGTGGTCGCGGCGGTGGACCCGCTCGAGGTCTTCGCCGCTCTCCTGGACCCGGGTCGGTCCGGGGCGGCCCGAGTCTTCCGCGCGCAACGTCGGGTCGACCCACCTGCCGTCACCCATCTCGGCCTCCGCGACCCGGGGTCCGACGACGTGGCCGACGAGGTGGTGCTGCATGGCGACCCGCTCGTCGTGGTGTCGACGACCGGTGTCGCCCCACCGGGTCACCGGGCCTGGACGGTACGGCAGCGCGGACGAGCCGACAACGTGCTGGCGGTGCTGGCCGACCGCGGTCTGGACGTAGGCGGCCAGGTCGTCACGAGGCTCGACCGAAGCCCCCGGGGGTGCTGGCCGAGCCCGGAGGCAGCAGCTACGCGGTGGCCTGGGACGGGTGGCGCGCGTACGCACGCCGATCGGAGTACGTCTCGCCCGTCGCGGGGTTGCACGTCCTGGCAGCCTCGCTCACCCCTGGGGCGACGATCCCCCAGGTCGTATGGACCGCCGCACAGATAGCGAACCGGATCGGAAAGGCCTAACCGCCATCAGATCAAGGCGGCGACCCCCGCGTAGATCTCGCGGGTCGCCTTCGACCGGTTGAGGGTGTAGAAGTGCAGGCCCGGGGCGCCCCGATGCAGCAGCTCGGCGCACAGGGCCGTCGCGATCGCGATCCCTTCGCGCCGGACGTCCACGGGGTCACTGCGCCTTCGCAGCCGATCCACGACCTCCGCGGGTACGTGCGTGCCGGACAGCTCGGCGAAGCGGGAGATCTGCGCCAAGCCGGTGATCGGCATGATTCCCGGTATGACCGGGAGGTCGCAGCCCAGGCGACGAAGCCGTGCGACCAGCGCGACATAGTCGGTCGGCGTCGAAGAACAGCTGCGTCACCGCGAAGTCCGCCCCGGCCGCGGCCTTCTGCACGAGCACCGCGGCGTCGGCGTCCAGGTCTGCCGCCTCGGGGTGGCCCTCCGGAAACGCGGCGACCCCGACGCAGAAGTCCCCGAGCTCGCCGTACCAGCTCGACGAGCTCGGTGGCATGGTCGAGCCCGTCGAGATGGCGGTACCCACGCCTTGCTCGACGCCCCCTGGGGGATCGCCGCGCAACGCGAGCACGTTGCGTACGCCTGCATCGGCATAGCGGCCGATGATCCCGCGCAGCTCGTCGCGCGAATGGCCGACGCAGGTGAGGTGCGCAACGGGGGTCAGTGTGGTGTCGCTGACGATCCGCTCGGTGATCCGGATCGTGCGGTCCCGGGTGGACCCACCCGCGCCGTACGTCACCGAGACGAACGTCGGTCGAAGGGGCTCCAGCTCGCGGATGGCCCGCCACAGCTGGGCCTCCCCTTCGTCGTCCTTGGGCGGGAAGAACTCGAAGGAGACCGTCCGCTCGTTGGCCGCGATCAGCTCCCGGATCGTCGCCGGGCGATCCGGAAGTCGAGACGGCGGGCACTGCACCACGACTCAAGGGTAAGTACTGCAGCCGGGTACGCTCGCCACGTGTCCACGACGGTGACGTCTCCGCCCGTGCCCGAGCTCGATCCCATCCCCGAGGACCTCAAGCGGGCCATCTCCCGGACGCTCACCGAATTCATCGACGCGAAGCAGGACGAGCTCGCGGCGGTCGGCGACGACCTGGCCCCGCTGTTCGACGCGGCGCGGGCATCGTTGAGCGGCGGCAAGCGGCTGCGTCCCGCGTTCGCGTACTGGGGCTGGCGAGCCGCCGGCGGAAACGCCGCCAGGTCCGAGCAGATCATGGTGGCCGGCGCCGCGATCGAGCTCGTGCACGCGAGCGCCCTCACGCACGACGACGTCATGGACGACTCGGCGACCCGTCGGGGTCGACCGGCCGCGCACCGCCAGTTCGCCCGGCTGCGTCGTTCGGCTGTCTCGGCACAGGCGGCTGAAAGGTTCGGTCACAGCGCCGCGATCCTCCTGGGCGACCTGCTCTTGTCGTGGTCCGACGAGCTGCTGGGCACCAGCGGGCTCAAGCCCAAGGCGTTGGCGCGGGGACGGGTGTACTTCGACCGGCTTCGCACCGAGGTGGTCGCGGGGCAGTACCTCGACGTGCTCGGGCAGACCAGCGACCGCAGCACCGCCGCCGACGCCATGCGAGTCATCCGGTACAAGTCCGCGAAGTACACCATCGAGCGTCCGCTGCAGTTCGGCGCCGCTGTAGCCGGGGCCGACAGCAGGCAGCTCGGAGCGCTGTCGTCATATGGGGTACCGCTGGGCGAGGCGTTCCAGCTGCGCGACGACGTCCTCGGCGTCTTCGGTGAGGAGCACGTCACCGGCAAGCCCAGCGGTGACGACATCCGCGAAGGGAAGCGGACGCTGCTCATGGCGCGCGCCTTCGACATGGCCAACGCCGAGCAGCGCCAGGTCCTTGCGGCCGACGTCGGAAACACCGAGATCGACGAGCCGGGCATCCGAGCCGTCCAGGACGTGCTCCGCGACACCGGCGCGCTGGCCGCAGTGGAGACCGTCATCTCGGAGCTGACGACGGCGTCCCTGTCGGCTCTGCGGCACTGCCCGGTCGAGTCCGCGGATGTCCGCGAGGCGCTGCGGCTGCTCACCGCTCGGGTGACCCAGCGGACGGTGTAGCGACGACTGTCTAGACGAGGGCCTGCGCCCGGCGGCGGACCTCTTTGCCGCGATCCTCGCGCAACGCGTCGATAGGTCGCCCCGGCAGCGAGTCGTCGGGCGTGAACAGCCACTCGATCGACTCGGGCGCGTCGAAGCCGTGGTCGGCGAGCAGGATCAGCGTCCCGCTCAGCCCCTTGACGATCACGCCGCCTTGGATGCAGCCAGCGGGTACCGCCGGCTCACGCAGGTCGTCGCGGCGTACGGCGACGAGCTGATGCTCACGGGCCAGCTGGCGCACCTTCGAGACGCTCACCCCCAGCCGGTCGGCGACCTGCGAGACGGTGAGCCATGATTCGACCAGGGAGTCGAGGGTGTCTGCCACGGCTCCAGCCTGCCATGGGTGCTCCCCGCCCGCCCGCAGGTGGGCGGCGAGGCTCACTCTCACAACCCGGGTCGCTACGTACACTGCCAGCGTGGACAGACCCGGCGGCTCCGATCCGCACGTCGGGCGGCTGCTCGACGGTCGCTACCTCGTGGGCGACAAGATCGCGCGCGGCGGCATGGCGACGGTGTACGAGGCGACCGACCTGCGGCTCGACCGGACCGTGGCCGTCAAGGTGATGCCGCACTCGCTGGCCGAGGACGAGGACTTCAGCCAGCGTTTCGTCCGCGAGGCGCGGGCCGCAGCGAGGCTCACCCACCCCAACATCGTGACCGTCTACGACCAGGGCGACGACGACGGCGTCTTGTTCTTGGCGATGGAGTACGTCGCCGGTCGGCACACGCTGCGCGACGTGATCCGCGACGAGGCTCCCCTGCCACCGGCGCGCGCCCTGAGCCTCCTGGAGGAGATCCTCAAGGCGATCGCCGTGGCTCACGAGGCGGGCATCATCCACCGCGACATCAAGCCCGAGAACGTGCTGATCGACCCACGGGGACGTCTCAAGGTCGCCGACTTCGGGCTGGCGCGCGCGATCAGCTCATCGACCGCCGCGACGGCGACCAGCGGCGTGCTGATGGGCACCGTGTCCTACCTCCCTCCCGAGCTCGTCACGGACGGCGTCGCCGACGCCCGCTCGGACGTCTACGCGCTGGGCGTGATGACGTTCGAGATGCTCACGGGTACCAAACCACACGCCGGCGACAACCCGATCCAGGTCGCGTACAAGCATGTGCACAACGACGTGCCGGCGCCGTCGACTGTCATGCCGGGCATTCCGGGGTACCTCGACGCGTTCGTCGCCCGCGCCACGAGCCGCCAGCGCGACCTGCGCCCCGCCGACGCCCATGTGATGCTGCAGCAGCTGCGCCGCGTACGGCACGCGGTCGATCACGGCGTCGTCGACGACCAGGAGCTGACCGAGGACCTCACGCCGACCGTATCCCTCGGCGCTGCCGCCGGTTCGGGGCACCCGATGGCGAGCTACTCCGGACTCGGAGCTACGGGCTCCGGCGTCGCAACGACAGGTGAGAACACCCTCCGCGTCGGCTACCAACGCTCACCGCCAGGACAGGATGCACAGGTTCCCGATGCGCGGGTGGCAGAGCCCGGAACCGGTTCGGGCCGAGGTGACGACGCACCGACGTCGGCGCCGGCCCGACCGGTGCGCTACCGGAGAAGAAGACGGGGCTGGGTGGCGTTACTCCTCGTCTTGCTGCTCGCAGCAGGGGCGGCGCTGGCGGGCTGGTACTACGGCGTGGGCCGGTTCCAGGCGACCCCCGACGTCCTGCAGCTGAGCCAGGCCCGCGCCGAGAGGCAGATCGAGTCCGCCGGGTTGACGTTCAAGGTCGCCGGCACCGCCTACTCCGAGACGGTACCGGCGGGCAGTGTCGTCTCGACCGACCCCGGTCCGGGCGACCATGTGCTCAAGGCCGGCGGCACCGTCAGCGCGGTGATCTCGAAGGGTCCAGAGCGGCACAGCGTCCCCGACCTGCGGGGGCTCAGCGCGCCCGACGCGACCAAGTTGGTCACGGACCGCTCGCTGACCATCGGACACACCACCCGCGAATGGAGCGAGAAGGTCAAAGCGGGCGTCGTCATCTCCTTCGCGCCGCCCGCAGGGACGCAGCTACGCCGCGACGACCCTGTCCAACTGGTCGTGAGCAGAGGTCCACAGCCGCACCCCGTCGTCGACTACACCGGCAGGCGGGCAGCGGTCGCAACCAAGCGCCTCACCCGGGTCGGCTTCCGCGTCTCCACGACCAGGCGCTACGACGACTCCGTGGCGAAGGGCGTCGTCATCACCCAGGCACCACACGGCGGGGTCGGCCACAAGGGTGACAAGGTCGCGTTGGTCGTGAGCCGCGGGCCGCACCTCGTGGCGGTGCCCGACGTCTACCACTCCGGCGTCAGCGCTGCGGAGCAGATACTCGGCAGCCACGGTTTCCGGTACACGATCAGGCAGTTCCACCCGTACCTCGGTCTCCAGATCGTCGTCGGGGTAACTCCTGGCTCAGGCTCAATGGCGCCGTACGGCTCGACGATCGTCCTCACCGTCGTCTGAGCTTGCCACCGCCCGCGATCTAGAGTTGGCCGGTGACGAACCGGCCCACCGGAGCGCTGCCGGCGCTCACCTTGCTCGGAGTGACAGCTGCCTGGGGATCGACGTTCTTCTTGATCAAGGACCTGCTGCGGCAGATGTCGGTCCTGGACTTCTTGTCGATGCGGTTCGCGATCGCGGCGATCGCGTTGTTCCTGCTCGCACCGAGATCGGTCGCCAGACTGTCGCGCGACGAGGTCCGGCAGGGCGTAGTCCTCGGCCTCGTGTACGGGGTCGCGCAGGTGTCCCAGACCCTCGGGCTGGAGCGGACCCCGGCCAGCGTGTCGGGTTTCGTGACGGGCATGTACGTCGTGGCGACGCCACTGTTCGCCGCCCTGCTCCTCAAGGACAAGGTCACCGGACTCGTGTGGGTCGCGGTCGCGATGTCGACAGTAGGTCTCGGCTTCCTGTCGCTTCAGGGCCTCTCGGTGTCGCCAGGGGTGGCTGCCATCTTCGCCTCGGCGATGCTGTACGCGCTGCACATCATCGGCCTCGGCCACTGGTCGACAACCCGCAACGTGTTCGGACTCTCCATCGTGCAGATGGCCGTCATCTGCGCGGTCTGTACCGCCGTCAGCGCTCCCAACGGTGTCCAGCCGCCGCGGACGACCGACGGCTGGCTGTCCCTGCTGTACATGGCACTCGTCGCAGGCTCGCTCACGCTTCTCGGGCAGACCTGGGCCCAGGCACGCCTCACCTCGACGCGCGCCGCCATCATCATGACGATGGAGCCCGTCTGGGCGGCGTTCTTCGCCGTGCTCTTCGGCGGTGAGAGCCTGACCGCCCGCATGCTCATCGGCGGCGGATTCGTCGTCGCCGCGATGTACACCGTGGAGCTCGCTCCTCACGGCCCGGTCGAGGCCGACGCCGCCCACCTCGTGGTCTGACCCGGCCTCAGCGGCTCGAAGCGACCGCCCGTGCTATCACCTCGGCCACTTGGAAGGCACTCTGTTTGTCGATGTCGAGGTGGGTCACCGCGCGCACGACCCGTGCGCCGACAGCCGAGACCAGCACACCCTCGCTACGGCAGCGCTCGACCAGCCCGGCCGCGTCTGCGGTCTCGATCACCACGATGTTGGTCTCGACCGCAGCGGGGTCCACCCCGGCGGCGTCAGCGATCAACCGAGCGTGCTCGTGGTCGTCGGCGAGTCGTTCGATGTGGTGGTCGAGGGCGTACATGCCCGCAGCTGCGAGCACACCGGCCTGTCGCCAGCCGGCGCCGAGGCGCTTGCGCCAGACCCGTGCCTGCCGCACATGGTCACGCTGGCCGAGCATGAGCGACCCGATCGGAGCGCCCAGCCCCTTGGACAGGCAGACTCCGGCAGTGTCGGCCACGGCGCTCAGCCGCAGCAAGGGCACGCCGGTGGCGATGTGAGCGTTCCAGATGCGGGCCCCGTCGAGGTGTACGGACACACCGTGACGGCCGGCCAGCCGGCCGAGCTCGTCGAGCCGGTCCAGCGGCTGGACGGTGCCGCCGGCGAAGTTGTGGGTGTTCTCGACCGACACGCAGCTCGTCCGGACCAGGAACGGCCCGAGGTCCGGCGCGACCAGCGAGTCGACGGCGTCGATGTCGACGTGGCCGCGCGGGTGGGTCCAGGTGCGCATCGTGAGGCCACTGACGGCGCCGTGGGAGCCCAGCTCGGCCCGGGCGATGTGCGCGCTGGACTCGCAGAGCACCTCCATACCTGGCTCGACGAGGCACCGCACCGCCAACAGGTTGGCGAGGGACCCGCTCACGGTGAACAGGGCAGCCTCGAAGCCGAGCATCGCGGCGACCCTCTCTTCGAGGGCTCTGACCGTCGGGTCCTCGGCGTACACGTCGTCGCCGACCTCGGCGCGGGCCATCGCCTGCCGCATCGGCTCGGTCGGCGTGGTCACGGTGTCGCTGCGCAGGTCGATCACGGCGTCTCGGTCATCGTGTCGGGGCCGTCAGCTGCGACTCTGGCGGAGCATCTCGGCCACCAGGAACGCGAGCTCCAGCGACTGCGTGCGGTTGAGCCGGGGATCGCAGACCGACTCGTAGCGATGCGGAAGGCTCGCCTCGTCGAGCGCCTCGCCCCCTCCGACACACTCGGTGACGTCGTCGCCGGTCAGCTCTACATGGAGCCCGCCCGGCCAGGTGCCGAGACCGTTGTGCACCTCGAAGAACCCGTGGACCTCGTCGATCACGTCGTCGAACCGGCGGCTCTTGTAGCCGGTCGAGGTCTCGAACCCGTTGCCGTGCATCGGGTCGCAGACCCAAGCGGTCTGGACTCCGGCGGCGCTGACCTTCTCGACCATGACGGGAAGCAGGTCGCGTACCTTGCCGGCGCCCATGCGGGTGATGAACGTCAGCCGGCCCGGCTCGTTGTCGGGGTTGAGCTTCGCGGCGAGCGCGAGCGCCTCGTCGGGGGTCGCCGTCGGCCCGAGCTTGACCCCGATCGGGTTGCGGATGCGCGACGCGAACTCGACATGGGCCCCGTCGAGCCGCCGGGTGCGCTCGCCGATCCAGACGAAGTGTCCCGACACGTCGTAGGGCTGCGAGGTGCGCGAGTCGATCCGGGTGAGCGCGTGCTCGTACTCGAGGATGAGGGCCTCGTGGCTGCTGTGGAACGACACCCTGTGCAGCTCCTCCGACTCGGCGCCGATCGCGCGCATGAAGTCGAGAGCCCGGTCGATCTCGTCGGAGAGCTTCTCGTACGCCGCGCCCACCGGGCTCGTCTTGACGAAGTCGGCGTTCCAGGCGTGCATCTGGCGCAGGTCGGCGTACCCGCCCTGCAGGAAGGCCCGGCACAGGTTGAGAGTGGCGGCCGACGAGTTGTACACCTGGACGAGCCGGTCGGGGTCGGGTACCCGCGCCTCGGAAGTGAACGCGAAGCCGTTGACCGCGTCACCGCGGTAGGCAGGCAACGTCACGCCGTCGCGGGTCTCGCTGTCGCTGGAGCGCGGCTTGGCGTACTGGCCGGCGATCCGGCCGACCTTCACCACTGGCACCGAGGCGGCGTACGTGAGGACGACCGCCATCTGAAGCAGCACCTGAAGCTTCGCGCGGACGTTGTCGGCGGTCACGCCGTCGAAGGTCTCGGCGCAGTCACCGCCCTGCAGGAGGAACGCCCGCCCGGCAGCGACCTCGCCGAGCTGGCCCTTCAGGTCGTCGCACTCGCCGGCGAACACCAGCGGGGGCCTGGACCGCAACGTCGTCACCGCGGCGTCGAGTCTCGCCTGGTCCGGCCAGCCGGGCTGGTGGGACGCACCGAGGGCGTGCAGCTCCTCCAGAGTCGGGATGTGCATGAGTGAAGCCTAGTGGTCATGACCACTAGGTCTAACCGAACAGAACCTCGGCCTCGGCGTACTGCGCGGGGTCGACGGTCTTCAGTTCTCCGGTGCCCTCGATGAGGGGAACCCGAACGATGTCGGTACCTCGTAGGGCCACCATCTTCCCGAAGTCGCCGTCGTGGACGGCCTGGATGGCATGCAGCCCGAACCGGGTCGCGAGCCAGCGGTCGAAGGCGGTCGGCGTACCGCCGCGCTGCGTGTGGCCGAGCACCACAGCGCGCGACTCCTTGCCGGTGCGCTTCTCGATCTCCTGCGCCAGCCGGTCACCGATCCCGCCGAGGCGGGCGTGGCCGAACGCGTCCACCTCGCCGGCGAGCGTGGCCATCGTGCCGGCCGCGGGCACGGCCCCTTCGGCGACGACGATGATCGGGGCGTACTGGAGCTGGAAGCGACGCTCGACGAGCTGGCAGACCCTCTCGATGTCGAACGGCTGCTCGGGGATCAAGATGACGTTGGCTCCGCCGGCGAGGCCGGAGTGCAAGGCGATCCAGCCGGCGTGGCGACCCATCACCTCGACGACCAGCACCCGGTGGTGGGACTCGGCGGTCGTGTGCAGCCGGTCGATCGCCTCCGTCGCGATGTTGACGGCGGTGTCGAAGCCGAACGTGAAGTCGGTACCGCTCAGGTCGTTGTCGATGGTCTTCGGCACACCGACGACGTTGACGCCCGAGTCGACGAGCTTCGTCGCGACGCCCAGGGTGTCCTCACCGCCGATCGCGATGAGCGCGTCGATGCCGTTGGCGGAAAGGTTGGCGATGATCTTGTCGACGCCGCCGTCGACCTTGAACGGGTTGGTGCGAGACGAGCCCAGGATGGTCCCGCCGCGTGGCAGGATCCCGCGAACCTCGGGGATGCCCAGCTCCGACGTCAGGTTCTCGAGCGGCCCGCGCCAGCCGTCCCGGAAGCCTACGAACTCGTACCCGTACTCACCGATGCCCTTGCGGACGACGGCCCGGATCACGGCGTTCAGTCCCGGGCAGTCTCCGCCTCCGGTCAACACTCCGACGCGCATGCGTTGCGGCTCCCTCAGGTCAGACGAACAGTCAGCCGCTCACCTTAGCGGCACCGGGTACAGACCTTCGCCGAGACGTCAATCGCTGGACGACACGCCGGCAGTTCTGGGCCGCCGGTGACGTCTCGCGGGGTCAGGGGTCCTTCGAGGTCTTCGCGGCCTTGGCCTCGGCCTTGGCGGCGGCTGCGGCGGCCTTGGCCTCGAGCTGGGCGTCCTCCTTGGCCTTGGTCGCGTACACGTCGACGTACTCCTGGCCCGACAGCTGCATGATCTCGTACATGATCTCGTCGGTGATGGAGCGCAAGACGTACCGATCGCTCTCCATCCCCTGGTAGCGCGAGAAGTCGAGCGGCTTGCCGAAGCGGACGTGGGGGCGCGCGTAGCGGCCGTAGATCTTGCCGGGTGGCGCGACGACGTTGGTACCGATGACGGCCAGGGGGATCACGGGAACCTTGGACTCGAGCGCCATCCGTGCCACACCGGTCCGGCCGCGATACAGGCGCCCGTCGTGAGAGCGGGTCCCCTCCGGGTAGATGCCGAAGAGCTCGCCGGCTGACAGGATCTTCAACCCGGTCAGAATCGCCCCTTCGGAGGCCCGCCCGCCCGAACGGTCGAGCGGCACCTGACCGGCCCCGGAGAAGAACGTCTTCTGCAGCCAGCCCTTCAGCCCGGGAGTCGTGAAGTACTCCGCCTTCGCGACGAACGTCACCCGCCGCGGGATCGTGAGCGGCATGAACAGCCAGTCCGAGTACGACAGATGGTTGCTCGCCAAGATCGCGCCGCCTGTCTCGGGGACGTTCTCGGTGCCCTCGGCGTACGGCCGGAAGACGAGCTTGATCAGCGGGCCGATGAAGACCCACTTCAGCAACCAGTAGAACAACGCAGCGACCTCCTCGTGCGCAGTTACCTTAGGGTCGACCTCCGGCACAAGCAACGACCTGCGGCTTCCCGCCATCCTGCTACGGGACCGACCGGACCCATCCGATGGTCGGGTCGAAAACAGCGGCAGGTCGTGACACGATGAGGTAACCCCCGTGTCGCATGTCACCTCCTCAGGAGCCGCAGTGTCGGTCGCCGACCACGCCGAGCCGTTCTCCGCCGACGGCGGCCGTACGGGTGTGCTCCTGCTGCACGGGTTCACCGGCTCCCCTACCTCGATGCGCCCGTGGGCCGACCACCTCGCGAGCGAGGGTTTCACCGTCGAGCTGCCACGGCTGCCCGGGCACGGCACCTCCTGGCAGGACATGAACACGACCTCCTGGCAGGACTGGTACCGGGAAGCGGCGCGCGCGCTGGACACCCTCCTCGCAACACGTGACGAGGTATTCGTGGCCGGACTGTCCATGGGTGGATGCCTCGCGCTCCGGCTCGCGGCCGAGCGCCCCGACGACGTCGCCGGCCTGATCTTGGTCAACCCCTCGGTCGCGAGCACCGACCGGCGACTGGCGCTGACGCCGGTGCTCAAGCGGCTGGTCGGCTCTGTCGCGGGCATCGGCAACGACATCTGCCTCCCCGGCGCCGACGAGCACGGCTATGGCCGCGTCCCGCTCAAGGCCCTGGACTCCCTCCGCGCGATGTGGAAGGCGACGCGCGACGACCTGCCCAAGGTCACCGCGCCGCTCGTGCTCTACCGCTCCGTCGAGGACCATGTTGTCGAGCCGCTGTCGGCCGAGCTGATCACCCAGCGCGTCTCGTCGAAGGACCTCACGGAGCAGTTCCTCAGCAACAGCTACCACGTGGCCACCCTCGACCACGATGCGCCGCTCATCTTCAGCGGCTCGGTCGACTTCATCACCAGTCACAGCAGCACCCGGCACAGCGTCAGGCTCGACAGTGCGGTCTAACGGGTTGACGGCGCCCGCCTACACACCTGTCGCCGACCTCGACCCGGTGCTGGCGACGGCGCTGCTGGCCGATCTGCGACGACAGGGGGTCGCGGCGTACACGAAGCCTGTCGAGTCGTCGAGCGCCACCGGCTTCGACCGGCCGGAGTTTCGCGGCGGTGTGAGGGACCGGCTCTACGTCGACTCCGCGGCGTCGGACCTCGTGCGTGACCTCCTGTCCCAACGTGACCCGCACCTTCTCGACGTCAACGACGACCTGACCTGGGCGCAGCTGGTCGCGGGGTTCGACCAGCCGGTCGCCGAGGGCGTGGCGCCATGGCCGACCCAGGAGGACCTTGGGCCCGCGGACAGCGCAGCGCGGAGTGCATTCGACCCGGCCGGCACCGACATCTTGCCGTTCACCGACCGTCGCAACAGAGCAGGTGGTGGGCTGGGCCCACGGGACAAGACGGGCGACCAGTCGGCGGCATGGTCCGATGGCCAGCAAGACGATCCCACCCAGCCGCACCGCGAGTCCTTCGACGACGCGGACTTCCTTGCCTCGACGTCCAAGACGGCCGCCCGCGACGACGACTCGTTCGTCCCGAGCCACCGCCGCCGCTCCCGAGGCTCGCGCCGCACCGGCAGGTGGCGTGGTTGGGAGTCGTCGCCGGTCCGCTGCTGCTGCTCCTGGTCGCGCTGTTTCACCTCAATCTGCCCGGCTGGGTCTCGTTCCTGGGTGTGCTCGGGTTCATCGGAGGGTTCATCGCCTTGGTCGCGACCATGACGGACCGCGACGACTCGGAGTGGGGCCCCGACGACGGGGCAGTGGTCTAGCGTTGGCCCGATGACCGCCCAGGACACCGAGACCGTCGAGATCACCGGCCACCTGATGGACAGCGGCATCTTGTCGCGGGTGCTCGCCGACATCCGCGAGTACGGCGGCGACCACGTGATCGAGCGCTTCGACCTGGGTCACAACGTCGACGACACCTCGTACGCGCGGATCTGTGTCAGCGCCGACGACGAGGAGTCGCTCCAGCGAATGCTCATGCGGCTGCAGACGCGTGGCGTCAACCTTGTGGACCCCGGCGAGGCGAGCATCGCCCCGGTCGAGGTCGACGGCGTGTTCCCGGACGGCTTCTACTCGACCACCAACCTCGAGACGAAGGTGCGCGTGGACGGTGCGTGGCTGAATGTCGGCAACCCGGAGATGGACTGCGGCCTGGTCGTGGACAGGAGTCACCGGCCACCACGCGTCTACACCCTCCCGATGTCGGACGTGAAACTCGGCATGGAGGTCGTCTGCGGTACAGCCGGGGTGCGCGTGACCACCCCGATCCCGGCCGGCGGTGTCGAGCAGGAGGTGTTCGGGTTCATGGAGTCCGACGTCTCCAGCGAGAAGCCGCAGACGCTGCTGGTCCACCAGGTCGCGGAAGGTGTCCGCGAGGCGAAGGCCGCCGGGAAGAAGGTGCTCTGGGTCGGGGGTCCAGGCGTCGTCCATACCGGTGCGGCTCCCGCCATGGTCGCAATGGTCAACGCCGGGTTCGTCGACGTCCTCTTCGCCGGCAACGCGCTCGCCACGCACGACATCGAGTCCGCCCTGTACGGCACGTCCCTCGGAGTCGACCTGGCGCAGGGTCGCGGAGTCGAGCACGGGCACGAGCACCACATTCGGGCGCTCAACACGATCCGCAAGGCCGGATCGATTGCGGCGGCAGTCGAGCAGGGCGTGCTCACCGGCGGCATCATGCACGCGCTCGTGACCCAGGGCTACGAGTTCGTGCTCGTGGGCTCAGTCCGCGACGACGGCCCGCTGCCCGACGTGTACACCGACGTGATCGAGGGTCAGCGGGCCATGCGGGCCAAGCTCACCGACGTCGGCTTCTGCCTGATGGTCGCCACCATGCTGCACTCCGTGGCGACGGGGAACATTCTGCCGGCCTCCATCCCCCTGGTCTGCGTCGACATCAACCCGGCAACCGTCGTGAAGCTGGCCGACCGGGGATCCTCGCAGGCGCGCGGCATCGTGACCGACGTCGGACTGTTCCTCGAACAGCTCGCGTTCGAGCTGGTGCCGGACTACCGCCGCGACCGCTGAGGCCTGCCCCTGCGCTCAGGCGTAGAGCGGCGGTGGGTCCTCCCACGGGATCGGGACCCTGGTGCCGCTGTGGCGAGACTCGATGCCGGCGTCCGCGCACACGTTCGCGCGATGACCGGCCCATGCGTCGGCACCGTCGACAGTGCCTCTCGAGGCGGCCGCCACCCACGCCGCGAGCTCGGCCCGGTACGCGTCCGCGAAGCGCGCCACGAAGTCCGACGACACCACGGCCCCGTCGGAGCCGTCGCTGCGCCGGGCGAGCCCGTACGGCGGTGTCAGGCGCGCGGTTCCAGCGTCCCCTACGACCTCGCAGCGCACGTCGTAGCCGTAGCCGGCGTTGACGAAGACCTCGACCGTCACGACGACTCCGGAGGCCGTCTCCAGCAGGGCGACCTGGAGGTCGACCAGCCCATCGCCGTCGCGGGCGGGCGGCACCACGGTGATGCCGACGAGTGGGTCGTCGAGCAGCCAGGGGACGATGTCGAGCTCGTGGATCATCGAGTTGGCGATGACGCCATCGGATGTGGCGTCGGGGTGCGCGAGCGCGTTGCGATGCACGCAGTGCACCGCTCGGGTGGCGCCGAGTCCTCCGGAGCGACGCAGGTCACGCAGCTGGACGTACGCGGGGTCGTAGCGGCGCATGAAGCCGACCTGCACAAGGCGACGGCCGAGCAGGGCCTCCGCGTCGACGATGCGCTGCGATCCAGCGACTCCGAGCGCGAGCGGCTTCTCGCACAGCACCGGCTTGCGGACCGCCAGACAGGAGAGCACGAGCCGCTCGTGGGTACCGTCGGGCGACGCGACGACAACCGCTTCGACCCGGTCGGACCCGATCAGCTCGTCGACAGCGACGCAGGCGGCCCCCACCTCGACGGCCAGCTGCTCCGCCCTGGACGCGTCGACGTCGTTGACGGCAACCACCTCGGCGCCCGGCACGCAGGCGGCAAGGATCCTCACGTGGCTGGCGCCCATCGCCCCGGCACCGATCACGCCCACCCGGACCGGTCGCACGCGCGACGTCACACCGCGACCCAGCACCGCTCGTCCCACGACCGCGTGAGAGCCTCGATCACCCGCGCGGAAGCGACGGCATCCTCGATCGTCGCGCCGACGGCCCGGCCCTCGGCGATCGACCTGACGAAACGCTCCGCCTCGATCACCTTGAGGTCGTCATAGCCCATCGCGACACCGGCACCGGGCTGGAACGCGCCGAGCTGGCCGTCGCCGGGTCCCGCGTACCGGGTCTGCCATGACGCGTCCTGGTAGCCCTGGCCGACACACAGCCGCAGCTCGCCCATCCGACGGAAGTCCCAGGCCACCGCGCCGCGCGTCACCACGGATCTCGAACCCGTACGTGCACTGCTCCCCCACCGCCACACGTGACGACTCGAGGTACCCGCGCGCACCGGACCGGTAGTGCAGCAGAGCAGAGACGTAGTCCTCGTTTCCGACCGGCCCGAGCGCTCCGCCCGTCGCGCGGGAGAAGTGCGAGACGGCCCCGACGGGCTGGGGCCGCTGCGGGATGAATGTCGCGTGGTCGCAGATCACCTCGGTGATGGCGTCGCCGTCGCCCAGCACGTACTGGACGAGGTCGAGCCCGTGGCTGGCGAGATCGCCGAGCACCCCCGTACCGGCGAGCTCCGGGTCGAAGCGCCACGACAGCGCGCCGTCCGGGTGGGCGGCATAGTCGCTCAGCAGCCACACGTTGGCCGTCTCGACCCTGCCGATGTCCGACGCGACCAGGCCGCGGGCCAGCTCGACCGCCGGTGCGTTGCGGTAGTTGAACCCGACCGCCGACCGCACGCCCGACGATGTGACCGCAGCGGCGATCTCGAGCGTGTCGGCCAGGTGCCGGCCGGCCGGCTTCTCGACCCACACGTGCTTTCCGGCCCTAGCCGCCACGGTGGCGATGTCACGGTGGAGGTAGTTCGGCCCGCAGACGCTCACGGCGTCGACGTCGGTCGGCGGTGACCACCGGCTCCCAGCCACCCTCGGCGCGCTCGAAGCCGTACGAGGCCGTCGCCAGCCGCTGCCTGCCTGCCTCCGGGTCGGCGGCCGCGACGAGGCGGGGGCGGAGGGCGGCGTCGGGAAAGTGGTGGAACAGCCGCTGGTACGCCCGGCTGTGCACTTGACCCATCCAGCCGAACCCGACCACGGCAACCCGCAGGTCCCCGCCTGGCGGGCGCTCCGCGTGGGTCACCCGCCCGACACTTCGGCCCGAAGCTCCTTCGACAGGTCGGAGTCCGGCATCGACCGCTGCAGCTCGTGGCTGAGTGCCTCGAGCTCCTCTCCTCCGGCCATCATCGCGACGAGCTGGTCCAGCGTCATGTCGGCCTTGGTGAAGTCACCGAGCGACCGACCACGCCTCAACAGCATGAAGCGGTCCCCCACCGGATAGGCGTGGTGGGGGTTGTGGGTGATGAAGACGACCCCGAGTCCACGGTCGCGAGCCTTGGCTATGTACTTCAGCACCACACCTGACTGGCGCACGCCGAGGGCTGCCGTCGGCTCGTCGAGGATGAGGACGCGCGCCCCGAAGTACACCGCCCGAGCGATCGCGACACATTGCCGCTCACCACCCGACAGCGTCCCGATCGGCTGGTCGACGTCGCGCAGGTCGATGCCCATCGCCCCCAGCTCGGCCTTGGTGATCCGCTTCATCTCGGGGACGTCCAGCCGCCTGAGGGGACCGAAGCCCTTCGTGATCTCCGAGCCGAGGAAGAAGTTCCGCCAGACCGGCATCAGGGAGACCACCGCGAGGTCCTGGAAGACCGTGGCGATGCCCAGCGCCAACGCGGCCCGCGGCGACGACATCTGCCGCTGGATCCCGTCGACGATGAACTCGCCGCTGGTGTGCTCGTGTGCGCCGGCCAGGATCTTGATGAAGGTCGACTTCCCGGCGCCGTTGTCGCCGAGGACGCAGGTGACCTCAGCAGCGTTGACCACCGTGGTGATGTCGCGCAGCGCGATGACGCTGCCGTAGGACTTGCCGAGATGGCGCACCTCGATGATCGGGGTGCCCGGTCGCGGCAGGTCGGGAACGCTCGAGGACGACAGGCGTGGATCTCGTCGGCGTTCTCGTCGTCGGTCATCTCACCGCCTCCGCTTGGGCCCGTACCCAGTTGTTGACCAACACCGCACCCAACAGCATGACGCCGAGGAATGCGAACAGCCAGTCGTTGTCCCATCCCTCGTAGACGATGCCCTGCTGACCATCCCGAAGATGAGAGCACCGAGCGCCGCGCCGATCGCCGACCCGTAGCCGCCGGTCAGCAGGCAGCCGCCGACGACGGCGCAGATGATGTAGATGAACTCCTCGCCGACGCCCGTGGTGCTCTGTGCCGTCGTGGTCTTGAAAAGCTCGAGCATGCCGACGAGCCAGCCCGCGACGGCCGTCGTGATGAACAGGCCGATCTTGGTCCGGGCGACCGGGACGCCGACCTGGCGGGCGCTGGTCTGGGCGCCGCCGACGGCGAAGATCCAGTTGCCCGCCCGCGTACGGAGCAGCACCCAGGTCGCGATGGCGGTGACGGCCACCCACCAGAAGGTCGCGGCGTACACCGTGAGGTACGGCGAGTCGTTGGCGCCTACCCAGGGCAGCCAGCCCAGGTTGGGATTGACGTAAGGAACCGAAGAGCTGCTGTCCCTGGGTGTAGCCCTTGGCATCGGTGAAGCCGACGACCGAGACCTGGTCGATGATGGACTTCGTCACCGCGAGATTGACCCCCGGAGGACGAAGAAGGACCCCAGCGTCACGATGAAGCTCGGCAGGCCGGTACGCACGACGAGGATGCCGTTGAGCAGCCCGACCACAACGCGATCGCAAGCGCGACAAGGATCGCGACCCAGACGTTCGTGTGGTACTTCGTCATCAAGATGCCCGTGGTGAGCCCGGTTGTCCCGAGCATCGCGCCGGCGGACAGGTCGAACTCGCCGCCGATCATCAGCATGGCGACAGCGACGGCCATGATGCCGAACGACGACGACGTGTAGATCCAGGTGCTCGCACCGGCCGGTGTCACGAACAGGACCCGGGTCGACGCGAAGAAGATGAGAATGAGCAGTGCCGCCGCCGCTGCCCCGACCTCGGGCCGTCTCAGGATCCGGCTCAGGCCGTACGACGACCCCAGCCTCTCGTCTGCCTTCGGCGGTGTTTCGGGCGTCTTCGCCGGCGCTTCGGCGGTACTCATCGGTGCCTCCTCGCTACCTGCCGCCTCGCGAGCGGGTGGGCCGTGGACCCCGACATGGCTGGGTCCACGGCCGCTCCCTTCGTCAGCGGGTTCCTTGTTTGGCGAACTTCAGTACGGATGCTGCATTGGCCTTGGTGATGATCGCAGGACCGGAGTAGACCGGCTGCCCACCGCCGATGTCGTTGCCGTTGATCACCTTGAGGTAGATGCCCACGACGCCCAGGTAGCCCTGCACGTACGGCTGCTGGTCGATCGCGAAGATCAGCTTGCCGTCGATGACGTTCTGCACCACATCAGCGTTCACGTCGAACGTGCCGACCTTGACCGGCCGGCCGACCGCCGCGACCGCCTTGACGGCGGCGCCGGACATGTCGCCGCCGAGGGCGAGGATGCCGTCGATGCTGGTGTCGGCCTGGAGCTTCGACTGGATGGTCGACTCCGAGCCCGCGAGGTCGTTGTTGTCGGTCTGCAGGTTCTGCATCTTGCCGTTGAACGCCGAGGCGGCAGCCTTGCACCGCTCCTCCAGCCCCACGTTTCCGGCCTCCTGGATGACGCAGAGCACGTTCTTCAGCCCGGCGTTGTTGAGCTGCTCACCAGCCGCCTGTCCGGCGATGGTCTCGCTCTGGCCGACATGGGTGATGGCACCGAACTGCTTCCATTCGTCGATGCCCGAGTTGATCGTGATGACCGGGATGCCGTCCTTCACCGCCTTCTCGATGCTGGCCTTGAGACCGTCGGGGTTTGCCATCGAGACGACAAGGCCGTCGGTGTTCGCGGCCACCGCGTTGTCGATGAGCGTGCTCTGCGCCCCGACGTCGGGGTCGCTCTGGTAGTGCAGATTGACGCCGAGGTCCTTTCCTGCCTGCTCGGCGCCGGCCTTGACCACGGCCCAGAACGAGTCGCTGGCTGCACCGTGGGTGATCACGTCGATCCTGATGTCGCTGGCCTTCGTCGAGGTCCCGCCCCCGGAGCCGTTGTTGTCACTGCTGGTGCTGTTGCCATTGCCGGTACTGCACGCGGAAAGCAGCATTGCTCCAGCGGCGGCTGTCACCACGAGGGTGCGTCGGATGCCCATACCTTGTCTCCTCCTTCGTCGCCGCTGGAAGCCAGCGGACTGCTGTCCCTCGGGTCAGTGGGCCGTCGGGAAGTTGAGCGATGCGAGTAGAACGCGAGTCACCGGCGGCTCCGGCTGCCGAACGGCAGCCGCCGGTCGACCACCTGGTCGGCCCAGGTGCCGCGCACCCAGGCGTGCGCCGGGTCGTCACAGATGAGCCAGGCACGTTCGGCGGCCGGCCCGGCCATCACGTTCAGGTAGTACAGGTCGTAGCCCGGGACAGCCATCGAGGGCCCGTGCCACCCTCGCGGGATCGTCACCACGTCTCCCGAGCGAACCTCGGCGAGCACGTCGATGTCCGCACGCTCGTGCCCGTAGACCCGCTGGTACCCGATCCCTGGTCCCCCCGGCCCTCCGGCGACCTCGAAGTAGTAGATCTCCTCGAGCTCGCTCTCGCCGTCTCGCTGTTGGTCGTGCTTGTGGGGTGGGTACGACGACCAGTTGCCTCCCGGCGTCAGCACCTCGCAGGCGATGAGCTTGTCGGTCTCGAAAGCGGCGGGCGTGCAGAAGTTGTTGACCTGACGGCTGGCCCGGCCCGCGCCCCGCAGCTCCACGGAGACGGCATCTGCGGGGCTGTAGCGAAACGGCAAGGTGTTGGCGCAGACGGCTGACGGGAGGGCGAAGCACCCCCCCGCGTCGCTCTCGATGAGTGCGCTGGACTTCCGCGGCAGGTACACGAAGTCGCTCACGCCGGCGAACACGCTGTCGCGGCCCTCGATCGCGAAGGTCTCATCAGCCCCGACGACGCGGCACGACCCCTGTAGCGACAAGACGAGGGTCTCCGCGTCACCGGTCTCGACGCGGACGGAGTCCTGAGGGCGCAAGGTCAGCACCCGCAGCCCCGCGTACGTCCAGCCGGCGCCTGCGGGCGTCAGCACCAGGTCGTACGGAGGCCGCGCTGCTTCGCCGGCGCGGATGTGGTGGTCATGGGTGCTCACGTCACCTCATCTCGACTGCCGCATCGATGGCGGCGGCCCCAGCCCGGTCGCCCCGACGAGGAAGTCCAGGCTCGCCGTACGTCTGCCACCGGGCCCTTCACCGGAAGGTTCGCCGTCCAGCATCACGTCCTGCTCCAGGACGTACCAACCCGAGTAGCCGGCGCTTTCCAGCGCTTCCACGAGCGCGGCGACGTCGACGTCGCCTTGGCCCAAGCGGCTGGAAGATCCCGGCTCGCACGGCGTCGCCGAATGCGAGCTCGCCGGCGAGTACACGCGCTGCCAGCTCCCGGTCGACGTCCTTCAGATGGACGTGGGCCACCCGCCCCGTGTTCGCCGCCGTCAACGCCACCGCGTCGGTGCCGCCGAGCTCCAGGTGTCCGGTGTCGACGCACAGGTCTACGTGCGAGCCGTCCAGGACCCGAGCGATCTCGTCCTCGCGCTCGACCATCGTGCCGACGTGCGGGTGCAGGGCGGCCGTGATGCCGCGAGCGTGCGCATGGTCGCTGGCCCGATCCAGGTTCGCGAGCAGTCTCGACCAGCCGGCCCCGTCGAGCTCGGGCCGGACGCCGTAGCCCGGTACCCCCACATAGGCGCCGAGCACCATGACGGTCGCGCCGGAGGCCAGACAGGCATCGATGAACCGGTCGACCTCCGGCAGCGGGTCGTGGACAGGGTCGTGGAGCAGGACGGGCAGGAACCCCCCGACAGCTGTCATGCCGAGCGCCCTCAGCTGCTCGGCTCGCGCGACCGGCTCGTCGGCGAGGAACCCGTGGGGGCCGAACTCCGTCGCGGTCAGGCCCAACGAGCGCATCTCCGTGAGCACCCGCTCCGGGCCGAGCTGGTAGCCCCAGTCGGGTACCTCGCAGACTCCCCACGAGATGGGTGCGGCAGCAACCCGGGACCTGACGGGCGACCCGGACGCCGCGACACCGGGTACGCCGGTGTCGGCTGGCACCTCAGTCGTCATCTGCCCACCCGCTTCGTGTTCGCGTCATCACGGGCCGGTGTCGACCGCGAGACAGCATCTTGGTGGACGCGGTTACTCTCTGTCAATGATTTGTCAGGACATCCTGACATCTAGGGGGTGGCGACCTACACTGGCTGGGCCACGGGCGCAGCGAGGAGGTGGCAGCCATCAGCGCCACTCCGACCCTGAGTGTCAACCGCTCGAGTCCTGTCCCCCTGTACTTCCAAGTCGCCGAGCAGCTCGAGCGCGCGATCGTCGAGGGCGGCCTGCATCCCGGAGACAAGATCACCAACGAGATCACGCTCGCCGACCAGCTTGGCCTGTCCCGGCCGACCATGCGCCAGGCGATCCAGACCCTCGTCGACAAGGGATTGCTGGTGCGAAAGCGCGGAGTGGGCACGCAGGTGGTCCAGTCGCCTATTCGGCATCCTGTCGAGCTGACCAGCCGCGGCGACGACCGGACGGCCACGGGCGGGACACCTCACACTCGGGTGCTGCGTCTCGACCGGGGCGAGGTGGACAGCGAGACGGCTGCTCAGCTCCAGATCGTCTCGGGCGCTGTGGTCTGGCGGCTCGACCGGCTCAGGCTCGTCGGCGGGGAGCCGCTCGCCCTGCTCTCCAATGTCGTCCCGGTCGATGTCGTCGACCTGGAGGCCGCCGATCTGAGCGCGACCGGCCTGTATGACCATTTCCGACGCTGCGGCCTGCAGATCCGGGTGGCCCACCAGAGCATCGGCGCGCGGCGGGCGACCGCGAGCGAGGCCGGGCTGCTCGGGATCAGCAGAGGCGATCCCCTCGTCACGATGCGGAGGATCGCTTTCGACGACAGCGGCCGAGCGGTCGAACTCGGCTCGCATGCCTACCGACCGGACCGGTACTCCTTCGAGATCACCCTGGTCGACCGCTGATCCGAGCGGGACAGGCCCAGCCCCAGACCGAACGGCGTCGCGCGCGGCGCTGCGTCGAGACCTGGACCGCCGGCGGCCTCGTCGTGACAGGCTCCGGGCAAGATCGGCGGCTCCGATCATCCCGGCCTGGTTGCCCAGGTGAGCACGGACGATACGCGGCTCAGGTCGGAACCCCCGTCCGGTCAGGCTGCGTCGGAAGGCGTCCGTCGCGGGCCGGATCAACAGGTCACCCGCGTCCGAGACGCCTCCGCCGATGACGAACGTGCCGGGATCCAGCGCTGCCGCGAGGTTCGCGATGCCGATCCCGAGCCACTCACCCATGTCGCTCAGCAGCCGGGTGGACATCGAGTCGCCGGCGAGCGCCGCCTGCGTGACCAGCGCCCCGGTGATCGCTGCCCGGTCGCCTCGGGCCAGGGTCAGCAGCGCCGCCGCCTGAGCGGGGTCCTCGTCGACCATCGCGCGGGCGTCGCGGACGAGTGCGTTGGCGCTGGCGTACTGCTCCCAGCATCCGTGGTTCCCGCACTCACACGGGTGCCCGCCCTTCACGACCTGCATGTGGCCGAACTCGCCGGCGATCCCGTTGCGCCCGCGATGGACCTGACCGTCGAAGACCAGGCCGCCACCGATGCCCGTCCCCAGTGTGATGCACAGCAGGTCGGACTCGTTCTGGGCGGCTCCGAAGCGCCACTCGGCCCACGCCGCGCAGTTCGCGTCGTTGTCGACGAGCGCAGACATGCCCACCCGCCGCCGTACGGCGTCCCTGAGCGGCTCGTTGCGCCAGGCGAGATGGGGGGCGAACAGGACCGTCGACCTCGTCGAGTCGACGAAGCCGGCCGCCCCGATGCCCACCGCGATCACGTAGTGCCGCGAATGCAGCTCCTCGACGATGTCTGCGATGGTGTCCTCGACCTCGGTCGGGCTCGTCGACGGAGTGTCTCGCAGGACGCTCTCGAGCACGACGCCGTCCTCGTCGACGACGCCCGCCTTGACCTTGGTACCACCGATGTCGATGCCGATCGCGAGCTTCTGCAGCATCAGTGGCTGCCCCGGGCCAGATCGGCAGCACCGATCATGCCCGCCTCGTTACCCATCGTCGCGATGCGGACCCGCAGGTGCGGGCGGTTCTCGGCTGCGGGGAGGTTGTCCTCGATCGCCTTGCGCACGGGCGCCAGCAGCAGCTCTCCAGCATCGGCGACACCACCGCCGATGACAACCACGCCCGGGTCGAGAACGGCGGCGAGGCTGGCGATCCCCTCGCCCAACCACTGGCCGAGGTCCGCGAGCAAGGAGATACACAAGGCGTCGCCAGCGTGGGCCTCCTTCGTGATCATCTCGCCAGTGATGGCGACCGGGTTGCCCTCTGCGAGGTCGAGCAGCGGGTCGCCGTCCCAGACTCGGCTCCTCGCCTCGCGGACGAGCGCCCTGCCGCTGGCGTACTGCTCCCAGCAGCCGTGCCGACCGCAGCCGCATGGCAGGCCGTTCGGTACGACGCGCATATGGCCGATCTCGCCTGCCACGCCGAACGAGCCCCGCAGCAGCTCCCCACCGATCACGACCCCGCCGCCGACGCCCGTACCGACCGCCACCATGAGGAGGTCGTCGACGTCGGCGCCGGCACCGAACCGGAACTCGCCCCAGGCGGCGGCGTTGACGTCGTTCTCGACCACGACAGGCACCCCGACCTGCGCCTGCACGTCCTTGCCGAGCGGCTCGTCACGCCAAGCCAAGTTGGGCGCGAACAAGACGGTCGACCGGTCAGCGCCGACGAAACCTGCCGCACCGATCCCCACGCCCTCGACCTCGTGCCGAGACGCGAGGTCACCGATCAGGCCGACGATGGCGGCCCGGGTGGCCACCGTGTCGCGTGCGGGCGTGTGGCAGCGCTGCTCCTCGAGGATCTTGCCGTCCTCGCTGACGACGCCGCCGGCGATCTTCGTGCCGCCGACGTCGATCCCGATGGTCAGCGTCATCGCGCCGACACCCCCTCGACCCGCTGCTTGAGACCCTTGAGCGCCGCGTCGATGATGACGCGTTCACCTTTTCGCTTGAGCATGCCGATCATCGGTATGGACAGGTCCACAGCAAGCTGGTACGTGACCTCCGTGGACCCGTCGTGAGGTCGCAGGAGATACGCACCCTCCATGGCCGTGAGCAGCTTCGCCCGGACCAGGGACCAGGTCACCTGCGCGGCGCCGTCCCAGTCGTAGGCCAACGTGTACACGTCCTTGATCGGGGCCGCTTCGAGGACGAACTCGACTTCTCGCGCCCGGCCGTCGTCGTGCGCGGACAGCACGGTCGCGGACTTCACCCCCCTAGCCCACCGCGGATAGCTGCCAAAGTCCGCGATCACGCCCATGACGTCGCCCGGTGGGGCTGCAATCAGAATGCTCGACCTCGTCTGATCTGCCATCAACGTGCCCTCCAGCCGCTGTGCGCTCGCGCCGACACTACCCCCAACCCGGACGCTGACTCCGGTCCCTCTTTACGTAAGCGCTGGGCGATTCGAGCCGTTTATCACTTTGACCATAGTCCGAACGGACGGCCCAAAGCGCCGGATGGCTAGCCCGCAACTACTTAGAGTGTTATTCTCGTTACGTTGCGTTTCTACCGCCGCTTCCCCATCTCTCCAGGACAAGGCTCCCATGGTTCAGTTCGCTCCAAGCCCGGTCACATCGGGAAGGTCGCGTCGAGATCGGTCCTCGCGCGAGCGGGTGGCGATCTCGAGCTGGCACGGGCGCACAGCGAGCCGCCACGCAGGTCACAGGGGAACCACCGGCTCCTGCGGTCGCGATGGAGCCGTCGACTCACCCGCGGTTGGCTGTTGTCCTGAGCTCGCGCGTCGACCTGGCGGCAAGGACGGTGTTCTTGTTCGTCGGCTTCGGGCTTGCCTACCTCGCGTTCGACACCGATAGCTCTTCGACGATGGTCGCCGTGCTGACGGGCGTCGCAATCCTCCTGCTGCTGGCGGTGTCCACGAGCCTTCGGGCACCGCGGAGCACCAGGGCAGCACGCGCCGTCGGCGCCGACCGCCTCGAGTCCGCCGTCTTGTTCAGCAACGCGCGAGCCGGTGCGACGTCCGCGGAGAGGCGTCGCATCGGCCGCGAGATCCATGACGGCGTGGCCCAAGACGTCGCGTCGTTGGGCTACCGCATCGACGATCTGTCGCGCCTGGAGACCGACGCCGAGCAACGGACCGCGCTGGCCGACGTGCGCGTTGAGCTGACCAGGATCCTGGACGAGCTACGGCTCTCCGTGGCCGATATGCGGAGCGGGATCAAGGAAGACGCAAGGCTCGGCCCCGCGCTGACCGACTTCGTGATCGCCCTTGGCAAGCGCTCGAGCATGGCGGTGCACGTCTCGATCGAGGAGTCACCCGACCGCCTGCGGCCCGACGTGGAGACAGAGCTCCTCCGCATCGCCCAGGAGGCCGTGACCAACGCCGCCAACCACGCCGCGGCGGGCAACCTGTGGGTGACATGCCGGCTCGAACCGCCCAACGCCTCGATCCGGGTCGAAGATGACGGTGTCGGTGCCGCAACCGCGCGGACCGACCATTTCGGCATCCCGATCATGCGAGAGCGGGCAGAGCGCATCGGCGCCGAGCTCACCATAGAAGACCGGCCCGAGGGTGGGACCAGAGTCAGTGCCGTCCTCGCGCCCCGCGAACCGCCGCAACATCGTCTTGAGCTTGGAGGAAGCGATGCCGTACAGCGTCCTTCTCGTCGATGACCACGACCTGATCCGGCAGGGCCTGCAACGCGCGTTCGAACGCTATCCGGACTTCACGGTGGTAGCAGAGGCCGCGACCGGCAGGGATGCGCTCCGGCTCGCCCAAGAACACCGCCCGGACATCGCCGTGTGTGACATCCGGCTGCCGGACGGCAACGGGCTCGACATCGTGAAGACGTTGCGAGCGCAAAGGCCGGAGATGGGCCTCGTCGTCTTGACCCTGTACGCCGGAGACGAGCAGCTCTTCGCCGCACTCGAGGCGGGTGCCTCGGCCTTCGTCGCCAAGGATGCCCCCAGCGACGACGTCGTCGCAGCCGCCCGCCACGCCGCCGTCTCGCCGTCCTCGTTCACCGCTCCGGACCTCGCCAACGCGATGCGTCGTCAGATGGCGCCGGCCGGCCCGAAGCTGTCGCCACGCGAGACCCAGGTACTGGGTCTGCTCGCCGAAGGCTTCGGTGTGGGACCGATCGCGCGGCGGCTGTTCATCAGCGAGTCGACCACGAAGACACATATCTCCAAGATCTACGAGAAGCTCGGCGCCGCGAACCGGGCGCAGGCGATCATGAAGGGCATCCAGTCCGGTCTCATCAAGACCGACCTCGCCTCGGCGGAATCCGGCGGTCGGGGCTGAGCAGCGACTCGCCGGCAAGCAGTTCCGCTACTACCTGAGCGCCCTGGGGCGGTTGGTTCTCGCGGACCCATAGGCGGCCGAGGGATCCCATCGCCTGCGCGGTGGCGGGCGCGGTCAGCAGCGCCGAGATGCGCCGGGCCACCAGTTCGACGTCTCGCGGATCCACGAGGTAGCCCGTCTCGCCGTCGACCAGTGCCTCCGGTACCCCACCGGACCTCCCCGCGACGACGGGCAGGCCCGAGGCCGCGGCCTCTAAGAACACGAGCCCGAACGCCTCCGGTTCGAGACCACGTAGCCGGGTCCGGCACGGTAACGCGAACACGTCAGCGGCGGCGTACACGCCGGGCATGTCGTGCCACGGCACGCCGGCCACTACCCGCACGGAGTCCGAGACGGCGGTGCGGCGCGCCGCGCGCTCGAGTCGCCTCCGCGTCGGACCGTCGCCCATCACGACAAGCAGAGCCGTCGGGCAAGCCCGCAGGACCTGCGGCCACGCCTTGACGAGCACGTCGTGGCCCTTGCGGGCAACCAGCCTGGAGGCGGCGAGAACAACCGGCCGCCCATCGGCTCCCCAGCTTTCGCGCCACGGGAGGCCGTCGACCTGTGGTCCGAACCGAGCCGTGTCGACACCCGGTGCCAGCCGCACCATCCGCCCGGCAGCCGTCGCCGACAGGGCGGCGGAGATCTCTCGTCGGCAGTACTCGCTGACATAGCTCAAGACGTCGACGTCCTCTCCGATCCGGCGCAGCAGACGACGCGCAACCGGTACTCTCGACCACCAGACCTCATGACCGTGGGTGAGCCCGACGAGGCGTCTGACACCGGCCCCACGCAGGCCTTTCGCGAGCAGACCCAGCGGAGCCGCCGCCCCGAACAGCACCCGGTCGCAGCCGTGCTCTCGGGCCAGGGCACGGGCCCGGCGGGCTATCCGCCACGTCGGCAGTAGGGTCCGGGACCGGTCTCGCACGACCGGGTACCGAAGGGAGCCGTCGAAGTCGACGTCTCCCGGCATGTGGGCCGTGTAGACCACCACGCGACTGCTCGGCAGTGACTGGCACAGCGAGAACACGAAGGTCTCGATACCACCGCGACGAGGCGGGAAGTCGTTCGTGACGACCAGGATCTTGCCGGCGTCAAGACCCGCGGACGAAGACGTCATGGTGGAGCGCGATGTCATCGCTGCCCGTGCAGACGCTCCCAGGCGAGCGCCATCCCGATCCGGTCGAGCGGCGGAGGGTGGTTGTTGAAAAAGTCGCTCAGGATCGGGTTGGGATCGAGATGGTCGAGGTTCGTCACGGCGAGCCGCCGCTGCATCTTGATGAAGTCGGCCGGATCGCGGGTCAGGTCCAGGGAGTGCGCATCGGCACGCGCCTCGACGTGCCGGCTGATGGTGTTCTCCACCGGCAGGCTGACGAACGTGGCAAAGGTCGCCAGCGCAAGCACCACCGGGACGATGGCAGGGTCGCGCATCGACCCCGCGCCGACCCGGCGCCGAAGCCGTTCGGGCCGGAGGACGATGAAGAGGAGGACGACACCCATGACGGCCACGACCGCACCCTCGAGGGTCCCGACGAGGACGTCGTCACGGGTGGCATGTCCGAGCTCGTGCGCCACGATCAGCTCGATCTGCTTGTCGGGCGTTGACCTCAGCAACGTGTCATAGAGGACTATGCGCCGGGTGGACCCGAAGCCGCTGACATAGGCGTTGAGCGCGGTCGTACGCCGAGACGCATCCGCGACCAAGACGTCCGACACCGAGACACCGTCGCGGTGGGCCAGGGCAAGGATCTGGGTGCGCAGCGGGCCGGCGGCAAGGGGGGTGAACCTGTTGAAGACCGGTTCGATGACGACCGGGTAGGCAAAGGACAACACGATAACCAGAGCACCTGCCCCGGCGGCCGCCGGAAGGAACCAGGTCCTGCTGAAGCGGCGGGCCAGCCCGACGAGCAGCAGCATCAGGACCGAGGTGAGCAGGAGCGAGATGACCAGCGACTCGAGCTGGTCGAGCGCCCACGAGGCCCAGCCCTGCGTCGACAGTCCGTAGGACCGGTACACCACTTCGCTCCAGATGTCAGTGGGCAGGCCCACCACGCGCTGGATGACGACGACGAGCGTCACCAGGCTCACCACCTGGAGCCACCATCGCCTCACCTTGCGCCGTACAGCGCTCACGAGCGCCCGCCCGACCCCGGTGAAGCCGATCAGGCCCGCGACAACGAGTCCGATCAGCAGGCTGAGCCAAGACGGCCACCTGGCTCGCGCGAAGAAGGCATCGGAGCGGGCGATCTGCTCCGGGGTGAAGGACGAGGTGATCGACGCCGGTGTGATGTGGGCACCAGGCAACGGGTGCCATGGCGTGAGGACCGCCACCATGACGCCGAACGTCGCCAGGGCGGCGAGGAAGACGGCCCAGGCCACGATGAGCCCCCGAGACCTACTGCGCACCGGCCAACCTTACGAGAAGGCGATGCCACTGGTCGGTCAGCACCGCTTTGGACGTGCCGAGCTGTCCGTGCAGGGCTGCTGCGAGTTCGCCCGGGTGCGCGACGAGGCCGGTGTAGAAGTCGATGAGTCGGCGGTGCCCGTAGTAGGTGGCGATCGTTGCGATCGCCAACCGCGACAGCTCGTAGGCGCGCTCTGGCCGGGAGTTCGTGGCGTCGAAGTCGGCGTCCGTCGGCAGGCGACGCGGCACCCCATGCGCCCGCACGTCCCTGATCGCCTGTGCGCTCGCCACGTCCACAGGTACGCCGGCCGCCCGCACAGCGACGTAGTCGGCGAAACCTTCGGCCACCCACGTGGGCAGCTGGGGCGTCACCGCACCCGTGGCCGCGTGGACGGCCTCATGAGTGATCACGACGTGGGCGCCGACGCCACGCAGATGTGGCCAGATCCGGGGGTTCACCACGATCGCGACTGGCGAGTCGCGCGTGGTCGAGTCGCCCACCGGCGCCGTGACCGCGGCGGCGGAGCGGTACTGGCGCGGTGTCCCACCGACGATCCGTTCGTAGTCGGCTGCGGTCCTCGGGAGGTACGCCGCGAGCCCCTCGCGCCAGCCGGGCATGCCAGATCCGCCAAGGCCTCCTCGACCACGGCCGAAGAAGTGCCGGACCTCCTTGCGGGCCACCCGCAACCGATGGGCCAGCTCGCGCGCAGCAGCACCGGTGCCGGCGGTCGCGACGACGTGGGGTCCGGCTCGCCGTACCTGCACCCTTCCGGCCAGCCAGATCGGCTCTCGACTTCCTTCCGCGGCACGAACGTCGACGACGGCTGCACGATGATTGAGGGACACGAACGTGTAGATCAGGCTGCTGACGGCGCTCCGGCCTCGCATCTGGGGGGTCGTCCACGTGACGTCGACCCCTGCCTTCCAGGTAGGCGGGCCACCCGATGACACCGGTGGGACAGCCGCGTCGCCGGAGGCGACCGGAACCGCCTGGAGGCTCACCGATGCGCGCAGGTCATGCAGGTTCCGCACGATCGCGAGTGCCTCTCCGCGCGCACCTGGGACGCCCGACGCCCAGGTGGAGACGAACCGCGCGCCGCGTCCCTGTCTGAGTGCCTGTTGTTGAACCCGCAGGACCGCCCCGACCCGCGCATGTTCTGGCCCGTTGCCGACGTCGCCTGTGACGGCGGGCCCGGTATCTCTCGTCCTGGGCTGCGCCGAGTCGGGGCCCCCCGTACATGCCGCGAGCGACATGACGGCAACGCCGACGACGGCGCTCGACGTCGCTCGGTAGACCGACCCGGAGGGCGTGAGTCAGCCGATCCGCACTGCCATGGCGATCGGCATCGAGGTCAGCGGCACGATCTGCACGTACGAGCCGGGATGGGGTGCGTGGACGACCTGGCCGTTGCCGATGTACATGGCTACATGGGACATCGAGTAGTAGAAGACGAGGTCGCCCGGTCTCAGGTCCGAGATCGCCACCGGGGTCCCTGAGTTCGGCTGCATCCAGGAGGCGTGCGGGATGGACACGCCGGCGGCTGCCCAGGCGTACATGGTCAGTCCGGAACAGTCGAATGCGTCGGGTCCGGCGGCCCCGTAGACGTAAGGCTTGCCGATCTGCGCCAAGGCCGTTCTGACAGCAATCGCCGCCCGTGCCGATGTGGGGACGTTCGTCATCGGGGGGCGGGTCTGGTCCCGGCTGGTCTGGCTGGCGGCTGCAGCCCTGTTGTCCTGGGCCCGTTGAAGAGCGAGCAGATGCGCTCGCTGCGTCGCCTGGAGGTTGTCGAGGACGCTCTTCGCCTTGGCGATCTTCGCCGTCAGCTCGGACTTGCGTTGGGCGATCTTGGCGCCGTCGGCCTGGACGGCAGCGAATTGGGTCTTCGCCTGCGCCTCGCGCGCGGCGAGCACCTGCTGCTGCTGCATGAGCGAGGTCAGCATGTCCGCCTGTTGACGCTCGGCGACGGCGTCGTCGGCGAGGCCCGCGAGAAAGGCCTTCGGGTTCTTGGCCACGAGGAACGAGGTCGCAGTCGACAGGCCGCCCGAGCTCTCGTAGTCGGAGAGGGTCGCACTGACGACCTGGGAGCGGATCTTCGCCACGGACGAGCGCTGCCGGCGCACGTCGGCCTCCAGCATGGCGAAGCGCTTGCGCGCTTCGGCAATTTTGACCCGGGCGCCGTTGAGGTTCTCGGAGGCGATCTCGCCCTGGCGGTTGAGCGCGTCCAGCTCGGCCTGTACCTGTCGGATCGTCGGCTTGCTCGCGCTATGACCGGCCCCCGGTGCGGCGCGGGTGGCCGAACCTGGAGAGCGCCGCCAGGCCGAGGGACGCGAGCAGCGCCACGACGACCAGCGCCGCCGACCTGCGCGACTGCGAGACGACGCTCGGGCGTCTGTGGTCGTTCGACACGATTGGCGGTCTCCTCACTCACGGGCGCCACGACGAAATCTCTCACCAGCGGCTCGTACGTGGCCTCCGATGGGACCGGCTACGGCCCACCTCGCACAGAAACCAGGCGCCAGCCTAACCACGACCCCGGCCCGCGCCAAGTCGAGAGGCCGCCACTCCTCAGGTTTCGTCGTCGTGGACCATCGCGATCGGCTCGACCGCTTGGACCATCCGCAGCGGCGGGATCAGCCCGGCATCTGCCAGTGCGTCAATCGCCCGTCGCTCAGCGTCATCGAGCGCGACGCCGTATGGCGGCCCGCCCAGCAGCACCGTCACCATGCAGTCCCCGCACCCGAGCCCGCGCATCGAGCACGCGTCACAGTCGATCACGATCGGTTCGCCCCGGACGGGATCAGCAGCGCCAGGCGGCGGACGCGAGTCGGCCGGCCCCGCCGTGGCGTGGTGAGCTGCGGTGCGGCCGAGGGCCAGTCCTTCGGCAGGGTGTGCGTCGGGCGTCACGGTGACCTCCGTTAGTCGTGCTGGTTGATCGTGCTGCACTGTGCCGCTCACGCTAGAGCTGCCCTCCGACAGTTCTCCCAGACGGGCGGCTGTGCCCTATTCGGCGGCCCCGTCAGACCGGCAGCAGGGGCAGCGCCGGCGGAGGGGGCTGCTCGACGCCGATGGCATCGCCTCGCCGGATCTCACCACCGGCTACCACGACCGACATGACGCCCGCCCGCCGGACCACGTTTCCCGCCGCATCTCGCCCGGTCACCTCAGACAGCAGCCCGGGACGTAACCCGTTGATCTGTGCGCACGGGTTGCGCAGGCCGGTCACCTCGACGACCGCCTCCACTCCGATCAGCAGCCGCGTGCCACGCGCGAGATCGAGCAGGTCCAAACCACTCGTGGTGATGTTCTCGCCCAGCTGGCCAGGGGCGACGTCGTACCCCAGCCCGATCAGCTCCTCGTACAGCTCGACCGCGATGAGGTGGACCTGACGAAGATTTGGCTGGTCCGGGTCGCGGCGTACCCGGGACAGGTGCTGTACGGTCCGGCCGGCGTGGCAGTCACCCGCGACGCCGAGGCCCGCGAGCAGCATCAGCGCCGTCTCGCCCTGCTTGCTGAAACGGTGGCCCGCGCTGCGGCTGAGCGCTGTGACGTACGGCGCCACGAGGCCGCCGGCAGCTGTCAACTCCCCATGGCACGAACCAGTGCCACCGAGGCCACCGCGCGAGCACCCTTCTTGGTCACACTGGTGGCGAGCTCGCGATCAGTCGTCACGACGACGACGGGGCGTCCCGTGGGCTCTGCCTCGACCAGCTCCCGGATCACGTCGTCGGCGATCACCCCATGGGGGCTGAAGCGAACCCGAACGGCCCGGCGTGGCGACATGGCGGGCGGGTGGGCGAGCTCTGCCCCGTCGAACACGATCGTCGCCTCCACCCTCTTACCGGCCACCAGCGAGGCGACACCGGCCGTGAGCCGTTCCCTCTGCTGCTCCAGCGGCGCCGTCGGCCAGGCGGTCTTCGACACGTTGTAGCCGTCGACGATGAGGTGCACCTTGGGCAGCTCGATCAGGCGACGCAGCAGGAATGGGTCGTCGTCGAGGAGCGCGCGGCCGACGGCCGACACAAGCGACTCCGCTCCTGGCTCGATCGCATCGACCATGTCGGCGGGAAGCAGGTCCGACGGAGGCAGAGCGAGCTCGCGGCGCAGACCTGCAACCGCCTCCACCATCGTGTCCAGCAGCAGCCTGACCCGCATCACCTCGGCGTCGCGGTCGTCTCGCAAGGCCCGGCGGGCGGACGTGTGCTGGCTCTCGAGCTCGGCGATCCGGGCGCGCAGCCGACGGGTATCGGCCTCCAGGGATCTCGTTGCGATCACCATGGCGCGTTCTTGCTCCCGGACCGCCGCCGAGGCGGTATCGGCCCTACTCACCGCGTCCTTCAGCAGCACCCGGGTCTGTCCGAGCGTTCGCCTCAGCAGGGTGTTGTCAGCCTTCACGGCGTCGAGCTGCGCCCTGAGGCGCGATCGGACCTCCTTGTTCTCCCTGCGCGCCTCGGCGAGGGCGGCGGTGAGCCGGTCGACGCTGTCGACGAGGTCTCTGTGTACGCCCGCATCGTCTTGGCCCGCGGCCGCGGCCGAGCCGATGACGTCCGCCCAGCCCTCGGAACGGATGATGAACGCGACCGCCGCCGCCTCGACCGGTGAGGCGTCACCGTCGCTCTCCCCCGACTCGAGGCCCGCCACGACGTCAGGAACCAGGGCGCGGACCTGGGTGGCGAGGTGCTCCCTGAACTCATCGTCCGCGTCGACGGCAGCGGCGATCTGGGCCCCGACCAGCTTGGCCCGTTTCGCGGGGGCGAAGTCGACGCTCTTGCGCAGGGCGGCAGGAACCTGGGGTGTCGGCATCATCGCGATGGCTTGCGAGGCGAGAGTGACCATCTTGGCCCGCACGCCTGCCGGCAACCCGTCGCTGCGCTCGACCCGCCCGTCGTCGCTCATGGCACGGCCGTCCCCGGCCGCAGGACGACCTCGATCTGGTCCCCCCGCCCGCACCAACGGCAGGACACCGAGACGACCTCGTCGCTGAGGGAGACGGACTCGTCGATCGAGGCCGCGCCGGACAGATCGAGATGCCAGAACTCCTGGGTGCGTGCCGTGCGTACGACGTCGAACCTGGTGAGGTTGCCACAACCGCCGCAACGCCACCGGTGACGCTCGTCAGGGACGGCGGAGGTCGACGTTGCGGGCTGGCGCGCGTTCACCACCCACCTCCCTCACTGTCGATGTGAGCCAAGTTTAGTCAGTCGACGCCCGCGGCGGCCGGATTCATTGCCGGGCCGAGGCAGCGGCGGCCCCGAGCGCGGCGAAGCGGTTTCGTCGGCGGGCCGTCTTACCGTTCGGACATGAGCACCTTGCTGGACCCGACGCCGGCGCGGCCCGGCTACGGCATCCAGTCCACCTTCGACGAGCTCGGGCGGCCGCTGCGCGACATCACCTTCGTCGTCGTCGACCTCGAGACGACAGGCGGCTCGGCGGCAGGCGGCTCGTCGATCACCGAGATCGGCGCCGTCAAGGTACGGTCCGGCGAGGTGCTCGGAGAGTTCCAGACCTTGGTGAAGCCCGGCCAGGCGATCCCGCCCTTCATCTCCGTGCTCACCGGGATCACCGACCTGATGGTCGCGGGTGCACCGCGGATCGAAGCGGCGCTCCCGGCGTTCCTGGAGTTCGCCCGGGGAAGTGTCCTCGTCGCCCATAACGCACCCTTCGACATCGGGTTCCTGCGCTATTTCAGTGAACAGATGGGCATCGGGTGGCCCCGCTTCGACGTCGTCGACACCGCCAGGCTCGCGCGGCGGGTCGTCACCCGAGATGACGCGCCCGATTGCAAGCTCTCGTCCCTCGCACGGCTCTTCCACGCCTCCACCACCCCCAACCACCGGGCTCTGGCCGATGCCCGAGCCACCGTCGACGTGCTGCACGGCCTGATGGAGCGGCTGGGCAACCTCGGCGTCCACACGATCGAAGAGCTGCAGACCTTCTCGGCCCGAGTGACGACGGCGCAGCGCAGGAAGCGTCACCTCGCCGAGTCGCTCCCCCACGCCCCGGGTGTGTACCTCTTCCACGACGCCCGGGGGACGGTGCTCTACGTCGGGACGTCGCGAGACATCCGCAGCCGGGTGCGTAACTACTTCACGGCAAGCGAGACGCGCTCGCGGATGGGTGAGATGGTCGGGCTCGCGGAGCGGGTCCAAGGTGTCGTGTGCGCGACATCCCTCGAGGCGGAGGTGCGCGAGCTTCGCCTGATCGCCGAGCACAAGCCCAGATACAACAGACGGTCCAAGTTCCCCGAGCGCGTCGTCTGGGTCAAGCTCACGGTCGAGCCGTGGCCGAGGTTGTCGGTCGTCAAGCACGTCCTCGACGACGGTGGCGACTACCTCGGCCCGTTCCGGTCCAGGAAGGCCGCCGAGTCGGCGGCGGCGGCGCTGCACGAGAGCTTCCCGATCCGTCAGTGCACGGACCGCCTCCCCAGGTCCCCGCAGCGCAGCCCCTGCGTCCTGGCCGAGATGGGCAGATGCCTGTCCCCGTGCGACGGCTCCGTGCCGTTGCCGGTCTACGCAGCGACCATCGACGACCTCCGCCGGACGCTGTGGACCAGCCCGGTCATCGTCACCTCCGCCATCCGGGCCCGCATGGCCGCCCTGGCGGCAACCGAGCGCTTCGAGGAGGCCGCTTCCCACCGCAACCGGATGACGAGCTTCATCCGCGCCGCAGCCCGCTCGCAGCGGCTGCGATCGCTGACCTCGTGCTCGGAGCTGGTCGGCGCCCGGCGCAACGACGCGGGTCGCTGGGAGGTCCATGTGGTTCGACGCGGCCGTCTCGCGGCGGCCGGGGTGATCCCCGACGGCGTCAGCGCACGAAGCTGGACCGAGCAGCTGCGGATGACCGCCGAGACGGTCATCCCGCGGCCGGGCCCGGCACCGGCCGCGACGACCGAGGAGTCGGAGAAGGTCCTGCGATGGCTGGAGCTGCCGCGGACCCGACTCGTCCACGTCGACGGAGTGTGGTCTTGTCCGGTCCACGGCGCCGAGTCCGAGCGCGAGCTGCTGGAGTCGATCGAGGACTCCCGTGACACCCTCGTTCCCTTCGACCAGCCTCGCCACCTGTCGACCTGGTCGCGGCCGGTCCGCTAGATCGGCGAGGTCGGTGCGGCCGAGTGTCGCTAGGCTGCCCACGTACCGTCGTCGAGGAGGCAGCGTGATCACCGCGATCGTGTTCATCAAGGCAGACGTGGCCAAGATCCCGGAGATCGCCCGCGAGATCGCCGCAATCGACGGCGTGAGCGAGGTGTACTCCGTGACCGGCGAGATCGACCTCATAGCCCTGCTGCGGGTCCGGAACCACGACGACGTCGCCGACCTCGTGCCGGACCACATCAACAAGATCGACGGGATCGTCTCCACCGAGACGCACATCGCCTTCCGCGCGTACTCCACCTACGACCTGGAGGCGGCCTTCTCGGTGGGCGTCGACGGGTAGCCGTCAGACGGACGCGACGGCGCTGATCCAGGCCGCGAGCTTGGCCTCGGCGGCACCGGAGTCGATCGCAAGCGACGGCCCGCTGCAACCCGTCGGCGATGCGGGTGACGACGGGACCATCGCTGACGTCGTACGCGGCGATCGCCGCGGCCGCGTTGAGCAGTACTGCGTCGCGCACCGGCCCAAGCTCGCCGCCGACCACCCGGTGCACCACCTCGGCGTTGTAGGGCGCGTCGCCTCCCTTCAGGTCGCGCGGGCACGGATCGGGCCAGCCCGAGCTCCTCGGAGTCGAGGCGATGCTCGGAGACGACACCGCCGACGATGGACCACAGGGAAGACGTCGTCGTCGTCGTCAGCTCGTCCGAGACCGTCGTCGCCCCGGAACACGAAACCGTCGACGCCGCGCCGGGCCAGCACCCCGGCGATGATCACGGCCATCCGCGCGTCAGCGACCCCCACGGCTTGAGCAGCGGGTCTAGCCGGGTTGGCCAGCGGACCGAGGAAGTTGAAAGTCGTCGGAACGCCGAGCTCGCGCCGGGTGACGGCGGAGTGCCGCAGCGCGCCGTGGAACACCGGCGCGAAGCAGAACGTGATCCCGACGCGCCGCATCACCTCTTCGACAGCCGGTGGCCCGAGGTCGAGCCTGATGCCCAGCTGCTCCAGGACGTCGGCCGAGCCACAGCTCGAGGAGGCCGCCCGGTTGCCGTGCTTGACCACGGGTACGCCTGCCCCCGCTGCGACGATCGCTGCCATCGTGGAGATGTTGACGGTCTGTGACCGGTCTCCCCCGGTGCCCACGATGTCGACGGCTCGCGCGCCCCAGGTCAACGGCGCAGCGAACTCGTACATGGTGGCGACCAGCCCCTCGACCTCCTCGACAGTCTCGCCCTTGCTGCGCAGCGCGACGGCGAAACCGGCGATCTGAGCAGGAGTCGCCTCGCCGCCGAGTATCCGGCGCATCGCCCAGCCCGGTCTGCTCCGCGTCGAGGTTTTCGCCGTTCATCAACGGCGTCAAGACCTCCGGCCAGGAGAACTCAGGTGGTTGCGACATCAGCACGCGGGCGAAGCAGCCGCACGACCGTCTCGGCCAGCTCCAGGGGGTCAATAGGGTGGGGAACCGCTGCATCGGCCCGCGACCAGGTGGCCAGCCAGCCGTCCTCGACGCGACCGGTCAGCACCAGCAACGGAGGGCACCGGAAGATCTCGTCCTTGAGCTGGCGGGCGATCCCCATCCCGCCAACCGGGACGGCCTCCCCGTCGAGGATGGCCAAGTCGATGCCGCCGGCGTCCATCGCCGCGATCACGACCGGCTCCGTGGCGCACTCGAGGTACTCGACCTCCGGCAGGTCGGGATGGGGACGCTTGCCGAGTGCACGGACGACGGTGGCCCTGGTGAACATGTCGTCGCTGTAGACCAGCACCCTCATGGCCGTTGCCCGCCCCATCTCGTCCGACGTTTCGTTGGTCGCGATGCTACCGGCCGCCGACGTTCGCGCCCGGATCGACCCGACGGGGGGTCGCCGTGCCGCGCCCTGGATGTACCTACATAATGTGCTGGTGGCGACCTCTACGGCGATCCCCTCCTCGCGACTGCATGGCCAGCATGACCGCCCCAGCTTGGTCAGCGTCGGAACGATCGTCTGGCTCGCCAGCGAGCTGATGTTCTTCGCGGCGCTGTTCGCCTGTTACTTCACGATCCGCGCGGTGGTACCCGCGCTGTGGGCCCAGGAGACACCGCACCTGGATGTGCCGTTCGCCTCGGTCAACACCACCGTCTTGGTGCTCAGCTCGGTCACCTGCCAGCTGGGCGTGTTCGCAGCCGAGCGCGGTCAGGTCGGGCGATCGGGCCGGGTGTACCAGGTCGGCAAGTGGGGACTGAGGGAGTGGTTCGTCCTCACCTACATGATGGGGTCGTTCTTCATCGGCGGGCAGGTCTTCGAGTACTTCGGGCTGATGCGCGAGAACATCACGATCCCCTCGTCTCCGTACGGCTCGATCTTCTACCTCACCACCGGCTTCCACGGCCTGCACGTGACGGGTGGGCTCATCGCGTTCTTGTTCGTCCTCGGGCGGACGTTCATGGCGCGCACGTTCACCCACGAACAGGCTGTCACCGCGATCGTCGTGTCCTACTACTGGCACTTCGTCGACGTGGTGTGGATCGGCTTGTTCGCCACCATCTACCTGCTGAAGTAGCGACCGGAAGAGGTACTTCGTGAGGAACCTGTCGACTCGGCGCCGACACCCGCTCGCGGGCCTCCTTGTCGTGCTGCTCGGGCTCGTCGTCGCCGGCACGCTGTACTCCGCCTTCCGTCCAGCGGTGGCCGCCAGCTCGCCGTCGAGCACAGCCCAGGTGGAAGCCGGCCGCAAGCTGTACGTCGTCGGATGCGCTACCTGCCACGGGCTCAACGGCGAAGGCGTCTTGACGAAGTCGAAGACCAACTACGGCCCCGCCCTGACCGGCGTCGGCGCCGCCGCCGTCGACTTCCAGGTGGGGACCGGCAGGATGCCCTTGGCCAAGCCCGCGCGCCAGGCGCTGCAGAAGCGGGTGAACTACACACCGAGCGAGATCTCTGAGCTCGCGGCCTACATCGCCACCCTCGGCCCGGGCCCTGCGATCCCCGGCGGCGACGAGACCAACGTCAGCGGCGCCACGACCTCCGAGATCGTCACCGGAGGGCAGTTCTTCAAGACCAACTGCACGGCCTGTCACAACTTCGCCGCCGAGGGGGGCGCACTCCCCCAGGGCGGCTACGCCCCGTCGCTGCTCAGCACGAGTGCGAGGCATATCATTGAGGCAATGCTTACGGGCCCTGGACAGATGCCGCGCTTCGATGACGCGGTGATCACTCCGACCGAGAAACGCGACATCCTCGCGTACATCACGATGCTCAAGACACAGCCCAAGTACGGTGGCTCGGACCTCGGTAGCCGCGGCCCGGTGCTCGGAGGGCCTGTGGGGCTGGCTAGGCGGCATGGGCGCCCTCGTCGGAGCTGCCGTCTGGATCGGCAACCAGGGTGTACGGGCGGGAAAGAAGAAGCGCTCGTGAACGAGGACCAGCACGCGAGCGACCACCAGGAGCTGGTGGGCCCGCCCGGCACGGACGACCGGGGCGACGAGTCCCTGCTGTTGTCCGGCAATGACGACCCGATCCCCGACCCGGGCCTGCCCGAGCACGAGTACCGGCCGACCGATGTCGACCCCAAGCTGGAGCGACGGGCCGAGCGGCAGATCGCGACGATGTTCGCCCTCGCCGGGCTGCTGGCGATCCTCTTCTGTGTCGCGTACTTCAGCTTCTCCCCCACACCGGGGCCGCATGCCGACACCATCCATGGATACGGCCTGTCCAACCTGACCCTCGGACTCACCCTCGGCCTCTCACTGCTGCTGATGGGTATCGGAGCGATCCACTGGGCGAAGAAGCTGATGGGCGACCACGAGATCGTCGAGATGCGCCACACCGCCGCGTCGACCCCTGCTGACCGGGAGGTCGCGCTCGAGGCCTTCGACCAGGGCGTCCAGGAGTCCGGATTCGGTCGCCGTACGCTGGTCCGCAACACCATGCTCGGCTCGATGGCGCTGCTCGGGCTGCCGGCTCTCGTGCTGCTGCGCGACCTCGGGCCACTGCCCGTCTTCGGCAAGGGTGGCACTGCGGAGAACTCCCTCGAGCACACGGTGTGGCGCAAGGGCGTGCGGGTCGTCAACGACGTGTCCGGAGCGCCGATCAAGCCCGAAGAGATCGAGATCGGTCAGCTGATCAACGCCGAGCCTGCGTTGTTCTTCCAGGAGACCGCCCCAGACGGCACAGTGACGCCCGCTCAGTACGAAGGCACCGACCTCCAGGTCCAGAAGGTCAAGGCGGCCGTCATCGTCGTACGCATGCAGCCCGACGACATCACGCCGTACCCGTCCCGCAAGGACTGGGGGATCGACGGGATCCTCTGCTACTCCAAGATCTGCACCCATGTCGGCTGCCCGATCAGCCTCTGGGAGCAGCAGACCTACCATCTGCTCTGCCCATGCCACCAGTCGACGTTCGACCTGGCGAACAACGGCAAGGTGTTGTTCGGGCCGGCGGCCAGAGCTCTTCCACAACTACATCTCGGTGTCGACAAGCAGGGCTACCTGATCGCGATGAGCGACTTCAACGAGCCGGTCGGCCCTAGTTTCTGGGAACGGGGATGATGTCGGCATGAGTACAACACCGGTCAGGCCGGCCGTCGACGAGATCGGCTCGGGCCAGCCAAACCCGCTCGCTGGACCCGTCAACTGGATCGACGAGCGGGTAGGTCTCGCCGGCATCTTGAAGAAGCAGCTGCGCAAGGTCTTCCCCGACCACTGGTCGTTCATGCTGGGCGAGATCGCGCTGTGGAGCTTCGTGATCCTCCTGCTCACCGGCGTCTTCTTGACGCTGTGGTTCAAGCCCAGCATGGAAGAGGTCACGTACATGGGTTCGTACGCGAACCTGCGCGGCGTGCCCATGTCAGAGGCGTACTCCTCCACCCTGCACCTGTCGTTCGACGTGCGCGGCGGGCTGCTGATGCGCCAGATGCACCACTGGGCGGCCAACCTCTTCCTGGCGTCGATGACCATCCACATGCTGCGGGTCTTCTTCACCGGGGCGTTCCGCAAGCCGCGCGAGATCAACTGGCTGATCGGCCTCGGGCTGCTGCAGCTCGGCATCATCGAGGGCTTCGCCGGCTATTCGCTGCCTGACGACCTGCTGTCCGGCGTCGGACTGCGCATCGCGTCCGGGCTCATGCTGCTCGATACCGGTGGTCGGCACCTACGTGTCGTTCTTCATCTTCGGCGGGCAGTTCCCGGGTGACATCTTCATCTCCCGGCTCTACACCGTCCACGTCCTGCTGGTACCAGGCATCTTGGTCGCGCTGGTCACCGCGCACATGCTGCTGCTCGTCTACCACAAGCACACGCAGTGGCCCGGCCCCGGCCGTACCAACAACAACGTGGTCGGCTACCCCCTGATGCCGGTGTACATGGCCAAGGCGGGCGGCTTCTTCTTCATCGTCTTCGGCGTCACCGCGCTGATGAGCGCCCTGATGCAGATCAACCCGATCTGGATGTACGGCCCGTACGACCCGTCGAAGGTGTCGGCCGGCTCCCAGCCCGACTGGTACATGGGCTGGCTCGAGGGCGGCCTGCGGATCATGCCCAACTGGGAGATCCACGCCTGGGGCTTCACGCTGTCCCTCAACGTCTTGGTCCCCGGCCTGTTGCTGATGGGGCTCCTGTTCACGGTCCTCGGCGCCTACCCCTTCGTCGAACGCTGGATCACCGGCGACAATCGAGAACACCACCTGCTCGACCGTCCACGCAACCAGCCCACCCGTACCGGACTCGGGGTGGCCGGGATGACGGCGTACGCGATCTTGTGGATCGCCGGCGGCAACGACATCTTGGCTACCACGTTCGGACTGTCGATCGAGGCGATCACGTGGTTCATGCGGGTCTTCATCTTCGTCGGACCTGTGCTCGCGTTCATCATCGCCAGGCGTTGGGCCATCTCGTTGCAGCGCCATGACCGAGAGACTGTGCTGCACGGCTACGAGACAGGCGTCATCGTCCGCTCCCCAACGGGCGCCTACAGCGAGATCCACGCGCCGATCAACCCGGAGCGGGCGTACACGCTCACCTCGCACGAGCGGCAGGCACCGCTGGAGCTCCCGCAGGCCGTCGACGCCAACGGTGTCCCGTCTCCTCAAGGGGGCAAGGAACGCCTCCGGGCAAGGCTGTCGCAGTTCTGGTTCGCCGACGCCGTACAGAAGCCGACGACCGCCGAGATGGATGAGGCTGCCCACCACGCCCATGACGCGCTGCCCGCCTCCATCGACGGCCGCCATCTCGGTATCGAGACGACGGGCCAGGTCGGTGGCGACGACTTCGACCTGGAGGAGTCAAGCCACCGCCCGTAAACCGGCTCACCGCAATCGAGGGTGTGGCGAGCGGCGTGTCGAAGCGACAATCAGACCGCTCTGACTTCGGCTAGCTGCTCGACTGCAAACTCGTGGCCCCAGCAACGGGCGGCGTCCCACGCGGCGAACGCTTGCGCGGCGGTGTCGTGTGCGCCGTCGCTCAGATCGGCGGCGTTATGGGGCAGCAACAGGTCGAAGTCCGCGGCGTCGACGTGCGACTCGTCCCAGTCGATGATCCCGACCCGATCGGCAGTCATGCGGATGTTGCCCGGAGTCGGGTCGCTGTGCACGACGCAGGTCTGATGCCCGGTGAGCCGCGCCCACGCTGCTCGGCATCGGGCAACGCCCTCAGGCGGCATCACGCCGAGGTCGATCTTCGTCCCGGTCTCTGCGTGAAGCAGATCGGTCGAGGAACGCCAGCCCGGGCGCTGCGGCCAGCCCTGCGTCAACCGTATGCAGCTGGCGCAGCGTGTCGGCCACGCGACGCCAGTCGGCCTCCGTCTCGGGCGGTTCGCCCTCCAGGTAGGACATCACCACCAGACCATCAGCGAACAGCCGGCCAGACGTCGTGGCGATCGGCACCGGCACCGTCAGCCCTTGGCGGTCGAGATGCCGCAGCAGGTCGGTCTCCCACGCAAGATCAGCGTCACTGCGGGCGCCGAGACGGGCAACCGCGAACTGCCCGTTGACACGCACGCTCCACACCTCGTTGACAACTCCGCCACCGAGCAGGTTCTATCCGAGCGACGTCGTCACCCCACTGCTCGAGTGCTCCCATCCCATGGGTCAGATCCTCCTCGTAGTGGGGATGGCGCGTCGGCCGCAGTAGGGGTCGAGGTCTTTCGATGGTGGGAGTTCTGACGCTGCCAACCCGGAAGACCTCGACACGCCTGACGCTACCTTCGCAAACCCTACCACGTTCTTCGACTCGGAGGTACTTGTTGCGCCCTGTCTGGAGGGGTGGTCAGTTGAGAGCCGAGGCCTGCTTGTACTGCTGGAAGGTCTGGTCCCAGTCGGTCCATCCGTTGTTCGGCTCAAGGGTACGGTTCGAGCCGGTCACCTCGACCGGGTCGCCACGGTGCGTGATGCCGAAGAGCCAGGCGGCGTTCTCGGTGCTCATCCCGACGCATCCATGAGAGACGTTGTAGGACCCCTGTGCGTACGTTGACCATGGCGCCGCGTGCAAGAACTCACCGGAGAACGTGACTCGCTGCGCGTACTGGACGTCGGGAATGTTGTAGTAGCTGGGACTGCCGGGCGCGATGCCCACCGTGGCCGCGTTCATCCGGATGCTGGTGAACTTCTCGACGATCAGCTTGATGCCGCTACGGGTCTCCAGCCCGGGCTGCCCGCCAGTCACGGGGATGACGCGAGCCAGCTTGCCGTTGAGCAGGACCTTCATGTGGTCGGTCTTGAGGTTGATCTTCATGATCACCGACCTACCGATCGTGAAGTTCGTCGTGCGGCTCATCTGGCCGTAGATGCCGTTGCCGGCGTCGACGGAGTTGACGTCGACGTGGACGTGGACATGCGTGCCGGGCTTCCAGAACGTCTTCGGCCGCCAGTGCACCTCTTGGTTGCTGATCCAGTGCCAGGAGCCCACGGTCGCCGGGCTGGACGTCACCGACATGTGCCTCTCGAACGCCGCCTCGTTCTTCACAGGAAGGTCGAACTTCACGATGACGGGCATGCCGACACCGACGACCTCCTTCGGAAGCGGCGCGATGCTGGCGTACGTCTGCTTGTCGAGGCTGAGGTCCTGCGTCGTGAACGCGCTGCGGCTCCTCGCGACGGACCCGTCGGCGTTCGCAGCGCGGGTCGACACGACGTACCGGGTGCTCGGCTCGAGCAGGCTGCCGGCCGTCCACTGCGTCTTGGCGCCGTTGAACGAGCCATGGATAGGCTTCGCCGAACCATGCGCCTTGAACACCACGTCGTTGAGCGTTCCGCCGGCGACGTGCACCTCGAGCGGTGTGTTCACCGCGACATTCTTGGCTCCGGACGTGACATTTGCGGTGATCGTGGCCGCCGGCGCACTGTTGGCGGAGGAGTTGCCGCCGCCGTTGTTGGCCGCCACGTGGTTGCCTGGCACGGACGCCGAGTTCGACCCGTTGCCGTTCTGCTGGCATCCGGTGAGGGCAAGGCTCACCGCCACAGCGGCCACAGCCGCCGTGCCCAGCCTCGAGCGGATCCCCCATGCAGACATACGTGACTCCTCGAACTCAGGTGAGATGTGGCCCAAGCGTAACAAGGTACGGCGACGGTCAGGAACATTACGCAGGGTGAACCAAGTCACGGCTTCATCACGACATTTCGGAGAAACGAGTCAGTGGGCGTGCTCACCGCGGTAGAACTCGAACACCCAGCCGACCAGCGACATCGAACCGAAGCCAACTCCGATCAGCAGCAGCCACCACCCGAAGACGGTGCCGAGCACGCAGACTGCCAGGCTCGACGCACACCACAGCGGCCACCAGGAGTACGGCGGAAAGAAGCCGAGCTCACCCGCACCCTCGATGACCTCGGCCTCCTTGCGGTCCTCCGGGCGTTCGTCCATCTTGTTGGCGTGAAACGCCAGGTAGAACGTCACGAGCGCCGCCAGCAGGGTCGTCATGATCAGTGCGGCCGTACCCGTCGGGTCGTGACTGGACGAACCAGTACGCCGGGGCGACGATGACGAAGAACGCCGTGACCGAACCGAAGACCCACGCCTCGACCTTCACTGTCGTGGGCTTCCCGTCGTCGGTCCCACCCTGCGCTGGGGCACCGTCGGCCATCTCCTGCAGGTGTTCGCGTCTGCCGTCCTGGCTCGGCATGTCAGCCATGTCCTCGTCGGTGTTGAAGCGGTCGTGCTCCCCGATCTCCATCAGGGCGACCTCCGGATGGTGCAGGTCGAATGCGGGGCTCTCGGAGCGGATCCGCGGCAGCTCGTTGAAGTTGTGCCGCGGCGGCGGGCAGGAGGTCGCCCATTCGAGCGAACGCCCCCAGCCCCAGGGGTCGTCGACCATCACCTTCGGGCCCTTGCGCGACTTCCACACGTTGTACAGGAAAGGCAGTGTCGAGGCGCCGAGGATGAACGCGCCGATGCTGGAGATCTCGTTAAGGGTCGTGAAGCCGTCGCTGGCCTGGTAGTCGGCGTAGCGGCGCGGCATGCCCTCCACTCCGAGCCAGTGCTGCACGAGGAAGGTGGTGTGGAACCCGATGAACAGCAGCCAGAAGTGGATCTTGCCCACCCGATCGTCGAGCATCCTGCCGGTCATCTTCGGCCACCAGAAGTAGAAACCGGCGAACATCGCGAACACGACGGTGCCGAACACGACGTAGTGGAAGTGTGCGACGACGAAGTAGGAGTCGTTCAGCTGGAAGTCAAGCGGTGGCGACGCCAAGATCACACCGGTGAGTCCGCCGAACAGGAACGTCACGAGGAACCCGACGGCGAACAGCATCGGAGTCTCGAAGGACAGAGATCCCCCCCACATCGTCCCGATCCAGTTGAAGAACTTCACCCCCGTCGGGACCGCGATCAGGAACGTCATGAACGAGAAGAACGGCAGGTCGACAGCCCCGGTGACGAACATGTGGTGGGCCCACACCGCAACGGAGAGCGCCGCGATCGTGAGCGTGGCGCCGACCAGTCCGACGTACCCGAAGATGGGCTTGCGGGAGAAGACGGGCAGCACCTCTGTGACGATGCCGAAGAACGGCAGCGCGATGATGTACACCTCGGGGTGACCGAAGAACCAGAACAGGTGCTGCCACAAGATCGCGCCGCCGTTCGCGGCATCGAAGATGTGTGCGCCGAGCGCCCGGTCGGCCTCGAGGGCAAGCAGCGCACCCGCGAAGATCGGGAACGCGATCAGCACGAGAAGAGACGTGACCAGGATGTTCCACGTGAAGATCGGCATCCGGAACATGGTCATGCCCGGGGCCCGCATGCAGAGGATCGTGGTGACGAAGTTGACGGCGCCCAAGATCGTGCCCAGCCCCACCAGCCACAGTCCCATGACCCACATGTCGCCACCAAGCCCGGGCGACTGGACCGAGTTCGACAGGGGCGAGTAGGCGTACCAGCCGAAGTCCGCCGCGCCACCCGGCGTGAAGAACCCGCCGACCACGATGAGGCCGCCGAACAAGAACAGCCAGTAGCTGAACATGTTGAGCCGCGGGAAGGCCACATCGGGTGCCCCGATCTGCAGCGGCATGATGGCGTTGGCGAAGCCGACGAACAGAGGCGTCGCGAAGAGCAGCAGCATGATCGTGCCATGCATCGTGAACAGTTGGTTGTAGAAGGAGTCATCGACGAACTGGAGCCCCGGCCGGGCCAGCTCGGCGCGCATGGTCAGGGCCATCAGGCCGCCGATCAGGAAGAACCCGAACGACGTCGACAGGTACAGGTTCGCGATGACCTTGTGGTCGGTCGTGGTGATGTACTTGACGATCACCTGCCCCTTGGTGCGAGGGGGTGGGCCGAGCGGGACTTCACGCCCGGCCGAGGTCCGGCTGTCGTCGATAGCGGTCACGACACGCTCCCCTGAGATGTGGCCAACCCGCTGACCGTCCGGTCGTTGCTCTGCCCGCGGAGGATGCCGTACTGACCGGCGGACGCGAGCGCCTTCATGTGTGCGTCGAAGGCGGCACGGTCGACGACATGTACCTGGAACAGCATGCGGGAGTGCAGGTAGCCACACAGCTCCGCGCACCGTCCTGCGAATATCCCGTCCCGTGTCGGGGTCATCGAGAACGACTGGGTGCTCCGGTCACTGCGGCCCGGGATCACGTCGAGCTTGAAGTAGAAGGCCGGCACCCAGAACGAGTGGATGACGTCGGGCGAGAACAGGTGGAAGGTCACGCTCTCCCCCTTGACCAACCACAGCTCAGGCAATGAGGCGGGAGTCCCGATGTCGTAGACGTTACGGTTGTTCGCCGCGGGCTCGTGCAGGTAGTTGAAGGTCCATGCCCATCGTTGCGCGGTCACATCGACTTGGTGCACCGGATGGTCGACGACCGCGTTGACCTTGTCGAGCTTCTCGATCGTGAAGTAGAAGAGGACCACGACGACGATGATCGGCGCGATCGTGTACAGCACCTCGATCGGGAGGTTGTAGCGGACCTGCGACGGCGACTCGTCGTCGGAGCGCCTGCGGAACCGGAACGACGCGTACAAGATCAGGCCCCAGACGAAGAACCCGACGATGAACGCCGCTGTCCAGGACCCGATCCAGAGGTCCTTCACGTACGGCGACCGGTCGCTTGCCGGCACCGGCAGCCCCAGCCGCTTCCACTGGTCCTCGGTGGCCTGCGAGCAACCCGTACAGACCAGCAGCGACAGGGTCAGGAAACCGACCGCCGCGAGTCTCCGCAGCCGTGGTCGTCGGTCAGCGCGCTCGGCTAGAAGCCGTCCCACGTGGCGCCCTCCTGGTCGGTTCGTGCACGGAATCCGTCGCTCAGAACCCTACTCCAGCATGGTTCATCGCGACCGTCGAGGTGGGTGCGTCGCCCGTGTACGAGGCAGCTGGAGGCGGCGCCTCACGCGGGCCCTTGCAGCCACCCCGCTGCCTCCGCAGCCACGTCGTCACCGTAGGCCGAACGGAGCCGAACCAGGAACTCGGCAGGTGTGAACGCGTACTCCTGGGTGCCGATGCGCTCGACCACATATGCCGCGAGCACGCAGCCGATGGCCGCGGCAGTTCGCAGGGACAGCCCAGCGACCACCGCGCCCAGGAAGCCGGCGCGAAACGCGTCACCGACCCCGGTCGGCTCCACTGCCGCGACGCCGGAGACTGCCGGCACGACGATCGGCTCCTCGCCTTGTCGCTGGATGCTCACTCCGGCGGCGCCGAGCGTCACGACCCGCGTGTCGACGCGCTTGACGATCTGCTCGGCGTCCCAGCCGGTCTTCTGCTCGGTGAGAGCGGCCTCGTACTGGTTCGTCAACAAGAAGGCGGCGCCTTCGATCAGCTGGCGGATGGACTCACCGTCGGCACGAGCCAGCTGCTGTGAAGGATCCGCCGCGAACGGGTATCCACGCGACCGGCACTCCTCGGTGTGTCGCAGCATCGCCACCGGGTCGTTGGGGCCGACCACGACGAGATCGAGACCGCCGACCCGGTCGGCGACCGGCCCGAGCTCGATCTCTCGCGCGTCGGTCATCGCGCCGGCGTAGAAGGACGCGATCTGGGCATGGGAGCTGTCGGTCGTACAGATGAATCGAGCCGTGTGACGGGTCGCGGAATAGTGCACCGAGCGGCAGTCGACGCCGTGGCGCTCCAGCCATGACCGGTAGTCCGCGAAGTCCTCCCCCACGGCCGCAACGAGGACCGGCGTGGCGCCCGAGCGCGGCCAGTCCGAAGGCGATGTTCGCCGCGCAGCCACCGCGCCGCACCTCGAGGTCGTCGACGAGGAACGACAGCGCGATCTTGTCGAGCTGGTCGACGACGAGGGAGTCGGCGAACAGCCCCGGGTAGGACATCAGGTGGTCGGTCGCCACCGAACCGGTCACGGCGATGGGCACGGCGCAGGCTGTCTGCGGGCTGCTGTCTAGGGGCTCTGGGTCTGACTGCTCAGTGGAAGGAGTCGCCGCACGCGCACGAGCCGGTGGCATTCGGGTTGTCGATCGTGAAGCCTTGCTTCTCGATGGTGTCCACGAAGTCGATGGTGGCCCCGTGGAGGTACGGCGTGCTCATCCGGTCGACGACGACCGAGACACCGTGGAAGTCGTGGACCGTGTCCCCGTCGAGGTTGCGCTCGTCGAAGAAGAGCTGGTAGCGCAGCCCCGAGCAGCCACCCGGCTGTACCGACACCCGCAGCTGGAGGTCGTCGCGGCCCTCCTGGTCGAGCAGGTCGCGGACTTTGCGTGCCGCGTGGTCGGTCAACAAGACGCCATCGAGGGCGGCTGACTGTGTCACGGTCGAGGTCGTCTCGTCCTGGATAGTCATGTCACGTGCTCCATCGCGTAGAGATAAGGGGCTCGAACTTCGGTTGACAGGGCCAACAGCGTGGACCCCGCGCGCATTCCTATGGTCCCACACCGACCGGACGACCGTTAGCGCGCACTCGGGTTCGAGACGGACTACCTCGACCACGACCGGGCGACGCGTTCGGCGAGCTTGCTGAGACTGGCGGCTGGATCCGCCATCGCCGCCTCGCGGCCCACCAGCTCGACGACGGAGTACGCGGACTCGACACCGAGCGCCCGCATCTCCCTGGAGCCGACGAGAACCTCGCCGGCGAGGGCGATGCAGGGGCGGATGGCGGCTCCGGCGATCTCGGCGACGCCGTACGGCACCTTGCCGGACCTGGACGAGAAGTCGAACGACCCCTCTCCCGTCACCACGAGATCGGCCCCTCGGGCCAGCTCGGCGCAGGCCGACCGTCGCCGCCACGAAGCGCCACGGCGTCGACTCGCGTACCGCCGAGCAGGAGCAGCGCGAACCCGGCGCCGCCGCCGGCCCCGGCCCCCTTGAGCGGTCGCGACCTTGCGGTCGGTGGCCTCCGCGAACCGCGCGAGCTGGGCGTCGACGTGCACCAGCCGCTCGTCGGCGAGTCCGCGGCTCCCGCCGTGTGACGTTGGTGGTCCCGCGCAGGCCGAGCAGGGGGATGTCCACGTCGGACGCGATCACGATGTCGACGCCGGCGCAGCGGCGGCGGGCAGCCTCGAGATCGACAGCTGCCAGCGTCTCGAGGGAGCTCGGGCCGCCCAGCAGAGCGCCCTCGGGGGATGATCGGGCGCCCAGTGCGGCCAGCAGACCTGCCCCGGCGTCGTTGGTCGCCGTCTCGCCCAGACCTACCACGAGGCGCCGGGCGCCGCCGGTCAGGGCGGCAGCGATCAGCTCTCCGACGCCGTAGGACGAGGCGTGCTCAGGCTCGCGGCGGGTCGCGAGGGTCAAGCCGGCCGCCTGGGCAGACTCCACATAGGCGGTGTCGCCGACCATCAGCAGCGACGCGGGACCGCATCTGCGTAGTGGTCGTGCACCGAGACGGCGACGAGAGTCACCGCCGAGACAGGCGTGCAGGGCGCCCACGAAACCGGATCCACCGTCGGACATCGGCACTCGGATGATCTCATCGCCGGGCGCACGCCGTAGCCAGCCGTCGGCGATCGCGTCCGCCGCCTCGGGGGCGGTCAGGGTGCCGGAGAAGGAGTCGGGGGCGACGAGCACACGCACCCGACCATGGTCTCGCACCGCTCACATGCCGGGCGCACCCCAGACCGCCATCCAGCGGCCGAGCTCGGGCTCGATCGTGAGGTCGTCCTTCAGCACGCCCCGGATCTGCAGCTCGAGCGCGTTGTCCCGCTGCTTGACCTTGGTCGGCGCGAAGGGGTAGAAGGTGCCCTGCTTGTACAGGTAGACGAGCCCGAAGCGGCGTCCCTCGGCGTTCTCGAACGACACCAGCGAGCAGAGCAGTGACGGCCCGAAGCCGGCATTCTCCAGCGAGCTGTTCACTGCATGGATCTCCGTGATCAGGTCGCTAAGCTCGCTCGGGTCTCGACGGCAGACGAGCCAGGTGAACCCGAAGTCGTCAGTCGTCCGCTCGACCTTAGGTCCCTCGTCGGCGTCAAGCAGCTCTTGCACGTCGCTTTGGGTGGCCGCGAAGGCACCACCTTCGGCCTGGCGATAGCACACCGACCCGACGCCGGTCGGCTTGAACCCGGCGGCGGCCTCGAGCGTCACGCCCGCCGACGGGACAGCGAAAAGGTTGTCGAGGTTCGGTTTGGCGATGTCGCTGCGACCGAAGAGGTTGCCGAAGATGCCCACTCATTGATCCTTGCACGCGTGAGCCAGGTACCCAGCCTCGAGGGCGCGTACCGCCTCAGGCGGTCGGGCGGGACAGGTCTCCGGAGATCTTGGCCAGCTGCGCCAAGCGGGTCTCGAGCGAGGGGTGTGTCGAGAAGAGCGTGCCGACGGACTTGCCGTTGATCGCGGGAGCGAAGAAGAAGGCGTTCATCGCCTGGCTCTCGCGCAGGTCCCGGCTGGGGATACGGGCCATGTCACCCGAGATCTTCGTCAGAGCGGAGGCGAGAGCTGACGGCTTGCCGGTGAGGTAGGCACCCGAGCGGTCGGCACACAGCTCGCGGTAGCGGCTGAGCACGCGGGTCAGCAGGAACGAGATGAAGTACACCACGATGCTGGCGAGCCAGATCACGATGAACGGAACGCCGTTGTTGTTGTTGCGCCGTCCGCCGCCGAAGTACATGCCCCAGCGCATCACGAGCCCGGCCAGCACACCGAGGAAGCCCGCGATCGTCATCACCGCGACGTCACGGTGCGCCACGTGCGAGAGCTCGTGCGACAAGACGCCTTCGAGCTCCTCGTTGTCGAGGCGCCTCATGATGCCCGTGGTCACGCAGATGACCGAGTGCTCGGGGCTGCGGCCGGTGGCGAAGGCGTTCGGCATGTCGGTGTCGGCGATCATCACCCGCGGCTTGGGCATGTTCGCGAGTGCGCACAGCCGGTCGACCATGCCGTGCAGCTCCGGTGCCTGTGCAGGGGTCACCTCGCGGGCACGCATGGCCATGGTGGCCAGCTTGTCGGAGAAGTACCACTGACCCGCACCGGCGAGCACAGCGAAGATGAGGACGGCGGCGACCGACACGCCGTACGCGATGAGGCCAGCGGCGACCGTGACGTACAGGGCGCCTAGCAGGAGCATCACCAGGCTCATGCGGGCGGTGAGTCCCGCGTCGCTGCGGAATCGGGTTCGTGCCATGGCGTCGAAGCGCCCTCTTTCTGTTGAGGAGAGTCCCCTGAGGAATCTCTTGTCTGATCCGGGGTCGGACCGGGTACTGATTATGACGTCTACGGTCTCCGTTTTGTTCCGTATCGGTGGTCGCCGGGCGCTGTGGATCTGCTGTGACTGTTGAGCCTGCTGCGGCGCCGTCAGCCGGGGATGAGCCCGTCGCCGCTGAGCAGGTCACGAACCTCGGCGAGGCTGGCCTCGGAGTGCGGCAAGACGAGTGTGGACGGCACCAGCGCGTCAAGGGCCACCGGCTCCCCGGCCTTGCGTACGCCCTCGAGCAACGCGCCGAGTGCCGACTTGAAGGTCTGCTCGTCGCCGGCCTCGATTGCCGCCTCGAGGGAGCCGTCGAGCTCGTTGAGGCCGTTGACCGCGGAGTCGGGCACGTCGAACTGCCCTTCACTGAGGATCCGGATGATCATGCCGGCTCCTCCTTCGCGGCGGCAGGCTGGCCCTCGATCTGCGCCGCAGTCCCGCCGGCGGGGCCGATCTGGGACTTCATCTTGGCCAGCTCGAGCTCGATGTCGTTGGTCGAGGCGACCCGGTTGAGCTCCGCCGTGATGTCATCGGACCCGCTCGAGAGCGGGTCGTTGAGCGCACCCGAGGCGATCAGCTCGTCGACCGCACCGGCCCGTGCCTGCATCTGGGCCGTCTTGTCCTCGGCCCGCTCGATGGCCATCCCCACGTCGCCCATCTCCTCGGAGATGCCGGAGAACGCCTCGCCGATCCGGGTCTGCGCCTCCGCGGCGGTGTAGGTGGCCTTCAGCGTCTCCTTCTTCGTGCGGAACGCCTCGATCTTGGCCTGCAGCCGCTGTGAGGAGGTCGTGAGGTTCTCCTCCTGGGCCTGGAGGTTCGCGTGCTGCGTCTGCAGGTCGGCGATCTGCTGCTGCAGTCCGGAGCGCCGGGTCAGGGCCTCGCGGGCGAGATCCTCGCGGCCCGCAGCCAGCGCCTGCTGGGCCTGGCCCTGCAGCTTGGCGGACGACTGGTCGAGCTGCTGGATCTGCAGCTCGAGGCGCTTGCGGCTGGTGGCGACGTCGGCCAGTCCGCGGCGTACCTTCTGGAGCAGCGCCTGCTGCTGGGTGTAGCTGTAGTCCAGCGTCTCCCGCGGGTCTTCGGCCCGGTCGAGCGCCTTGTTGGCCTTGGACCGGAATATCAGTGCCATCCGTTGCATGATGCTGCTCATCGAGTCGGCCTCTCCTGGTTTATGCGCGCCTGCATGGCTCAGGCCTTCTGGCGGCGGCCCCGGCCATGCTCGTTGCCACCCTACGTGCAGGCAGGGTCAGAATCTACGCAAGTCCCGGTAGGCTCGTCCTGCTGGCATCTCGCCGCCCAGGACCCAGGTACGTACACCGCCACGAGTGAGGCAGCCCGATGTTTCGTCGCCGTTCCCCGTCGTCCAAGACGGTCGTCGACGACGCTGCGGCCGATACAGCGCCGGGCGGTAAGGGGCGCGCGACGCCGACGCGCAAGGAGGCCGAGGCCGCGCGCAAGCAGCGACTGTCGGCGCCGCGCACGCGCAAAGAGCAGAACGCAGCCCGCCGCGCCCAGGTGAAGGAGCACCGCGCTCGACAGCGGATCGCGCTCTCGACAGGTGACGACACGTACCTGCCCGCCCGGGACAAGGGTCCCGTCCGGCGGTTCGTGCGTGACTACGTCGACAGCCGCTGGTGCGTCGGAGAAGTCCTGGTTCCGCTGTTCTTCGTGGTCTTCGCGGCAGTGGTGCTGGCTCCCGGAGCGATCAAGGGCTTCGCCAGCTTCGTCTGGTTGTTCGTCCTGCTGGTCATGTTGGCGGACGCCGTGAGGGTGGTGATCGGCGTCCGAGCCGCCATCGGAGAGAAGTTCGCCCAGGCCGACACCAAGGGCGTCACCATGTACGCCGTCCTTCGTGCGTGGCAGATGCGGCGGCTGCGCCTGCCCAAGCCCCAGGTCAAGCACGGCGGCGCGGCCATCCGCTGACTTCTGCCGGGTCCGGGGGTTTCACCTAGGGTCGACCCTATGGAGTTTCGGCGACTTGGCGCATCCGGCCTGAAGGTAAGCGAGATCAGCTACGGCAACTGGCTGACCCACGGCTCACAGATCGAGGAGGACCGAGCCCGCGCGTGCGTGCGCAGGGCCCTGGACGAGGGGATCACCACCTTCGACACCGCTGACGTCTACGCGAACACCGCCGCGGAGTCGGTGCTCGGACGTGCGCTGGAGGGCGAGCGACGCGAGTCCGTGGAGATCTTCACCAAGGTCTACTGGCCGACCGGGCCGGGCGGGCCCAACGACTCGGGACTGTCCCGAAAGCACATCCTCGAGTCGATCGACGCCAGCCTGAAGCGACTCAAGACAGATCACGTCGACCTCTACCAGGCCCACCGCTACGACCATGAGACACCACTAGAGGAGACGATGGGTGCGTTCGCAGACGTCGTACGGCAGGGCAAGGCGCTCTACATCGGAGTATCCGAATGGGACGCCGACCAGATCCGCCGTGCCCACGATCTGGCCCAGGCCATGTCCGTGCCCTTGGTGTCCAACCAGCCGCAGTACAACATGCTCTGGCGGGTGATCGAGGCCGAGGTGGTTCCCACCAGCGTGGAGCTGGGCATCGGGCAGATCGTCTGGTCGCCGATCGCCCAGGGCGTGCTGACCGGCAAGTACCAGCCCGGCCAGGCCCCACCCCAGGACTCGCGCGCCGGCCACGAGGAGGCCGGTCAGCTGCTTCGGGGGCGGCTGGACGACGACGTGCTGACCCGGGTCCAGCGCCTCAAGCCCATCGCCGACCAGGCCGGACTGTCCCTGGCTCAGCTCGCGATCGCCTGGGTGCTGGCCAACCCTGCTGTGTCGTCGGCGATCATCGGCGCCTCGCGGCCGGAGCAGGTCACCGAGAACGTCAAGGCGGCCGGGCAGCGCCTCAGCCCCGACGTCCTCGAGGCCATCGATGATGCGCTCGACCCGGTCGTGACGCGTGACCCGCGACAGACGAAGTCGCCGCCGAACCGCGACTTCCGCTGACACGTCACCGACGGCCCGGTTCTGCCGGCGTGTCGAGCACCGATTGACGTCTCGGCGCTATCGGGTGGTCACTCGTTCTCGAGGGACATGGGACCGTAGACGACCCGACCGTCCTCGAGGAGCGTCGCCGCGGAGGCTCCCGCGCTGACCAGCTCGCGCCACACCTCGCCGAGCCAGGACTCGGCGTCGCTTTGCGAAGGGAACGCGGGGACGTCGAGGCGGTCACCGACCGTACTGCCGTCGCCCGCCTCGAGCCGCCAGGTCCACGCCATCATGCCTCCTCCTTCACGCCCGGGGTGACGAACGGCGGCCTGGTCACGACGAACGGCTCGCGCCGTCCACGTACGTCGACCACGACCTCGTCGCCTTCGCTCACGCCGGCATCGAGAAGCGCAAGCGCCACCCCGAGCCTGCGGGTCGGGGAGAACGTACCCGACGTCACCTCGCCCAGGTGGACCCCCTCCGAGTCGAGGACGCCCATATGCGGACGAGGGATCCCTCGCCCCAACGCCTCGAGCCCCCTCAGGTACCGGCCGGCGCCCCCCTCCTTCTGGGCGCGCAGCGCCTCGTCGCCCCAGAACCGGTCCTTGCGCCACCCCACCGCCCAGCCCAGCCTGGCCTCGACCGGGGTGACCTGCCGCGAGATGTCCTGACCGTGCAGCGGGTACCCCATCTCCGTGCGGAGGGTGTCGCGCGCCGCCAGGCCGGCGGGCACGATCCCGTGAGCTGCGCCGGCTGCCAGCACCTTGTCCCACACCGACACCGCGGCGTCGACCGGCACCACGAGCTCGTAGCCCCGCTCGCCGGTGTACCCGGTGCGGCACACCACGATACGGGCGCCCTCGTGGTCGACCTCGACGAACGACATGTAGTCGTGGCCGACCGGGTAGCCCATCGATGCGAGCGTCTCGTCGCTGGCCGGTCCCTGCACCGCCAGGACGGCGAAGTCGCGATGTTCGTCCGTGACCGTGACGCCGTCGGGCGCCTTGCCGCTGAGAAGGTCGACGACAGCTGACGTGTTGGCCGCGTTCGGGATCAAGAACACCTCGTCGTCGCCGCGCAGGTATGCGATCAGGTCGTCGACCACCCCGCCGTCCGCGGTGCAGCACAGTGTGTACTGCGCCTGCCCTGGGCCGATCTTCCCAAGGTCGTTGGTGAGGCAGTCGTTGACGTACGCCGCGGCGCCCGGCCCGGCGACGCGGGCCTTACCGAGATGGCTGACGTCGAACAGTCCGACGCGCCCGCGGACCGCCAGGTGCTCCTTGACCGTACCCGTGTACTCCAGCGGCATCGACCAGCCCGCGAACTCGGCGAACCTGGCTCCGAGCTCGACATGGCGTCGGTTCAACGGCGAGGTCAACAGGGAGCTGTCGGCGTCGGCGACCATGATTCGGCAATGTACCGCAGGAGGTAGGGTCTCGATCGAACCTCAGGCGCTCTGATGACCGCCGACCCGATCGCCAAGGTAAGGAACCCGTGTGACCACTGTTTCCCTGAGCAACGCCGCAGCAGTGTCCGCCGCAGCCGACGCCGTCGTCATCGGCGTCCAGTCGGCTGGCGACGACGTCGTCCCCGCAACGGGTGCCGGCGCGTTCGCCGACGCCTACGGGTCGTCGTTCGGCGCCGTGGTCAAGGCCCTGGCCGCCAGCGCCAAGGTGGGTGCGGTCTGCAAGCTCCCCTCAGGCGGCAGCGCCAAGGCACCTATCGTCGTGCTCGTCGGGCTCGGCGAGGTGGGAGAGACCGGCCCCGAGACCCTTCGAAAGTCAGCCGGCGCGGCAGCACGGGCGCTGTCCGGTACGAAGCGGGTCGCGGTGTCCCTTCCGGCCACCAGCGAGGACCAGATCCGAGCGGTGGTCGAAGGGCTTCTGCTCGGCGCCTACGGCTACGACCGCTACCTCTCGAAGAAGCACGAGCCGGTAGCGGACTTCGTCGTTCTCACCGAACTGGCGCGCTCCAAGGCGGCCAAGCAGGCCCTCACGGACGCAACCACGGTCTCGGACGCTGTCAACTTCGCCCGCGACCTGGTCAACCAGCCACCGAACGACCTCTACCCCGAGTCGTTCGCGGCCGAAGTCAGCGCCCGGGCGAAACGGTCGAAGGTCAAGGTGACCGTCACCGACGAGAAGGCACTCGAGGCTCTGGGCTACGGCGGCATCATCGGAGTCGGCAAGGGGTCCGCACGGCCGCCGCGCCTGGTCACGATGACCTACAAGCCGACCAGACCCGTCGCCCACATCGCTCTGGTCGGCAAAGGCATCACCTTCGACTCGGGTGGCCTGTCGATCAAGCCGAGCAATGCGATGGTGACCATGAAGTGCGACATGTCCGGGGCCGCGGCTGTCACGGCCGCGACGTTCGCGATCGCCGATCTCGGGCTTCCAGTGCGCGTCACCGCGTATGCATGTCTCGCCGAGAACATGCCTTCCGGACACGCCACTCGGCCCGGTGACATCTTGACCATGTACGGGGGCAAGACGGTCGAGGTGCTCAACACCGACGCGGAGGGCCGGCTGGTCCTGGCTGACGGGATCACCACCGCCACTGCGCAGAAGCCCGACCTGATCGTCGACGTCGCCACCCTCACCGGCGCCTGCGTGGTCGCGCTCGGAACCAAGGTGTCGGGGGTCTTCAGCAACGACGAGGACCTGCACGAGGAGATCCCGCGCGTCGCCGAGGCGGCCGGTGAGCTGATGTGGCCGCTTCCCATCCCGGACGAGATGCACGACAAGGTCCGGACCACGAAGATCGCCGACCTCAGCCAGCACAACCCGGAGGCTTGGGGTGGCGCTCTGTACGCGGCGGCGTTCCTGCGCGAGTTCGTCGGCGACGGCATCGCCTGGGCGCATCTGGACATCGCCGGCCCCGCCTTCAACGAGGGCGAGCCGTCGGGTTACACCCCCAAGGGTGGGACGGGCGCCGCGGTACGCACACTGGTCGGGCTGGCTTCCGCGCGTAGCCATCGGAGCTGAGCTGACTTGCCGCGACTGGGCCAGCCGGCAAGTCGTCAGGACTTCTTGTGCCGCTTGTTCCACTCCCGCATCCGGTCGGGATAGCCGACGACAGCAGCGTCGTAGCTCGGTATGCCCAGCTTGTTGGCGAAGCTGTGCGCCCACTCGACCGACGGGACCCGGCGGCGGGTCCACTCGCCGTCCACCGCGACGAGCAGCATCGTGGTGTCGGTGACGGCGGTGCGCGGCTCGACGAAGCCTTCGATCCCGCGCCGGGTGGAGACCCACTCCGACAGGTAGCGCGCGTCGTCGGACTCCGCCGCGCGTAGCGTTCCCGGCTTGTTGCGTCGCCGCCAGGGGAAGGCCATCGACTGCGTCCTCTCTGTACTCGGTCGGCTCAAGTATCGCCTACCGACCGAAGCGCACGGCGGATCTCGGCGAGACGTGGGCCGGCTCTCGGTCACTCTCGTAGTCGCCAGCCCAGTGCATATGCACCCGGCTCAGGACGCGCCACTCGACGAATCGCACCTCTCTCTCGCCGGGATTGCGCTCCACACGCGCGCCTGACGATTCGTCTAGGCTGTGGCCTGCGACGGCTTCGTCACGCGGAACTCGAAGAAGACAAAGAGGAACTCGACCAGATGGCGACTGAAGTACAGCTTCCTGCTCTCGGCGAATCCGTGACCGAAGGCACGGTCACCCAGTGGCTCAAGGCCGTAGGCGATGACGTCGCCGTCGACGAACCGCTGCTCGAGGTGTCCACGGACAAGGTCGACACCGAGGTCCCGTCACCGGTCGCCGGAACCCTTCTCGAGATCAAGGTCGAGCAGGACGAGACCGTCGAGGTGGGTACCGTGCTCGCGGTCATCGGCGGCGAGGGCGAGTCGTCGGGCGACTCCTCGAGTGAGGCGAGCGCGAGAGAGAAGCGGGAGACCGACGACACCAGCGACGACGACGAGCAGACGTCGCAGTCAGACGAGCCGTCGCAGACCCCCGACGACGCACAGACCGACGAAGGCGCCCGGGACGAGCCGCCGTCCGAGCAGGAGCCCGCGGCTCGGGCCGGTACCGAGGACGCGGACGCATCCAGCGACGGCTCGGCCGGAGGTGACTCCACGGAGGTCACCCTCCCAGCCCTGGGTGAGAGCGTCACCGAGGGAACCGTCACCCGATGGTTGAAGTCGGTCGGTGATGAGGTCGCGGTGGACGAGCCGCTGCTCGAGGTGTCGACCGACAAGGTCGATACGGAGGTACCGTCGCCCGTCGCCGGAACCCTTCTCGAGATCAAGGTCGACGAGGACGAGACCGTCGAGGTCGGAGCTGTCCTCGCTGTCATCGGCTCGGCCGGGTCCGGGTCGACCGGAGACTCCGGCTCGGCGGAAGAGTCCGGCGTCGAGGAGGCTCCGGCGCAGGAGGCTCAGGGGGAGGCGGAGGCGGAGCCAGCACCGGAGCCAGAACCAAGAACCGCGAGCCCGAAGCAGAGCCAGAAGCCAGAGCCTGAACCGGAGCCTGAGGAGCAGGCTGAGACCGCTGCGTCGCAGACCCCCGAGCCGTCACGCACTCCGGAGCCGGAGCGCCATGCTGAGCAGGATCCGCCTCGGCACCGACCGTGCAGGCTGAGCCGGCGTCGACTGCCGCGGGCGACGCCGCCGTACAGCAAGGCGACGGCGACGGCGCGAAGAGCTACGTCACGCCTCTGGTCCGCAAGCTGGCGGCTCAGCACGGCGTGGAGCTGTCGGGTCTCACCGGTACCGGTGTCGGCGGCCGCATCCGCAAGCAGGACGTCCTGGAGGCCGCCGAGGCGGCGAAGCAGACCGAGACCGCGCCGGAGCCGGAGCCCACCCGATCAGCGCCGAATGCCGCCCCCTCCCCCGCCGTCAGCTCGCTGCGCGGAAAGACCGAGAAGCTGAGCCGGCTCCGCAAGGTGATCGCGGCCAGGATGGTCGAGTCCCTCCAGGTGTCCGCGCAGCTGACGACGGTCGTCGAGGTCGACGTGACCGCGATCTCCCGGCTGCGCGACAAGGCCAAGACCAGCTTCGTGCAGCGCGAAGGCGTGAAGCTGTCGTTCCTGCCTTTCTTCGCCAAGGCCGCCATCGACGCGCTCAAGGCCTATCCGCAGGTCAACGCCTCGATCGACACAGAGGCCGGCACGGTGACCTACCACGACGGTGAGCACCTCGGCGTCGCGGTCGATACCGAGCGGGGCTTGTTGGTGCCAGTGATCAAGGACGCCGGTGACCTTTCGATCGCCGGCCTGGCGCGCAAGATCGCCGACCTCGCCGCGCGTACCCGCGACAACAAGATCACGCCGGACGAGTTGTCGGGAGGCACCTTCACGCTGACCAATACCGGCAGCCGCGGAGCGCTGTTCGACACGCCGATCATCAACCAGCCGCAGGTCGCCATTCTCGGTACGGGAACGGTCGTCAAGCGTCCGGTCGTGATCAGCGACGAACGAATCGGCGAGACCATCGCGGTCCGTCAGATGGCCTACCTCGCGCTCACCTACGACCACCGGCTCGTCGACGGAGCTGACGCCGCCCGCTTCCTGACGGCCGTCAAGCAGCGGCTCGAGGAAGCCAACTTCGAGGCGGAGCTCGGCGGCTGACCGAGCCTCAGGCGAGGTCGGGAAGCAGCCTGGTACGCCGCTCGCCCCACTCCAGGGCGCTGGCGATCGCGTCGTCGAGCGACGACTCCGTGTGCCAGGTGAGGAGCCGGGCCGCCTTGTCGGCGTTCGCGTAGGCGCCGACCGCGTCGCCCGGCCGCGGCGGCAGCTCCCGGGTGGGGACCCGGGTGCCGTACACGCGCTCGAACGCCTCGAGCAGCTCCCGCACGGTGACCCCCTGCCCGGTTCCGAGGTTGATGATCGTGCTCGGCGCTTGCTCGGCCGCCAGTACCTCGTCAAACTTCTCAACGGCGACGACATGGGCCTTGGCGAGGTCCCAGACGTGGATGTAGTCGCGGAGACCTGTCCCGTCGCGGGTAGGGTGCTCGGTCCCCGTGATGTCGAACGAGTCGATCTCCCCTCGTGCGGCGGCGACGAGGCGCCCGAGCACGTGGCTCGGCAGCTTGTCGTAGATGCCGGAACGGAAGTCCGGGTCCGCGCCGATGGGGTTGAAGTAGCGCAAGATGACGGCGCGCAGCTCGCCCGCCGCGCACATGTCCCTCAGCACCATCTCCATGACGAGCTTGGTACGGGCGTACGGCGACTGCGGGTCCAGCGGCGACTTCTCCGTCACCTCGAACGAGTCGCTTGTCGCGTACAGCGATGCCGACGACGAGAACACCACCCGAGGCTTGTGCAGGCTCTCGAGCTGGTCGAACAGCTCCAGGGACTTGGCGACGTTGTCGCGGTAGTACTCGTACGGCTGCTCGACGCTCTCGGGCACCACGATCCTGGCAGCACAGTGGATCGTGCAGGCGATGTCGGGATGCTCGTCGATGATCTGTGTGATGGCTCCGCGGTCGGCGATGTCGGCTTCGTAGAAGATGCGGTCGACGGTGAACTCACGACGGCCCTTGACCAGGTTGTCCACAAGTACCGGCACGTGGCCCGCTGCCTCCAGTGCAGTCGCGATCGTGCTGCCGATGTATCCGGCTCCGCCGGTGATGAGGACCTTCACGCCGAGATCGTAGAAGACTTCCGCTGCCCCGGCAGTCGTTCGGACCGACAGAGGCGACCGCCGAGACGTCATTCGGTGGCCGACACGCCGACAGAACCGGGCCGCCGCTGACGTCTCGCGGTCAGGTGGGGAGGTGGTCGAGGTACGCGGCCTGCCCCGCGGCGAGGTCGAAGCCCAGTGGCAGCGGCTCCCATCTGCAGGCGAAGGTCATGCCGGCGTCCTCGCCCTCGCCCGAGACGGTGTGCTCCCACGCCGGCGGCCCGCCTGCTGGTGCGGTGACGTGGACGTACGTGGTGATCGAAGGGCCCGCTGGGTCGCGAACGCCGCGCTCGACGGCGCCGAGCTGAGCCTGGAACGTGAGGCCGGTCAGGCCGGACTCCTCTTCGACTTCCCGGAGGGCAGCGGTCTCGACGGCCTCGAACGCCGTCTTGCCGCCAGCAGGGACCTGGACGCCCGAGGGATGGGACGGGTCGTCTGCGACGTGCTCGAAGACCAGCAGCTGCGGTCCGGCATCCGACGGGCGCGTGACGTAGCAGGCGACCCGCTGTCGGACTGCGAAGATCGACACTCTCCGACCGTAGTCGGGCGCCGCCCCCAGCGTGGCATCGGTCCAACCGGCACGATGGTGCCATGCGAATCGTCTTGTCCGGCTCCTCGGGGTTCCTCGGTACCGCCCTTCGTCGCAGTCTCGCGGCCGATGGCCATGACCTGGTACAGCTCGTCAGGGGTGCGCCGCGCGACGCACAGCAGAGGCAGTGGGATCCCTACGCCGGCGAGCTCGACCCGACTGTGATCGACGGCGCGGATGCCGTCGTGAACCTGTCGGGCATACCCATCGGGCACGTCCCGTGGACAGAGTCGTACCGCCGGCAGGTGGTCGAGAGCCGGGTGGCGACCACGACCATCATCGCGGAGACGATCGCCACGCTGGGTGGCTCGACGGCGCTGGTGAACGCCAGCGGGATCAACTACTACGGCGTCGACCGCGGCGACGAGGTGCTCGACGAGGACAGCGCGGCCGGTACCGGCTTCCTGTCCGACGTCTCACAGCGGTGGGAGTCGGCGACCGCGAGCGCCGAGAACGCCGGCGCGCGGGTGGCGCGGCTGCGGACGGCCATCGTCTTGGACCGATCCGGCGGCTCGTTCAAGCTGATGGTGCTGCCCTTCCGGCTCGGCGTCGGTGGCCGGATCGGATCCGGTCGGCAGTGGTTCCCCACCATCTCCCTCGCCGACTACGTCGCAGCGGTGTCTCGGATCGTCACCGACGACTCGATGCGGGGCGCCTACAACGTCACAGCTCCCGAACCGGCGACGAACGCAGAGTTCACGAAGGAGCTCGGCCGTCGGCTCCGGCGGCCCACCGTGCTTGCGGTGCCCGGGATCGCCGTGACGGCGGCCGTCGGAGACGTCGGCCGGGCGATGGTCGGAAGCGTCCGGGCCGTACCACGCCGGCTGCTGGACGCGGGCTTCGCGTTCGCTCACCCCACGATCAGCGACGAGCTGGCCGCGGCCCTGCATTGACGAGCATCGTCAGACCGCGGTGACGGCGTCGATCCGCCACCTGCCCCCCACCCGTCGCAGCACGATCCGATGACGTGTCGCGCGGTCGCGAGGCAGCGACAACAGCTTCCCCTTCGACGTGACGGCAGTGGCGTCGGCAAGCCGGTCGACGACCCTGAGCCGGACATACAGCGGCCGGCGTTCCATCACGCGCACGCGGTCGAACCGCAGGCGGACTTCGCGTACCCGCAGACCCCGCCTCGCGTAGTCGCCGAGCAGGTGCCGGTCGGCGCCGAGAGCGGTCGCCCGGGGCGTATAGACCGCGCGAAGCAGTCGGGGCTCACCACGGCGCCAGGCCCGGGTACGTGCCCGATCGAGGCGATGCAGCACCACGTGCCACCGACCCGTCGACGCTCGGCTGGCCGTCGGCTCCGCCCAGCGGGGCCGCACCCAGGTTCGAGCGGGAGGCGTCGCGGGAGATACCGCTTCCGGCGAGGACTGTCGGGCGGCACTCGCTGTCGGCGAGGCCGAGCAGTCGAGTCACTCCCGACCGTCCGCCCACGGCACCGAACGCCGCGAGCACGACCAGCACAACCGCGACTGGGCCGACGATCGACGCCGTGACCCGCCGTGCCGCCGACCGCCGACCGCGAGACCTCGCATGCTGGGCGTGAGCACCGCGGGGTACCGGGAGGGTCATGGGCACCAGGGTGCCCGAAAGTGCTGCTGCGGCGTCCGCGTCATCCACAGGCGGCTCACGGCAGGGCCGCACCAGAGCCACGGTTCTCAGCCCACGCAAAGCACCGACGGTTATCCTGGCCGTCGGTGGCCCGTCTCGGAAAGGACATCTGGTGAGTCAGCTGTACGATCGCGCCGCCTCGCAGGTCGCGCGCCGGATCGTCAAGATCGCGGCGAAGCGGGTTCCGGTGCGCTTCGAGTTCCCCGACGGCTCTGCTTGGGGACCGACCGATCCGGACACGCCCGTCTTCGAGGTCGTCGACCCGGAGGCGTTCTACCTTCGCCTCGGGCGCAACGCGAAGATGGCGTTCGGCGAGGCCTACGTCGCCGGTGAGTGGAGGCCTGGCCCGTCAACGGATCTCGCCGCGCTCCTGACGCCGTTCGCGGCCAGCGTCGCATCGCTCGTGCCGGCTCCCCTTCGCAAGCTCCGCGTGGTGATCGACCGCAAGCTGCCACATCACACGAGCAACACCCGCGATGGGTCGCGCTCCAACATCGAGGCCCACTACGACATGTCGAACGCGCTGTTCGCGTCGTTCCTCGACCAGACGATGACGTACTCGTCGGCGTTCTTCGAGGACTTCGCCGAACCGCTCGAGGTGGCACAGCTGCGCAAGATCGACGGCATCCTCGACTACGCAGACGTCACGGAGGGCACCCGCGTCCTCGAGATCGGATCGGGTTGGGGATCCCTGGCGATCCGGGCGGCGGAGCGCGGCGCGCAGGTCACCAGCATCACGCTGTCGCAGGAGCAGGCCGAGCTCGCCACCGAGCGCATCAAGAAGCACGGACTCGACCACCTGGCCGAGGTCAAGATCGTCGACTACCGAGACGTGACCGGCGAGTACGACGCGATCGTGAGTATCGAGATGATCGAAGCGGTCGGTGAGGAGTTCTGGCCGAGCTACTTCTCGACGATCGACGCCCACCTGGCGCCCGGTGGAAAGGTGGCCATCCAGGCGATCACGATGAGCCACCAGCGGATGCTCGAGACGCAGGAACTCGTACGGCTGGATCCAGAAGTACATCTTCCCCGGCGGCCTCATCCCCTCCTTGCGGGCCATCGACGACGTGTGCCGAGAGCACACCCGGTTGCAGGTCGGCCAGCGCCGCGAGCTCGGGCTGCACTACGCCGAGACCCTGCATCGCTGGCGTTCCCGGTTCATCGAGAACTGGGGCTCGATCGAGGCCCAGGGCTTCGACCTCAACTTCCGCCGTACGTGGGAGTTCTATCTCGCCTACTGCGAGGCCGGGTTCGCGTCGCGCTACCTCGGGGTCAGCCAGATTCGTCTCGCACCGCAGGTCCGACATACGCTGACGAGGACATGACTGGCGTGCGCTTCCTCTACCCGGGCTTGGGTGAGTCGGCCGTCGACTACTCGCACGGCTGGGACGAGCAGCGGCTCCTCCATGAGCGGCGGGCGGCGGACGAGATCGGCGACGTCGTCATGCTGCTGGAGCACCAGCCCGTGTACACGGCCGGCAGGCGGACCGAGCCGCAGGACCGGCCGATGGACGGGACCCCCGTCACAGAGGTGGACCGCGGCGGCAAGATCACCTGGCACGGCCCGGGCCAGCTCGTCGGGTACCCGATCGTCAAGCTCCCCGCTCACGTGTACGTCGTGGACTACGTCCGCCGGCTGGAGGAGGCGCTGATCCGCGCCTGCGCCGACCTCGGTGTGGCGACCGGGCGGGTGAAGGGACGAAGCGGCGTGTGGCTGGCCGCCGACGCGACCCGGCCCGAGCGCAAGATCGCGGCGCTGGGGGTCCGGGTGTCCAGGGGGGTCACCATGCACGGGTTCGCCCTCAACTGCGACTGCTCGCTGTCCCCCTTCGGCGCGATCGTCCCCTGCGGCATCTCAGACGCTGGGGTGACGACGCTGAGCGAGGAGCTCGGCCGGGCCGTCTCGGTGTCGGAGGCGCGCCCGTGGTGGAGCATCACGTTGCGGAGCTGCTGTCCTGGACGCCGTACGTGCGCTCCCCCGACATCGCCTCCCCGCACAACGAGGCGACCGCTGCGCCGACCGCTGTCCCGACCGCTGCGCCGACCGCTGCGACGACCATGCCGGGCCGGATCGCTCTCGTCGGACTGCGCTCAGCCGGACCGCGTAGGCTGGGGCCTGTGACGATTGCTCCCGAAGGACGGAAGATGCTGCGCCTCGAGGTGCGCAACGCGGAGACCCCGATCGAGCGCAAGCCGTCCTGGATCAAGACCCGGGCGAGGATGGGACCCGAGTACCGCGAGCTGCAGGCGCTCGTCAAGACGCGAGGGTCTCCACACGGTCTGCCAGGAGGCCGGCTGCCCCAACATCTTCGAGTGCTGGGAGGACCGCGAGGCGACGTTCCTGATCGGCGGCGACCAGTGCACCCGCCGCTGCGACTTCTGCCAGATCGACACCGGCAAGCCTGCCGAACTGGATCGCGACGAGCCGCTGCCGGGTCGCCGAGAGCGTGCGCACCATGGGGCTGCGGTACGCGACCATGACGGGTGTCTGCCGCGACGACCTTCCCGACGGGGGCGCGTGGCTGTACGCCGAGACGATCCGCCAGATCCACGAGCTCAACCCCGGCATCGGCGTCGAGATGCTCGCACCCGACTTCAGCGCGAACGCCGACCTACCTCGGCCAGCTCTTCGACGCCGCTCCCGAGGTGTTCGCGCACAACATCGAGACGGTGCCGCGGATCTTCCGCCGGATCCGGCCGGGATTCCGGTACGAGCGCTCGCTCGACGTCCTCGACCCAGGCGCGCGCGGTCGGCCTGGTCACGAAGTCGAACCTCATCTTGGGGATGGGCGAGACCCGCGAGGAGGTCAGCAGGCCCTGCGCGACCTGCGCGCTGTCGGCACCGAACTGATCACGATCACGCAGTACCTGCGGCCGTCGGCCCGGCACCACCCCGTCGAGCGCTGGGTCGGCCCGAGGAGTTCGTCGAGCTGCACGGACGAGGCGCTCGCCATGGGCTTCGCCGGCGTGATGAGCGGACCGCTGGTGCGCTCCTCGTACCGCGCCGGTCGCCTGTACCGGCAGGCGCTAGAGTCGCGGCGACCCGAGCACGCCTCCGCCTGACAACCCGCGACTCGGACACCACAAGCACACGTAGCCAAGCAGACCCAGGCAGCACAAGCAGACAAGGCAGCGACAGATGGCGAAGAACGACACGACCGAGAAGAAGCAGGGCACCTTCAGCAAGCTGGTCACCGCCTACAAGATCACCAGGAAGCGGGACCGCTTCATCGGACTGATCTGCCTGGCTGCCTTTCTCGTGGTCGGTCTCATCGCGGGCGGCCTGTTCTGGGTCTTCCTGCACCCGATCGCCGGCATCATCGTGGGCACCTCGACCGGCATCATGGCCGCGATGCTGATCTTCGGCCGCCGTGCGGAGAAGGCGGCATACGCGCAGTTCGAAGGCAAGCCGGGGGCGGCCGCCGCCGCGCTCGGCGTGCTGCGCAGGGGCTGGCAGGTCCAGCCCGCCATCGCCGTGACCAAGAGCCAGGACCTCGTACACCGGGTGGTCGGCCGGCCGGGTGTCGTCTTGATCGGCGAGGGCAACGAGTCGAGGGTCCGCCACCTGCTCGCCGTGGAGAAGAAGAAGCACGCGCGGGTCGTGGGCGAGACACCGATCTACGACATGGTCGTCGGGGAGGGTCCGGACACGATTGCCGTTCAGAAGCTCACCAAGCATCTGATGAAGCTGCCACGCAACATCCGTCCCGCCGACGTGACCGATCTGCTGCAACGGCTGAAGGCGCTGGACGCCATGCGGCCCCAGTTGCCGATCCCCAAGGGCCCCATGCCGACCAGCATGAAGCAGGCCCGCCAGACGATGCGGGGCCGCTGAGCCGGTGCGCATGCGTCGAATCTGCGCCGCCGCCTGACATCGCTGGACCGAGTTGACGACAGACGAGCGACCGCGGGTGGCAGTCGTCGGGGCCGGCATCTCGGGCCTCACGGCGGCGTACCTGCTTCGGCACAGTCATCGGGTGACGGTCTTCGAGCGCGAGGACCGGCTCGGCGGTCATGCGCACACACACGACGTCGAGACCGGCTCGGGGTCGGTACCCGTCGACTCGGGCTTCATCGTGCTCAACGACCGGACCTACCCCCTGCTTCAAAGGCTGTTCGCCGAGCTGGGCACGAACATCCGGCCGACCGAGATGAGCATGGGCATCTCCTGTGACGGCTGCGGGCTCGGGTACGTCGGCGGCCGCGGGATCTCCGGCATCTTCGCCCAGCGCCGTCGCGTAGCCGACCCCGCGTTCTGGCGACTGCTGCTCTCCGTACGTCGGTTCCAGCGCAGTGCCTTGGCGCATGTACGCGACACCCCCGACTCGCTGGAGACGTACGGCGAGTTCCTGGAACGGTTGAGGTTTCGCCGCAGCTTCGTCCAGCACTACGCGCTGCCGATCGTCTCGTGCGTGTGGTCGAGCGGCCACCACGACGCCCTCGACTACCCGGCCGCCTACCTGTTCGCGTTCCTGGCGCACCACGGCTTCCTGGAGCAAGGTGACGCGCCCCAGTGGTACGTCGTCGACGGTGGGTCCCGCACCTACGTCGAGAGACTGCGCGGGCAACTCGACGACGTCAGGCCGTCCAGCCAGGTCAGCTCCATCGCACGCAAGGCCGACGGAGTCGTCGTGACCGATGCCGAGGGGCAGCAGCTCGAGTTCGACAAGGTGGTCCTCGCCGTCCACGCCGACGAGGCTCTGGCGATGCTCAGCGACCCCACACCCGAGGAGTTCGAGGTGCTGGGCGCGTTCCGGTACTCGACCAACACGACGCAGCTCCACCGCGACGACTCGGTGCTGCCGGCGCGCGTCCAGGAGAGGGCAAGCTGGAACTTCCACCTCGCGGACTGCGACGCACGCAACGACAGGGTCCAGGTCAGCTACTGGATGAACCGCCTCCAGCACCACCCGACCGACCATCCCCTTGTCGTCACGCTCAACGGCGGCCCGCTCGTGGACCCGGCGGAGGTGATCGCGGAGATGGAGTACACGCATCCGTTGTTCACGCCGGGCTCGGTCGCCGCTCAGCGCCGTCTCACGACGATCCGCAGCGAGCACACGGTGTTCGCCGGTGCCTACCACGGGTGGGGGTTCCACGAGGACGGCTGCCGGGCCGGCGCCGCCGCGGCGGAGTGGTTCGGTGCCACATGGTGACGTCGGGGCCCGGAACGGTCCTGCCGGCACTGGTGAAGGGCGAGGTACACCATGCCCGCTTCGCCCCGATCAAGCACGCCTTCCGGTACCGGGCGCACCAGTGGCTCGTCGACGCGGACCACGCCGAGCTGACTCCGCGCTGGCTGCGACCGCTTGTCTCCTTCCAGTCCCGCGACCACCTGGGCTCCGCCGAGCACTCTCTCGGCGACAACGTACGCGGCTTCCTCCGCGCGCAGGGCATCGACTGGTCAGCGCATCGCATCATCATGCTCGCGAACGCCCGCACGCTCGGATACGTCTTCGACCCGCTCACCGTCTACTGGTGCTACTCCAGTGACGGTGATCTGGAAGGGGTGCTGGCCGAGGTACACAACACGTACGGCGAACGGCACGGGTACGTGGTCGAGGTCGACGCCCACGGTAGCGGCCAGGCCGGAAAGCAGTTCTACGTCTCGCCGTTCTTCGGTGTCTTCGGCGACTACACGCTCAAGTTCGTCCATGACGGCGACAAGGTCGGCGCCTTCGTGACCCTGAAGCAGGACGGCCGGGTCGTCTTCACGGGAAGCTTCACGGGCCACGCGGTGCCGGTGACGGCGAGACGCGTGCTGGGAGTGGCGATCACTCAGCCACTGATGCCGCAACGGGTGGCGGCGTTGATCCGGCTGCACGGGTTCTGGCTGTGGGTCAGACGCCTGCCTGTGGTCCGACGGCCCGCCCACATCGATCAGGAAGGGTCACTATGAGCACGTCATTGGCCGGGTCCCGTGTCTGGGTCACCGGCGCCTCGAGCGGTATCGGCGCGGCCCTGTCGACAGAGCTCCTGAGCAGAGGGGCGCGGGTTGCGGTGTCGGCGCGCCGGGCCGAGCGCCTGGAGGAGCTGTCCGGCGGCCGCATGCTGGTCCTACCGCTCGACATCACCGACGACGCGGCTGTGCGTCGCACGGTCGACGAGGTGGACGACGCGTTCGGTGGCATCGACATCGCGGTGCTGAACGCCGGGGCGTGGACCCAGACGAAGGTCGGCAACTGGGACGCGGACGCCTTCCGCAAACAGGTGGAGGTCAACCTGCTCGGCACCAACTCGTGCCTCGCGGCGCTGCTTCCCCGCATGCTCGAACGCGGCGCAGGAAAGCTCGTGATCGTCACCTCGGTCGCCGGCTACCGCGGCGTCCCCGGCTCGGAGGCGTACGGCGCGACGAAGGCGGCACTGCTCAACCTGGCGGAGAGCCTTCGTGCCGACCTTGCGCCGGCGGGTGTCGTGGTGCAGTGGGTCTCCCCCGGGTTCGTGCGCACCGAGCTCACGGAAGCCAACTCCTTCCCCATGCCGTTCCTGATCGATGCCGACGTGGCCGCACGCTCGATTGCGGACGGGCTGCAGTCGGACCGGCCCGAGATCGTCTTCCCGCTGCGGATGGCGGTCAGCATGAAGCTGCTCCAGCTGATGCCGCACCGGTTGTGGACGCAGGTCTGGAAACGCCAGTCCAGCCTGCGCCCTCGCTGACCCGTCGAGAGGGCTGGAGAGTTCCGTCGAGCGGAACGTGCGCGGATGTCTGCTCGACGTGGGCCGCGCTAGCGACGTACAGCGATCGAGTCGACCGCAAGGTCGTGCAGCCCTTGCTGGTCACGGTTGTAGACGACCGGCGGGATCACCAGACAGATGAGGAGGGTACGCAGCAGCGCGCGTGCAGCGTCGAGGGGTGCACCAGAGGTACGTCGCACGACCACCCCCACCACCAGCTGGCCGGCCGAGGCGCCGAGCAGCGACGTGAGTACCCATGCCTCGATCGCGAACACGATGAGTGGGCCCCACTCGCGAGAGCCCGGACCGTCCCACAAGCCAGACCGCCTGACCAGCGAGGTCACCAGCAGGCACAGCATCCAGTCGATCACGAGAGCCAAGATCCGGCGCCCCCATCCGGCAACAGACCCAGGACCGGTCGGAGGGAGACCTCGCCGACCTCCGGGGTAGTGTCGTTCCTCATCCGGTGAAGCCACGTGCGGCAACGTTACACGGAGGAAACACGGCAGATACGGCGAGGAAATCCCGCCGACCTACGCTCCTGGTCATCGACCGGACGGCCATGAAGGGTCGACTGGGCCTCAAGGAGGATTGATGTTCGCTGATCGCGACGAGTTGCTGACCTTCATCAAGGACGAGGCGGTCGAGTTCGTCGACGTCCGGTTCTGCGATCTCCCCGGCGTGATGCAGCACTTCACCGTGCCGGTGTCGTCGTTCGGGCCGGCCGTCTTCGAGGACGGCCTGCAGTTCGACGGCTCCTCGATCCGCGGCTTCCAGGCGATCCACGAGTCGGACATGTCGCTGTTCCCGGACGTCACCACGGCGTACCTCGACACGTTCCGCGCCGACAAGACGCTGGTCGTGAACTTCTTCATCCACGACCCCCTCACCGGCGAGGCGTACAGCCGCGACCCGCGCAACATCGCCCGCAAGGCGCAGGCGTACCTGAAGAGCACCGGTATCGGCGACACCGCCTACTTCGCCCCGGAGGCCGAGTTCTACGTCTTCGACGACGTGCGCTTCGAGACCAAGCAGAACACCAGCTTCTACTCGATCGACTCGGTCGCGGCCGCCTGGAACACGGGACGCACCGAGGAGGGCGGCAACCGCGGCTACAAGGTCAAGTACAAGGGCGGTTACTTCCCGGTTCCGCCGTACGACCACTTCGCCGACCTCCGCGCCGAGATGTCCACCGAACTGGAGAGCGCGGGGCTGATCGTCGAGCGCCAGCACCACGAAGTGGGCACGGCCGGTCAGGCCGAGATCAACTTCCGGTTCGACGAGCTGCTGACCAGCGCCGACAACGTCATGAAGTTCAAGTACATCGTCAAGAGCGTGGCGTGGAAGAACGGCAAGACCGCTACCTTCATGCCGAAGCCGATCTTCGGTGACAACGGGTCCGGTATGCACTGCCACCAGTCGGTCTGGGACGACGGCGACCCGCTGTTCTACGACGAGTCGGGTTACGCCGGACTGTCCGACACCGCCCGCTACTACATCGGTGGTCTGCTCGCGCATGCCCCGTCGCTGCTGGCCTTCACCAACCCGACGGTGAACTCGTACCACCGGCTCGTGCCTGGCTTCGAGGCGCCGGTCAACCTGGTGTACAGCCAGCGCAACCGCTCGGCCTGCATCCGTATCCCGATCACCGGCGCGAACCCCAAGGCCAAGCGGATCGAGTTCCGCTGCCCCGACCCGTCGGCGAACCCGTACCTCGCGTTCTCGGCGATGCTGCTGGCCGGCATCGACGGGATCAAGAACAAGATCGAGCCGCCCGCACCGATCGACAAGGACCTGTACGAGCTTCCGCCCGACGAGCACCAGGAGGTGCAGACGGTTCCCGGCACGCTCACCGAGGTGCTGGACGCGCTCGAGGCCGACCACGAGTTCCTTCTCGAAGGTGACGTGTTCACCCCCGACCTGATCGAGACGTGGATCGACTACAAGCGCGTCAACGAGGTGCTTCCTATCTCGCTGCGCCCGCACCCTCACGAGTTCGAGCTCTACTACGACATGTAGACCAGCGGTCTTTGTCATCTACCGCAATAGACAAACTGTCACGCCCCGAAGAGGCTGGAAGTCCGCAGAACGTATCCATCGAGCCATGTCCCGCACCCTCAGCAACATCGTTCGGGCTGTCCGGGGCGAGACGTGTCCCCCGTCAGAAGGCCTGCCGGACAGTGTCGAGCCAGTGCTGCGCGTCGGTCTTACGCTTCAAGTGCCTGAGCCTCGGAGGAAGAACACCAGCCATGCGTAGAACCTACGGGGTGCGCCCCCTATTGCCCGCCGGAAGCCTGTGACCGTGACCGGTGAAGGCCAGTGGCGCAGCGGGGCATCCACTCGAACCTCTGCGAGTTGCGGTCTACGGTCTTCCAACCACCCCGCCGCATGATTAGCTGATGGGGCTCGTCGCGCGTGCTGGACCTTCCCAGCTCGTCCACGTGCGGCTGCCAGGACCGGGATCGAGCGACGTGGAGCTTGCAGCCCAGCGCGGACTAACGTGGCCTTGATTGGCCCGGTCGGCGTGTCTGAGATCTGATGGGTGGGTTATCTATCTCGAGCAATCGCTGTGGCTCGGAAGGCCTCAGCTACGCAGATAGCGGATTTATAGTCGCATGCAGGCGACTAGCCAGGCGACGGTACACGGTTACCGAGCCGCAGGCACCCCGTGATCGAGAGGGTCGCCTCACCCCCTCGGAAAGGTCGCAGTATATCAGCTCTTTTAGGAGTGACGCCTTGGCGTCGGCAAATTCTTCATCCGTCAGGAGACCCGGGTCCGCAGGTCGGCCAGTTTGCGCAGCTCATCGGCCTTGCTGATTGGCGGCGCTCCGACCGACCCCGTCGCCGCTTCGGCTACGGTGTTCTGACTGATGACGGCCCGTCCAGCGGCCTCGAGCTTCTTGGACGCTTTGATGTTGGACGCCGTCGGAGGCTCTGCGCGCAGGACGCGCGTTGTGTGGTCCGTGGTGATGGTGAGCCAGACGTCGCCACGCTTATTCGAGCCGGCGAGGCTTGACAGGTTCTACGGTTAACATTGCCGCAGCACCGCGACCCAGGCCCGACTTCTTCTGTACGCTCGAGTTCGCCTCGATGGCGACCAACTTCTCGTACTTGGCCTTCTTGGGCAGAAAACGTGAACACCTTGATATACCCGCGCTCGAAAATCTGCACGGTCTTGCCACCGAAGGTACCGGTAACGACCATCGTGCCCGGTCCTCCTTCTTCGGCAAGCGCGTCCGCTCTTGCCGCTGCCTCTGCGGCTACTTTCTGCTGCACGTTCATGACCCTGGTCTTCACCCGTCCAAACGAGGGAGCTTCGACCTCAACGGCGGAACAATCGATGCCGTGCTTTTCATTCTCCTCGATAACTGCCAGCAACCATCCGTGCCAGTGCTTCAAGCTTGAGCCTCGTTCTTGTGCTGAAATGTGAGCGTGTTGGGATCCGACGACCGCCTTGCCGAGCGCGTGCTGAGGTGCTGTGGCACCGCCAGGCCGATTGAAACCCAGCCATTCACGAGCCGCGTCGCGGGCTTGAACCCGACACCAGAAATTGCCTGCAGCGGGATGGTCCTCGGTCTGTTGGTGGTCAGGCCACCGGCTTTCGCCTGTAACCTGAGTACGTGGATAACCAGATTGTCACCATCGACGGCAATCGTGCCGTTCAGCCCCTGTGTATTCCACTGTTCTCCCCAGATGTTCGGCTGACCTGTTCCTCGTGCGAGTTACTGTTCGCCCGAGTCGTCACGCATCGTACTCAGGTATAGGCTCCCGGGAAGGTCCTTCTCGCTACCAGGTGAATAGGAGCCACCCAAGACTGTGGAAAATGTTCCGCTCGAGCAACTACGGAACCTTCGTCGCCTCTCTCGATGCCACCCCACGGCACCCTCGATAGGGCCACCGCCTCGAGTTGCTCGCCTCGCGGCAGCGCAGCATTTCGACCACGCATACTTCGTGTCCGATCCCCATCGGCTTGAGGTATCTGACGGTTCGGCCAGAACGTCGTCCACTGGCGACCGCATGGTCGAGCCCACTGCCAAGAACGGGCGTGTGAAACCTCAGCAGTGGCAATGAGATTGCCCCCCGCAGGGTTGGCACCGAGGCTCATCAGGTCTCCGCCTAAGACCCGCCTGCGCCTCGCGACCAAGAAGCGGTCGCGCGTTCGCCCCTTGAGCGGCTCTGGTGTCATGCCGAGGCATGCCACAGCCTAGAAGGCGTTCTCGATCGTAACGTCCGTCCAACCAGTCTGAAAGTTGTCTGATCCCAGACAGTTAGCGGTTCCGATCGCTCCGGGCTGTACTTGCGGTGTCGTACAGGTCATGCTGGTCAGAATCGTGTTTCCTTTCAGGACATCCACGGTGAAGATGCCGTTATCCGGTGAACTGCTTGTATTCAGCACGCGGAAGGTCATCCCGAAGTCACCCAAGCCGTCATTGTTGGGCGTCAGCTGGCCCTGCACTTTCCAGTTTCCTACGGTGGTTCCGGATGACGCTGACTTGGGTGCCGGTGGTGCCGGTGGTGGCGGCGCAGCGGGAGGATATCGTTGGTGCGGCCGGTGCGGCGGCGCTGACGGTTGCCGTAGTCGTCGTTGTCACAGTCACGGTCTTGGTTGTCGGTGTGGCACCGCTAGCCGATTTGTCATTTCCGCTGCCGGCACTGGCCGCGCCAACGATGATTCCAACGATCAGACCGCCGACGCCGATTACCCAGCCCCGGCGGTACCACCGCTTCTTCGCCTTGTTGCTGAGGTTGCTTGAGGCGGCGGATAGGCGGGAGGCGATCCTGGCTGCTGCCAATCAGGCTGGTTGTCTGGCGGGGGTTGAGTGGCGTGCACAGCATGACCTCTCGTACTAACGTCGATTGCCTACGGCCGAAGACGGTACTTCACTCGCGTCAACCTTGGGCCGGAATCAAACATTCACTTGGATCATGCCCCCTCGCGGATCTGAAGATGGTCAAAGTTCGGAGCACCAATGTCGAGATGCGTGGCCACGAGACCACGACGGGTGGTTTGCGTCCCACTGCTGCGCATGGAAGCTTAGGACTAAGGAAGTTGGAAATGGGTAGCGCGCTGACGGTGCGGCGAGCCAGGGGCAACCTCGCAGACGGCACAGCTCGGTCAAGAACGCTGGCTGGTCGTTGCCTCTCGGTCGTCGTCCTCATGCAGCCTCAGGATCATGTTGGTGATCTGCACTTCCAGCAAAATGCTTCTTTGGACGCTGAGCATCATGAACGGAATGACCAGCAACGCCACGCACAAGACAAGTGCGGCGAGGCCGAATAGGAGAAGACACAATATTGACAGCCAACACAACGAACCAACCCTCCCCCTTCTTGACTGTTGGGGCTAGCATCACAGACGACTGGCCGTCTACAGACGCGAACGTCTAAACTGCGCCAGTCCGCCGGTTCTGCACGTTCCATAACGTTGTGCAGGCGATAGGCGATGTACGCTGTGATCTGGACCCATGTATCTTGGCGATGCTGGGTTCGGACCTTGGACGCTTCGCCTCGAACGGATGGGGGCTTGTCATGGCGAATACATCCGATAACGACGTACATGCAGGTGGCCCCGTGCTGCTCCACTGTCGGCAGACGTAGGTGTATAGTATTGCTGTTAACGCACGCTGAGCGCGACAGTGTTCGTCGGCCTCGCCGGAACGTTCCCCGGGCGGTAAGCGACGACCCTGGCCCGCGGACGATCAAAGACAGGCACTCAGCCTTGTCGACCGTGCCCTCGACCATGGAATGTCGACCAGCCGGTGGGCACACCACAGCGCTTCAACTGGCGAGAGCGGGCTTAACTGAGCTCCCCTCGTCATCGGCCTGCGGTACGCAACGAGTCCGCAGGAGAGCCACTCCTAGCCAACACTGGCTAACGTTACCCACGGTTATGCGGGCTGATCACCACGAATATCCAACGCTGATCACCGATAACAACACCTGAGCGGACGAGTTTGAGCTCTACTACGACATGTAGATCGAGGGGTCTTTGTGACCTGCGGCCAGCCGCCGCTCCCGGTTGGGGCCTTGGCCTGCACGGACCCACGGACTGAGCCGGTCACTCCCCGGTCTCTCCGTCGATCGACTCCCGGATCAGGTCGGCGTGCCCGTTGTGGCGCGCGTACTCCTCGATCATGTGGACCAGGATCCAGCGCAGGCTGAACGGCGTCCCCTCCCGTTGGCTCTTCCGCACCGATGCCGCGTCGAGCCCTGGCCCAGCCACTGCACCGTCGATGACGGCGTCCGCGCGGCGCACTGCCTCGTGGAAGAGGGCGAAGAGCTGTTCAGGCGTGTCGTCTTTGGCAGTGTGCCACTCCCAGTCGGGGTCGGCGTCCCAGTCGACGTCCTCGAACGGCGGCATGTGCTCGCCACCGGCGAAGGTGCTCTCGAACCACCCGGACTCAACCAACGCGAGGTGCTTCATCATCCCGCCGAGCGTCATCTCGGACGGCGGCAGCGCCTGCGCCAGCTGCTGCCGGGTCAAGCCCGAGCACTTCCACACGAAGGTGTCGCGGTGGTAGTCGAGGAACCCCCGCAACGTGGTCGCCTCGTCCGCGAGCAGCGGCGGGTCGGTCCGGGCCTCGGGCACCACAGCAGGAGTCATGCCGCGACCGTAGCGGCGTGCACAGACAGCCGGCAAACGAGAATTCGGTCCGTTTCCGCCAGCTACCTAGGCCGACGACCCACCGGAGGTCGGTTTGACCGCCCGCACGATTGCTGAATGCATGCCCGGCACCGATTCGTGGGTGAAGGTGACTTCGGGGTCGACAAAGCCCACCTCGGCGAGGCCGTCGAGATACTCGGTCCTGGACAAGGCGCCGGCGATACAGCCGACGTACGGTCCCCTCTCGGCTCGGTCGGCTGGGCTGAGGTCGTCATCGGCGACGACGTCGGTGATGCCGATGCGACCCCCGGGGGCGAGGACACGGAACATCTCCCGGAGGACGGCCGGCTTGTCGGTGGACAGGTTGATGACGCAGTTGGAGATCACCACGTCGACGGCGCCATCGGGCAGGGGCACATCTTCGATGGTGCCTTTGAGGAACTCGACGTTCGTCAAGCCGGCTCTGGCGACGTTGTCCCGAGCCAATGCGAGCATCTCGTCGGTCATGTCGACGCCGTACGCGAATCCTGTCTCACCGACTCGTCGGGCCGACAACAGCACGTCGATCCCGCCGCCGGAGCCGAGGTCGAGCACCCGCTCACCAGCTTTGAGGTCGGCCACCGCGGTGGGGTTGCCACATCCCAGACTGGCGGCGACCGCCTCGGCGGGAAGCCCACTTTGCTCCTCGGGGGTGTAGAGCGCCGAGCCGAAGCAGTCATCGACGTCCAGTGCGGGGCCACAGCAGGAGCCTGCCTCGGCCGGGAGACCGTTGAGCTCGGCCAGCAGGGCGTCGTTGTTGGTGCCGCCCTCCCTGACCGTGTTCGCTGCTGCGGCGTAGCGCTCACGTACCTGGTCGCGAAGTTCGTGGTCTGTCGTCATGGTTGCCTTCTGCCGATCGGGAGGTGCGGTGTGGTCAATCTGGTCGGGTAGGAGCTCGCCCAGGAGCTTAAGCATACGGCTCTTGATGTCGTCTCGGATGGGGCGGACGGCGTCGATGCCTTGCCCGGCGGGGTCGTCGAGGTCCCAGTCCTCGTAGCGTTTGCCGGGAAAGATCGGGCAGGTGTCGCCGCAGCCCATCGTGATGACGACGTCGGACTCCTTGACCGCATCGGTCGTGAGGATCTTCGGGATAGCACCAGCGATGTCGATGCCGTCCTCGGCCATGGCTTCCACCGCCGCCGGGTTGATCTGATCGGCGGGCTCCGAGCCCGCCGAGAGCACCTGGACACGGCCTCTACCGAGTGCGCCGAGATAGCCGGCGGCCATCTGGGAGCGGCCGGCGTTGTGGATGCAGACAAACAGCACGGTGGGCTTGCTCGGGTCTCGGCTGCAGCCTCGACCGGTTGGATCATGCTGCGGCTCCGCCGAGGAGGGCGGCGACGTCTGCGAGGGCCTCGGTACGGACTCTGTAGTAGACCCAGACGCCGCGCTTGGTCCGGTCGAGAAGGCCGATCTCGTGCAGCACCTTCAGGTGGTGGCTGATGGTCGGCTGGGACAGGTCGAAGGCGTCGGCCAGGTCGCAGACACAGGCCTCTCCCCCGACATGGGAGGCGACGAGTGACATCAGCCGCAGACGCACCGGCTCGGCCAGGGCCTTCAGCAGCGGTGCCACGCGCTCGGCCTGGTCAACCGTGAGCGGCTCGCGGAGCAGTGGCGAGCAGCAGGCCACGGTCTGGACGGGTGTGAGCTCGATCAAAGAGTTAGACACACATCTATGTTGACACTCTATCTATCTCTATGGCAACCTCGAACCCTAGGACATTGATACCCGTCGATATAGGAGAACGATCAGTCATGTCACGACTCCAGCTCGCCCTCAACGTCAACGACGTCGACGAAGCAGTTGCCTTCTACGCCAAGCTGTTCAGCACCCAACCGGCCAAACGGCGCCCCGGCTACGCCAACTTCGCCATCACCGAACCACCCCTGAAGCTCGTCCTTGCTGGAGAACCCCGGCCAGGGCGGCACCCTCAACCATCTCGGGGTCGAGGTCGCCGACACCGACACCGTCGACTCCGAGCAGACTCGTCTCGCCGCTGAGGGGCTGGCGTCGATCGACGAACGCGACACCACGTGCTGCTACGCCAAGCAGGACAAGTTCTGGGTCCAGGGCGCCCCCAACGGTGAACCGTGGGAGATCTACACGGTCCTCGCCGACAGCCCCACCTTCAGAGACGAGAGCTCCGGCACCGCGTGCTGCGGGACAGACGCCCAGTCAGCCGATGACCCTCAGAGCGGCCGCATGCTGCTGACCAGGTCGGTATGTGCCGCGAGCCCTCCCGAGCCTTCGAGATAGCCTGCGAGCATGGTTGGCCCGCGAGTTGCGGCAGGTCTGAGCGGCCGAGTGCACGTGGTCGGTGCGGCGACATCGGCCGGGGCGCACGGCGCAGGGCAGGAACAAGCTCCCGATGCCTTTCGTCGCTACGGTCTTGTCGAGCGGCTGGCCAGTGCCGGCCTGAGGCCCGTCGATCATGGTGACGTCGTTCAGTGTGAGATGCGTCCGGACCCGGACCATCCACGGTTGGGCAGTGCCGATCACGTCGTCGACGCCGCTCGAAAGGTCGCCGACTGCGTTCAGTCGCTGCTTCACGCCAGCCCAGCGGACCGGGTTCTGGTTCTCGGCGGGGACTGCACGATTCAACTGGGAGTCGTCGCCGGGGCGAAAGCGGCTGTCGGCGACGCCGTCGGGCTCGCCTACATCGACCTCGACTGCGACCTCACGTCGCCGGCAAATGGCAACGGCTTCGCGGACTGGATGGGGGTCACGCACCTGCTGGATGCTCCCGATGCCGACCCTCGGCTGGCCGGGCTCGACGGACGGCCGCCGCTCCTCACCACCGACACCCTCCGGCTCGTGGCAGCGGACCTCGCCACCCCTTATGAGCAACAACGCCTCGATGATCTGGGTATCACCCGGTACACATCGGCGCGTGTGGCCGCAGACCCAGCCGGCATCGCGCGAGAGCTGATCGCCTGGGCCGAAGGGCTGGAGCTGCTCTCGGTCCACGTCGACGTCGACGTCTTGGATCAGGTTCAGTTCCCGATCGCACAGGAGGAGCGAGACGCACCCGGGCTGACCGTCGAGGTCCTGGGTCACCTCGTCGCCGGCATCATGGCGTCCCCTGTGGCTCGGGTGCTCACCGTCTGCGAGGTCAATCCGGACCGGCCCCACGAGCCGGCTGCGGCCTTCGCCTCGCTGATCGGCCTCCTCGCCGCAGCCTTGGCGGGGCCCCCGCAATCGCCCGGTACTGCTCCGTAGCCGCTCCGCGGTTCGTTCAGCCAGACCGAGGACAGAGCCGCCGGGCCAGCGACCCTGCGGGGTACTGGGCCAATCGTTGGCCGTGGACGGTGTCTCCGACGCCTCCCCACCGTGTCATGGGAGGTCGGCCTCGAGGATCAGCGAGAGGGATCTGCGAAGGTCCGTAACGCCGGACGTCCCGAGCTCGCGCTCCAGCCAGTCGTCGAAGGCGGCGATCACCTCGACGCCCGCATCGACGGCACGCCAGCCTCGAGATGTCGGTCTGATGAGGCGCGCTCTTCCGTCAGACGGATCGGGCACGGTGTGCAGGTAGCCCCGTTCGACGAGATAGGCGACCAGCTCGCCCATCGCCTGCTTGGTGATGCGGGCGCGAGCAGCCAGCTGGCTCGCTCGTGTTCCCTCAGGGTCCATGACCATGAACGGTGCCGCGTGGGCGGCTCTCAGGTCCGAGAACCCCGCGTCGGTCAACGCCTGGTCGAGTCGGGCTGCCAGCCGTGCCCCGGCTGAGCTCATCAGAGTGCCGAGGGGAAGGTCTCGCTCCTGCAACGGATTGGTAAGGCGCTTGACCATATGGTCCTCCGAACGTACTGTCGATAGTCAATCACCTTACCAAGGAGTTGAGATGGAAAGCATGGATCGGTTCCGGCGGAACGCAGGATTGGCGTGGATTCTCGGAGGACTCGCAGCGATGCTCGTGTGGTCGGTGACCCGACCCGACCCAGGCGCCGGAGCCGTCACGTGGGTGGTGTCCGGGGTAGCCGCACTCGCTGCCGCCTTCCAGCTTGCGGCCCCTCAGTTGAGGTGGTGGACCGCCCGCCTGGCGGGAGGCGTCATCGGGATCCTCCTGCTCGGCGCGGTCGCCGACCGGTTCGGCCTGCTCGGCGCCAACGGCGACCCCGGCGTGTCCTGGGGCGACTGGTCACACTTCCGCGCCGAGACCGCCCAACTCGTCCCTTGGTCGCATCTGGTCTCAACGGCGGCAGTGGCTGCCACGCTGGCCGAGGTGCTGCTGGGTTCGATGCTGGTGGTCGGGCTCGCGTGGCGTTGGACCGGCAAACTGGCTGCGGGCCTCTTCGTCGTCTACCTCGTCGCCATGGTTCCGGGGATGGGACCCTCGTCGGTCCTCCGGTACGGGATCCCCGTGCTCATTGGCGGCTGTCTGTTGGCCTCGGCTCGTGGTGAGCGTCAACCGGTCCGGTGAAGAGGCGCCGAAGCCAGCTCAGGATCATCTGGAGAGCCTCGGGGTCGAGGCGGGTGCCGTCAGCGTTGTACCCGTTGCCCGGGGTCGCGATCACCTCCGCTGCCGTGCGGGTGTCCTCTTTGAGCACGTGGTTGGCGGTGGGAGGGAAGGCGAAGGCGATGTTGGACATCCCGGCCGCGGCTGCTTGCAGTGGGCCGCCGTCGGCGTGCTGATCGACCTGCAGGTCATGTCCGCCGATCAGCACGAGCGTCGGGGTCCGGACGTTGGGCAGGATGCGGGTAGCGTCCTCGGACCAGAGCTCGCGTGCAAGGGGAAGGTTGGCCGGCGTCTCGAAGCTGGCCAGCACCATCTTGATGGTGTCGGGCAGCCGCGGGTCGAGGTCCATAGGCTCGCCCGCCTCATACTGTGCAGTGGCTGCTCTCACCGACGACATCAGCTCAGCGCCATCTGGCACCTGGGCAGCCTGCAGGGCCAGTTGGGACAGCAAGATGTCCTTCATCGGTCGACCTGGCGGGGCAACGAGAACCATGCCGGCGAACGGGACACGCTGAGGACTTGTGGCGTAGTGAAGCACGTGGAGGGCGCCCTCGCTGTTGCCCAGACCGACGATGCGGGCGGCATCGACGGACTCCTGGTCGGCGAGTACGCCGACCGCCGCGACCACCTCGTCGAGGTACGACTGCATGCTGAGCCTGCCGATGAGCATCGGCATGTCCTCGGCCGCGGACGGACCGGACCCTCGCTTGTCGTAGCGCAAGGATGCGATGCCTGCCTCTGCGAGGGCGTCGGCGAGGAGGCGGGCGCTGCCGTTGGTGCCGGGCAGCAGTGGTGAGCACCAGTCGCGATCGGTGGGGCCGCTGCCGGCCACCAGGACGGCCGCGGGGACTCGGCCTCCACCGTCGGGTCGGACGACGGTGCCGTGCATGGTGATCCCGTCCAGCTGCCACGACACCTCGCTCGAGGTCGTCATGCCTGGGCCTCTCTGTAGAGGGTCCCGTGCTCGTCCGCGCCGTGCTCCGCGTCCTTCACGGGATGCATCGCGGCCCAGTGGTGTCCGACCGGACACGGCGCGCCAGGACGTTCAGTGCGACGATCACCATCGCGAAGGCGAGGAGGATCCCGACGATGATCCGTAAAGCTCCCATGGGCAGTAATGTTATCAGAAATGAGAACGATGGCCATACGGTGACCCCATGAGCAGCGCGGATCTTCTTCTGCATCCCGTGCGGCTGCGCATCGTCAAGACGTTCCTGGGAGACCGCGCGCTGACGACGGCGGACATCGCCGCCGAGCTCGACGACGTACCGACCGGCAGCCTGTACCGCCACATCGCCACCCTCACCAGGGCCGGTGTGTTGCAGGTGGTCGCCGAGCGGCGAATTCGTGGAACGGTGGAGAGGACCTACACGCTGCGAATGCTGGCCGCACAGATGCAACCCGACGAGGTCGACGCCATGTCGATCGATGAGCACACCCACGCGTTCATGGCCTACGTCGCCGGCCTACTGGGCGACTTCGACCGCTACCTCGCTGCGGCGCCGTCACCCGGCCGAGATGGAGCCGACTACCGCGTGGGCGCCATGTGGCTTACCGACGCCGAGTACACGGACTTCCTGCGCGATCTCAAACGGTTGCTGCAGTCTCGGCTCGCCAACATGCCGACCCCGGAGCGGCGCCGCCGGGTGGCTTACCACATCCTGCTGCCCGCACCAGAGGACATGCGAAGCTCCACCGAGACCTAGGGTCTGGGCGCGACGTGGGCCGATCCACGCGGCGGGAGGTGGCCGAGCGCCCCGGTCACTGCATCCTCGGATCCTGCGTTGGGTCGGCGTACATCGGAGGGCACCCGTGATCGACGGCCTCGGGACGAAGCTCGTAGTGCCACGGCTCGTTGCTGTAGATCTGGCACAGCCCGTACTCGGCACCGTGCTCCGAGAGCCACGACGTGGCATCGGGTCCCCCGATGTCCACCGCTTCCCCCAACACGTGACGAGACGTGGCTGGAGTGGCCACCCATCGGGCAGCCTCCGCTTTCGACCCGTACTTCGCGATCGCCTCGTCGAGTAGCTCCTCCTGGTACGCCGGGGAGCGCCAACCACTGTTGACATAGAACAAGACCCCGTCACCCGCGGCATCCTTCGCGGCGTTGCGCAGCGCACTGAGGAGAGCCGGTTCTAGCTTGGCCACTGCCGGATACTCGTCGTCGAAGACCGTCACGCCATCCGGAACCTCGCCGTCAGCGCCTCCCAGCTCATGGTGATGCTCACCCAGACCCTGGCCGGGAAGGCCGCCTGGCACGTCGCCGCGAAGACGCTCATGCGGCACGTGCGCGGACGTCAACGCGGGGGTAGGTGACACTGCCGTGCGACGAGACCCCCAGTGAGCGGCAACCGACGACTCCCATGAGCGCGACGACGACCAAACCAGCGAACATCGCGGTTCGACTACGGCGCCATGCTGGCGGTGCTTGCCGACTCGAGGACATGCCATCCAGTCAAAGCGGAGCGGCGTTGCCGGCACGTATGCCGTTTTCGATATGCCGGCGATATGTGCCGGCGCCTGGGTCATGGCGGCTCCTTCGGGACCAGACCGCAACTATACCCGTGCGGGTACGCGGGTATCCTGGACAGCTATGACTGACCGCGCTGACGCACATACCCATCCCGTCGATCCCGGCCGCGTGGCTCATGCCCGATCCCGCGGACTGTCTGCTGATGATGCTGGCCGGCTGGTGTCGTTGCTCTCCTTGCTGGCTGACCCGGTCCGAGCGCGGATCCTCTATGCGCTCGACGAAGTCGAAGAGCTGTGCGTCGGTGACCTGGCACTCGCCCTGGATGCCACCGAAGACGCAGTGGGCTATGGGTTGCGCATCCTGCGTACGGCTGGTCTGGTGACGACCCGCAAGTCCGGCCGGGTCGTGTTCTACCGGCTTGGCCCGGACTTCCCGGCACCTCTACGGGAGCACTGCCTGCGCCAGCTGGTCGCCATGACCCGCCACAGCACGGACGAGGACTAGGAGGACGCCATGGCTGTCGTGAACGGCGTGGGCCGGGCCCTTGAACTGGCCTTCTCGATGACCTGGGAGATCACCTGGGCCCTGATCTTGGGGTTCTTGCTGTCAGCCGCCGTACAGGCGGTCGTACGTCGCTCGACGATCACCCGGCTGTTGGGCGACGACCGGCCCAGAACGTTGGCTGTTGCCGCCGGTCTGGGCGCTGCGTCCTCGTCATGCTCGTACGCCGCTGTCGCATTGGCCCGGTCGCTTTTTCGCAAAGGGGCGAACTTCACCGCCGCGATGGCGTTCGAGATCGCCTCCACCAACCTGGTGATCGAGCTCGGCATCATCTTGATCTTGCTGATGGGCTGGCAGTTCATGGCCGGCGAGTTCGTCGGTGGTCCGATCATGATCGTCGTGCTAGCCGTCTTGTTCCGGTTGTTCCTGCATCCGCGGCTGCTTGCCTCGGCCCGCGAGCAGGCCGAGCAGGGGCTGGCAGGTTCCATGGAGGGCCATGCCGCCATGGACATGAGCATCCAGGAAGAGGGGCCACTGTGGCGCCGGCTTAGCTCCGGGTCCGGGTTCACGTCCCTCAGCCACATCTTCGTCATGGAATGGGCTGCAGTCCTGCGCGACATCGTCATCGGTCTGCTCCTCGCCGGAGCCATTGGCGCCTGGGTACCGGAGAGCTTCTGGCAGTCCTTCTTCCTCATCGACCACCCCCTGCTGGCGAAGATCTGGGGACCCCTTGTCGGCCCGGTCGTGGCCGCGCTCAGCTTCGTCTGCTCGATCGGCAACGTCCCGTTGGCGGCGGTCCTGTGGAACGGCGGCATCAGCTTCGGTGGTGTCGTCAGCTTCATCTTCGCGGACCTGCTGATCCTTCCGATCCTGCTCATCTACCGCAAGTACTACGGACTGCGCATGACGGGCTTCCTGCTCGTGACCTTCTACGTGGCCTCGGTGATCGCTGGTTACGTCGTCGAGATCGTCTTCGGGGTCTTGAGCCTGATCCCGACATCGCGGGACGCCCGCGTCGAGATGGCTCACGTGTCGTGGAACTACACGACCTTCCTCAACATCGCCTTCCTGCTCGTCGCTGCCGTGGTCGTGGCGCAGTTCGCTCGCACGGGCGGGATGCCCATGCTCTCGATGATGAACGGCGAACCCGACGGCGGCGACCACGCCAGCCACGACCACCACGGGCACGGCCACGTGCTGCCAGACCGGTCAGAGTCTGCTCACGATCACCAGCCGGGGCAGTCGTGAGCCCGAGCGGACATGTCTGCCCCCTAAACCGACATCTACTCCCTCGGCGAGACGTCGGTCCGGTTGCGGCCGGCTGGCACGATGAGCCCGCATTCGTAGGCGGCGATCACCGCTTGGGTTCGGTCGCGGAGGCCGAGCTTCCTCAGCAGCCGGCTGACATGGGTCTTGACAGTCTCCTCGGTGATGACAAGGCGATCGGCCACCTGGGTGTTCGACAGCCCCTCGGCGACCAGGCGCAGCACCTCCAGCTCACGGCGGGTCAAGGCGGGTAGCACGGCATCGGCCGGCGCAGTGCGCGGGCGATGAGTGGCGAACTCCGCGATCAGCCGCCGCGTGACAGTCGGAGCGAGGAGAGCTTCCCCGCTCGCGATCACCCGAACGGCCTCGAAGAGCCGCTCGGCCGTGCCGTCCTTGAGCAGGAACCCGCTTGCTCCCGCACGAAGCGCATCGTAGACGTACTCATCCAGGTCGAAGGTCGTCAAGATCAGGACTCGTGGGGTTGACGTGCCGGGTACGCCGGCAGATTCGCGGGCGCCGCCGATCAGCTGACGAGTGGCCTCGATCCCGTCCATTCCAGGCATCCGAACGTCCATCAAGACGACGTCGGGGCGGAGGTCGGCGCACAAGCGGACGGCTTCTGCGCCGTCTGCCGCCGTGGCTACGACGGTGAAGTCCGGTTGGGTGCCGAGCAGCTCGGCGAACCCCTCTCGCACGACGTGATGGTCGTCGGCCACGATGATCCGGATCGCTCGATCGCCCGTCATGCCGGGTGCGCTATCTGGTGGTGGACTGGTGGCTCTGCGTGGAGCTCAGCCGCCAGCGGGAGGACGGCCTCGATGAGGTACCCGCCGCCTGCGGCCGGGCCGACCCGCACGACCCCTCCGGCCGCGGCGGCCCGCTCGTGCATGCCCGTGACACCGTGGCCGCCTGACCGGGAGGCGTGGTCGCCCTCCCCGGGCCGTTGTCCCGCACGCGCAGCCGCAGTTGCGCCTCCCCGTACGCCAGCTCGACGTCGACAGCGGCGCCTGGTGCGTGCCTTCGGGTGTTGGTAAGGGCTTCCTGAACGATGCGGTACGCCGCGAGCTGGACATTCGGGGCGAGGACCACCGGTATCCCACGCAGGATGAGCCGGGTAGCACAACCCGACGCGTCGCGGGCCGCGTCGACCAGGTCCCCCACCTCGTCCAGGCCGGGTTGAGGGTACCGCTCGCCGACCTCGTCGGCGGTGTCATCGCGCAGCACACCGAGCAGCCGGCGCATCTCCACCAGCGCCGTACGCGCCGTGTCACCGATGGCGAGGAGGCGTTCGGCGCCGGCCGGTGGCAGGTCGGGGACGGCGAGCCGCGCGGCCTCCGCCTGCACTGCGACCATGGAGATGTGATGGGCGACCACGTCATGCAGCTCGCGGGAGATGCGGACCCGCTCGCTGCGGGCGGTGTGCTCGACGAGGGTCTCGGCCAGGACCAGCTGCGCGACCCGGCTCTCCTCGGCCTCACGCCACGCGCGCATCGACAGACCGCTCAACCACGCGAGCGGCGCAAGGGTGGCGGCGACCACTGGTAGAGCGGCTGACTCCGATGCAGAGGGGCTCGGGCCTACGAAGGCGAGCAGGAGGAACGGGACGGCAAGGGCGACCGCTGACAGGTCGAGCAGCGGGCGTCGATGCTGCTCGCGGCCGAGTCGGTACAGGGCAAGCAGCATGGCGACGAGGCCGGCGACGCTCAGCAGGTCGAAGGCGGCCAGTGACAAGACTCCGCTCGCGAAGCTGAGTGCGGCCGAAGCGGCCCGACCCAGCAGAGCCAGGGGCACGATGCCCGCCACCGCCAGGAGGGCGACCGCGAGCGTCGAGTCCACGCCGCGCCCGCTCGCCATCGCCCGGCCGATGATCTCAGCGAGGCCGAGTGCCACGAGCAGCGCGGCGACTGTCGGCTCGGCCCACGGCTCGGCCAGGACCACACGGCCTCTCGCCGCCCACCCGGAGGTCCAATGCCTGACTCGGTCCACGACACCATTCTCGCGCCCTCACCCCCCATCCGGCGTCACTCCGGGGAGTGGTTGCGACGGCGACGTCCCTCGCGGGAGTGACAGCGAAGTTGGCTCTGCGGCGGGACGACAGGCAGGTGGGCGACTCCTAGCCTCGTTGGTATGGAAGCAACTATCGAAGTCAGCGCCCTCACCAAGCGGTTCAAGACCGCCCTCGCGGTGGACGGACTGTCCTTCGACGTCATCCCGGGCCAGGTGACCGGTTTCGTCGGCCCCAACGGCGCCGGAAAGTCCACGACCATGCGGATGGTCCTCGGGCTGGACCGCCCGGACGGGGGCAGCGCACTGGTCGACGGGCAACCGTACGCCACGCTGAGCCACCCGCTCACCCATGTCGGGTCGTTGCTCGACGCGGCCGCGCTGCACCCCGGCCGCACCGCCCGCAACCATTTGCTCTGGCTCGCCCACTCTCAGCGGTTGTCTTCCCGACGGGTCGACGATGTGCTCGAGCAGGCCGGCCTCGACTCGGTGGCGCGGCGTAAGGCCGGCGGTTTCTCGCTGGGGATGCGCCAGCGCCTCGGCATCGCAGCCGCCCTGCTGGGCGACCCGGGGATCTTGATCCTGGACGAGCCGTTCAACGGCTTGGATCCCGAGGGGATCGTCTGGATCCGGAGCCTCCTGCGGGCGCTGGCAGCCGAGGGCCGCGCCGTGCTGGTCTCGAGCCATCTGATGAGCGAGCTGGAGGACGCTGCCACGCATCTGGTCGTCATCGGCCGTGGCCGCCTCGTGGTCGACACCAGCGTGGCCGAGCTCGTTGCAAGCGCCTCACACGGCCGGGTCCGGCTGCGCACCACGGCTCGCGCGGAAGCGGCGAGGGTCCTGGCCAGCGCCGGTGCCACGGTCGCCGCCACCGCCGCCGACCTGCTGGCCGTCACGGGCATCCCACCTGACCAAGTCGTCAGCCTGCTCACGGAGTACGGGCTGCCCTTCTCCGAGATATCGGCCCACCACGCGACGCTGGAGGAGGCCTACATGGAGCTCACCCGCGAGCAGGTCGAGTTCCGCCCCAGCAACGTTGACGCGGGAACCGGCCACGCTGGAGACCCTGACGCGGAAGGTGCCATCCGAAGCGTCCCCGACAGTGGCCGGCGATGAAGGACACGGTTGCGCCGTACCGGTCCCAGCAGGTGGCTAGGAGCGGGTTCGCGCAGGTACTGCGATCCGAGCTGACCAAGTTCCGCACCGTACGCAGCTGGCTGGTCACCCTGGCGGTCGCGGCGGCTCTGGTCGTCGCGTTCGCGTGGGTGAGCGCTGAAGGCAACCACTCCAACTCATGCACCTCAGGCCCGAGCGGTGTCGCGACCTGCACCTCACAACATCCGCCGGTAGCCGTTGGCCCCGACGGTGAACCGGTCGTCGACACCTTCACCTTCGTGCACCAGAGGCTCGCGGGCAACGGTACGGTCACCGCCCGAATCACGTCCCTGACAGGCATGGCTTCGGGGAACAGCTCCGGGGCCGGCCCCGGTGCCGGCCCCCCGTCGCCGACTCCTGAGGTGAGCGTCGTGGTCCCGTGGGCCAAGTCCGGATTGATGATCAAGGAGAACACCAGCCAGGGGTCGTCGTACGCCGCCATCATGGCCACGCCGAGTCATGGTGTCCGGATGCAGTACGACTTCACCCACGACACAGCCGGCGCACCCGGCCGCGTCACCGCCTCGTCGCCGCGGTGGCTTCGCCTCACGCGCGCCGGAAACCTCGTCACCGGATACGACTCGCTCGACGGCACCCATTGGACGAAGGTCGGCGTGGCCACGCTGACTGACCTGCCTACTGACGTGGAGGCTGGGCTGTTCGTCACCTCCCCCTTACAGCACCCCGCGGCGAACACGATCGAGCCGACCGCGGCCACCGCCAGGTTCGACAGCATCCAGACCGTCGGCGGCTTCTCCGGCAGCACCTGGCGCGGTCAGCTCGTGAGCGGGAGCGTTGGCAGCTACCCGACCCAGCAGCTCGACCGTTCCAGCTGGTACCAGCACATCCGCGACACGTTCACCATCCGCGGCTCCGGTGACATCGCACCGGAGGTCGGCGGCGGCCTCCTGGGCGGCAGCGGCGAGACCGACAGCCTCCAGGCCGGCGCGGCCGTCGGACTCGTCGCCGTGATCGTGCTGGCTACGTTGTTCATCACCTCGGAGTACCGGCGACGCCTCATCGCCACCACGCTCACGGCCACCCCTCGGCGCGGCCAGGTGCTGGCCGCCAAGGCGATGGTGATCGGCTCGGTCACCTTCGTGACCGCCACCGTCGCGACAGCTGTCGCCGACGTGGTCACCCGGCGGGTGCTCGTACACAGCGGCAACTACCTCTTCCCGGTCAGTGCCGGGGCCGAGGCACGCGTCATACTCGGGACCGGGCTGCTCTTCGCCTTCGCCGCGGTACTCATCTTGGCGCTGGGAACCATCACGCGTCGCAGCGCCGGCGCCGTCGTCACAGGCATCGTCGTGTTCGTGCTGCCGTTCGTGCTCGTCGAGCACCATTCCGCCCACAGCAGCGAGCTGGCTGTTTCGCCTCACCCCCACCGCGGGGTTCGCCATCCAGGGCACTCTGCCCCGGTTCGCCCAGGTCTCCACCGCCTACACGTTGAACGACGGGTACTACCCGCTCGCACCATGGGTGGGCATTTGCGTGCTGGCCGGCTGGACCGCCCTCGCACTGGCGTCAGCGGTCTGGCTGCTCCGCCGGCGAGATGCTTGAGCGGTGTCCCTCTCTGCGGGTCCGACGATGCATGACGCACTGCGCGCTGAGTGGACGAAGCTGCGCACCGTGACGAGCACGCCCTGGTTGCTGCTGTCCGCCGTGGTGGTGAGTGTCGGGGTCAGCGCCACAGTCCTCGGCTCGAGCACCCAGCTGGCGGGGCAGGCCGTGGACACGACCAAGGTGTCTTTGTCGGGAATCGAGGCAGGGCAGGCGATCATCGCGGTGCTCGCTGTCTTGTCGATGAGCAATGAGTACAGCACCGGCATGCTCGGCATCTCCATCACCGCCATGCCTCGCCGGCTCACCGTGCTCGCCGCCAAGGCCGCCACGCTCCTGAGCCTCACAGTTGTGGGCGGCGTCCTCGCCGTCACCGGGTGCCTCGTTGCCGGTCGTTGGCTCCTGCCCAGGCACGGCTACAGCGCCGTACACGGCTATCAGCTGCTGTCGCTGGCCGACGGCAGCACCGCGCGAGCCGCCGCGGGCTCGGTCGTGTACCTCGTCCTCATCGCCTTGTTGAGCCTTGGCATCGCCGCCGCCGTACGGGACTCGGCAACTGCCATCGCCACCGTCTTGGGCCTGCTCTACGTGTTCCCGCTGCTGGCCCAGTCCGTCAGCAACCCCACCTGGCAGCGGCACCTCGAACAGATCGGTCCGATGTCAGCCGGGCTTGCCATCCAGGCCACCACCGGCCTCTCCAGCCTCCCGATCAGTCCCTGGGCGGGGCTCGGTGTCCTCAGTGCATGGAGCGCCGCAGCGCTGCTTGCCGGCGGCGCCCTTCTCCTCCTGAGAGACATCTGACAGCCAGCAGCGGCGGTACCCCGGCCCCGGCTGGAAGACTTGGTCGATGACGATGACGCTGGGGCTCGGGGAGCCGGAAGCCTTGCCTTGGCGTCGCATCGCCTTGGCCGCATTCGTGCAGCGACTGTTGCAGTCCGCCGGTCGACCCGATGGCCGTCTACCGATCGTGGCGCTGGACGGACGAAGCTCCAGCGGAAAGACGACACTGGCGGGTCGGATCAGCCGAGCCGTCCCCGGTTGCTGCGTGGTCCACACCGACGACATCGCGTGGTTCCACTCGCGGTTCGGCTGGACAGACCTGATGGTCGGCAGTGTCCTCGAGCCGCTGCATCAAGGCCGTGCCGTGAGTTTCCGACCGCCCGCCTGGGACGAAAGGGGACGCTCCGGATCCATCGAGATTGCCACCGGGACGTCCCTGGTGGTCATCGAGGGTGTAGGAGCCAGTCGATCCGGCCTGGCTCGCCTACTCGACGCCACGGTATGGGTGCAGGCGGACCTTCGCGACGTCGAGACACGCAACGCCGAACGTGTGAGGTCCGGAGAAACCCATGAGTCAGGCGTCGCCGGGTGGATGGCGGAGGAGTTTCCGTTCATCGAGCACGATCGACCGTGGGAACGAGCCACGTACATAACCTGCGGTAGCGCGGCAGTGCCCCACGACCGGGCCACCGATGTCATCGTCTCCGACAGCCGGCAACCAGCGCGCTGAGGGCTCCGCGCGGGCCGGCCACTCCGGCCGTACGGGCTGCCTCGACGGACTCAAGAAAGTCTTTCAGGTAACGGCGTAAGGGACATCGCCGTTGGGTATGGCATCGAGCAATACGACGTGGCAGTCCGGGCTTTCACTTCGTACAGGTCCCCGACGTAGAAAACACTGCGCCGGGGTCCGCTCATTTGCTGGTCCCGATGACTACTTCGGCGCCAGCGACCGGGCGAAGGTGACGCCGTGGCTCACCCAGCGCCGAAGGTCCTCGTCCGTGTCGACAGCCTGGGTGTCCACCCGCAGCCAGCCGTCCATCTCGCGGCCCCGCATCTCGAACCGCCCGACGTGCGGCTCACTGACCAGGGAGTCGGCCAGGGCAGGATCGATGCGCAGGAGGAGGCCGCCCGAGCCGCTCGCGCTCACGGCCATGTTGCCGTTGACCAAGAAGGCGAGGCCGCCGAACATCCGCTTCTCGCTCACCCCTGGTTCATCGTCGAGCACTTCCCGGAGCCGCTCTGCAAGCTCTTCGTCGTAAGCCATGCCACCGAGTATCGCCCCTGCCACCGACAGACGTAGGTTCGCGGCCCCGGTTGGGCTATTCCTCCCAGCGCTCGCGCGCCTGGCCGAAGCCGGCGGCGTGCTCGCCAGCGTGGCCGCCCTGTCGTCGGCAGCACATGTCGATGGCGTACAGGTCCCGGCAGGAGTCGCCCCACGTGGTGTAGGCGAACTCCAGGTCGAGGTCGTCATCGGTCATGGCCGGGGTACGGGAGCTCCCATGTGTGGCGTGGTCTGGTCCAGGCGCGCGGTCGGTCACTCGCCGGCCTGCAGGGCCGCCCAGGTCTGCCGGTTCGCCGTCCCGTCGACTGTCAGGTCGTGTGCGCGCTGATAGTCGAGCACGGCCCGCCGCGTGGTCCGGTCGAACGTGCCGGTGATGTCGACGGTCCGCACGAGCGACGCCGAGAGGGCCCGCTGCAGCTTGCTCACGGTAGGGCCTGCCGCTCCCTTCTGGAGCAGGACCTTGCTGCCGCCCGACAGCAATGCTGTCCACGCCCGCCGGCCAACGGCGTTGTTGTAGACCAAGCCGCGAGAGACCTTGAAGGCCCGGATCGCAGCCCTGGTCCGCCAGCCCATCGTGGCGTCGGCCGTGCCCGGGTTGAAGCCTCGGCGTGCGAGCTGGCACTGGACAGCCCGGACGCGGCTCCCCGTACCGCCCGGATGCACGGCCGGGTACGACGTGAAGTCGAGGTTCGTGGGGCAGCCCTGGGGTCGCTGCACCGCTGAGCTCAGGTCGAGGTAGTCCCGGTCGACACCGATCCGGTAGCCACCGTGTGATTCGTACACGCCGCCGACGTACTGGTGGATGCGCTGGTGACGGCTCCACAGGGTGTCGGCGATGTAACTGCCGCCGGCGGCGTCCGCAAGCTGGTTCCACCAGGCGATCCAGATGTCGTCGGGCTGCTTGGTGCTCGTTGTCCGGTAGCGGATACCGAGGTCCCGGATGCCCGACGAAGCGCTGGAGTAGACGCCGGAGTCGTATCCGTTTTCGTGCAGTCCACGGGTCCAGCCCGAGACCCAGCTCAGTACTGACGCGACGCATCGTGAGCCGGTGGTGTCGTACCCCTCGACGTCGGAGTAGATGGTGCTGGGGGCTGGGATCCCGAGTGCCCGGGCCTGGGCAGTCGCGTCCGCGGCCTCGGCGCGGCCCTGTGCCCAGGCGGTCGCCGGGTCGTACGACATGCGGTTGTAGAAGCGGCTGCACGCTGCCTGGCGTCCGACGTACGTGGGGATGAGGTGCCACCCGCTGCTGACCTGCCGGGCGACCCAGCTCGCGGTGAGGTTGGGCTGGGCGCAGCCACGGCTCACGCCCCCGATGTACACACCGACCGAGCTGTACCCGGACGAGGCATGCCAGGCGTCCATTGCCTGTTGCGACGGCGCCGTGCAGGCATCGAAGCCCAGCCCGAGGTAGCTCCCCGGAAGGCTAGCCCTCAGCAGGCTTGGAGCAGGCTTCGCGGCGGGGACGGCCGACTTGAGCGCGCGCACACTCGGGGCCACGCTGGCCCCGGCGAGGACTTGCCGCAGGACCGACGCGCTGCGGGCGCCGTACACGGCGGTCACCATCACCCCGGCGTTGGGTTCGTCGACGTTGACCGGACCAGTGGCCGGCAGCAGGCGCGATCAGCACCGCACCCGTCGGCAGTGCCGCGACCGACGACCGCGCAGCCGATGCCTCCGCCTGCCGGTCGAGCGGCTGGATCAGCAAGCCAGGCGCTCCACCGATCACTCGGGCAGGGCACGCGCTCTGGTCGCCGGGCCGGCCGACGTACACCGCCGGCTGGTCGAATCGAAGACATGCGTGTGGGGTCGATCTCAGGTCCACGACGCGCCACTGACGCGGCACGGCGACGTGGTAGCCACGAAACGTCACGGTCTGCGCGGCCGCCTGGCTGCCACTGGGTGACGAGCCAGTGGTCGCCTGCGCGACCGACATCGTCGTGGTGACCAAGATGGTGGCGCCCAGGACGGTCGACAGCCGCCCCATTGCGAGAAGACCCGACGGTCTGCCGGGAGAACGTAGCGGCATGGGGGTCCTTGACGAGGCGGCGAAGGGACGTCCCGACCGAGGAGGAGACGTAGGTCAATTACCCACAGTAATTCATCAACTACGTTTTAGTGGTCAGTACAGCCCGAACCGTGCCAGCGGCTCGAGCAGCATGCGCTCCTCGTAGGACAGGTGGGAGGTCAAGGCGTCGGAGAGGAGGTCGACGGTTCGGCGCAGCTGCGCGATCTCGTGGGGTTCGGACACGAGCCTCACCAGCGCACGGTCCACGTCGTCGAGGACGCCCGCGATGACGTGATGCTCGTCTTGGAGTCTGGTGAGGACCGGGGCCAGCGCGGAGTCGCGCCCGCGCAGGGTGGGAAACACACTGGTGTCCTCGATCGTGTGGTGCGTCGCGACGACCCGGCAGTACGACTCGCAGTAGGCACCCAGTGTCCAGTTGTTCTGCCGCATCGTCATGGTGTTGAGGTGCGAGCGGGCCTGGCCGACCCCGATGAGACCGGCCTCGACCTGCTCGACAAGGTGGTAGAGCTGGACGAGCTCCGCGCGAAGGTGATCGTGGACGTCGACCAGCAGCTGGGCGTTGGCCTGCTCGCTCGGCGTGTACAGCCGATCCGGATCGGCTGGTACATAGGCCGGCCTCGCCTCCTCGTCCCACAGGGTCACCACGCTGCGACGTCGGCCGTCATCAGGCGTCGCGCGCACCGAGAGCGGCGTCGCGTCCGAGACGGTCGCCGGTGATGGCTGCGAGCCGGGACTGCGGCCGCCGGGCGTTCGGGGCTCGGCTCGTGCGGTTTGCACGAGCTCTCGTACCGCAGGCACAACCTCCGAGGCGAACCGCATGATCTGGTCGGGGTCGTCGGAGGCCAACAGGAATGTGCTCATCCCGTGGACGACCGTGAGCGTGGCGAGCTGCTCCGCCCAGTCGGCCGGCGTACCGGTAAGGCCCGGCGCGCCGCGCCCGTCGGAGGCGTTGACGTTGTACAGCCGCCGGATATCGGTGGGCTCGCGGCCTGCCGCGACGGCCGCGTCGTCGATGATTGCATTGCGTTCGGCCAGGTCATCAGGCGGCACGAAGGTCATGCTGGGCAGCCAGCCGTCGCCGACCGCACCGGTCAGGCGGAGCATCCGCGGCCCGAGCGCCCCGAGCCAGATCTCGACGCCATGGGCGGGGGCAGGACCGGGATGCGCCCCCAACACCCGGTAGTACTCACCGTCATGGCGGACCGAGCGGCCGTCGGCGTCCCACACCGCACGGATCACCTCGATCGCCTCGGCCAGCGCCCCGACCGCCTCACCGGGCGTGCGTCGAGGGCCGCCCGCCGCGACGATGGCGTCCCAGAACCCCCCGGCGCCCAGCCCGAGCTCGACCCGGCCGTTGCTCAGGATATCGAGACTCGCCACGGTCTTGGCGAGCACGAACGGCGGGCGCAAGGGCAGGTTCGCGACGTTCGGAGCGACCCGCAGGCTTGACGTCCGGGCAGCGATCGCAGCCAGGAGCGCCCAGACGTCCAGGAAGCGCGACTGGTACGGATGGTCCTGAACGGTGACGAAGTCGAGGCCCGCCACCTCTGTCACTGCGGCGAGCTCCAACACATACTCCGCGTGAGCGGCGTTCGGGGTGAGGAAGGTGCCGAACTGCAGCTCGTGCCCGTAGTCAGTCATACGTGAGCCGGTGGCACGTGCTAGGGGACCGACTTGGTCGAGCTCGACGCATTGGCGGCGGAGGTCGACTCGCGCGCCAAGAAGGCGCTGAGCTCCTGGATCGTGCTCATGAGCGGCGCCGGGAAGACCACTGTGGTGTTCTTGTCGACCCCGAGCTCCACCAGGCTCTGGAGGTTGCGCAGCTGCAGGGCCACCGGATGCTGCATCATGATGTCGGACGCGGTGCCGAGAGCGTCCGCGGCCAGCGCCTCGCCCTCCGCCGCGATGATCTTGGCGCGCTTCTCCCGCTCGGCCTCCGCCTGGCGGGCCATGGCCCGTTTCATGCTGTCGGGCAGCTGGATGTCCTTCAGCTCGACCAAGGTGACCTCGACCCCCCAGTCCAGCGTCTGCACGTCGAGGATCTGCTGGATGTCGAGGTTGATCCGGTCGGTCTCCGACAGCGTCTCGTCAAGCGTGTGCTGGCCGACGACCTTGCGGAGAGTGGTCTGGGAGATCTGGTCGATCGCCGACTCGACGTTCTCGATCGCCACCACCGACTTGGTGGCATCCACGACCCGGTAGTAGGCGACGGCGGAGACGTCGACGCTGACGTTGTCCTTGGTGATGATGCCTTGCGACTGGATCGGCCGGGTGACGATCCGCAGCGACACCTTGCGCAGGCGGTCCACGATCGGGACGATGGCCTGCAAGCCCGGCTTGCGCACTCCGACCACCCGGCCGAGTCGGAACAGGACACCCAGCTGGTACTGCTGGACGATCCGGATCGACAGCAGCAGAGACAACACGGCCAGCACCACGAGCACGACGATCACAGTGGTGAGCAACGAGCTCCATGGGCTTCTCCTCCGAGTAGGTCCGCGTCCTGTGCAGTTCACGTGCGGCACGACCCTGTCCATTGTGCCCTCCCCCGCCGACGGTTCGGGCTCGCGCGCGCGCAACACCGATCGGTCATCGTCTGTTTGCTCATTTCCGCGGTGGGTACATCACGCTCGCGCCGTGCGATCGGTATCTTGCGCGGACCTTTTCGGTCCGCCTCGTGGAGGGAGTTGAGGTGGCAAACCTGAGTCGCTTACCTACCCCGATCATCGAGCAGTGGGAGTGGCAGTACGACGGTGTCTGCCGGACGGTCGACCCCGAGGTGTTCTTCCCGCCAGACTCCGAGCGGGGGCCCGGTACGCCAGCGCCGTGAGTCCCAGGCGAAGAAGTACTGCGAGCACTGTCCAGTCCTGGTCAGGTGCCGCGAGCACGCGCTCGTCGTACAGGAGCCGTACGGCGTGTGGGGCGGCCTCACCCCGCGAGAGCGCGAGCGCATCCTGCACGAGCCCAAGCTCCTCGACGCCGCGTTCACCGGCCACGCCGCGGCGAGCTGATCCAACCCTCAGGACCAGAACACCTCGCGCACGACGGCGCTGGCTCGCCGCGCGGTCCTCTGGTAGTCGTCGAGGAGTCGGCTCGCGCCGTCGCTGCCGTAGCCGCACAGGAATGCGACACCCACCCGGTCGCGCGCCTGCCTGGGAAGGGAGTCCGACGGCCGCCCCCTTACCAGCATCAAGGCATTGCGGATCCGGCTGGCGAGGCGCCAGGCGCTGGCCAGCGCGACCGCCTGGTCGGGGGTGACGAGACCTTCGGCGACGGCCGACGACAGCGCAGCGAGAGTCTGCGTGGTTCGCAGACCCGGGTAGGCATGGGCGAAGCGCATCTGCAGGAGCTGAACCGTCCACTCGACGTCGGCGATGCCTCCCCGTCCCAGCTTCAGGTGGGTGGCCGAGCTGGCCCCGCGCGGCAGCCGCTCGGCGTCGACTCGCGCCTTGATCCGGCGTACCTCGGCGACATCGCCGGCCGCGAGTCCCCCGGCGGGGTACCGCAGCGGGTCGACGAACGCCATGAACTGCTCGCCGAGCGCCATGTCGCCTGCGATCGGGCAGGCGCGCAGCAGCGCCTGCGCCTCCCAGACCTTCGACCAGCGCTGGTAGTAGGCGGCGTACGACGCGAGGGTCCGCACGAGCGGGCCCTGGCGGCCCTCCGGACGCAGGTCGGCGTCCAGGATGAGCGGCGGGTCTGCACCGGGCTGCGCGAGCAGCCGGCGCAGCTCGTTCGCTACCGCGAAAGCAGAGTCATGGGCGTCTTTCTCGTCCGCCCCAGGCTCGGGCTGGTGGACGAACAGCACGTCGGCGTCGCTGGCGTACGACATCTCCGCGCCGCCGAGTCGGCCCAGCGCGATGAGCGCGATCCTGGTCGGCAGCCCGCTTCGCCGCTCGGCGGCGATGGCTCCGTTCGCGGCGGCGAGCCCGCCCTCGAGAGTGGCGCGCGCGATGTCGGTGAGCGCGACGGAGACCTGCTCGACGTCGATCAGGCCGAAGATGTCGGCGGCGGCCACCCGGAACAGCTCCCGTCGTCGTACCCCGCGGACGGCAGCAACCGCCTGGGTCGGGTCCGCGTGCCGGGACGCCGCCGAGCACATCTCCCGGATCAACGCCTGCAGCGGTCTCGGGGCCAGGTCGTCGTCGTGGGCGAGCAGACCGGTCGCGTCCGGCGCCCTCATCAGCAGGTCGGTCGCGTAGCGGCTCGTGGCCAGTAGGTGCGCCAGCCGCTCGGCCGCGGCACCCTCGTCGCGGAGCATGCGCAGGTACCAGTGGCTCGAGCCGAGCGACTCGCTGAGCTTGACGAACCCCAGCAGCCCCGAGTCGGGGTCCGGAGCGTCGGCGAACCAGCCCAGCATCGCCGGCAGCAACGTGCGCTGGATGGCAGCCCGGCGAGACACCCCCGACGTGAGCGTCTCCAGGTGTCGAAGGGCCGCGCCGGGATCGGCATATCCGAGGGCCTCGAGCCGTTGGCGGGCGGCCGAGGTCGTCAGCCGCGCCTCGCTGCTCGGCAGGGCGGCAACCGCCTGGAGAAGCGGCCGGTAGAACAGCTTCTCGTGCAGGCGGCGTACCTCGACGGCGTTGCGTCGCCACTCCTGGTCGAGCTCCCTGGCCGGGTCTGCCATCATGCCGAGGGACCGCCCCAGGGCGCGTAGGGACTCGGGGTCGGTGGGCAGTACGTGTGTGCGGCGGAGCCGGGCCAGCTGAAGCCGATGCTCCAGGGTGCGCAGGAACCGGTACGCGTCGGCGAGGCGACGCCCCGTCGGCGCGTCCGACGTAGCCGCCGGCCGTCAGCTGCTCAAGAGCCTGCAGCGTGTTCGCAGACCGCACCTCGGCGTCGGCGCGGCCGTGCACGAGCTGGAGCAGTTGGACGGCGAACTCGATGTCTCTCAGCCCGCCCGGTCCCAGCTTGATCTGCCGATCGACCTGCTTCGGCGGGAGATGCTCCACGACTCGACGTCGCATGGCCTGGACGTCGCTGACGAAGTCGGGGCGGTCCGCGGCCGTCCAGACGTACGGCCGGACCATCTCCATGTAGCGCTCGCCGAGCTCGTGGTCCCCCGCGATCGGTCGCGCCTTCAACAGCGCCTGGAACTCCCACGTCTTCGCCCAGCGGCGGTAGTACGACGCATGGCTGCTCAGCGTGCGCACAAGCGGTCCCGAACGCCCCTCCGGTCTCAGGCCCGCATCGACGGGCCAGAGGGTGCCCTCGACGCGTGTGGTCCGAGCAGATCCTGATCATCGCGGCCGCGACGGAGGTCGCCGCCTTCAGCGCCTTCGCCTCGTCGGCACCCTCGACGGGCTCCGCAACGAAGATCACGTCGACGTCGCTCACATAGTTGAGCTCGTGCCCCCCGCACTTGCCCATGGCGATGACCGACAGCCTGGCCAGTTCCGCCGCCGTACCTACCTCGGCGCGGGCCAGCCGGAGGGCCGCCTCGATGGCACCGGCAGCGAGATCGGCGAGCTCGGCGGCCGCGTCGTCCACCAGCAGGTCGAGGCTCAGATCGCGAGCCGCCAGCCGCATCAGCAGCCGTCGGTAGATCAGTCTCAGCTGGTTGCGGTCGCAAGCCTGACCGAGGGCGGTCGCCAGCCGCGCCGCCGTCGGCCGGACCGAGCCGAGGGTGGGGTCCTGGAGCTCTCGCCAGTCGGCGGGATGCGCGACCAGGTGGTCGCCGAGAGCGGCACTCGCCCCCAGCAGCAGACCGAGCCGTCGACCCAGCTCGTGGTCGGTGCGCAGCGCGTCCCGCAGCTCCTCGGCACCGTCCGCGCTGGCCGCGACCAGACGGGCCAGGGAGCGTATCGCCAGGTCCGGATCGGCAGCGGCTGCGACGCTGACGAGGAGCCCGTCGTCGTCGACTCCCACGACCGACCAGTCGCGCGCCACCGTCGGCACGTCGGAGAACCCGAGTCGCGCCAGGCGGCCGTCCAGCGTCAACCGGCCGCTTCTCACGGGACGGAGACTGGCGAGGCCACGAGCTGGGCCCACCTGCGGGCGAGCGCTGCCCAGTCCTGGCGCAGCTGCGCCTCGGCGACGACCAGCTGAGCGGCCACAGCCGCCAGATCCTGGTCGCTCCCCGCGGAGGCTGCCTGGGCGGCATCGACCCAGGAGGCGAACACGGCCGGCGACGCTTCCGGGTGGAACTGCAGTCCCCAGGCACGGGTACCGAAGCGGGCGGCCTGGATCGACCCGTCGGGTGAGGTGGCCAGCTCGGTCGCGCCGTCCGGCAGCCGGGAGACGATGTCGCAGTTCCACTGGATGCTCCGGGCGCCGTCCGCGATGGCCGAGGTGAGCTCGTCGGCCCGGCCGGCCGCGGTGAGACGCACGGGGTTCAGGCCCAGGGCCCTTCCGAGCGGGTTGACGATGACCTCGCCGCCGAGCGCAACGGCGGCGAGCTGGTGCCCGAGACAGATCCCGAGGAACCAACCCTCTGCGTCGACGGTGTGGGCTATCAGCGCCTTCGTCGCTGTGAGCCACGGGTAGTCCGCGTCGTCGTTGGCGCCCATCTCCCCACCCAGCACGACGAGGCCGGCGTACGCGCCGAGGCTCGATGGGACGGGCTGGTCGCGGTGGCCCAAGACGCACGTCGTAGCTCGAGGCCCTCCTCGACGAACCACTCACCGAACCACGCAGGAGTGCAGTCGTCTTCGTGCTGGATGACCAGCAGCCGGGGCGATCTCACAGGCCGAGGCTACCAACGCGGGCACGGCTGACGGGCGGCTCTCACATGACCGGGAGCATGCGGGCGCGCTCGAACTCGGTCACCTGCTGGCGGTACTCCTCCCACTCGGCCTTCTTGTTGCGGAGGAAGAAGTCGAAGACGTGCTCACCCAGCGTCTCGGCGACGAGCTCCGAGCGTTCCATCACGCTCACCGCGTCGTGGAGGTTCTGCGGCAGCGGGGCGATGCCCATCGCGCGCCGCTCGGGCTCGGTCAGCGACCAGACGTCGTCCTCGGCGCCCGCCGGAAGCTCGTAGCTCTCCTCGATGCCCTTCATGCCGGCAGCCAGCATCACGGCGAACGCGAGGTACGGGTTGGCAGCGCTGTCGATCGAGCGGAGCTCGACCCGGGTGGAGTTGGACTTGGTCGGCTTGTACATGGGGACCCGGACGAGGGCGGACCTGTTGTTGTGCCCCCAGCAGACGTAAGACGGGGCCTCGCCACCGCCTGCCAGCCGCTTGTAGGAGTTCACCCACTGGTTGGTCACAGCGGTGATCTCCGCCGCATGGGTGAGCAGGCCGGCGATGAACGCCCGGCCCGTCTTCGACAGGTGGTACTCGGCGCTCGCGTCGAAGAACGCGTTGTTGTCGCCCTCGAACAGGGAGAGGTGGGTGTGCATCGCCGAGCCGGGGAACTCCGTGAACGGCTTCGGCATGAACGAGGCGAAGACACCCTGGGTGAGCGCCACCTCCTTGATGACGACTCTGAACGTCATGATGTTGTCGGCGGTGCTGAGCGCGTCGGCGTACCTGAGGTCGATCTCCTGCTGCCCGGGTCCACCCTCGTGGTGGCTGAACTCGACGGAGATCCCCATCGACTCGAGCATCGTGATCGCATCGCGCCGGAAGTCGTGCGCGATGCTCTGCGACGTGTGGTCGAAGTAGCCGCTGCGGTCGACGGGTTCTGGTACGGCACCGTCGGACGGCCGGTCCTTGAGGAGGTAGAACTCGATCTCCGGGTGCGTGTAGAACGTGAAGCCCCTGTCGGCCGCCTGACTCAAGGTGCGCTTCAGCACGTACCTCGGGTCGGCGTACGACGCGGACCCGTCGGGCATCACGATGTCGCAGAACATCCGGGCCGTCGACGGACCCTCACCACGCCACGGGAGCAGCTGGAACGTCGACGGGTCCGGCCTGGCGAGCATGTCGGCCTCGTAGACGCGGGCGAAGCCCTCGATGGCGGAGCCGTCGAAGCCGATGCCCTCGCTGAACGCGCCTTCGAGCTCGGCCGGCGCCACGGCAACAGACTTCAGCGAGCCGAGCACGTCGGTGAACCACAGCCGGACGAAGCGGACGTCACGCTCTTCGAGCGCCCGGAGCACGAAGTCTTCCTGCTTACCCATGCCCACCATCTTCCCCCTCTCCCGCGACACGTCACTCCCGGCCCGATTCTGCCGGCGTGTCGACCGCCGATCGACCTCTCGGTGAGCGGCGCTAGCAAGCCCCCCGACTAGGCTCTCGGTGTGCCCCAATTGCGGCTGGCCCTCGCGCAGGTGAACCCCACGGTGGGAGACCTCGCGGGCAACGCGGAGCTGGTCGTCGGATCGGTACGTGAGGCCGCCGCGCGGGGCGCCCACCTGGTGCTGCTCCCGGAGATGGTTCTGACCGGGTACCCGATCGAGGACCTGTCCCTGCGGGCGTCGTTCGTCGACGCCTCGCGGGCCGCGGTCGAGCGGCTGGCGGCGCAGCTCGCCGATGAGGGCTTCGGTGAGCTCACGGTCGTGGTCGGCTACCTCGACCGCGCCGTGGACGTCGAGGAGCGACTCGGCCAGCCGAAGGGTCTGCCCCAGAACAGCGTCGCGGTGCTCCACGGCGGCACGATCGTCGCGCGCCAGGCCAAGCACCACCTGTGGAACTACGGCGTCGGTGACGAGATGCGCAACTTCGTACCGGGCGACAGCATCCAGATCGTGCAGGTGCACGGCGTCGACGTGGCTCTGGCGATCTGCGAGGACCTGTGGCAGGACGGACCGTCGGCTGCCGCCGACGCAGCCGACGCGGCCCTCCTCGTGGTACCGAACGGTTCGCCGTACGAGCGCAACAAGGACGACGTCCGCCTGGACCTGTGTGCTCGTCGCGCTCGCGAGGGTGTGTGCGCGCTGGCGTACGTCAACCTCGTCGGCGGCCAGGACGAGCTCGTCTTCGACGGGGACTCGCTGGTGGTCGACGCCGCGGGTGAGCTCGTCGCCAGGGCCGGCCAGTTCGAGCCCGAGCTGCTCGTCGTCGACCTCGACCTGCCGGCCGCGACCGCCGAGATGCCGGACCCGGACGCCCGCTTCTGCGGGCTGCGCGTCAACCGGACGATCGTGTCGAGTGAGCCGCTGGCGCCGTACGAGGCCGTACCGCCGCCCTGCGCGGCACGGCTCGACGACCTCGGCGAGATCTACTCGGCGCTGGTGACCGGGCTGCGCGACTATGTCGTCAAGAACGGCTTCCGCACCGTACTCATGGGCCTGTCCGGCGGCATCGACTCCACGTTGGTAGGCACGATCGCCTGCGACGCGCTGGGAGCCGAGCACGTCTTCGGGGTCTCCAACCCCAGCGAGTGGTCGACCGAGCACTCCCGGACCGATGCCGCGGAGCTGGCCAGGCGGACCGGCCTGCACCTGGACACGATTCCGATCGCTGCGATCGTCGACGCGTTCGGCGGAGCCGTGAAAGTCGACGGGCTCGCGGAGGAGAACCTCCAGGCCAGGATCCGCGCCGTGGTGTGGATGGCACTGTCCAACCAGTACGGGCACCTTGTTCTGGCATGCGGCAACAAGAGCGAGCTGGCGACCGGATACTCGACGATCTACGGTGACGCCGTCGGTGGGTACGCCCCGATCAAGGACGTGCCGAAGACCCTCGTGTGGGAGCTCGCGCGCTGGCGCAACGCCGAGGCCGAGCGACGAGGTGAGGTACCGCCGATCCCGGAGAACACCATCGCGAAAGCGCCGTCGGCCGAGCTTCGACCCGGCCAGCTCGACTCCGACTCGCTGCCGCCGTACGACGTCCTGGACGCCGTACTGGACGTCTATGTCGAGCAGGACAAGGGTTCCGCCGATCTCGTGGCCGAGGGCTTCGACCCCGCACTCGTCGAGCGGGTGATCGCCATGGTCGACAAGGCGGAGTACAAGCGGCGGCAGTTCCCCACCGGGCCGAAGATCTCGTCGCGCAACTTCGGCCGCGACCGTCGCGTGCCGATCACGAACCGTTGGCGCGAGCAGGTCTAGCCCTCGCCGCAACCCGGTCCGGTCTGCGACAGTGACAGCCATGACCTCTCAGCCCGTGCCGGCACCTGCGCCCCTCGCTCCCGTCGACGAAACGTGGGAGCGCGCACTCGCCGTCGTCGCGCACCCCGATGACCTCGAGTTCGGCACCGCCGCGGCGATCGCCCGCTGGACGCGACAGGGCAAGCACGTCAGCTACGTCATGGTGACGAGTGGCGAGGCCGGCATCGACGGCCTCCCACCGGCCGAGTGCCGCACCGTCCGAGAGGCCGAGCAGATCGAGTCCGCCCGGGTGGTGGGTGTGGAGACGGTGGAGTTCCTGGGCTTCCCGGACGGAGTCCTGGAGTACGGTCTGCCACTGCGCGCTGCCATTGCGATGGCGGTACGCAGGCATCAGCCGGAGGTCGTGATCACCGGGAACTTCCGGGACACCTTCGGGGGCCAGAACCTCAACCAGGCCGACCACATCGCTACGGGCAAGGCCGTGCTGGACGCTGTCCGCGATGCCGCGAACAGGTGGGTCTTCAACGACCAGCTGGTCGACGGCCTGCAGCCGTGGGGCGGCGTCCGCGCGGTCTGGGCAGCCGGCTCACCGCTCGCGACCCACGCCGTCGACACGACCGAGGACTTCGAGGCCGGCGTCGCCTCACTCGCCGCGCACAAGGCGTACATCGACGGGCTCGGCTGGCCGGACTTCGACCCCTCGGAGTTCCTGGAGGGGATCGCCCGGACGACGGGTACCCGACTGGGTACCCCGATGGCGGCGTCGTTCGAGGTGTTTCCCATGGGCTGGGGCAGCTGAGCGGCCTTCGGCCGCTGTCGAAGGCGCGTTTTGTGGCCTGTCGGCCGGAGGTTGGTGGCCTCTAGGCGTGATGGAGGAGACAGCGGGCAGACTCGCCCTCGTGGCGGTGGCCGTGCCAGGCTGGAACAGGCAGGTCCGGGACCACCACCCGGCCCCGCCGTCCGTGGACTCCGCACGGGAGCCGCGAGAGCCTGAGCGAGGTACCCCATGACCGAGACCACTCCCCCGTACGGCGTCGGGCCCACGGTCGCGACGGCAGGGTCCGACATGCGAAGGGTCCGTGTCCATCACCTGCTCGACATGAAGCGCCGCGGACAGAAGTGGGCGATGCTCACCGCCTACGAGCAGTACGCCGCGCAGACCTTCGACGAGGCCGGTATCCCCGTGCTGCTCGTCGGTGACTCCGCCAGCAACAACGTGTACGGCAACGAGACGTCCCTCCCTGTCACCGTCGACGAGCTGATCCCCCTCGTGCGCGCGGTCACCCGTTCGGTCCGCCGGGCAATGGTCGTCGCCGACCTCCCGTTCGGCTCGTACCAGGCCTCTGCCGAGCAGGCATTCCATACGTCCGTGCGGTTCATGAAGGAGGCCGGCGCGCACGCCGTGAAGCTCGAGGGCGGCACACAGATGGTGCCGCAGGTCCGGCTCCTCACTTCAGGCGGGATCCCGGTGATGGCGCACATCGGCTTCACGCCGCAGTCGGAGCACGGCCTCGGGGGATACCGTGTGCAGGGCCGCGGAGAGACCGGACAGCGGATCGTCGACGAGGCCCTGGCTCTGCAGGAGGCAGGAGCATTCGCTGTCGTGATGGAGATGGTGCCAGGCGACGTGGCAGCCGAGGTGACGTCGCGACTGGCGATCCCCACGATCGGCATCGGCGCAGGGCCACGCTGCGACGCGCAGGTGCTCGTGTGGCAGGACATGGCCGGGCTGCGCACCGGCAAGATGGCGAAGTTCGTCAAGCAGTACGCCGACCTGCACGCCACCTTGCTCAAGGCCGCCCAGGATTACGCCGCGGACGTGGCGGACGGCACGTTCCCGGGAGCCGAGCACACCTTCTGACACCGGATCGCGTCGTGCCGCGGCTACGGCCAGAGCTGGCCGGTCGAGTACCTTGCGAGCCCTCGCGAGCGACGGCCCGTACCAGGTCAGATGCCGGCCGGAGACGAGTCGCGCCGGCACGTCGAACGCCTCCGGCCCGTCGGTCGGCGGTGAACCGGTAGGGCTCGTCGGGCAGTACCACCACGTCGTAGGCAGGCATCGCCTCGAGGTCGATCCGCGGATACCTTTGCGCCGCGCCTGAGAGCACGTTGTCGACCCCGAGCCTCGACAAGCACGTCGCCGGTGAACGTGTCGCGCCCTACCGCCATCCACGGCCGGCGCCAGACGGGCACCAGTGCCGTGTACCTCGGGCCGACCCAGGGAGCCGCCCACACCTGCTGCGCCTGCGCCAGCCAAGCCGGTCGGCCGACTCCGAGGCGGTCGAGCAGCTCTGCGAGCCCGGTCAGCGCCGCGGGTACCGTCTCGTAGTCGGTCACCTCCACGGCCAGGCCCGCGTCTCGCAGGGCGTCGATGTCGACCGAGCGGTTCTCCTCGGAGTTCGCCAGGACCACATCCGGCCGTAGTCCGACGACGTCGGCCACCCGAGGGTTCTTGGTGCCGCCGACGCGCGCGGCGCGGAGGCCAGCGGGATGCGTGCACCAGTCGGTGACCCCGACCAGCAGCTCCGGTGCTGTCGCGCCGACCGACTCGGTCAGCGAGGGCACCAGTGACACGACACGGATCACCCGACAAGCACCTGCGCTGTCAGTCGTCGTTCCAGTTCGGGTCGTTGTCCCACGCCTCGTTGCGCTCCTGTACCTTCTCGAGCGCGCGCTCGGCCTCCTCCCGGGTGGGGTAGGGGCCGAGCCGGTCGGCAGCCCGGCAGCCGACCTTCTCCTCGACCGCGTGGTGGTTCAGGCAGTAGTAGAACCGGTCGGACATCGGGTCCTCCTTTTCCAGCGGGCAACGCTCTGGTCAGCTTCTGCGGTGGCATGGCTTCGTCCGTCGTGCTCTCTTGGGCTGAAACTACACTCACCCTTGTGACAACTCTGATGGCCGGACGAATCTCCGCGCTGCGACCGGTGCCCGCCTCGATCGAGCGACCGGAGTACGTCGGCCGCCCCATGCCCCGACCTCATAATGGCGGCGACGTGATGTCGGCTGAGGTAATCGAGAAGATGCGGGCGGCCAGCCGCATCGCTGCGCAGGCCATGCGAGCTGCTGCCGCCGTCATCGCGCCAGGCGTCACCACCGATGAGATCGACCGGGTGGGCCACGAGTTCCTCTGCGACCACGGGGCGTACCCGTCGACGCTCGGCTACAAGGGCTTCCCCAAGTCGCTGTGCACGTCCGTCAACGAGTGCATCTGCCACGGCATCCCCGACTCCCGGCGCCTCGAGGACGGCGACATCTGCAACATCGACATCACCGCCTTCAAAGACGGTGTGCACGGCGACACCAACGCGACGTACCTCTGCGGCGACGTCGACGAGGAGAGCCGGCTGCTGGTAGAGCGGACTGAGGAGTCCCTGCGCCGCGCGATCCTTGCGGTCCGGCCTGGGCGGCAGGTGAACGTGATCGGCCGGGTGATCGAGTCCTACGCCAAGCGGTTCGGGTATGGCGTCGTGACCGACTTCACTGGGCACGGAGTACATACGGCATTCCACTCGGGCCTGGTCATCCCCCACTACGACGACCCCCGGTTCGACACGGTCATCGAGACGGGGATGACGTTCACGATCGAGCCGATGCTGACTCTCGGTACCGTCGACTGGGACCTCTGGGACGACGGCTGGACCGTGGTGACCAGGGACGGGCGACGATCAGCGCAGTTCGAGCACACGCTCGTGGTGACACCGACCGGCGCCGAGGTGTTGACGCTGCCCTAGGCGCGGCCGCTCAGCGTGCCGATACCGACTCGTCGGCGTCGCTGACCTGGTCGGCGGCATCGAGCTCGGTCTTGGCGCCGACGGTGCGCAGCTGGCCGAAATGAGTCTCGAGGTGCGCCCGGATGAACCACTGGAACTGCTCGAGGTCAGCCGTCTGGGTGATGAGCATGTCCTCGGTGATCGGGTCGATGTCACCGACCATCTCGATCGCCTTGCGGTGGTCGGCGATCACACCGTCATACACGATGTCGAGCGCGCCGAGGTGCTCCTCGACGTTGGCCCTGCCCAGCGAGTAGTCGTCCCACGAGCGGTCCTTGACGATGGCTCCCGGTGTGCCCTTCGGTGGTACGCCCATCGTGGCCATCCGCTCGGCGGTCGTGTCGACGGCCGCCCGGACCAGCTCGATCTGCGGGTCGAGCATCTCGTGGACACCGATGAAGCCACGCCCGACGACGTTCCAGTGGGCGTGCTTCAAGGTGAGCTGAAGATCGTTCAGCGCGTGTAGACGGTCCTGGAGCGCATTGGCCACTTTGTGGCCGTCTTCGAGGGACAGGCCGGGGACGGTGAAATTGCCTTCATCGGAGGTCATGGCGTTCATATCCTCACGTTAGCCGCGTCCGAGAGCTCGTGCGACTCGAGCTCGGGGTCGCCGTCGGCATGTGTTGGCTGGTCGTGCTGCAGCAGCCTGAGCAGGTCGGCCAGGCCACCTCCTGCCCGACCTCGGGTACGGCCACTGGTGGTCACGGTCACCTGGCACGTACGTGCGACGGTGTAGCCGGAGGCGTCGATGGTGTCCACCAGCTGCTGGTCCTCACCGTGCGCAGTGTCGGGGAAGCCGCCGACAGCGAGGTAGGCGTCAGTGCGGACAGCGAGGTTTGCGCCGTACACGTGATGGTGCTCGCTGCCCGGTGTGCCGCGGTGGAGCTTGCGCTCGAGCACTTCCCGATACGCGCGCAGGCCGCCAACGCCCCCGTGCCAGACGTCGAGGGCAGCCAGCCCGACGACGCAGGCCGCGTCGTACTCCTCTGCCACGGCGAGTACCCGGTCGATCCAGTCGTGCCCGACCACGGTGTCGGCGTCGGTCGAGAAGACCCAGGACGGGGTCCCGTCACCGAGGAATGCCAGCCCGTGCCGGACCGCGCGGTCTCGGACCGTGCCGACGTTGTCGGCTTCGTCGTCGACGAGGACGGCACCCCGGATCTCGAGCCGTCTCAGAGCCGCGCGGGAAACCGCCGCGGTCGCGTCGCTGCACTTGTGCGCCGCGACGACGACCACGACGTCGAAGGGGGGCCCGGTGCCGCGCATGGGTGATACTGCGGCCCAGGCCCGCGAGGCAGTCCCCGACCAGACCTACCTCGTCTCGTGCCGGAACAGCGACGACGATCGCAGGTCGTCGACCCCTCACGAGCCCAGCAGCTTCGTCGAGGCAAGGAAGTCCGCGCCGGACTTGGTGGTTTCCGCGTCGAGATGATGCTGCCGGACGTACATCGCGAGGTCGGCAAGTGCCCTGACCAAGCGGATGTTCGTGCTCAGGCCGCCCGGACCGACAACGAGCGGAGCCTGCTCGAGGACGGTGTCGCAGCCGAGGACGACCGCCGTACGGGCTCGGGCGACCTCGCGGGCGATCGTGTCCGCAGGCAGCCTCGGCAACGCTCGAGCGGTCGACGAGACGGCCAGGTCTGCGGTCCAGACCGCCTGCGCCATGAGACCCAGCCGTCGCTGCTGGTGGGGCGTCGGGGTGAAGCGCCGGAGGCCGTCGGCCACGGCATCCGCCACCTGTCTGGCTCCCCCGGCCCAGACCGCCGCCACACCGAGGCCGCCGACGGCGAACCCGGGACGCGACAGGTAGAAGTCCGTGCCGCCTACCTGGTCGGCACGCCGGACCGGGGTTGTGACCCGGACCGTGAGGGAGCGCGACGCATCCATGGCCGTGGTGCTCCAGCTCGACTCGTCGGCGTCGATGCCGTCCGCGTGCGCGTCGAGACCCACATCGAAGAGCAGGTGGTGCTCGGCGTCGAGCGACGCCGAGACGAGGCAGCGGTCGATCAGACCGATACCGGAGGCGAACCGAAGCTCTCCGTCGAGCGTCCAGCCACCGGTCGACGGACGCACCCTGAGCCCGGTCCCGGCCGAACGCGAGGCCCAGACGCCGTACAGTCCCTCGCCGGGCGTGGCTGCGGCCTCGGCGATGATCCGCAGGGCGTCGGCATGGCCCTCGACCAGTCTGGCCAGGCAGAGGTCGACTCGACCCACGTCGGACAGTGCCGAGACCAGGCCCTCGAGAGGTCCGGTCCAGACCGGCCCGCCTGCGGCCGCGGCAGCGTTCAGTGCTGCCCTCATCTCGGCCGATGACGAGCGCAGCTTCGTCGTGTCGACACCGGCAAGGAAGCCGGTCAGGTCAGCGCTCACGCTGGAGCCTCGTAGACGTCGAGGAGGAAGTCCTCGTCGACGTGCGCGACACGGCGCACGGCTCCACAGGCCCTCGGCGTAGGAGGCGAGGCTGGCGTGGACGTCCGGACCGGACCGGAAGGCGTCATGGGGATGGTGCGCCCAGTGCATGACCGCGAGGTGGCCGGCCGGCGCGAGCTCGTGACCAGACGGCTGCGAGGACGACGTCCAGGTCGTGGACGTAGTACAGGAACTCAGCGGCCACGACGAGGTCCACGACACCGTCGACGGGTACGTCGGGCAGCGTCGACACGACGCATCTCACGTGTGGCAGTGAGGCACAGCGCCGACGTGCCGCGTCGACGGCAACGCTGGACAGGTCGCTCGCGACCAGCGAGGCGGCCCGAGACGCCAGGGCGACTGTGGTGACGCCAGGCCCGCAGCCGGGCTCCCATCCCGATCGGTAGAGCTCGCGCGGCAGCGAAGCCATCAGCACCGACCGTTTGCGCCGCTCGTACCACGACGACTGCACCTGCCAAGGGTCAGGGTCGGCGGAGTAGAGCGCGTCGAAGTCGGGCGGGTCGACTCGCCGTCCCCTTACCACCGTCATGCGGCAAGCAGGATCTCGGGACGCCACTCGACGACGGCTCGGGGCAGCACAGCCTCCAGGTCGGGCTGGAGTGGCTCGGTCTGGCTGCGGTAGCAGTCGACCGCCCGTTGGCGGGCCGACTCGGCAGGCACGTCGTTGCGGACCGGCCCGATGAGGCCGGCGCCGACCACCTGACCCGGGTCGCACCAGTGCTGGGCCCAGATCGGGTATCCCGTCACCGGCCGACCGGTCAGTGCCCCGGCCTCGAGGCTCGCCTGGCCGACCGCTCGGTGGTCGGGGTGTGGATCGCCCCACCAGACCGTGAGCACCCGGTCGGCGCCGACTCGGTCGGAGGTGTTCACGATCAGAGAGGCGAGCTCGGCGGCATACGCGGACAGCCGGCCGTCCGGCAGCCCGGCGATCAGCGAGGACGCCACGCCGAGCGCGGTGCAGGCCTCGGAGTACTCGCGTGCGCGCCGGTCGCCGAGACCTGTGACGGTTCGCCCGAGGTGGTCCAGGGCCGACTCCCCGGCCGTCATCGAGAGTGCGTGGACGCGGACACCTGACCTGGCCAGTGACGCGATGGTGCCGCCGACGCCGAACGTCTCGTCGTCGGGATGCGCCCCGACCACCAAGACGACGTCACCGCCCCTCACGTCGAGTCCCTGCTCGGGACCTACGTCGGGCACCGACCGCAGCAGATCTTTCCACTCCCTGCTGTACACCGCCGGCGGCGTCACCGTGATCCGACCGCCTGTCATCAGCTGGCCAACCGGGTCCGCCGGGACCGCTGGGCCGAGTTCGGCGACCGTGACAACAGCCGGAGCACCGCCTTCTCGAGGTACTCCTGCCGGACCTGCGGGTCCTCCGGCGCCCGCTGGAGAGCGTTGGCGATGGTCGTACCGTCCTCGTAGAGGTCGATGACGCGCGGGTCGATGTAGGAGTTGCGGGCGATGGTCGGTGTGTTGCCTAGGTACTCCGACACCTCCACGACCGCCTTCCGGATGACCTTCTTCCGGGCGGTCCTGGACGTCTCGACCATGGCGTTGTCGGCGAGGGAGGCGGCGGCGATCACCGTCGCATGCCAGGTGCGGAAGTCCTTGGCCGTGACCTCGGCGTGGAACACGTCGTGCAGGTAGGCGTTGACGTCGGCGGCCTGTACCGGGCACCAGCGGGCTCCGTTGCGGAATGCCAGCAGGCGCTCCCCGCCACCTCTGCGCCGCCGGAGCTGCTGCACGATCTCGAAGATGTCCGCGTCCTCCACCACGATGTCGTGCTGGATCCCCGACTTGCCGACGAAGGAGAACAGCAGGGCGTCGCGCTGCTTGCGGACATGGCGGCGCTCGAGGGTCGTGAGGCCGTAGCTGCCGTGTTCGTCGGCGTACACGTCGCTGCCGATCCGGAAGTAGCCGACGTCGATGAGCCGGACGGTCAGCGCGAGTACCCGTTCCTTGTTGAGCCCTTCGGTGTCGAGGTCGGCTCGCATGCGCAGCCGGGCCTGCGGCAGCACCTTGGCCATCGTGAGGATGCGGTCGAACTTGGCCGCGTCACGCTTGCGGCGCCACTCCGGGTGGTAGAGGTACTGGCGGCGACCGGCGGCGTCCGTGCCGACCACTTGGATGTGGCCGTTCGGAAAAGGGCAGATCCACACCGCCTGCCATGCAGGGGGTATCACCAGGGACTTGATGCGCAGCACGTCCTCGGGCGGCAGACGCCGACCCATGCCGTCGAGGTACACGAACCCTCGCCCGGTCCGGCGTCGCGTCCATCCCGCGTCGTTGGGCGACACGGTTCGAAGTCGCATCGAGTCCTCGCTAGTCGTCAGTGTGGTGCCTGCGAGGGGCCTGTACCCGCTGGCAGCCGGATCGATCGGTCGAACCGTACTACGGCGATCAGTGGCCAGACTCTACGTGCCGTGCGCGGGCGTGAACTGGCTTGAGCGCTGCGCCTCCTCGGCGCGGATGACGTGGACGCAGGCGTTGATGAGCGCTAGATGCGTGAACGCCTGCGGAAAGTTCCCGAGGTGCCGACCGGTGTGGGGGTTGATCTCCTCGCCGTACAGCAACAACGGGCTGGCGTACGACAGCAGCCGCTCACAGAGGTCGTGTGCGCGTCGGAGCTCTCCGATCTCGGTGAGCGCCGAGACCAGCCAGAACGAGCAGATGGTGAACGTGCCCTCCTCACCGGACAGGCCGTCGTCGGTCTCCTCGACTCGGTAGCGCAGCACCAACCCGTCCTCGGTGAGCTCGTCGGCGATCGCCAGCACGGTCGCACGGACCCGCTCGTCGTCAGCGGGCAGGAAGCGGAGCAGCGGGACGAGCAACAGGGAGGCGTCCAGAGCCGTGGAGCCGTACCGCTGGACGAACACGCCGCGCTCGTCGACGCCCTTCTCGCAGATGTCGGCGTGGATCTCGTCGGCCAGCTTCTGCCACTGCTCGGCGTAGTCCATCTCGTCGTGCAGACGGGCCAGCCGGGCACCGCGATCCAGCGCCACCCAGCACATCAGCTTCGAGGAGGTGAAGTGCTGCGGCTCGCCTCGGACCTCCCAGATCCCGCGGTCCGGTTCGCGCCAGTGGTCGATCGCGTGCTCGACCTGGTCCTTGAGGATCGGCCACAGGCTCTCGGGCAGCTGCTCGCGGGATTTCGCATGCAGGTAGACCGAGTCCAAGACGGCACCCCAAACGTCGTGCTGGCGTTGGGTGTGCGCAGCGTTGCCGATACGAACCGGGCGGGCCCCCTCGTACCCGGTGAGCTCGGAGAGGATCTGCTCGTCGGGCGTGGTGTGACCGTCGACCGCGTACATGATCTGCAGCTCAGGCTGCTCGGTGCTGACGTCGCGGATGAACGAGAAGAAGTCGTTCGCCTCCCGGTCCAGGCCCAAGGTGTACAAGCCCCAGAGGGCGAAGGTGGAGTCGCGGATCCAGGCGTACCGGTAGTCCCAGTTGCGCTCACCGCCCGGAGTCTCCGGTAGCGAGGTCGTGGACGCGGCGAGCAGCGCGCCGGTCGGCGCATAGGTGAGCCCCTTCAGGGTCAGTGCGCTCCGCTGCAGGTACACGCGCCAGCGATGGTCGGGGAAGACACCCTGGGTGATCCACTGCCGCCAGTACTCCGACGTCCGCCACATGCGCTCCTCGGCCTCAGCCCACGCCTCGGGCGGGTCGAGCTCCGACCAGGTCAGCGCGACGAATGCGTTCTCGCCCTCGGACATCCGCGTCCGTACCTGTGCGGTCCGGCCCTCGATGCCCAGGCGGAGATTGGTGTTGAGCCGCAGCGTCAGGTCGGTCTCGCCGTCCGGGCAGGTCGCGACAACCGAGCCGTAGCCCGGCCGGTCGAAGCTCCATTCCGCCTCGTGCTCGCCGTAGCCGAACATCGGCTCGCACAGGACGGACAGGTCGACTGAGCCGCTCACACACTTGATGGTGCGCAGCAGGCAGTGCTCGGCGTCGAAGTCCGTCGGCGGACGGCGATGGGTCCTGGAGCGGTTGTCGGTGTTGTGCCAGGGTCCCATCGTGAGGGCGTCCCGGACGATCAGCCAACCGCTCCGTGCCTGCCATGTCGTCTCGACCATGAGACTGCCGGGCAGGTAGCGCCGCGCGGCCGGAACCTCGACCCCCCACGGGTTGAGCCGGAAGCTACCGGCGGCGCGGTCCAGGATCGCGGCGAACACGCTCGGGGAGTCCGGCCTCGGCGCGCACATCCACTCGACTGCACCGCTGGGGGCGATGAGGCACGACGTCTCGCAGTCGGACAAGAACGCGTAGTCCGCGATCGGGGGGAAGGAGCTCTGCCCCGTCGGGGGGCGGGCCACCACATCGCGCGTCGGGCCGACGCGAGGGTTCGTCATGACGTGAAGCATCGCCGCTTCACCACGCCATGACAAGCGGTGGCGCTCAGAGCGGATTCTTCACGCGGCAGGTGTCCCCAGCGCAGGGCTCCAGCCGTGCGAGCACATCGTGCAGCCGGTTGACCTCGGTCGGTCGGCCCGGTGCCAGGTCGTTGTTCTCGTGCGGATCCTGGTCGAGGTCGAAGAGCAGCCGTGTGCCGTCCTTGAACTCCACATACTTGCGATTGCTCGTGACGAGCCCACGCCACAGGTAGCCCGGCCCGGTCTCGTTCCCGGCCTCGAGGAGGATGGCCCGGTCGTGGCCCTCCGCGCTCAGGCCAGGATCGCTGATGCGTCCGAGTACCGACGTGCCGTCGAACCTGTACGAGCTGGGTTGGCTCCCCCAGGCGCCGGTCATCCGCACGATCGTGGGCGCCAGATCCATCATGCCGGTCAAGCCCGGTGTGGGTGTATCCCTCCCGGATGCCCGGCCCACGGATGAAACAGGGAATCCGGACCGACTCCTCGTACGGGTGGTCCTTGCTCGGACGAAGGCCATGCTCGCCGTACTGGTAGCCGTTGTCGGAGACGACGATGATGAACGTGCGTTCGCGTTGCCCCGTCCTGGTCAGCACGTCGATCATGGCGCCGAGCTGGTCGTCGACATCGGACAGCGAGTCACGGCGGCGTTGGACGAGCCAGCGCATCTCGTCGAGCTGCTCGTCCTCCCAGAACTGCGCGATGTCGGTACCCACCGGCAGGGTCGGCCCGTTGAAGGCGTTGCGGTACTTCCCCCGTACGAACGGCCCGTGTCCCATGCCGCCAGGCCGCCGGGTCTGGAGTCGGCCGACTGCGTCAGGGGTTATCGGCGGGGAGTTGACGCGCTCGTGCGGCTGGCCGTTGTGCGGTGAGATGAAGCTGACCCATTGGAACCAGGGCACCTCGGCATGGCGCTCGATGAAGTTCTGCGCCCGGATCGAGTACGCCAGGTTGCTGTGCAGTTCCAGCCTCACGACGGTGCCGTTCTGGTTTATCTCGCTGTGCTCGTAGTGGTACGTGAGGATGTGGCCCGGGACCATCCAGTTGTCCCAGCCGGGAGGAATGGGGTCGGTGACGCGGACTCCGTTGACGTACTTGCCGATGAGGCTGGTCGTGTATCCGGCGGCATGCAGCCAGGTGGGAAGCAGTTGCGTGTTGTCGAGCCCGCGGACGCCCACCCGGTTGGTGGTGACACCGGTGTTGTGCGGGTACTGCCCGGTCAGGTACGTGCAGCGGTTCGGCGAGCACAGCGGGGCAGGGGCGTAGAACCGGCGTAGCTGTGTACCCACCGCCGCGACCCGCTCCTGCAGCTGCGTCATGTGGTCGAAGTCGTCGACCCGCGCGTCGTCCGCCATGACGAGAAGGACGTTCGGCCGGGCCACGTCAGGCCGACGTCAGGTAGAGCGCAAGGGTCAGGTCGCCGCCCGGGTCACCGGAGCCGACATGCGTGATGCTGCAAGCGAAGACGCCCGGTTCGGCGGCTGTGCCGTGGAAGTCGACGATGGCGGGCCGGCCGGCGCTCGTTCCCTTCCGGTGGCCTGCGGACACCTGTGGACGGGCGGCTGGTGAGCCATAGATCGACTGGGCGTTGAAAAGCACGTCCAGGACGACGGCGGATCCGGTCGGGGCATCGACGCAGGCGATCGACACGTCAGAGAACGTCCACGTCCCGCTGAGCGGGAACCGCATGCTCAGCAGGCCAGGAGTCAAGGTTCCGGCGAACGAGAAGGGGATCGCCAGGATCGTCGAGCCGGTGGGAGTCGCCCCGGCCGATGCAGCCGCCGACGCGGCGGCGGCGCTGCCGGCCGGTACTGCCTCAGCTTCGCCAGCTTTGGGCGGATCGGATGCCATGGTCGACTCCCCAGGGTTACTCAGCGCCGAGCGACGCTCCAGAGAAAGTACCGGCTGACACTGGAGCAGCCGTTTTCACTCCTCCCGGCCTGAGTCCTCGGTCGCGACCTGAGAGTCCTTCTGGGTGACGTAGAGATGTGGCTCGACCGGTCTACGCAGGACTCGGCGGATCAGCCGGCCTATGGCTGCCAAGACCAGCAAGGCGATCACGGCGCCTACCCAGCTCAAGCCGAACATTGCGAGCCCCCATCTAGCCGAGCTTGACCGACGAGGCGATCACACCCAGGCCGTGGCCGCGACCGCCGTTGTCCGCGACGATACCCGGCGGCAGCCGTACGGCCCCCGAGGCCGTGGCGCAGGTCAGGCTGTGGTGCGGGCGAGCCGGCTCATAGGCCGGGTTCTGTTGGGGGCAGGCCCTTGCGAGCCTGCCCTGAGCAGCCATCTATCTTGACGACTCGTTGCCGAGCCGTTCATGCGACCTACCCGCAGGCTCGGGCGGGCAGCCCTCCCGCGACCGTTGCCGGCCGCCTCGCCTGCGCAGACCGCCGATCGGAACCGACGGCCCTTCTTGGTCTTGCTCCAGGTGGGGTTTACCCAGCCGTCCCGGTCGCCCGGGGCGCTGGTGGTCTCTTACACCACCGTTTCACCCTTACCCGCACTCCAGCCGGAGCTGGAGCCGCTGGCGGTCTGTCTCTGTGGCACTGTCCCGCGAGTTACCCCGGGTGGGAGTTACCCACCACCTCGCCCTGCGGAGCCCGGACCTTCCTCGGTCGGTCATCCGTCGATGAGACGGAGCCCGACCGCGGCCGCCCGGCCGGCTCGCCCGCGCCGAGAGTCTACCGCGGCGGGCCGGCCGAGCCGTTTGTTCCGAGGGTCAGCGGTGCCCCGGACCGTCGTGTCCGTGGTCGTCACGCGGGTCGTGGTGACGTCCGTGGTTACCGTGGTCGTCGCCGTTGTCGTGGTGGCGCCCGTCTCTGCCGTGGTCGTCGACGGCGCGCACCGTTGTCTGGTGCTGGGGCCGCGCCTGGGCTGCCGATGCCAGTGAGGGCATGGCGATGCCGGTGCCGCCGAGGATGCCTACCGCTGCCAGCCCTACCAATGTGGTTTTCGTGGTGCTTCGCATTGTCACTCCTGTGATAGCCGTTGGGGCACTTTGTTGTGCCTTACTCATCTATGTCACGGAGCGAGTCGCAGAAACCATCGCGCTTTGGTCCTACGACCGATGCGCGCAAGAGGTCAAGCGAGGCGGAAGGATACCGTGCGGCGGGCTAGGTCGGCCTGCACGAGCGTTACCCGGACCTGGTGGCCGAGGAGCAGGGAGCCCGCCGGCCCCGAGACCTTCGCCTCGACGGCTGGATCGCGCAGTACCACGATCCCGCGGGTCGGCTCACGGTCGTCGACGTCAGTGACGACGCCCTCGAACGTCTCGCCGACGCGGGTCGACAGCACGCCGGACTCGACGAGGTCGAGTACCGCCCGGTCGAAGGTGTGCGCGAGCCGGTCGGACGCCCCCATCTCCTTCGGCAGGTCGCGCAGCCGTGCGCGGACCCAGTCGGGGATGTCGGATCCCGCGCAGAGCGACACGGCGACCTCGCCGGCGTACCGGTCGCAGAGGCGACGAAGCGGCGCGGTGACGTGCGCGTACTCGCTCGCCAGGGCCCCATGCTCCACCTGCTCCGGCACGCCCCCGTCGAACGCGACGTATCCCGCGCCACGAAACAGCGCAGTACACGCGTTGAGCATCGCCGCTCCGGCCGGACTGTTCGGTTCGAGAGTGCGGACGAAGTCCGGGTAGTCGACGTCCTCGCCCCAGCTGAGGCCGAGCGCGAGGGCTGTCCGCCGCAGTCGGGCGAGCGCCGAGTCGGTGGCGGGAGGAAGGGTGCGGACGATGCCTTCCTCGCCGTACAGCATCAGCTCTGCCGCCTCCATGCCCGTGAGCAGGGAGATCTGGGCGTTCCAGTCCTCGACCGGCAGCTTCTCGCGATAGCGGAGCGTCCAGCCCGACTCGCCGACGACGACCTCCTGCTCGGGCAGCGGGAGGCTGATTCCTCCGCGCTCCCGCTCGCGTTCCTGCCGCAGCTCCCCGACCTCCTTCAGGAGAGTGAGCGACGGGTCGGCCGTCCCGGTCTCGATGGCATCCTGCACACCGGGATAGTCGAGCTGCGCCCGGCTCCTCACCCGTGCGCGGACGACGTCGACCTTCACGGCCTCCGCCCTGGCGTCGAGGTCGATCGACCACAGGAGCGCCGGGCGAACCTGGTCGGGCAGCAGGCTCGCTGCGCCCTCGGACAGCACCGCTGGGTGCAGCGGAACTCGGTGGTCCGGGGCATACAGCGTCTGTCCGCGGTGATGTGCCTCGACGTCCACCGGGCCTCCGGGCTCCACGAACGCGGCCACGTCGGCGATCGCGTACCAGACGCGGTAGCCGTCGCCTCGGCGCTCGATGTACAGCGCCTGGTCGAGGTCCTTGGCGCCGGGCGGGTCGACCGTGACGAACGCGATGTCGGTCCGGTCGAGCTCGGGAAGCCGAGGATTCGCGGCCGCCTCCTGCGCTGCCGCCAGGACGTCTTCCGGGAAGTCCTCGACGATGCCGAGCTCGTCCTCGATCGTGCGTATGCCTTCGGCGAAGCCGGCGTTGTCACGGTCGGCCAGTCTGAGCCTGCGTCGCGGCACGATCGTGATCCCCTCTCGTCAGGCGCCGGCCACCCCGGACCACCCTAGCCGCCGAGGTGACTAGCCAGCCGGTACATGGAGAGCCTGGGCCAGTGGACATTCCTGCACTCCCGGCTGGACCTTCCTGGCCTCAGGGCCTCACCAGCGCAGTCGATCAGGGTAGGGCGGAGAACTGGCGCAGAGCCGACGCACCCGACTCGTAGAACGACAAGGTGGTCAGCGACGCCGGCGCGACCAGCATCCGGTTGACAACCTCGAACGGGGCGTCCAGGCAGTAGCGCACCGCCAACTTGATGGGGTTCACGTGACTCACGACCAGAACCGACTTGCCCGGGTGCGCGGCCAGGGTCCGGCCCAGCGCCTCCTCGACCCGTCGCCTCACGGCACTCATCGACTCTCCACCCGGCGGGGCGATCTCAGCGGACGACAGCCAGGCTTCCAGATCGGCCGGCCACTGCTTCTCCACCTCGGCCAGCGTATGTCCGTCCCAGTCACCGAACGACGCCTCCCTGAAGCCGTCGTCGACCGCGACATCCACGCCGAGCGTGTCGGAGACCACCGATGCGCTGTCGAGAGCCCGTCGTAGCGGCGACGACACGATCGCATCGACACCCCCGTCCCGCGCCAGCGCGACCGCAGACCGCAAGACCTGCTCGCGCCCCTGTAGGGGTCAGGCCAGGGTCATCACCCCCCGGGCCGGAGAACCTCCGCTCGGCCGTGTGCCTGGTGACACCGTGGCGGAGCAAGATCAGCGTTGTAGCCGGGCCGACAGATCCGATCCAGCCGAGCAGCGGATGACCGGCTCCCGCGTACGGCGCTCGCGGGCGGCTCGGGGGCCTCCGGCGTCGGGTCACCCGGCTGGACAAACGCAGTCTCGACCACGCCGCCGCGGGTGGCCGCATCCATCGCCAGGTTGGCGAGCCGGTCGGCGTCACGGTTCCGCTCACGCGGCACCCAGGTCCAGACGGTTCCGAACGGTGCGAGCTGCTGCGCCTTGATGGCGAGGGGACGCATCCCCGGGTGCTTGACCTTCCATCGGCCAGACATCTGCTCGACCACCAGCTTGGAGTCCATCCGGACCTCCAGCAGCGCGTCCGGGGTGTGCTCGAGGTACAGCTCGAGCCCGGCGATGAGCCCGCGATACTCCGCGACGTTGTTGGTCGCGCGACCGATGGACTCGGCGAGCTCGGCGATCACCTCACCGGTATCCGCATCGCGAAGCAGGGCTCCGAACCCCGCAGGGCCGGGATTGCCGCGGGAGCCGCCATCCGCCTCGACGACGACACGGTCATGTGTCATGCCGGCGGTCAGATTCCCGACTCGGCGGTCCGGACCAGGATGCGGTTGCACTCCTCACACCGCAGCACCTCGTCGCTCGGTGCCGTGGCCATCCGAGCGAGGTCGGCCGCGCCCACGTTGAGCTGGCACCCGCCGCATCGCCTGTGCTGCAGGGCGCCGACGCCGACGCCGCCGAGCTGTGACCGGAGCTTCTCGTACAAAGCGCAGCAGTCCGTCCGGGATCTCCGCGGCGATGAGGTCGCGTTCGGCGAGCGCCTCGTGCTGGCGGGTGGCGATCTCCGCAACAGCCGTGTCTCGTCGATGGCTCAGCTCCGCGATGTCGGACTCGATCTGGGCAAGCTCCTTGCCCAAGGATCTGGAGCCCGGACTGGGCCTCCTCGAGCCGCTCCATCACCTCGAGCTCGGAGTCCTCCAGGTCGCTGATCCGACGGTCGAGCGTCTGGACCTCGTGCTGCATCGCCTGCAACTGCTTGGGGTCGGAGATCAGGCCGCCGTCGATCCGGGCCCGGTTTCGGGTGCGCCTGTCGCGCACCTGCTCGACGTCGGCGTCGGCCTTGCGCTGCGCGCGGCTGAGGTCGTCCGTCTCGGTCTTCAGCCGACCGAGGCGGTCCGTGAGGTCGGTACGACGCTCAGCGAGCTGGGCCAAGGCTGCGAGCTCGGGCAGGGTCTGGAGCCGATGCGCCATCTGGTCGAGGCTGGCGTCGACCTGCTGGAGGTCGAGGAGCTTCAGCTGGGCGAAGGGATCGGCTTTCAGCGGGTACTCCTCATGAGGGTGCGGACGACGTGTCGGATGGCTCGACCTGTGCACGATAGTTCCACGGATCGGTGCAGATGTGGGACACCTCCCACGTGATCGCCACGCCACGACCGCTGAAGACCTCCGAGAGGGTGTCACGGACCACGGGCAGCCAGGTCCATTCCGCCGCCCAGTGCGGCACGTCGACAAGGGCCGGAGCGTCGCGGTGCTCCCTGAACTCCGACGCCGGATGGTGGCGCAGGTCGGACGTCACGTACACGTCCGCGCCGGACTCACGTGTCTGGTCGAGCAGGAAGTCGCCCGCCCCACCGAGGAGTGCGACGCGGTGGATCTCGCGATCCAGGTCGCCCGAGACCCGGGCGCCGACGGCCGTCGGTGGCAGCGAGGCGACGACCCGGTCGGCGAACTCCCGTAGACGCAGCGGTTCGCCCAGGTCGCCGACCCTGCCCGCTCCGCGGTCCGAGGCCCAGCCGGCGAGCTCGAGCGACGTCGAAGGCCGGCTCCTCGTACGGGTGCGCGGCACGCAAGGCGGCGACGACCTGGTCCCGGTACTGGCGGGCAAGGACCATCTCGACCCGGCTCTCCGGCACTACCTCGATGACGCCGCGGCGGCCGATGACGGGATGGGCGTCGGCTCCCGGGCGGAAGGTCCCCTCGCCGGCGCTCGTGAACGCGCACCTGTCGTAGTCGCCGATCGCACCGGCCCCGGCCGCGGCGAGCGCGTCGATGACCCGCTGCACCTGCTCGTGCGGGACGAACGTGACGACCTTGTCGAGGGGGTCGGCGCGGTCGGGGACGAGCGGTACCGCGTCGACCAGCCCGAGGGCGTGCGCCATCGACTCGGAGACCCCGCGAGACGGCGAGTCAGCGTTCGTATGCGCGACGTACAGGCCGACACCGTTCGCGATCAGGTCGTGGACCACCCGACCCTTGGGCCGGTCGGCACGCACGGAGCTGACCGGTCTCAGCAGCAGGGGATGATGGACGACCAGCAGGTCGACGTCGAGCCCGATCGCCTGGTCGACCACTGCCTGTACCGGATCGACCGCGAACAAGACCTTGCTGACGGGCGCCGCTGGATCCCCGACGACCAGGCCGACGGCATCGGCTTCGTCGGCCCACGACGGCGGGTACAGGCGCTCCATCTCCGAGACCACGTCACCCAAGGTCGCCGTCGTCATCCCTGCAGGGTAGCCGCCCCGCGAGACGTCACGGACGGCCCGGATCTGCCGGCGTGTCGGCCGCCGAATGACGTCTCGTCGGCGGGCTGGCGGGCTCAGGCTACGAGGGGCGGCTCGAGGAGTCGCAACGTGCGCGCGTCCGCGTCGAGGCACGCCCGCACCCCGATCGGGTAAGTCTGCACATGCCCGCCGTGGCCGAGGTTCGCCCACGTGAGCAACGGGACACCGAGGTCACCGAGCCGGTCCACGAGCACGGGATGGATCTGCTCGGCGGGTCCGCAGTTGTGCCAGGTACCAGTGACGACCGCCGCGACAGCGTCGAGGTATCCGCTTCGTCGCAGCTGGGTGAGCATCCCGTCGATGCGACCGTCGTCCTCGTCCTCATCCTCGAGCAGCACGATCGCTCCGTCCGGAAGCCACGACGTGTCGGTCCCGATCGAGGAAGCGATGAGGGAAAGGTTGCCTCCCGCCGTGCGGCCCTCGGCGGATCCGCCGACCACGGTGACCGCCGCGTCGAAGCGGAGCGTCCCCACCCGGTCCGGCGCCATGAGACAGCGCATCAGCGACGAGAACGAGTACGCCTCGGCGAACTCGCCCTCCGAGACCATCGGCCCCATCAACGACGTCCACCCGAGTCTGGCCGCCAACGCCTCGAGCACGGCAGTCACGTCGGAGTACCCGACGACCACCTTCGGCGGTACGTCGTCGAGGCCGGTCCAGTCCATCGCTTCCAGGGTGCGTTGCGCGCCGTACCCGCCGCTCGCGACGAGGACGCCGGCTATCGAGTCGTCGAGCAGAGCTTTACGCAGGTCTGAGGCCCGCACCGCCTCTGTCCCGGCGAGGTAGTGGCGGACGGTTCCCTTCTCCCGCGCCGAGGCGTACACCACCGGCTCCAGTCCGGCGAACCGGAGCGCGTCGAGCCCGACCTCGAGCCGTTCGGCGTTGGCCGGGCTGCTCGCGGTGAGCACCGCCACCTTGTCGCCCGGCCGGAGCGCCCGCGGGCGGGTAAGGGCCGGCCCACCCGAACCGTCCGACGCGGTCACGAGCCCGGCCCGGGGGTTTCGACGAGGTCGACGAGGTGGCAGGCGACCTGCCTGCCGGCTGCCGAGCCGGCGTCCAGTACCGGGACCTCGGTCAGACACAGGTCCGCGCGCGGGTCGGCGGGCGCCAACGCGGCCCGACGCGGGCATCGGGGATGGAAGCGGCACCCCCTGGGGATGGCCGTCGGGTCGGGCGGCTCGCCCGCGAGCGGCGCGCGCAGCGACGTCCGGGTGGTGCTCGGCACGGCTGCCACGAGGGCCTGCGTATAGGGATGTTGGGGCGACAGGAGCACCTCGCTGACGGTGCCGACTTCGACGATCCGCCCGAGGTACATGACTGCGACCGTGTCGGCGATGTTCCAGGCGACTCCGAGGTCGTGGCTGACCACGAGCGCCGACAAGGAGAGCTCGTCGCGCAGCTGGAGGATCAGCTTCAAGATCTCCCCGCGGACCGACGCGTCCAGGGACGACACGGGCTCGTCGGCGACGATCACCGACGGCGCCAACGCGAGGGCCCCTGCGATCACCACCCGCTGTTGCTGACCGCCGGAGAGCTCGTGCGGGAACCGGGCGAAGAACTGTTCGGGCGGACGCATGCCTGCCTGCGTCAGTGCCGTGGAGACTCGTGAGTTGAGGTCGGCACGGATGCCGTGCAGCCGCGGGCCCTCCGCGACCGCGTCGTACACGTTCTGGCGCGGGTTGAGCGCAGCCGCCGGGTCCTGCAGGACGAACTGCACATGCCGGCGGTACTCCTTGAGCGCCGACGCCGAGTACGTGAGCCGGTTCCCTTCGTACCGGACCTCCCCAGCGGTCGGCTTCACGAGCCCGATGAAGGCCCGAGCCAGCGTGCTCTTCCCGCACCCGGACTCACCGACCAGGGCGACGATCTCCGCCCGGCCCACGGTGAGGTTCACGCCGTCAACGGCTCTGGCCGGACCTCGGCGGCCGCGCGGTGGGAACGTCACCCGCAGCCCGCGCGCCTCCAGGACCGAGACCGAACCGGACGCGGCGTTCGCACCTACGACCCTCGGCCCTGCAGCTTCTGTCGTCATGGCCGTACCGTCCCAGCAACCTGCGTATCCGCGGCAGCCGACTCGAGCGCCTCTGCGGACAGCACCTTGACGCACGCCGAGCTCCGGCCCTCACCGGCCGGCCAGAGCTCGACCTCGACGCTCGTACAGATGTCGAGCACCTCAGGGCAGCGCGGCGCGAACGGGCATCCAGGCGGGATCGTCCTCAGGTCGGGCGGGTCACCGGCCAACCCTGACGGCGCCAGTCGGGACGCCAGGTCGCCCAGCCGGGGGAATGCCTGCGCGAGTGCCCGCGTGTAGGGATGGCGGGGTACCTCGATCAGGTCCCTCGACGGACCGATCTCGACGATCTGCCCCGCGTACATCACCGCCAGCCGTTCGCAGAACTCGGCCAGCACCGACAGGTCGTGGCTGATCATGATCAGCGAGATGCGCGAGTCACGGACAAGGTCGGACAGCAGGGCGAGGATCTGGGCCTGCACGATGACGTCGAGGGCGGTCGTAGGCTCGTCGGCGATGATCAGGTTGGGTCTGCACGCGAGCGCCATCGCGATCATGACCCGCTGGCGCTGACCCCCGGACAGCTCGTGCGGGTAGCTGTTCTCCCGTCGTGCGGGGACACCGACGCTGTCGAGCAGCTCAGCGGTGCGTTTGGCGGCGGCGCGCTCGCCGACGCGCTCGTGAAGCAGGATCGGCTCGCGGATCTGCTCGCCGACGGTACGCACGGGGTTGAGCGCGCTCATCGCCCCCTGGAAGACGACCGAGGCCTCCGCCCAGCGCACCGCCCGCATCCGCTCCCAGTTCGCCTCGAACAGGTCCTCCCCCTTGTACCTGACCTGGCCCGACACGCGGGCGTTCAGCGGCAGGAGGCGCAGCAGGCTGAGGGCGACGGTGGTCTTGCCCGACCCGGACTCGCCGGCCATGCCGAGCATCTGCCCGGCTTCGAGCCTCAAGTCGACGCCGCGCACGGCGTACACGTCGTCCTTGCCGGTCGCGTAGGTGACGTTCAGATCGCGTACCTCGAGCAGAGCGGGCGCCCCGGCCGTGGCGTCGGGCGGCCGCGGGGCCTCGTCGGGCACCGTCACGCGCGCGTCCCCATCCTCGGGTTGAGGATGTGCTCCACTGCACGGCCGACCATGGTGAATCCCAGCACGACGACCAGGATGGCGACGCCGGGTGGCAGCAGGTACCACCATGCTCCAGCGGTCACGGCGCCTTGGCCGAAAGCCTGGTTGAGCATCCCGCCCCACGAGATGTCGACCGGGTTTCCCAGGCCGAGGAAGGTGAGCGTCGTCTCCGACAAGATCGCGCCCGCTACGGTCAGGGTGCTCGACACGAGGATCAACGGAGCGACATTGGGGAGCACGTGCCGCAGCACGATCTGCATGTCGCTCGCCCCGAGCGCCTTGGCGCGCTCGATGAACGGGCGGGCCTCCACGGCGAACGTCTGCGCGCGGACCAGGCGTGCCGTGCCCGGCCAGGAGGTCACGGCGATGGCGATCGTGATCGAGCGGGCGCCCTGCCCCAGCACGGCGGCGAGCGCGATCGCCAGCGGAAGACTGGGCAGGGCGATGAACCAGTCGGTGACGTGCATCAGCCCACGCCCGAGGAACCCCTCGTAGTGGCCGGCCAGCAGCCCGATGCCGCTGCCCAGGAACATCGTCAGCGCCGTCGCGATGAGACCGATCGCGAGCGACGGCCGGGCACCCCAGATCACCAGCAAAAGGACGGAGCGTCCCGGCTGGTCGGTACCGAGCGGGTAGTGAGCGCTCGGCGGGGACAGCAGGGGCCCCGTCGCCTGGACCACGCTGAGGTCGCTGGCATGGATGAACAGGGGTGCGCACAGCGCCAGGCCGCCGAACGCAATGAGGATCGCAAGCCCTACGATAGCTGTCGGCATGGAGAAGAAGGCTCGGGAAAAACGGCGCAGCGGGTCGAGCCTGGACGGCGAGCCGGGCGCCGCGGAGCGGGTGGCGACGCTCATTGCCGCCTCACCCTCGGGTCGAGGAAGCGGTACAAGACGTCGGCCAGCAGGTTGAACAAGATCACCGTGGCGCTGAACACGATGAACGTGCCCTCGAGCAGCGGCAGGTCGGGGATCTTGAGCGCCTGGTAGGTCAGGTACCCCAGCCCCGGCCAGGAGAAGACGGTCTCGACGGTGATGGCGCCGCCCACCATGGTGCCGAGCTGAAGGAAGATCACCGTCACCGACGGCAGCAGCGCGTTGGGTACCGCGTGCTTGCGGCGCACGTCGTCGTCGCGCAGCCCCTTGGCGCGCGCCGTGAGCAGGTACTGGCTGCCCAGCTCGTCGATCATCGACGAGCGCATGATCGTGACGTACTGGGCGAAGATGACCGCAACGAGGGTGAGGCACGGCAGAGCCATGTGCCAGGCGACGTCGGAGATGTGGTGCGGCGTGAACCCCCCCGACGACCCGGGAGTGGACATGTTCCCGGCCGGAAAGAGGGCGGGGATCGGCCCGACTCCTCCGCTTGCGAACAGCACCAGCAAGATCAGCCCGAGCCAGAATGTGGGCACCGACCACAGACCCAGCGAGATCCCGGACGCCAGCCGGTCGAGGAGGCTGCCGTGCCGCCAGCCGCTTCTGATGCCCAGCCACATCCCGAGCACGACCGAGATCACCGTCGCCGTCCCCATCAAGAGCATGGTGGGCCCGAGCCTGCTCCAGATCAGCGACGAGACCGACTCCTGGTATCCCCACGAGTAGCCCAGCTTGCCCTGCACGGTGTTCCAGACGAACGTGAGGAACCGCCTGTACCAGGGCTGGTCGAGCCCGAAGGACTTGATCAGGAACAGCTGTTGCTTGGTACTCGTGCGGTGGCCGCGCGTCAACGCGGCCACCGGGTTCGACGGCATCAGGCTGAAGATCACGAAGCCGATGACCAGCAGCATGCCGAAGCTGACCACCGCGGCAGTTAGTTTGCCCGCGAGGTAGCGCAGGAAGTCCGAGCGTCCCGTTCTCGACTCGCCCCTGCGGGGAGAGTCGAGAACGGGATGGCCGGCGTCGACACCGCCGATGCTCGGCGGGGCGAGCCCGTCGGACAGGGCCACGTGCTACTCGCGCTCTCGTGCGGTGGACCGTCGGCGCAGAGTGAGCGCGCCGGCGAGCGCGAGGATCACGACCAAGGCGATGACGATCCCGACCCAGACGCCTGTCTTCGACGAGCTCGTGGCGTCTGTTCCCGGCGACGCGGTGCGCCAGTTGATGAACAGGTTCTGGAGCGGGTAGAAGTCCTGCGCGTTCGCCGACCCGAAGATGTAGTTCTTCACCTTGTCGGTCCGCACGGCGCTGAGGCCGTTCTTGTAGTACAAGATGATGTCGGCGTTCGCCTTGTACAAGATGCTCTGCATCTGGTCGACGGTCTGCGTTCGCTGCTTCTGGTTGAACTGCGTGACCTGCTTGTTGAAGAGCTTGTCGTACGCCGGGTTGCAGTAGAACGCGTCAGTGTTGCCGGCCGAGCCGTTGTCGAGCGGGAGCGTGGCGCAGGTCTGGATGCTGAGCAGGTACGTCGGGTCGGCGCCCGTGGTCCAGCCGTCCATCAGCATGTCCCAGTCGCCCTTGGAGAGGTTGACGTTGAGCTGGTCGAAGCTCATCGACTGGATCGTCACTCCGATGCCGATCGCCTTCAGCCACTCCTGCAGGTACGGCGCGAGCTGGGCGTCGCCCGCGTCGTCTGAGTGGATGCCGAGCCGGAACACCAGGGGCTTGTTCGTCTTGGGGTCGACCCGGATGCCGTTCGCGCCCACCTTGTATCCGGCCGCGTCGAGGATCTGCTTCGCCTTGGTCGGGTTGTAGTCCTCGCGCTCGGCTGCTGGCGGCTGCCACCACCATTGCTGGTACCCGGGTGGGAGGTAGCCCGCGCCGGCTACTCCCTTGCCGTTCAGGATCTTGGTCACGAGCGTCTGCCGGTTGATCGCGAGCGCGATCGCCTCTCGCACGCGGCTATCGGCGAGGATGGGGTTGCCGGTCCCGATGGGCTTGCCCGTCCGCGTCTTGGCTCCGGAGTTGATCTCCATCGCGGTCCACCCGTTCGACGCCTGCTGGTAGGTGGTGATCCCCTACTTCGTCTTCAAGGTGTCGAACTGGGTCGCGGTGACGCCGCCGAGCTCATCGAGCTGGCCGTCCTGTAGGGCGGCAACCGCTGCATCGGGGTTGGTGTAGTACTGCGTGATCAGCTTGTCGAACTTGGGCGCGCCCATGAAGAAGCTCTTGTTGGCGGTCATGGTGGCGTACTGGTTGATGACGTTGCCGGTCAGAATCCAGGGGCCGTAGCCGACTACGGGGAAGTCCATGTTCTTGTAGTTCTTGAGGCCGCTCACGTGGCTCTTCCAGATGTGCTCCGGCACGATCGCGATGCCCGAGACCGGGATGCTGACGTACAGCATGTTGGCCTGTGGCTTCTTGGTCTTGATGACGAGCGTGGTGGCGTTGGGTGCGGTCACCGATGCGAAGTTGGCGACCAGCGACCCGTTCGAGGTGGCGGCGACCTGGTTGTGCATGATCAGGTTGAACGTCCAGGCAGCGTCGGCCGCGGTGATCGGCTGGCCGTCGCTCCACTTCAGCCCGGACCGCAGCGTGAAGGTCCAGGTGAGCTTGTCGGCTGACGTGGTCCACGACTTCGCGAGGTACGGCACCGGGGCGCCCTGCTCGTTGATCGCCGTCAAGCGTGGGGTAGATGCTCCCGATGATGTCCAGCTCTCCGTCGTAGTACGACAGGAACGGGTTGAACGTGGTGATCTGTGTGTCGGCAGCCACATGGAGCGTCTTCACCGATGCGGCGGATGCGGAGCTGCCGGCTCCGACCAGCGAACCCGTGAGGGCGGTCGCGAGCAGCACCGCCGAGCTGAGCACGCCGACCAGGAATCGGCGGATGGACCGACGTCGGCCGGTCCGGGTCTGGTGACGCTTCATATGAGTGATACTCCCTTTCTGATGCTTCATGCTGGCCTCAGCTCAAGAGGGCGGGGTGGGTGCGGAGCCTCGCGGGATGCGATCGCGGCCCGGGCGCACAGCTGGAGCGACCCGTCGGGCCAGGCAAGCACCTCGGGCGGCTGTGGTCGGCCGTTGTACCGCGAGGTGAACGACGCCGCGTATGCCCCTGCGCCCTCGATGGCCACCAGGTCGCCCCGCTGCAGTCGCGGCAGCGGCGTGGACGCCGAACGAGTCGGTGGACTCGCAGACCGGCCCTTCGACCGCTGTATCGAGGAGCTCATCGTCAGCGGGTACGCCGTCGGCCCCAAGAGCCCGAACCGCATGACGGCTGCCGTACAACGCGGGCCGGATGAGCTCGGTCATGCCGGCGTCGAGGACGACCTGCTGCGACCACGGCGCCCGGGGCCGCGAGTGCAGCACGCTGCTGACGAGCCAGCCCGCGGCCCCGACGAGGTAGCGGCCCGGCTCGACCGCCCGAACATCGGGCCACTCGAGGCCCTCAGCCTCGAGCGCGGTTGCGAGCGCGTCGTGGAACTGCGCCGGCCGAGGAGCGCCGGACCCGGCGAGCGGGAAGCCCCCACCGAAGTCGACAGTGTCGGCATCCGGCGCCCACGCGGAGATCGTGCTCAGCAGGCGAACGGCCTGCACGCCGGCAGAGACCCAGGCGCCGACGTCGCGCAGGTCGGAGCCGACGTGAACGTGGATGCCGCGTACCCGCAGGGCTTTCCCGCCGAGCCGGTCCCGCACGAGCGACGCGATCTCGGTCTCGTGCATCCCGAACTTGCTGCTGCCCGTACCGACGGCCAGGCCCGGCATGGTCTCCGGCTGTACCTGTGGATTCAACCGGAGCAAGACGTCGAGGGGCGGTCGGCCCCGTTCCCCGAGGCGTGCCGCGCGGGCGGCAGCGTCGAGCTGGACGGCCTCCGCCTGCGACTCGAGCGCGAGCCACCGCAGAGGATCGCCGAGGGCCGCCGTCTGCACCGCCTCATCGAGCTCGGCATTGCTCTTGCCGATCCCCTCGAAGGTCACCGACGAGTCCGCGACCCGGGCCTCGCGAGCCTGTCGCCACTCCCCCGAGGAGACCACGTTCGCACCCCATCCTCTGGCTGCGAGGATCTCGACCACCGCTGGAAGATCGTTGGCTTTCAGCGAGTACTGGCGAAGCCAGGGCGATGCGAATGCCGCCTCCACCTCCTCGGCCGATGACGTCACAGCGCTCGCATCGATGACGTACACAGGTGTGCCGAACTGCACAGCCGCATGCTCGAGCACGGCGTCGACGCCGCGGCCCCGCTTGTCGTTGCGCTCCGGCGGCATCATTGTGAGCAGTACAGCATGGTTCAAAGAACGGCGTCAATCGCATACCCTGAATGAAATGAATCAGAGTGTGACGCCAGCCGCCGGCGACCCTCCCGGGCCGCGCACGCTCGGCGTCTCCGAACAGATACGGCAGCGGCTCGGCGACATGACCCCGTCCGAGCGGCGGATCGCCCGGGCCATCTTGTCAGGCCCTCCGACGATCGGACTCGAGTCCTCCGCTCGGCTCGCACAGCACGCCGGCGTCAGCGGCCCGACGGTGAGCCGCTTCGCGAACCGGGTCGGCTTCGCCAACTACGCAGCGTTCCAAAGGGCCCTGCACGACGACATCGCGGCCCGGGTGATGTCGCCAGTCGAGGTGTACCGCCAGCACGTCGAGCGGACCGACGACAACGCGCTGGCCGCCGCGGGGACGGCGCTGGGCGACGCGGTCACCTCGAGCCTGCACGGGCTCAGTCCAGCCGACTTCGAGCGTGCGACGCAGTACCTTGCGGACACGCGGCGTCAGGTCATGGTCGTCGGCGGATGGTTCAGCCACCTGCTGGCCGGTTACCTGGCGGCGATGCTGCGCGAGTTCCGCCCTCGGGTACGGGAGGTGCCTCCGGTGGCGAGCGAGCGGGCGGCAGCGATCGCCGACCTCGCTCGACGCGACGTCGTGGTGGTGTTCGACTTCCGCCGGTACGAGCGAGACACATTGGAGTTCGCCCAGGTCATGCGGGCAGCCGGCGGCCGGATCGTGCTGTTCACGGACACCTGGTTGTCACCGATCGCCGACATCGCCCACGCCGTGCTCCCGGCGGAGGTGGTCGGACCGTCTCCCTTCGAGAGCCTGACCCCGACCGTCGCCGTGGTCGAGACGCTGCTGACTTCCGTCGCCGAGGCCTTGGGGACCGGCGGCGACCGACGGTTCGAGCGCTTCGGCGCGATCGCCGACCGCTGGGTACGCCCGTGGCCGGACGGTGACGACGGGAGTCGACCCGTACCGCGCCAGCCCTAGTCCGAGGACTGCGGCTACTCCTGCTCGACCAGCCGGAACGCGAGCCGCCGGGCGCCGCGCTGCTGGACGAGCGCGAACCAGACCGGAAGGAGGGCGTCCACCGTGCTGCCGGCTTCCGCATCGCCAACGTACACGGGTCGCAGGCCCACCGAGGAGATGAGCTCCTCGGCCACGCCGCGCGCCTCAGGGTCGGCAGCGAAGAACAGGTCGGCACCCGGAAGCGGGTCCGCGAAGTTCTCCCAGCCGAGCGAGTTGAACGCGCGAACGTAGCGCGCCGTCGGGGCGGCTTGGGAGATCGCCTCTCGGCTGTTGAGCGACGACTGACCCATCTGGTTCACGGCGTCGATCACCACCTTGCCGGCGAGCGCCGGGCCATGGTCGAGGAGCACCTGGGCTACCGCGTTGCCGGGCACGGCCAACACGACGACGTCGGAACCGTCGATCGCATCGGCGACCGACCTGAGCGCCGGGCCGTCCGATGCCTCACCCTCGGCGGCCCTACTCCCGAAGACCACCTGGTAGCCGGCTTGCTGCCATCTGCTCGCAAGAGCGCCGCCGACGTTGCCTTTTCCAATCACAGCTATCTGCATGGTCGGGCAAACCGACCCGGTGAGCGGAGCATTCCCGACGGCCAAGGAACCTAGGCCGCGAACGCAGGCCGGCCCGCCTAGGCTAGGTCATCCAGCCGGGCGCCTGGCCCCGGACACGAGGTGACGCGTCGCTGCTGATGCGCTGCTCCGGTATCGGTCCCACGGCGAGCTCGTAGACCTCGGGCCGTTCGTCGCAGAGCATGGCCAGCTCGGCCACCAGGCCCCCGAGTTCGGATTGCCCCTGGCCGTCGACCGTCGAATCGGACGGTGTCTCCACGATGGTGAGGTAGGTGCCGGGGTGGTCTCGACGAGCGGTGACCGTGCCGTGGAAGGTCGACGCTCCGAACCGTCCGCGCCGTTCGCGGACCAGCGCTTCGATCTCGGAGATCCTCGTGGTCTTGAACTCGATGGCCTGCATCCGGACCGACATGATCGCCCTCCCCTGGGCCGACAGGACCCAATCATGGACCAAGGGAGGTAACTAACGCAAGCCCGGACAAATACGTTGAGTGATCAACCAGTCGGGCGGTAGGTGCTACCCGTAGGTCGGGTGCTGCGGCCATCCCGCTGGGGAGTCCTCCCAATCCTCCTGCCGGCCGAACGGCGTGAGGTCAAGGATGTTGTGGTCGTACAAGAGCCGGTCGACGCCTCGCCCAGTCGTGAAATAGGTCCGGTACACCTCGTCGCCGTCGCGAAGGAACACGCTGAGCCCGAACCCGCCGCCCACGCCGCAGTCGTCCTTGAAGCTGCTTCCGCGCGACGACACGAACGGCATCGTCCAGCCCTGGCGCTGTTTGTACGCCTCGATCTGCTTCAGCGGCATGTCGGACACGATGACGAACGAGACGTCGCTGGAGTTCAAGCCCGCCAGGTTCGCGACGCTCTGGGAGAAGTTCGTGCAGCCTGGACAGAAGTCGTCCGGGCCGAGGTCCATGAACTGGTAGACCACCAGTTGGCTGCGGCCGTCGAAGAGGTCGAGCAGCGAGAGGTCGCCGTTGGGGCCGTCGAATACGTAGTCCTTGTCGAACCTGACCATCGGAAGCCGCCGCCGTCGCGCCGCCAACGCGTCCAGGGTACGGGTCGCTTCCTTCTCAGCCTTGAGCAGTTCGTCGCGCTCTCGCTGCCACTCCGCGGCCGTTACCACTGCCGGCTTCTGCATGATGTGACTCCTTGGCCATGTCAGGCGCTTTAGACGGTGTGCCTTGCTTACCCGCATGCGGTGCGAAGGCTGCCATTGTAGGGCGGCAGTTGTCGGCCTCCACAGGAGCAGGCGATGTCCGTGGCGCAGCTACGTGTCCAGCTCGCCCGGCGTCGTACGGACGAGACGGCGGCGCGATGATCAAGGTGGACAGCTTGATCCTCGCTCAGTCCTCGATCTGCGCTGCGCCCTGCCGCTTCAACGAATCGAGTCCGTCGCGCATGGCCTGAAGCTTCTCCGGCGAGTGACCTACCCAGTCGGCGAGCTCGCCTACCACACGCAGCGGCTCGCGCGTGCGGAAGGACTGCGTCGGATTGCCGGGGAACTTCCTATCCGTGACGTTGGGGTCGTCCTCGAACTCACCCGTCGGCTCGATGACGTAGATACGCCCAGGGCCCTCGCCCAGAGCGAGCTCGGCACCCCACGTCGCGGCGTCGAGGGTCGCGGTGAAGTAGACGTAGTTCATCACCCGACCCTCCTCGAAGTTCGACGTGCGGCCCGACACCAGCAGGTCACCGACTGCGAGGTCGGCCTTCGTGCCGTGCAGGAACACACCGGCTCTGTAGACCTCGAAGGGCTCGGGCGCCGTCGTGTCGCTCATGGGCCGACACTAGTTGGCATGGTGGCCAGCAGGCGGGATTCGAGGCCGATCTGCCCGCGAACGGTGTCCCTCGCTGATCCCTAACCCACTCGCGAGAAGGGCACTGCGAGCGTGTCGGCGATGCGGAGTGGGTTATCGACTGCTGCCCCGGCGGAAGAACCGGACGCCGAGCGTATGGTGTTGCCCCTCGGGTGCCATTGCGCTTATCCGTTCGTGATCACGATGTTGTCCATGACGCCAGGGAAGTACTCCCAGAACCCCGTCGCGGAAACCTGCTCAGCCCCGAAGTTCGACGGCTGAGTCCCACTGGACATGTCACCGAGGGTGGCAGGTTTCGTGTACACGTGGGCGTTCTTCGTCAACGACACCGAACTGGCCGTCTTTGTACACGTCAGCGTGTGCCAGGCGCCGTCGTTGAGACCAGCCGCGGACGTCGCCACGAACCCCCGGCTACCTACCGCGTCCCGTAGCGCGCACTCCAGACGCATGTTGCCGGTCGACTTGTTGTAGACCATCTCCATCTCGTAGTAGGGAGCCCGGAGAACTTTGACGCCCCTCGACGGACCAGGGAAATGTCAACGCGGTGTAGGCGTACCCAGTAGGCAGTTGGATCGCCACCGAATACGAGAAGTCTGTAGCGCCGACGTTGCCAGCCGCTGCTCGGAGCGGAGATGTGCCGTCGGTGCCGAACGCGGACGGACCCGCGGTGGCAGTCGACGTCGTGGAGGGTGCCGTCGTACCGTGCACCGGACACATCAACAGCGATCGACCCGCTGGCGGTGACCGTCATAGTCGAGGAGGTCGTGGAGCCGGCTTGCGCCGTCGGCTGTCACCGCCACCACCGGCATGGATCAGCATCCGGCGATGGCGCCGCCAGTGGCTTCTTCGTGGGGGCCTTTGGTCGGGTCTTCTGCTGTACAGCGGTGGTACCTGGGTGACCTGACGCCGGGCCTGACTCTGGAATCGGACGTGGCCCTGGTTCGCCATGGTGAAGACAGATTCGCGAACTCGCCGCGCCGCACAGGCCGAGCGCCGGATGTGGCCTGCCACCTGGGTCATTTGATGCCCTTATCGTCGGGGTGGGCGCAGCAGGGATCGAACCTGCGACCACCTCCTTGTAAGGGAGGTGCTCTACCGCTGAGCTATGCGCCCTCGAGCGGCGCAAGGCTACGCCGAAGATGACAACGACCGCCAACGTCTCGGTTCGCTGGCGGTCGTGTCACAAGTAATCGAACACCCGACGAGGTTCCTACGCCAGGGTTTTCGCCAACTTCCACGGAACTATCACGCAACGTGACGGTTTCAACGCATACCGCTCAGGACGGCCCGGTAGTCGTCAAGGTTGCGGGCGTCCGGAAGCTCGTTGTCGACCTGCCAGCGCACCACACCGTCGCGGTCCACGATGACGGTCGAGCCGCCTGGCGCAGCCACGTGACGAGTCGAAGCCACCGTACGCGCGGGCGACCTCTCCATGCGGCCAGAAGTCGCTCAGCAGCGAGAACTCGTAGCCGTCGCGATCGGCGTACGCCCTGAGCGAGTACACCGGGTCGCAAGAGATCGCGAGCAGCTCCGTCGTGTCCCCCGAGAAGTCAGCGAGGCTGTCTCGAAGCCCGTGCAGCTCACCGGTGCATACGCTGCTGAAGGCGAACGGGTAGAAGACGACCACCACGACCTTGCTGCCGCGGAATGCGGACAGCGTCACCGACTCGCCGTGCTGGTTGCCCAAAGTGAAGTCGGGAGCAGCCGCGCCCACGTCCAGTGCCATGACGAGAGGCTAGCGGCGTCCCTGGCGCGCGGATTTCGGCGAGACGAGCTTGGTCGCCGACCATTCGGGCCCTGCGGCCAGGCTTGTCGTCGTGGACAGGCCCGCCGTAGGAGCAGCCTCCGCGATGTCCGAGGCGTCGACGTAGTTGTCGCGACCGACCTTCGGGGTGAGCAGCCAGATCATGCCGCCGTCCCCGAGGTCGGTCAGTGAGTCCACGAGGCCGTCAACCAGGTCACCGTCATCGCGACGCCACCACAGGAGTACGGCATCCACCACGTCGCCGTACCGGTCGTCGACGAGCGCGGTACCGACAGTTGACTCGATGGCTGCGCGCACGCTCTCGTCGATGTCCTCGTCCCACCCCAACTCCTGGACCACCATGCCGGGCTGGAACCCGAACCGACTCACCAGTCCGGTGTCCGCGTTGCCCGCGGTCGCGCTCACGCAAATCCTCCTCGTTGTCCCATGCACGTCCGTGCACGCCCGACGCAGGGTAGTCCACCGCTAACGCCGCTGTTGTGCAAGCCCTTGCGCAAATCTCGACAGCTGAATTCGTCGTGCGAGCGAGGTGAGTCCAGGCGGGATAGGTGCCAGGATGGACGTAGACCCCTTACCCAGGGGATCGGCGAGGCACGACCGCCCAACCCGACAGCCGGTCCGCACCACCAGCTCCGCCAGGCTCGACAGCAGCAAGGAAGGCAAGGACGTCCGTGGCTCCCACCAATGAACGGCCCGCAGTGATCCACGGGGGCCTCCCCACGCAGCTGCCGGACATCGATCCCGAAGAGACACAGGAGTGGCTCGACTCCCTGGATGCCCTCCTCGACGAGAAGGGCAAGACCCGCGCCCGCTACGTCATGCTCAAGCTGCTCGAACGGGCGAGGGAGAACCAGGTCGGCGTCCCTGCCCTACGCAGTACCGACTACATCAACACGATCACCCCGGAGCGCGAACCCTGGTTCCCCGGTGACGAGTACGTCGAGCGACGCATCCGCGCGTTCATCCGTTGGAACGCCGCGGTGATGGTGTCGCGGGCCAACCGCAAGGGCCTCGAGGTCGGCGGGCATATCGCGACCTACCAGTCTTCGGCGAGCCTGTACGAGGTCGGCTTCAACCACTTCTTCCGCGGCAAGGACCACCCTGGCGGCGGAGACCACGTGTACATCCAGGGTCACGCCTCCCCCGGGATCTACGCCCGCGCCTTCCTCGAGGGCCGGCTCAGCGAGCACCAGCTCGACGCCTTCCGCCAAGAGGTGTCTCGCGGCCCGGGCCAGGGTCTCTCGTCGTACCCGCACCCTCGGCTGATGCCGGACTTCTGGGAGTTCCCGACCGTGTCGATGGGTCAGGCGGCCATCAACTCCATCTACCAGGCGCGGTTCAACCGGTACCTGGAGAACCGCGGGATCAAGGACACGAGCGATCAGCACGTCTGGGCCTTCCTCGGCGACGGCGAGATGGGCGAGCCGGAGTCGCTCGGTGCGATCGGCCTCGCTGCGCGCGAGGAGCTCGACAACCTCACGTTCGTGGTGAACTGCAACCTCCAGCAGCTCGACGGTCCGGTGCGCGGCAACGGCAAGATCATCCAGGAGCTCGAGTCGACGTTCCTCGGTGCCGGCTGGAACGTCATCAAGGTGGTGTGGGGACGCGAGTGGGACGCGCTGCTGGCGCGAGACGTCGACGGCGTGCTCGTGAACAAGATGAACTCGACTCCCGACGGGCAGTTCCAGACCTACTCGGTGGAGACCGGCGCGTACATCCGCGAGAGCTTCTTCGGCGACGACCCGCGGCTGCGCGAGCTGGTCGAGGACCTCTCCGACGAGGAGATCCGCAAGCTCCGCGTGGCGGGCACGACTACCGCAAGGTGTACTCGGCGTTCAAGGCCGCCGCCGACCACGTCGGGCAGCCGACGGTGATCTTGGCGAAGACCGTCAAGGGCTGGACCATCCAGGCCCTCGAGGCCCGCAACGCCACCCACCAGATGAAGAAGCTCACGAAGAAGGACCTCAAGGAGTTCCGTGACCGGCTCTTCCTGCCGATCACCGACGAGGAGATCGACCGGGACGAGGTCGCCCCCTTCTACCACCCTGGCCCCGACTCCCCGGAGATCGAGTACATGCTGGAGCGGCGTCGCCAGCTCGGCGGCCCGCTGCCCGAGCGTCGGGTCAACCCGGCGCCGTTGAAGCTGCCCGGCGACGAGATGTACGCCGAGCTCAAGCGGGGCTCGGGCAAGCAGGCGATCGCGACGACGATGGCGTTCGTACGCCTGCTGCGGGACCTGATGAAGGACCCGGAGATCGGTCACCGGTTCGTGCCGATCGCACCGGACGAGTTCCGCACGTTCGGGATGGACTCGATGTTCCCCACGGCGAAGATCTACTCCCCGCACGGGCAGCTGTACGACTCGGTCGACCGCAAGATGCTGCTGACGTACAAGGAGTCCAAGAAGGGCCAGATGCTGCACGAGGGCATCAGCGAGCTCGGCGCGATGGGCTCGACGATCGCGGCCGGTACGTCGTACGCGACGCACGGCGAGCCGATGATCCCCGTGTACCTCTTCTACTCGATGTTCGGCTTCCAGCGCACCGGCGACTGGATGTGGGCACTGGGCGACATGCTCGGCCGCGGCTTCCTCGTCGGGGCCACATCGGGCCGGACCACGTTGACCGGTGAGGGGCTCCAGCACGCTGACGGACACTCTCCGCTGCTGGCCGCCACCAACCCGGCCTGCGTCTACTACGACCCGGCGTTCGCCTACGAGATCAGCTACATCGTGAAGGACGGGCTGCAGCGGATGTACGGGTCCACCGACGACCACCCGCACGGCGAGGACGTCTTCTACTACCTCTCGGTCTACAACGAGCCGACGCTGCAGCTGCCGGAGCCGGAGGGCGTCGACGCCGAGGGCATCCTGAGGGGCATCCACCTGGCCCACCGGGCCGAGACCAGTGACGGTGACGACCGCCCGCAGATCCAGCTGCTCGCCTCCGGGGTGGCCGCGCCGTGGGCGATCAAGGCTCAGCAGCTGCTCGCGGACGAGTGGCAGGTCAGGGCCGACGTCTGGTCGGTCACCTCCTGGAACGAGCTCGCGCGCGAGGGACTCGCGACCGACTCGTGGAACCTGCTGCATCCGGAGGAGGAACGCGGCACGCCGTACATCACCGAAAGCTCGCCCAGACGACCGGGCCCGTCGCTGGCCGTCAGCGACTACATGCGCGCGGTGCCGGACCAGATCGCCCAGTGGGTACCGACCGACTGGCACTCGCTCGGGTACCGACGGTTTCGGTTTCGCGGACACGCGGGCCGCTGCCCGGCGCTTCTTCCGCGTCGACGCCGAGTCGATCGTGGTGGCGGCGCTCGAGGCGCTCGCCAACGCGGCGAGATCGACTCGTCCAAGGCCGCCGAGGCCGTCGCCGGTACCGGATCGACGACCCACCGCCGTCGCGGTGTCATGCAGGAGGGCGCCGGGGCAAACCCCCTGACCTACCGAAAGATCCGATTTCAAGTAGCATAGCTACCTGTGACTGTTCGAAGGCATCGGCGGCATGGTGCGTCGGAGGAACATCGCTGACATCAGCCCTGTTCTGGGGGGTGTTGTCCGGTGCGGAGGTTGAGGTTGCAGGGGTGGCAGCGGCGGGGCGCGGTCGAGGTCGAGGCGGCGGACCATGTGGGCGCCGATGAAGATGGTGAGGCTGGAGACCGTTGCTGCTGAACACGGCGGCGGTGGCGCTCTGCCGACTGCGTTTTGGCCAGGCCCACGTCGTGGCTGTTGACGCCGATCGTGCCGCGGGGGCTGATGGTGGGGCAGGCGATGAATGGCTGGGCCTGGATTGGGGTGCTGTCGGGCGTCGTTTGTCGGGCGAGGTCCCAGCGTCGCTCGGGCGCCTGCCTTTCCAGGGGACTGGTGTCGGCGTCCGGCCTGTTGGAACGAGTCCGGGCAGGTGTCCAGCAGGGCCTGGAGGCCCGTCGAGGTTGTGGCCGCTGAGGGTCGTCGGCGTAGCATCTGACCAGGGTCTGTGGACCTTGTTCGCTCCGGCCTGAGGTCCGCGGGCGGCGCAACCCTGGACGAGATGGGGGTGACCCCGAGCGCGCGCAGCCGGGTCTCCAGGGCGGCGGCGAACCCGTGCGCGGTCCCCGTCGTACGTCGTCGCGTTGTCTGTCAGCATCAGCTGCGGCAGTCCGTATCGGCTTATTGCTGCCTGCACGCCGAGCCATATGTCGTCCGACTGTTCTCCTGCTGACTGCTGCGACTGTCGGCCTAAGTCCAGCCGTGAGCAGTCGTCGAGGATCTGGACGACGAGGACGACGGCGGCGTCGCTGAGCAGGTAGTCGGTGGAGTCGATCTGCCAGATCACGTTCGGCTGGGGACGCGGCGAAGCGTCGGGGTCGCTGAAATGTTCCCCCGGCCCCTTGCGCGGTCCGGAGACCACCAGGCCGCGACGCCACAGTACCGCGAGGGAACTGTCGCCCGCGACGGCAGCCGGGCTCAGCCAATTCGAATTCAAGACGCCACCTGCATCGATTTCGGGCTGTTATCGCTACTGTCGTCGTCGAGGTCTTGACGGGAACCGCCACGATCCGCGTCCTCTACTCGATGGCCGACGTCAACGACCGCGACGTCTCAGGGGCCCGCTGAGCGCGGTAAGAAGCTGCCTACCTCGACAGCGTCGAACGGGCCGACACCACCCGTAGAATGTTCTGCTGCGGCATATCCAGCCCAGCGATCTGCGCTCGTGACGTCCAACCCTATCACCGCGTGCCTTCGTCGTCATCGGAGCCACGAGCCTCGTATCGATCTCACTTCCATTCCGGCGATCCACCCATCGTTCGGAGCGACGATCTATTCAGAGGTCAGCG
>CAWGOA010000002.1:0-523230 GCA_963824115.1 uncultured Actinomycetota bacterium
CAGTGACGGGTGCGTGCTGGAGTTTCCGATGGGAGGCTGTAGTAGGTACCGCGCTTCCGCCCTCGCTGGACAAGCCTGCCACGTAGCACCTCGCGTTGAAGGATCTGCCGCGCGTCAGTCGGGCCGATCGACAGCAATTCCCGCAGGGCCTCGTTGGTGACCCGTCCGGTCCTTGCGGCAAGGTCGACGGCCACGAGTCCGACCTCATCGGCATTAAGTGTCACCACGGCGGGATTACGTATTTTCCGCTGGGGCACGTCAGACTGATCGACCTCGGCGGCATCGGCGGCCGCGAGGACCTCAGTGGTGGGCACGGTCCGACCCTCTGTCGGCAGTTCAGTGACAGCGATCCGATTGAGTACAGCGACGTCGGGTGACGAAACGCTTCGGCCGGCCCCGAGGGTTGGATCGGGCTCGGGCGGCAGAGGCTCGCCAGCCAGCGCGGCCGTAGATGCTTCGAACGCGGACCGCACCCTGCGTCACGAGCTCCTCATTGTCGAGTGAGCTGAAGTCGAGGAACGGAGTCCGTCGTAGGACCCGTTTCGTGGCCTCGCGCATCGTCTGCATCCGCCGAACATCGGAGCGTAGTTCGACGCGCGACAGAAACTCCTGCGCGACCGATCGCGCGAGCGACGGGTCACCGGCGATCGTCGGCCGCTCCATGATGTTGACCAGCTCGTCCTCTCCGAGTCAGCACGAGGTCGACGTCATGGCCCCAACACCTCGGCCCGCCACCACATACGGCGGAACGTGTTGCGGTTGACGTGTGCCGAAGAATCGTCTCTCGTCGGCATCGGCACCGAACCGCCATCGCAGCGCCACGTCCAGGAGCCAGCAGCAGGTCAGGTAGCGTCCAGACCTCGTCGTGCGGACGCTTCGTGCGCGGTCATCGGGAGCGAGCTGTGGGTCGGCCGGTGCGCACCGGCCCTCGATTCGGGGATTCAAGGGTCGGGGCGCCGGTTGGGAAGGCCGTGATCGTCGAGCCAAGACCAGCGACGTGCGCCTGCGGAGGGCGCCAAGGTGCATCCAGTCCGAGACGCGCGTCGCCACCCAGGGGGCCGAGGTGGGCTCCACCTCCACCGAGGGTGGCCGGCAATGCGCTGGCGATCTCGGTCAACGATGCGTCGCCGGAATCCGATCGAGGAGGCGATGCGCGCCCCTCGCGTTCGAGCCGCGGGACGAGAGACGGTCATGCGAGCACACCAACGTGTCCTGCAGCTGCGTGCCTCAAGGCGACTTTGGATTGTTGATACATCCAGGTGGCGAGTGATCGCCTAGCGAGCGACAGGCCCGGCCAGCAGGGAACGACGAGCTCGGAGAGCATCCGGCCGACCGACGCCCGTCCTCGTATGCTGTCGGGAGTCTCTACGAACCGCTCGTTGCGAAGCGCACCCTCGGACGAGCGATGCGTGCGACATCGAAGGTCACGAACGAGCTGCAGCAGACGCTCGACAGCGGGTCCGTGCTCCCCGACGCGAAGCGACTCGGATCAGAGGATGGGCTGCTGCGTTCACGAGCAGCCTCAGCGCCCCGAGCAGTCGGGCGCGCTGAGATCATCCGTCGTCCAACTCGAGCGCCCACGACGCTCCCGCCGGCAGGTGGACGGCGTCACGGTGAAATCGACGGCGGTGACGGGAAACCTGGCGGCAGCCGACCCTCCAGCGGTGACCCGGGTTGGTATCGGCCCAGAGAATCGGTAACCGGGCCGCATCGGCGAGATGCGGGCGACGGTTCCCGGCCCGCGCTTCTCAGCACGAGCATCCACGTGAGAGATCGAGCCGCGCACCCACTGAGTGGACCCGGCACAGTCAGATCGAGCGGGCGCGCGGACGAGCTCCGGGTAGATCCCCGAGTTCGGCACCGTCCTGGACCGTGTCCGGCGAGACAGTGCTCGACGGGTGGATCGCCACGAGGCCACAGGTGCAACGCTCGAGACCGGGCACCGAGGCAGGCATGCCTCAGCGCGCACCTCGTCCAAGCCCACGGTCACGGAGCACAGCATTGATCAAGATCCGAGTGAATGGGTCCCAGTGATCGAGCCGCTCTGTCAGAGGCGACACCATCGGACTGGCGGCCACTCCTCAGCGCGACGACGGCTGTATCGGGCGGCAGCACGATACGGGTGGTGCGACCGTTGACTCTTCATGACGATCATCTTGCGATCACGTCCACACGCATCATCGCCTCATCGATCGATCGGCACCTCCACTGATCCACCGGCCATCTTTCCGCCCTTGGCTCGAACGTCCACGAGCGACTGGTCCGTGCGACATCGGCCTGAAGGATCCCAGCCACGCCTTCATGGCGGAACCGGTTCGGGCCCTCCGACTGGGGGATCGCGTCTCGGCCTGCTCAGTCCATCGGTGGTCATCACTTCGACGGCTGCGCTGGGCGAGCCCATTGCCATGGCCGCGAACCTCGAAGGGATAACGCGACCGGCATCCCGTTTCGCGTCAGATTTGGCTCGGGGAACCGCCGGACGGATCTGCGGAGTCTGCCCGACGCCGGGGCCGAGAGGCCACGCTGCCGTTGTCTCCGCGGCAAGGGTCCATCAGGCACCCGGCCTGTCATGGGCTGATCCTCCAGGCAATCCCCTGTCGTCGGCATGGCCTCCCGCGCGGATGCGCTGGCCGCGCGGTTTTGTGCCCCGCGCGCACGGTCGCGGTCGGGCCGTCTCGCGCCGGGCCCACCCGCGGTTGGCATGAGGACCGCCAAAGCGTCGGCAAACTCCCCAAGCGGGATTGCACGGGTTTCATCCATCGCTGCACCGCCCTGCTCGAAACCAGCCGCGTCCCGACGACGTCGCGAATCCGGGCGAGGGCGACGTTGACGAGGACCTGTACGTTCATCGGTCCGACAGGGCGCGGCACCCAGTCGTCATGGGTCGGCGGCTCTGATGCGTTGAATACGTCATCAAGGGTCGACCCGCCGCAGAAGACCCCCGAGTATCCCAACCGTCCGCTGATGGGCGTCTCGCCAGCGAGGTACCGCACCACGATCTCGGGCGCGCGCATCAGTGCTACATGGTGAACGGCGGGTGCTGTGACCCGCGCACCCTGCGTGAGCGGGTCGTACACCGGCCCGATCGGGGCGACGGGTCCTTGCGCGAGGATAAGCCGACCAAGCCGCCGAGGCGGTCTTCGCGACTCGATCGACCGGTCAATGATGAAGGCGTCATCGTCACCGGGCGGTAGCCGTATCCGGTCCATCGCTTCGACGAAGCCCCTCAGCCTGGGGTGGTGACGGGGATCGGGTACTCGCACGCGACGCCCATCGTCGACAACACGGAACTCGATCGTGTGCTGATTCGCCCCGGGGGTGTCGATCATACGGGGCCAGAAGTTCCAGACCAGAGCTCGGCCAGGAACGGCATCGTCTGATCGGCTCTGTCGTTGGAGGGGGGTCGACATCGGAAGCAATGATCGCAACAGTGGTGCCCAGCCCGTCGCGACCGCTACGCGGCGGCAGACCCAGCGCAGCCGCCGCCGCGTCGGCATCTGCTCCGTTGACCGGTAGCGGACCGTCACCGTTGACTCGACCCCACCAATGGCGACCCGTGAACGGCCGGCCGTCGTCGTCCGAGAAGTTGTCGCCCAGACCGCAGCCGATAAGCCGACGTTCGAGGCCACCGTCGTCAAGGGTGCACATCGTGTCGACCACGACCGTGCGGGCACCACTGGCGAGGTAAAAGGCGGCCTTGCCGTAGCCGAACGACCCGCCTCCGAGCTCCTTGTCGGGCGGCTGGCCGACATTCAGCACGAAATCCACGAAGTCGCGGTGGTGACCGGAACTGTCGGCGCGAACGGGCCCCCGGAGCCCGTGAGTGCCGAAGTCAGCGAAATAGAGAATTGACGAGCCGGACGTGAGGTGGTCAGCGAGGGGCAAGCCGGGCGGGGGACGGGACGATAGGGAGCGGACCGCGGGGAGCGTGTCGGGTCCGAGCGTGGTCCTGCCGATTTCAACGGTGATCCGGTCACGCATACGGGCGTCCCAGCAGTTCTGAACCGCCTCGCGGACCAGGATCTCCAAGGGCTCCACATCGGGTCGACCCAGCTGGTTCAGGCACCCAACGGCAGCGAGACCACCCGTCGGTTGGTAAGGCTCGGAGTACCTGTCGAGACTGATCACCGGTCGACCGCGTCCGCAAGCGCCGTGGCCAACACGGTCCACCCCGTGTGGTCGAGCCTTCGCTTTAACTGGTGTGCAAGATCGACGGAGTAACTGACATCGGTGACACCGGCCATGGGACGCCCGGCCACGAAGCTGGAGGGCACGATTCGCAGGGGTCGCCTCATCTACGGGCAGCGTCACACGTTCCCGAACCAGGAACGTCGTCGTCCCGGTATCGCGGATTCGGTCGGCGGGTATTCCGGCCGCGTCCAGTGCCTCGTAGAGGCTAACTGCTGGTGCGCCGGCATCCAGAATCTCCTCGACAATCTCAGCCAGTGACTGTCCCGTCCCCGCGACGACTTCCAATCGCACCAAGTGCACATGCAGCGATCCGTCCTCCGGGAATGAGAAGCTGCTCTAACCCATGAATCGTGACGCTGTACCCGGTGGCAGACAGAGTGGTCTTCACCTCGATGGCGGTGCCAGCTCCACGGAAGTCGTGTCGCGACCGGTCGGCGCCTGCCCATGCCCTGACACCCGCGTTGGGGTGGAGACGGGTCAGGTCGAGTGCCACAGGAGCTCCCCGAAAATTGCGGCGAGGCGGTCACGTCCCAACCGAACAGTTGCGGAGGGATGCAGGAACCGCCGCCAGGTCTGTAACACAGACGTGAGTACAGCAGCCGCGGATTCATCTGGGTCGGCTTCAAATCGCTGAAGTACGGCGGCCACGAACTGCTCGAACACCTCGGCCAGAGCAGGAACCAAGCAGGTGACATCAATCACGTCCCGGATGCGGCCGTCGATGACGAGTGGCCGCAGCCCGATATCGACGGACTCCAGCCGGGCAGGCGCGGCATCGCTACCGGAATACTCAAGCAGCAGATGTGGTCGGTATTGGTCGTCGATGGCGACCCACCGCCCGGTCACACCGCCGATGGCGGTGATGGAAAGTCCGCCAGGCGGTACCGCCACCGACCCCGCCGCAATGCCGGCATAGGCAAGCCGTATCGCTTCGATCATTCTGTCAGGGTTTCATCGGTCGGGTCATCAGGGGCCTCGATCTCGACGCCAGGCATGGAAGCAATGTCTGCGGTGACGTAGTCGACCGCGGCGGACCTGGATGCCGTGACAGGAAAGACCATGCCGATTCCGATTACATGCCGCTTTGCGTCCAAGGCGGTGCGAACTTCGTTGGGGCGTTCCGGGTGACTGTTCTTGGAAATCGGGTAGATCAGGATCAGTCCGCTGCCGTCGCCGATCCCGCCCTGGCGCGGTGTATTGCGGAGGCGAGCCATCTCACCTTCCTTCAACTCCCTCGCGTCGGCCCATCTGATCGGCAGATCAATAGCGCGGTCCGCCGGGCTCATCAGCGCCTTGATGTTGGCGTAGCCTGGGTCGCCGGCGAGCCGCGCACGGTTGATGCAGCCGATCTCCGTACCCGTGCCAAGATCGATACTCCCGAGGTCGTCCCGGGCCGGGTGCCGCCCCATCAGGGCGATGTTGAAACGGGTCAGCTCACCATCGGTGTTACGTGCCAGAATGTAACGACGTATCAGGTCCGAATTCAGGTCGTGACTGTTCTCATGGAACAGATACCGGCCCAGGAAGTTGACCACCTTTTCGCTGTCCACCCCCGCGATGACGGCGACCGACTTTCCACCGGCACGTGTGGGACACTCGGCCGAGTCGGCGAGAAGGGCGCGCACAGCAGACTCATTCGTTTCTAGCCAGCCTGAGTCTCTGTGGTTGAACTGGATGGTCTGCAATCGGCGACCCGAGTAGGAGACTTCGGCCAGGCGCGACCGCTGCATCTTGGCGGCCGCCGTCACTGCGAGCTTCGGGTGTGTGCGGATACGCACACCCAGTTGTTCCGGCGTCTCGGGGGTCGATTCATAGCGCGCAATGTCATAACGGATCTCCTGTTCGACAGTTGCGAGATGACGGAACCATGTCCGCATCTCCTCCGTCATCCAGATCCTGGTTAGGTCGGCGTACCCGGCCCGGTAGCCGAACCAGCGACCCATCTGCAGCAGTGTGTCGTAGGCGGATGCCGAGCGAACAAAGAACGACACGGCTAGCCCCTCAAGCGTCAGACCTCGGGACAGCGTGTTGCCGCCAACGGCGACGATCACCCTTGGGTGGTTGCGATCGAAGTTGAGACGCTCGTCGCTTTGGCTGTTGTCCGTAATGACCACAGCCTCATCCGCCGCGAAGGGAAGTCGGGTGACCAGTTCATCCCAGGTCACGATGGGGAGGCCAAAATCCGACGACGGAACGCGAGCCGTCTCCTTTGACCACTGCGCCGAGAGCTGTTCGAGGAGCTTTGCGTCGCCACCGTGAAGGCGGCGTCTGAACCGATACAGGTGGTCACCAATCGCGGCGGCCACCTGTTGGTGGACCAGTACGTGCTGAGAGGTGTGTACCAGTGCCGTGGCGTGCGGGTTGCCTTGGCCGCGCACCTGACGGGCGGCGGTACTGAGCATGAAATATCGAAGGGCCTCATCGAGGCTCGGGGTTACCTCCGGTTCAAATCTGTGCCGGTCCGCGGACCCCTTGGGCCGGAGGGAGGAGATCTCGCCGTCAGGAACGATGCGAATCAGGTCGTGGCCGTCGTCAACCTCATCTGCGTCGTGTTCCACTGGGTCACGACCGAAAACCGCTTCCGCACCCAGATAGTTGGCGGGTCGCGGCAGGTCGATGATGAAGTCTCGCGGATACAGGTCGCCATAGTCTTGAGGGTCTATAAGCACGTTGGCGAACGGCGTCGCCGTGTAACCGATATAGGCGCTGCGTGGTGACTCGTTGACGATCTCGCGGATGAGGCGATTAATCGTCTGCGGCTGACGGTCTGGCTTTGCCGTGTTGACACTCGCCTGGTCCGCCTCATCGTCAATGATCAGAATCGGACACTCGGCCAGTACCTCTGGTCGGGCCCCGGCCAGCCACGTGCGGAGAGCCCGCAGTCGGGACGCATTCTTCTTCACGATGGCGAGCACGCGCTGTTCGCCCCCTCCGGATAGCAGCGCGTCTACGCTGGCGGTAGGACGGAAGTCTGACTCGTTCGTGAGCCGGTGCCACAGATCTGTGCTAGGTGCCCACAGTTGATGGTTGAGCCGATCCTGGGTCTGGTTACGAAGCGCGTCGTGCATGCCCGACAGAACGACGATCAATCGGTAGCCCGCGTCGGCGGCCTTCGCGATCACGGCGGTGAAGTTGGTCGTCTTGCCGCTCTGCACATAACCAAGCACGAGCCCCCGGCAGTGGTACACACCGTCCCCTGCGGGATTGGGTAATTGGGCAACAATCTTGGTCGACGACTGATCGAGATCTCCGAGCTCGGTATCGCCCCACCCATCGCTGCGAAGCTCGTCCACCAGTCGCGGCCAGTTTCGGTCAGCCTCCCTCGGCCCGAAATACCAGGACTCGATATGGTCAGCGACGATGGCCCGTGGCAGCTGAGCGGTCGTAACCTCGCGGGCCTTTTCCTGGATCAATTCAGCCGCCAACTCCACCTGCGTGCGGTCCGGTACCACTTCGCAGAGCTCGTCGACGGCTTGGGCAAGGGTCTTGGGACGCCCGTCGCGCATAATCCGTTGAAGGTGCCGGACGTATGGGTTCGCCTCAATAGGCGAACCGATCGCAAACTGTGAGGTGGGCTGCTCGCCGCCCGCCAACCAGGCTGTCACGGTCGCCATTATGGTCGTACATGAGGGAACCCGGGGCCACACGCGCCAATCGGCTTCAGCGGCTATACGGTTTGAGCGGCCAACGACTCACCGGACCTGGTGGGCAGCGAAGTGGCTGGCATCGATGCGGACGCGCAGAAAGCCTGCAGTGGACATTCCCCGCAGACTGGGTCAACGGGACGGCACAGAGAGGCAGCAAGCTCGATCAGTCCGAGCTGCGCGTCTCGGGAGGCGGCGCCGCCGCCCACCATCCGAGCGACGGCAAGTCGCCCATCAGTCAACCGATTTCGCCGGTCTACCGGTTCTCCCGTGAAGCGGGCGGCCAGCGCAAAACCCCCATCCCAGACCCAATCGGCTCCTCCCCTTCATCTTCGCTCCCAGTTGGCACCGCAAGCACGGCCAGTTCGGCGACGGGACGGTTGATACCTGACACCGAGCTGGCAGCCCCATCGTCATTCAGGGCGCCCGGATCCGCGGCAACGAGCCGAGCCAGTTCCAACACCGAGGCGACCTTCACCGATCGGCCACTCATCTCCAATTCGATCCAGCAATTCTGCGTTCGCAGTGGCGTCCTCGGGCTGTGGCCACATCCGCAGGATCGGCCAAATGCGTCGCACCTGGTTGACTGACGCCCGGTCCAACAGCACAGCAGCCATGACCACTTGCCATCGCGTCGAGGCCCTCAGCCATGGGAGCTGAAGCCGACCGCGATTGTGGAACCAGCTGGACAGGGCCGTTGCGACCTGCTGGGTCGAGTAGGCCTGGCTCCTGGGTTCCCGGATAGCCGCGGTGACCGCACGTGCGAGGTGACTGCCGACCATTGGCGGTACCGCGTTGCCGATCTGCCTGAACGCCGCCGACGGCGGACCGGCGAACCGGTACCAGTCCGGGAAGGTCTGCAGTCGCGCCGCCTCGCGGACGGTCAGGGTCCGGCCCTGCCGCGGGTGGATGTACCAGTAGCCGTCCTTGGCGATGTGCGCCGTGATCGTCCGCGACAGGTCGTTCTCGTCGAGCCGCTTGTACTTGTCGTCGAAGATGTCGTCGCGGTAGCGCTTCACGTCGTCGGGCAGGTCGGAGTAGCGGGTCGTCGAGTCCATGAGCTCGAACGCGCGGGCGTCGTCCTCGCGGACCGGGCGGGTGATGTGGTCGAACAGCTTCTGCTCGTCGCCGGCGGCACCCCTGCGCGCATCCGCCGTCTGGAAGTCGGTGATCGGGCCGTCGTAGTCGGTCCAGCCGTCCGCGCCGCCCTCGGGCCGCCAGCCGCCCTCGACCTCGGGCATGTCGCCGATCGCGTTCCAGACGCTGACCGCTCGGGCGCTTCGGCCGGCCACTCGAAGCGCGACGCCGTCGCGCAGCGCGACCAGGATCAGCCGCTGCCGGAACTGCGGCACGCCGTAGCGCCAAGTGTCGATCACCCGCTCCTCGACGGCGTAGCCCAGCTGCTCGAGCTCCTCGACGATGCTGCGGAGGATGAACATCTCCTTGTCGAGCGCCATGTCCGGGCACGTTCTCCATGAGGACCGCCTCGCGGGCGGCGAAGCGACGACCTCGAAGAACGACCGCCACAGGTCCCGACGCTCGTCGTGCGGGTCGCGCATTCCGTGTTGCACCCGGTGGCGGATCATCGACCGGCCCGCCTTCGAGAACGGTTGGCAGGGTGGCCCGCCGGCTAGAACAGGTCGATCCCGGCCGTCCCGGATGAGGTCGGCGACGCGCTCGACACTCCGGCGTCCGACAGGTCCCAGTCGACGGACAGGCCCGGAAAGTGGTGGCGCGTGGGTTCACCGCCTCCGTGTAGTGATCGATCGCCAGGATGACCTTGAACGCCGGCGTCGCGGAGACCAAGGCTCAGCCCGCCGGCTCCGCTGAACAGGTCCGCCGCAAGAAGTACATCCGGCTCCGAAAGCCGGATGCTTTCGCACAGCGCGACCAACTCGGAATCGCTTTCAACATGTCCGGGGTGCGGAGGTGGCTCGACAAAAGGCCCGCGCACGAGCTTGACACCATACCCGCCTCGGACAGCTCGACCGCCGGTCTGAGCTGCTACCTCCTTCACCACAGTTGCAGGGTAACCAGTCAAGCGCCATGCACCGGTCGGCGCCGCGCGCTGTTCGACGAACGCTCACTGGCTCCTGTGGAGCCGGTCACGGCGGGTAAGCGGGAAGCATCAGCGGCGAGCCCAAGGGCGGCCTCAAGCCGAACCGGTGACCGAGCCAGATTTACCCCAACGAGCTGATCGGACGCATCATCGTGCGTCCGATCCGTCAGGTCGTGCCGATTTGCCGAAGTGCTCTCTTGAATGATCAAGACGGCAGCTGCGCCGCCTGGCCGTCTGCGGGCGGCGCTGCGCGCCGTCCTCACCGGCCACGTGGGTGATGTCGACCATGACTATCAGACTGTTCGGGAGCCGCTCAGCGATACTGCCCATCCAGCCGATAGCACAGCCGACCGTCGGCAATCCCTCATGCCGTCGCCAGGAATCAGCTTCGCCACACCGCCAATCGTGACCCGGCGCCAAACCTCAACGAGACTCATGTAGATGCCCAGCCCGGCGATGCTTTGGATTGACGGTCTACTCGAGGGCGGCAAAGACGAGCGCGCGGAGATCCGCATCTCCATAGAGGGGGATCGGCAGCAATAGCCCAGTGCTTGCGTCGCGGTTGATGCGAACGCTATTTTCTTTGTTCGGAATCTTCAGGAAGATCGGTTGCCCAGTTCGCAGTTTCATTCAGCGAGCGGGAAAACGTTCCGGCGAATACGGCCCTTGGATCGCCACTCACGACCGTGGTCACCATGGCTATATTTATCGACATCAGGCTGGGAGCTGCCGCGAATGCTTGCCTGATAGTCGCGGTGGCGCATGCTTGGACGATGCGAAGATGGAAACGACAACGGGCTGACACAGTCCGAGTCTTGATGAACGGGCTTCCGGCTCCCGTGACGCTGACATAGCGTTCAGGAACTTCGTCAAGGCGTGGCGCATCCACATGAATGGACGCTTCGGCGCCACGACAGCTTACGGCTATGGTCAATCTTTCATTGTGCTTGAAGGCCTCATTGAGGACCTGGAGGACAATGTCTGGCTCGCCATCCGCTAGCGCTCTCCAGCGTCTATCTGCAACCGCTTGAGCTCGTGCCCGAGCCCTTTTCAGCGATCTCTAGTTGGGTGACTAACTGTGCGTCGACAACCCGCTCGATCGTTTCTCGACGCTTACGCCGCTCTGTGCGATGAAGCCAGGGCACGCTCCCGGTTGCCTCTTTGTAAAGTTGGGAAACCAGCTTCCGGCGAGTCGACTCATCTGTGCGCGCAGGTGCGCCAAGCACGACTCTTTGGGCCGGGGGAAACTCGCGGTCGAGAGGTTAAGCAAACGAGTTAACTCGCTCGTATTTCGGCGCACTAACTCGAGCTCCGTAAGTCCGAGACCGGCGGCAGGACTTTCCGCTGGGTCGTCCTGCTGAGTCGACCCCTTGCTACATGCCTGCGCAGTCCGGGCGGACCGGTGGTTGACCGGACAGGAACCGTGGTTGTATACATCTTTGGCGCTGCGGAACCTTGGCTTCGAATTGAGCGTCCGGGTCGCCCCATAGACGAAGTTGTCGATCGGACTTATGCTGCGCCGGACGCTCGTGACGAGACTCGGGGTGACAGCCCGCTTCGCGCCTCGGATCGGATGTATGGCCCGACGGGCACTACGTGGCACTAGTGCTCGGGAAAGGAAGACCCACAGTCACCAGACTAGTTCAACATCGAAGCGGATCGAGACCCGTTCCCCTAAACAGACGCGATGTGAGCGGGCTGGCGTCAGTCGAGGGCTTCATCCGCATTGACTGCAAACATGAAGGCCACGGCCCGAGACTTGGTCACTCAGAGTGGTTGTCGCAAGGCAGACCATGCGTCCCAAACAGCCTCATTGACGCGCACCAGGTAATCGGGCTGAGGCTACGGATCATGAGCCTTGGGTTCCAAACACCTGTCGACAGCACAACTCCAATTGAGAACCCTTCCTTGATCCTGAGTCAATTCAAACGCCAGTCTGGAGAGCCCCAAATGAGATAGGTCAGCGTCCCTGATGGCAAGAACTCGAGGGGCCGCCTCGAGCCCGCCACGACCAAGGCAAGTCTCCCTCACCGTTGTAAGGCGAATGCCTGCTAGCGAGGGGGTCGTCCTCGGCGAGGAGGTCGGGGCGAGGGGCACTGAGTTGTTGGCCCAGTCGGTAGCTCGGTGGATATGTGTTGCGATGCCGTTGAGGAGTGGAGCAGGCGGTCCGCGTAGATCGAGCCGGGCTGCCCTGCCAGCAGCAGTACACGGCCGTCGCCGGAGCCTTGGGGGGCGACAGGGACGACGACGGCTGGGCGACCGGCGGGGCCGGTGACGAAGGGCTGGAAATCGTCGTAGCGAAAGTGGTCGATGTCGACGATCGGTTTCGGGTAGTGGTGGTATCCGGCGCCGGCGGGCGGGACACCGGTATGGGTTTCGAGGGGTAGCGGTAGGGACGCGTTGAAGATGGAGTCGGTCCAGGCAGCGACGTCGTCGGCCGTGGTGATGGTGGTCGTGAGGAGTTGCTCGCCGGCGCTGTACCCGGCCTGTACGTAGCCGGGCAGGGTGGAGGGGAACCCTGCGGCGACTCGGGACGTGAGCTGTCGGAGCCGGTCGACCTTGGTGGGGTCGGCGCAGAATTGGGCGGACCACTTTATGCCGAGCGGCAGGGTGAGGCAAAGCCAACCTGTGTCGTCCTTGACCCAGATGCCGCCGCCGTGATGATCCTCGAACGGACCGGGTCTGGCATCGTCGCGGCGAGTTTGTTCATCAGCGTCCGGCTGGCGAGGTAGCCGGCACTGTCGGTGCGGCTTGGATGGTCGACGACTGCGATCGTCCACGGAAATCTTCGTGCTCAGGATGCGTGCCAGTCATCTCGTCATCATCGCCCCTAATATCCACGAAACGCAGACTGTCTGGAAGGCGTCAACCGGGACCCGGGTCAAGAACACCAGCCGGACGTCGGTCTTCGGAAGGTAAGCGGCCACGACGCCAGAGTTAGTTGGGGCGTTGTGTAGCCATGAATGTAGCCAAAGAGCCTCGCCGGCTGAACCGATCCTGACCAATCATGCTGGTTTCAGCAGGCGGCAGGCCAGTCGGGGCAGCCACGACAATTGGCCAGTCGAGTTTGCAAGGCAGGGGTTAAGGGTTCGAGTCCCTTCGTCTCCACTGTTTTCATGTCTCTGGGCGCAGTTGACGGTGTGCGGTGCCAGCGGCGCGTACTTGGCGGTCGAGACACAGCAGGGTGCCAGCGAGGTCCTCCAGGAAAAGGATCATCACGCTTGCACTCCTGGAGGGGACGCGGCGTGTTCCCGACAATTCTTCTGACGCGTTGGGAACTGGTATCGCGCGTCCTGCCTCCAACTTCGAGCAGTATCACGCACTTCACGCTGCCGCTGAGCTCATCGACACCTACCCACGGCGGGCCGACTGGGCAACCGCGAGGGAGCACAGATCTGTGTCAACGACCCGAAGAAGGATCGCGCTGACGATCGAGCCAGGCTCGCCCAGCAGCTTGTCAGCAAAGAGGGTAGGAGCGACGCGCCAGGAGTCAAGGTTCCGGCTGGGAGATGGTTCGCACTCTTGCCGCCGAGCTTAAGCGCTACCGGGATGAGGTATTGGCTGGCGTACTGATTCGAGCCTCGTTCGGTGGAACTGCCGACGTCGGCGCGGCGGCGAACTCGACCAGGAGGTCCTGGAGCTGTTTCGCGCGTACAGGCTTGGCCAGGTAGGCATCCATCCCGGCCGCGGCGCACTCGTCGCGGTCGGTCTGCAGGGCGCCGGCCGTCATGGCCACGATGTACGGCTGTGGCCCGCTGGCGTTGGCCCTGATCCTACGGGTGGCTTCGAGGCCGTCGCAGGTGGGCATCTGGACGTCCATCAAGACGATGTCGTAGGCCGTCGTGGAGACCGCCTTAACTGCTGCCTCGCCGTCGGCGGCGACGTCGACCGACTGCCCCAGTTTGGCCAACATCGCGCTCGCGACGCGCTGGTTGACCGAGTTGTCCTCCGCCAGCAGCATCCGCAGCGGCCGAATCGCCGGCTGGCCAAGAGTCAGCGCGGGCTCGTGGAGAGTCGGTCTGGTGGCGTCGGCGCCTTCCGAGAGCGCCTCGACCAGCACGCCTTCAAGCGCGGCCCGTTTGACCGGCTTGGTGAGGAACGCGGTGAAGGACTCCTCCACGTCCGGCGGACGCCAGCCGAGGCTGGTCAGCAGGACGAGTGGAGGACTCAGCGGTGCCCAGAAGAGTGCGCAGCGTGGTCGCCGAGCTGGACACCGTCCATCCGCGGCATGTGCATGTCGAGCAGCGCGATGTCGTACCGTCCACCCCCTCTCACGAGGTCGACGGCAGCGAGCGGGTCATCGGTGGTGGTAGCACAGCATGCCGAGGCCGGTGAGCTGGAGATCGAGGATTCGTAGGTTGGTCGGGTTGTCGTCGACAAGCAGGACCGACTTCCCGGCGAGCCAGGCGAGCCCTTCGAGTGGGCCGGCGCTCGGTGACCTCCAGTCCTCGGTCCAGCACGACAGTTGCGGTGAAGACCGAACCGACCCCCACCTCGCTCGTGACCTCGACGGAGCCCTGCATGCTCTCGGCCAGACGTTTGCAGATGGCCAGGCCGAGTCCCGTTCCGCCGTACAGGCGCGTCGTGGACGCGTCGCGCCTGGCTGAACGACTTGAAGAGCCGCGCAACAGTCTCGTCCGTCATGCCGATGCCAGAGTCAGTCACCCGAATCCGCACCTTCAGCCGAGCGTCAGGTGTCGGCTCGCAGTCGACCTCGAGGAGAACCTCACCGCGTTCGGTGAACTTGACGGCGTTGGCGAGGAGGTTGACGACTATCTGTCGCAACCTGACAACGTCGCCGACGACTCCATGTGCGCAGCTCGGCTCCAGCGAGCACACCAGCTCGAGCCCCTTCGACGTCGCCGCCGGTACCACCATGTCCAGACAACCTTCGATCTCATGGCGAAGGTCGAAAGGAGCCGAGTCCAGATCCATCTCCCCGGACTCGATCTTGGAGAAGTCGAGGATGTCGTTGATCACCGCGAGCAAGGCATCGCCGCTGGACCGTACGGTTTCGAGAAACTCCCGCTGCTGCTCGTTGAGATCGGTCTCCATCAGAAGGTCAGTCATCCCGATGACCGCATTCATCGGTGTACGGATCTCATGGCTCATCGTCGCCAGGAACGTGGATTTGGCCGCCGCCGCGGCGAGCGCGTCGTCTCGAGCCTCGGCCAGCAGATCAGTTGCATCGCTTCCGCTGAGTCACGTCGAGGGACACCCCCGCTGTCGCATAAAGCGTTCCGGCGGCGTCGTGCAGCGGGAACTTCACCGAGTCGTAGTAGTGCCGACCGTCCGGGAAGGCGTCGTTCCACTCCTCCAGCCGATACGACCCTGCCTCGGCCCGGATGTCGTTCTGCCTCCAGACCACAGCCAGGTCAGGGTCGACGACCGCGTCGGTCTTGCCGAGAAACTCCTCCTCCGGCCTGCCCATGATCTCGGCCAGCAGAGGGTTCGCCATCAGGTAGCGACCGTCCAGATCCTTGACATAGATCGCCGACTGGGAGTTGTCGATGATCGATCTCAACATGCCGGCCGATGAGTCCCGCTCGGCCTCGGCGTCGACACGGGCCGACGTGGCCACGTGCAGAGCCGCCGCCAGATCCGCTTGCTGTCGGTGGGCCAGGTCGCCCAGCATCGGGCCGTCCGTCGGCCCGCGGCGGTGGAGCACGCGGATGATGAGGTAGGCCACTGCCAGGCACGCCGTCAGAATGTCCCACGCGCCTTGCCACCATGCGGTCAGCTGCATCAGTCTCGTCAGATTCCAGCTGACGTCAGCGTGCGCCAGCCCAAGATCGAGGGCCCGAAGGCCCCGGCCGGTCGCCGCGCAGAAGAACATGGCCGCCGCCGTAGGTGGCCAACCAGTTGACGCCCACCTGCCTCAGTCGCAGTACTGGGCGAAAGATGAGTGCGGACAGGGTGAAGAATGCCACGCTGATCGTCGCATTGGCCAGCAGAGGTAGCTGCCAGACCGTGGGGATGGACGAGGCGTCGCTCAGGCCAGGCATCGACGCCGCCTTCCATCCCGCCGCGACTGCGCAAGCCGCGGGTTAGCGATCCGAAGTCGCGCTAGGTAGCGTGACATTTACTTTATGTCACATTACCGTGAACATCCTTGGTCGCGTGGTGGATCGGTGGGCATGCGCGGTGCTACCGGGTCGAGAACTGATACAGCGTTGAGGACGTGAAGGTGTGGCCTGGGCGCAATACCGTCGACGGGAAGTTCGGGTGGTTGGGCGAGTCCGGGTAGTGCTGTGTTTCGAGGGTGAACGCGTCGCCTTGTCGGTAGGTCTTGCCGGTGAGCCCGACGATCGAGCCGTCGAGGAAGTTACCGGTGTAGAACTGAACGCCCGGCTGGTCGGTAAGGACTCGGAGGACGCGCCCACTCCCCGGGTCGTACGCGCGCGCAGCCAAGGACATGGTGCCGTGCCCGCCGGTACCGTTCAGGACCCAGTTGTGGTCGTACCCGTGTGCGAACACGATCTGCTGGACGCCGTCGCGGATCCGGGAGCCGATGGCTCGCGACGTCGTGAAGTCGAACGGGGTCCCGGCCACCGGTGCGACCCGTCCGGTCGGGATGAGCGTCGCGTCGATGGGGGTGTAGTGGTCGGCGTTGATCATGATGCGCTGGTCATAGACCGTGCCGGACCCCTCACCGGCGAGGTTGAAATACGTGTGGTTGGTCAGGTTGAGGACCGTCGGCTTGCTCGTCGTCGCCTGGTAGTGGATCCGGAGGCCGTTGGAGTTGGTCAGCGTGTAGGTGACCGTCACCTGCATCGTCCCCGGGTACCCCATCTCGCCGTCAGGGCTGGTACGGGTGAGGCGAAGCCCGACGGTGCCGTTGCGGTCCAGCGGTGTCGGCGCCCACAGGCGCTTGTCGAAGCCCTTCGTACCGCCGTGCAGGCTGTTCGGAGCATCGTTGATGGGCAGGTGGTACGTGTGGCCGTCCAGACGGAAGGTGCCCTTGGCTATGCGGTTGGCGTACCGACCGATGATGGCGCCGAAGTATGGGCTCTCGGCCCGATACTGGCTGAGCTTCGCGAGGCCGAGCGAGACATCTTGGAACCGGCCCTTCCGGTCCGGCACGGATATCGACTGCACGATCCCGCCGTACGTCAGGATGCGGACCTGCATGCCTTGCGTATTCGTCAGCGTGTACCGGTATACCGGCGTCCCAGCAGGCGTCCTCCCGAAAAGACTCCTGGTGATGCTGGCCGCTGCGGCGGGGCTGCTGGCGTTCCTGAAAGACACCTGAGGAGGGGCTCGGCGTCGCACTTGACAGCGGCACCGCCGTGATCCCCAGAGCCACCAGGACCGCCATCGCGGATCCCAGCAGGAGCCCTCTGCCGGCTCGCCGCCTCGTCATCCTCGATAGGCGTCGGAAAAGGCGGTGGGACAGCGACATGGCGCACTCCTTGGTTGTCCGATGAGGAAACCGGAGCCGATGCCGGGCGGCCGATCTCCGGTTGCGCGGACGGCGATATTCGGCTTTGTGCGTGCAGTATTTCGGCCACTCGGCCATCGGTCAAGGCTCCTTGTCGACGTGGCCCACCAGCCCCACTATCGTCGCGGGCATGGATATCACCATTCGGCACAACCCTGGATTCGCGGTCGCCCGGTGCACGCTGTCTCCCGGCGAGACGGTCCGCGCCGAGTCAGGCGCCATGATGGCCACATCTGCCGGCGTGGCGATCGAGGCCAAGGCGGCCGGCGGTCTGATGAAGTCGCTCAAGCGCAGCGTGCTCGGCGGCGAGTCGTTCTTCATCACGACCTTCACCGCTCCCTCGGGCGGCGGCTGGGTCGACTGTGCGGCCCGGCTGCCTGGCGACGCAGTCGGACTACCCGTCACCGACGGTCTCAACATCACCCGCGGCAGCTACCTGTGCTCCGAGGGCGGAGTCGAGATCGACACCTCCTGGGGTGGCTTCAAGAACCTTGCGGGGGGCGAGGGCGGATTCCTCGTTCGCGCGTCCGGTCAGGGCCAGGTGGTGCTCGCGGCGTACGGCGCCATCGATGCCCAGGACCTCGGCCCGAGCGAGTCGATCGTCGTCGACTCCGGTCACATGGTCGCGTGGGACAACACCGTCCAGACTCAGCTTCGACGAGCCGCGGCCGGCGGGCTCATGCAGTCGGCCAAGAGCGGTGAGGGCTTCGTGTTCGACATCCAGGGCCCGGGCCGGATCTGGACCCAGTCGCGCAACCCGAGCGAGTTCGTCGCCTGGCTGACGAACGTCCTGCCGTTCTCCCGCGACTGACCGGGAGGTCCCGCGCCCGCCGGCGGCTCAGCTGGGCGCGAGCCCGAGCTGCCGCAGCAGTCCGAGCTCATCGAGGCGGCCCCAACGCTCGACGATGAGGTTGTCCCTGACGCGGAACATCTGCATGCCTTGCAGGACGAGGATCTTGCCGGTCCCTGGTACGCCCATCAGCTCTCCTCGGTGGGTGCCGCTGGCCGTGAAGCGCTCGACGACGAGGTCGCCCTCAGCGACGAGCTCCTCCACCTCACTGTGCCAGTCCGGCAGCGCCTCGCGGAACATTCTCGCGGCAGTCCGCATCCCCTCGGGCCCATCCGGAGCGCCGGGGAACGGCGGGTCGTGGTTGATCATGGCGGGGTCAAGGTACCGGTCGACGGCATCCAGGTCGCCTGTGGTGAAGAGATCCTGGATGAAGTCTGCTACGAGTTGCTTGTTGGCTGTGGTGTCGTCGGTTGTCATACAGCCAGACTCGAGCCGATCGCGGGTCCGGGGTAATCCCAACAATGTGGGATTTCGCAGGGACCGGTGTCGGCCGCACACTGAGGAGATGACTCGCCCAGTCGCACTGGCGCAGGCGGAGCGCGAGGTGGTCCGGCAGTGCCACCGCGGTCTCGACGTAGCGAGTGTGCAGCGCGAGGTACTGCGGTCGCTGCGTCGCGTAATCCCCATGGATGCTGCCTTCTTCGCCACGGCCGACCCGGACACGCTGCTGATGACCGGCGCATTCGCAGAAGAGCCGCTGGCAGCCGCAACCCCGATGTTCCTCGCGAACGAGTTCGGATGCGTGGACGTCAACAAGTTCAGCTCGCTGGCCTTGGCGCAGAACCATGTCGCCACCTTGGACCACGCAACCGCTCAACGACCGCTCTTCGAGCCTGCGCTCCCGCGACATCATGCGACCTCTCGGGCTCGGCGACGAGCTCCGAGCGGCTCTCGTCGCCGGTTCGCAGTGCTGGGGCTATCTGTGCCTGCATCGCGACGACCGCCCGCTGGGATTCACCTCCGTGGAGGCGGAGGTGGTGGCGCGGCTCGCGCCGCACATCGCCCACGCCCTGCGCCAGGCCATCGTCTTGGACCGAGTGTCCGACGGAGTCGATCTGTCCTCTCCGGGGATCGTCTTGTTGACGGCCGACCTGACCGTCGTGGCGATGACAGCCGAAGCCGAGCAGCTGCTGAGCCTGGTCGAGGACCGCGGCTCGACCAGGTTTCCGGTGCCGTTGGCTGTCTACACCGTCGCGATGGCCTTGCGTGGCATCGAGCGTGGCGAACCCTCGGCAGCACAGCTCCTGCCGAGTACACGAGTCCAGACCACGGATGGCCGATGGCTCCGTGTCCACGCGTCGCGGCTGCGCGGCGCGGACGAGGAGGACAGGGTTGCCGTCGTGGTCGAGCCGATCGGGGCGCGAGAGACCGTCCCCCTGCTGCTGTCGGCGTACGGGCTCAGCGCACGAGAGGCCGACGTGGCCAAGCTGGTCGTTCGTGGCGCCTCGACCCGAGTGATCGTCGATACGCTGCACATCTCCAGGCACACAGTGCAGGACCATCTCAAGGCGGTCTTCGACAAGACCGGCGTACACAGCAGGCGTGAGCTCGTCGGCCGGCTGATGAGCCAGCCCCGCCCCACCTGAGTCAACGATCCGACGGTGAGGTCGCTGTTCAGCGGCCCGCCGCGTAACCCTGCACACCGCGGGGGTTCGCGGCAGCGCGCAGGACGCTGCCCTCCTTCGCCACGGCGCTGAGGCGGCCGAGAACCCAGGAGCCCGGCACGACCACCCGATGGCCGCGGCGGGTCAGGTCTTCGAGGACCGACGGCGACAGACGGCTTTCGGCGAACAGCTCGCCGGGATGGGCGTCACGCGGGTAGAACGACGACGGGAAGTGTGTCGTGTGGAACATCGGTGCGTCGATCACCGCCTGTAGGTCAAGTGCCCCGCGGGAGTCCGCCTCGACGACGGCGGCGAAGAAGGCGGCCTGCCACTGGTCCTGCTGGTCGCCGCCCGGTGTTCCGAAGGCCAGCCACGGTTTCCCGTCCCGGAGGGCGATACTGGGCGTGAGTGTGGTGCGGGGGCGTACCCGTGGGCGCAGCGAGTTGGGGAGCCCAGGCTGCAGATAGAACATCTGCCCTCGCGTGCCCAGCGGGAAACCCAGCTCGGGGATGACCGGTGAGCTCTGCAGCCAGCCACCGCTCGGCGTCACGGAGACGAGGTTGCCCCAGCGATCCACGACGTCGACGTGGCACGTGTCGCCGGTGCTGCGCGCGAGGCTCTCGATGGTGGGTTCGCCGATTTCGGCGTACGCGATGTCGTCGGGCGACGGTTCGGGCAAGGCCGCGAGAACCGGTGTGCGACCGTCGGGGGAGCCTGGGCGCAGCTCCAGACTTGCGGTGTCGCCGATCAGCCGAGCGCGCTGCTCGGCATAGCCCCTCGACAGCAGCGCCTCGAGTGGGACGTCGGCGTCGACCGGGTCGCCGTACCACGCCTCGCGATCGGCGAAGGCGAGCTTCGCGCACTCGACGATCAGATGGATCCAGTCGCTGGAGCGGACATCGCGCTCGAGCAGCCCCGCGGCCTCGAAGAGTCGCAGCTGTTGAGCGAGTACAGGTCCCTGGCCCCACGGCCCGGTCTTGAGTACCTCGTAGCGGTCGGCAAAGTCAACGCCGACCGGCGCCTCGATGTCAGGCTGCCAGTCGACGAGATCCTGCCCGGTAAGCAGCCCGGCGTGGTCACGGCCGGAGGTGTCGCGCCACGTGGTGCGGCTGAACCGGTCGATGGCGTCGGCGACGAAACCCGTGTACCACGCTCGACGGGCTGCGGCGATCCGCTCTTCTCGTGAGCCGCCGACCGCCTCCCGGATCAGTCGCCGGTACGTGCCTGCGGTGGCTCCCTGTGTCCAGAAGGATCCGGCGCGCGGTGGCGTGCCGCCGTCCAGCCATACCTCGGCCGACGGGCGCCAGTGACGGGCGAACAGGTCGTGGACGGCCGCGATGACCGCGCTCGTCGTGGGTAGGACGGGAAAGCCCCGCTCCGCGTAGTGGAGCGCGTAGCCCAAGACGTCGGCCAGCTCCCAGCTTCCCCACCTCTCGAGCATCGCCGTCCACCCACCGAACGAGCCGGGCACCGTTGCCGCGAGCAGACCGCTGCCTGGCACCAGGTCGAGGCCCAAGGCCTCGAAGTGCCCGATGGAAGCCGCCGCCGGACAGACCCCCTGCCCACAGACCACGCTGGGACTGCCGTCGGCGACGCTCCAGACCAGGCCGGAGAGGTCGCCGCCAGGACCGTTGAGATGTGGTTCCACGATCTGCAGGACGAAACCCGCCGCAGCCGCCGCGTCGACGGCGTTGCCCCCGCGCTCGAGCACACTCATACCCGACGCCGAAGCGAGCCAGTGGGTGCTTGCCACCATCCCGAAGCTCCCCACGAGCTCGGGCCGCGTCTGCATCACTCGTCGGCCCCCACGGCCTTGTCTGTGAAAGCTGCCACGGCCTGAGTATGGCGTCGTACCCGGCCCACTCCAGCGGCGGTGCGACCCCTCGGCTGGAGGGGCTCGAGGTACTGGTGCGCACCCAGTGATCCGAGGCATTCGGGCCCCTCGGCGAGAGTCATGAGCAATAGTTGTTGGTTGAGACCTGCCACATCGGGCACGAGTCCGCTTGCCGGCCGATCGACCCGGGCCATAGGCGGGGACTGCCACGAGCGACTGAGAGGTTCCACACATGACTTGCAGCTTCGACGGGAAACGACGTGCGGCAGTCCGGGTTGCCCTGGCCACCGGCGTCACGGCTGCATTCGTGGTGTGCGGCATCCAGGCGGCGAACGCCCATGTGTCGCTGTCGCCGAGCTCCGCAGCACAGGGGAGTACAGCGGAGCTGACGTTCCGCGTGCCCAACGAGGAGGCCAAGGCGGTCACCACCAAGGTCCAGATCCAGATCCCCACATCTTCCCCGATCGCCCAGCTGCTCGCCAAGCCGGTGCCCGGATGGACGGTTACCACCCAGTCCACCAAGCTGTCGAAGCCGCTCGTCACCGACGACGGGAAGTTCACCACGGTCGTGGACGAGGTGACCTGGTCGGGCGGCCGGATCAGCCCCGGGCAGTACGAGGACTTCTCCATCTCGGCCGATCCTCTGCCCGACCACGGCAGCCAGGTCGTCTTCAAGGCGTTGCAGTCGTACTCCAACGGCGACGTGGTGAGGTGGATCGACGTCTCCCAGCCAGGTCAGGCCGAGCCGGCAGCACCCTGCTCCCGTCCTGGCGCTCACGGCTGCACCACAGGACACGTCGATGCAGATGAGCACGACTCCTGGCCGCGACCACGACGAGCTCATCGTCGAGTAGCTGGCCGGGCGTCGTGGCCGTCATAGCGTTGGTCTTGGCCCTGGCGGCGGTAGGCGGCCGTCACACTCCTCTCGGGTGCGGCGCTCGCAGCCGGCCGAATGACTCGGCCACAGGCCGTCGTCACGCGCCTGTGCAGCCTGTTCGTCCTAGCCCTTGTCCTCGTCCTCGCGGGCGCGGCGCCGGCCTTGGCCCACGCGACGCTCACCTCGACGACGCCCTCCGACGGGAGCGTCGTACGCGGGCCCTTGGCCTCGGTGTCGGTCAGCTTCGACGAGTCCGTAGGGGTCACCGCCGGGAGCCTGCGGATCTACGACCCCAAGGGGGCACGGGTCGACTCGGGGACGCCGACCCAGAGCAAGGGTGGGACGACCATGACGGTCGGCCTCCGGCCCAACCTGGGCCTGGGGACGTACACCGCCGCCTGGCATGTCGTCTCAGCGGACTCGCACCCCGTGTCCGGGGCTTTCACCTTCTCGATCGGCCACCCGAGCAGCCACATCAGCGCGTCGTCCATCCAGGGCCACGGCGGACAGCGCATCCAGATCGTCTATACGGTCGTTCGTGGCCTCGGCTTCCTGGGCTTCGCCGTGTTCGCCGGCGGGGTCGCATTCGTGCTCGTGTGCTGGCCGGCAGGTGGCGTGGAACGTCGCGCACGCAAACTGCTGACGTACGGCTGGGGTCTCTGTCTGGTCGCAGCGGTCCTGGCACTGGTGCTTCAGGGGACCTACGCGTCCAACCATGGCTTCGGAGGCATGCTCGATCCGACCCTGATCAAGCGCACGATGCACAGCCGCCTGGGGGCCTGCCTGCTCGTCCGGATCGCGCTGCTGCTCGCCGGCGGGGTCTTGACCTACCTCTTCCTGGAGCAGTGGCCGCGTACCCGCCGGCTGCGAGAGCCGGCCCAGATCGCCGGCTGGGGCGCGTTTCTCGCCGGCCTCGCCGCGACCTGGTCCCTCGCCGGCCATGCCTCCGTGGGCAGCTACGTCCCGCTTTCGGTCACGTCAGACGTGATCCACCTCGGTGCCGCCGTGATCTGGGTCGGCGGGCTCTGCATGCTGGCCGGCACGACCCTTCGCGGTCTCAACGTCAGACTCGCATGGGAGACGGTCAGCACGTTCTCCCCGCTGGCCTTGACGTGTGTGGCCATCCTCATCGTGACGGGCAGCTTCCAGACCTTCCGGGACACCGGACACTGGGGCGCCTTGTTCGAGACCACGTACGGGCTGTTGATCATCGCGAAGATCATCGGCCTGGTGCTCTTGATGGGGCTGGGGCTGGTCGCGAGAAATGCGATCGAGAGCTACTTCAATGACCAGGTCAACGTGGATCCCACCCGAGACACCGCGACGAGGGTCTTGGCCCGACTTCGACGAGGCGTCGCCTCCGAGGTCGTCATCGCCGTCGTCGTCCTCGGGTTGACGGCCGTGCTCGTCAACACGGCGACCGGTCGCGAGTCGTACACCCCCGTCGCGTCCACATCCGAGTCGTTCAACACGGGAAACGTGAAGGGGAGTGTCCACGTCGTCGTGACGCCGGCGACTCTCGGACCGCAGACGGTCCACCTCACGGTGACGGACTCCAAGGGGCGTCCCTACCAGCCTGCGGAGATCGACGCCTCGCTCACGCTCGCTTCGCAGGGCATCGGACCCCTGGTCCTGCATGTCATGTCGGACGGCGCGGCATGTACCACACCCATCCGGTGCCGGTCGGGATCGCCGGGACTTGGACGGTCAGCATCCTCATCCGCAGCGACAACTTCGACGAGACGACCGTCACCGCCTCCGCCGTCATCCGCTAGGTCGCTCATCTCGGCGGTGAAAGTCGACGTCAGGCCCGATGCGCGTCCAGGTGGGCAACCACCAGGTCCGTCACCGATTGGGGAGCCTCCCGGTGCGGGAAGTGCCCGACTCCGTCCAAGACGACGCGGCGGTAGGTGTCGAAGCAGCCGTCGAGGTCGGCAGATGCTGCTGGCTCATCGCAGGAGTCGGCTCCGCCCTGGATCATCAGGGTGGGCACGGTGAGGTGCTCGACGGAGTCCAACCGTCGACGTAGCTTGTCGTAGCGGGTGTCGCGTGGCTCGTCGGCGAGGAAGCGCGCCCGGTACGCGTTGAGGGTGATCGCCGTCCAGTCCGGGTTCGAGAAGCCTCGAGCCGTCGCCACGAACTCGTCGTCGTCGAACCAACCCGGAGGGCTCCACGTATCCCATTGCAGGCGCGCGAAGCCGACGGGGTCGTTCCTGATCGCCTCGGCGCCGGCGTCGACGTACATCAGCCACTGGTACCAGAACGCGCGCGTCTGGGCGAAGCCCGGCATCTCGAACCGGCCCCGCGGCTGGTACCCCAGGGCAAGAGCGACGACCGCGGTGATGCGTTCAGGGTATGACCGTGGCAAGCGTGTAGGCGACCCTGGCACCCCAGTCGTGCCCGACGACCGCGAACCTGCCGAGGCCGAGCGCGTCCGCGAGGTCGAGAGTGTCCTGAGCCAAGGCGACGGCTTGGCCGTCACGAGGCGTCATCGGGGACAAGAACTTGGTATCAGCGGTCCCGCGGTTGTCCGGCGTGACTACCCGGCGTCCGGAGGCGGCCAGCCCGTCGCTGACCGTACGCCACCCCCGGGCCGCGTCCGGCCAACCATGGAGGAGGATCACCGGCGGTCCGGACGGGTCGCCCTGCTCGACGTACGAGATCTCGAGAACGCTGCTTCGAACCGATGGCACCGCGCCACACTCCTTACCCGTATCGACTGCCGCCGCCACCCGAGGAGCGATGACAGCCTACGCAGGGCGGCGGTAGATTTCTGCCAAGGAGGGGCGATGCCTGTGCGCACGGAACATTGCGACAAATGGGTGAGGGCATATGTCGGTGACGTGGCGGTCGTGGACTCGCGTGAGCCGTTGTTGTTCTACGAGGAGAGCTTCCCTGTCCCGGGCTACGCCTTCGCGAAGCACGACGTGCGCATGGATCTCCTCCGGCCGAGCGCCGGTGAGCCCCCTCGGGAGCCCTTCTTCTTCCTTCCCAAGGGACCCGTAGCACAGTGGTTCGATCTGGAGGTCGAAGGCCGGATGATCCGCCACGCCGCTTGGGCGAGAGATGCTCCCGAGCTGGCAGGGCTGATCATCTTCAGCTGGCAGCCCGGCGTCGTCGACCGGTGGCTGGAGGAGTCCGAGGAGGTCTTCGGCCATCCCCGCGACCCCCACAAGCGGGTCGAGGCACTGTCGAGCAGCCGGCACGTCGTTGTCACTCTCAACGGCGCAACCCTCGGCGACAGTGCCGACCCCGTGCTGCTCTTCGAGACCGGTCTCCCGACGCGCTACTACCTGCCGACGCGGGACGTGAACTTCGACGCGCTGGCACCGAGCTCCAACACGAGCATGTGCCCGTACAAGGGCATCGCCGACCGGTACTGGGACGCCGCCGGGGAGCCGGGTGAGGCGAACGTCGCCTGGTCCTACTCGCAGCCGTTCGCGGCGGTCGAGAAGGTCAAGGACCGGGTGGCCTTCTACAACGAGCTCGTCGACGTCACGATCGACGGCGTCGCGCAGGACCGTCCGGTCTCCGTCTTCAGCGCCCAGGCGAACCGGCCGGTCTCCTAGCCGGACGCCGCGGCGCCGGGCGCTGCGTGCTGATACGCCCCCGATGTACCGAAGGTGAACGGTTCACGGCATTTGGCAATCGTCGGACAGTCACTCTCTGTATCCACTATCGTTACTTTTGGTAATGCATGGCCCCATCAGGGTGCGTCAATGCCTTCCCGCAGGCTCCATTCGACTCCTACTCTCTGAGGACACCCACATGCTGAAAGCCATCCGCAAGGCCAGGCAAGATGAGGGCGGCTTCACGCTCATCGAGCTTCTCATCGTCATCGTCATCCTCGGCATCCTGGCCGCCATCGTCGTCTTCGCCGTCAACGGCATCCAGAACCGCGGCGTCGAGGCCGCCTGCAAGGCCGACGTCGAGACCGTCACCGTCGCCGCCGAGGCCTACGACGCCCAGAACGGCAGCTATGCGCCGGACATGCAGACGCTTGTCGACGCCGGTCTGCTCCACAGCGTGCCGTCCAGCAACAACTACACGATCGACTACTCGGTCAACAACGACGGCAACACGCCCAGCGTCGACGTCTCCAGCAAGGAGTGCAGCAGCGCACCAACTGAGCCACCGGCGTGGGGCGGGACGCGTAGGCGACCCGCCCCACGGCCGTCCGAGGGCTCACCCGTTCAACGGCTCCGTCAACCCCAAGGCCTCCAAGCCGACGACGACTCCAACCAGGAAATCTCATGCTCACGCGCTGCAGGGCAAGACGAGACGAGAGCGGCTTCACACTGATCGAGCTGCTCATCGTCATCGTGATCCTCGGCATCCTCTCAGCGATCGTCGTCTTCGCCGTCAACGGTATCCAGAACAAGGGCACTGAAGCGGCGTGCAGGGCTGATGTGCAGACCGTCACCGTGGCCGCGGAAGCCTACGACGCCCAGAACGGCACGTATGCCAAGAGCATGGACCAGCTGGTTCGTGCAGGGCTTCTGCACAGCGTCCCCGCAAGTTTCGACTACACGGTGGTCTACAAGGTCTCGCCCAACCGCAAGGGCGGGGGCCGTCGCAGCGTGGCCGTCTACAGCACGTCTTGCCCCACGGACCAGTCGTCGGGCCCGGCATCGGGCGTGTCCCATTGATGGCGCGGGGAGTGAGGTCACCATTCCCGCACAGCCGGCAGCGGTTCGTCGAATCGACGAACTGCTCGACGTGCTCTGGGCGGCCCGCGGCAGCGACCTGCTCATGAGCGTCGGGATCGCCCCGCAGATCCGCGTGAACGGAGACCTCCGGGCCGTACCGGGCGCCGCGCCCCTCACCACCGACGACACCCGAGCGGTGCTGGCGGAGATGATGAGCCCCGAGCGTGTCGCGGCATTCGCGTCCATGCACGAGTGCGACTTCTCGTTCAGCTGGCGCGACGACGCCAGGATCAGGGGGAGCGCCTTCAGGCAGCGAGGCTCGATCGCGATCTCCCTGCGGGTCGTGCCCTACGACATTCCGACCATGGCCGAGCTCGGATGCCCCCCGGCACTGGCCTCGTTCGCCCGACTGCGCCAGGGCCTGGTGCTGGTGACCGGACCGACCGGCTCCGGAAAGTCGACGACGCTGGCGGCCATCATCGACCAGATCAACAGCGAGCGCTCCTGTCACATCGTGACGATCGAGGACCCGATCGAGTACGTCTACCGGCACAAGCGGTCGATGGTCAACCAGCGGGAGGTGGGTACGGACACCGCGTCCTTCAGCAGTGCGCTGCGTGCTGCCCTTCGGGAGGACCCGGACGTCTTGCTGATCGGTGAGATCCGAGATCTCGAGTCGATCCGCTCCGCCCTGACGGTCGCCGAGACCGGCCACCTCGTCTTCGCGACCCTGCACACGAGCGACACCGCTCATGCGGTCGAGCGCATCATCGACGTCTTCCCCGGCGACCAGCAACCCCAGATCAGGGCCCAGCTCGCCGCGTCTCTCACCGGCATCGTGTACCAGCAGCTGCTTCCCCGGATCGACGGAGGGATGGTCGCGGCCCATGAGGTGCTGATCGCGAACGCCGCTGTCCGGAACCTGATCAAAGAGGGCAAGACCCATCAGCTCAGGAACGTCTTGCTGCCGGGCCAGCGCGACGGCATGGTCACCTTCGAGCAGTCCTTGTCAGCGCTCGTCCAAGGCGGCGAAGTGACGCTCCAGGACGCGCTGGCTCGCAGTCTCTACCCGAGAGACATCCAGCCCCACCAACGCAGCAAGGGAAGTGTGCCGGTATGAGACTCCGCAGACAGAAGGAGCCTGCGAACTCAGGTCTCGACGTGCTCGACCCGGTCGACACCGAGGCGGACGTCGCGAGCGTCAACAACGACTTCACCATCAAACCGGGTGGGGCCCGGCTCGGCGAGATGCTCGTCGACGCCAACCTGCTCACCGAGAAGCAGCTGGTCGACAGCCTCGAGCTCGTCAAGAGCAAGGGCGGTGGGCTCCTGGGCCGGGTACTGGTCGAGATGGGGCTGCTGGACGAGCGTGAGCTGGCCCGGGTGCTGGCCGAGCAACGCTCGCTCGACGTCATCGACCTGCGCCGGACGGTCCCGGACAGCCGCGGCCACGGAGCTGCTGTCGGAGAAGCTGGCACGCGAGCTGCAGGCGATCCCGGTGTCGATCGGCGAGCACGGCGTACTGGTCGCCGTCGCCGACCCGACGGACAAGATCCTGGCAGGACTGCAGGAGGCGATCGGCAGGCCCGTGCGGCTCGCCGTCGCCGCACAGTCCGACATCCTCCGCGCGATCATCAGCAGCTACCGGGTGCTGGGCGCCATCGGTACCCAGGTTCAGGCGTTCGAGGCGCGCGACTCCCTGCGCAAGATCGTCGTCGAGGCGGGCACCGCGACGGCCAGCGACTTCGCGCCGGTGGTCCAGGTGGTGCAGCTGCTCATCACCCAGGCGTTGAGGGACCGGGCATCAGACATCCACATCGAGCCGCAGGAGGACGAGGTACGGGTCCGCTACCGCATCGACGGAGCACTGCACGAGGCCATGTCGCTCCCGGGAGCGATGGGTCCGGCGATCGTGAGCCGCATCAAGATCCTCGGGCAACATGAACATCGTCGAGCGGCGCCGACCGCAGGACGGCCAGATCAGCTTGGACATCGAGGGCCGCGCTGTCGACATCCGGGTCTCCACCTTGGCGACGATCCGCGGCGAGAAGGTCGTGATGCGCCTGCTCGACAAGAGCCGTCCGCTGTACAAGCTCGGTGACCTGGGGATGCCCGAGGGCACGGTCAAGCGGTACGAGGAGCTGCTCAAGTCGCCCTACGGCATGATGATCTGTGCTGGTCCCACCGGGAGCGGCAAGACCACTACGCTGTACGGCTCGCTGGGCGAGATCAACAGCCCCGAGCGCAACATCACGACCATCGAGGACCCGGTCGAGTACATCTTCCCGTTGATCAACCAGATCCAGATCAACGAGCAGGCCGGCATCACGTTCGCCGGAGGGCTCAAGTCGGTACTGCGCCAAGACCCCGACGTCTTGCTCGTGGGCGAGATCAGAGACGTGGAGACGGCGCGGATCGCTGTTCAGTCGGCGCTCACCGGCCACCTCGTCTTGTCGTCGCTGCACGCCACCGACTCCGTGTCGGCCATCTACCGACTCCTGGACATGGGGATCGAGTCGTTCCTCGTCGCGTCGTCGGTGACGGCCGTCGTCGCTCAGCGGCTGATGCGGCGCGTCTGCACTCACTGCCGCACGCAGTACCAGCCCACGGCTGAGGAGCTCGCCTACCTCCGCACGATGCGCGGCGAGGTGCCGCCCAACGGGTTCATGCACGGAACCGGGTGCAACTTCTGTGCCCAGACCGGTTACCTGGAAAGGATCGGCGTCTACGAGCTGCTCACGGTCACCGAGGGGGTGCGCGAGCTGATCAGCAAGGGCGCGTCGTACGACGACATGCGCCGGCTCGCACGCTCGGAGGGCATGCGCACGCTGCAGGAAGAGGCGCTGCGGCTCGTCCAGACCGGCGTCACCACGATCGCCGAGGTACTGCGGTCCATCTACGTGGTCGGCGCCTGACATGCCGAGATACGCGTACGCCGCGACGGGCCCTGACGGCCTCGATCCTGACCGGCCGCGGACAGGCCAAGAGCCTTGTCGAGATGGAGCAGTCACTTCGTGCCCGCAACCTGAGCGACGTCAGCGTCACCGTCAAGAAGAGCCGGCTGAAGGTCGACGTCTGGGCGAAGCGGGTCAAGCGCGACGAGATCATGCACCTGTCGCGCCAGCTCTCCGCGTTCATCCGGGCAGGCCTTCCGCTCCTCGACGCCGTGCACACGCTGGGCGATGAGGCCGACAACCCGTCGGTCAAGGCGATGCTGGCAGAGGTCGAGGAAGGACTGCTGAGCGGAGACACCCTCTCGGACTGTCTCAACCGGCACCCGAAGGTCTTCCCGGACTACTACCGGGGGATCTTGAGGTCCGCCGAGCTGACCGGACAGCTCGACACGGTGCTCGACCAGCTTGCCGCCTACCTCGAGCGCGACCTCGAGGCCCGCCAGAAGGTCAAGGCGGCGATGATCTACCCCGCGGTCATCGCTGGAATGTCGCTGGTGACGGTCGTGGTGCTGTCGACGTTCGTGCTGCCGAGGTTCAAGGTCTTCTTCGCGGGTCTCAACGCAAAGCTTCCGTTGCCGACCCGGATGCTGCTGACGATGACGGACTTCATGACGCAGTGGTGGTGGGCGATCGTGGGCGGCGCGGCGGTCATCGCCTTGATCTCCTACGCGGTCTTGAAGACCAAGGTCGGCAAGCATGTCCGCGACCGCATCTTCCTACGCCTTCCGGTGATCGGGTCGACCATCCAGTTCGCCCTCGTCGAGCGGTTCTGCCGGATCCTCGCGTCGATGGTCGATGCGGGCGTCCCGTTGCCCGAGGCTCTTCGGGTGGCATCGGGGTCGCTGCGCAACCAGGTCTTCACCCGCGCTCTCGCGAAGGTCGGTCTCGCAGTGCTCGAAGGCGAAGGAATCGCCGAGCCGCTGGCGAGCACGAAACTGTTCCCGCCGACGGCTGTGCAGATGATCCGGGTCGGTGAGGACACCGGAACACTCGACACGCAGCTCGAGGTGACCGCCCACTACTACGAACGCGAGCTCGACTACAAGATCAAGAAGCTGACAGCACTCTTCGAGCCGGCCGTCATCATGGTGATGGGGCTGGTGGTCGGGTTCGTGGCCGTCGCGCTGGTCTCGGCGATGTACGGCATCTTCAACCAGTCCTCGATCTGATGGGGCACGCCGACGGCCGCCGCCGCAACCAACGCGGTGAGACCCTGCTGGAGCTCCTCATGGCGGTCTCGATCCTCGGTACCGGTGTCGTCGCGCTCGTCGGCGGGATCGGCACCAGCATCGTGATGTCGGACGTGCACCGCAAGGAGGCCACCTCCGACACGGTCGTGCGCTCGTACGCGGAGTCGATCGAGAGCGCGGTGGCCCTGCCAGGAGACCTTTCGGCCTATACCGACTGCGCCCGTCCAGACACGTATGCCAAACCACCGGGCTTCGTCGTGCCGAGCGGCTACACCGCCAGCGTCACCGCCGTGCAGTACTGGACCGGTACGGCTTTCGCTCCCGCCGGGACCGCCTGCTCCGTCGGCACCGGAGGGCAGAACCTCGCCAAGAGCGCTGCCGTACGACGCAAGAGCGTCGTCGACTCCGGAGTCCAGATGCTCACCCTGCACGTGGCGAGCACGGACCTGAGGGCCAGCGAGACGCTCGAGCTGGTCGTCCGCAAGCCATGCGACGACTCCGGTGCGTCGTGCGGATCTTCTCAGCTGTCACTTCTGAGGTGACGACACCATGATGCCGAGGTGCGCGAAGGAGGATGGGTTCACCTTGGTCGAGCTGCTGATCGCGATCGTCTTGGTGGCCATGGTCACCCTCGCCATCGGCGACGCGCTGATCGGCTTCACCCGCAACACCGACGACACCATCCACCGGCTCGGTGAGTCCCACGACGCCCAGATCAGCGCCGCATACTTCGCCCAGGACGTGGCGAGCATCGGGATCCGCGACCGCGACGAGGCACTGGAGCAGTCGGTCGAGACCCGGCCGAAGTCGAAGGCCCTGGCCTGCGGCGCACCGCAGGGGCGTCTCGTGGTCCGGCTCGGCTGGGACGACCCGACCAGTGCGACGACGTCGACCCAGGTGCTGGTGAGCTACGTCGTGGAAGTCGCCGCAGGTCAGCCGCAGCTGCACCGGCTGGTGTGCTCCCCGTACGCACGGGATGCTCTCCGACACCATCGTCGCCCACTACCTCGGCGCGCCGATGCCGCGCGTGACCTGCACGGATGCGAAGGCTCAGCCGACGAGGTGCGAAGGCTCGGCGGCAGACGTACCGCAGTCGGTGTCCATGGTGCTGTCGCTCGACCATGTCGGCGACCCGGATGCGGCGTACACCGTCACCTTGACCGGATCGCGAAGGCAGACCGCGTCCGTGCCGCCGTCACAACAGGTACTCCAGCTGTTGCGATGACGCCGCGACGAGAGCCGAGGGACGAGACCGGGGCAGCACTGGTGATCGCGTTGATCTTCATCACCGTGGTCGCCATGGTGACGGCGGTCGTGCTGTCGTTCGCGGACGCGAGCCTGCGCGCAACCACCGGGCTGCACCAACAGGCGACGGAGTCGTACGCCGCCGACGGGGCGGCGCAGGTGGCCATCAACGACCTGCGCACCGGCAGCTACACGAACGACCTCGGCCAGCTCTGCTTCGGCGACACCGACGCGTTGTCGCTGCCCGACTTCCCCACAGCGCCGGCCGGCTCAGCGGTCGTCGAGTGCACGCCCGACGCGGGAAGCGGCGCGGCGTCCGTAGGCACGCTCAACCAGGCCAACATCCCGCAGAACGCGATCTTGACGCTCGGTGGCACGTCCACCAAGGAGTCGGGGATCTTGCTCTCATCCGTCAACAACAGCGACGCCCTCAGCACTGCGGGCCAGATCCGCTCGAACTCGAGCATCTTGGTCCAGCGAGGCGCCCTGACGAGCGACTCAGGCATCACGGCGCTGAGGGGATACTGCTTTCATGCCGGAAAGGCCCGGGTCTCCTGCGGCTCCGACGGGCCCGAGGCAGACCCGTCGTACCCGGCGCCGAATGCACCGGCGACGCCGCGAACCGTCCCTGTCTGCCCGAAGGGCGGTGGGCTGGTCACGTTCAAGCCGGGGCTCTACACCGACGCGTCTGCGCTGAGCGCCTGCAGCAGCGACACCACGACCATGTGGTTCCAGCCGGGTACGTACTACTTCGACTTCAAGCAGGACGCGCCGACCTGGACGATGGACTCGGGTTCCCTCGTCGGCGGGACACCGACCGTCGCCCTACGCACCACCGTCCCGCCGATCCCCGGCTCGTGCGTCAGCCCGCTGACCTCGACAAAGGCAGATGCTGGCGTTCAGTTCGTCTTCGGCGGCGTGAGCAACCTGGCGCTCGGCAAGACCGCTCAGGCGGAGCTGTGTGGCTCCTACAGCCGGACCCAGCCACCGATCGCGGTGTACGGGTTGACGAAGGCTCAAGGTCCGGTGGCCGCTGAGCGCGGCTGCATCACGGCTGAGGGCGGCTGCCCGCTCATCTCGTCGCCGGACTACTCGGTGGCCAACGAGCTGTACGTGCAGGGCACGGTGTACGCGCCTCGCGCCTCCCTGGCCCTGTCGTACGGCAAGGCACCGGGCCTTGCCACCGGCCAGTTCGTCTCCGACGGGATCGTCGCCCGCAGCGTCAGTGTCTTGCTCGACGGCGTCTCCGCGGCCGGGGTTTCGGTCCCCGACGAGACGGCCGGACCGCGAAGCGGCCAGACCGATGTCCTGCTCAGGGTGTACGTCTGCGCCGGTCGGTCGAGGTGCAGCCCCCGCACGGGCCGTCTGCAGCTGGAGACGGCGGTCGCCATCAGCGACCCGCAGGGCCAGCAGCTGCTGCAGATTGCAACAGCTCCAGCAGAGCGCAGACCCGTCTCAGTACCGGCCTGAAGGTCAACAGCGCCAGCGACGATCCCGCGGGACTCGGCACGGGCGAACGGACCGTGGAGATCCTCAGCTGGGCGGTGAAGCGCTGCCCCGAACGCTCAAGCGCCCGTTGTCAGTCGTAGGTACGACCTCGCCAGCATCTCACCGGCGAAGATCCCCACCATGGCGCCCGAGATCATGAACGGACCGAACGGAAGCATGGTCTTCCGCGTGCCGCCCCAGATCATGATGACGGCGATGCCGGCCACGCTTCCGAGGACGAAACCGGCGAAGGCTCCCACGACCAGCGTTCCCCACGAGAGGTACGCGAGCATGCCGCCGAGCAGCCCGGAGAGCTTCACGTCGCCGAAGCCCATCCCGGCCGGGTAGGCGAACGCCAGCGACGAAATAGAAGCAGAAGAGGCCAGCGCCGCCGACCAGCGCCCGCTCCAGGCTCACCCAGTCGTGCTGCCAGGCCGCCCCGGCGGTCAACAGCACGGCCAAGATCAGCGTACGAGGGCACGATGATGGCGTTGGGCAGCCGGTGCGAGTCGAAGTCGATGAGGGACAGCACGACTCCGGCAGCGCGCGAGATAGAGGTAGGCCGGCAGCGCGGGCACCTGGTCGAGCTGGACCGAGCCTGATCGTCAGAGCCACGAACAGGGCCGCCGGTCGTGACCTCGACGATGGGGTAGCGGGAGCTGATCGGGGCGGCGCAGTCGGCGCATCGTCCTCGGAGCGCGAGCCAGCCGAGCACGGGGACGTTGTGGCGGTGGCGGATCGACGCGCCGCAGTGCGGGCAGCTGGACGCGGGCGCGACCAGGGACCGGCCGAGGGGCAGCCGGTAGGCGACAACGTTGCCGAACGAGCCGATGGCCAGCCCGAGGAGCCCGGCGTACGCCACGAGGATCGGCACGAGGTCAGAGCTCCAGACCGGAGGAGGGCGAAGAGTCACGCTTGGTCACGGATTTCCCTAACTTCCCGTATACGCACTGTCACTCTGCGTAAGATTACACCAGGCCAACCGGCCACGTGTTGCGTCGTGCTGTTGGACGGGGTCCACGTCCACGTCGCGGCGACGAGCGCAAGGAGCACCGGGTGCACGGAAGGTCCGAAGACGATGTTGTAGGCGCTGTCCGTTGGCCTTACCTCGGCGGGCACGAGCGTTCAGCCGAATCGACCCGCAGTGATTGCCTGACTCGGAGGGTGTTCGGGTGACCCGCCGCGGATTCCTTGGACGCAGCGTCCGTTACCGGTACCGGCTGGTGGCGGCGATGCTGGTGGTGTCGGTGCCGTTGATGGTGGTCCTGGCAACGTTGTTGACGAAGTCGGCGTCGGCAGGATCTCACGACGGCAGCCGGGAGCGCGGTGGGAATGTGGCGCGCGCGGTCTCCCTGCACGTCGAGAACTGGATTTCGGAGCGTCAAGAGCAGCTCGAGGCTGATCGCGAAGCAGGCTTCGGGTCAACTCGGCAAGCCTGCACGGCGCGCCGGCTCCTGCAGCGGCGTGCAGAAGTACGCGTGACTACCGGCGATCGAGATGATCGACCTGGCTGGCAACGTGCTCGCCTCGAGCACGCCGAGCAACAGCTTCAGCGCAGTCGGGCAAGCTGGTTCCGATCGGCGAGGTCCGGCAAGATCGGTGCTGACGTCGCCCGTCCGGCGCGGCTGGTGGGATCGAGTGGATCCTCGCCGAGCCCGATCCTCGGCGCCAGACGGCCATCTCCAGGGGGTCGTCGCGGCCAACCTCAACACGGCGCAGCTGGCGAACCTGCTCAACCCGGAGCTCGACGCAGGCACCCAGGTGGTCGGCGGTCGAGCCACCGAGGACTTTGATCTACGCGACGACATGGGGCCGATTGCCGAGCAACGCGGGCGCTGCTCGCCGCGGGCGCGTTCGGCGGGGCAAGGTCGACAACGCGCTGACCCGTCGGCGCCACAGGACCAGGAAAGCCGGGCGTCGCAGCGTTTCACCGACATCCAGGGACAAGACGTCATCGGCGGGTACGACATCTCGACAACTGTCTGACGGCACCAGCTCGGGCTGGGTGGTCCTCGGTCCAGGACGCCGGCGTCGCACGGTGCTCGCCCCCGTAGCGCACCAGCGCAACCGCGCCATCGTCATCGTCGCCATCGGCACGCTAGTCGCGGTGGTGGCGGCGCTGGTCTTCGGCACCCGGGAGGCAAGAAGCTGCGGAGCATGGCCGACGAGACCAGCTCCGCGGGGGTGGATGTGAATTCGGCGGCGGCGGAGTTGTCGGCGTCGTCGGATGAGTTGGCGGCGACGACGACGCAGCAAAGTGCTGCGGTGACGCAGGCGACGTCGACGACGGAGGAGTTGGCGCGGGCGTCGGCGGCGATCGCTGACACGGTCGATCATGTGGCGAGTCAGACCGCGGAGACGAAGGAGAACCTGGAGCAGGCGGAGGCCGATATCACGTTGTCGAGTGAGCGGACGTTGGAGTTGGCGCACAAGGTCAACGACATCGACGCGTTGTTGGATCTGATCAACGAGATCGCTGACCAGACGAACCTGTTGGCGTTGAACGCGGCGATCGAGGCGGCCCGGGCCGGGGAGAACGGGTTGGGCTTCGCGGTGGTGGCCGATGAGGTACGTCGGCTGGCTGAGCGTTCGAAGACGTCGGCGGGTGAGATCAACACGATCATCCGGGCGGTGCAGGGGGAGACGAACGCGACGGTGATGGCGATGGAGAAGGGCGCCAAGCAGATGCAGCGGGGGTTGATGCTGCTGGAGGCGGTCACCGACGCCAACGCGCAGGTCCGGATGACCACCCAGCAGCAGCGCAGCGCCACCTCTCAGGTGGTGGAGACGATGGAGCAGCTGACCGACTCCAGCCGGCAGGTCTCGGCCACCGCTGACCAGATCGCCTCCGCCGCCGGCAACCTCGCCGACCTCGCCGGCAACCTCGAAACCACCGCTGCCGCGGCAAAGGACAGGTACTGACATGGCCACGAGCGTGCTGTCGGGTTGGTGGGCCATGAGGAAGCGGTTCGCTGATCCGGCTGGTGGCGGCGATGCTGTTGGTGTCGGTGCCGCTGATGGTGGCACTGGCCTGGCTGCTGACCTCTGCTTCCTCTTCCAGCCTTACGAAGGCGGCTGAGGATCGCGGCGGCAACATCGCCCGAGCCGTCACCCTGCACGTCGAGGACTGGCTGGCTGAGCGCACTGAGCACGTGGCGGTGGTCGCCGCACAAGCCTCTGGCCGGCTTGGTACGCCTCAGGCCGCGCGGCTGCTGCTCGACTCGCAGAAGTACGGCGACTACGAGTCCGTCGAGATGCTCGACCTGAACGGCAAGGTTGTCGCGTCGAGCTGCTCCCGGCGTGAAGTTCTCGGGAGCCGGTCGGGGCTGGTTCCGGACCGCAGTGTCCGGCAAGCCCACACTGACGACGCCCGGTACGACGCGGCAGCCGGGTCGAGTGGATTCTGGCCGCAGCCCGTACTCGACGCCAAGGGGCGCCCGGAGGGCGTGGTCGCGGCCAACCTGAACCTCTCCCAGCTCGCGGGCCTGCTGAACCCCGAGCTGGACTCTGGTACGCGAGGTGGTGGCCGTCGACGGCTCAGGCACTCTGCTCTACGACACGAAGATGGGGAACGTGAGCGATAACGCCAGCCTGCTCAAGGCTGGGGCGTTCGCGACCACAATCGACAACTCGGCGACACGTCAGGCGGCGGCAACCGGCCAAGCCGGGATCCATCCGGTTCACTGACTCCAAGGGGAACGACCTCGTCGGCGGTTTCGACATCGTCGACAGCCTGGAGTGGGTGATCCTTGCTCAAGACCCTGCGGCGAAGGTACTCACGCCCGTCAGCAACCAGCGCAACCGGGCCATCGTGATGGTGGCGCCTCGGCATCTTGCGCGGCAGTCACGGTCGCGATCCTGCTGGCCGCGCGGACGACCCGGCCGATCAGGCGGTTGACGGGTATGGCCCAGGAGGCCGCGGCAGGCGATCTCGGGGTCCGCGTTCGAGCCGGAGGGCGTCGATCGAGCTGGTGACGCTCGGAGAGTCGTTCAACGCCATGTTGAACACGTCCGAGCAGCTCGTGGAGCAGGTCACGAGCGCGGGGGTGGATGTGAACTCGGCGGCGGCGGAGTTGTCGGCGTCGTCGGATGAGTTGGCGGCGACGACTACGCAGCAAAGTGCTGCGGTGACGCAGGCGACGTCGACGACGGAGGAGTTGGCGCGGGCGTCGGCGGCGATCGCTGACACGGTCGATCATGTGGCGAGTCAGACCGCGGAGACGAAGGAGAACCTGGAGCAGGCGGAGGCCGATATCACGTTGTCGAGTGAGCGGACGTTGGAGTTGGCGCACAAGGTCAACGACATCGACGCGTTGTTGGACCTGATCAACGAGATCGCTGACCAGACGAACCTGTTGGCGTTGAACGCGGCGATCGAGGCGGCCCGGGCCGGGGAGAACGGGTTGGGCTTCGCGGTGGTGGCCGATGAGGTACGTCGGCTGGCTGAGCGTTCGAAGACGTCGGCGGGTGAGATCAACACGATCATCCGGGCGGTGCAGGGGGAGACGAACGCGACGGTGATGGCGATGGAGAAGGGCGCCAAGCAGATGCAGCGGGGGTTGATGCTGCTGGAGGCGGTCACCGACGCCAACGCGCAGGTCCGGATGACCACCCAGCAGCAGCGCTGCGGCCACCTCTCAGGTGGTGGAGACGATGGAGCAGCTGACCGACTCCAGCCGGCAGGTCTCGGCCACCGCTGACCAGATCGCCTCCGCCGCCGGCAACCTCGCCGACCTCGCCGGCAACCTCGAAACCACCGCCAGGTCGGCAACCTCGGTCACGTCGGCGGAGCAACGGGGGTGCTGACGACCGTGGACACCGTACTGATCCCCGTCGGTGAGGACCTCTTCGCGATCCCGATCGGCTGGGTGCGCGAAGTCGTCACCGCACCGTTGTTGACCGGCCTCGTGACCGCTCCGGTCATGGTGCTCGGCCTGTTCAACCTGCGAGGGGAGATCGTCCCGCTGCTCGACACCGCATCGCTGCTCGGGTTGGGCAGTGTCGACGACGTCGTCTTCGCGCTCGTGCTGCAGACACATCTCGGTCCGGTGGGGCTGAGCGCCACCGCGTTCCCGAAGCGCGCCCTCCTGGACGAGCCCTTGGGGCCATCGGAGCTGGCATGCAGCTCAGGCAGCTACCGGGTCGGTCAGCACGTGGCGGTCCTGCTCGACATCCAGGCCCTCCTCGACTCCCCCGCGCTGTCGACACTCGACCGAGCAGGCGAGCCCGACGTCCACTCAGCGGCCTACGCCGAGCCGGTCTGATGGCGGTCCTCACCGGAGAGCAGATCCGGGCCCTCTTCGCCCAGGAGGCCGAGGTTCGGCTCGCGCATCTCGCCCAGCTGGTCCTGGAGCTGGAGCAGACTGGGTCCGACAAGGTGCTCGTCGGCTCGATCTTCCGCGAGCTGCACACCATCAAGGGCTCATCGGCCGTAGCCGGGCTGGGCGAGGTCAGCAGCTTCGCGCACGAGCTCGAGGAGCTGATCGACGATCTCCGGACCGGCCGGAGCGCGGCGACGCCGGAGCTCATCGACGCACTCCTGGCCGGCATGGACGGGTTGTCGACGCTGATCGCGCAAGCCACGGGTGAACCAGGGCCCGTGGTAGCCGCGCCCGTGCCGATGCCACCGCCGCTCGAAGCTGCCGTGCAGCCCCCCGCCGAACGCAGATCGCCCCGATCGCCGAGCGCGGCACCGGCCGCTGCACTCCCCCCGTCTCGGCCCGCGGCGGCCAACCGCGGGGGTGTCGTCATGGTGCCGTTGGAGCGCCTCGACGAGCTGTCGCGTCTGGTCAGTGAGTCCGCATCGGCGCACCTTCGGGTCGGCCGCATGCTCAGCGACCGGTTCGGGACCGATCCGGCATCCATCTCCGAGTTCAACGAGCTGTCCCGCGCGCTCAACGACCTCCAGGACCGCGCGATGCGCACCCAGATGGTCGCGGTCGCGACGATCACCGACTCGCTGCAGCGGACCGTTCGCGACCTGGCGCGCAGTCAGGGCAAGAACATCCGCTGGGACGCCCGTGGCACCGACACCGAGCTCGACAGGGGCGTGCTCCACCAGCTGTCCGACTCGCTGCTCCACCTGGTGCGTAATGCGGTCGACCACGGCATCGAGTCTCCCGAGGAGCGCGCGGCCGCCGGCAAGCCGGCCCAGGCCACCATCCGGCTGCACGCGATGCAGCTCGGGTCGGAGGTGATCATCGCGATCACCGACGACGGCCGCGGCGTCGACCTCGGCCGGGTACGCGAGGAGGCGGCTCGCCACGGGATCGGGACGGACGGCCTCAGCGACGAGGACGTCATCGCGCTGACGCTGCGCTCCGGGCATGTCGACAGCAGCCTTCGTCACCGACGTCTCCGGTAGGGGAGTCGGCCTCGACGTCGTACGCGCCAACGTCGAAGCCGCGCGAGGCCGCGTCGAGGTGCGTTCGCAGCCAGGCGTGGGCGCTGAGTTCCGCGTCATCGTCCCCATCACCCTCGCCGTGCTTCGGTGCCTGCTGGTCGAGGCCGGGGGGTGCCGGTACGCCCTGCCCTTCCACCGCGTGGTCCGATCCCAGGCCGACGACGTGTCGAACAAGACCCACGCCGAGGGCCGGGCCGTCCGTCTGGGTGGACAAGCGGGCCGTACAGGTGTCAGTTCTGTCGCAGATCCTCGGTGGGTCGTCCGACTCGGACCCGGACGGCCCGATCGTCGTGCTCGCCGACTCCGCACACCGGCACGCATTCAAGATCGACCGGCTGCTCGGCCAGCGAGACGTCGTGCTCAAGGGACTGAGCAGGTTGCTTCCCAATGTCCCCGCGGTCGCGGGGGCCAGCGTGGAACCGGACGGCTCGGTGCTGCTGGTGCTCGACCCCCCGGGCTTGATCCAACGGGCTCGACAGACGCGCTCGGCTCATGGCCGGCCGGCGATCGGCTGCGCCAGCCGAAGACGCGACAGCCGCGCATTCTGGTCGTGGACGACGCTCTGACCGTCCGGGAGCTCCAGCGCAGCATCCTCGAACGAGCCGACTTCTCGGTGCAGGGTCGCGTCGGACGGGGCCCAGGCGTTGTTGCTGCTGGCCGACGAACCCAGTGACCTGGTGCTCACCGACATCGAGATGCCCAACATGGACGGCTTCGCGCTCACCGAGGCGATCAGGGCCGATGCCGACCTGGCCAACATCCCGGTACTGATCTTGAGCTCGCGCTCCAGCGACGCCGATCGCCAGCGGGGTCTCGACGTCGGCGCGGACGGGTACATCGTCAAGAGCGGGTTCGACGAGGGCGGGCTGCTGGCGGCCGTCGACCGACTGCTCGGGAGCCGGAGGTGAAGCGGAGCTCGTCGACGCCGATCCGAGCGGTCGTGGTCGAGGACTCCACGGCGACCCGCGCTTTGATCATCCGCATCCTCGAAGCCGACGGCGACATCGTGGTCGTCGGCCAGGCTGCGTCGAGCGCAGACGCGATCCAGCGGACCATCGAGCTGATGCCGGACGTCGTCACCTTGGACCTCTACCTCCCCGACGGGGGCGGCCGGCATGCGGTCGAGCAGATCATGGCGCGGGTACCCACGCCGATCCTCGTCTTGTCCCACAACGTCGACGACCGGCAGTCCCCCACGGTCATCGAGGCTCTGGTCGCCGGAGCACTCGACGCCCTGCCGAAACCGGACCGCTGGACAGCCGAGCTGGAGGCGCAGCTGCGCCGTACCGTGCGCCTGCTCTGCAAGGTTCACGTCATCCGCCACCCGAGGGGAAGGCTCGCCAAGGTCTGGCGACGACCCCGCGTCAGGCGGCGGATCCGCTGTCCGGCACGTGGTCGCGATGGCGGCGTCGACCGGTGGCCCGAGCGCCCTGGCCATCGTGCTGGCCGGACTCGGCGGTACCGCGGCGCCGGTCTTGGTGGTCCAGCACCTCCACGTCGACTTCACCGCGGGCCTCATCGACTGGATGTCGCGGGTCTCGGCTCTTCCGGTCGAGATGGCCGAGCACCGCAGCGCCGTGCAAGGCCCGGCCGGGTGTACGTCGCACCGGGCGGTGTCCACCTGCGCCTAGGGCGCGGGCTTCAGGCTCGAGCTGGATCCCGAACCCACCCGCACTGCACCGCCCGTCGGCGGACGAGTTGTTCTTGTCGGTTGCCGAGCACGCGGGAGCGGCCGCGATCGGCGTGCTGTTGACGGGCATGGGAGACGACGGCGCGAAGGGACTGCTGGCCATCCGCCGTCGCGGCGGCAGGACCTTGGCCCAGGACAAGGAGTCGTGCGCCGTCTTCGGGATGCCGGCGGCCGCGCAGCGCCTGGGTGCTGTCGACGACATGCTTCCGCCCGCTGAGCTGGCCACTGCGATCGCCCGAGCCAGCCGGGAGTCGATGCTCGTGACGCCCGCGGACGAGCTCGAGACCGCGGTCGACCGGGTCGGTGCGCTGCTGGATGCCAGGATCGGGCTGCGGCCGCAGTCGACTCTGCGTGGGCGCCTGCGCCGCTGCATCCGCGACGAGATCCAGGCGCGCGACCAGGACCTGGACGCGTACATCGAGGTGCTCACGAACAGCAACGAGACTCTGCAGAGCCTGGTCAACCGGGTGACCGTCCAGGAGAGCGGGTTCTTCCGCCACCCCGACCACTTCGAGGTCCTGGCCGACGACGTCCTCCCGATGATCGGCCAGTCCGGTGAACATCTGGAGCGCCGGCTGTGCCAACGGCCAGGAGGCGTACAGCTTGGCGATGCTTCTTCAGGAGCAGGGCGTTCGCGGATCCATCCTCGCCTCCGACCTGTCCACCAACGCTCTGGCGCGCACCGCCGCCGCCAGGTACACCACCCGCGAGATCGGCGGCCTGTCACCGCTTCGTCGGCTGACCCATCTGACGCCCAGGACGACAACGGCTGGCAGGTGAACCACTCGCTGCGGGACCGGGTCAGCACGATGCGGCACAACCTCATGGAGGAGCTTCCGGACCGGGTCGGGCGACTGCCAGGTGGTCTTCTGCCGAAACGTGCTGATCTACTTCTCGGCCGACCATGCGACGGCGTTCCTGAACCGGCTCGCGGGAGGCGCTGTCTCCCGGCGCGTACCTCTTCCTGGGGTCGGCGGAGAGCCTGTGGCAGGTGAGCGACGCGTTCCAGGCGGTTCGGCTCGGCGAGTCCTTCGTCTACCAGCGCAACGAGCCGGCGCGTCCGCGGATGGCAGGCTGCCCGAGCTGACGACCGCACCGCCCGTTGCCACGACCGCCGCCCACCCGGCGTCCTCCGACGCCGAAGGCGACCCGGATCGCCGGCACTCGGTACCGAAGTGTCGGTCGCGGTCGAGCCCGACCTCGTCGTCACCGAACCGCGCTGGCGGCAGACGTCCGGCCAGCCGGCGTTCGCCGACGGAGATCACGGCGCAGCGGTCGTCGCCTTCCGCAAATGGGTGTACCTGTCTCCGGAAGACCCGTTGGCTGCTCTCCACCTCGCGCTTGCGCTCGAGGCGTGCGGTCACTGGACCTCGGCCCAGCGAGCGTTCAGCGTCTCCCGGGCGCTGTTGCAGCAGGTAAGCCCCGAGCACGCGGAAGCGGCGCTGAAGGGCTATGCGGCGGGGGAGCTCCTCCGTCTCCTCGACACCAAGCAGGGGCCAAACCGATGAAGACGATGGTCCAGTTCGAGGTCTCCGGTTCGGCGTACTGCCTGCCCGTCGAGTCCACCCGCGCTGTCCGCTCGTCGGTGGGCATGGTCGCCCTGCCGGCGCCGCGGCCCAACGTGGCCGGCCTCCTGCCCGGCGATCCTCCGCTCACGGTGATGCAGCCGCTCGGCCCCGGGGGTCACCAGATCATCGTCATGCAGGTCGGGAGATGTGCGGTTCGGCCTCCTGGTCGAGGCGGTGACGGGATTGCGCGGATCGACGAGACCACGATCCGCGAGGCGCCGCGCGGTCAGGACCAGGAACTCGTGTCCGGAAGCATCGACATCGACGGCCGGCTCGTCTTGCTGACCGACCCGCTGGCAGTGGCGGTGGGCATATGACCACGGGAGCAACAGTTCTCATCGTCGACGACTCGATGACTATCCGTGCCATTGTGCGCGTGCCACCTGGAGGAGCAGGGCTACGAGGTGCGCGAGGCCGACAACGGCACCGCTGCGATCGAGCAGTGCCTCGCCGACGCCGCCCGACGTGGTCCTGCTCGACATCGAGATGCCCGGCCTCAACGGGCACGAGGTGCTCGCCCGGCTGAAGGCCGAGGAGTCGGTCAAGGACATCCCTGTCGTGTTCCTCACCGACCACGCCAGACGATGGACGAGGTGCTGCGCGGCCTCGAGGGTGGCGCCAACGACTACCTCCGCAAGTCGGCCAGTGGAGGAGCTCGCGGCCCGGGTGGGTGCCGCGGCGAGGGTGAAGAAGCTCCAGGACGAGCTGCGGCTGCTCAACCTGCAGCTGGACAAGACGAGCCGTACCGACGTGCTGACGGGGCTCTTCAACCGCCGCCACCTCGAGGAGCAGCTGCGCAAGAGCATCAGCACGGGCCGACGGCGCGAGGAGCCGGTAGGGCTGCTGTTGTTCGACCTGGACCACTTCAAGTCGGTGAACGACACGTACGGGCACCTTGCCGGAGACGCCGTCTTGGTCGAGTTCTCCCGTCGCGTCGAGACGGAGCTGCGCGCCGGAGACATCGCCGGCCGGTGGGGCGGGGAGGAGTTCCTCGTCATCTTGCCGCACACGGGACTTGCCGGGACGGTCGAGGCCGGCGAGCGGATTCGCTCCGCGATCGCAGTCGAGCCGTTCTTCGTCGCCGACCAGCCGATCGCCGTCACCGTCAGCGGGGGTGGGGCGGCAGGCGTCGGCATGGGCGACGAGGATCTCGTCCACCGGGCCGACAACGGCCTGTACGAGGCGAAGGACAGGGGGCGCAACTGCGTCGTCGTCACCGCCGAGACCGGCCCCCCATCGTCACGGGCAACTGGGTCGAGTGAGCGATCACCGACTGGCACACTGGCTGAGTGATCCGCCGCCTGACCACGGCCCGTGCGCTCGGTCTGCTGGTCGTCGCGTTGGTCTTATGGCGGCGATGATCGCCATGGGCAGGTGGCAGTTCGGCGTCTACGACGACTCCCAGCGGGCCGACGCGAGGCGCTGATGCGACGGGCAGCCGTCCCGTCGACTCGGCGCTCGGGCGTGACCAGGCATTCCCCTCCGCGTCGGTCGGGGTGCCTGTGTCGGTCGCAGGGACACTACGACCGGGCGGGCAGGTGTACGTGCGAGGCTTCCCGGGCGCCAAGGACGCCTACGCGGTCGTGACGCCGCTGCTGACGGCGAGCGGGTCAGCCGTACTCGTCTTGCGTGGGTCGAGTCCGGTACCGCAGGCTCCGGTACCGACCGGGACCGGTGCGGATCTCCGGGGTCCTCGAGCCCTCACAGTCCGAGGCGAGCAGCCTGGACTCCCGCCGGGTCACGAGCGGAGTCTAGGATCCCCGGCTTGGTGAGCGAGGTAAGTCCCGGATCTGTACGCGGGCTATGTGATCTTGACGACAAGCAGCCCGTCCGAATTGCTGCCCCGGGTCGCCCCGCCACTGCCGGATCCCTCCCGGTGGGCGGGCCTGCGCAACCTTCTCTACGCCGTGCAGTGGTGGATCTTCGCCGGGTTCGTGGCGTTCATGTGGTGGCGCGTCGTCACGGACGCCGCCGATCCCGCTTAAGGGCGATGCGAGGCCTGGGCCGGCCCGCCAGATTCGTCGGGTAGCGTCGAGATGTGAGCGTCGCGCCGTCTTGTTGCGGTACCGGGTGATGGCCTATGTCGTGGGGACTCTGCTGATCGTGCTGGCGCTGATCGGCGTGCCGTTGAAGTACTTCGTCGACGGACGGGTCCAGCGCTCAGCAGCTGGGCAACTGGATCACCTTGTACCTGGGTATCCTGCATGGGTGGCTGTACATGGTGTTCCTGGTGGCCGCAGCCATGCTGGCGCGCAAGGCGCGGTTCCCGGTCGGATTCGCCGTGCTCGTCCTTCTGCTCGGGACCGTGCCGATCCTGAGCTTCGTCGCCGAGCGACTGGCGACGCGGCGCACCCGCGCGACGTTTCCCGAGCTGAGTGTCCGAGCCTGCCTCCCCGGCCGGTATGTCGAGTACTCAGCCCGGCTGAGCCCGGACCGTCAGCGCGCGAGCCGCGCCGGCTCAGAGCTGCTTTTCCTCCAAGGGCTCGTCGGGCGTCGTGGGGACGGGGACTCGACGGTCTCCTCTGAGGCGAAGGGTGCCGTCGGGGCCGTACCGGAGCCGTCCTGCGCAGCGCGTCGGCGTCGTCGACGCCGGTGCTGCCTCAGTCGTCACCGGCGGCTGCGAAGCCCGCGCATCCGCAGCAGCACTGTCGCGGCCGGCGTCCAGGCGGGATCGGCGTCCTTGCCCGAGAGCTTCGTGTACACGAAGGCCGCCAGGCCGCCCAGCCCGATCAAGATGATCACGTTGCGAAGCTTGTGAGTCTTCTTCGGCTCCTCGGCAAGGCCGAGCTTGACGGCGGCCCGGCGCCCGCGGCGTCTGCCGGCGGCGACCGCCATCCCCGCTGCGGGGGCGATCTTGTCGCGGGCGCTGTCGACCACGGGGCTCAGCCGGTCCCTGGCGTCGCCGAGAGCCGGCGTGATGCGGTCTCTCGCGTCGCTGACGACAGGCGTGATCCGATCCCTGGCGTCCTCGACGAGCGGCCCGATCCGCTCGCGCGCGTCATCGAGAGCAGGCCCGACGCTCGAGGCGACCGCCGTGATCGCGTCCGAGGTGACCGATCCGATCTTGTCGATGGCTGACTCTGCAGCCGGCTTGACTGCGCTGCGGACGTCTTCGGCTGCCGATCTCATCTTCTTACGGGTAGTTCTTCCGGCCACCGTCACTCCTTCGTTGTGTCGCTGCGTCGGTCCGATGAGCGGTCAGGCTCCAGCCGCCGCTGGTCCCTACTCTTTCGCATCCCAGCCGAGTCCACCAGGGCGGGTCTCAACCCGGGAGATTTGGTGCTGCGTGCAAGGATGATACACGTGTGCGTCGCGCTCGCAGACCCGGCTGAGGCGGGTTTCACAGGTCGCTCGGCGCCGACAACGAAGGAGCTACCGAGTGGCCGAGGATCTGCACGCGACGCTCAAGACCAACCGCGGCGACATCGACATCCTGCTCTTCGAGAACCATGCCCCGAAGACGGTCGAGAACTTCGTCGGCCTCGCCGAGGGCACGAAGCCGTGGACGGACCCTGCGACCGGTCGACGGTCAACCGGCCCTTCTACGACGGGCTGATCTTCCACCGGGTCATCGACGGCTTCATGATCCAGGGCGGCTGTCCCAACGGAGACGGCCGCGGCGGTCCCGGGTACACCTTCAAAGACGAGTTCCACCCCGAGCTGACGTTCTCCAAGCCCTATCTGCTGGCCATGGCGAACTCCGGTCCGGGCACCAACGGCTCGCAGTTCTTCATCACGGTCGGCCCCACGCCGCACCTCACCATGCGGCACACCATCTTCGGCGAGGTCGCCGACGCGCCGAGCCGCGAGGTCGTGGACGCGATCGCCAAGACCCCCACCGGCCGGCAGGACCGTCCAGTCGACGACGTCGTCATCAACAGTGTCGAGATCGAGCGGCGCTAGGCCCGCCAGGGCAGGCGGGTGACGCGGTGAGCGGATACGGCACCCCCCAGCCCGGCGCGGGCACGATCCCGCACTGTTACCGCCACCCTGACCGGGAGACGTACATCTCCTGTCAGCGCTGTGGTCGGCCCATCTGCCCCGACTGCATGACCGCGGCGTCGGTCGGCTTCCAGTGCCCGGAGTGCGTGCGGGAGTGGGCCTCGCGGGCGCCACGCGCGCGGACGGCCTTCGGCGGCCGGTTGGGCCAGGGGTCCCCGATCGTCACGCTCGGCCTGATCGCGGTCAACGTGGTGTTCTTCGTGATCGCCAACGCGACAGCGCACGGGCCAGGACCGGGCAAGTTCGTGTCGACGATGGCATTGATCCCCGACGCCGACTTCCCGCGACAGGGGATCGAGGGGGTCGCCCAGGGGTCGTACTGGCAGCTGATCACGTCGACGTTCCTGCATGTCCAGATCCTGCACATCGCGCTGAACATGATCGGCCTCTGGATCTTCGGGACGTTCCTCGAGATCGCAGCTCGGCCGCTGGCGCTACCTGAGCCTCTACCTGCTCACCGGGCTGGCGGGCTCGGTGTGCATCTACATGCTGACCGGTCCCGCGGGGCCGGGCCAGCCGATCAGCTACTCGCTGGGGGCGTCGGGCTCGATCTTCGGGCTGTTCGGAGCGGCTCTGCTGATCTTGCTGAAGCAGCGCCGAGACGTCACCCAGCTGCTCGTTCTGCTCGTCCTCAACCTCGTGATCACGTTCACGGTGCCGGACGTCTCGTGGCAGGCGCACGTCGGCGGTCTCGGTGCCGGTCTCCTGCTCGGGCGCCGGCCTGGCCTACGCCCCTCGCCAGCACCGCACGCTCATCCATGCCGGCTCGATGGCAGCGCTGTTCGTCGTCTGCATCGCGCTGGTCGTCGTACGCACAGCGCAGCTGACCGCGTAAACCGCGCCTGGACGGGTTGTCCACACTGGGGATAACTGCTGTGGAGAACTACACCGCTGTAAGTCCAGCGGGTGACGTGCAGGTGAACGGACGGAGTCACTACTCCCAGCGGGTGGCGAAGACGAAGCCGACCGAGATCATCGCCATGCCGATCAGCAGGTTCCAGTTGCCGAGGTCGCTCATGTACTTGAGGTTGGGCGCGAGGTAGAACACCACGATCCAGAGCAGCCCGACCACCCAGAAGGTCACCATGGCGGGCGCCACCCAGCGGCTGCTGCCGATCCGGGCCGGCTTCTTCGTGGTCGCCGGAGCGGTGTAGTCCACCTTCTTACGTGGGCGTGACTCGGGCACGAGATCTCCTGTCGGGCGCTGGCTGCCCCGTTAGCCTATCTCGACAGGTCCGGCCGGTCGGTCCTCTCGCACCGATAACCTGGGCACCGAAGCGGCGAAAGTTGGTAGCATGGAAGGCAAGCAGACGCGCGGTCGGGGATCCGGTCGAGGTCGGCGGGCACGCGCGAAGCTGCGGGGCTGGGCGAGCAGCCGCCCGGTCGGCTGGCGGCTCGCGGTGCCCGTCATCTGCGCCCTGGCCGGCCTGCTGGCAACCACGTCGATGATCAACGCCCGAGGAACCGATCTGCGCGGCGGCCGCTACACCGACCTGATCGGGCTGGTGAGCGGGCAGCGCTCGGAGGTCCAGCAGCTGCGTCGCCAGGTTCGCAGCGACCAGGCCGCCGTGGACGCACTGCTGCGCTCGGTGAAGGGCGCGACCAAGAGCCCAGCTACACCGCCAGCTGGCTGCGGCTCGGTGCACCGGCAGGGCTGACGGCCAGTCGACGGGCCAGGCGTCGTCGTCAGCCTCAACGACGCGCCCCGGGGTGAGACGGTGCCCGAGGGCACCGACCCCGACCTGCTCCTCGTGCACCAGCAGGACATCCAGGCCGTCGTCAACGCGTTCTGGGCCGGTGGGGCCACGGCGGTGAGCCTGCAGGGCCAGCGGGTCATCGCAACGACCGGCATCAAGTGCGTCGGCAACACCGTCGTCCTGCAAGGGGTCCCGTACTCCCCGCCGTACCGGATCGCCGCCGTGGGGTCGCCAGTGGTCCTGCGAGCCGCGCTGGAGGCATCTCCGGAGGTGCGCGCCTACCGCGACTACACCGCAGCTCCCTACAACCTGGGGTGGTCGCTGCGCTCGCCGGAGCGGGTCGACATCCCGGCCTATGCCGGCGCCCTGACCCTCAACTTCGCCACCCCCGCCCCCTAGCGCGAGACGTCACCGGCGGCCCGGATCTGCCGGCGTGTCGGCCTCGATTGACGTCTCACGACGATGGGAGGACCGCTCGACGGCCCGCTGGGGCCGCTCGGAGGAGCTGACGTAGTCGGCGGTGAGCTGCTCGTCGGAGGTGGGCTGCTCGATGTCGGCGTGCTGCTCGGGGGCGGCCCGAGCGACACGGAGATGACGACGGTGTAGCCGTACGGCTCGCGCTTCCCGGGCGGCGGGGACTGCCTGGTCACCGTTCCCGCGGCCTCGTCGGACTGCACCGACGAGGCGCACCACCTGGAAATGGTGTGACGTGAGCAGCGCCGTGGCCTGCCTGCTGGGTCATCCCGACGACGGAGTCGACGACGACGTAGCCCGTCGAGTAGTACACCGTGATCGTGCTGCCGAGGGGAAGGCTGTTGCCGGGGAGCGGGTCGGTCCTGGTCACCTGGTTCTTGCGTTCGGTGCTGGCGGTCTCGGCTTGGGATTGACCTTGAAGCCGAGCCCTTCCAGCTTCGCGGTTGCCTGCGCGAGGTTGAGCTGGCTCACGTCGGGCAGCACAACGACCTGGGTGCCGGCGGAGACGGTGACATCGACCGAGCCGCCGGTGGTGATCTCCTGACCGGGTGCCACGCTCTGGCTCAGAATGTGGCCCTTCGGCACCGTTGGGCTGTTCTTGGGTACCTGCGATCCGAGCGTGAGGTTGGCGCGGTCGCAGCTTCTGGGTGGCCTGAGGCACCGTGAGGTTGCGCAGGTCCGGCACTCGTGCCTGCGGCACCGGGTTGCTCGCCAGCAGCTTGGGCACCACGATAAGCCCGGCGATCACCAACGGCGGCGAGGAGGAGAAGCAGCGCCACCCAGAGCCCGGTTCTTCTGCGCTCGGGCTCGTCTTCGTCGTAGCGCCGGATCGCCATCGTGGTGCTCGCCCCGCGTGTCTGCGTACCGGTATCCGACTGCAGGAAGGGCTGCGTCTCGAGCGCGGCAGAGGCGAGGACCGCAGGGGCCAGGACCGGTCGGCCGTCGAGCGCTCTGCCGATGTCCGCGCGCATCTCGGCGGCGCTCTGGTAGCGCTCGTCGACGGGCTTCGCCAACGCCTTCATCGCGATGGCGTCGATCGCAGGCGACACCTCCGGGATCGATCGTCGACGGTGCGGGCGGCTCCTCACGGACGTGCTGGTAGGCGACCGAGACCGGAGAGTCGCCCACGAACGGCGGCCGACCGGTCAGCAGCTCGAACAGCACGCATCCGGTCGAGTACAGGTCGCTTCGCGCGTCGACCTGCTCTCCGCGCGCCTGCTCCGGCGACAAGTACTGTGCGGTGCCGATCACGGCGGCGGTCTGCGTCATCGTGGCCGACGAGTCGGCGATCGCTCGGGCGATGCCGAAGTCCATCACCTTGACGTCGCCCGACGGGTTCAACATCACGTTGGCCGGCTTGATGTCACGGTGGATGATGCCGGCGCGGTGGCTGTAGTCGAGTGCGTCGAGTATCGACGCGGTGATCTCCAGCGCGCGCTCGGGCAAGATCTTGCGGCCCTCGCGCAAGATGTCGCGCAGGGTACGTCCCTCGACGTACTCCATCACGATGTACGGGAGCATCAGGCCCTTGTCGTCGGGTGACTGCTCCTCGCCGGTGTCGTAGACGGCGACGATCGCCGGATGGTTGAGCGAGGCGGCCGACTGCGCCTCCCTGCGAAACCGCGCCTGGAACGTCGGGTCGCTGGCGAGGTCGGTTCGTAGCCGCTTGATCGCGACCCGGCGTCCGAGGCGCAGATCCTGGGCCATCCGTACCTCGGCCATCCCGCCGCGACCCAGTACCCCGGACAGCTCGTACCGGCCACCGCCGAGCGTGGTCGGGTCGCCCGACTGTCATCGCTTGATCACCGCTCTCATCACGTCGGCCGCGATTGGTCCAGCCAGGCCCCCACCCGTGATGCTGGCACGGGTCACCGCAGTCCGCTCCACGACCACCGCCACGGCCACCTGCGGATCGTTGGCCGGGGCGAACGCGACCATCCAGGCGTACGGGGACTTGACCGCCGAGGAGTTGGCCGTACCGGTCTTCCCGGCCACCGAGACTCCCGGGATCCGCGCCGGAGCACCGGTGCCCGAGTTCACCACGTCGACCATCATCTGCGTCAAGGCGCTCGCGTTCGCGCTCGACATCGCCTGGTGGAGCACCTGCGGCTGCGGGGACGCGTCCCCGATCACGTCCAGGTCGGGTGAGCGGATCTGCTGGACGATGTACGGCCGCATCACGTTGCCCCCGTTGGCGATGCCCGCCGCCACCATGGCCATCTGCAGGGGAGACGCCGCGACGTCGAACTGCCCGATCGACGACAAGGCGGTACCCGGGGCATCGAGGTTGGTGGGGAACTTGCTGACCGCCCCGGGAAGCTGGTCGATGACGTCGGAGTTGAAGCCGAACTTCTCGGCCTGCGCCCGCAGCCTGTCCGCTCCGAGCTTGAGGCCGAGGTCTGCGAACGACACGTTGCACGAGACGACCAGCGCCTGGGTCAGGGTGATCGAGTCGCCACCGCAGTTCGAGCCGTTCTCGTTGCTCAGGATGTGCGTCGTCTGCGGCAGCTGTAGCGACGACACCGCCCCTGACGACGCTGTCCGGCGTGTAGCCGTTGGCCAGGGCGGCTGCGGCCACTACGAGCTTGAAGGTCGAGCCTGGAGGGTAGATCTGCTGGATACCGCGGTTGAGCATCACGTCGGCCGGGCTGGTGCTGAGCCTCTTCCACGCTCTTTCTGCTGCCGCCGCGTCGTGGGTGGCGATCAGGTTGGGGTTGTAGGACGGCGTCGAGGCCGTCGCCAAGATCGCACCTGTTTTCGGGTCCAGGGCGACGACGGCGCCGCGAGCGCGCCCCGGCAGCGCCAGCAGCCCGTCGTAGGCGGCCCGCTGGGCGGCCGGGTTCAAGGTCAGCAGCACGCTGCCACCCTCCGGCTGGTTGTCGCCGAGCAGTCCGACGATCCGGCTCACGAACAGGCTCGAGTCGCTTCCCGACAGGATCGAGTTCTCCGACCTCTCGACAGCGCTCGTGCCGTAGATACAGGAGAAGAACCCGGTGGCCGGCGCATAGGCCAGCGGGTGCGGATAGCTGCGCAGGTACTTGAGGCTGTCGTGGGAGGGCTTGCTCTGGGCGACCGGCTGCCCGTCGACGAGGATCGGACCCCGCTTGCGCGAGCAGTCCGCGTCGCGGGCACGCTTGTTGGCGCTCGAGTCGTTGAGCGCTCCGGCGCGGAACACCTGCACGTAGTTGATGTTGATCAAGAGCAGCGCGAACAGCAGCAGGCAGCCGATGGCGAGCGTCCGGATCGGTCTGTTCATCGCACCTTCACCACCTGCGTCTCGTCGTCCGGGCTCGGCATCCGCAGGTCCGGTACGGGTCGGCGGGCCCGGTCGCTGATGCGCAGGATCAGGGCCATCATGATCCAGTTGGCGATCAGCGACGACCCGCCGTACGACAAGAACGGGGTCGTCAGACCGGTCAGCGGGATCAGCCGGGTGACGCCGCCGACGACGACGAAGACCTGCAGGGCCATCGCCGACCGACAGGCCGACCGACAGGAGCTTGCCGAACGGGTCCCGGCAGACCAGGGCTGTGCGAAGCCCGCGTTCGACGATCAGCGCGTAGATCACGATGATGGCCATCAGGCCGGTCAAGCCGAGCTCCTCACCGAGCGACGTCGCGATGAAGTCCGACCACGAGTACGGCGTCAGCTGCGGACTTCCCTGACCGAGTCCGCGGCCGAGGATGCCGCCCCAGGCAAGACCGTACTGGCCCTGGATGATCTGGTAGTAGGCGTCGGGGTTGCTGAACGGGTGCAGCCATCCGTCGACCCGGGCCTGCACGTGGCCGAAGGCCAGGTAGCCGGAGTACGCCCCGCCGGCGAACAGCAGAGCTCCGACGAACAGCCAGCTCGCTCGCTCGGTCGCGACGTAGAGCAGCACGACGAAAAGGCCGAAGAACAGCAGCGAGGAGCCGAGGTCGCGCTGGAACACGAGCACGCCCAGGCTGACGAACCACATCGAGCACGATCGGGCCGAGGTCGCGCCCTCGCGGCAGGTCGATGCCGAGGAATCTCCGGCCGGCCAGGGCAAGGGCGTCTCGCTTGACCACGAGGTAGCCGGCGAAGAAGACCGCCAGACAGATCTTGGCCACCTCGCCGGGCTGGAAGGAGAATCCCGCGAACCTGATCCAGATGCGGGCGCCGTTGATGTCGACGCCGAGCCCCGGGGTGAGCGGCAGCAGCAGCAGTACCAGGCCCGCGAGCCCCGCCGTGTACGTGAAGGCCTGGAGGCGGCGGTGGTCGGGAATGAAGACGAGGGCCGCCACGAACCCGGCGACCGACACGGCGGTCCAGACGAGCTGCTGGGTCGCGTACAGGTGGCTGTGGCTGTCGTCGGCCAGCCGGGCGATGTCGATGCGCCGGATCATCGCCAGGCCGAGCCCGTTCAGCGCCACCGCGCACGGCAGAAGCACGGGGTCCGCGTACGGGGCTCGTAGCCGCACGACGACGTGGCACAGCGCCGCCATCGCCACCAGTCCGCCGCCGTACTCGAAGATGTCGGCGGGGACCTTCTTCTCCGTACCTAGGCCGACGAGGGCATAGGCGCCCACGGCGACGAACAACGCGATGACCAGCAAGAAGAGCTCCGCGCCGCGACGCTTGCGGGGCACGAAGACGTTCGCGAGGCGGCCGCCGGCCGCGTTGGCGGCTCGTCATGACGGCGTCACCGGCACCGGCGTGGCTCCCGCACACTCTTCGGGAACGTTGGAGTCCCGGCCACCGCTCGCCGGCGACGAGCTGTTCGGGGTACTGGGTGCTGCGGCTCCCTTCGTCGCGGGCGGTTTCGACGTCGAGCCCGGCTTGTGGTGGTGCCGGCGCGTGGCGCCCGTCGCGCCACCGCTGGCATGGCTGGTCGGTGGCGATGCCGACCGGGTGTGCTTCGTGTGGCCGCGTGGCCGTCGACTGGGTGGCATGGAGACGACGCGGACGCCTCTACCGCGCACGCGGCGGCGAACGTCTTCAGCTGGTCGACGATGCTGCGGGCGTGGTCGAGGTCGTCGGCCTGCAACCCGTCGAGCACCTGACTGCGCCGAAAGCTCGGAAGCTGGGAGAGCAGCAGGGTTTCGGTCTCGAAAACGTGATGCAGGGTGACGCCGGGCAGGTCGGCCTGGACACCTCGGTAGATCGCGACCCTCCCGTCGTACGCCGCCACGTAGTACTGCCGCTGCGACCAGTTGTACGACAAGTTGGCAGCAAGGGCGAGCAGGGCTACGGAGACGAGCAGCGCGACTCCCCGGAAGAGCCAGCGGAAGCGCCTCGGCGCGCGGGGGGCGTACCGAAGCTCCTCGGGGTCGACGTCGGGGTCCTTGAGCGACTTGCTCGGCGCAAGGTCGTCCCGGGTCGTCCAGGCGCGCCACTTGCTCAGCGGACCCCTGGCGTGGTCGGCAGCCGAGCCGACCACGATCGGCGCGGCGTCCTCGTGTGGCGTCTCGTCGACGACGTCGGCGACGAGGACGGTGATGTTGTCGTTGCTTCCGGACTCGAGCGCGAGCTGCACGAGCTCGTGGGCGACGGAGTCCGGGGTACCGACCGACAGCACCCGCTGCATCCGGTCGTGCTCGACGAAGCCCGACAACCCGTCGCTGCAGATGAGCACCCGGTCACCGGGCTCGACGTCGTACACCGTCAGGTCCGGGTCGTTGTCATGGCGACCGTCCAGCACCTTCAGCAGCAGGGAGCGGTGCGAGTGCACCTTCGCCTCCTGCTCCGTGATCCGGCCCTCGTCGATGAGGCTCTGCACCCACGTATGGTCGTTGGTGATCCGAAGCAGCTCGCCGTCTCGCCACAGGTACCCGCGGGAGTCCCCGAGATGGGCAACGGCGATCCGCTTGCCGTCGAACAAGACGGCGGTGATCGTGGTGCCCATGCCTTCGACGGAGGGGTCGTCCTCGATCAGCTCGGCAAGCCGGTCGTTCGCGCGATGGACGGCGCCGGCCAGGGCCTCGAGCATGTCGTCGGGAACCGGGGCGTCGAGGCGCTGCATGGTCTCCACCGCCACCGCAGAGGCGAGGTCGCCGGCAGCCGCTCCTCCCATCCCGTCGGCCACCATGACCAGGTGCGGCCCGGCGTATCCGGAGTCGTCGTTCTTCTTGCGTGAGCGGCCGATGTCGGACACCGCGCTGTAGGAGAGCGTGAGCGCCATCGCTACTTCTTCAGCTCCGCGATGGTCTTGCCGAGACGGACCTGCACGCCGGTCGACACGACCATCGGCGTGGTGATCCGCTGGCTGCCGATGTAGGTGCCGTTGGTGGAGCCGAGATCCTCGACGTACCAGTCGTCGCCGTGCGGCACGAACCGCGCGTGGCGGGTCGACACATAGTCGTCGTCCAGGCGGATCGTGGCGTCGGCACCGCGACCGAGCAGGATCGGGTCGGCGCCCAGCGGCACGGTGATGCCTGCGTTCGTCCCCTCACTGATGATCAGCCGGGTCGGAGCGCCGCGCCGCTTCTTGCGCGGCTTGGCGGGCTTGGTCGACTTGGCCAACGCGGCGGAGGAGTCCACCCGCTCGCCGAACATGTCGGACCGGATCACCGACACCGACGACAAGACGAACATCCAGAGCAGGGCCAGGAAGCCGATCTTGATCAGGGCGAGGGTGAGCTCGGACACCGCCTAGGCCCCCCGAGGTTGCCGGCCCGGCCCGTCGTACGGCTTGGGTTGCCAGGAGCCGGCGGGTGGGTCAGCGGCCTGCGGCTGGTACGGCCTCGGCTGGTACGTCTCGGGCTGGTACGTTCCGGGCCGGCCCCCGGGGCGGTCTGCCCGCCCGCCCACGCCGACCACGATGGTGGTACTGCCGATCTGGACGACCGACCCGTCGTGAAGGAGAGCCTGCTGGATGCGGTGCCCGTTGACGGTCGTGCCGTTCGTCGAGCCGAGGTCGACGACGCTGAGCTGGACGTCGGCATCCCTCGCGCTGCACCCGGAACTCGACATGGCGGCGGGAGACACCCCGGGGTCGTCGATGCGCAGCCCGGCGTTGCTGCCCCGGCCGACGACCAGGCCGGGAGCCTCGATGGGATGCCTGTGCGCCGCCGATGTCGAGGAACATCGGAGCGTGCCGGATCGCCGTGTCGCTGGGGTCGGGGTCGCGGCCGGGCGCGGGCGTCACAGCCGCTGCCGCCGCGCTGCGCACCCGGAACCGGCCGGTGGTGAGGTCGTCCGCGCGGTGGAAGTTCAGCTGGAGTGGCCCGGCGAAAACGTAGCCCTGCTCGGTGGCGTACGCATGCATCATCGAGGCCAGTTCGCTGACCAGGGACTGCCCGTAGGTCGAGAGCTGCTCGTAGTCGGTCCCGGACAAGTCGATCGTGAAGTCGTTGGGCGCCAACCGGCGGTCCCTGCTCAGGATCTGCGCCGAGTTGTCCACCTCACGCTGCAGGGCGGCGGCGACCTCCATCGGTTGCACCGCGCTTCGGAAGGCCCGGGCGAACACACCTGTCACCATGTGCTCGAGCCGTTGTTCGAACCGGTGCAGAGCACCCACTTCTCCACCTCCCTCGCTGCGGTGTCGGCGGGCGGGCCGCGAGGCCCTCGGCTCGCCGTGTGACTGCCGGTCGGCAGGTATCTTCGGGCTCGATCGTAGCCGCCGCGGCTGTTCTGACCATGATCGGCGCGACGGCCGGCCCCTTCCTGCGTGTTACGCTTTCCCGTCGTCGCGGGTGGTGGCCGGCTCATGTACGGGCTCGGAGATCGCTGTAGCGGCTTTGCGCGCGGGTGGCGGAATAGGCAGACGCGCACGGTTCAGGTCCGTGTGCCCGAAAGGGCGTGGGGGTTCAACTCCCCCCTCGCGCACAGTGAAACGAGACGGGCCGGGTGTCACTCGGCCCTGAGAACGCTGCTGAGGCGCTGCCGAACAGCGCGATGACCCGGATAGGCAGCCAGCAACGTGACAGTGAGTACCGATATCGGCGTCACCAGCAGGAGCGTCAACAGAGCAAGCGGCGGGGCGTACTGCACAGGAGTCCGCTCGGCGACGGCCCGCCACAGACTGCGGCCGAGGGCATAACCCAGGGGTATCCCGAACAACAGGCCGCCCACCGCCAGCGTGGTCGCCTGCCAGGCGACTGTCGCTCGCACCTGCGGGCCGGTCAGGCCGAGAACCCGAAGCACGGCCATGTCGCGTCTGCGACGGTGAACCGCCGTTGCGAGTGCATGTCCCACGGCGCCGATCGCCAGCAGTGCCAGGAAGAGACCAATCAGGGTGGGAAACAGCCGTACGTGGTGGAGGTTGACCACGTCGGAGGGAGTCGCGGGCGGGTCGAGGGGAAGCCCGGTGGCTGCGGTGATCCTCGCGCTCGCAGAGGCCGCATCGGTTCCTGGCCGGAACCGGACAACGAAGGCATGGAACTTGTAGAACCCGCTTGGGTACAGCGACGAGAACGTGTCACCGGTCACCCAGCCGCCATCGTCGTACTCGCTGTGCGAGAACACTGGGACGAACCCCACCCCCGTCACCGTGAGCGTGAGCGTCCGTTCGCCCTTCACGGTGACGCGCTGTCCCGGTCGCACATCGAGTTGCTTGGCGGTCAGCGGACCGAGTTCGATCTCATCGTCTGTACGCGGATCACGGCCGTCGATCGAAACGGGTGTGATGCCTCCTCCGATCGGGGAAAGAGAGAACACGGAAAGGGACTGTCCCCCGATCGTCACCGGCACGATTCGAGTGTCGTTGACGCCCGCGACATCGGGCCTGGCGGCGATCGATCTCAGCGCGGTCGTTACCTGAGTCGGCTTGAGGAAGTCATGCCCGTTGAGACCGAGAAGGCCGCCAGCCTGCCAGGTCTGCCCGTACCGCTCCGGGTTGTCGACCGCGTCGGTGAGCCCCGCCTGGAACGTCGTGGCCGCCACCACCCCGAGCACGCCGACCACCGCACCCGTTAGCGCCGGGCGGACCGGAACGGCGGTCCGGCCGCGTCCGCTCTCCAGCGCCAGCCGGGTTCCCAGCGTCAGTGTCAGCGGAAGGCTGAGACGTCTCGTCCACTCGGCAACCGTCGAACGACGCACCAGGCCAGAATCGGCACCCCGACGACGAAGAGAGGTCATGGCGCTCGCATACGCGGTGACCGCCACGAACATCACCAGAACCAGTGCTCCCGGCAGCAGTACCGCCCAGTCGGCGTGGTGACCGGGGTCCGGCTCGACCCGGGCGGCGACGCCGATCGGGAAGAGCGGGGAGGCCAAGACGGCGCCCGCGATGGAGGCTGCCGCTGCCGCTGCCGATACCAAGACGGGGCTGCTCGAGGCTGCGAGCGCCGCCTCCCCGCGCGTCATGCCGAGTGCGCGCAGTACGTCGAGATCCGCAACGGCAGCCGAGGTATGACGCGAGATGGCCTGACCGATGACCAGCAGTGATGCAACAGCCGCGACGACGCCGACGACCAGCAACGAGTCCCGCTCGAACGTCGTCGCGTTGGTGATGCGCTTGGAAGCCTCGGTCAGATCGGTGACCTCGATGTCGTTACGGCCGCTGACACGGGCCAGGTCCGACCGGAATCTCGGTAGGTCAAACTGCCCTCCGCGCAACCGAACCAGGGCGTTGATGTACGGAGTGTCCTTCGCGCCGAAGAGGTACCTCCGGTACTTGTGAAAGAAAGCACTGGAAGCAGTGATACCGAGGTCGGCTCCGTTGTACTCGAATGTCCATGGGGTACGGACGACTCCGACGATCCGCAGCGGTTGGCTCGGCCCGCGTGCTGCCCGCGCCCCAGGAAGGGCGAGATTCTTGCTCTCGATGGTGTCGAGCTGCGCCGCGGTGAACATGCGCGCCGTGACCTCGTCACCGACCTTGAGGTTGTACTTGCGCATGAACGACTGGCCGGCGACGGCCTCGTCCACCTTTGCGTTGTCGAGGGGGTGGCCCTCCAGCACGACTGGCCGTTCGACAGTGGCATAGGTGTCGGGACTGGCGGCGGGAAATCCGATGTCGTTCCCGTCGATCCCTTCGATCGCGTAGGTGGAGTTCCAGGGCAGTTCAGCCACCGCATCGACCTCTGGCAGCGCGCGGATCTTGTCCCAGTCGAAGCCGGCGATGTTCGGCACGACGACCGCCGTGGCCGGGAGGCTCTGCGCCCGCAGTCGCTGCATCGCGCTCCCGTCCCGACCGGCGCCGGCGACGACAGCGAAGACCACGGCACCGGCAAACGCGAGAAGCAGCGCGATGACTGTCAGAGATCCGGTTCGACGCCGGAGGTCGAGGCGGAGCCACGCCGCGACGGCTCTCACGGCACCGCCCGCTCGAGGCGGATCTTCCCAGCCACTGTGGTGCCATGTCGCGGCTGGCTCGAGACCTCGAGGCTGCCCCCCAGCGCGTCGAGGCGGTCTGCCATCCCTCGCAACCCGGAGCCGAAAGCGGTCTCATCGGGCTTGAACCCTCGTCCGTCGTCATGGATCTCGAACAGCAGGTAGCCATCGGTCTCGGAGAGCCGGATGGTCGCGAGGCGGCCGCCGCATACTTCGCGACGTTCTGCATGGCCTCCAACGCGCAGAAGTAGACCGCGGCTTCAACGTCTTGGGAGTATCGGCCCAGCCCGTCACACTCGACAGACGTGTCAGTCGTCAGCCGCCGGGCCTGTCCTTGCAACGCGGCGGCCAGTCCTCTCTCCGCGAGGAGTGGTGGATAGATACCGTGCGCGAGGTCGCGCAGGTCGTCAAGGGCCTGCTGGGAAGCAGCGCGAAGCTGGCCGGCCAGCTGCTTCACCTGCTCGGGGTCGTCCGCGAAGGCCTCCAGCAGGCCAAGGTGTACTTTGAGCGCGACGAGTTGTTGTTGGGCGCCGTCATGCAGGTTTCTGCTCGATCCTTGCGTCGTTCGGTGTCCTGTGCCTGCACCAGCCGGCGACGCGAGAGCCTCAGCTCGTCGATCGTCCCCCGCAACTCGGCCGTGAGGCGGACGTTGCGAAGCACCAGACCAGCTTGGGAGGCCAGATGCTGAAGGAGCTTGTCCTCCGGGACGGAAAGGGACTCGTTCCTCGGCTTGTCCAACGCGAGGGCGCCCAGGAGCTCGTCGCCATGGCGGACGGCGACGTCCGCGTAGCTGACGGCAGGGCGGGTAGCTCCTCGGCGGATCTCATGTCGAGGGGCGCTGGCGAAGCCGCTCCCGGTGGCCAGGTAGCCGCCGGCCGCAGCTGCGAGCCGATGCGGATCCAGACGTCGACCCGGATGGCGCCGGTGCCGTCGGCGAGCACCGACGCCATCCGCTCCACGATGTCGTCGATGCCGATCGTCCCGGCCAGGTTCTCGGCGAAGTCGGACAGCACCTGATACGGGGTCGCTCGCTCTCCGTAGACGAGGCGGTTGGCGGCCCGCTGCGCCTGGCGGCGAGAGAGGCTGGAAGAGCAACGCGATCGTCACGGCGGCAACGGTCGTCAGCAGGGGGTTGTGCACGCCGTAGCCGGCAAGAGTGCCGATGCCCACCACGAGACGAGGTACATAGCGTGACAGCCGAGGCGAGCAGGCCATACACGACGGTGCGGTTGATGATGACATCGATATCGAACAGTCGGTACTTGAGGATCGCGATCGTGATGGCGACGGGGATGCCGATGAGCGCCACCAAGGCCGCGCCGAAGAAGGCGACGACCGTGACACGGGTTGGACGATCCGACAGCCGCACTGGACGCTTGCCAAGCCTCGACGATGACTTGGAATGCCACGCCGGCGAGCCCTACGAACGCCACCCATTTGATCTGAAGGCGCTGGTCGCGGCTGCCGGACCGGTAGCGGACGACGGCCGCAACGAGCGCTAGCACCCAACAGGAGCGTGTAGAGCACGGCCGAGACTCTGGATGCCCGCCGAAACCAGCGATCGCTCTGGTGAGCGAACCGATGGCCAGTGGGTTCGCGAAGACAAGCGAATGCCGCCGGGGGCAGGCAGCGTCACCATCCTCGGGGCCACGATGTACGCGGCCAAGATGAGCGGGGTGACAACCATTCGCCGCCATCGCGACGGGCCGCCAGCGACGAGAGGGCAGCGTCCCGGTCGGGAACAGCAGCAAGACATAGGCCACACCCACGGAGATCGGGATGAAGGTCCACTCCGAGGAAGCGCCGACCAACTTCGCGGCGGGGAGGAGGCCGGGGTGGGTCTTGATCCCGGTGACCGCGTAGGCGGACGTCAGGGACATGACGGCGAGCAGCAGACCGACGCCGAGGAGCAGCCAGCCGATGACGTTGCGTACCCGCAGCACGATCGTCGCCCCGAGGTGGCGTACAGCACGGCCGCGAAGGCCGTACCAAGGTTCGGGTAGGCGTCGCCGGGAGCCAGGTCGCGCCAAGCCACCGCGGTCAACACCGCGCCGGCGAGGCCGAGCACGCCCGCGCTCACCCACAAGCCGGTGGTGGCCACCGTGGCCCGTCCCGTGCGCGCGGCATCATCGGGCCATCATGGTTGCCCCGGAGGCATCCGGCGTAAGGGTGTTACCCTCCGCCGGATCGGTGTGAAGACCCCCGGTTCGGCAGCCGTGGACGACCTCGATCTACGCGTACGATCTTGCCGTGTCCCTGACGGTTGTCGTCGCCGACGACGCGCTGCTGGTGCGCGAGGGCGTGCTGCGGGTCATCGACGCCGAGCCCGACCTCGACGTCGTCGGGCAGTGCGGCGACTACGACTCCTTGATGGCGCTCATCGACGAGCACGCGCCGGACGTCGTGGTGACCGACATCCGGATGCCGCCGACGGGCACCGACGAGGGGATCAAGGCGGCCGTCGCCCTGCGGGACACGCATCCCGACACCGGCGTCGTCGTGCTGTCACAGTTCCGTGAGCCGGAGTACGCGCTGAACCTGTTGCGCGGAGGCTCCCGCGGTCGCGCGTACCTGCTCAAGGAGCGGGTAAGCGAGCGCGGCCAGCTCGTCCAGGCGATCCGGGAGGTGGCCCGAGGTGGCTCGGTGATCGACCCGATGGTCGTCGAGTCGCTCGTCGCCGGACGGCAACCGGTCACAGCGAGACGCCCTGCAACGGGCTCACGCCACGCGAACGAGCGGTGCTGTCACAGATCGCACAGGGCCAGAGCAACGAGGCGGTGGCGAAGTCTTTGTCGGTGACGGAGCGGGCGGTCGAGAAGCACATCAACGCACTGTTCGCCAAGCTCGGCTTGACCGAGTCGTCACGAGCGGTCAACAAGCGCGTGACTGCGGTGTTGCTGTACCTGTCGTCGCAGGGCAAGGCCGATGGGGGAGGCTAGCACCCGTTCGATGCACAGGCGGTCCTGCTGGTGCGTGCGCCTCCAGGGCGCAGGCTGGACGGGTGAGCGTGATCGGGGTGAGCGAGATCGACGTGATGATCGTCGACGACCAGGAGGCGTTTCGAGTCAGCCGCGCGGACCGTCGTCGCGGCCTCGCGCGGGTTCACCGTCGCCGCGGAGGCGGCATCCGGTGAGCAGGCGGTCGAGCTGTCGGCGTCGGTCCAGCCCGACATCGTGTTGATGGACATCAACCTGCCCGGCATCGACGGCATCCAGGCCACATCGCGTATCGTCTCGGCGTCTCCGCACGTGCGCGTGCTGCTGATGTCGACGTACCGGATCGAGGATCTGCCGGCCGACGCCCGCGACAGCGGTGCTGCGGCGTACGTCCACAAGGAGGACCTGAGCCCTCGCCTGCTACGTGAGTTCGCCGAGGGACGCTACCTCGGCGGGTTCTGAGCCCGCCGGCGAGGCAGCGGACGAGCAAACCAGTGACGTTCCGTCAACAGGCACGCTCGCACGGTGAGGTACGAGTTGCCCGAACGGTGAAAGCTCAACGCCCCTTGGGCAGAGCGTGATTCTTCGGGTACAAACCACATCTTGACCTGGCGGTAAGGCAGGGCCATGATGCGACTGGACCCCCTACGCCAAACCATTACGAGAGTGGTCGCGTACCAAGTAATAAGGAGCCAATGTGAAACGACTGGTTGCTGTCGCCGCGATGTCGATAGCCGCTCTGGTGGCATGGGGCCCGGCCTCGACCGCCAGTTCTGCGAGCGCCCCTCCGGGGCGCGCTTCGCATGCGGTATCCGCTGCCCCACATGTCAACCATCACCCGATGGTGCGTCCGTCCGGAGTGCAGCCTCACACAATCGGTCCCACCACGGTGTCCCTGAACTGGTCCGGATACGCTGCCACCTCGAGCTCGAAGTTCAACTACGTCCACAGCACCTTTGTGCAACCTAAGGCGATCTGTGACGGTGGCACGTTCCAATGGTCTTCGGACTGGGTCGGGCTTGACGGATTCAACAACGGGACAGTCGAACAAGACGGAACCTTCATGAACTGCGGTGGTCCCGACCACACCGTGCCGAGGTACTACGCCTGGTACGAGATGTACCCCGAGGGCAGCGTAAACGTGTTCCGGGTCAACCCGGGGGACGTCATCGACGCTGCTGTCCGCTACTCCTCGGGCACGTTCGAGTTGACCATCCAGGACCTGTCGACCGGGAAGTCGGCAACTCATGACGCGACCTGTTCAGCGTGCGGGCGCACATCGGCGGAGTGGATCGTCGAGCGTCCAGCCCTTTGCAGCAGCACCAGCTGCTTCATCACCGCCTTGGCGCACTTCACTCCGACCACGCTGACGGACAACATTGCCCGCCTTGTCGGAGAGTCTCAGGCTCGCGGCATCACCCAGTTGCACTCGTACCCGATCGACATGGTCGACCCGGTGAAGGGCGGCGGGTTCATATCGTTGGACTCCACAGGAAGCGTGGATCCATCGACGCAGTCCTTCCCAGTCACGTGGGACCGGCACGGGAACATTTTCCCTCTATAGCAGTCCTCTGCAGAGCCGCAAGGCTCCTTTCTCGAAGCGCGAAGGTAGGTCCGAGCTCACGCTCGGACCTACCTTCGCGTGTCGCCAGCCCAACCCTCCGCCCAGTCTGCGAGATCGAGGAAGTGAGCGCTCGCCTGCTATGCGAGTTCGCCGAGGGACGCTACCTCGGCGGGTTCTGAGCCCGCCGGGGTAGGCAGCGGCAACCGACCACGGATACATGCACCGTGGCCCGGGCTCGACTCGACCACCAGGTCGCCCCCGTATGCCCCGACGCGGTCGCGCATGTTGTCGAACCCCTGACCGGTCGCTGTCTGGCCCAGGTCGAAGCCTCGGCCGTTGTCGGCGACCGAGAAGACCAATGACGTGTCCTCGACGGACACGCTCAACGAGATGGTCGCCCCCTCGCCTGCGTGCTTCGCGGCGTTGTTGACGGCTTCCAGGCAGCAGAAGTACACGGCGGCCTCGATGTCGGCTGGCGGTCGCTCGGCCAGCTCCACGTCGATCTCGACAGGGAGCGCGAACCGCGTCGAGGCGTTCCTGCAGGGCCTCACCGAGCCCGCGGTCGCGTAGCAGCGGCGGGTAGATCCCGTGTGCCAGCCCGCGCAGCTCGTCCAGGGTCGCCTGGAGGTCGCGTCGGAGCCCATCGAGCAGCGGGCCGGCCTGAGTCGGGTCGTCCTCGAGGATCGAGCGGGCGAGCCCGATCCGCACCGCCATCGCGACCAGGTGCTGCTGGGCGCCGTCGTGGAGATCACGCTCGATCCGACGCCGGGACTGGTCGGCGGCCGCCACGATCCTGGCTCTGGATGCCTGGAGCTCGGCGTTGCGCCTGCGCAGCTCCTCGAGGGACGCCTGAAGGGCTCCGTCCAGTCGGACGTTGTGCAGCGCGAGACCGGTATGGCGGGCCAGCTCGGCAAGGCTGGACTCCTCTGTCTCGCTGAACATCCGAGAGCCCGCGGGGCGGCGTACGACCAGCAGCCCGAGCAGGTCGCCGAGGTGGCTGATCGGGGCCACCCGGATGACCTGGTCCTCGCGACCCTTCAGCAGAGCCGGCGCCCATACCGCTACCCAGGCGTTGCCGCTGACCCGTGCCCGCGCGACGACTCGCTGCTCCTCGACGCCGAGCTCGAGCCGCTCGGTGGGGAGACTGGGCACGGAGACGGTACGTACGAGCGCCTCATCGGAGGCGACCCAGACCTCGGCACCGGCGGTCGCACTGGAGGCGTGCAGGCTCTCGGCCAGCTGGAGCAGCAGCTCGTCCATCGGCACCGCGCGGGTCATCCGGGCGGTCAGGTTGTCAAGAGCCTGCTGGGGGCGTACTGAGGTCCCGGGTACCAGCTGCTGGGCGACCGCGAGGAGGCGGTTGCGGACCGGCACCGTAAGGGCGGCGACAGCGACGGCGGCAAGCATGGACAGCCCCAGCAGGTCGCGCTCGGCAGGCCGCGCCTGCCGACCGAGACCCACGACGACGACGACGTAGATCACGCAGACGAACGCCACGAGGCCGACGGCGACGATGCCTTCGCGGAGCGCCTGCCGTCCGATGACGGCTGATGGCCGGGACGAACCCGAGAACGACGCACGGCAGCGCCGGCACGACGGCGATCGCCAGCAGCGCCGGCGCCGGCCAGTGCAGGCCGAGCAGGAGCCGCACGGTGAACGTGGCCAGCACAACGGTGACGAACAGGCAACCACCGGCGAGCGCCCAGTCCCGGCGGCCACGACGCTCGTCCTCGGTCATTCGGCCCTCAGCACGGTGCTGATGCGCTGGCGGACCGCGCGATGCCCCGGATAGGCAGCCAGGATGTTGACAGCCAGCAGTGACAGCGGGATCACCAACAGCATCGCGATCAGGGCTAGCGGCGGGACGTACTGCACAGGTGTCCGTTCGGCCACGACCCGCCACAGGGTCCGGGCGAGGGCCAGTCCGAGCGGGATGCCGAAGACCAGCCCGACGATGGCCAACGTCGTCGCCTGCCAGGCGACCGTGGCGCGTACCTGGGGTCGCGTCAGCCCCAGGGCCCGCAGCACCGCGATGTCGTGGCGCCGCCGGTACACCGCGGTTGCGAGCGCATGTCCGACGGCGCCGACGCGAGCAGGGCCAAGAAGATGCCCATCAGGGTCGGCAGGATACGGACCGGTGCGGAGGTTGAGCACGTCCGGCGGCGGCGAGTCGTGCTCGAGACCGACGCCACCGGTGGCCTGGTTGGCACTCTTGATCGCCGCCGCCTTGGCGACGCCCGGCTGGAACCGGACGAGGATCAGATGGAACTTGAAGAACCCGCTCGGGTACAGCTGGCGGAACGCGGCGCCGGTGACCCACGCGCCCTCGTCGTAGGCGTTGTGGATGGCTGCCGGGCACGAAGGTGATGCCCGAGACCGTGAACGGCAACGTGTGAGCACCCTTGACCTCGACGCGGTCCCCGACGTGGGCGCCGAGAAGCTTCGCCGTGTGCGGGCCGAGCGCGATCTCGTCGTTGGCCCGTGGCTCGCGTCCGTAGATCGACACCGGAGTCACCCCGCCGCCAAGCGGCGAGAGCTCGAACAGCGTGAGGGACTGGTTGCCGATGGTGACCGGAGTGAGCCGGGTGTCGTTCACGCCGGCGACATCCGGAAGGTTGGCGAGCTTGGACAGCTCCGCCTTCTCCTTGGCCGGCTTGAGGAAGTCGTGGCCGTTGAGACCGAGGAAGCCGGCCGCCTGCCAGGTCTGCCCGTAGCGCTCCGGTGTGTTGACCGCGTCGTCCAGGCCGGCGTGGAAGGTGGCTGCGGCGACCAGGCCGAGAACGCCCGCCACGGCACCGACCATCGCGGGGCGCGCGGGTACCGCTGTACGTCCACGGCCGCTTTCGAGAGCCAGCCGCGTCCCCAACGTGACCGGTACGGGGAGGCCGAGGCGTCGTGTCCAGGCGGCCACCGTCGAACGGCTGGCGGAGACGACTGGCGCCACGGTGTCCGAGCGAGGTCACGGCTGTCACGTAGGCGATGAGAGTAACCAGTGCCAGCAGCAGGAAGGCGCCGGGCAGCAGGACCTCCCAGTCGGCGTGGTAGCCCGGGCGTGGGCTCGACCTTCTTGCCGACGCCGATCGGGAAGAGCGGCGAGGCCAGGAGGGCGCCGGTCACCGACACGACTGCAGCCACCGCGGCGGCAGCCACCGGGCCGCCGACCGCGGCGATGACTGTCTCACGCCGGGTGAGCCCCAGCGCCCGCAACACGTCGAGGTCGGTGACCGCGGATGCTGTATAGCGAACGATGGCCTGGCCGACGATGAGCAGGGCCGCGATCGCGGCGACGAGCGCGAAGAGCAGCAGCGAGTCCCGCTCGAACGACGTCGCGTTGGTGACGCGCTTGGCCCCCTGGACCGCATCTGTGATGTCGATGTCGTTGCGGCCGGTGACCCTGGCCACGTCCTTGAGGAAGCGGGGCATGTCCGACTCGCCTCCCGCGGAGTCTGTACCAGTGCGTTGGTGTAGCTGTACGGACCCGGGAGGGACCAGGTCGTGCTGGTACTTGCGGAAGAAGGCGTACGACGTGAGTATCCCGGGCCCCTCGTCTCCGGAGAAGGCGAAACGTCCACGGGATCCGGATCACGCCGACGATCCGCAAGGTCTGCCGAGGTCCCTTCGCGGTGCTCGCTGGAGGGGGCGTGTCGTCGGTGGCGTCGGCACGAAGCTGCTTGTGGGTGAACATCCGGGCAGTCACCGTGTCGCCGACGCCGAGGTGGTACTTGTCCACGAACTCCTGGCTGACGACGGCGTCGTCGCACGACGCTGTTGTCGAGTCGGCGTCCCGCGAGGAGTGCACCGCGCTCGACGTTGACATAGGCGTCGGCGCTTGCGTTGAGGAACGCGAGGTCCATCGGGCTCGATCCCCTCGATGCCGAGACTCCCGCTGACGGGGAACTCGCCCATGGCCTCGACTTCCGGCAGCGCCTTGATGGCGCCCCAGTCGAACCCAGGGGTGTTCGGCAGCATGACGGCGGTGGCCGGAAGGCTTACCGCGTCGAGGCGCTGCATCGCGCTCCCGTCACGGCGCGCGCCTGCTGTCACAGCGATGACCAAGGTGCCGGACAGGGCGAGCAGCAGCGCCAACGCGACCAGCGAGCGGGCTCGTCGACGGACGTCGAGCTGGAGCCACCTGACGACCGCCCTCACCGGGCCACCTCCGCGGTGTCGCTCTCGAGCCGACCGTCTTGGAGCCGGATGATCCTCGACGCACCCGACGCCACGTCGACCGAGTGGGTGACCATGAGGATCGTCTGGCCGTCGGCGTGCAGCCGCCGGAAGAGCTCCAGCACCTCCTGGCCACCATCGGAGTCCAGCGCACCCGTCGGCTCGTCCGCCAGCAGGAGGGACGGGTCGTTGACGAGCGCGCGGGCGATCGCGAGCCGCTGCCGTTGACCACCGGACAGTACAGCCGGGATCGCTGAGGCCTTGTCCGCAAGGCCGAGGAGGTCGAGCAGGTCGCGGGCGCGGGTCTCGGCGACGCGGCGGTGCATCCCCCCGATGATCGCCGGAAGGGCGATGTTGTCCAGGGCGGTGGTGCCGTCGATGAGGTTGAAGAACTGGAAGACCATCCCGATGTGGCGTCGGCGGAACCGCGCGAGCCAGTTCTCGTCGCGGCCGGTGACCGTCTCGCCGGCGACCGTGATCGTGCCCTCGTCGACGACGTCGAGGCCGGCAACGACGTTGAGCAGCGTCGACTTGCCGCACCCGGACGGCCCCATGACGGCGGCGAACTCGCCGCTGCCGAGGTCCAGGTCGAGGCCACGCAGCGCCCGTACCGGCGCCACCTCCGCCTGGAACGTCTTGCGCACGCCTCGCACCGCTGAGCAGGGGCTCGGTCATCACTCCACACTCCTCAGGTCCGCCGTGGCCCGACCGGTGAGCCGAAACGCCTCGACGGCTGCCGCCCGTCCCTTGACATGCTGCTCGCCCAGCGGCTCGAACCTCCACTGGGTTGCCTTCTCGACGGTGGCGGCGTTGGCGACCGTCGACCCGGCGGGCCGAGCCAGATCCTGTAGCCGCTGAGCGAGGTTCACCGTGTCGCCGACGAGGGTGTACTCGATCCGCTCCTCGCTGCCGAGCAGAGCGGCCGCGACCTCTCCGGTGGACAGCCCGATACCCAGACCGAAGGCGTCGAGGCCCTCCGCCGCCCAGCGCTCGTCGAGCTGCGCCTGCCGCTCGTGCATGGCCGTCGCCGCGGCGATGCTGCGTGCAGCGTGGTCGTCTTGAGCCAGCGGCGCACCGAACACGGCCATCACGGCATCACCGACGTACTGCATGACGGTGCCACCTTCTTGCAAGATGGCGCCGTTCATCTCCTTGCGATGCGCGTTGAGCTGGCGCGCCAGCACGGACAGGTCGGTCCGCTCGGCGATCGCCGAGTAGCCGCGCACGTCGGACATCAAGACCGTCACGGTCAGTCGTTCGGTGCGGTCGACAGCACCTTTGTCCCGGCGAAGCTTCTCGGCAAGCCCGCCCGGCAGCAGCCGGCTGAGAGTCTCGCCCTGCTCCTCGCGCTCGACGATGGCCGTGTGCAGCATCTTCAGCCGCCGCAGGGCTCCGGTACGCCCGGAGCTGGCGTCCGTGGCCAGATGCAGGAAGAGCTCGTCGACCTTGGCGTCGACCGCCTCGGCAGTGGTTCCCAGACTGGCGGCGATCGCCTTGACCGGGCGTCCCCTCCGCGACGAGCTGGAGCATGCTCTCCTCGTCGGGCGAGAGCCCCTCGAGCGGCCGCGCCGGTGCCACCAGCGCCTGGACGATCTCGGGATCGAGCATCGACCCGCCGGACGCGACCTCGTGCACGGCGCGGATCAGCCGGTCGCCGTCCGCGACCCGCTCCTTCAGCAGGTACGCGAAACCCGAGGCGCCCTCGGTCAGCAAGGCGACGGCGTACTCCGGGTCGTCGAACTGCGACAGCACCACGATGCCCGTGCCGGGCTGGAGGCTCCGTACGTGTTTGGCGGCCGCGATCCCTTCGTCGGTGAACGTCGGCGGCATCCGGATGTCGGTGACGATGACGTCCGGCCGGTGCTCTTCGGCTGCCGCGACAAGCCCGTCGTAGTCTTCTGCGACCGCGACGACCGCCAGCCCGGACCGCATGGTCAGCAGCGCCCGGACTCCTTCCCTCACGAGGACGTTGTCGTCCGCCAGCAGGACACGCAGGACGTCGGAACGCACGTCCGGTGCGGCCTCGGGTGCCGGGGCTGGGTCGCTGACGTCGAGTTCCACAGGGACATTGCATCGGAGTCCGCCTCATCAGCACCAGGGCACTGGCATCGCGAATCGGGTGGTGGTGGTACGAGGATGGAGGGCTCACCTGCCTCCGGAGACCGGCGCGGGCCGGGCCGGGCACAGCGAGCCGCCGCACGACCTGCGCGGGTGATCAGACCGCGCGCAAGCCCCATCTCGACCAGGTCGTCGAACACCTGCTGGTCGCGAGCGGCCGCTCGTCAGGGCCCGGGTGACGACGGCCGGCACACCGACGAGTCGAGACGCGAGAGCCGTATGGCGCAGGTGTCGCGCCAGCAGCGGACGCACGCTGAGCCGGTACCGTCGCCCGGCGCTGTCCGGATCGCCGTGCGCCCACTGCGCCGGCCGCCGCCCGCCCGGCCAGCACGCCTGTGGCGACGGCGTAGTAGATCCCCTCACCGGTCACGGGGTTGATGAGCCCGGCTGCGTCACCGGCGAGGAGCACCCGCCCGTCCGGCTGCCGCCAACGCCACGACGAGAGCGGCAGGTGATGACCGAGCCACTGGCCGCGCGCCGTCGGTGGCACCGGGAAGAAGCTCCTCGAGCCGCCGCATCAGCAGGGCACGCGACAACGGGGTCCGGTTGCCGGTCAGAATCTCCCCGTAGCCCACGTTGGCGAGCCCATCGCCTCGGTCGAACGACCAGGCGTACGACGGCTGCCTCGTCTCGCTGAACACGATGACCTGCCTGCCGGCCCGGTCGGCCGGCGTCGGCGCGTAGCCGCGCAGCGCCAGGGCTTGCCGCCGTACCCGCGGCACCCCGATCGCGGCGCGCACCATCGAGTACGCGCCGTCGGCGCCGACGACCACCCGAGCGGTCAGCCCCTCGTCGAGCTCCACCGCGTCCGCGGTTCCGCGGACAGCCCCGGACCCGCAGCCGCCGGATCTGCGCCCCCGCCCTGGTGGCCGCCTCGACCAGGCGAGCGTCGAAGACTGCCCGTGGTACCACCCAGCCGGGCCTGGCCATCGCCCGGAGCGCCGTCACGTCTCCACGCTGGAGCTGCAGCTCCGCGACAGGGTGCCAGTCGTCGAACAGCCCCGTGACCCCGACGTCTGCGAGCACGTCCATGACCTGGGGAGCGATTCCGTCGCCGCAGGACTTGTCTCGCGGAAACGTCGAGCGATCGAGCAGTACCACCTTCAGGTCCGGCCTGGCTGCCAGCGCACCGAGGGCGGCCGCGGCATCCTGCCGGACCGGCCCCCACGATGGCCAGGTCCCACATCGCACGACTCCTCGGGCGTCGAGATGCCGCAGCGAGGACCGCGAGCACTCACTACCCTCTCACCATGACGAATGCGCGGACGGGACCGGCTCCGGTACACGGTCGGAGGCGGCACGTGAACGCCGGCCTCGTGGTCGTCGGTGGCGGTCCCGCGGGCTTCGCGGCAGCCTCCGCGTACCGCGAAGCAGGTGGCGTCGGGCCGGTACGGATCCTCACCGCGGACGACCACCCTCCCTACAACCGCCCGCCGCTCACCAAGGACTTCCTGCGCGGCGAGTCCGAGCTGGACGCCCTCCCGCTGGAGGACCGGTCGTTCTACCTCGACCGCGACATCGAGGTCGCCTTGGAGTCCCGCGTGGTCTCGTTGAGCCCGCAGCAGCACACAGTGACGTTGGCATCGGGTACCTCGGTCGACTACGGAGTCTGCGTGCTCGCTACCGGGAGCGAGCCTGCCGTTCTGCCCGTCCCGGGCGGCGACGACCCGTCCGTGTTCCGCCTGCGCTTCCTCAACCAGGGGCATCGGCTGCGAAGCGCGGCGGAGGCGGCCTCGTCAGCGGTCGTCATCGGGTCGGGGTTCATCGGGTGCGAGGCGGCTGCCTCGCTGGCTGCTCGGGGCATGGAGGTCACGATGGTCTCGACCGAGGAGCTGCCGCAGCAGCAACGGCTGGGCCGCCGAGCGGCCGAGCGTATCGCCGGGTGGCTACGAGACGACGGCGTCCGGCTCGTCGGGGGAGCCGAGGTCACCTCGATCAGATCAGGCACGGAGGTGAGCTGTTCCGACGGCGGTCAGTACCGTGGCGACCTCGTCTTGACCGCATTGGGCATCCAGCCGCAGTCGCAGGTCGCGGCCAAGGCTGGACTCGAGACGCGGAGAGGACCGCGTGGTCGTCGACGAGCACATGCGTACCTCGGACCCCGACGTCTTCGCGGCGGGCGACGTGGCCTTCGCCCGCAACGGCGCGGCGGGTCGCCACCTCGTCGTGGAGCACTGGGGCGAGGCGATGGCGATGGGGGAGGTCGCCGGCGACTGCGCCGCGGGCGGTTCGGCCGCTTGGGCGCAGGCGCCAGGCTTCTGGAGCGACATCGGCGGGCGCATCCTGAAGTACTCGGCGTGGGGGGACGGGTACGACGAGGCGCGGTTCGTCGACAACGGCTCAGGCTCGTTCACCGTGTGGTACGGAAGTCGAGAGGGTGAGAAAGGCTCCTCGACAGGGCGGACAATGACCACCGTAGGCGTCCTGACCCATGAGGCCGACAACGACTATGAGCGCGGTATGGAGATGGTCGAGGCCGGCGATCCCCTGCCGTGAGCGCTCGTCCTAGCCGAGGTTGACCGGCAGCGACTCGACTCCGTACACGATCGACAGCTTGCGGAAATGCAGGTCGGCCTGGTCGACTGCGAGCGACATGTTCGGAAAGCGGCGGACGAGCGCCGGGTAGGCCGCTCGGAGCTCCATGCGTGCGAGCTCCGCGCCGATGCAGCGGTGGAACCCGTGCCCGAACGCGAAGTGGGCGGCCCGCGGCCGGAGCGGGTTGAACTCGTCCATGGCGTCCCCGAGGGCGTCGTCGCGGTTGGCTCCGCTGAGGGAGCAGACCACGACGTCGCCCGCTGCGATCTTGTTCCCGTACAAGACCATGTCCTGGCGGGCGAACCGCGGGAAGGAGATCTGGACGACTGCCAGGTAGCGCAGGAGCTCCTCGACGGTCGGGTCGACGGACGCCTCGTCGTCGCGGAGCAGCGCGAATGCTTCGGGCTTCTGCAACAAAGCGAGTGCGCCCAGCGCGATCATGCTCGCGGAGGTCTCGAATCCCCCGGTGAAGACGCCGTCGGCCAGTCCCGCCAGATCGAGCTCGTCGATCTCGTCGCCGTGCTCTTCGAGGATCTTGCCGATCAGACCGTCCTGGGGGTTCTTCTGCTGTTTGCGGACCGCCTCGAGCAGGAAGGTCCGAGACTCCGACACCGCGCCCAAGCGTGCCGATACCGCCGCCGCTGACGTCGAAGCGGGCATGTCCGAGCGCCTGGAAGCCGGCACGGTCCTCGTCGGGCAGCCCGAGCAGCTCGCAGATGACGAGGAACGGGATCGGTGCGGCGAAGAGCTCGACCAGGTCCACCACCGGCCCGTTGGCCTCCATGATGTCCAGCTGGTGGTTCACGATTCCCGCGATCCGTGGCTTGAGTCGCTCCAGGCGGCGCATGGTGAACTCGGGTGTGAGGATCTTTCGCAGCATCGTGTGCTCGGGCGGGTCGGTGAACCCGAGACCGCCGATGTACTGGTCGGACGAGGCCTGGTCACCACCCACCAGGGGCCGGATGTCGTTGCTGAAGTCGGTGGTGTTGGCGAGTACCGTGCGGGTCGCCTCGTGCCCGGTGACCACCCAGAGGTTCATGCCGAACAGCTTCGCGAGCCGGGTCACCGGCGCGGCGTCCGCATCTGGCCCAGTGCGGGCACCGGGTCGAGTCCGTTGCGTTGCAGAGGCATGATGATGGAGTCCGGCACCATCGGAAGCTTCGTCAAGTCGACGTTGCTCCGCTTGTACCCGAGCCAGCAGGCGTCGTCCGAGCCACCCTTTGACGCGTGAGCGGATAGTCCATTGCCGCCTCTCGTCGTCGGTGGCCGATGGCCTGTGGGCGGTCTGGCCGCGTTGTCGTAAACAGACCGTAGGCCATTGTGCCGTGCGTCGCGGTCAGTACCCGAATCGCCACCCGGGCAGAGAAGGGTAAGAATGGCCGGGCGAAAGGGTAAGAATCGTCCGCCTACTCGGGCACCTCGATCGTCCCGGCTCCGAACTGGGCGACGTTTCCGCCCACGCTGACTTGCTGCAACCGACCACCTTCCACCACGGCGCCGGCTGAGATGACGCTCGGTCGGCCCATGGCGAAGCCCTGCCTGACGGTGAGGGTCGGCGCGGCGACGGCCTGACCCGGCTGCGACGCCAGGTAGCCGATCAGCGCCGCAGCCGCCGAGCCGGTCGCCGGGTCCTCGTCGATGCCGATGGACGGGGCGAACATTCGTGCGTAGACCTGCCCCCCATCGCGTCAGCTCGCCGGAGAAGAAGAACAGATTCTGCGCCCAGGCGTCGCCGAGCGCGACGGACCATGCGGCCTTGTCGAGGACCGCGGCGTCCACATCCGTCTCGGTTGCGAGGTGACAGAAGCAGAACGGGAGGCCCACGCTGGCGAACCAGGCGCCACGAACCGCGCTGGCGGCAGGCTCAGCGCCTCGGCCAGCGCAGTCGCCTCAGGGGCGTATGGCGGCTGCGTGAGGTCGCCGTCCAGTGCGAGCTCGCTGCGAAGACCTCGCTCACCATCGGTCACAGTGACGCGTACAGGCCCGACGCCCTCCTCGAAGACGAGGTCCGCCCCGCCGTCTTCGCGTACCGGTACCAGCCCGCGCAGTACCAGTGCGGCTGCCGTGCCGACAGTGGGATGACCGGCGAACGGCATCTCGGTCAGCGGAGAGAAGATCCGCACCCGTGCGGTGTTGCTGCGATCGTCGGGGGGAAGCACGAAGGTCGACTCGGCGAAGTTGAACTCCCTGGCGATGGATTGCATCTGGGCGCTCGTCAGCCCGTTCGCCTCGGGAAGGACGGCAAGCTGGTTACCCCCGAAAGGGGTATCGGTGAAGACGTCGACGATGACGAAGTCGTACTGCATCTGGGTTCCCCTCGAGCCTGTCGGTCAGGATCAGCCGACGAAAGCGTCTATCTCGACCAGGGCGCCCAAGGGCAGTCCGGCAACGGCGATCGCCGTCCGGGCCGGGTAGGGCGCGGAGAAGAAGTCTTCGTAGACCTCGTTGACGGCCGCGAAGTCGGCCATGTCAGTGAGGTACAGCCCGACCCGGAGCACGTCTGCTTCGGTCTTGCCCGCTGCGTGGAGGACTTGCCGAGGTTGGACAGGGCCTGCCGCAGCTGGCCCGCCGCGTCGTCTCCGCTGAGCTCACCTGTGTCGGGGTGCAGCCCGACCTGGCCACTGATGAACAGCGTCGGTGTGCCGCTGACCGCCGTCGAGAACGGGGCGATGGCGGGCGTGGTCTCGGCTTCGGTAATGGCAGTGCGGGACACGGGTACTCCTCCTGGGGTGACGTCGGTTGTTCAGAGGCTAGGAACTCGCCTTCGCTAGGGCAAGGAACCGTGATGCGAGAGGCAGGAATGCCCTGTGAACAGGCAGGAATCGCCGTCCGGCCGGGTTCGCTGAGCCACCGGATCGATGCCTTGTGGACGGCGCAGAAATTGTCGGGCCATCTGGTCTATAATCGAAATCATGTTCGATAGATGTCCTGATGTCGGGCTCGTGGCAGACCTGGTGGCGAGCAGGGCGGATGCTCGCCGGCGGCGCGGGCAGACGATGCGGCCAGGTCGCTGATCGAGGAGCTGATGGCATGGCAGCGCGTCTCGTCCTGGGTCGAGTGGCACCGGCTGGACACGATGCGCCGGTTCGAGCGGGCGCGGACAGAAGGCGGATCGAGACCTCGCCGAAGGCGAGAGCGCGGAGGCAGGATCTGACGGCCAGTCAACGAGCGGCACTGAGGCGGCTGGAGGCAGATCTCGAGGACAGCGCCGGCAGGTTCGCCGCAGAAGAGATCGCTCTCGCCCTCAACATGTCGGTCACCTCGGTCGACAAGCAGCTTCGGCTCGCGCAGGACCTGCACAGCGTCCACCGCGACCTCGGGGAGGCTCTGGAGCTCGGGCAGGTCAGCGGTTTCGTGGCAGCGATGGTCGCCCAGGCCACTCGCAAGCTGCCGGACGAGACCAGACGCCTGCTCGATCCGGCAGTCACCAGTGACGCGATCGAGCAGCCTGCCGGGCGCGCCATCGACGCGGCCCGGGCACGCACCGCGGAGATGGACGTCGATGCCGACGCCGCCGCTCGACGAGCGGCCCGGGCCAGATCGGTCTTCCTGAAGCCGATGGACGACGCGATGGCAATGCTGGGCGCGGTCATGCCGGCAGACGAAGCGGTCCGCGCCTACCGCCGTCTCGACGAGGCCGCGAGAAGGCATCGAAGCAACGGAGACGAGAGAAACCTCGACCAGCTGCGCTGCGACGAGCTCTCCGCACTCCTGACTGGTGTTGGCGTCGGCTCGCCGGTCGGACGATGGCGACGACCCAACGCAGCAGTCGGCGCCCGAGCGCTGCGAACAACGGCTGTGCAGGTCGTCATCTCGTTGACCACCTTGCTGGGGCTCGACTCGAAGAGCGCGCATCTCGACGGGTACGGCACGGTCTCGGCGGGGGCAGCCCGAGACATGGTCGCTTCTGGAGACTTCACGTTGAGCCGACTGCTCTGCAACCCCGACACCGGGGCGGTGATCCACACGGACCCCACGGTCTACGTGCCCAGCGACGGTCTGCGGCACGCCGTCGCCTGCCGCGACAGGCACTGCCGGATGCCGGTGTGTGGCGCTCGCATCCGACATCTCGACCACATCGAGGCTTGGGCCGACGCCGGGCTCACGACGGCAGACAACCTTCACGGCCTCTGCCTCAGATCACACCTCGCCAAGCACCATCCCGGCTGGCGTGTGCGTGGCAAGGCCGACGACACTGTCACCTGGACGACGCCTACCGGGCACGAGTACTCGTCACAGCCCCGCCGGCGACCGGCTACGGGACCGGCCCGCCGGGGGATCCGGAGTCACCGAGCGATGTTCCTGGCTGGTTCAGCCGTGACCAGCGCAACCAGCTGGCCATGCGGGCCTGGGCCGAGCGGCGCAGAACTGCCTAGCCGGAGATCCCTTGCTGCCGACACCAGGGCGTCGAAGAGCCGGCCGTCCGAGCCGGTCTCGGGATGCCACTGCACACCGATGTGGAACCTCGAGTCGGGCGACTCGATAGCCTCGACCACACCATCGGAGCTCCAAGCGGCGACCTCGTACGACGGGTGGGTCGCCACGCCCTGGTGGTGGTGACAGTTCACCTCGAGCCGGTCCCCGAGGATCGATGCCAGGCGGGTACCGTCTCGCGGCTCGACCACCCGCACGCCGTACTCCGCGGGTGCGGGCGAATGATCTTGATGGCCGATCCGGTCAGGCAGGTGCTGTTCGAGCACGCCGCCTGCTGCCACGGCCATGATCTGCATTCCTCGGCAGACGCCCAGGACCGGGATCTTGTCGCGCGCCCTGGTGGCCAGCATGAGCTCGGTGGCGTCGCGGTCGACGCGCGGCGCCTGGGCGAGGAGTATGCGGCTCCTCCCCGTAGCGGCTCGCGTCCACGTCCGAGCCGCCGATCAGGACCAGCCCGTCGAGCTTCGACAACATGGCGTCGACTCGTCGGGATCCGGCTGGTCGCCGAGCGTTGGCAGCACGAACGGCAGGCCGCCGGCGGCATGGACGAACGAGGTGTAGCGCTGCGGGACGAGGACCGCGGTCACCCTCGTCCACGGACCCCAGCTTGCGGGCTCGCAGTAGCTCGTGACGCCGATGACGGGCCGGCTCACAGCGGCGTGACGTAGGCGGCGGAGATGCCGCCGTCGACGAGGAAGGTGGTGGCGTTCACGAAGCTCGACTCGTCACTGGCGAGGAACAGGGCGGCGTTGGCGATCTCCTCGGGCTCGGCGAACCGACCCGCCGGGATGTGCACGAGGCGACGCTGCGCGCGCTCCGGGTCGCTGGCGAAGAGCTTGCGCAGCAGCGGTGTGTTGACCGGCCCAGGACACAGCGCGTTGACCCTGATGCCCTCGCGGGCGAACTGCACGCCGAGCTCTCGGCTCATCGACAAGACACCGCCCTTGCTGGCCGTGTACGACACCTGCGACGTGGCCGCCCCCATCACGGCGACGAAGGACGCCGTGTTGATGATCGAGCCACGCCGCTGCTCCCGCATGTAGCCGAGTGCCTCCTTGCAACACAGGTACACGCTCGTGAGGTTGACCGCCTGGACGCGCTGCCAAACGGCGAGGCTCGTGTCGAGGATCGAGTCGTCCTCCGGTGGGGAGATGCCCGCGTTGTTGAAGGCGACGTCGACACTGCCACCGGACTGGTTCGCGGCGGCGAACAGCGCGGCCACCTGGTCGGCGTCCGTGACGTCGGTTGGCACGAAGGTCGCGCCGATCTCCGCGGCGACCTCGGCGCCGGCCCGTGCGTCGACGTCACCGATCACGACATGGGCACCTTCGGCCGCGAACCGACGTGCCGTTGCCAGGCCGATGCCGCTGCACCCGCCGGTGATGACGGCGGTGCGCCCTTCGAGGCGCAGGTGGTGACTCATGGTCAGGACTCCTCCGTGCTGATGAAGACGTTCTTGACGTCGGTGAACGCGTCGAGTGCGTTCGGGCCGAGCTCGCGGCCGATCCCGGACCGCTTGAACCCTCCGAACGGGGTCGAGTAGCGGACCGACGAGTGCGAGTTCACGCTCAGGTTCCCCGCCTCGACCCCTCTCGCGACCCGCAGGGCACGACCGACGTCACGCGTCCAGATCGACCCCGACAGGCCGTAGTCGCTGTCGTTCGCCGCCGCGACGGCGTCGGCCTCGTCCTCGAAAGGCAGCACGGCCACGACGGGCCCGAAGACCTCCTCGCGCCAGACCCGGTCGGCCGCGAGGCCGGCAGTACGACGGTGGGCGGGTACCAGATATCCGGCGCCGTCGGGCGCAGTACCCGCGAAAGGCAACCTCGACGCGACCACCCTCGACGTACGAGGAGACCCGCTCACGTTGGCCGGCGCTGATCAGCGGGCCCATGTCGGCGGCGTCGTCCGCCGGCTGCCGTCACGTTGACAGCCTGGACGGCCGGCTCGAGCAGCTCGAGGAACCGGTCGTACACCGAACGCTCGACGAGGATGCGGCTGCGGGCGCAGCAGTCCTGGCCCGCGTTGTCGAACACCCCCGCGGGCGCGGTCGCCGCTGCGCGCTCGATGTCGGCGTCCGCGAAGACGATGTTCGCGCTCTTGCCGCCGAGCTCCAGGGTCACCCGCTTCACCTGCTCGGCGCAGCCGGCCATGATCTGGGTACCCACCTCGGTCGAGCCGGTGAAGCACACCTTGCGGACCGCCGGGTGCGTGACGAACCGCGCTCCGACCACCGAGCCCTTGCCGGCGACGACAGTGAACACTCCCTCCGGCAGACCTGCCTGCACGGCGAGCTCCTGCAGCCGCAGCGCAGTGAGCGGCGTCAGCTCCGCCGGTTTGAGGACCACCGTGTTGCCGGCGGCCAGCGCGGGCGCGAAACCCCATCCCGCGATCGGCATCGGGAAGTTCCAGGGCACGATGACACCGACGACGCCGAGCGGCTCCTTGAACGTGATGTCGACTCCACCGGCCACAGGGATCTGCTGGCCGAGCAGCCGCTCGGGCGCGGCGGAGAAGTACTGGATCACGTCCCGCACGTTGCCTGCCTCCCAGCGTGCGTTGGTGATCGTGTGGCCGGAGTTGGCTACCTCCAGCTGGGCCAGCTCCTCGATCGCGCCGTCGACCGCCTCGGCGAAGCGGCGCAGCAACCGTCCCCGGTCGGCCGGGGCCACCCGGCGCCAGGTCTCGAAGGCGACCTGGGCGCGGTCGATGGCGACGTCGGCCTCCTCGATGCCCGCTAGGGCGAGGGTCCGTACGACCCGCTCGGTCGCCGGGTCGATCACCTCGTGGAGCACGTCGGCTGTCACCGGCTAGAGCCTCTCGAACCCACGGAACCGCTCCCAGTCCGTCACCGTGGCGTTGAATGCGGCCAGCTCGACGTCGGCCGCGTTGACGTAGTGGTCGACCACGTCGTCGCCGAATGCCTCGCGTGCCACGGTGGACGCCGCGAACAGCTCACGCGCCGCGGCCAGCGTCGTGGGCACGCGCGGCTTGTCGGACTCGTAGGCGTTGCCGGTGAACGGCGGCTCGTGATCCAGCTCGTTGTTGATCCCGTAGAGGCCCCCTGCCAGCATCGCCGCACACGCGAGGTACGGGTTGACGTCACCACCCGGCAGCCGGTTCTCGACCCGGAGCCCGCCCCCGTGTCCGACGACGCGCAGCGAGCAGGTGCGGTTGTCGTGGCCCCACGCGACTGCGGTCGGCGCGAACGAGCCAGGCTGGAAACGCTTGTACGAGTTCACGTTCGGCGCGTAGAGGAGCGTGAACTCCCGCATGGTGGCCTGGATGCCCGCCACGAACTGGTCGAAGAGATCCGTCGGCCCGTCGCCGGTGTCGAAGACCGTCGTGCCGTCGGTGCCCCGCAGGCTCATGTGGATGTGGCAGGAGTTGCCCTCGCGCGCGTCGAACTTGGCCATGAAGGTGAGCGCCTTGCCGTGCAGCGAGGCGATCTCCTTCGCACCGTTCTTGTAGACGCTGTGGTTGTCAGCGGTGGTCAGCACCTCGTCGAACCGGAAGGCGATCTCGTGCTGGCCGAGGTTGCACTCGCCCTTCGCCGACTCGACCGTGAGCCCGGCGCCCTGCATGCCGTTGCGGATCTCGCGCAGCAGCGGCTCGACGCGCGATGTGCCGAGCAGCGAGTAGTCGACGTTGTACTGGTTGGACGGGCGTGAGGTTGCGGTACGCCGACGACCACGCCTGCTCGTAGGTGTCGTCGAACACGATGAACTCGAGCTCGGTACCTGCGAACGCGGCCATGCCGAGCGAGGCGGCGGCCTCCACCTGCCTTTTCAGGACCTGCCTCGGCGACTGGGTGACCGGGGAGTGGTCGGCGTCGAGCCAGGCGAGGTCGCACTGGACCATCACCGTCGCCGGGAGCCACGGCGTCCATCTCAAGGTGTCGAGGTCGAGCACGAACTCCATGTCGCCGTAGCCGCCCTCCCACGAGCTGATCGCATAGCCGCCGACCGTGTTCATGTCGACGTCGACCGCAAGGAGGTAGTTGCAGCCCTCGGTCCCGTGCTCGAGCACCTGGTCGAGGAAGTAGTCGGCCTGCATCCGCTTGCCTTGCAGGCGCCCCTGCATGTCGGTGAAAGCGACCACGACCGTGTCGACAGTGCCGCCGGCGATCTCGACGCGCAGCTCCTCGACGCTGAGCTTGCCGCGGCCCGGTTGCGCTCTTCGCATGTCGCTCATCAACGGGTTCCGTCCCTTCGAGGTGGCGTCGGTTGTACTCCCAGCAGCCCGCGCAGCAGCGCTGCGGTGCCGTCGCAGTGGCACTCCATCACATCGCGTGCCCGGTCGGGCTCCCCGGCCAGGATCGCTTCGACGACCCGGCGGTGCTCGGAGTTGGAGTGGGTGATGTTGACTGCGAGCACGGGGATGGCGCCGAGCAGGTCGTTAAGGTCGTCTTGCACGTCGGCGACCAGTCCGAGCAGGCGGGCGGACCCGGACAGCTTCGCGATCGCCAGGTGGAGCCGGCTGTCGGCCTGGCGGTAGCGTCTCGTGGTCGCCGGCGGTGTCGACGGCGCCCAGGGCCTCGCGCAGCCAGCGCTCGTTCCTCGGCGGTGAGGTCGCGGTTCGCTGCGACGAAGGCGGCGCCAGGCTCGAGCACTCGACGGGCGACAAGGGCGTCGCGGTAGTGCTCACGGTTCGCGGCGACGAGTGACTGGGCGTGCGCTCGACGGGCGAGCTCGTCGGTCGCTACGGCGCGAGGGCCGCTTCGTGCCACCACCGTTCCGCCGCCGCGACCACTCCGGGTGGACACCAGACCTGCCTGCCTCAGCGCCGCGATCGCCTCCCGCAGGGTCGCGCGGCTGACCCCCATCGAGCCCGCGAGGACCCGCTCGGGAGGGAGCCGGTCGCCCTCGGCGAAGACGCACCGAGCCGGATCGCCGTGCCGAGCTGCTCGACGGTGGCCTCGAACGCGTTGGTGCCACGGACAGGTCTGAGGAGCACCCCGGCAAGTCCGGTTCTCGGCCCTTCAGCGGTCGACAGTGCCGGGTATGGCCGCGACTCGGGGCTCGGCGTCGACGTCACGCCGTGGGGTCGGGGATCTCGGCCAAGGCTGGAGCGATCGGCTTGCCCACCATGAAGTGCTGGCTGCCTCCCGCGAACCACGACGCCGTCGCGAACAGCAAGACCACGACGACGGCGACGGGGGCGTAGTTGAAGGTGGAGACGTGATCCGGGCTCGCGGCCGGCAGCATGAACAAGATCACGATGAACACGACCCAGACCACAGCTATCCACCCGATCAGCGCACTCCAGCGTCCGAGGTTCCAACGGCCCTCGGGGAAGTCGGGTCGCCGTCGCCGCAGGAAGACCGGGGTCACATAGGCGATGTACAGCCCGATGACGGCGATGCTGGTGACGGCGAGGTAGGCGGTGGTGCTCCATAGCGAGCGGGACCACCAAGATGGTGGACAGCGCGACGCACAGCCAGATCGAGTTCGTGGGCGTGCCGCTGCGAGGGTTGACCTTGGCCCAGATCCTCGAGCCAGGCAGCGCGTGGTCGCGGCTGAACGCGAACGACATGCGCGAGTTCGCGGTCACCGACGCCATCCCGCAGAAGAACTGGGCGACGCCGCAGATCAAGAGCAGGAACTCCCCGGTGTGCCGCCCCGCCGCGTCGATGAAGATCTGCGCCGGAGGCAGGCCGGTGGAGCTCGTGCGCTCGGCGTTGTAGTTCACGATCGACGCCGTCACGACGACGAGCAGGATCCAGCCGGCGAGGATCGAGACCCAGACGCTGCGTACGAGCCCGCGGGGAGCTTCGAGGGACGCGTCCATGGTCTCCTCCGCGACGTGGGCGGAGGCGTCATAGCCGGTGTACGTGTACTGGGCCATCAGCAGGCCGAGGAAGAAGACATAGATGCTTGCCCCACCGAACGTCCAGCCGGTGTTGTTCACGTAGTTGGTGAACGTCCACGACAGGCTCTGGTGGTGGTCGGGCACGATGAGCAAGATGGCCACGATCACGGCGACGCCGGCGAGGTGCCACCAGGCGCTGACGTTGCGACAAGACCTTGACCAGGTTGACGCCGAACGTGTTCAGCAGGCCGTGCAGCACGATGATGATCAAGAACGCGACGAACGTCGTCTTGGGCGTGACCGTCGATGCCCCGAACGTCAGGTTGAGGAAGGCGACCCAGGTGACGCGGCGCCGAAGTCGATCCCCGCGGTGACAGCGACCTCGCCGAGGAAGTTGAACCAGCCCACGTACCAGGCCCAGACCCGGTTGTTCCTTTGGCCAACCGGCCCGCCCACCAGTACAGCCCGCCCGCGGTCGGGATAGACCGAGCACACCTCGGCCATCGCCATCGCCACGCAGAGCACGAAGACGCCGACGAGCGGCCACCCGATCGAGATCGCGATGGGGCCGCCCGCATTCATCGGCGATCAGTAGCTGGTGATGCACCCGGCGAGCATCGAGATGATGGAGAACGACACGGCGAAGTTCGAGAACCCCGACATCCCGCGGTGGAGCTCTTGCTCGTATCCGAGCTCTGCGAGGAGGTCGGAGTCGCTTTGTGCGAGGAGGGGAGAGGAGCGGGGAGGGACGAGACGCCATCGGGACTCCTGGGGAACGGCGACCGGTCAAGCCGCAGGCGAATCCAGGAATCCTGGCCTAGCCCCGGCACCTCGTCAAGGTCTGACTCCAGACCTTTCGCGTCTCTCGGTCAGCTGGCGACCTGTACCGGGTCGTCCTGGAGGTCCGCGAGCTGGTTGCGCATGTCGCGCAGGATCCGGCTCAGCAGGCGGGAGACCTGCATCTGGGTGACGCCGAACTCCTGCGCGATGCGGGCCTGGGTCCATTCGTGGAAGAAGCGCAGGTAGATGATCCGCCGGTCGCGTTCGGACAGCCGCTGACACAGCGGCCGCAACGCGACCAAAGCCTCAGCATGGGCGAAGCCCGGGTCGTCGTCACCCAGCACATCAGCCAACGAGCCCGCCGTCGTCGTCGACCGCCCTGCTGGACCGGTCCAACGAGCTCGGCGCGAAACAGCCATCCGCCGCCAACGCCTCGACCACCTCCCCGGGTCGGTCCCCAACTCCGCCGCGATCATCGCCGGCGACGGCACCCGCCCTGACTCATGCGTCAACCGCGCCGACGCCGCCGAGATCTCCGCCTGCAACTCCTGGATACGCCGCGGCGGCCGCACCACCCACGCATTGTCTCGGAAGAACCGCTTCACTTCGCCCAAGATCGTCGGCACTGCGTACCCCAAGAAGTTGTCACTGCTTGTCCGGATCGAACCCCCGCACCGCCTTGACCAACCCGACACACGCCACCTGCACCAAATCCTCCACCGGCACCCCTCGGTTGCGGTACCGCATCACAATCGACTCCGCGACCTCGATATTCAGCAGCACCACCTCCTCATGCAACCGCGCCATCTCAGCCGCATCAGCAGCCTGCGCTCGAGCCAACAACTCATGCGTACGCTGCGACCGGTCAGCGCTCTGTCCATGATCGGACTCCACCGAGAACAGGTGTTCGGCCACAGCTGACGACGGAAAAACGGGAGACATGCACATCCCCTTCACCAAATACCGAAGGACAATGTGGCAGCTGTCTCAACCACTGAGGCTAAGCAAATCATGCGCATCCGGCCCAGGCAACCGGCCAAACTTATGCTTATGCTGAGAATGTGATCGCTAGCATGGCAGCGGACCTGAGCCCGCGGGGCGCCAGGGAATCGGAGGGCGCATGAGGGCAGCCGGCGCGGGAGCGGGCGCCACCGCGGAGCAGTCGATGCCCGAGCTCGTCGCCGAGCTGAGGAAGCGGTTGGCGACGGTTCGGCTCGGCGGTAGCGGAGGCGGCTCGCGCCCGGCACGTCCAGCGCGGCAAGCTGCTGGTCAGGGACCGGGTCGACCGGCTGCTGGACCCCGGTTCGCCGTTCCTCGAGATCGCTCCGCTCGCTGCGTTCGGGATGTACGACGACGCCGTGCCCGCGGCCGGGATGGTCGCGGGAGTCGGTCAGGTGAGCGGGCGCCCCTGTGTCGTCGTGGCGAACGACGCAACCGTCAAAGGCGGCACCTACTACCCGATCACCGTCAAGAAGCACCTGCGAGCACAGGAGATCGCGCGGGCCAACCGACTGCCCTGCATCTATCTCGTGGACTCGGGCGGCGCCTACCTCCCGATGCAGGACGAGGTCTTTCCCGACCGCGACCACTTCGGGCGGATCTTCTACAACCAGGCCACGTTGTCGGCCGAAGGGATCGCTCAGATCGCCGCGGTGATGGGCTCGTGTACGGCCGGCGGAGCGTATGTCCCAGCGATGTCGGACGAGTCGGTCATCGTGCGTCAACAGGGCACGATCTTCCTCGGCGGCCCGCCGCTGGTGAAGGCGGCGACTGGGGAGGTCGTCACGTCCGAAGAGCTCGGCGGCGGAGACGTGCATGCTCGCAGGTCCGGGAGTCGTCGACCATCTCGCCGACGACGACGCGGCCGCGCTGGCCATCGTCCGATCCGCCGTCGGCACCCTCGGGCGGCCCGCCCCGCGTCGCTGGTGCCCCATGAGGTCGAGGAGCCGGTCGAGGACCCCGCCACCCTGTACGACGTCGTGCCGACAGACACCCGAACCCCGTACGACGTCCGCGAGGTGATCCGGCGGGTCGTCGACGGGTCGAGGATGCACGAGTTCAAGGCGCTGTACGGCGAGACGCTCGTGTGCGGGTTCTCGCGCATCTGGGGCTACGACGTCGGAATCGTCGCGAACAACGGGATCTTCTTCAGCGAGTCAAGCCTCAAGGGCGCCCACTTCATCGAGCTGTGCAACTCGCGAGGCGTGCCCTTGGTGTTCCTGCAGAACATCACCGGTTTCATGGTCGGGCGGCAGTACGAGGCCGGAGGCATCGCCAAGGACGGCGCCAAGCTGGTCACCGCCGTCGCCTGCTCGGTCGTACCGAAGTTCACGGTCGTCATCGGCGGCTCGTTCGGGGCGGGGAACTACGGCATGTGCGGGCGCGCCTACGACCCTCGGTTCCTCTGGATGTGGCCCAACGCCCGCATCTCGGTGATGGGTGGCGAGCAGGCGGCGGCGGTGCTGGCGACCGTGCGGCGCGATGCGATCGAGGCGAGGGGTGAGACGTGGGCGGCCGACGACGAGGAGGCGTTCCGGCTGCCGATCCGCGAGCAGTACGAGGTCCAGGGCTCGCCTTACTACTCCACAGCGAGGCTTGTGGGACGACGCGATCATCGACCCGGTCGACACCCGACGGGTGGTCGGCATGGGACTCGAGGCCGCGGCCCATGCGCCCGTGCCGAAGCCGCAACTACGGCGTCTTCCGGATGTGACCCGGCCTTGACAGCCTTCGACACCGTGCTCGTCGCCAACCGCGGGGAGATCGCTCTTCGCGTGATCCGAAGTCTCAAGGCGGTCGGTCTGCGAAGCATGGCCGTCTACAGTGACGCCGACCGGGACGCACCACACGTGCGGGCAGCCGACGAGGCCGTACGCATCGGGCCCGCGCGCGCAGCGGATTCCTACCTGTCGGTGCCCGCTCTTCTCGAAGCCTGCAAACGCAGCCGGCGCGGACGCGGTGCATCCCGGGTTACGGATTCCTCTCCGAGCGGGCCGAGTTCGCCCGGGCGGTGAGGGACGCCGGCCTCGTCTTCATCGGTCCCTCGGCCGACGTGATCGCCGCTGATGGGGCGCAAGGACGCCGCCCGGGAGGTCGCGGTCGAGGCTGGTGTCGCGGTCCTGCCTGCCGCAGCGGCTTGCGGGCCGACGGCCACCGGGGACGACGCGCTGCGCGACATCGGCCGGCAGATGGGCTTCCCGCTTCTCTGAAGGCGGCGAGCGGTGGCGGCGGGAAGGGCATGCGCATCGTGCGCGCGAGCCGGTGACCTGGCCGAAGCCGTCGCGTCCGCCCGGCGAGAGGCGCTGGCGGCGTTCGGCGACGACACCATGCTCGTGGAGCGCTACGTCGAGACGGCCGCCATATCGAGGTACAGGTATTCGGCGACGACGCACGGCAACGTCGTCCATCTCTTCGAGCGCGACTGTTCGGTGCAGCGCCGCCATCAGAAGGTGATCGAGGAGGCACCGGCGACGATGATCTCGTCGGGTGTACGCGAGACCGTGCTCTCCGCCGCCGTCGGGCTCGCCCGCCATGTCGGCTACACCAATGCGGGCACGGTGGAGTTCCTCGTGTCGGGTGAGGACGCCTACTTCCTCGAGATGAACACCCGCCTGCAGGTCGAGCACCCCGTGACCGAGCTCATCACCGGGCTCGACCTGGTCGAGCTTCAGCTCAGTGTCGCGCAGGGACTGCCACTGCCGTTCACCCAGCACGACATCCTGGTCAGCGGCCATGCCATCGAGGCGCGCGTGTACGCCGAGGACCCCTTCCAGGGCTTCCTGCCACAGGCCGGGGACAGCGACGCGGTGCACTGGCCGCCGGATGCGCGGGTCGACGCCGCGCTGGAGTCGGGTCAGCAGGTCGCCACCCATTACGACCCCCTGTTGGGCAAGGTCATCGTGTCGGCCGCATCCCGCGAGGCGGCCAGGCGGGCGCTCGTCGCCGCGCTCGACGACACGGCGATCTTGGGGCTCACGACGAATGCCGGCTTCCTGCGCACCCTCGCCCACTCCGCTGCCTTCCGCCAGGGCGAGGTCGACACCTCCTGGCTCGACAGCCACCTCGGCGAGCTCACCCGGCTCGTGCCGGAGGTCGCCTGGTACCTGGCTGCCTGGGCGCTTGCGACCGAGGGACTCGACTCGCCGGCCGGGCCTTTGTCGACCGCCGACGGCTGGCGTATCGGGGGTTCCCCGGCGGGGATTCCCGTGTCGATCGCCTCGCAGGCATGAGGGCGATACGGGCGGTGAGTCACGGTTGCTGGTCGTCCATCCGGAGAGCGGGCTCGTGCAGGTCGGTGGCCGTGACATCGCCGTGCGGCCGTTGCGCCGAGCCGGTACCAGGTTGGCACTCGAGGTCGACGGTCTGGTGGAGGTGGGCCATGTCCTGGTCGAGCCGCACCGGGTGCTCGCGTCGTACCTCGGCCAGACCCACGAGTTCGTCCGTCCGGACGCGTTCGGGCCGACGGCCGCCGATCCATGCCCACGACGGTTCCATCGTCGCTCCGATGCCCGGCACGGTCTTGGCCGTGAACGTCTCCGCGGGGTCGCCGGTGGCTGACGGCCAGACGCTCGCGGTGATGGAGGCGATGAAGATGGAGCTGGCACTCAAGGCGCCGTTCGCCGGCTCTGTCGCCTCGGTCGCTGTCACGGCCGGCGAGCAGGTCGCCCGCGGAGCGGAGCTCTTGCGGGTGGTGCCAGCGGCCGAAGCGAGGCGACCGACCGCACGGCTCAGAGCCGGGCGCCGCAGTGACGGCGTTTCCGCAGGTCGTGCCGCTCGATGACCTGCCCGCAGCGGTCACGGTCTACGAGGTCGGACCCCGCGACGGGCTGCAGAACGAGTCGACGGTCGTGCCCGTCGACGTGAAGGCAGAGTTCATCACGCGGCTGGCGGCGGCGGGACTGCGAACGATCGAGGTGACGAGCTTCGTCCATCCCGCCTGGGTGCCTCAGCTCGCCGACGCCGAGGCCCTGCTCGACCTCATCGGTCCCGACGCCGTGCCGCGCATGCCCGCGCTCGTCCCCAATGTCCGCGGTCTCGAGCGGGCGCTCGCCACGGGTGTTCGTGACATCGCGGTCTTCGCCAGCGCCACCGAGACCTTCGCCCAGCGAAACCTCAACCGCAGCCTCGACGAGCCAGTTCGAGATGTTCGGACCGGTCGTCTCGCGCGCTCGAGCCGAGGGCCTGCGGGTTCGGGGGTATGTGTCGATGTGCTTCGGGGACCCGTGGGAGGGCGAGGTCGCGGCAGCGCAGGTGGTCGCGGTCGGCCAGCGGCTGCTCGACCTGGGCTGCGACGAGCTGTCGCTGGGGGACACGATCGGGGTGGCCACCCCTGGACAGGTCAGCCGGCTGCTCTCGTCCTTCGCCGCCGCCGGTACGCCCATCGACGCGATCGCCGTGCATTTCCACGACACCTACGGGCAGGCCCTGTCCAACACGCTCACCGCCCTGCGCCAGGGTGTGACCACCGTCGACTCCTCAGCGGGTGGGCTCGGCGGGTGTCCCTACGCCGAGAGCGCCACCGGCAACCTGGCGACGGAGGACCTGGTCTGGCAGCTCGACGGGCTCGGCATCGAGACCGGTGTCGACCTCGGGGCCCTCGTCGCCACGACCGGCTGGATGGCGTCGAAGATCGGCAAGCCACCAGCCTCGCGGGTGGCGACAGCCCTGCTCTGAGCCGTCGCGCTCAGGCCCGTCGAGAGCGAAGCTCCCGGGCCGCGTACCGCCCGATCTGGTAGGTCGCGTAGCCGTCCGTGACCGCCCCGACGCCACCGCCGATGATGGGTGTGCGGCGACCGACGACGGCGACCGTGCGCTTGCCGGCCACCCGGGTGAGGAGCTCTCTGGTCACCTCGGCGGCGAGCCGCGAATCGAGTGCGGGATCGCGCGCAGGTGCGGTGGCGATCGCCATCGGGCTGCTCGGGAGCTTCTTCTTCTTGACGAGGGACTTGACGGTGTCCTCTCCGAGCATGCAGGCGAGCACGGCATTGCGTACCCGGGGGTCGTCGAGGTCGTAGCCCCTCAGATGCGCGATCCCCGCAACGAGGTGGCACTGGAGGAGAGCGAGACCGGAGATGTTGACCGGGAGGGTAACGGTCATCGTGACGAGTCCGCCGATGTTGGTGACGAACCCCTCGACGCCGGCCAGCCGCACGTGCGAGTCGATCAGGCTGCGAACGGCCTTGTCGACGTTTCCGCCGGACTCCGACACCCGCTTGTCGGCCGCAGCCGCGGCACCTGCAAGCGGGCCGAACCCGTCGATCGCCCGATCGAGCGCCTGCCGGATCAGACCCGGCCGTCAGGGCGGGCGCATGGTTGAGCGCGATCGGGGCCACCAGCTTCCCGGCGATCTTCCCTGCACGCATGACCCAGACCCCCTGCTCTTCGCGGAGAGCCAACTGTACGCACTGCCGCGGCTCCGGCCCGTCGAGCAGTCGAGTTCGCTGGGAAACTGGTGGCGGGCGAGGGTAGCGTGGCTGGCTAGACACCACCTCGAGCGCAGCCCTCACGAGGAGCGAACAATGGCCGAGCCGGATCCTGTGGACCAAGAAGACGAGACGCGGCGGAAGTTCCGCGAGGCGCTCGAGCGCAAGAACGCCAGCCACACCGAGATGCACGCGGAGGGCAATCCCAACAAGGGCGTCAAGGAGGCGCGCAACGACAAGCAACAGCGGGAGTTCCGCCGCAAGTCCGGCTGAACCGACGCATGGACGCTGACCGGGCGGCGCCGCAGAGCGACTGCTTCGGGACGGCGGTCTGGTCGTCATCGTCGTGGCGGACCGAGGCGGTCGACTGGCTCGACGACAGACTGCGTACGGCCGGGGAGCGCCGGATCGGCGACGTCGAACAGCCGCATCTGCGGCCGTGGGCGACCGCACTGCGAGCGCCCACCTCGCGCGGGACCGTGTGGCTCAAGGCGCCTGGGCCGGGCACCGCCTTCGAAGCGAAGCTGTACCCGGTCCTCGAGCGCCACGGCCAGCCTCGGTTGTCCTGCGCCCGCTGGCGGTCCACGAGACGCGCAACTGGATACTCCTGCCCGACGGCGGGCCCGTGCTCGGAGACGTCCTCGAGGGTCGCGGACTGGTCGACGCTCTCTGCTCGGCGGTTCCCCATTTCGCGCAGCTCCAGCTGGACCTCAGTGCCGCCGTCGACGAGCTGGTTGCCGCCGGGGTGCCGGACATGCGTCTCGAGATGATGCCGGCGCGGCTCGACCAGGCGCTCGAGACCGTTCGGCCGTACGTCGAAAGCTCGGGTTCCGACGACTGACCGAAGGTCATACGAGCGGCTCGGTGACCTCCGGGACGACTTCGATGACTGGTGTCGTGAGCTTGCGTCGTACCCGGTCCGCGCGTCGCTGCTCCACGGCGACCTCCACCCGTGGAACATCTTCGCCGGTGCGAACGGTGAAGCTCCCGTCTTCTTCGACTGGGGCGACAGCGTGGTCGGACACCCGTTCGGCACCCTGCTCGTCACGCTGCGCGTCGTGAAGCACCTCACCAAGACCGGCGACGACGGGCCGGATGTCGCCAAGGTGCGCGACGCCTACCTGGAGCCGTTCACTCACCTTGCCCCGAGAACCGACCTCGTCGAGCAGCTCCAGCTGGCCTGTCACCTCGGCAAGGTCACCCGCAGCCTGAGCTGGGCTGCGGCCATGACCGGGATGGGGCCCGCCGAGGCCGCGGAGTACGCCGAGGCACCGTTTCGATGGCTCGCGCTGCTCCTGGACGCCAGCTACCTGGGCGACGTCGATGCCGACTGAGCCGCCGACGACGCGCTGGTCCTTTCCCGACGCCGAGCGACCTCGACGACGACATGGTCGCGATCGGAGCCGACCTGGAGCCGGGGACCATACTCGGCGCCTATCGGCAGGGCCTGTTTCCGATGCCGGTCACCCCGGGTGGCGAGATCGCCTGGTGGTCGCCGGTACGGCGCGGTGTTCTGCCCGTCTCCGGTCTCAGGATCACGAGGTCCATGCGCCAGTCGGCGAAGCGGTTCACGACAACAGTCGACGAAGCCTTCGACGAGGTCGTCGCCGGATGCGCCGACCCCGCCCGGGCGGGCAGCTGGATCGACAGCCAGGTCACGGCCGCGTACCGCGCTTCTGCACGACCTCGGATGGGTGCATTCCGTCGAGGTTTGGCGCCAAGACGAGCTGGTGGGCGGCCTGTACGGTGTCGCGATCGCTGGCCTCTTCGCCGGTGAGTCGATGTTCCACCGGGATCGCGATGCGTCGAAGGTCGCGCTGATGGCCCTCGTGGCGCTGCTGCGGGACGGTCACGACGACCGGCTGCTGGATCTGCAGTGGTCCACGCCGCACCTTCAGAGCCTCGGATCGGTCGAGGTCTCCCGCCGCGACTACCTGTCGATGCTGGACCGGGCGCTGCGAGTGCCGCTGCCGCAGCCGTGGCTCTGATCGGTCAGGTGGCTGTCGCCCGGTGAGCTCCCTGGCCGCCGAAGGCCCAGTCCGAGAAGCCCTCGCCAGCGTCGTCGGCGCCGGGCCGGTCAACCGTACGGGCCGCGTGCAGCCCGCCCTGGCGTTGCCTCGGCGGGAGTGCCTGCCGAGCCGCAGCAACCCGGCGGGCGACGCCGCGCTCGGCCGAGCGCGACACCGACAGCCCCGGCTCGCCGCGCAGTCCCTCGACGAGGGCGTCGACGAAGTCGTTGACGTCGGCGGTGGCGAGCCTGAACGTGCCTGCGCACACATGGTCGCGCCACAAGGAGAGGACCACGACGTCGGCCTCGTGATGCCAGGTCAGGCGCATGGCCCGGCCGTTGCGGTGGGCGTCGAGGAACACCTCTCCAGGTTCGCGCGTCCGCTGCGGCATGGCGCCATGATGCCGTGCCTCGGCGACAGCGGCAAGACAGGACGGGCATCGCGATGGACAGGGCACACTGGGAGCGTGCCGGAACTCCCCGAAGTACAAGCGCTCGCGGCCGACCTGGGCACGCGTCTCAAGGATCGCGCTGTGGCCCGGCTCGACGTCGTCGCCTTCGCGGCCCTGAAGACGTTCAGCCCGCCGGTCTCGGCACTGCAGGGACTGTTCATCGGTGACGTCACGAGGCACGGCAAGTTCCTCGACATCGCCGTCGACGATCTCCACCTGGTCGTTCATCTGGCCCGGGGCGGCTGGATCCGCTGGCGCGACGAGGTCCCGTCGATCCCGGCTCGGCCCGGCAAGGGACCGCTCGCGGCACGGCTGTGTCTCGACGACGGTTCAGGTCTCGACCTCACAGAGGCCGGCACCCAGAAGCGGTTGGCCATGTATGTCGTGAGCCGGGTCGACGAGGTACCAGGAATTGCCCGGCTCGGTCCCGACCCGCTGGACGAGTCCTTCACGATCGACGTGCTCGCGTCGATACTGCTGGCGGCCGGGCGCTCGCAGCTCAAGGGTGTGCTCCGCGACCAGTCGGTGATCGCGGGGATCGGGAACGCGTACTCCGACGAGATCCTCCATGTCGCGAAGATGTCGCCGTTCAAGCCGGCTGCCATGTCGAACGACGACGTCGAGCGTCTGTACGAGGCGATCGGCACGACCTTGCGTGACGCCATCGAGAGGTCGGACGGGCTGGCGGCGTCGGAGCTGAAGAAGGAGAAGAAGTCGGGCCTGCGTGTCCACGGGCGTACAGGTGAGCCGTGCCCGGTGTGCGGGGACACCGTCCGGGAGGTGTCCTTCGCCGACTCGTCGCTCCAGTACTGTCCGACCTGTCAGACCGGCGGGAAGCCGCTCGCCGACAGGCGGCTGTCGCGGCTGCTCAAGTAGCTGCGCCTGCGGTCTTCGTACTGGCGCATCGAGCTCAGCGCAGCGGCACGCGGATCAGCATGTCGTCTCCGGGCCGCGGCGTGGCGCGCCCGTCGGTGTTGCTCGTGGTGAACCACAACGAGCCCCGGGCGACCGCAGTCGTGCGGATGCGGCCGTACGTCCCGACGTACAGAGGGCGCTTGCTCGCCACGGCGTGAGCCGCGCAGGACGACGCGCCAGAGCCGTTCGCCGGTGAGGGCTCCGATGAACGCCACGGTGCGATGGCCGAGGCGGGTGATCGCGATGCCGCTGGGTCCGGCATGATCGGTGAGCCAGACCGTCTTCGGGTTCGTGAACCGGGCGATCGCTCGACCTGCCTTCGACAATCGGCCAGCCGTAGTTGTGGCCGGGCCGGATGAGGTTGAGCTCGTCGAAGGCGTGGTCGCCGAACTCGGTCGCCCAGAGCCGGCCGGTCGGGTCCCAGTCCAGGCCCTCGACATTGCGATGACCGTACGACCACACGACCGAGTGACGAAACGGGTTGCCAGGTGCAGGTGCCCCGTCGCGGCGTCATCCGCAGGATCTTGCCGCCGAGGGAGTGCTGGTTCTGAGCCCGCGCCGGTACCTCTGCCTCACCCGTCGTCACATACAGCATGCCGTCGGGACCGAACGCGATCCGGCCGCCGTTGTGGTGCAGACCGCGGGGGATGCCGGTGAAGATCACGTGCTTGCCGCCGAGGCTGTGATGCCGCCACCTCATCCGGACGACGCGGTTGTCGGTGGCGCTGCTCAGATACGCGTACACCCAGTGGTCGGTGCGGAAATGGGGCGACAGCGTGAGGCCCAGCAGGCCCGCCTCGCCGCCTTCGGCTCCGTTGGAGTGCACGCCGCGGACCGTCTTGACCAGTCGCTTCGAGCCGTCGCGGTGGACCAGCACGATCTGCCCGCGGTCGCGCTCGCCGACCAAGATGCCGCCTCCGGGCAGGAAGGCGATGCCCCACGGGGCGTCCAGGTGCCGGGTCACGACGACGGGTCGACGGGCTCGCGTGAGGCTTCGGCGCCCGGTGCGGCTTCGGCGCCTTGGACGAGGTCCCCGACGAGCGCTGGAGTGGCCCGTGGCGAGGCGGCGCCGGCCGGCCGTGGCTCCTGCCGCGGTCTGGGTGTCGCATCCGGAGCCGGACACGGACAGGGCAGCGGCCACGACCGCCAGCAGCGCCGCGAGCGTCCGACGCCTCGCATCGCTACCTCGCCAGGTCTGCCGTTGCGGTCTCATCGCCCAAGTCTTGCTCCCGGGCCAGGTGTCGACAATGCCACCGTTTGGCGGTGCCGCATACGTTGGGCGGTGTGAGAGCCCAGATCCACGCCGTCGAGCCCACCGCAGGTGCCGAGTCCGCTCCCGGACGACCTGGTGGTCCTCGACGTGCGTGAGCCCGCCGAGTGGGCGGCCGGCCACATCGAGGGTGCGATCCACGTACCGCTCATGCAGCTGCCGAGGCGGGTCGCGGAGATCCCCGTCGACCGCCGGCTGCTCGTCGTGTGCCGGGTAGGTGCTCGCTCGGCGCAGGCGACGGCGTTCCTGCAGGCACAGGGTCTCGACGCCGTCAACCTCAGCGGCGGCATGCAGGCGTGGGAGGCAGACGGTCGTGCGATGGTGAGCGAGACGACCGCGGCGCCCGTTGTCGTCTGAGCGAGCCCGACGCCACGCTAGGACACGCTATGCCAATCTAGGGTTTGTCCTAGATTCGCCGGATACAGTGCTACTCGATGGACCCCGTCCGCAACCCGTACGCACCGGGCGCCGGTCAACGCCCGCCGAGCTCGCCGGACGTGACAGCGAGCTCGAGCAGTTCGACGTCACCCTTCAGCGCCTCGCCGGCGGCAGACCCGAACGGTCCCTGATCTTGTCCGGGCTCCGAGGCGTGGGAAAGACGGTGCTGCTGAACGCCTTGCGAAGTCGCGCAGTCCGGCGGGCCTGGGGTACGGGAAAGTTCGAGGCCAGGCCGGACCAGAGCGTGCGCAGCCCGTTGGCCCAGGCGGTGTACGCCGCCGTGCGCGACATCGGTCACCGCCACCGAGACGCAGACCGCGTGGATGCCGTCATCGGCGTGGTGAAGTCGTTCGCCCTGCGTACGACCGTGAGTGACCGACGAGGGCAGCCCGTGGCGCCCACCGGTCGACGTGGTCGCGGCCCGGGGTCGGGCCGACTCGGGCGACCTCGAGATGGATCTCAGCGAGCTGTTCGCCGACGTCGCAGAGCTCGCTGCCGACCTGTCGGTCGGAGTGGCGGTGTTCGTCGACGAGATGCAAGACGTCATGCCGGCCGAGCTCGCAGCCCTCTGCGCGGCCTGTCATGAGGTCAGCCAGCAGCGGGCACCACTGGTGATCGTCGGGGCCGGTCTGCCGCATCTGCCGGCCGCGCTGTCGGCGTCCAAGTCCTATGCCGAGCGGCTCTTCCACTACCGCTCCATCGACCGGCTCTCGCGCGCGGAGTCCGACCGGGCACTCCTGATCCCGGCGTCGAGTGAGGATGTCGACTACGACGAGCAGGCGCTCGAGCGGCTCTACGGCCTCACCGACGGGTATCCGTACTTCGTCCAGGCCTACGGGAAGGCGACGTGGGATGCGGCGCCCGGTACACCGATCACCGTACGTGACGTCGACGACGCCGCCCCGCAGGCGGAGTCAGAGCTCGGTATCGGCTTCTTCGGTACCCGATTCGAGCGGGCCACACCTGCCGAGCGCGACTATATGAGGGCGATGGCGGGACTCGGCGCCGACTCGCTCGACGGCCCGGTCTCGACGGCCGAGATCGCGCTGAGCCTGGGCCGCAAGCCGCAGTCGCTCTCGCCCGCCCGTGACGGCTTGATCAAGAAGGGACTCGTGTACGCCGAGGAGCGGGGAGTGGTTCGCTTCACGGTCCCGCACTTCGGCGCGTTCCTGCGGACCCAGCGCGGCTGAAGGTTCTCGCCAACGCCTGCCAGCGGCGCCCGCGCTTCGCTAGGCTCGCTGCCACGACGTCGTGCGACGTACCGATAGGGGCTGCTTGCCATGACGACAGCTTCAGGCCCGCCGGACGAGGCCCGGAAGGCTCCTGGCGAGTCAGGTGAGCGACCACCGCAAGGTGAGCGTCCTGCCCCGTCGCCGGCCGGCCCTCCGCCGATGGCGCCGCCCCGGCCGGCGGTCGGCGCGTGGCCGCAACCGCCACCGGCGCACCCGAACTACGGCCCGCAGCCGCCTCCAGCCCCGTACCCGCCTTCGTACCACCCCCACCGCCGTACGGGCCGGCGCGCGGCCCCTACCCGCCTGGGTACCCCGGCGGTCCGCAGCACCAGCAGTACCCGCCCCCGAGCTCGCCGTACTCCGGACCGCCGACTCGCGACCGCGTCGACCAGACCGCCGTGCTGCGCCCACAGCCAGGCTCGCCATGGCAGCAGCAGACCTGGCCGGCCCCTGTGGTCAGCCGACGAGGCGGTGCCGCCGTGAAGGGGTGCCTGGTCGTGGCAGCGCTGCTCAGCGTGGTGTACGCGTTGTGGGCGTTCACGGCCAGGCGGGGGATCTTCGCCGACTTCAGGGCCGGGCGCGCGGTCACGCTGGGCCAGGCGAGGACCAGCGACAGGGTCGACACCGTGCTGGTCGTCGTGGCCGGCGTCGCCGCGGTCGTCGCGGTCGTCTGGTGGGTGACGGACCGCTTCCACAGGAGGAGCGGTACGCGTGCGGAAGCGGGCGCCTTCGCCGCCACGGTACTCGGTGCGGTGACCATCGCGGTCGGGCTGTTGCTCGCCGTCCGCGGTCACCGACGCCGGTACCCAGGCGGCTCAGGGAGGCAGGGGGATCACCGCGGCCATCGTGTTGGGGATCGGCTTCGTCGTGCTGGCCGTAGGGCTGCTCCTCGCGGGCGCCTCAGTACGCCGGGCTCCTCCGACGAACGTCTCCCAGCCGGTGGCCCAGAGCTTCCGCAGCCCCAGCGACCCTGGTAGACCAGGACAGCGACACGCGGCGTTCCGCGATCTGCTGTTGCTTGTTCATCTACTCGTGCCACGATGAAGATATGACGGTTTTGCGCCTTCCGCGCATGGACGTGCTTCGGGTACCGGGTCGTCGCCGACGATCGCAGGTCGCATGGGACCGATCAACCGAGGGGCCGCAGGTCATCGCTCACCGCGGAGCGAGCCTGACTGCCGCCGAACATACCCTCGCCGCTTACATGCAGGCGCTCAAGGACGGCGCTGACGGGCTCGAGTGCGATGTCCGGTTGACAGCCGACGGGCACCTCGTGTGTGTCCACGACCGGCGGGTCGACCGCACCAGCAACGGCCGCGGGCCGGTGTCCCGACAAGCAGCTCGGGCAGCTCGAGGAGCTCGACTGGGCGTCGTGGAAGCGGCCGTGGAAGGAGCTCGACGACGAGTCCGGCGAGGCTGCGACCTGGCCTCGAAGACGAGCATCTTGACGCTCGAACGACTCCTCGACACCGTTCACGACTGGGGCCAACCGGTCGACCTGGCGATCGAGACCAAGCATCCGACGCGCTATGCCGGACTCGTCGAGCAGCGGCTCGTCGAGCTGCTCGACCGCTACGGATGGGCAAGGCCCAAGCGGGGGCAGGTGTCTCCCGGCGCGGGTGATGAGCTTCTCGTGGATGAGCCTGCGGCGCTGCCTGGAGCTTGCCCCGGCGCTGGAGATGGTCTACCTGATGGACCGCATGCCGCTGCGGTTCCGCGACGGTACGCTCCCGCTCGGCTCGCGCGTGGCGGGGCCGTCGATGAACATCATCACGTCGCATCCCGAGTACGTCGCCAAGGCACACTCTGCCGGCAACGCCGTCCACGTGTGGACGGTGAACGAGCCGGCCGAGGTGGAGCTCTGCGCGGCCCTCGACGTCGACGCCGATCATCACCGACAACCCCGCCGCCGTCCGTCGACAGCTCACCGCCCGCGCCGGCTGACGAGCCGCGGAGGAACCCGCAGCCGCGTAACTCAGCGTAACCTTTGCGCGAGCCGCCTCGTTGAGCGGCTGTCAGGGCTCAACCCACGAAGGGGGGAGCCGCGTCGCGACACGCGAGGTAGTCATGCAGGCAGAGGCGGTTGGCGCGGTCGGCGAGTGGTCCTGGCTGCTGCCGTTCAACGCGGTCTCGGCCCGGGCGGGGCGCGGGCACGTGACCCAGATCCTGCGGTCCGCCGGTGTCGGCCCGTCAACGATCGACGACGCCTGTGCGGTCTTGACCGAGCTGCTCGCCAACTCGGTGCGGCACGCCCGGCCACGACCGGACGGTCAGGTACTCGTGACGATGGTCCTCGACAACGCGTCGGTGTCGATCGCTGTCGCCGACGGCGGTGGTGCCACCGTGCCGAACCTTGATGCATCCGGCGCCGCTCGCCCCGAACGGTCGAGGGCTGGGCATCGTGCACACGCTCACCCGAGACTGGGGTGTGCGCGCAGCCGCCGAAGGCAATACGGTCTTTGGAGTCCTCAGCCGGATCTGAGCGGAAGGCGCCGCAGTGGCCAAGAAGGCACGAACGAAGCCGACCACCGCGAGCAACGGCGCCATCGGCCCCCGCCAGCCCTGTCCCTGCGGATCCGGACGCCGGTACAAGGCGTGTCACGGCAGCGCCGACGGTTCGGCGGCTTACGTCGTGCGTACGTTCGAGGGCCTGCCGGGGGAGTGCGACTGGATCGCGCTCAGGGAGTTCGTCTCGGCGGCCACCGCTGGCCTGCAGCTTCGCTGCGGGCGCCTACGACGGCTCGAGCCGACGGACGAACGGTGACAGTGACGACCGTGCTGCCGGGCATCGCGGGCGCGATCGTGCGCGCGGACTCCGAGGTCCGGCTCGCCGTCCAGGTGGCTCAGCAGTCGGCCGACCTCAGCCGGGATTTCGCCGAGGCGTTGCGACTGGCCCTGCTCGCCGCGCCCAGGTGACAGCGTCGTCCTCAGCGACCTCCCCGGTCCAGGTGTGCGGCTGCAGGACGTCGTCGACCCCGACGCGGACTTCACGGTGCGGGTGCTCGACGGCTTCGACTTCTGGTTCGACGACACGGACGGCCCCGACGCCTCGGTAGCGGCGACGCTCGAGAATCTCAACGCCTCGATCGATCCCACCCGTCGGCTCGACAGCGTCGAGGCGGCCTACTGGACGCGTACCGGCACCAGGGAGCATCTGCGCTGGGTGCAGCCGTTCGACGAGGAGCTGCTGCTCAGCGCTCTGGCGAGACTGCACGTCGCCGGCGCGGACACCCTGGGGTCCGGCTCGCGCCTGGTCGGCTCGTTTCGCGCCCACGGCTTGCTCGTCCCGGTCTGGGACCTCCCGGCCGGCACCGGCTCGACGCCGCTCGAGGAACCCGCGGCAGCCTTCGCCGAACGCCTGCACGACGCTCTTGCCGACTCCTCGGCGCTCACGGTCGAGCAGCGGTCCGCCCGCAGCGGCCTGGCGAACCGGCAGATCACGATCTCGGTGAGGCGCTCGAAAGATTGGAGACCCAGTCGCCGCTGACGGGGGATACAGCAGCGACCGGGTGTAGTTGAAGGTTAGAACACTTTTCTCGGCCGAACGCACAGAAGGCGCGCAAAACGGGGAGTTTTTTCGATTTGGCCGTTGTTTGGGACCGCTCTAGGCAACCGATATCGTCGTTTCGTGGCGCCGTACTCGGCTCAGAGCGGGTCGCGGGAGATCGGGCACGACATGCAGCGCGGACCACCCCGGCCCGAGCCGAGCTCGGAACCGGAGATCGCGATGACGTCGATACCGGACTCGCGGAGCCGCTCGTTGGTCTCGACGTTGCGCTCGTAGGCGACGGCGACCCGGGGCGCCACCGCGAGGGTGTTGTTGCCGTCGTCCCACTGCTCGCGCTCGGCCGTCACCGGGTCGAGCCCGGTGTCGATCTGGCGCAGCGTGTCGATGCCCATGGCTTTCGCGGCGGCGATGAGGAAGGGCTCGGCCGGCGCGATGTCGAGCTGCATCAACGTCTCGTCGTCGTTGGTCTCGTGGCACGTCACCGCGTGCGCTGCCAACGTGTCGGCGACGTTCGGGTACATCACGATCGCGTCCGTGTCGACCATCGTGCATACCGTGTCGAGGTGCATGGTCGCGCGCTTCTGCGCGATGGGGACGGCGAGCACGGTATGGGCCAGGTCGGCGGCGATGGCACTGCGGGCGAAACGCTCGACCCCGGCTGGCGTCGTACGCTCGCCGACGCCGATCGCGATGACGCCCGGGGCCAGGAGCAGCACATCGCCGCCTTCGACATGTTCGCGCTGCCAGCCATGGAGCCGTGCGACGTCGGCGAAGCGCGGGTGGTACGTGTAGATCAGCTCCGTCAGCTGGGTCTCCCGCGCGCGGGCCGGCATCGCGAGGCTGGTGATCGCGACCCGGTCGGGCAGCCATACGGAGGAGTCGCGCGTGAAGAGCAGGTTCGGCAGCGGGTCGAGCAGGAAGTCGTCAGACGGCAGCAGGCTGGTCACGAGTCCGAACCCGCCCCGGACCTCGTCGTTGCGCACGCCCGCCGTGATGGCTGCGGCCAGCTCGTCAGGCGCCAGCTCGCGCAGCCAGCCCTTGAGATAGCCGCGAAGGGTGTCGCCGAGCCGCAGCGTCGCCGTCACCTCCGAGATCGCCTGGGCGCGAGCCGCCTCGTCGTCGAGTGCCTCGGTCAGCAGCTCGACGAGGTACAGCACCTCGACGCCACGCTCGCGCAGGGCGGCGGCGAACGCGTCGTGCTCGTCTTGCGCCCGTGGCCACCCAGGGGATGCCGTCGAACAGGAGGCTGTCGTTGTTGCGCGGAGTCAGCCGCTTCAGCTCGGGACCGGGCCGATGAAGCATGACCGTTCGGAGCCTGCCGACTTCACTGTCTGCGCCAAAGCGGGTGGTCATGTTCGGCAGCCTAACCGCCTGCGACCCCTCGCCCCACAACATGGAGGCGCTGGCGATCGCCTCGGCCAGAACCGCCTTCAGCGGTCGACCCAAGAGCGGCTGCGGCGGACGCGACGTCGTCGAACTCCGGCTGGACGTTGACGACGACTCCGTCGCGGCGGGCGACCTTGACCGCGATCCGGTGACCACCGACCGTCACGGTCGCGATCTCGCGGTCGAGCGCCACCTTCTCGACCTCGGTGCGACGAAGTCCGATCGCAGAGGTCTCGGAGAAGACGACCGCCAGGACACCGCTTTCGTGGCCTGGCTGTACGAGCACCGAGAGCGTGTGTGCCGGCCTGCCCTTCTTCATCAGGATCGGCGTGAGCCACGCGTCGGAGGCGCCGGCCTCGAGCAGGCGGCTGAGGACGGCCGGCCAGAGTCGCGGGTCCAGGTCGTCGACGTTGGTCTCGAGGACGACCGCGGTGTCCACCGACGCCGACGACTGGCCTGCGCCGCTCGGATCCGGCTGCTCGACGGCCGAGCCGACGAACAGGCGTAGGACGTTGGCCTGGCCGTCGAAGTCGCGCGCGCCGGCCCCCGAACCGATCCGGGCGACCGACATCGGCGGCTGGGTGCCCCACACGGTCACCCAGTGGCTGAGCAGCGCCGCGCCCGTGGGAGTGCAGAGCTCGGCCGCGACCGGGCCTGCGTACGTCGGGGCTCCGATGAGGAGTGCGGCGACCGCCGGCGGGGGTACGCTCAGCCGGCCGTGCTGCGTCTCGACAGCCCCCGAGCCGACCGCAACCGGGCTGCAGTGCAACGCGTCGAGCCGGAGCGAGACGATGCCCGGCGCAGACGCCGACGATGTCTGCTATCGCGTCGAGCGCACCGACCTCGTGGAAATGCACCTGGTCCGGCGCGATGCCGTGTACCTCGGCCTCGACCTCTCCCAGGCGGGCGAAGACCGCGCGGGCGTGCCGGGAGGTCTCGGGCTCGAGGTCTGCGGCCGAGATCAGCGCGAGGACGTCGGGCAGTCCCCGGTGGGTGGTCGATGCCGGCGACGTCGACGTGGGCGCGAAGCGCGGCCATACCCGATCGCGCGTACCCGCGAGGTGGACAAGGCGATGTCCTCGGGCGCGACCGACGCGACCGCGGCCGACATCGCAGCCTCGTCCGCGCCGGCGTCGATGAGGGCGCCGAGCAGCATGTCACCGCTGGCGCCCGAGCCCGCGTCGATCCAGCCGATCATGTCGGCGGGTACGTCGCTGGGACGGCCGTGGTCGGAGGGTCGTGTTCGCGGTGCCGCGTTGCGGGCCACCCTTGCGGCGAACACGCCGGCGCCGAAGCCGTTGTCGATGTTCACAACCGTCACGCCCGGCGCGCAGGAGTTGAGCATGGCCAACAGCGCTGCCAGACCGCCGAAGGACGCGCCGTACCCGACGCTGGTCGGCACGGCGACCAGGGGTACGCCGGTGAGGCCGCCGACGACCGACGGCAGGGCGCCCTCCATGCCCGCGACGACGATCAGGCAGTCGGCTTCTGCGAGCTGGTCCCGCACGCCCAGCACCCGGTGCAAGCCGGCGACGCCGACATCGGTGATCAGCCGGGTTGCTGCGCCGAAGACGCGCGCGGTGAGGGCAGCCTCGCCGGCGACCCGGCTGTCGGACGTGCCGGCGGAGACGACGGTGACCAGCCCGCGCGGTGCAGGCAGTTGCCCGAGGGTCGCGGCGTGCGCGACGACGTCCACCTGGGCGCTCGGAAGGTCGCGGCGCACGGCGGTGAGCGTTTCAGGGGTCAGCCGGGTGGCGAGTACGGCGCGGTCGGGGTGGGCCTCGTGCAGGTGCCTGAGCAGCTCGACGACGTGCTCCGGCGACTTGCCGGCGCCGTACACGACCTCAGGGTCGCCGGTCCTGCCGGCCCGGTCGATGTCGAGGCGGGCGAACCCGAGGTCGAGCGACTTCGGCGGTCCGGAGGTGTCGATGCCCTCGTGACCTGGGTCGCCCTCCGACACGTCCGGATCGGAAGATGTGCTCATGCTCAGGAATCTAGCCTCTCTAGGCTAGAAGGCATGCCTGGAGTTCCGCCTGCCCGATACGCCTACCTCGGCCCAGAGGGGACGTTCTCCGAGGCTGCCCTGCGGACGCTTCCGGCTGCCGCGAAGGCAGTCCTCCAAGCCTGCAACTCGACGGTGGCCGCTCTGCAGGCAGTGCGAGACGGCGATGCGGACGCGGCCGTGGTGCCGATCGAGAACTCCGTCGAGGGCCCGGTACCGGTGACCCTCGACGCACTCGCCAGCGGAGATCCCCTGATGATCACCCGCGAGATGCTCGTGGAGGTGCAGTTCTCCCTGCTCGCGAAGCGGGGCACCAAAGTGTCGGACATCCGGCGTGTCGCCACCCATCCCCATGCCGAGGCGCAGTGCCGGCGCTGGCTCGCCGCCAACCTGCCCGGCGCCGAGGTGGTCCTCGAGGGGTCGACTGCACTGGCCGCGGCGATGGTCGCGGCCCCGGACTCACCGTACGACGCAGCGATATCGGCGCCGATCGCCGCTGAGACGTACCGACTGGAGGCTCTCGCCACGGGTATCGCCGACCGGGCAGGGGCTGTGACGCGGTTCGTGCTCGTGTCGCGTCCCGGCCCTCCTCAGCCGCCCACCGGTGCCGACAAGACCTCGCTGGTCGTGTACATCCACGAGAACCGGCCGGGTGCGCTGCTCGAGCTGCTCGAGCAGTTCGCCGTCCGCGGCGTCGACCTCACCTGGATCCAGTCGCGCCCGACCGGCTCGGCGCTGGGGAAGTACTGCTTCGCGATCGATGCCGAGGGGCACGTGTCGGAGGCGCGGGTCGGCGAGGCGCTGATGGGGCTGCGGCGGACGTCTGACGAGGTACGGTTCCTCGGCTCCTATCCACGGGCCGACGCGGTGGTCACGGCCGTGTCGGTAGGCACCTTGGACTCCGACTTCAAGGAGGCGGCCGCCTGGTTGTCCCACCTCCGCGCGCCCACCTGACCGCCGCGAGGGTGGGAGGTCGGCTACGGGTCCGCGACACGCGGACCGCGCGGCATCACCGGCGAGGTTGCGGCACTTAGGCTCGGTGAGTGCCCCTCGAGCCCACCACCCTGAGCTGGCTGACCCTGACCGCCCTCGGCATCGCGGTGGTCGCGCTCGTGGTCTCCCTGACAGCGTGGCGAAGAGCAGGTCGGCTGCCGGGCCGGCTGCCGAAGCCCGGACGGCAGCGGCCGACACTCAGGACGCGGTCGCGCAAACCGCTCAGCGCCGACGAGACGACGACCCAGATCGAGGCGCTCCGAGCCGACGCCGCCACCGCGCTGCGGCATGTCGCCGTGGTGAGGTACGACGCGTTCGGCGACATGGGAGGGCACCTGTCCTGGTCGCTGGCGCTCCTCGACGATGGCGGCGACGGCGTCGTCCTTACCTCGATCTACGGGCGGAGCGACTCCAGGACCTATGCGAAGAACGTCTCAGCATGGTCGGCCAGCCAGAAGCTGTCCCCCGAGGAGATCGAGGCGATCGGGTTCGCCCGGACCACGGCGAGCTGATGGCGCACGCCCGCCCGCGCGGAGCGTGAGCCGGACTTTCTCACCCTCTCGGAGGGACGCGAACCAGCAGACTGCCCGGCTCGATCTCGGCGCGTAGCTCCATGCCGGATCCGACCGGGTCGCCGTCGAGCTGGCGGGGGGTCGCGTGCATTGCTCTGAGCACCACCGAACGGCCGGTGAACCGGTCCAGCTCATCATCGGTACCGCGCCGCCTCGTCAAGACGCGGAGCGCCAACGGCACCCAGCTGAAGAGCCGCTGCGGCGCGATCACCACGACATCGAGGACGCCGTCGTCGATCAGGGCGTCCGGCAGGAGCGGGAAGCCGGCCTGGAGGAAGCCGACGTTCCCGATCAGCACCGTACGCACGCGCCGGCGGATGGGCGGTCCGCCGTCCATGGCGATGTCGACCCGTACCGCCGGGTAGCGCAGGTAGCGGGCGCCGGACACGACGTACGCCGGCCAGCCGATCTTGGCCTTGAGCGCATCCGGTGCAGCCGGCCATGATCGCCGCGTCGAGGCCGAGCCCCGCCATCACGACGAAACGAGTCGGCTCCAGCGAGTCACCCGAGATCCGTACGACGTCGATCGCGCGGTCCTCGCCCCACAGCACCGTCTCGATCGCCTGGTCACGCAGCAGCGGGATGTTGAGGTTGCGCGCAAGGAGGTTTCCGGTACCGGCCGGGATGATTCCCACGGCCACACCCGTACCGGCCATCTCGCTGCACACGACGCGTATGGTCCCGTCGCCACCAGCAACCGCAACGACATCAGCGCCGGCCGCGACCGCTGCCCGCGCCATCGAGCCGCCCGCGTCGTCGACAGTCGTCTCGAACCACAGGGGCTCGTCCCAGCCGGCCGTGCGCGCTGCGATCCCGACCCGTGCCTTGAACGCCTCGGCGTTGTCGATCTTGACCGGGTTCAAGACGACGGCGAGCACGCGCGGGTCGTCCGGCGGCGCCGAGATACGGGGCTCGATGAATGGCTCGATCCGCGGCGTCGACACCCAGGCCGAACAGCGGAGCGGAGCCGAACGCGAGGAGCGCCCCGAGCAGCCAGCCAGCCAGAACGTCACTCGGGTAGTGGGCGCCGAGGAAGATCCGGTCCAGGCCCACGACGACGGCGACTGCCACCCATCCGGCTGTCAGGCAGCGTCGTAGCACTGGCCGGTCGACGCCGTTCACCGTCAAGACGATCAGCACACCCATCGCTGTGGCGATGGCGCCGGAATGACCGGACGGGAACGAGTACCCCGAGATCTGGTGCGGGACATCTGGTCGTTGGCGGTGCACGGCGTCCTTGATGACCAGGTTGGCTACCCGCGAGACGGCGCCGACCAGCACGATCCAGATCGCTATCCGCGAGCGCCGGCGCATCCAGAAGACGGCGGCGAGCAGCACCAGCATCCCCATGACGTTGACGGGTTGGGACACGGCGGCGATCGTGAGGAAGACCTGGTGCCAGCCGGTGCCGACGACGGCGCCTTCCCACGACCGTACGACGCGGACGTCGAACGACATCAACCATTGGGCGGTGCTGGTCACGAGGACAGTCAGCACGACGAGGGGTACGGCGAGACCACCAGCGACCAGGGCTGCCTGTCGGACGGCGCGCGAATCAGTCATGTGCGTTCTCGAGTATCAGCGTGGGCACATCCGGGTCGCGGCGAGCTGCCTGCACGGCAGGGGGTCGGGGGACACCTTCTCACGCCCGATGAGTCACGGCGAAACCGTCGCCTCCCCGGTGCGTGACGAGACGTCCGCGACGCGGCGATAACCCTGGGCGTCTCGGTGGCGTGGATCGTTAGGCTTGACAGGTGATCGACCTACGCGAACTGCGAGACAATCCCGAGCGAGCCCGTGACGCGCAGCGGCGCCGTGGTGCCTCGCCGGGGCTGGTCGACGAGATCTTGGCGGTCGACGAGTCGAGGCGGGCGACGATCGCCTCCTTCGAGCGGCTCAGGTCCGAGCAGAAGGCTCTGGGCAGACAGATCGCCGGCGCCACGGGTGACGAGCGGGCCGGGCTGCTCGCCCGTACCAAGGAGCTGTCGGCCCAGGTGAAGGACGCCGAGGCGGCTCAGGACCGGGCCGAGACGGCGTACCACGACGTCGTGCTGCAGATCCCCAACCTGGCGTCCCCCGATGCGCCCGCCGGGGGCGAGGACGACTACGTCGTGCTCGAGCACGTCGGTGAGCCGAGGGACTTCGCGGCCGAAGGGTTCGAGCCGTTGGACCATGTCGAGCTCGGGCGTCGGCTCGGTGCCATCGACATCGAGCGCGGTGCCAAGGTGAGCGGTGCGCGCTTCTACTTCCTGACCGGCGTAGGCGCCCAGCTCGAGCTGGCGCTCGTGAGCGCTGCAATGGACCGCGCGGCCTCCTGGGGCTTCACCCCGATGATCCCGCCGGCGCTGGTGAAGCCGCGAGCGATGGAGGGCACCGGCTTCCTCGGCCAGGCGGCTGACGACGTGTACCACCTGCCGAAGGACGACCTGTACCTCGTGGGTACCTCGGAGGTCGCGCTCGCGGCCTACCACAGCGACGAGATCCTGGACGCCGCCTCGCTGCCGCTGCGCTACGCCGCGTTCAGCCCGTGCTACCGGCGCGAGGCCGGCTCCTACGGCAAGGACACCCGCGGGATCTTCCGCGTGCACTGGTTCGACAAGGTGGAGATGTTCACCTATACGAGCGTGGAGGAGTCGTACGGCGAGCACGAGCGGCTGCTGGCGTGGGAGAAGGAGTGGATGAACGACCTCGGGCTCGCGTACCGGGTGATCGACGTCGCTGCCGGTGACCTCGGGTTGAGCGCCATCCGCAAGTTCGACTGCGAGGCGTGGATACCCACCCAGGGCAAGTATCGCGAGCTCACGTCCACCTCCAACTGCACCCAGTTCCAGGCTCGCCGCCTCGACATCCGTCTGCGCAGCGGCACCGACGCCACCGAGCCGGCGGCCACGCTCAACGGCACCTTGATGGCGACAGCGCGCACGATCGTGGCGCTGCTCGAGACGCACCAGCAGGCAGACGGATCCGTCCGCGTACCGGAGGTCCTCCGCCCGTACCTGCAGGGGCGTGAGACGTTGGATCCCCTCGCGTGACGTTGAGTCCCCAGGCTTCGCCGGGCCACTGGCCACGGATGCTCGCCCTCGACATCGACGGCACCCTCGTCGACTGGCGGGAGGAGATGTCACCGGCGGTACGCAAGGCCGTGCAGGCAGCCCGAGACGCCGGCGCCCACGTCGTGCTGTCGACGGGACGCTCCGTCTACGGCATCATGCCGGTCATCGACGCGCTCGGCCTCGAGGCCGGCCACGGCGTGGCCAGCAACGGTGCCGTGACGTTCACCTATCCACCGGTGACCATCACGTCGTCGGTGACGTTCGACCCCGAGCCTGCAGTCCGGATGGTGCTGGAGCACGTACCCGACGCGCTCGTCGCCGTCGAGGTGGTGGGTCGCGGATACCGCACCAACCGGCCGTTCCCCGAGGGCGAGATCACCGGCGAGATGTGGCTGGAGTCCCTCGAGGATCTCGTGCGGGAGCCGGTGACGCGCGTGATCATCCGGGATCCGGCGTCGTCGCCGGAGGACTTCGTGGCGCTGGCCCGTTCGCTCGGCCTGCAGGGGACGAACTACTTCGTCGGGTACACCGCCTGGCTCGACCTGGCCCCCGAGGGGGTGTCGAAGGCGTCCGGGCTGGCTGAGGTGGCGGCGAAGCTCGGCCTGAGGACAGGTCGACGTACTCGCCATCGGCGACGGGAGGAACGACACCGAGATGCTGCGTTGGGCCGGTCGTGGTGTCGCGATGGGGCAGGCGCCGGACGAGGTGAAGGCGTCAGCCGATGCCGTCACCCGGCCGCTGAGTGAGGACGGCGCGGCGGTCGAGATCGCGCAGTGGTTCGACCTCAGCCTGTGACGTCGGCCGACCGCCATTCGTCCTCGGCGGTCAGGCCCGCGGGATCTTGACGGCGAAGAGCGGGTTGGTGGACGGTTTCGTCGACCCGCCCGCGGGCTCGACGGTCACCGCCACCTGCTGGGCCGTGACGGCCGCAGCCGGCAGGGTGAGGACGGTCTGCGCCGAGCCGGGCGTGAACGTGCCGGCCGGAGCCGGAGACCCCGTGATCGTCCAGGCTTCGTACACCTTGCCGTCGGGCAGCGCCGGCAGACCCTGAGCGACGAGAAGTGCCCGGTGCTGGCTTGCCGAGACCACGACGGTCGCGCCGCCACCCTTGCTGAAACTCCCAGAGACGGTCTTCACGTCCTTGGCGGCGAGGAGCTGGGTCAGCTGCTGAGCCTGCGTAGACGCCTGGTGCGCGTCGTTGCGGCTGTGGATCGCCCATCCGCCCATCGCGATGGCGGCGACGACCGCAGCGGCCGCGAGCAACCCCACCGCGCGGTTACCGCGCCGAGCGGCACGCTGCATCGGTATGACGTTGCCGCCGCCGCTCGTACCCGTCACATCACGGCCGCAGGCTGGCGTTACCCGTCGGCGCCCACCGGCCGGTGCTGGGCGGGCGGGTCCTGCTGGGCAGTGTGCGAGATCCGCTCGAGTACGGAATCTCGCAGGCTCGACGGCGGCTCGGTGGCGACCGCCTCGGACAACTGGACTGCGATGTCACGCATGTCGGCCACCTCCTTACGGCAGTCTTGGCAAGTAGCCAGGTGTGCTTCGAACTCTGGGGTTTCTTCTTCGGTGAGGCTGCCGACGGCGTACTCGCCGGCAAGGGAGTGGATGTCGTTCACGACGCAGCCTCCCCCAAGTGGTTGCGCAGCCGTTTCATGGCGTCTCTGATGCGGGTCTTCACTGTGCCCAACGGCAACCCCAGGGACTCCGCCACCTCCCGGTAGCTTCTGCCTTCGAAGTACGCCATCCGGACGGCGGTGCGCTGGGCCTCGGGCAGCTGTTCGAGCGCCGCGCGCACGCGCTGGCTCTGGTCCTGCGCCACCACGATGTCCGAGGTGTCGAGCGCCACCCGCTGCGTCTCGGCGTCGAAGTGGCGTTGTTCGCGGGCGTAGCTGCGTTCCGACGAACGGACCCGGTCGACCGCCTTGCGGTGGGCGATCGTGTTGAGCCAGCCGGTCGGCGACCCCAGCTCAGGATCGAAACGAGGCGCCGACGTCCACGCCTCGACGTAGACCTCCTGGGCGACCTCCTCGGCCTGCGCCCGGTCTCGTACCACTCGAAGCACGATCCCGTACACCGTTCGCGACGTGCTGTCGTAGAACTCGGCGAAGGCTGTCTGGTCGCCGCTTGCCACCCTGCGCATGAGCTCGACGAGCTCGCGGGGCGGGGTCGGCGACGGCATGGGAACTACTGTGCCATGAGCGTTGAAACGAACAGATGGAACCAGCAGTGCGACCATCGGTCGAACTGCCAGGCAGGTCATTCTCGTACTCGTGAGGTTCTCTGGGGAGGGTCTGGCTGGAGCCAGACCCTCCCCCACCGAGAAAGTGCGTGACGTTGCGTCACAGATTCTGGGCGGTGCGCGCCACCGTGGACGACACTGACGGTCGTAGCCCTACCGACCCCCACAGCAGCTGGTCGTGCGACCGCTGCTGCACCGAGAGGGGTCAGAAGGCACCTGGTGGACGTCACATAGGAGATTCGCCGCGACCGCGGCTCCGGATTGGAGCATCGGCTGGTTGCCGTAGTCACCTGGCGCTTCGCCCAGGCCCGTGACGAACGTCAGAGGTACATGCCGTTGTTGTGGGTGCTCGACTCTGCTGGCCTGGCCCGGCATCCCGGGAGTCTGGCCGGCGTCGGTAGGCATGGCGCCCGGCGGAAGGCCCCGCCGCATCTGCTCCAGCTGGGCCCGCGCTGCCATCTGCTGCGCGTAGATCGCCGTCTGAATGCCGTGGAAGAGTCCCTCGAGCCATCCGACGAGCTGTGCCTGCGCGATCCGGAGCTCGGCGTCGCTCGGCGTCTCTGCCCCGAAGGGCAGGCTGAGACGTTCGAGCTCCTCGACCAGCTCAGGAGCGAGCCCATGCTCGAGCTCCTTGATCGACGCCTGGTGAATCTCTCGGAGCCGGACCCGGCTCGCCTCGTCGAGGGGCGCGGACTTCACCTCGTCGAGGAGCTGGCGGATCATGCTGCCGATCCGCATGACTTTGGCGGGCTGCTCGACGAGGTCAGCTACGGAGCGGCCGTCGCCGTCCTCGGTGTCGCCGTCGCCACTGCCGAACGCGATCTGGTCCGGTCCGACAACGACGACGCGCGGGTCGTCGGACTGCTGACCGTCTTGGCTCTGGCTCGTCATTCGTCCAGCCTACGCGCCGAAGGCCTGCTCCGATCGGGGTCCTCACGAGGTACGGTCGGGCCGACCGGCTAGGTCGTCAGCACCACTTTCCCCGTGTGTGAGCTGGCTTCCACAAGCTCATGGGCCTGGCGAACGTCGCTGAGCGGGACCGTGGTGTGAACGATCGGTACGACCGTCTTGTCGACGATAAGGGGCCAGGCGTTTTGCCTCGACGCTGGCCACGATGGCGGCCTTCTCATCGCCGGGGCGCGCCCGCAGGGTGGTGGCGATGACGGCGCCCCGCTTGCGCAGCAGCTTGCCAAGGTCGAGCTCGCCCTTGGCGCCGCCCTGGAGGCCGATGACGACAAGACGTCCCTCGGTCGCGAGCACCTCCACGTTGCGTGCGAGGTAGACGGCGCCCATGTTGTCGAGGATCACGTCGGCGCCGGACTCGTCCAGGCGCCGTACCTCTTCGACGAAGTCTTGCAACTTGTAGTCGATCGCAAGGTCGGCACCGAGCGAGAGGCACGTCTCGGCCTTTCCGGGCGAGCCGACGGTGGTTGCCACGCGCGCGCCGAGGGCGTGCGCAAGCTGGATCGCCATCGTGCCGATCCCGCCCCCACCGCCGTGTACCAAGAGCAGCTCGTCCGGCTGGAGCGCGGCGATCATGAAGAGGTTCGACCAGACCGTGGTGACTACCTCGGGCAGCGCGGCAGCCTGGATGAGGTCGATGTCGTCAGGCACGGGCAGCAGCTGGCCGGAGGGCACCGCCACCTTGTCTGCGTACCCGCCGGAGGTCAGCAGCGCGCATACCCGGTCACCGACCCGCCATCGCTCCACCCGTTCACCGACCGCCGAGACCGTTCCCGAACACTCCAGGCCGAGGATGTCCGAGGCGCCCGGCGGCGGCGGATAGTTGCCCTCGCGCTGCATGAGATCGGCCCGGTTGACCGCGGAGGCGACGATGTCGATGACGACCTCGCCGGGACCCGGTAGGGGATCGGGATGGTCACGGAGTTCGAGGACCTCGGGTCCGCCGGCCTCTCTGCACACCACAGCACGCATGGCGCCACGGTAGCGGGAGGGGTGCGGCCGGGCTTCGCCCGGTCGAGCCCGCGTCACCGCTGGGTGCTGTACCTGTTGGTGGTCTACCGCTCGGCGATGAGCTCGGTGGCGATGTCGATGCAGTCGGCGATGTCCACGGCCGAACCGCCTCGCAGGCCGGCCGCGTACCCGACGAGGAACGTGGTGAGGGGCGCAGCCGGCCGTTCGACTTCGTGGGCGGCATCTCGGGCCAGATCCAAGACGGCGTCGATCTCCACCTCGAGATCGAGGCCGAGCGCATCGCAGAGCTGCTCGTTCCACGTGGTCAGGCTCATCGTTCCTCCAGGAGTTCTCGGGAGCGCTCGACGTCTTCCCAGGTGTCACAGTCGAGCGTCATCTCAGGATCGGTCGACACCTCGGTAACGGTCAAGCGGCGTACGACCTGGCGCATGGCTGCCCCCTGGGGCGGGCCGACTGCGCGGATCGCGCGGCGTAGGGCGGGCACGTTGTAGACCGCGGCCAGGAACTGCCGGCGGCCCTCCGGGTCCACGAGTAATGCACCCTCGGTGCCCGTCTCGCCGACAGTGGCCACGAGGCGTTCGACCGCGCGGCCGGTGACGAAGGGCATGTCGCAGGCCAAGACGACCACCAGTGGCGATCGGACGCCGGCAAGGGCGGCGGCGATTCCTGCGACCGGCCCGCCGCCGGGCGGTTCCTCACAGGTGCCCAGGACGCCGTCGGGCAGGTCGCGGGCAGGTCCGACGACGACGATCTGCGCAGCGCCGCGCACGGCGTCCAGGGAACGGTCGAGCAGGGACCGGGTACCGACCTGAAGCGCCGCCTTGTCGGCGCCGCCCATCCGCCGACCGCGGCCGCCGGCCAGCACGATCGCGTCGAAGCCGCCCATGCAGGCGATCTTGTCACCAACTTGCGCGCTTCAAGGCATGCTCCCACGGCCCGCTGGCACATGGTCGGTGGTAAACCGGAAGCATGAAGAAGCCAAGCAAGCCGGTGACGGCTGTCATCATCGCCGCTCAAGTGGTGTCGTGCGCACTCGCCTGGCGGGACCTCGCGCGCCGCACCGACGCGCAGGTGCGGGGCCGGAAGAACCTCTGGCGGGTCTTCATCACGATCAACCCGGGAAACTCGATCGTGTACTGGCTCGCCGGCCGCCGGTAGAGCGGCCCGATCAGGTGGTGTAGGACCTGCTGTCCCCGGCCTCGATCCTGATGGCTCCGTTCTTCGCACACAACACACTCACCGCGACCCTGTCCGCGGTCACGCTAGTGACGTGGCAGGTCTTCGAGCTGCGACAGAGCCTTCGTCGCCGGCCCGGAGCTCACCTGACCGACCATGGTTCGAACCTGCTGCTGCGGGGCGTCGCTGCGGTTGGGTGGCTGGTGGCGGCCCTCGCGACGGCCCGCCTGCCCGGCGCCGCGATCGCCGGTCAACCGGCCGCGTTCGTCGCCGGACTCGTGGTCGCGTGGGCCGGCCTCTGGCTGCGCGTCTCGGCGTTCCACACTCTGGGCGAGTACTTCACGTTCCACGTCCAGACCAGCGAGGACCAGCCCGTGATCACTACGGGGCCGTACCGTTTCGTGCGGCACCCCAGCTACAGCGGGTTGGAGCTGATCTTCGTCGGCGTCGGCTTGCTGTACGGCAACTGGCTCGGACTGGCCGCGCTTGCGAGCTTGCCGATGGTCGCGATCTTCTACCGCATCCGGATCGAGGAGCGCGTGCTCGGGGCGGAGCTCGGTGATGCATATCGATCCTTCGCCTCCTCACGCGCACGGATGGTCCCGTACGTGTGGTGACGAGCGACAATCAGCGACAGACTGGTCGCCGTGCGCACGTCAGTCGTCCAGTTCGCCGCCACGACCGACGTCGAGGCAAATCTCCAGGTGATCTCGACCCGGGTAGCAGAGGCGGCTGCGGCGGGGGCCGACCTGGTCGTGCTGCCCGAGGCGGCGATGCACGACTTCGGTCCACCGGACCTGGAGCTCGGCCCGGTTGCCCAGACCCTCGACGGCCCCTTCGTCTCGGCGCTCGGCGAGCTGGCCTCGAGTCGGAGGGTCTGGATCGTGGCGGGGATGTTCGAGTCGTCCCCCGATGCCCGGCGTCCGTTCAACACCCTCGTCGTCTTGACGTCCTCGGGACGTGGTGGCGGCGACGTACCGCAAGACGTACCTGTACGACTCCTTCGGGTACCGCGAGTCGGACCGGTTGCTTGCCGGGACCGGTGAGCCGCAGGTCGTTTCGTGTGAGGGGCTCGCCGTCGGGCTCATGACCTGCTACGACCTGCGGTTCCCTGAGTTCGGTCGCGCGCTCGTCGACAACGGAGCAGAGGTCATCGTCGTACCGGCGGCGTGGGTGCGCGGTCCGCTGAAGGAGGACCACTGGGTCACCTTGCTGCGGGCTCGGGCGATGGAGAACACGGTGTACGTCGCCGCGGCCGCGCAGACGGGGCGGTCCTACTGCGGGCGCAGCATGATCGTCGACCCGATGGGGACCGCCGTTGCGGCGTTGGGTGACGAGGAGGCGGTGGCCACCGCCGACCTCGAGAAGCAACGGGTGACAGAGGTACGGCTGCGCAATCCGTCTCTCGCGAACCGGCGCAGCGACCTCGCCACCGCGCGCCCCACCGGCGACTCGGTCCCCGAGAGCGAACACAGCTAGGCGATGCCACGACCGCGCAGGTTTTGGCCACGTGGTGGGCAGTGCAAGAATCGGGCCCGGCGACTCCGCGCGAGTCACCGGGAGGGGTGCCGGAGCGGCCTATCGGAACCGCCTTGAAAGCGGTCGCTGGCAGTGATGTCAGCCGCGGGTTCAAATCCCGCCTCCTCCGCGCAACGCCGCCGAACTGCGCGGTGACGATGTCCAGCCGACGTACGGAAGGGGCCCAGCATGGCTGCCGCGAGCGTGGCACAACGACGTACCGCGTCGACGCCGCGGTCGTTGTCCGCGTCGTCGGATCCTTGTTCGTCGTCGTCGGTCTCGCATGGGTGCTGGTCATCCTCACGGCTGGTCGCTCGGCGGCCCTGGTGGCAGTGGCCGTGGTGACGGTGTTCCTTGCGGCAGGCGCCGTGTGGGCGTCGATCCGGCCTCCGCGCGTGCTGACCCTTTCGGAGACCGGTTTCCGGGTCTCGTCGGTACGCGGTGCGGGCGCGAAGACCGGCACCTGGGACGAGGTGGAGTCTGTTGAGTCTGGTCTGGCCGGCAGATCGCCGTCCATCGTGATCTCACTCAGCGCGGGCCGCTCGACCATCATCCCTGTGGTTCTTCTGGGCCGCCGTAACGTCGAGGCGCAGCGCGACATGCATGAGCGGCTCAACGACGCATACGGCTACCGGCACCTGTGACCCCTTGATCGGCCCGCGTCGGGGCGTGGGCCCGCCGATTAGATTCTGACGCTTCGCGGCGGGTACTCTTTGGCGTCGCGCTTGCCGCGTGGAGGTGTCGCATAGTGGCCTAGTGCGCCCGCCTGCTAAGCGGGTTGAGGGTAATCCCCTCTCGCGGGTTCAAATCCCGCCACCTCCGCCACCACAAGGCCAAGCAGACGGTCGTCGCCGACTATCCGGCGGCGACCTCGCGCTGCTGGTTGTGCCGGAGCTGGATCTGAGTGTCAGCGACGCTGATCGCGGTGTCGAGCAGCCCCGCAACATGTTGGGCCGTGCGTTGGGGATGGTCGTTCCATCGGGTGAGGTCGCGCAGGTGCGCGGCTCGGATCGCCGGGGCAGGGCACCACCGCACTGGCTGTCGCGGGCCTTCGGCGAGAGCGTGCCAGGTGAGGTCCAGCGTCCGTTGCACGAGCTGGGAGTGAACGGTTCGTGGTCCGCCGGCCGCGTGCACGATGCCTCCCACTAGGCAGACCGCGGTGACCGGCCGGTCGTCCGCCAGGTGGATGTCCTGAGCAGTGAGCTTGCGCTCGCGGCCCTGCGGATCCAGGACCGCGAACCAGGCGTTCTGGATCCATCCCACGTTGACCAAGATGATCGTCTCTTCGAGAAGAGCACGCATGTTGTGCAGCTCGAGCAGACCAACGGCGAGCTCATCATGGCGGGAGAGCCGCCGCCGTTCGGCCTGCCGCATCCGCATGCGGTCGAGCCAGCCCCGGACGTCGACGCCGTCGGTGGTCGGACTGGCTACATCAATGCTCACGACGCGCTCCGTTCGTCGGGTCGGACGAGAATCAGACCGAGGCCCTGACGACAACTGTCGCCCGCCGCCCGGACTGTTTCAATACCCCGCCGAGATTCGGTCCATTCAGGAGCTCGTTCGACGCGTCACAAGGTGACGGATTTGCACAAGTTGACGCGATGGAAGCCGCCGTCGGTTGCTCGGTGGGACTCCCGATAGCCGCGTCGCGCGTAGAAGGCGAGGTTCTCGGTCATCGACTCGTTCGTGTACAGACGCACTTCGGGCAGCCCCGCCCGTCGGGCCTGCTGCTCGGCCAGGTGCAGGAGCGCTACGCCGATCCCCGAGCCCTGCTGGTCCGGGGCGACGGCGACGTTGTCCACGAGGAGGTGGTCGTCGGCCGGTTCGAGTACGAGGATGGCGACGACCTGGCCCGCCTGCTCGGCGACCCAGCTGTGGCCACCGGCGGCCGCCTGGGAGTAGTCGGCCGTCATCGGTGCCGGCTGGCGGCCGATCCTCGTGACGTACTTCTGATAGGCGGCATGAGCGAGTCTTTCCATGGCTTCGACGTCGCCGGACCGGGCTGGTCTGAGCGTTACACCTGGAGGCAAACATGGCTTCGGATCCTGCACGTCTCGAGTCTTGCAGGAACACGTCCTGGTCGGGACGGGGTCGACCGGCTCAGCCCTCGATGTCCAAGGCCCGGCGCAGGAAGTCGACCTGGAGCAGCAGCAGGTTCTCTGCGACGCCCTCGTCGTTGGCGAGGTGGGTCATACCCGTCAGCGGCAGCACCTCGTGCGGTTTGCCGGCCGCGAGGAGAGCGCTGGACAGGCGAAGCGAGTGCGCGACGTACACATTGTCGTCGGCGAGCCCGTGGATGATCATCAGCGGCCGGCTCAGGTGCGGCGCGAGCGGGATCAGGCTGTTGGCCTCGTAGACGTCGTCGTTGGTGTCGGGGTGGCCGAGGTACCGCTCGCTGTAACAGGTGTCGTAGAGCCGCTCGTCAGTGGTCGGGGCACCCGCGACCGCGGCGCTGAAAACCTCCGGATGCCGCAGGACACCGAGCGCGGCCAGGTACCCGCCGAAGGACCAGCCCCTGATGGCGGCGCGTGAGGAGTCCACATCGTCGGGGAACATCGCGGCAACCGCGGCGAGCACCTCTACCTGGTCCTCGATGGTTCCGGCGCGGTCGTTCTTGGCCAGCCGGTCCCAGACCGGCCCGCGACCTGCCGTCCCGCGGCCGTCGGCGACGATCACGACGAAGCCCTGGTCGGCGAACCACTGCGAGGTCAGGTAGTGACGTGACGCGTTGACGACGCGCTGCCCGTGTGGACCGCCGTACGGGTCCATCAGCACCGGTAGCCGCCGCGACCCGTGCACGTGACCGGTCGGGAACAGCACGGTCGTCGGGTACCCGAGCGCGCCGACCTGCAGGGTCTGGCCGTTCGGCACGAGGGGCGAGGTCTCGGCGATCGACGCGACGAGTCCGGCCGGCTTACCGTCAGAGACGACGGTGGTCGTGACGTGCGGTGTGGAGAGCAGCTGTTGGGAGAAGACGACGGTTCCGCCGGACGCCGCGCCTGTCGCGACACCTGCCGGATCGCTGATCAGGTCGACCCCGCCGCTGAAGCTCAACCGGGCCAGCGCGACCGATCCGATGTCAGGAACGATCTCGGCGATGACCGAGTCGTCCTGGACCGCTACCACGGTTCTGATCAGGACGTCGGACGGCGTCACCGGCACGTCATCGACCCACAGCCGTCGGGTGTCGCCCTGGTCAATGCTGTACAGGAGCCGACCGGATGCCAGTCGTCGAGGTGTTCCCGGTAGCAGCTCGACCCAGGCGTCGTCCGTGACGGCACGCAGGAGCTCTGTGGTACCGGTCGCGGGGTCGAGCTCTCGATACTCCATCCGACGCTGATCGCGGGTCAGGAAGGTGAGTAGCGGCCTTTGGGCGCTCCACTCGACGTGCACGAGGTACTCCAGCACGTGCCCGTCCAGCTCGATGTCGGACCGCCAGTCCACGTCGACTCGCTCACCGCCAGGCCTCACCACCGCCAGCCCGACCACGGCGTTGGCCGTGCCTGCTTGTGGGTAGCGCACGCGAACCGGCTCACGCTCCGGGTACGCCGGGTCGCTGATGTGCCAAACCTTCACGGGCGACAGGTCGTATCGCTCGACGAGCAGAGACTCACCGTCCGGCGCCCACCAGTAGCCGCGTCCCCGGTCCAGCTCCTCCGCTGCGACGAACTCCGCCAGCCCCCACGCCACCTCCGCTGGCTCGTCGGGTCCCGGGGCGACGACCACCTCGTCCTCGCCCGTAGCCAAGGTCACCATCCGAAGGGAGCGGTCACCGGCGTAGGCGATGCGGCGGCCGGTGGGATCGAGCTGCGGATCGACGACGGGGACCGTGTTGACGACCTCCCGGGCGGCTCAGAACCCACCAGGTCGGCGACGAACAGGCGCGACGACAAGGCGAAGGTGGCGACCCTGACATCGGCATCCGTGCTGTAGGCGACGACTCCCGACGTGGTGACGCGCAGGCGCTCCCTGCGCGCGCGCTCCTCGGTGGTCAGCGTCTCCCCGCTGCTTCCGAGCATTGCCGTCGGGTCGGCAACCATGCGTTCGCGGTCCTCGGCGACGTCGTACACCCACAACGCCTGGAGGGGCGACGTTCCGCTCAGGGCACGCAGGAACGCCACCCGCTGACCGTCCGGGCTCACCGTGAACGTCGTCGGCAGGCCCAGTCGGAAGTCCATGGTCCGGGCGGCCAGCCGCGGGAAGGAGCCGGTCACGAAGACATCGTGGCATCACCCACGCTCGGAGGCATCACTCCCGCGAGCCAGGCGAGATCCGCGAGGGATGCGCTACTCGCCCGAGTGGGGCATCCGGTAGTAAGGGTGGACCGTGATGGCGCCCGTGGTGTCGATCGAAACCGGCTGTAGCCCGATGGGTTGGCCTGCCCGGTACGTGACCAGTGTGGCCTCCGCGTCACGGCACAGCTTCGAGCCGACCGCGACCGCGTACGCGGCGCCACCCGTCGTGCCGTTGGTGAACGAGACGCCGACGTGACCGTTGGCGCCGGTGACCCGATCCGGACCGACCTGGGTGTGGAGGTGGCCGCCGAGAACCAGATCGACGCAACCGCGCTGCAACGCTTCCGCGCCCATGCTGGCCTCGTGCACGAGGAGGGTGCTGGGATGGCTCCCGATGAGCTCGTAGCGTTGCAGCAGGCCTTGGTAGGTGTCCAGGTCGGTCTTGTCGACGACGATGTCGACGCCGATGGCGCGGTGAGTGGGGTAGCGGACGTCGGGCAGGTACGCACCGAGATCGAGCGTTGCGTAGCGGTCGCGGGTCGGAGACACCGTCGCGTCGTGGCCCGCGATGACCGTATGACATGAGTCCGACAGGAAGCGGTGGTAACTGGCGAAGACGGCGATGATCAGCCACCCGGCGGAGAACCCTGCCCCCGTGAGCAGCCGTCGGCGTGTCAGCCGCCGCGAGACCGCGCCCGCTGGTCGTTGCTCCTCCACCCGACGAGCATGCGGACGGCTCAATCGCCCCGAGGCCAAACGACCTGCACCCGAGCGGCACGACCGGTAGGTTGTCGGCCCGGCGTGTCAGGGCCCCAGATCGCGCGGAGAGCTGAGGCCCTGACACGAGCCAGTGGGGTCAGTCCAGCTTGGCTTTGAGTGTGTCGAGCTCGGTTTGCAGCACGGTGGGCAGCTTCGTCCCGAACTTCTCGAACCACTGCTCGATCTGCGCTATCTCGTCGCGCCACTCGTCCGGCCTGACCTCGAGCGCCGCAGCCATGGCGTCCGCGCTCACGTCTAGGCCTTCGAGGTCCAGCGAGTCGATGGTCGGTACGCGGCCGATGACGGTGTCGACGGCGGCCGCCGTACCGTCGATCCGCTCGACGATCCACTTGAGCACCCGGCTGTTCTCTCCGAACCCGGGCCACAGGTACTTGCCGTCGGGGCCGCGGCGGAACCAGTTGACGTAGTAGATCCGCGGCAGCTTGGCGGCGTCGTGCTGCTTGCCGAGCGTGATCCAGTGGTCGAAGTAGTCGCCGGCGTCGTAGCCGATGAAGGGCAGCATCGCCATCGGGTCACGCCGGATGACGCCGACCTCGCCGGTCGCCGCTGCGGTCGTCTCCGATGAGAGCGTGGCGCCCATGAAGGTTCCGTGCGCCCAGTCGCGCGACTCGGTGACGAGCGGCACTGTCGTCTTCCTGCGTCCACCGAAGATGATGGCGTCGATCGGGACTCCGCGGGGATCCTCGAACTCGGGCGCGAGGATCGGGCACTGCGTGATCGGCGTGCAGAACCGGCTGTTGGGGTGCGCGGAGACCTCGTCGGACTCAGGGGTCCAGTCGCGACCCTTCCAGTCGGTGAGGTGGGCCGGCGGTTCGGCCGTCATTCCTTCCCACCACACGTCGCCGTCATCGGTGAGGGCGACGTTGGTGAAGATGGAGTTACCTTTTGCGATGGTCCGCATGGCGTTCGGGTTCGTCTTCCAGCCCGTGCCCGGGGCCACGCCGAAGAGGCCGTACTCCGGGTTGACGGCGTACAGCCGGCCCTCGTCGCCGAAGCGCATCCACGCGATGTCGTCGCCGAGCGTCTCGACCTTCCAGCCGGGGATGGTCGGCTCGATCATCGCCAGGTTGGTCTTGCCGCATGCGCTCGGGAAGGCGGCCGCGACGTAGCGCGTCGAGCCCTGTGGTGAGGTGAGCTTGAGGATGAGCATGTGCTCGGCGAGCCAGCCTTCGTCGTGCGCCTTGGCGGACGCGATCCTGAGTGCGTAGCACTTCTTCCCGAGCAGGGAGTTGCCGCCGTACCCCGAGCCGTAGCTCCAGATCGCGCGCTCTTCAGGGAAGTGGCTGATGTACTTCGTGTCGTTGCAGGCCCACGGCACGTCGGCCTGCCCGGGTGCCAGCGGGGACCCTACCGAGTGGAGGCACGCGACGAAGTCGGCGTCGAGCTCTTCCATCCGGGCCAAGATCTTGCTGCCCATGCGCGCCATCACGCGCATCGAGGCGACGACGTATGCGGAGTCGGTGATCTCGACTCCGAACATCGGGTGCTCGGCGTCGAGGTGACCCATGACGAACGGGATGACGTACATCGTCCGGCCCCGCATCGATCCGCGGTACAGGTCGGTCATCACCGCTTTCATCTCGGCCGGGGCCATCCAGTTGTTCGTGGGGCCGGAGTCGGACTCGTCGACGGAGCAGATGAACGTGCGGTCCTCGACCCTGGCGACGTCGGAGGGGTCGGACGCGCACCAGAAGGAGTTCGGCTTCTTGGCGGGGTCGAGCCTGCGGAGCGTTCCGAGCTCGACCAGCGCGTCGGTGAGGGACGTCCACTCGTCGCTGGAACCGGTGCACCAGTGAACCTGATCCGGTTCGGTGAGACGTGCGACCTCCTCGACCCAGCTCAGCAGCTTCAGGTGGGTGGTCGGTGCGGGCGGCTTCCCTGCCTCGGTCGGATCGGTGGCGTCCTGGGTCTCGTCCTTGGCCATCGTCTCGGCAGTCATTGCCTGGTGTTGCCTTCCCGTGGTCGCGGTGGGATCGCCACCGGCCGCTGCTCATCACAGCGGAACTGTGTTGTCTTGCCGTCTCACATCCTGGTCAGGGAAACGGTTGGGTGTCACCGTACGCCACTTGCCGACGCTCCGCGACGCAATCGGTGTGACCCAGGTCACGGCAAGCGTTTGCATTTGGCCGTTGGCTTGCGGTTTCGGCGCCCGGCGTCGAACCGGCTAGACTCACCTCTCGCGTCTGACGCCTTGCCTCCGGCATACTGCCGGCCACCGGCGCTCGTAGCTCAACGGATAGAGCATCTGACTACGGATCAGAAGGTTGGGGGTTCGAATCCCTCCGAGCGCGCCAACCCGAACCGTGCCGGGCATTGGGGGGCGCTCCGCCATGGCCGACCGGACACCAGGCCCTATTCAGCGCTGAGGATGTCTGCGGTAGTAGTCGCGCCAAATAAGTCGGTGCACGGGAATCCATCGGGGAATGGAGCGCAATCCCGGGATGAGCGGCAGGAACATCAGGGCCAGCGTTAGCACCATCATCAGCGCCCACACCAGCGCGTCGGCGTTGTCGGAGGTGGAGAACGGCTTGACCTGGTACCAGAACGTGTAGAGCCACATCCACGGTTGGCCAGGATAATTGCCGGTCTCGTTCATCATTCCCCACTGATCACCGCCCAACTGTTGGGCCACCGCGGTGTCTTCGAGGTACGCGCCGTCGGACAGCAACAACATGGCGCGTGTTGGGTCGCCGCCGTAGAAGTTCCCAGACGACGTGAGGTTGCCCTCGAGGCCACCCGAGCGGGCCACAGTCAAGAAGCTGGATGCAAGCATGGGCACCGGACCGAAGTCTCCACCAGGCACCTTGGACGGGTCACCGTTCGGTGCCTTGGCGAGTGCTCCGACGTAGTTGGTGGCCCAGTTGGATCGTTGGTCTGAGGGAGCACCCGCCCATGTGCTTAGGGCTTGGGTCAGTGCGGCGTCTCCGGTCACACCAGCGAGGGGCTGGAGCACGAGGTCTTGTGAGTTGACGGGAAGCCTGACGCCGCCCCACTTCTGCAGCGGCAGCCCGAAGAGTTTTTGTCCCTCAGCGTTGGAGTTGTACGGAGGTCCGTACGTCGCGCTCGTCGTGGTGCCCGCGAGCTCACCGGTCGCTGTGGCCACCACGTCATTGGGATCCGCCTTTGCCCAAGCGCTCATCGTGATCGACTTCTCGTCGGGCGATGAGAAGACCGCGGCCAGCAGGACGGTCACGAGGCTCACAGCCACGAGAGCGATCACGAATTCCTTGACCAGGTCATAGCGACGGGTGGGGAAGCCGTGCGAGTCAGGTGTGGTCGCCCTTCGGACGCGGGTCGCGGTCATCTCAGTCATCCCCATCGCAATCGATGGGAGGGACCACACCGTGCCGCCTTACCAAAACGACATGCCAGACAGCGATCGCACCGACAACCACTGGTAGGAGCACAACGTGCCACAGCAGCATCTGTCCGGGATTGAGAACGTTGAACCAAGCTCCGAGACCGACCGAGTTGATCCCGTCCTTGGCCTGACCACTGATCCACTGCGAGTCGAAGTTCGACTGCGACAGGTATCCGGTGAACGCCGTCCCGATCGACGCGGCGAAGGCGACCACACCCGTGATCCAGGTCAACGTCCGCCTGCCCCGCCATGCCGCCATCCAGAATTTGCCCCAGAGATGAATCACCATAAACGCAAAGAACAACTCCACGCTCCACAGATGCAGCGAGTTGACATAGTGGCCTAAGGACGACACGTGCCACCAGGCTGCCCCTCCGAGCGCCAGCAACCCTCCGGAGACGAGCACCACCACGAACGCGGCGAGAGTTAGCACACCGAACACGTAGATCCACGAGGCGACATACGCAGGCTGACGGTCCGGCAGTGCCTGGCCAGCGGGCACCACTCCCGCGATCTTGGACCTCAGCCACACCGTCCAGCTGACGTTGGAATTATCTCCCGCCGCATGGGTAGCCCGCGGTTGCGCGGTCACAGTTGGACCCGCTCGTCGCCGCTGTCATCCTCGTCGGCCGAGCTGAATGGAATGACCAAGGCAAGTGCGAAAACGACGAGCATCGCCACGATAATCAGGAGGTTCGTCAGGCTGACACTGATTACGCCCCAGTGAAGGTAATGTCCCGCACCCGAGGCCATAACCGAAATGGCCATTATCTCAAGCCCCCTTGCAAGCGGACGCCAACTGGCGGCTCGCATCTTCAAAGGTAAGCCGGTTTCCGCGGTTCGTGAAGAGACTCCAGACTTCACTTTCCCGCGTAACGGTTCAAATCGGCGCAAACCAGTCGCAGGTGCTGAGAGAATCTTTGGCAAGGCTCCAACCGCTTCCCTTTCGTGAAGAGATCTCCTCTTGCCCCACCCCACCGGCACCGTCACCGCCTGACGAAGGCAGGCTTCTCTGTCCCATAGCGAGACGTCGCCAACCGGAGTTTGGTGGTCTATCCCGTCGGCTCGATGCAAGTCGAGCATTTCGGTGATCTCTCCCGCGCCCCCGTCGAGGCGTTGATCGTCCTCGCGGTCGTGATCCGTTCATTCTTCGCAACAAAGGAGATGTGCTCCCTCCAACAGCGGGGGCATCGACCTCTGCGAGGGAGCGGAAGTGGCGATTGAGACGGCTTTACCAACACGACATACATCCTCGCAACGGCGGAGCGGGTCTGGCAGGGGCTCACCGATCCCGACCTCATGAAGCGGTACTGGCCGCACGAGAAGGCTGGTCCGAAGACTTTCCTTTCGGACTGGGAGAACGGTTCCACCTACGTCATGACGCATCGGGAGGTCGGGCTCGTCGTGAGCGACCCCGAACAGGTCATTCTCGAGTCCGATCCCGGCAGACGGCTGGCTTAAACCTGGCACACGATCACTCCTGAGTGGGCAGTCGAGGTCGGCGTGGACGAAGCCACTGCTGAGGCCTCGCGACGTGAGCCTCGCTCGGAGGTGGCCTTCGATATTCAAGACGTTGGGCACGGTGTCATCAGGCTCCCGGTCGTGCACGACGGCTTCGAGCCTGGTAGTCACGTCCTCCATGGAATCTCCGAGGGTTGGCCGGCCCGCCGTGCTCTCCAGTCTCAAGACACTCTTGGAGACCGACACGACGCTGCAGACCTCGTGGGTTCCCGACGCATCCCAGGGTTGACGTACCTGCGCACGCACTCCGCGCCGGGCAATACTTTCGCCATGGGTGACAGTGACGACGGCATCCAGGTCGCCTGGTGGCCATTGGCCGTGGTGGTGGTAGTGGTTGCCGGCGTACTCGTGGCCCTGAGTGGTCGTTACGGCTACTTCCGCGACGAGCTGTATTTCATTGCCTGCGGGAGGCACCTTGCCTGGGGCTACCCGGACCAGCCACCCGTAACACCCTTCGTTGCGAGGGTGATGGCGAGTATTGGGCACGGGTCGCTCGTCGTCTTCCGGTTGCCGGCGACTGGGGTCGCGGCCGGTGTGACCCTGCTGACCGGACTCATGGCTGCTGAGCTGGGCGGTGGACGGTTCGCGCAGATTCTGGCGGCGGTGACGGCCGCCACGAGTACGTACGTGCTGCTGTCGGGCCATCTGCTGGTGACCGCGACTGTCGATCTGCTGGTGTGGGTGGTCTTGACATGGCTGGTGTTGCGAATCCTGCGGACCGGCCAGGAGTGGCTGTGGCTTCTCGTCGGCGTGGTCGCCGGGATAGGCCTGATGAACAAACAGCTCCCGGTCGTCCTGCTCGGAGGACTGCTTGTCGGTGTGCTGCTGACGCCAGCCGCTCGGTCGACATTGCGAAGCCGCTGGCTGTGGGCAGGAGCACTGATCGCAGCCATTGCCTGGATACCGGTGTTGAGGTGGCAGGCGGAACATGGATGGCCACAGCTGACCATCGCTGCTCAGATTCGATCGGAGTACGGGACTCCCGGTCAGCGCGTGGGCTTCGTGGTACTGCAACTGCTGCTGTTCGGCTTGGGAGGTACCTACCTCTGGCTCGTCGGGCTGGCGCGGCTTTGGCGAGACCCGGCGAGCAGTCGGTACCGCGTCCTGGCCTGGGCGTGGCTTGCCGTCATGGTGTTCTTTGTGGTCACCGCCGGCCAGGGCTACTACCCCGCCGGGGTGTATCCGGCCCTGATCGCGGCCGGCGCGGTGGTGGTCGAGCAGCGGCGTCGGCGCTGGCCGGTGGTCGTCGCAGTCATCGCCACCTCCGCTTTGACGATGCCGGCGGCAATCCCCATCTTGTCGCCCACCATGCTCGCCGCATCGCCATGGAACGGCCTGGGGGAGACGCAGCGAGAAACAGTGGGCTGGCCACAACTGGTGGCGCTGGTGGCCGACGCGTACGGTTCGATCCCCCCTCGCCAGCGCTCACAGGCTGGCATCTACGCCAACAATTATGGTGAGGCCGGGGCTATCGACCTTCTGGGTCCGGCTCTCGGGCTGCCGCAGGCGTGGAGTGGCCAAAACGCCTTCGGCTATTGGGGTCCCCCACCGCAATCTGTCGGCCCCGTCGTCGTGGTTTGGGAAGATGGCCCACCTGACGGTTCCTTCACCGGCTGTAGGAAGTTCTCCCGAGTCAGGGCACCGGTGCCGAACGAAGAAAGCGACCGGGCGGCCGTCTATATCTGCACCTCACCGATCGGTGGATGGAGAAGGGCCTGGTCGAGCCTCGTGCACCTGTCGAGCTGATGGGGGGCACGTGTACCCGTCTTCAACCAGACATCACGGGTCGGAGCGCACGCAGATCCTTCCCCACTCCTGCACAACCCCGGAATCGGGACCTATGGCATGCCAACGAGGTCCGTCCAGCCCTATGAGGGGGCGTGGTCAGTGCGGTGTGATCGAAGTCGGCGGTACAAGGAGGACTCATGGACGGTGTGTACACACCTGCGGTCGTGGTAGGCCTCGACCACTCAGATGCGAGCCAGTCAGCGATACGCTACGCCGTTGATCTGGCCGTTCGTCTGCACCGGCCACTTCGGGTCGTTCGGGCGTATGAGCCATCGCGGTACTCCGTCCCGCCGGAAGTCGACCGGCCCACCAAGCTTGGCGGGGCCCTACGAAGCTCAGCCGAACGGCAGTGCTCGGAGGCTGTCGATGCCATCGGTGTGCTCTACCCCGACCTCGATGTGACGATGAGGCTTCAGTCGGGCTCCGCTGCGGAGTTGCTCCTCGAAGAGTCGGAGCACGCGGCGGTGGTCGTTCTCGGGCGCCGTGGTTCCGGCGGATTCGCCAACCTGCTCCTCGGGTCGACGACGCTGCAGGTCGCGGCCCATGCGCACTGCCCAGTTCTCGCCATTCCCGGGCCGGGCGACCACGAGCAGGCCAAGCGTGGGGTCGTCGTAGGTATCGATGGGTCCGAAGCTTGCGAGGCCGCGATCGGATATGCGTTTCAGACGGCGACTGAGCTGGGTGAACCGCTGACAGCTGTGCACGCATGGCTCAACATGATGGCGGAGGTCGGGTTCATGTCCCCCGGGATCTACTACCCGACTGCGGCCGAGGACGAGGCGGCGATGGAGACCGATGCGCGTTTGCTGCTCGCCGAGTCACTGGCCGGATGGTCGGAAAAATATCCCGACGTCGATGTCACCGCAAAGGCGACGCGCCGGCACCCTGTACGGGCACTCGTAGACGAGGCAGCGCACGCCAGTCTTCTCGTCGTGAGCAGCCGCGGTCGGGGAACCTTGCGTAGTTTGGCGCTCGGCTCGGTCGGCGCTGGTGTCCTGCACCATGCCATCTCGCCCGTTGCGGTGGTGCGCTGAGACGAGCGGCAGAGCGCCGGGATGCTTGCGCGCCCGACGCACGAGAGACACACGATTCTCTGGCGGTAGCGGTGTTCGGTGAGTCAAGACGGAGTAGCGACTTGTCTCAATGCGGGGAGGCCTTGCCTCGTCGTCCACACCGTTCAGCTCGCGATCTTGCGAAGTCAAAGCTTTTGAACCGGCGCTAGGCGGACTCGGCGAGCCTTGCGGCCAGCCAGCTGAGCTGGCGGTCACGGTGGAAGCCTTCGCCGCCCTCGTGGTCGTTGTACTCGTACACCACGATCTCCTTTGGCCCTCCGTAGGCGTTGTACGCGCCGAAAACTGTCGAGGGTGGGCAGGTCTGGTCCATCAGGGCCACCGAGAACAGTGCGGGAGCAGTTGCTCGTTCGGCCAGCACGGCCCCGTCGAAGTACGCCAGCGTCTCGAAGACTACATCCACGTGGTCGCGGTGAGCATGGAGATAGCGGACCAGCTCGGTGTAGGGGTCGTTGACAGCGATCCGGGTTGCCCTGGGGAAGTCGCAGAGGAACGCCACGTCGGGCATCACGGCCATTACGTCACGGCTCAGCGCCGCGACCGCCAAGGTGATCCCGCCTCCCTGGCTGGCGCCGGTGACCGCGACTCGGGAGGGGTCCACCTCGGGATGCGACCGGAGCGTGTCGACTGCCCGGACGGCGTCGGTGTAGACGCGGCGGTAGAAGTAGTCATGCGGGTTCAGCACTCCGCGGGTCAGGAAGCCCGGCTGTGACGGGCCGGCGCCGGTGGCGTCGGCCGTGTCTCCGACCGACCACCCGCTGCCCTGTCCGCGGGTGTCGACGACCAGGTGCGCGTAGCCTGCGCTCGCCCAGAACGTGAACTCGTGGGCCAGGCCGCGCCCGCCGTTGTAGCCCTGGAACTGCACGACGCCCGGCAGTGGTCTCGAGCCGCGAACCGCGCTGGCGGGCAGCTGCAGCCAGGCCCGGATCCGGTCGCCCCCGAAGCCGGCGAAGGTGACGTCATAGGTCTCGACGGTGACCAACCCGGACTCGACCCGCGCGAAGGTTGCTGCGAGATCGTGCTGCGACGCTTCGTCCAACGTCATCTGCCAGAAGTCCGCCAGATCCGCCGGCGGCCGAATGGCGTGGCGATACGCGCGAAGCTCGTCCATCGACAGGTCAACCTGAGGCATCAGCAACTCCCAGTCGCGGTACGGCAGTCATCCGTCGTCACCGAGGCGGTGTCTTCGTGACAGTGACCTGTGGCAGCAGGTGACGGCCAGGGCCGACTTCGCGCAGGGGGCCGGTGAGCTCGAGATGCACGACCCCCCGGATGTCCGTGCTCGAAGCACCGACGTGGAGCTCGACCAACCCCGGCTCGACGACCCGGACCATGGAGCGTCCGGTGAACGACGCCAGGTCGGCGTGGAGGGCGAGCTCGATCCGGCTGCACTCGCCCGGCTGGAGGTCCACCCGGGCGAAAGCGACCAGCTGCAGGACCGGCCGCACGACTTGGCCGACCACGTCATGAAGGTAAACCTGAACGACCTCGCTGGTCGGCTGGTCGGTCTCGTTCGTCAGGCTGACGGCGATGCTGCACGTATCGTCGGTTCCCCACTCGTGGGAAGACAGTCGCTCGATGCCGATCCAGGTGGCCGCGGCGTACGTCAACCCGTGGCCGAAGGGGAACAACGGTGTCGTGTCGACGACGCTCACGTCGTTGCGGCGCCCGAGCTTCGCGGCGAGGTATGTGGTGGGCTGGTTGGCGCCGGCACGGGGAAAGCTGACCGGCAGTCGACCCGAGGGGTTCGTCCGTCCGCTGAGGATGTCGGCGAGCGCCGGCCCGCCCTCCTCACCCGGAAAGAAGCCGCACACCGTCGCGGCCAGCCGGTCGACCTGATCGGAGAGCTCATACGGACGGCCGACCAGCAGGACCAAGACGACGGGTGTCCCGGTGGCGAGCAGTGCCTCCAGCAGCTCCGTCTGGCGGCCGGGAAGCGACAGGTCGGAGGCGTCGCAGCCCTCGCCGGAGGTACCTCCTCCGAACAACCCGGCTTGGTCTCCGAGTACGGCCACGCAGACGTCAGCCTGCCTTGCTGCATCGGCAGCCGCGGCGATGCCGGCATCATCGCCGCCCAGCACCGGGCAGCCCTCCGCGTACTCGAGCTGGTAGTCGGCCGGGTCGTTGAGCAACGCGTCGAGCACCGTCGCGATCTCGACACCGATCGGAACCTGCGGGTGATGGACGCCGACGTGCATCGGGAACGAGTAGCAGCCCAGCATCGCCCGTGGGTCGTGCGCGCGAGGACCCACGACGGCGACCCGCTGCTGCGGTGCCAAGGGGAGGGTGCCGTCGTTGCTCAACAACACGATCGAACGTCGCGCTAGGACACCGGCCAGCGCCCGCGAGTCCGGGCGGTCGAGGCTGTCGACGAGAGGCATCGTATTGCGCTCCGGCGACCAGTCGCCGTCGAGCAGCCCCAGGTCGCATTTTTGCCGCAGCACGCGTGCGACTGCTCGGTCGACGAGCGCCTCGATGACGGCGTCGTCGGCCGCGGCGTCCAGCAGCGGGGTACCGAAGCAGTTGACGGTGGGTAGCTCGACGTCGAGTCCGGCTCGGAGCGCCTCGACAGCGGCCTGCTTCGGCGACTCGGCTACCCCGTGGAGGATCTGCAGGAAGGTCACCGCGAAGTAGTCCGCTACGACCGTACCGGTGAAGCCGAGCGACTCGCGAAGCAAGAGGTCGAGAGTCGAGGCGTCGGCCGCAACGGGCATCCCGTCGATGGCGGTGTAGGCGTTCATGACCGACCGTGCGCCCGCCCGCAGTGCCATCTCGAACGGTGGCAGCACCACGTCGGCGAGCTCGCGTCCGCCCATCGACACCGGAGCGAGGTTTCGCCCGCCGGCTGACGCCGCATAGCCGAGGAAGTGCTTGAGGGTTGCGACGATGCCCGTGGACTCCAGACCGCGTACGTACGCGCTGCCGATCAGCCCGACCAGGAAGGGGTCCTCCCCCATCGTCTCCTCCACCCGACCCCAGCGGAGGTCTCGGACGACGTCGAGGACCGGTGCGAGGCCCTGATGCACGCCCAGTACGCGCATGGTTCGTGCGATGTGGCTGGCCATCGCCTCGACCAGCTCGGGGTCGAAGCTGGCGGCCCAGCACAATGGCGACGGGAAGATGGTCGCCTGCCAGGCCGCGAGCCCCGTCAGGCACTCCTCGTGCACGACTGCCGGAATCCCGAACCGGTTGGCGCCGACGACCTCGCGCTGTGCCTGAGCGAGTGCCTTGAGGCCGACGGCCGGCTCGATCGGGGACGTTCCGAACGGTCTGGTCAGCTGCCCGATCCCGTCGCGGATCGCTTCCTGCCAGTCCACATCCTCGGGCACCAGCTCGTGCTGGTGCGGAGCCACGTCCTGTGCGGCCGAGTCCAACCCGATCCAGATGCCGTACAGCTGTGACACCTTCTCCGCCAGCGTCATCTCAGCGACCAGAGCGCCCACGCGCTCGCGCGTCGGTACGGTGGTGTCGCGCCAGAGGGGCAGCGTCGGCTCCCGGTCACGGTCGGATCCCTCCGCGGGCTGTGACGACATCAGGCACTCCCTCCGGCCGGCTGCGGGCATGAGCGATGGGACAGGGCAGTCATCTAGATCCGACGGGCGGAGTGTCGCACGACGAGACGGGCGGCGCGCGCTCACTCATGACGTCTCCTACGACGCGATATCCCAATCGAGGAAGCATATTCCCCTGGCTCACGGTGAGCGCAGGGCCAAACAGGCTACTCCTCCGGGGTGGCCATCGTCAGGTGGGTCTCCTCGACCGGCTGGCCGCGGATCAGCTTGACGAGCATCGTCAGGGCATCGCGGCCCATCTTGCCGGATCGGCTGCTCGACGGTGGTCAACGCAGGAGTGGTCATCGCGGACTCAGGGATGTTGTCGAAGCCGACGACCGACAAGTCGTCGGGCAGCCGCCAGCCCAACTCGGTGGCCACGTCGATGGCGGCAATCGCCGACATGTCATTCGCAGCGAAGACCGCCGTCGGCGGCGACGGCCGTGTCAAGCAGCTCCCGCGCAGCCTCCCTCGAGATGTCGGGGTCGAACGCGCCCAGCACCAGGAGGCTCTCGTCGACTGCGATTCCCGCATGGGTCAGGGCCTGGCGGTAGCCCTGCTCTCGCAGCTGCGCCGACAAGAGGTCGGGCCGGCCCGTGATCATCGCGATCCGCCGGTGTCCCTGTTCGATCAGATGCGTCACGCCGGACTCGGCGCCGGCTTGGTTATCCGCCACGATGGTGGGCAGGCCCGAGGGCCCGGTATGGGGGTCGATGGCGACGATGGAGGCGTCGTAGCGGACATCGGTCACCGTCGGCGTCACCAGCACAGCGCCGTCGACGAGGGTCCCGACGAGCCGCGACAGGTACCGGTTCTCCCACCCGACGTGCTCGTCGAAGCGTCCGCCGGCCGAGTACGCGACGAGCTCGAAGCCGGTGCCCCGAATCGCATCGGACGCCCCCTTGAGCACCTCGGTGCTGAACGGCTCGAAGTCGGCAACCAAGATCCCGATCACGTTCGTACGGTGGTTGCGCAAGCTGCGTGCCACCAGACTCGCCTCGTAGCCCAGCTCTTCGACGACCTGGGTGACGCGCGCCGAGGTCGCGCTGGCGATGCCGTATCGGCCGTTGAGGACCTTCGACACCGTGGACACCGACACCCCGGCAGCCGATGCCACTTCCTGCATGGTGACCCGGCCGGACGGAGGCATGTCCACACCCTAACGATGGAAATCGTTATCGACAACGATTGACATCACGCTGAGACCGACGCGATGATGTCGAGGCGGGACCGTCAACACCCGCGCTCTGGCCACGCGGAAGTCGTGAGAAGAGGGACGCACATGCGCAGATATCGTCGTTGGGTTGCAGTCGCCGGCTTGGTCGCTTCCGGCTCCCTGATCGCCGCGTGCGGGGGAGGTAGTAGCAACAGCAATGCGAGTGGCGGCGGCAGCGGCGAGACACAGAGCGCGGGCAGCCACGTCACACTGACCTGGTGGCACAACGCGACAGCCGACCCGGGCAAGTCCGAATGGCAGAAGATCGCTGACAACTTCCATTCCAGTCACTCCAACGTCAGCTTCACCATCGACCCGATCCAAAACGAGCAGTTCAACTCGAAGGTGCCGGCCGCGCTCGAGTCCAGCAACCCACCCGACCTGTTCCAGCAGTGGGGCGGCGGCGCCGAGGCGACGCAGGTGCAGTCGGGCAAGCTGATGGACATATCCGCGCAGGTCTCGCCCTGGGTTGGCCAGCTCGGACCCTCAGCCAAGGGCTGGCAGGTCAACGGCAAGTGGTACGGGATCCCGTACGACTACCACATCGTGGGCTTCTGGTACCGCAAGGACCTGTTCAAGCAGGCGGGCATCACCTCGCCCCCGACGACGATGACCGAGCTCAACGCCGATGTCACCAAGCTGAAGGCGGCCGGCATCGCGCCCATCGCCATCGGCAGCAAGGACCGCTGGCCGGACGCGTTCTACTGGGAGTACTTCGTCCTGCGTGAGTGCCCCCAGGCGACCATCACGACGGCCATCGCGAAGCAGGACTTCAGCGACGCCTGCTTCACCTCCGCGGGCAACGACATGAGCGACTTCTTGAAGACCAACCCGTTCCAGAGCGGCTTCCTCGGCACCCCGGCACAGCAGGGTGCAGGCAGCTCCGCCGGCCTGGTGGCCAACGGCAAGGCCGCCATGGAGCTCCAAGGTGACTGGGAGATGGCCGTGATGCCGTCGCTCGCCACCGACAAGAACTTCGCCCAGAAGATGGGTTGGTTCCCCTTCCCGTCGGTGGCGGGAGGGGCCGGTGACCAGGGTGCGGGTCTCGGCGGCGGGGACGGCTTCTCGTGCACGTCCCAGGCGACGACCGCCTGCCCGGACTTCCTGAAGTACATCACCAGTACGCCTGTCCAAAAGCAGCTGATCAAGTCGCTGGCCGTCACCTTGCCGTCCAACCCGGCCGCGAACAGCGCCATCAGCATCCCGACCTTGAAGGTCGTCTTGAAGTACCTCGGCGGTGTCTCGTACAACCAGCCTGTACTTCGACCAGGCGCTGCCTACCAACAGTGGCCAGGCGCTCGACTCCGCTGTCGCCGACTACTTCGCCGGCAAGGGATCGCCGTCGAGCATCGCCGCCTCGGTCGCTCAGGGGCGGGACCCTGAGCGACGGCCGGTAGGCGAGGGACAGTGACACTGAACGAGACGTCTACCGCTCCTGCTGGCCGCGCGACGACACCGCAGGGTGCCGTCGCGCGGCGCAGCGGCCGGCTCACCGGCCGTTGGCGCAAGCGGGCCGAGCTGACTCTGCTCATCGGCCCGGCGGCGCTGCTGTTCGTCGGCTTCGTGATCGTGCCGATGGTCGTAGCGATCCACTACAGCGTGTACCGGTGGAGTGGTTTCGGCCCGCTGCACCGACACGGTGGGTCTGCACAACTACTGGTACGCGCTGCACGACCTGGACTTCAGGAGCTCGGTTCTGCACAACGCGATCATCGTCGCGTTGTCACTGCTGCTGCAGCTGCCGCTGAGTATCGCCTTGGCCCTGCTGCTCAACAGGAGGATGCATGGCCGGTCAGTGCTTCGCCTCATCGTCTTCGCGCCCTACGTCATGTCCGAGGCGATCACGGCAGTCATCTGGCTGCTGATGCTGCAACCCGGTGGCTTCGTCGACGAGGTGCTCCATGGGGTGGGACTTGGCGCGTGGACTCATCAGTGGCTCGCGGATCAGCATGTCGTGCTGTACACGATCTTCGTCGTGGCCACCTGGAAGTACATCGGGTTCGGGATCATCTTGCTGCTCGCGGGGTTGCAGGGAATTGCGAACGAGCTACAGGAGGCTGCCGCCCTGGACGGAGCGAGCGCGTGGCAGGTGACGAGGTGGATCACGTTGCCGCTTCTCGGTCCCACCATCCGGATCTGGATCTTCTTGTCGGTGATCGGGTCACTGCAGCTGTTCGACCTCGTGTGGATCATGACGCTGGGTGGGCCCGCCAACGCCTCCGACACGATGTCGTCTACATGATCGACCACGGCTTCCGGCGCTATGAGTTCGGCTATGGCAGCGCCGTCGCGGTGATCTTGTTCCTCATCTGCTTCGTCTTCGCTCTTGCGTACCAGCGTTTCGCGTTGAGACGCGACACCGAGGGCGCCATGACCCGGGCGGTCGGGTGATGTCGTCCATGGCAGCGGCACCGGCGAACTGGCGCAGGCCTCTGATGTCCGTGCTCGCGTACACGGCCGCCATCGTGATCGCTGGCGTCACGCTGGTACCGCTGCTGTTCGTCGTTCATCGGGGGTTTTCGGACAACCCCGCAGATCAACGCCTCGCCCACGGGCCTGCCGCATCCGTGGGTACTCGACAACTACCGCGCGATCGTCACGTCGTCGCTGTTTTGGCGCTTCATCGCCAACAGCGCCGTGATCGCCTTCCTCGCCACGGCCATCACGGTGGTGTTCGGTGCCATGGCAGCGTTCGGTCTCTCGCGCTACACATTCCGGGGCAGAGAGGGGATCTACGCCTTCTTCACCATCGGACTGCTGTTCCCGCTGAGTGTCGCCTCACTCCCGCTCTATCTGTGGCTGAGAGACCTCGGGACTGCTGGAGAACAGGTTCGGGGTGATCTTGCCGGAGGCGGCCTTCTCGCTGTCGATCACCATCGTGATCCTGCGCCCGTTCATGCGAGAGATTCCCGCAGAGCTCGAGGACGCCGCCCTCGTCGACGGCTCGACCCGGCTGGGATTCTTCTGGCGGATCCTCATCCCGCTGTCCCTCCCCGCCCTCTCGACGGTGGCTATCTTGGCTTTCGTCACCAGCTGGAACTTCTTCCTGCTTCCCCTCTTGGTCTTCAACGACCAGCAGCACTTCACGCTCCCGCTCGGCGTCGCCGCGTTTCAGACCCAGTACTCCCAAGACACTGCCCGGGTCCTTGCCTTCAGTGCCTTGTCGGTGTTGCCGACTCTCGTCTTCTTCCTGGCTGCGGAGAGGCGGATTGTGGGTGCTCTCAGTGGTGCCGTCAAGGGCTGACGCTGACGTTCGTGCTGTCACCCTCGTCATCTCGACCGAAGAACCGCGCCCGCGGGAGCATCGGCTAACGGCTCCGGCCCAGCCGAGCGGATTAGGCGGAGCAGAGGACGGCGGTGCGCTCGAGAACGGCTCTTCCGGCGGGCTCCGAGCGTCTCCCCAAACCACACGCGGCCGCGATGACCACCTCGCGGCCGAGAAGGTCGTCGATGAGCGAGCGAATCTTCAGCTGGTCGGGCAGTGACTGGGACTCGTGGGCGAAGCCGGCCGCGAAGCGTACGTCCGCAGGGACGACGAGGTCTCGCAAGCGGCGCGTAGAACGCCGGGTCTGTCGTCGCCGGCTGGTCTGCCGCAGCGAACGGGGCGTGCAGGATGTCCAATGGTCGGTCGTCAGGCCACCCGCGCAGGATGGCGCTCGCCAGCAGGACCAGCGGGCTCACGTCGGTCATCGTCCCGAACGGGCGGTTGTTCATGTCGCCCAGGCAGAGGTGTACGCCGAACCGGGTCCCGACAGGTGTGGCAGCTGCCAGGCCGGTGATCGACTTCGCGAGCAGCCTCGCCATGACCGGTCGAGCCTGCGGTGGCGCCTTGGTCAGCAACACGAGCTCGACCGGTACCTCGATCTGGAAGAGCGTGTCGGGACCGGTGATCGTCGTGACGTCGCGAATCTCGGCCAGCGTCGCCTCGGTGAACGGTCGTCGGCTGCGAATCGCGCCGACCGGTCCCAGCGTGAACGTGGCCAGATCGAAGTCGCCCGGGACGCCCTGCTGGAAGGTCAGATCGGGCCTGCCGGCGGCAGCCCGGGCTCGTTCGAACTCCGGAAAGCTGTGACGCGCTGCTGCGGCATGACCGAAATCCAAGGAGGCGCCGTAGAGCTTGTGCCCCTTGCGGATCCTCATGGTCGGCGTCTTGTCGTAGTCCGACCAGTCTCCCGGCTTGCTCAGCTCGAGATCAGCGATGGTGTCTCAGGCCCTCGATGATGGAGATGACCCAGTTACGCCGTTCGCCCGTCTCGCCGTCAGGCAGGCTGCGCAGGTACGGACCCAGGATCTGCAGTGCCGTCGACATCGCCGCCGCGGCGGTGGGCCCGGGAAGGCTGCCCACCAGATGAGCCTCGCGCTCACTCATGACATCTCCTACGACGCAGAATCCCAGTCGACGGAGCCTATTGCAGCCCTGGCTCGCGGTGAGCGCAGGGCTAGACAGCCTGTACCGCATCCGCTCGCGGGGGAGTAGCGTCGCGAACGGTCGGCATGTTCGCGGGGGAGGGCTCATGTGGGGCATCGGTACTCGTCGTGTGGCGCGCGGGTTGAGCATCTCCGCGGTGCTCGCCGCGCTGTTGCTGGCAGGACTCGCCTATCCAGCTGTCGCGTCGCCGGCTCACTGGGTAGCCGACTAACATGGCCTGTCAGGGAAGCGCGCAGGCGGCAGCAACGGACGGCCGCGAACCCCGACTTCCGGGGCATCGTCTCGATCTTCAACTGCTCGGCGGCGCTGGTCCGATGGCCGCAGTCCAAGCCGGGTGACCTCGCATTGCTCCTGACCAACGGGCACTGCTACGCACCCTCTGACAAGCGCCTGGCCGGCACTCCTGCGGCAGCCAGGACTCAGGTGGATCGGGAGGTCATCGTCAACCGCAGCGACAACCGTCCGGTGACGCTGTTGAAGCGAGACGGGTCCGACGGGGTCACCTTGCACACGTCGCGCGTGCTCTACTCGACCTCCTTCAAGACCGACGTCGGCCTGTACCGGCTGCGGCTCACCTATGCCCAGATCAGGCAGCGGTACCACGTGCCCGCGCTCACCTTCGCGACCCACCGGCCGCGGCGGCACGCCAAGGTGCTCGTCCCGTCCGGCTTCGCCAAGCGGGTGTACTCGTGCACGCTGAACGGCTTCGCGTACCGCCTCTTCAACGACACGTTCGACTGGCGTCACTCTCTTCGGTTCACTTCGTCGCCGACGTGCCGGACCATTCACGGCACCTCCGGCAGCCCCGTGCTCAACCCCAGGACGCGAGACGTCCTCGGCGTCAACAACGCCATCAACCTGGCGCCGCCCAAGTGCGCACAAGGTGAGGTCTGCGGCGCCCGAAGGAGGGCCCTGGACTGCAGCATCAGCCTGTGCGAGCAGACGAGGGCTGGTCGGGTCACCCAGCACGTCCACCGACGCTACGGCCAGCAGACCTGGTGGCTCACCACCTGCGTCGGTGCCCACCGAAAAATCAACCTCGACCTGGCCGGCTGCCTTCTTCCGAAGCCTCGCCCGAAGTTATAGGACCCGGTCGCGGACGCCAGTCGCGATGGGGACCGCGAAGCGCCCAGCGCCTCGGACGAGTCCGATTCCTCGTCTCGGTTTCCCTGCCGTTGTGCTCATTTAATGTTACGGAAAGTTCCGCTTCATCCAAAGATCATTGAATCTTCAGCAGTTTCCGGATAGTTCCCGTAATGTCGGCCGCTTACGGTCTGAGGGATGGGTCCGTATCGTCAACGAGTGACTTTCCTTCTTGGGACTGCCGATGGCCGCAACGGAGTGACGAGGAGTGTCTTCACCACGGCCGGCTACCTGGCCGCACGTGTGATGTGGAAATCATCGGGGTATTTCAACGTCGACCAGCGCCGGTGTATGAGCTCCCTCGCGGGGTTACCCTGACCTTACCTGCAGGACCTACGTCCGAATAGCTCCAGGGCTGGCCTTGTCCAACGTAACCTGGCAAGGGCTCACAGTCGACTTCTCGCGTCGGCCAGGATCGCCGGCATTGAAGGGCAGCAGTCTGCTTACGGACGTGCTCGTGATGCAGTCAATGCGATCGCTTCGGACCGACATTTTGGTGACGACCCGCGCCGAGCTGCATGCGGTCGCTGCTCGCTTCGCTCCTGCTGAAGTCAAATTGGTCGCTCAGGAGCACATGCATTATTTCCAGCGTACGCAGACCGTGCGCCAGTCGGTGGACGAATACATGGACCGCATAAATGCCCTTGTCGTCTTAACCGAACGCGACCGGGACGACTATACTTCAACGAATCACTCTGGCCGCCGCACAAGGTCTCCGTCATCCCGAACGCCGCCCGGAGCTCGTTCCTTCACCCGGTGAACGAGCGGGAGAATCTCATCGTCGCAGCGGGACGGCTGACGAGACAAAAGGGCTTCGATCGACTGATCGACGCTTTCGCGCCAGTTGCTCGATCCCACCCGGACTGGAGACTGCAGATCTTCGGCAAAGGTCCGGACCGACGAATGCTGCAGAATTTGATCAACGAGAGGGGAATCGCGGATCAGGCCGAGTTGATGGGATGGACAGATCGAATCGACCAAGTCTTCAGCAAGGCCGCGATTCTCGCGCTCAGTTCTCGCTACGAGGGCTTGCCACTGGTGGTCATAGAGGCATTGACCCAGGGTTTGCCCACCGTCTCCTTTGATTGCCCCACAGGGCCTCGTGAGCTCATCAAGGATGGCGCAACTGGGTTCCTCGTCCCCAACGGGGATGTCGACGCATTCACCAGGGCATTGAATCGACTGGTCAACAATGCCGCGCTTCGGCAAAGCATGGGCGATGCGGCCCGCGATGATGCTCGTCGCTACAGATGGTCGACGGTCGGCCAGCAGTGGGACGACCTGTTCGGCACGCCTGCGGAGTTCTCGTGCTACGGCCGCAGCGGCAGGACGCAGGAGCCGCGGTGGGCCGCCAACACACGCGAGGCGGCCCGGGACGGAGGCGAGGAGCAGAGGAGTCCAGGTCTAGCGAAGCTGGATCCTGCCCGGTACATGCGGACGGCGAAGTCAGGTTCGCCGGCGGTCCGCCAGAGCCGACGCACCAGGGCCACCAGGATCCGACGGAGCGCCGTCGAGGCGACTCCATCCCGGATAGCGGTGACGGCCAGCGCGGCCCCGGCAGGTAGCAGCGCAAGCGCGGGCAGCTGGTAGCGCCAGACGAACTCGCTGACCAGGTCCGGCACCAGCAGCAGTCCGGTTGCGGTGAGCGTGGTGAGCAGGCAGATCGATCGCATTCCCGAACGTCTGGCGCGACCGACGCCGCGGCCCCCGAGCAGTCCGAGGACCAGGCAGACCAGCACCAGTGGTCCAGGCAGGTACACCAGCCGGCCGTACACGCCGAGGAACGACGCGAACGGGTCATGCCTGACGAGCTGCGTGCCACCGTACTCCTGGTACGCGGTGCGCAGGCGTGGGTTCCGCACGGGGTCCAGATAGCGACTGAACTGCCACTTTCTCGCGCTGTCGTAGTCGAATCGATCGCCCCGCCAGAAGTCGAAGTTGAGCACGAAGTCGCGCACCACGTAGCGTACGTAGGCTCCCGGCTGCGCCCGGATCGCCGCCATCGCGAACTGCCGCGCGGCCTGATCCGTCGTCGTGCCCGGCGGTGGGTGGAGACTGGGAAGCGTCCGAGGGTCGTTCCAGGTGTAGTAGTCCGGCGAGCGTCGGTGCCCGACCGGTGCCCGGGGGCAGAGCACCCTCTCGTAGTGGGGGACGGACAACAAGGAGCAGTTCACGAACGGCGTGGTCCGCTGGTACAACGAGGTTCCGCCGAACTGCGAGATCGCGTAGACGCCGTGGTCATGGTGGTACCAGGTCATGTATGCAGCCACCGGCGCGGCGAAGCCCACAGCGAGCGCGGCAGTGGTTGCAAGCCGCTGCCGCCAGCCCTGCCCGGCGAGCAGACAGTAGGCAACACCGGCCAGGACGAGTGGCTCACCGACCAGCCGTACCGTCACCGACACCCCGAGCAACACTCCGGCAAGAGCGGCTGCTCCGAGTCCTGGACGCCGCCGCCAACCCAGCACCACAACGCCGAGCACCACCAACAGCTCGAACAACGGGTCGCTGAGCACGGACTGCTCCAGCAGCAGCTGGAGGGCGTCGAACAGCAACGGCAGCGTCGCCACCATGGCGAGCCAGCCGCGCACGCCCCAGCGGCGAAGCAACACGTAGATGACGACGGCAGTCGCGATTCCCATCAGATGCTGTGCGACGGCGACTGCGACCAGACTGCTCGTGAGCCAAGACAGCGGATAGAGCACCAGGAGCCCATAGCCGGCTGGCCGGACCGCAAGAGGCGTGAACGTGTCCAGAAAGGACAGGTACGCCGGCCCGTCGCTCGAGATCAATGCCGGGGTGAACGCGACCATGACGACGATCCTGATCAACACACCGAGCGACAACAGCGACCAGGAACGCGCGATGGGCGTACAGGAGCCGGCGCAAGGAGGCTAGCCAGTGCCGGCCGCGTGCGCCTGTGTCGCTGTCGACATCCTCAGCCTCCTCGTCCTTCAGCGACCGTCGCGATCCGATCTGGACGTGTACCCCGAGCGCCGTCCTCCCATCCTGCTACGGGCAGGCTGCCGCCGATGGCGCGACGCCTGTCCGTACCCCTTCTGGTGCGCGTCAGCGTCGAGGACGGGCCCGGCCGCTGACTTGCCTGGCGGTACGAACGTCGCAACGATGACGGTCATGGCGAGACTGGTTGCGATCGTGGCACGGAGATCTGGCGGTGGCTGACAGCAGACCGGGCGCCGGCGCCTGGGACGTCGATCGAACGACTGTACGGTTCCCGGACCCGGCCGTGGAGATCGTCGACGAGCGCTTCCGGTCGCTGGTCGTGGCCCATGACCTCGTCGACAGGTTGTGGACCGGCGGTCGCTGGCTGGAAGGGCCCGTGTGGTTCGGCGACGGCAGGTACCTGCTCTTCTCCGACATCCCGAACAACCGCATGCTCCGGTGGAGTGAGGCCACCGGCGAGGTGACGGTGTTTCGCCAGCCGTGCGACAACAGCAACGGCAACACCCGAGACCGGCAGGGGCGGCTGGTGACCTGCGAGCACCTCACCCGCCGCGTCACCCGGACGGAGCATGACGGCACCATCACCGTCTTGATGGACGGCTACGACGGCAAGCCGCTGAACGCTCCCAACGATGTCACCGTGCACTCCGACGGGTCCGTGTGGTTCACCGACCCGGCCTGGGGGATCGAGGGCAACTACGAAGCCGACAAGGCGGTCAAGGAGCTTCCCCGGCACGTCTACCGCGTGGATGCCGACACCGGGGTAGGTACGCCGGTGATCACCGGCATGGACCGACCGAACGGCATCTGCTTCTCACCCGACGAGACGCGGCTGTACGTGGTCGACACGGGACACATCCGGGTCTTCGACATGGACGGTGTGGCACCGCTCAACGGCCGGGTGTTCGTCGAGATGTCTCCGGGCCAGTCCGATGGCATCCGGACCGACCGCGACGGCAACGTATGGTCGGCTGCCGGTGAGGGTGGCGCCGGCTTCGACGGAGTGCACTGCTACAGCCCCGAGGGTGAGCTGCTCGGGCAGATCCACCTGCCCGAGACCTGCGCGAACCTCTGCTTCGGCGGGGTGAAGAAGAACCGGCTCTTCATGACGGCCAGTCGATCGCTGTACAGCGTGTACGTCGAGGCCCTGGGCGCGCAGTACCCCTAGCGCCTGCCGCGACCGGAGCCGGTCTGGTTCGCGGGCTTGGTGCTGGAGAGTGGCGCCCATGTCGGGCCCACTGTATAGGTTTGCTATACAATATTCAGCACGCCAGGATGGCGCCCTGGTCCCGCGCGGGCCAGCCACGGTCCAGCACGAAAGAGCGTTCGATGAGCCACGGACAACCGGCCGGCAACCCCTTCCACCAGCCCAAGGCTGTGTTGGCGGTGGCGTTCGCCTGTGTGATCTCCTTCATGGGGATCGGCCTGGTCGACCCGATCCTGCCGTCCCTTCGGGGTCAGCTGGGCGCCAGCCCCAGCCAGATCGAGCTGCTCTTCACCAGCTATCTGGTCGTCACGGCGGTCATGATGCTGGTGACCGGCTGGGTGTCGAGCCGGATCGGCGCGAAGCGGACCCTGATCGCCGGACTGGTCCTGATCGTCATCTTCGCGGCACTTGCCGGGGCGTCGGGAAGCATCGGCGAGATCGTCGGCTTCCGGGCCGGCTGGGGACTCGGTAACGCCCTGTTCATCGCCACCTCCTTGTCGGTCATCGTCGGCTCGGCCAGCGGGGGTTTCGCCGGAGCGATCGTGTTGTACGAGAGCGCGCTCGGCCTCGGGATAGCCACCGGACCGCTCATGGGTGGCCTGCTCGGCAACATCAGCTGGCGGGGTCCGTTCTTCGGGGTGTCCGTGCTGATGGCGATCTCCTTGGTCGCCACGATGATTCTGTTGCCCCCGACCGCTGCGCCGGCGCGGCGCGAAAGCATCACCGAGCCGATCAAGGCTCTCCGCCATCGCAGCCTCGCCACCACGAGCGTGGTGGGCCTGCTGTACAACTGGGGGTTCTTCACGCTGCTCGGGTACTCCCCGTTCCTCATGCACCTGACCCCGATCAAGCTCGGCCTCGTGTTCTGCGGATGGGGGATCCTGGTCGCGATCTTCGCGGTGTTCGGTGCCCCCTTCGTGAAGAACCGGTTCGGAACACCGCGCAGCCTGTACGTCAACCTCGCCTTCCTCGCGACCGACCTCGCGGTGATCGGCATCTGGCCTGGAAACCCCACGGTCGTCATCGTCGCGGTCATCATCGCCGGCGCGTTCCTTGGCGTGAACAACACGCTCGTGACAACGGCCGTGATGAGCATCGCGCCGGTCGAGCGCCCGGTGGCGTCGGCGACCTATGGTTTCGTCCGCTTCATCGGCGGCGGGCTCGCGCCCTATGTGGCGGCGAAGCTGGTCGTCCACTACAACACGCACGTACCGTTCCTGATCGGTGCCGGTACCGTCGTCGCTGCCGCGGTGGTGCTCAGCACCGTGCACGGCGCGCTCGACGCGGCCGACCGCGGCGAGATCGCACAGCCGGAGGTCGACGACCTGGATCGGTGGAGCGCGAGGACGACGTAGAGGTGGCCGCCGGGCTCGGCAACCTCGACTAGCTCGCCCTCCACCACCCCAAAGATCCGACTCTGGAGTCGCTATAGCTACTTCACAGTCGGATCGTTCGGGTTGTAGGCCCGCTGAGGCCATACTGGGCGCATGGACGCCACCAGCCTGCGGGAGCTACAGGCACCGCTCAAAGCCCGGTACCGGTCCGACCCCGCTGCAGCGAGCACCCCGCTCGAGGCGCGCGCCGACTTCCGGGACCCGGTGTCACGTGCACAGTGGACACCTGGGCGGGCCCGGTGCGAGCCGGCTTGCACGCGTCCACCGGCGGCGATGGCAGCTGACGCCTGCTCCGGCGACATGTTCTCGACGCTTTGGTTGCGTGCGCGGGCGTGACGCTGAGAAGCGTGGCGACCGCGATGGGCGTGAGCCTGGAGGCCGTGAGTCTGCGTGCTGACGCCATATTCGACGCCCGCGGCACCCTCGGCGTGGATCGGGCGGTACCGGTCGGTGTCCAGGATGTCGTGGTGACGATCGAGGTCGAGACCGATGCCGACGAGGCGTCGCTGGAGCGGCTCGCGCGTTCGACCGAGAGATATTGCGTCGTGGGCCAGAGCCTGCGTGAGAGCGCTCGGGTGGTCGTCTCGCGACGCCGCGAGGACCGCGACAGCAGCCGCTGAAAGCGCGCGATCACCCCGGATCCGAACCTCCGCATGGCCGCGTTACGCTCAACACTCTGACGCTTGGCGCCGTGGGTCGCTGGGGGCCGATCACGGAGCCGCTTCCCACGCAGGAGGGTCTGTGCCGGTCGTCTCGATGAAGGACACGCTCGACCGCGCGTTCGCAGCACGCTACGGCGTACCGGCGTTCAACATCATCAACGACCTCACCATCGAGGCCGTCCTTGCCGCCGCGGTCGAGGAGCAGTCACCGGTGATCCTGCAGACGTCGGTCAAGACCGTGCGGATGTACGGCCGCGACCAGCTCTTCGCGATCTTCCAGGCCCTGGCTCGAGACGTCCCCGTGCCCGTCACCTTGCACCTCGACCACTGCCCCGAGCGCTCGGTGATCAGCGACTGTCTCGAGGGCGGCTGGAACTCGGTGCTCTTCGACGCCCACGAGCTCGACGTCGCCGAGAACCTGCGTCAGACCACCGAGGTCGTCGCAGAGGCCCGTCGCCACGGCGCTCACGTCGAAGGCGAGATCGAGGGTATCCAGGGCGTGGAGGACGGCGTCGGCTCCGATGCGCCGTCGGTTCGGCAGAGCCTCGAGATCGCCGTCGACTTCATCAAGAGCACCGGCGTGGACTGCTTCGCTCCGGCGATCGGCAACGCCCACGGCCAGTACACCGCGGCGCCGACGCTCGACCACCAGCGGGTGAGTGACCTCGTCGAGGCGACGGGCGTCCCGATGGCGCTGCACGGCGGTACAGGGCTGTCGACGGAGCAGTTCCAGGACCTGATCTCGCGAGGGTGCGCAAAGGTCAACATCTCGACCGCGCTCAAGGAGCGCTACATGAAGTCGAGCCTGGAGTTCCTGCGGGGCGCTGAAGAGAAGGGCAAGTGGGACCCTCCGTCCCTCTTCGCGCACCAGCGTGCGGCCGTGATGGACATGGCGCGCGAGCACATGCGACTGTTCGGCAGCTCCGGGCGGGCCTGGTGACGGCGCTCATCTTCGACTGCGACGGAGTGCTCGCCGACACCGAGCGGTACGGCCACCTCCCCGCCTTCAACGCCACCTTCGAAGAGTTCGGCCTGCCCGTGCGCTGGGACGAGGACGAGTACGCCGACAAGCTGAAGATCGGCGGCGGCAAGGAGCGGATGGCCAGCCTCTTCAGCGACCCGGACTTCGTGGAGGCGGCCGCGATCCCCGACGATGCCGAGCGAGCGCGCCGAGCTGCTCGCGCGCTGGCACAAGGCCAAGACTGCGTGGTTCAAGAAGCTCGTCGCCGAGGGACGGGTCCCGCCTCGGCCGGGCGTCGCTCGCATCATCGCCGCCGCGCTCGACGAGGGATGGACGGTGGCCGTGGCGTCCACGTCCGCCGAGGAGTCCGTCCGCGCAGTGCTGCTGCACGCGGTCGGCGCAGAGACGGCTGAGCGCGTACACGTCTTCGCCGGTGACGTCGTACCCGCGAAGAAGCCCGATCCGGCCATCTACCGGCTCACCGTCGAGACTCTGCGACTGGACCCGGCCGAGACGGTCGTGGTCGAGGACTCGCGCAACGGACTGCTCGCAGCGACCGGCGCCGGGCTGCCCTGCCTGGTCACCGTCAACGGCTATACCCGCGACGAGGCGTTCGACGAGGCGGTTCTCGTCGTGTCGGAGCTCGGCGACCCCGGTCGACCACCTATCGAGGTGCTCGCCAACCGCAGTGCCGGCTCGACCCGGTGACTTCATCACGCTCGATGACCTGCGGGCGTGCCGTGGCAGCCAACCGCGACCTGAGCTCCAGGTGCCGCGGACAGAACAGGTCAACGAACCCGGCAGGTCAACGAACCCGAATGGAGGTGCCGCGTGAGCGGCAGTGCGCAAGAGCAGGTTGAGCTCGTAGTCCAGACGATCGCGCGTACCGCGGTCGACAACGAGAAGTACTTCGGCGACTTGGATGCCGTCGTGGGAGACGGGGACTTCGGGTACTCGTTGGCCCGCGGGTTCGAGAAGGTACTCGAGGGTTGGGATGACGTCGACCGTACCGACATCGGGACGTTCCTCAAGAAGGTCGGCATGATCGTCACCTCCCGGATCGGGGGGACGTCGGGTCCCATCTGGGGCACGGGCTTCATGAGGGCCGGTATGGCCGCGGGAGCGACCCAGGAGCTGAGCGGCGACGATGTCGTGGCCATGCTGCGTGCCGCGACCGATGGAATCAAAGCCAGGGGCCAGTCGGACGTGGGCGACAAGACGCTGCTCGACGCGCTCGTGCCCATGACCGACCGCATCGAACAAGAGCTCAAGTCGGGAGCCGACTCGGCGGCGGTGCTGGCTGCGGCCGCATCGTCGGCGCGCGAGGCCGCCGATGCGACCGTCGACATGGTCGCCAAGAGGGGGCGCGCGTCGTACACGGGCGAGCGGAGCAGAGGATCGGTCGACGCGGGGGCGATGGCGGTGGCCGTGATAGTCGAACACATCCACGAGGCATGGAAGACAGAGGAAACCGCATGAAGAAGTTCGTCAACGACCCCCAGAAGTTCGTCGCCGAGATGCTGGAAGGCATCGCGCTGGCCAACCCCGACAAGCTCACGTACGTACCGGAGTACAACCTGATCATGCGGACCGACGCGCCCAACGACGACAAGGTGTCGATCGTGCAGGGTTCGGGCTCGGGCCACGAGCCGGCTCACGTGATGATCGTCGGCAAGGGGATGCTCGACGCAGCCTGCCCGGGCGACGTGTTCGCGGCGCCGCCGATGGACTACGTCTACGAGACGACGAAGAAGCTGGCGTCGGCCAAGGGTGTGCTGCTGCTGGTCAACAACTACACCGGCGACCGGATGGCCTTCGACATGGGCAAGGAGATGGCCGACTCAGACGGCATCAGGACCGAGATCCTCACCATCAACGACGACGTCGCCGTCAAGGACTCCACCTACACGGTCGGTCGGCGGGGTGTCGCAGGGAACTTCTTCGTGATCAAGGCGGTGGGCGCGGCATCGGAGAACGGCGCCGATCTCGACGAGCTGCTGCGCATCGGGCGCAAGGTCAACGACGTCACCCGCACGATGGGGGTCGGGCTCACCGCGTGCACGCCACCCGCGAAGGGGTCGCCGCTGTTCGAGCTCGGTGACGACGAGATGGAGGTCGGAGTCGGCATCCACGGGGAGCCGGGTCGTGAGCGGCGCAAGCTGACCAACGCCGACGCCATCGCCGACGAGCTGCTGGATGCGGTCGTCACCGACCTGCCCTACAACTCGGGCGACAAGGTGGCGCTGATGGTCAACGGGCTCGGCGGCACGCCGATCAGTGAGCTCTACATCGTGTACCGGCGGGCGCACCAGCAGCTCGCGGAGCGCGGGATCACCGTCGGTCGCAGCTACGTCAACGAGTACTGCACCTCGCTCGACATGGCCGGTGCCTCGATCACCCTCGTCCGGCTCGACGACGAGATCGACGCGCTTCTCGGCGCGCCCGCGGACGTGGCGATCCGCGTCTTCTGACGCAGGCAGCAAACGCATCCACAGATCTGGGTCCCAGGTAGTCCCGGCTACCTCGGACTCAGATCTCGCGGTGGGTGGGTCAACTATCATCGGCCTATGCCGCCGGCAGTCTCGCCATGAGCCAGCACGATCACCAGCACGCCGGCAATGCCGGCCTGAGCGGCCGTACTCGCCTCGTCGTTGGTGCTCGCGATCTCGGCGACGATCCTGGTCGTCGAGGTCGTCGGCGCCGTGCTCTCCGGAAGCCTTGCGCTGCTTGCGGACGCCGGGCACATGTTGACCGACGTCGCGGGACTCAGCCTGGCCCTTGTCGCAGCCATGCTCGTCGACCGACCGGCGACCGACGAGCGGACCTGGGGCTACCGTCGAGCCGAGGTGCTCGCGGCGGCCGCCCAGGCGGCCGTGCTCCTCGCCGTCGGCATCTTCGTCCTCGTCGAGGGAGTGCGGCGCCTCGTCGCACCTCCGCATGTCGCCAGCACGGCCATGCTCATCTTCGGGGCGGTGGGGCTGGTCGGAAACGCCGTGTCGATCCTGATCCTGGCGCGCAGCCAGGGGCAGAACATGAATATGCGAGCGGCGTTCCTCGAGGTCGTCAATGACGCGTTGGGAGCGGTTGCCGTGCTGGTCGCCGCCGTCCTCATCGCGACCACCGGCTGGCAGCGAGCCGACGCGGTCGCGTCGCTGCTGATCGGCGCACTGATCCTGCCCCGTACCTGGAAGCTGCTCAAGGAGACAGTGGACGTGCTGCTGGAGGCGACACCAAAAGGCGTCGAGCTGGTCCAGGTGCGCGCGCACCTCCTCGAGGTGGCACACGTCCAGGACATCCACGACCTCCATGCCACGACGGTCTCCACCGACCTCCCCGTCCTCACCGCTCACGTCGTCGTCAACGACAGCTGCTTCCACGACGGGCACGTCCCCCAGCTCCTCGACGAGCTGCAGGAGTGCCTGGTCGGTCACTTCGACGTGGCCCACTCCACCTTCCAGTTCGAACCGTCCAGCCATGCCGCCCACGAGCACGCCACCCACGGCTGACCGAGCGCGCGAACAGGCACTGCCTGGCAGGATGGGCCCATGACGTCGGAGGACTGGAAGGGGTCGAGCGACGAGATATCCGCGTGGTCGCACCGGCACCGCGACGTCTCCGGCGGCTGGCTGCGCCCCACGGTGTTCGGTGCGGTCGACGGTCTCGTCACCAATGCTGCGCTGATCGCCGGAGTGGGCGGGGGCGGCGTGGCCTCGCACGAGATCGTGCTCACGGGGTTCGCCGGACTGGTGGCCGGAGCCTTCTCGATGGGGACCGGCGAGTACGTGTCGGTGACCAACCAGAACGAGCTGGTCCACGCCGAGGTCGCGCTCGAACGTCGGATGCACGCCGAGTTCCCAGAGATCGAGCAAGCCGAGCTGGAGGACACGTTCCGGGGCTACGGCGCAGACCCGCAGACTGCGGCACGGATGGCCGCAGCGGTGTCGCGTGATCCGGAGCGGGCCTTACAGGTACACACGCGTGAAGAGCTGGGAGTGGACTGGCAGGAGCTTCCGTCCGCGGTCTTGGCCGGATGCGCCTCACTCGTCGCGTTCTCCATCGGAGCGCTGGTACCGCTGCTGCCCTATCTGCTGGGCGTATCCGAGCTCGCTGTGTCCCTGCTGGTGACAGCGGTTGCGCTCGTGGCCGGCGGAATGGTGGTCGGTCGGCTGACGGGCCGGCCACTGGTGTACTCGGGGCTGCGCCAGCTAGCCCTCGGATCGGTCGCGGTCGCCGTCACGTTCGGCATCGGCCGGCTGATCGGCAGCCCCATCAGCTAGCAGCAGAGGCGGCCGGTCGGCGGCCCAAACCCCGAAAGACTGCGGCTCGAAGGCCCTGCCGGGCACATTTTCATGCACGACAGCACTGGCATGAAGGGGCGTGAAGCGAAGACAATGACGTCGTACCGATGGCTCGAGCGTGGGCCGGAAGCAAGACGCGCGCCCGGCCTGACCCCGTCAGCCGAAAAACAGGAGTGCACCATGCGCCTGCGCGCTCAGAATCGCCACCCGGAACGAGTCAGCGCCGTCACAGCGACGCGGTGGGCCCTCACCGCTGCAGCGGTGGCCGTGTTCATCGCGTTGCCCTTCAGCGGCGTCGCGTCGGCGGCGGGCCCGGGGCGAACAGCCGCGCCGACGCACGCAAGCGCGCGCTCGCAGTACGTCGAGTTCAGGTCGCCGTCGAAGAACATCTACTGTCACATCTCGGGTGCAGCCCACTACAACGAGGCGCGCTGCGACATCCACCAGCACACGTTCCATGCACCGCCGAAGCCGGCGTCCTGCCAGTTCGACTGGGGCCAGTCGCTCGATGGTCCACCACCGTGCCCGCTGGGCGTGCGTCAGCGACCCCGCGACCGGGTCCCCGCATGTTCCGACCCTCGGCTACGGGCAGTCGAAGACGCTCGGACATATCCGGTGCACGAGCCGGAGGACCGGCATGGTCTGCAGGAACCTGAGCACAGGTCACGGCTTCAAGCTGTCGCGTGCGGCTGTCAGGCTCTTCTGAGGCAGACTCGACATCGTGGACGAGGTATCAGCCGCCGTTGACGGCACGGAGCCGGTGGAGATGCTTCGGCGCTGGGAGGACTTCGGGGCCGTCTGGCGGGTCGAGTCTCGCGGCCCGAGCGAGGTGACGGTGGTCCTGTACCGGTGTGACGGCGGCGAGGAGGTCTCCCGAATCACCTCGTCCAGCCCCGCGCTGCTCACCTGGCTTGCCGGCAGGACACGCAGCGAGGGGTAGCTCCGCGGGGTCGTAGATCCGCTCCTCACTCCGACGGTCGGCTACCCTCGCCGAGAGATCACTCCCTCGCCAGCCGCATCCGGCCCGCCGACACCGAACTGCCGTATCGAACCAGGATCGCCATGTCTTTGCCCGAACCGCCCGCTCGCAAGCGACGAGCCAGGCGAGCCGAGGTCCTCCGGACGTCGGCCGTCACTCCTCACATGATCCGGGTCGTCCTCGGGGGCCCGGGGCTGGCCGATCTCGAGATCGGCGAGTTCACCGATCACTACGTGAAGCTGCTCTTCGCGCCGCAGGGAGCCGACTACTCGGCCCCGTTCGACGTCGAGGAGATACAAGGCACCCGCCCACGCACCGAATGGCCCGTGACGCGGACGTACACGGTTCGCTCGTGGGAGGCCGCCACCGGCGAGCTGACGCTCGACTTCGTGTACCACGGCGACCACGGGCTGGCCGGGCCGTGGGCGGCCGGCTGCTCGTCCGGGCGACACAGATCGACTTCTTCGGACCTGGCGGCGGCTACGCGCCCGACGAGCACGCCGACTGGTATCTCTTCGTGGGGGACGAGAGCGCGCTGCCGGCGATCGCTGCCTCCCTCGATCGGCTTGCCGTCGGAGCGCCGGCGACGGTGCTCATCGAGGTCGAGGACGTCGACGAGCAGCAGCCCCTGCACAGCCCGGGAAACCTCGACCTGACCTGGGTACACCGTCGTACGTCGACGGCGCCTCCAGGCATCAGAGCTCACCGATCGCGTCCGCTCGGCGCACTGGCGTCCGGGCGCGGTGCAGGCGTTCGTCCACGGGGAGGCCGGGTTCGTGAAGGAGGTCCGGCGTCACCTGCGCTTCGAGCGCGGCGTCCCCGTGTCGAGCCTGTCGGCGTCCGGGTACTGGCGACGAGGACTGACCGACGAGGGGTGGCGGGCAAACAAGAAGGAGTGGAACAGCGACGTCGAGCGAGAAGAGCAGGCGTACGCCTCGACCGGGTGACCCGCGAGACGTCAATCTGCGGCCGACACGCCGGGAATTATGGGCCGCCGGTGACGTCTCGCGGGTCAGGTGAGGCTGAGACGGTGGGCGATGGCCGCCCAGGTGGCCGATCCGAGCTCGGCGTCGGCCTCTGGGGTCCCGCCGCGCTTGAGTTCCGCCGAGGGCTCCGGTACCGGCTGGCCCGGCCAGCGCGGACTGTGGCCGGCCCTCTCGTTGAGGATGCATCTCGACCTGGCGCCCGGCAGCCATCCGGCGCTGGGACAGCGTGCGGGCAGACCAGACGGAGGGCCAGAGCAAGTCGTCGTGGCCGGCCACGAGGACCAGGTCTCCCGCGGCCTCCTCGATCGGGATCGCGGCGGCCTCGGCAGCCGTGGGGTCGAGGACCAGGCTCTGCTCGTAGAGAGTTCGGTAGGCGACCGGGCCGTCGGATTCGGCCGGCCGCCCAGTCTTCGTCGTAGGGGACGAACGGCAGCGGCTCTCCGCGCCAGGTCCACGAGGACCGGTACGGGGTGACGCGGCCGTCGATCCCGGGACCCACGTTCGCCCAGACCACCGAGGGCGGCGAGATGGCTACCGTGAGGTCGAGCCTTGCGTCGACGCAGGCCAACAGCAGCGCCGCCTCGGCGCCCTTGGACAGTCCGACGACGGCGAGCCGGTCGACCGGTTCCCGGCTCAGGCGGTCGAGCGCGCGGACGAAGACCTCGAGGGGTATCTCGCAGATCCCGGGCGCCTGGCCGGCGCCGCCGAACCAGCGCAGGGCCATCGCGTGCGCGCCGTGCTGGGCGAAGAACCGGGCGCGTTCGACGTCCATCCGTCCGCTGGAGCCGAGGAGCGTCAAGATCCCCACCCTGGCCGCAGACGCGGGTCGCACGAGCAGTGCTTCTTCGGGCAGGCGCAGTGGGCTCTCGCCCGCGACACCGCCACCGACGAGCTGATCCGTCTGAAAGGGGCGGGTTGTCACGCAGTGCGCTCCTTAGATGACCTTTCGTAGGCAATCGTACCGTGTTGTGAACATCCCAGCCGGGTTGACGACGAGGCTACCGCCCGTCGGTGGCTGTCCTCCCGGGCTCACCCGTCCGCGGCACCGACTAGCCTCGGTCCGGTACCAGCCGAACCGACGAAAGCAGCCAGATGAGCGACCACCAAGCGCCGGCGACGAAGCAAGCGGACGAGGAGCTGAGCACCAGTATCCGGCCCCAGGACGACCTGTTCGGGTACGTCAACGGCCAGTGGATCGAGAACAACGAGATCCCGCCCGACTTGTCCGAGCATCGGGTCGTTCATGTCCTTGTACCTCGACGCAGAGCGGCAGATCCGGGGAGATCCTGCGACGACGCCGCCGCGCGGGCGGCCGACGGAGAGGTGTCCGCCGGCTCGCCGGCGCAGCTCATCGGCGACCTGTTCGCCAGCTTCCTCGACGAGGCTCAGATCGAGCGGCTCGGCGCTAGGCCGCTCGAGGATGACCTCCGCGCCATCGAGGCTGTCGCCACGACGTCGGACCTCGTCGCACGTCATCGGCGCGCGCCCAGCGAACCGGTGTCGCAGGACTGTTCACGGCCTATGTCGACACCGACGACCGCAAGTCGGACCGCTACGTCGTGAAGCTGATGCAGGGCGGGCTGGGACTGCCCGACGAGTCGTACTACCGGGAAGACTCCTTCGCCGAGACCCGGAAGGCGTACGTCGCGCACGTGGCGGCCATGCTCGCGACTGGCCGGTCGCTCCGAGGCCGAGGCCGCGGACGAGGCCGACCGGATCCTGGCGCTCGAGACCCGACTCGCCAGTGGCCACGTGGACCGGGTTTCGGCCCGGGACGTGGTCAAGAGCTACAACCTGATGACCTACAAGGAGCTGCAGGAGGCCGCCCCGTCATTCGACTGGGCCGCGTGGACGAGCGGCCTGCAGGCACCCGAGAGCGCCTTCGCCGAGGTGGTGGTGCGCGCAGCCCGGATACCTCGCCGTCATGTCCGAGGCCCTCGACCGACATCGCCGTGGAGGACTGGCGGGCGTGGCTGACCTGGCACGTCCTGAGTGCCGCTGCGCCGTACCTCAGCGACGCGTTCGTCCGGGAGAACTTCGACTTCTACTCCCGTACGCTGACCGGCGCCGAAGTGCTCAAGGAGCGCTGGAAGCGCGGGGTCAGTCCTCGTCGACTCCCTTCTCGGGGAGGCGCTCGGGCAGGAGTACGTCGCCCGTCACTTCCCACCCGACTCCAAGGCCAAGATGGACACGCTCGTCGCCAACCTGGTCGAGGCCTACCGCCGCGATATCGAGCGACTCGACTGGATGGGGCCGGAGACGCGGGCACGAGCGCTCGACAAGCTGGCAGTCTTCCGGCCGAAGATCGGGTACCCGCCACGCTGGCGCGACTACTCGAAGGTGCGCATCGACCGCGCGGACCTGATGGGCAACGTCCGACGCGCCACCGCGGTCGAGACCGATCGGCAGCTGGCGAAGATCGGCCGACCCGTGGACCGAGACGAGTGGTTCATGACCCCGCAGACGGTGAACGCCTACTACAACCCAGGCACCAACGAGATCTGTTTCCCGGCCGCGATCCTCCGTCCGCCGTTCTTCGACCCCGATGCCGACGAGGCGTACAACTACGGTGGCATCGGCGCTGTCATCGGCCACGAGATCGGCCATGGGTTCGACGACCAGGGCTCCCAGTACGACGGCGAGGGAAACCTCGTCGACTGGTGGACCGAGGACGACCGGTCAGGGTTCACGGCGAGGGCCGACAAGCTGATCGCCCAGTACAACGCCTTCGAGCCACGAGACCTGCCGGGACGCAAGGTCAACGGCGCTCTCACCGTCGGCGAGAACATCGGCGACCTCGGCGGGCTGACGGTCGGTCTGCAGGCCTACGAGCTGACTCTCGGAGGAGCCGAGGCGCCCGAGGTCGACGGACTGACCGGGATCCAGCGGGTACTCCTCAGCTGGGCACGCTGCTGGCGGAGCAAGCGCCGCGAGGCGCTCGACATCCAGTACCTGTCCGTCGATCCGCACTCCCCGCCGGAGTTCCGCGCCAATATCGTGCGCAACCTCGACGAGTTCCACGAGGCGTTCGACACCGCTCCCGGCGACGGGCTCTGGCTCGATCCCAGACGACCGGGTCCGTATCTGGTGAGAGCACGGGGCCGCCGTCGGCCTCACGTCGACGGGTCGACGACCGGCTTGGGTTGAGCCGTGGCTCCGCGCTGCTCGTCGACCAGCGGGCTCGGCGCCACCCGCAGCACGCGTGCCAGGCCGGCAGGCAGCCACCAGTTCCACTTCCCGAAGAGACTGACGAGCGCGGGCACCAGAAGGGCGCGGACGACGGTGGCATCGATCAGGATGCCGACGCCGAGTGCCGTACCGAGCACCTTGATATCGGTGTCCGGGCGCAGACGCGAGAGCAGCGAAGGCGAAGAACAAGATCAGGGCCGCCGACGTGACGAGCCGCCCCGTCCGCCCAGGCCGGTGACGACTGCCTCTGGCCGTCGACCCGCTGCAGTCGTACTCCTCGCTCATCCGGGTCAAGATGAAGACCTCGTAGTCCATGGACAGACCGAAGAGGAAGGCGAAGATCACCACCGGCAGCCAGAAGGTGATGGCACCCGTGGCAGTGACGTTGAAGACGCAGGTCGGAGCCGTGGCCGCGCTGCCAGAAGAAGACGATCGCGCCGAAGACGGCCGACAGTGAGACGAGGTTGAGCACGACCGCCTTGATCGGCAGCAGGAGCGAGCGGAAGGTCCGCGCAAGCAGCACGAAGGTGATCAACGCGATGAGCGCCAAGACGTACGGGAACTTCGCGTACACGGCACTGAAGTAGTCCTCGACGGTGGCACCGGCGCCGGTGATCAGGACCGGGCCGGTGGTGGCGCCTTCCACGGCGCTGCGGACGGCGTCGACGACGGCGGTCCCCGTGCTGTCGACGGTCTCGGTGTCGGGGACGACGTCGACCACTGTCAACCCGTCGCGGGTCCGCCCGGCGGCGGCCGTCCGCACTCCGGCGACTCCCGCGGCCGCGTGGGCCGCAGCTTGACCTTGGCCGGGGGAGACCAGAACCTCCATCGGCGTGAGCACGCCGGTCCCGATCCCGTCGGCGCGAAGCTGCTGGAGGGTGGCGTGCGCCGGGCCGCTGCGCGCGAGGGAGTCGACCCCCGACTGCCCGATCTTCAGGCCCAGGACCGGTGCGACCAGCAGAGCGAGGATCACGAGGGCGCCCCCCGCGGCGACGAACCGGTGAGCGACGATCAGGCGGGCCCAGGCAGACCAGCCGCGAGACGCCACGCCTTCGTGCCGGATCCGCGGCCAGTCGACGCGAGGACCGATGCTCGACAGCAACGCCGGCAGGAGGGTGAGTACCACCGCGACGCTGACGAGCGGGATCAGCATGCCGCCGAGCCCCATACTGCGAAGGAACGGAACGGGGACGACGACGAGGGCGACGAGACTGATCGCCACGGTGACGCCGGACGCGAGGACGGCGTGGCCGGCGGTGCGCATCGCGATGACCACCGCCTCCTCGTTGTCGTGGCCCCGCGCCCGCTCCTCACGCCACCGCGACACGAGGAGCAACGAGTAGTCGATGGCCACGCCCAACCCGATCAGCGAGATGAGGAACTGCACCACGAAGCTCACGTCGGTGATCGTCGTCAAGCGCGTACACGAGCAGGAACGTGGTGAGGATCGAGACGGCCGCGATCAGCATCGGCAGCAGGGCCAGGAACGAGGCGAACACGAAGATCAGCACCAGCAACGCGCCTGCGGCACCGATAAGGGTCTCGGCGAGCACACTCGGTCCGTTGGAGTCGCCACCGGCGGAGAGCATCCCGTACGACGTCAGGCCGCCGCGGAGGTGGGCGCCGGCCGCCGCCTTGGACAGTGCGGGACCCAGCTTGGTCTCCAGGCCGGGACCGAACCCCTGTGCCTGCGGTCCCTGGATGAGCGCGAACGACGTTCGCCCGGAGCTCGATCCGAAGCTGCTGTCGCCCGTCGTCGCCTGGTCGATGAGGCGCACCTCCGGAACCTGCTTCTGGACCGCGTCGAAGACGGACGCGACCCGTCTGCCTTCGCTCGTGACGCTCCCGCCCGCCGGGTCGCTGAGGGTGGCGACGAACGTATCGTCCGAGCTCACGCCGTAGCTATGGATGAGGTGCTCCTCGGCGTTGTAGCCGGGTTGTCCGGGCAGCGAGAAGTCGAACGTGAGTCGGCTGCCGAGTCCCGAGGCCGAGACGCCGCCGGCGACGAAGAGCACGAGCCAGGACAAGGCGACGATCCGCCGGTGATGCATGACGAAACGGGCGAGCCGCTCCATGGGAACTCCTCAGGCGAAGGCTGTGCTCCAGGCCGAGCGCGTCGGACTGCGCATCGCCCGATCGATCTCCGCCTGAGTTTACGCGGGCGATGACGACTGTCCGGCTCAGCCGGATGCGTCGAACTTATGCCGTTGAGCCTGCCGTTCGGCCCGTCGCCGCTCGGCCCGTGCCCGTGCCTCCGCTCGCTCGATGGTGGCGGCATCCTCGCGCGACGGCGCCGATCCGCCGTACGAACGCGGTACCCACCACGCGCCCTCCTCGTGCTGTGGGTACTTCTGGATCGCGTGGTCGAGCAGGGTCGTCATCTCATCGCGGAGCCGCGCGTTGTCACCGACCGGGTCGGTACCCGACAGCGGTACCGGCGATCCGACGGTGAGGGAGATCGCCTTGCCGCGCCCCAGGTCCCGGGGGTGGTCCTTCGTGTAGATCCGCTGGGTGCCCCACAAGATCACCGGGATGAGCGGTACGCCGGCGGTCGCGGCCATCCGGACGGTTCCGGTCTTGAAGTCCTTGAGCTCGAAGCTGCGGCTGATGGTCGCCTCGGGGAAGAGCCCGACGAGCTCGCCCGCAGCGAGGTACTCGAGCGCGACGTCGTACGACTTCGCCCCGTCGTCGCGGTCCACCTCGATGTGGTGCAGCGAGCGCATGAGCGGCCCCGCGAGGCGGTGGTCGAAAAGCTCCCGTTTGGCCATGAACCGCACCAGCCGCTTCGCCGGCTGGGTCACGAAGCCGCCGAAGATGAAGTCGACGTAGCTGATGTGGTTGAACGCGAGGACCGCGCCGCCGTGGCGGGGGATGTGCTCACTCCCGGTCAGGTGCAGGTCAAGGCCCAAGAGCTTGAACCCGGCCTTGGCCACGACCACGATGGGTGGATACGTGATGTCCCGCACGATGCTCACCGTAACCTAGGACGCACTCGCTCCGCTCGTCCCGCGCGGGTTTGCCATACTGCCGACGAGACTCGAGGAGGTCGAGGTGTTCGCAGTCATCGGCGAGGCGCTCATCGACATGGTGCAGCCGAGGCCTGGCAGGGACTTCGAGGCACAGCCAGGCGGCGGGCCGCTCAACATCGCCGTCGGCCTGCGCCGGATGGGACATCCGACTGCGTTCGTGGGACGGGTCTCGACGGGCGCACTGGGTGCCCTGGTGCGTGAGCACATCGAGAGCAACGGTCTCGATCTCCGCACCTGCGTGTCGACCGGCGACCTGACGACTCTCGCGTTCGCCTCGCTCGACGAGGAGCGCAAGGCGTCCTACGAGTTCTATGTGAGCGGTACGGCGGACTGGGGCTGGACGGACGAGGAGCTGAAGATCCTCCCGGACGACTGCCAGAGCCATCCATACCGGCTCGCTCGCGGCCTTCCTGCAGCCGGGAGCCGACGCCATCATGCGCCTGTGGGAGCGGTGCAGGTCTCACGGTGACCGTTGCTGAGCTTCGACCCGAACGTGCGGCCGGACCTGCTCGGTCCGCGAGCCGACGCGTTGGCCGCGGTCGAGCGCTTCGTGTCGGCATCCCACCTCGTCAAGGCAAGCGACGACGACGCCAGCTGGCTGTATCCCGACTGGTCGGTCGAGGAGGTACTGCGTCACTGGTCCGGGCTCGGCCCCGAGCTGGTCGTGATGACACGTGGGTCCGAGGGGTGCCTGGCGCTGAGAGCCGGGGGTGGCCTGCTCCGGGCGAACGGCCACGCCGTCGAGGTGGCCGACACGATCGGGGCCGGTGACGCGTTCGTGTCGGGGCTGCTGTCGGGACTGGCCGACCTCGGCGCGCTGGCGCCGGCCGCGGTGAGCAAGCTCTCCGATGCCGAGGTGACAGCTCTGCTCGACGAGGCGGTGCTCATCTCCGCCATGACCTGCCGGCGGGCGGGCGCCGATCCGCCGAACCGGCGCGAGTACGAAGCCGAGGTCGCCGCCGCTTCGAGCTGATCGACGCCGACAACCCACGGAAACCCGTGCGAAACACGAAGCGGAGAGGATGGAGTCATGACTCATCTGCTCCGCGTCGCGCTGCCGGACATCCCGGGGTCGCTGGGCGCCGTGGCGACGGCCCTCGGCATGGCGGGCGCCAACATCGAGGCGATCGAGATCGTCGAGCACCGCGCGGACGGTACCGCCATCGACGACGTCTTCTTGGACTTCTCTCCAGGCGTGATGCCGGACATGGTGGTCTCCGCGGTTCAGCGACTCGAAGGCGTCCACGTCATCTGGGTCTCCCGGTATGCGGCCGGCGGCAACCTCCACCTCGACCTCGAGGCGATCGAGGTGATCGCCCAGGAGCCCGCACGGGCCATGCACCGGCTGATCGAGGTGCTGCCCCACACGTTCCGCAGCGACTGGGCGATGGTGGTGGGCCATACCGGCGACCGCGCTGTCCGGTTGACCGCGACGCCCGAGTGCGCCTCATGTGCCGGCGGCGATGGTGTCGTGGTTCCCGCTGCCGCGCGCCTGCCGGCCGGCGATCGACCCGTCCTGGGAGGGCTGGGCGGACAGCGAGGTGGCCGCCGTACCCGCCGGGGCAGCCGACCGGATCGTCATGTTCGGGCGCCGCGGCGGACCCGAGATCCTGGACAGCGAGCTCGCCCGGCTCAACCACCTCGTTGCATTGGCCGCCTCGATCGAGACCACCGTCGACGCGTTGTCGTGAGGCTCAATAGGCTGCATAGGCGATGAGCACTGCGACCTCGAGAGGATCGCCATGAGCACGAAGACACAGGTGCCGCCAACCGCCTCGTCGGCCAGCGCCCTGACGATCGAGAAGAACGGCATCAACGTCATCTCCGAGCAGGAGCGCCGGGGGCAGCCGCGCGACCTGTTCTGGCCATGGTGCGCCTCGAACATCTCGGTACTCGGGCTGTCCTACGCGGCGTTCGTCTTGTACTTCGCCTGTCGTTCTGGCAGGCGCTGATCGCGTCGCTGGTCGGAACTGTCGTCTCGTTCCTGCTGGTCGGGCTGGTGTCCCTCGCCGGCAAGCGGGGATCCGCGCCGACGATGGCGCTGTCGCGAGCCTCGTTCGGCGTGCGGGGCAATGCCCTGCCGAGCCTCGTCTCGTACCTGCTGCTGGTCGGCTGGGAGACGGTCCTGGTCGCGTTGTCCACGCTGGCCACCGCCACGATCTTCGGCCTCCTCGGCTGGAGCTCGGGCAATGTCACGAAGGTGCTCGCGTTCTTGGTCGTCGCGAGTCTGATCGTGCTCGCGGGCGTGCTCGGGTTCGACCTCATCATGCGGCTCCAGAAGTGGCTGACGTACGCGACAGTCGTGATGACTGTCGCGTTCATCGCCCTCACGGCGCACGACATCGACTTCTCGAAGGCGACGTCGGTGCCCAGCGGTACGACAAGCCACTTCATCGGTGCCCTGACGTTGATGGCAACGGCGTTCGGGCTTTCGTGGGTCAACTCGGCGGCGGACTACTCGCGCTACCTGCCGCGGTCCTCGTCGAGCGGCGGGGTCGTCGGCTGGACGACGTTCGGCGGCGCCATCGCGCCCGTCATCTTGCTGGTCTACGGACTGCTGCTCATCGGTTCCAGACCCGACCTGATCGACAAGATCGCGAGTGACCCTCTCGGTACGCTCGCCACGCTCGCTCCGCACTGGTTCCTGGTCTTCTACGCCGTCGTCGTGGTGGCGGGGCTGATCGCCGGTGCCGTGCTCGACATCTACTCGTCCGGGCTGACGCTGCTGACCTTGGGCGTACCGCTGCCACGCTGGGGTGCGGCGCTGCTCGACGGGGTGCTCATGGTGCTGGGCGCCATCTACGTCGTGTGGATCGCGAAGAACTTCCTCGGACCCTTCCAGGGCTTCCTGATCACGCTCGGCGTGCCGATCACGTCGTGGTGCGGCATCTTCCTCGCCGACCTGCTGCTGCGGCGCCACGACTATGACCAGGCGGCCCTGTTCGACCCCCGCGGCCGCTACGGGCCGGTCAACTTCGTGCCCTTGGTGCTCATGGTGGCCACCACCTTCATCGGCTGGGGACTGGTGGTGAACTCCGCCAAGGGCTTCGGCTGGGAGGGCTACCTGCTCGGACCGTTCGGCCTCGGCGGCAAGGCGGGCGACTGGGGATTCGCCAACCTCGGGGTTGCCTTCGCCTTCGTCGTCTCCTTCGTCGGCTACCTACTGCTCTGCAGGGGGCGGGTCCGCCATCAGGAGTCCGACATCGGCGAGCTGGCGCCCTCGCGCATGTCGTGACGGTGTCGGTCGAGACCTGGTCATCGGCGCAGAGCCAGGAGCGGGCACCCGACGTCTTCACGGTCTACGACGCGGTTTTCGGTGACGTCGAAGACGAACAGGTCTGGCGCGCCGGCACCTTTGACGTTCACTGCGCCCGGGAAGGCTTCCGGTTGACGGCTGCTCTAGACGACGATGCTCTCGTCGGCTTCGCGTACGGCTATGTCGGTGAGCGCGGGCAGTGGTGGTCGGACCGGGTCGTCGAGGCGCTGCCGGTCGCCGTCGACGGACGTCTGGGTGGGGGGTCACTTCGAGTTCGTCGAGCTCGCGGTGCTTCCGGACTACCGCGGTCAAGGGATCGGAGGCCTGCTTCACGACGACTTGATGCGTGAGACAGGGCACCGGCGGGCCCTCCTGAGCACCGACGACGACTCGCAGACCCCCGCCCGTCGGCTCTACGGCTCGCGCGGTTGGGTGAAGCTCGGCAACCTGACTCCCGACATCGCGGTGCTGGGACGATGGCTAGGGTCGCGTACGTGATCGTTTCGGAGATCTTCGACCCTGACGCCTGGCGCCACGTGGCTGGATTCGAGGACCTGACGGACGTGACCTACCACCGCGCCGTGAGCCAGGGCACGGTACGCATCGCCTTCGACCGCCCCGAGGTCCGCAACGCCTTCAGACCGCACACCGTGGACGAGCTGTACCGGTGCCTCGAGCATGCGCGGATGTCGTCTGATGTCGGCTGCGTGTTGCTGACCGGCAACGGCCCCTCGCCGCGCGACGGTGGCTGGGCCTTCTGCTCCGGTGGCGACCAGCGCATCCGCGGGCGCTCGGGATACCAGTACGCGGAAGGCGACGCACCCGAGGAGATCGACGCGACGCGTCTCGGGCGGCTGCACATCTTGGAGTGTCAGCGGCTCATCCGGTTCATGCCGAAGGTGGTGATCTGCGTGGTGCCGGGGTGGGCGGCCGGAGGCGGTCACAGCCTGCACGTGGTCTGCGACCTGACGCTCGCCTCTGCCGAACACGCACGCTTCAAGCAGACCGACGCCGACGTCGCCTCGTTCGACGGCGGATTCGGGTCGGCGTACCTGGCGCGCCAGGTCGGTCAGAAGTTCGCCCGCGAGATCTTCTTCCTCGGGTCTGAGTACGACGCCCACGACGCTCACCGGATGGGCATGGTCAACGCGGTCGTGCCGCATGCGGAGCTCGAGACCGTAGCCCTCGACTGGGCTCGGCGGGTGAACGCGAAGTCGCCGACGGCCCAGCGGATGCTCAAGTACGCGTTCAACCTGATCGACGACGGGCTCATCGGGCAGCAGCTCTTCGCGGGTGAGGCGACCCGGCTGGCGTACGGCACCGACGAGGCGGCGGAGGGAAGAGACGCGTTCCTCGAGAAGCGTTCACCCGACTGGTCGGGTTACCCCTACTACTACTGAGCCCCCGGCCGCGGGCTCATCGCGGATCGACGTGCAGCGAGACGACCCAGCGGTGCTTGCCGATCTTGCGGTCGCGCGTGAACCCCAGCTGGTCGTGCGGCGAGTGTCGACAAGGGCAGTTCCCCGTCGTCTACGGCGGCGACTGCACGACGTTGCTGGGCACCGTGCCGCAGGTGAACCAGGGCCGGCGTTCCGGCCTCGTGTTCATCGATGGGCACGAGGACACGATGCCACTGGACGTCTCCACGGACGGAGAGGCGGCCAACACCGAGCTGGGACTTCTGCTCGGCATCACCGGCCGACTCATGCAGGCCCGCTCCAAGCCGCCGTCGGGCGCTTGGAGAGGCGCAGTTGGCGCTGCTCGGCCAGCGTGACGACGAGTGGCGCGCCCGGCACAACATCGGTTCGTTGGGCGACCTGGGCGTCTGGACACGCCCGTGGCGTCGCGTCGCATACGCCCGACGTAGCAGCACGCGATGCCGTGGGCCACGTGCTCGGTGCAGCCGACGGCTACTGCTGCACGCGACCCGACGTTCTTGACCCCGCGGAGTTCGCGTCGCAGGGCGTTCCCGGCGTTCCCGACACTCCCGGCGGGTTGACCTGGGACCAGCTCCGCGCCGAGCTGACCACGGCCGTGTCAGTCGTCCCCGCTCGGACTGAGCATCGCCGATCTACGATCCCGACCAGGACCGCGACGGCCACGATGCGGCACAGATCGTGGCCGCCATGGCGTCACTGGCGGCGGCGCTCGCCGACCACCGCACGGCATAGAGGCGGCGAAGTGCAGCCAGAACAGACGCTGGCTGCGTGAGACTGCGACCGTCGCCACCCAAGCCGAGTCATGGGTCTCCACGATCGAGATTCCACCGCTGGCAGTCGCGCCGACGAGCGTGTCGACCTGGTAGGCCACTCTCCCTGTGACGTCCAGCGCCGGTCGTGGCACCGGCCACCGACAGGGCGCCGCATGCCGTCTGCCACTCTTGACTTAACGCTTCTGCGCATCTAATGTCCTAGGTAACCTAGATGAATGGATCCTCGTGATCGAGTTCTCGCTGGACGCCCGCTCCGGGGTCGCTCCGTACCTCCAGGTCGTCCATCAGGTACGGCGGGCCTTGCGCCTCGGCCTGCTGGTCGAGGGCGACCAGCTGCCCACCGTCAAGGACGTGGTGGCGAGCCTTGCGATCAACCCGAACACCGTCCTCAAGGCCTACCGCGAGCTGGAGCACGACCGGGCTCGTCGCCGCTCGGCCGGGAGTCGGCACCTTCGTCACCCGAACTCTCGCCGACTCCTCGCTGGCCGCGCACGAGCCACTGCGCCGCGACCTGGGTCGGTGGCTCGACAAGGCCCGATCGGCCGGGCTCGACGAAGAGAGCATCGAGGCGCTCTTCATGAGCACGTTTCGCGCAGTGAGGCGAGGAGATCGCGTGAGCGCCATCGTGACGGCCCGCGGCCTGGGCAAGCAGTACCGGCGACGCTGGGCGTTGCGAGACTGCACCCTGGAGATCCCCGGTCGGCAGGGTCACGGGTCTGGTCGGGCCGAACGGCGCCGGCAAGACCACCCTGCTCAGCCTCATGGTCGGAATCTTGACCCCGACCGTGGGGACGATCGAGGTGTGCGGCGGACGACCGGCCGCCGACTCCAGCGCAGCTGGCGAAGGTCGGCTTCGTCGCGCAGGACACCCCGACGTACGCCGGACTCACGATCGCCGACCATCTGTGCCTCGGTGCACACCTCAACCCGCGGTGGGACGACACGGCCGCTCGACGCCGGATCGACCGCCTCGGCCTCGATCCGCGTCAGAAGGCCGGACAGCTCTCCGGCGGCCAGCGGGCCCAGCTCGCGCTGACGCTCGGGCTGGCGAAGCGGCCGGAGTTGCTGATCCTCGACGAGCCGGTCGCGAGCTTGGACCCGCTGGCTCGCCGCGAGTTCCTGCAGGTACTGATGGAGGCCGTCGCCGAGGAAGAGATCAGTGTGCTGCTCTCCTCGCACGTCGTGTCCGACCTCGAACGGGTCTGCGACCACGTCGTCGTCCTGGTCGACTCCAAGGTTCGGGTCGCCGGCGACGTCGAGCATCTGCTCGCGACGCACCACCGATTGTCCGGGCCACTTCGCAACCCGCCGCCTTGCCGGCCGACCAGCAGGTCGTGTGGGCCAGCCATACCGATCGCCAGTCCACCTACGTCGTGCGCACGGAGTCGCCGATCCTCGACCCGGCCTGGTCGATCAGCGGACTGGGCCTGGAAGACCTCGTCCTGGCCTACATGGAGGGCACGGGATCCGTGGCCCCGGCCAGCCCTGGGCTGGAGGTGCTCCGGTGATCTGGCTGACCTGGCGGCAGTGCCGCACCCAGTTCATCGCCGTCTTCGGACTCGTCGCGGCGGCCTGTGTCTGGCTGGCGATCACCGGCCCGAGCCTGGCTCGCCTCGCCCACCGAAACGAGGACGTCTACGACGTCCTCACCAGCAACGACCGGCTGCTTTTCAACGGTGGCATCGCCGTCCTCGCGGTCGCGCCCGCGGTCATCGGGATCTTCTGGGGCGCACCGTTGGTGGCCCGAGAGCTCGAGACCGGCACCTACCGTCTCGCCTGGAACCAGTCGGTAACCCGCAGCCGCTGGCTCGCGGTGAAGCTGGGCTTCTCGGTGCTCGCCACCGCGGTGGCGGTCGGGATTCTCACCACGGCGATCACGTGGTGGGCTCACCCGATCGATGGCGCGAGAGGCAGTCAGCACGGCAGCCTGGCCTCGCGACTGACCCCGATCTCGTTCGCGATGCGCGGCATCGTCCCGGTCGGGTACGCCGTGTTCGCACTCCTCCTGGGGACCCTGATCGGGCTCATCCTTCGGCGGTCCGTACCGGCGATGGCGCTGACCCTGGCGATCTACGTCATCGTCCAGATCGCCGTACCGCTGTGGGTCCGCCCGCACCTGGTCCCTCCGACCACGACATTGATGGTCATCTCCCCGGCCACCCTCGACGGCATCAGCACAGATGGCTCGGGCACGAACACGCATCACCACCCACGCGAGCCCGGGCGACTGGATCCTGACCGACCAGACAGTCGACGCTCAGGGCCGTGCCGCAGCCCTCCCGTCCTGGTTCAGCGGCTGCCTGCCCCGCCGCCGTCCGCCGGGCAGTCGAGTCGACACGGCGAAGGTGGTCTCGAGCCACCGGAGCCTGGATGCCTGCTTGGGACGCCTCACCGACGAGGGCTATCGGCAGCACCTCGTGTACCAGCCGCACAACCACTTCTGGCGCCTGCAGTGGGCAGAGACCGGCGTCTACCTCACCGCCTCAGCCCTGCTTGCCGGGCTCTCGGTCTGGTGGACGCGCCGCCGGCTGTCCTGACCGCGACCGATCTACTTTCTTGGTTGTCGCGCGGCAGAGGCCGCAGGCCCGGCGCTGCCGTCATGACAGGCGACAATGTGGGCATGGTGCAGGGCTCCGAAGACACCGTCGCGTTCCGGCTCTGGCCGCCGGTCGCGATCGGTGGGCCCCTGGTGGCCGGCTGGCTGGCCACGCTGCTGTGGGGTGACCCGGTGGACCTCGGCGGGTGGCGGGTTCTGCTCGGCTGGGCGCTGGTGGTGCTGTTCGTCGGGTGGAACGGCTGGTCGCTGTGGCTGTTCCAACGGCACGAGACCGGGCTGCTGCCGGGGCAGGCGACGCACGCGATGATCGAGGAAGGGCCATACCGCCTCTCCCGCAACCCGTTGTACGTCGGTCTGCTCGCGCTCTACGTCGCTGCGGCGCTGCTGGCACCCACAATCTGGGGGCTCGTGCTCTTCCCGGCGGCGGTGTTGCTCGTGCGCTGGGGTGCGATCCGCCCCGAGGAGCGATTCCTGCACGAACGGTTCGGTGCGCAGTACGACGACTACACGCGGCGGGTGCGTCGCTGGTTGTAAGCACCCGCCAGTCGGGAACGAATTGATTGCCCGAAGCCCGGCCGGATCGGTCGCTAGCCTGCGCAGTTGGGCGGACGATGCGCGCTACTCAACTGGTCGCGGCGGCGTGTCAGGTAGGCGGTCTCGGCGGTGTTGCCCGCTTGCTCGATGGCTCTGTCATACGCCGCCCGCGACTCCTCGGTGCGCCCCAGCCGGCGCAGCAGGTCGGCGCGGGTCGCGTGGTAGGCGTGGTAGTCGGTCAACGTCGGCCCTCGAGACGGTCGACGACAGCCAGCGCCACCTCTGGGCCGTCCAGCTCCGCGATCGCGACGGCCCGGTTGAGGGCGACGATCGGCGACGGGTCGATGCGAACGAGCTGGTCGTAGAGGGCGACGACCTGCGACCAGTCGGTGTCGCCTGCCGTGCGGGCGGAGGTGTGCACGGCGTTGATCGCTGCGAGGATCTGGTATCGACCGGGAGCGACCCCCGCGGTGAGGCGCTCGCGCACGAGTCGATGGCCCTCGGCGACCAACGCCGTGTCCCAGCGTCGTACGGTCCTGCTCGCCGAGGGTGACCAGCTCCCCGCTCGGCGAGACCCGCGCGGTGCGGCGGGCCTCGATGAGGAGCATCAGTGCCAGCAGTCCGGCGACCTCGCCGTCTTCGGGCATGAGGACACGGATCAGGCGAGTGAGCCGGATCGCCTCGGCGGTCAGGTCGTGCCGGACGGGATCGGTGTCGGGGCCGGTCGCCAGGTAGCCCTCGTTGAAGACGAGGAAGAGCACCGCGAGCACGCCGGAAGACACGTGCAGGGAGATCCTCGGCGGACGGCACCCGATAAGGGATGCGTGCCGCCTTGATCTTGGCCTTCGCGCGGGTGATCCGCTGCCCGACGGTTGATTCCTGCACCAGGAAGGCACGGGCGATCTCGGGCACGGTCAGACCGCCGACCAAGCGCAGCGTCAGCGCGATCCGGCTCTCCATCGCGAGCGCCGGGTGACAGCAGGTGAAGATCAGCCGGAGCCGCTCGTCGGCTATCGCGCCGAGAGGCTCGGGCAGGTCGTCGTCGTACAGCATCTGAGCCTCCTTCTGCTTGTCGTCGCGTTTGCTCTCGCGCCGGATCCGGTCGAACGCCTTGCGGTTGGCGGTGGTCGTCAGCCAGCCGCCAGGGTTGGGCGGGACGCCATCGGACGGCCACCGCTGGACGGCGGTGGCGAAGGCCTCGGCGGCGGCCTCCTCGGCGATGTCCAGGTCACCGAAACGCCTGGTCAAAGTGGCGACGACCCGCGCCCACTCCTCGTGGTGGGCCCGGGTTATCGCCTCCCGGACGTCGTTGCCACTCAGTCGCCCAGAAACGGTCGCACCTCGACCCTGCGGTTGCATGCCTTCGATCCCTCGGTGGCGAGCTTGAGCGCCACGTCGAGGTCGGGCGCCTCGATGATCCAGAAGCCGGCCATGTGCTCCTTCGTCTCGACGAAAGGCCCGTCGGTGACAACGGCCGCACCATTCCGGTTGTCGATGACGGTGGCTGAGCTGGGCGAGTTGAGGCCACCGGCGAAGACCCAGTAACCCTCGGCCTGGAGCCGGTCGTTGAAGACGTCGATGGCAGCCCTCTCCGCCGGGGTGCCGGAGTTGGTCGAGTCATCAATCACGGAAAACAGGTACTGCATCTCTGCATCATCTCCTGTGGCCTGGGACGCCTCTCGTGGACGACCGCTCACCCCTGCTACGAACACCTCTGCCCCGATCCGACATCGCAGCCGGCTGTGTTTACTCGCGTTCCAGGAAAGTGTTCACGTGAGGGCGGCCGCCCAGGAGTACCGCGGCGATCACGGCGGCAACGAGTGCCGATATGCCGCACACCAGGTAGCCCACCGAGTACGCGTTGGACAGCGCGTGGAACGCGACCTCCTTGAGTGGGTTGAACGGTTGGGTCTGACCGTTGGGCAAGGTGATCGAACCGGGCACCCCGTTCGCGCCGAGGGGGCCCGAGTTGACAGCCCCGACGGCCGCCTCCAGTTGGGGGCGCTGGGCGGCCGGTGCATGCGCCGGTGCCTGGTTGAAAGCCTGCAGTGCGGCGCCCAGCTTGGGAGTGGAGGCCACCTTTCTCGAGATCTCGTTCGCGGCCCGGGTCAAGGTGATGGCTCCGACCACTGCCGGCCCGAGAGTGAGGCCGAAGTCTCGGAGCATGCTGGTGGCACCGCTGGCCATACCCGCTCTCGGCGTCGGGACGCTGTTGACCGCGACGACGGTGATCGAGGTGACGGCGAGCTTGAAGCCGATCCCGACGACGAGCAGCGGCACGGCGACCGCCGCGATGGAGAGGTTCGTGGCGGGGATCGACGCCAGAACGAGGTCGCCGACGCCGATGCAGGCCATGCCACCGGCGAGCGTCCAGCCCGGGTTGTACCGCTCGATCATCCGCGAGCTCACCGGGAAAAGCACCACGCCCATGATGTTGAGACACACGAAGCCGATCGACGTCTTCAACGGCGAGTATCCCTGGATGGCGGAGAGCCGGATGCTCGTGGCGTACGCCGTACCGAGGTAGGCGAACATGCCGATCACGGTCGCCACGGCGCTGGCTGCGAAGACACGGTTCGAGAAGAGCCGTAGCTGGATCAGCGGCTGCTCGCGCCGCTGCTCGACGACGACGAAGATCGCCAGGAAGACCACCGCGACCCCGAAGCTGGCCAGGACCCGTCCGCTGCCGTAGCCGTCCTCGGAGCCCTGGATGACTCCGAACAGCAGCGCGAACAGTGCTATCGCCACCGTGACCTGACCCGGCCAGTCCAGCGAACGGCCCTGGGGCGCCGAGGAGTTCGTCGCGGCCAGCAAGGTCACGACGATGCTTGACGTGGCCAAGACGGCGAGCGCGAGGAATGCCCAGCGCCAGCTCGCGTCCGGGCCGCCGGAATGATGCACGCGAGCCAAGACGCCGCCGACTACCGGGGAGATGAATCCGGCGCCGGTCAGGGCTGCTGCCCAGACGGAGATCGCATGGGCCCGCTCCCCAACGGTGTGGGTCCCGGCGGCGAGCATGGCCACCGAGGTGGGGAAGATCGCGGCCGCCCCGATACCGGCCAGGGCCTGGCCGGTGAAGAGGATGGCGATCCGGGTGCCGTGCGAGCTGTCGGGTCCGGGAGTGAGGAAGGCCAGCAGCGCCCCGAGCGTCATCAGGGCCGCGCCCGTCGCGAGCAGCCGCTTGCGCCCGAACAGATCGCCCACCACGCCGAAGCTGAGCTCGAGCAGCGTGATCGGCACCAAGAAGGCGTCGGAGATCCAGGTGAGCTGGGTGGAGGTCGTCCCCAGATCTTGCTGGAACATGCCGTTGAGCACAGCCGGGATCGACAGCCCGATCTGCGCCACGGCGACGGCGAAAGCGGCGGACACCAGCGTGCCGGTGCTGAGCCGGGAACGCTCATCGAGCCTGTCGTGACCTGCGTTCGTGATGTCCGTCATAGCAGCGAAGCGAACCACAGACGACGGCGCGTGTGAAGGTTCACGTCATGGTCAATGTTCTCGAAGCGGAGTGCGGTATCCCACGTGCATGGGAGGCCGCGCGATGTTGGTAGCTGCCGCTGGCACCGCCAGGCGTTCGCTCGGGTTATCGTGCCACCGGTCCCATTTCCGGGGATCGTCGGCGAACTACCGGGCAGGCCACGAGTGAAGACAGGTGGCAACGACCAACACGCCACGATGCGAGCGATCCGCGCTCAGCCGATGCCTCACTTCGCACCTCCGCCTGCACTTGTGGTCGTCAGAACCAGAAGACAGGTGGCCGTCTGGCGTGGACGTTCACGTGGATGTTGTAGTTGTTGAGAGTGGCAGTGGTCGACCAGCGCGATGGCGCGGAACCTTCGAGTAGTCCGCGAGAACTCGTAGGGCGTGTCGGCGTCGGTGAACCGAAATTGCTCCGAACAGGCCTCCAGCGACACATCGAAACCGATCTGTGAGTGGCGTACAGAGTGGTACGCCAGACCGGCCCCCCGCCCGGCAGGGTCGATCCAGACGTGCGTGCCGTCATAGAAGCCCATCCCTTCGTGCTTCTCCTGGTAGAGCACATTCGGGCCGGGCACGGTCATCCCGATCCTGCCAGAAGGTCCGCCAGCCGATCGGCGACGCAGCTGCCGCCTGGCGGAGGCTGGTGCCGTCTGCGCGACACGAGGTCTGGCCGTAGCGCGCGAGCATCGAGTGGCCGAGCCGGTGCTCCTTGCCGGCATGGTTGACCACGTAGCCCTGGCACGCGCGCACCGAGTGGATGCAGTCCGCCGCGGCGCGCGGACATCGGCAAGGCCGGCCCTGATGGCGGTTGTGGTGACGATGGGTGAAGATGGGAGCCGGAGCCCTCCTCGTCCATCGGATGCTGTGCGTTGGCCGGAGCAATGCCAAGCACCAAGAGTCCGATGACTGTGCCGGCAACCCCGGTGATACGTCTCTCAGCTCGGAGCGATGAGCCAGCCGCGGACATCGTCGACCTGGTGGGTCCGACTGGCCTCCCGCGACAGCCCCCGAAGCGGCCTGCCTCGCGGTGGTTGCTTTGCTTGGGATGGAGGGGCTGTGGCCCCGGATCGATGGTGCTGGATAGCGTTCATGTGCTTGCCCTCTCGGTAGCAGCGAGGCGGTGGGCTAGAGGTCGGCCAGAGTTGTCGCTCTGGCCGGCCTCGCAGGTCTCAAGAAACGTACGTCCGGGCGGCGACAGGTTGCGAAGGCTCCCTGACCCTTGCTGTGGATACGACCAGATCCTGTGGACGCGCGAACTGCCCGGACATCTCGCCGGTCGTCGACCACGAAGGCGCAAGCCGATCGCCGTCTTGCATTGACGCCCGTGCCGGGTGGCCCGTACGGTCGGGGCAGAGGCGAGACTACGCCTCGGGGGGAGCCGCCATGAGGCACAATCGATTCGGGGCTCTCGCGGGCCTGACTGCCGTCGCTTTCGCCTTGTCCGGCTTCACCGCTCCGGTCGCGCAGGTGTCCGACTCCAGCGGGGCGTCTGCGAAGGCGCGTCCCCATTGCCTGGGGAAGCCAGCGACCATCGTCGGCACGAAGGCGGCCGAGACCATCCACGGAACGGCAGGAGCCGACGTCATCGTCGGCGGCGGTGGCAACGACCACATCTACGGGATGGGTGGAGCGGACCGGATCTGCGACCGGAACGTCGATTCCTCTTGCCTGTACGGCGGAGCCGGGGGCTGACCGGATCGCCGGGGGTGAGGTGCTGGCCGGTGGGCCCGGTGACGACGTGCTCCTCGCTCCGCGCATCGGGCTTGTCATCATGGCACGGGGGCAAAGGGTGACGATCTGATGCGCTCCCGATGCAACGACGATCGCATCCTTCGATCCCGGTCCTGGCGATGACATCATCGAAAGTCGACCTAGCGCGCTGGACAGCATCGCCGACTTCCGAACCGCCGCGCACGGAGTGGTTGTGGACCTGCGCAAGGGCACGGCTGTTGGTGACGGTCACGATGTGCTGCACGGGATCAACTATGTGAACGGCTCGAAGCCACGACGACGTCCTGCTCGGCGACGCGCACGGCAACCAGATCGGCGGGCAACGGCGGCGACGATGTCAATCGCTGGCCGTGGCGGCCATGACTTCGTTGACGGGGAATACGGGAGATGACCGCGTCGGTGGCGGGGCCGAACCGGATCTCGTTGTCGGCGATGCGGGTCGCGACACGCTGCGCGGCGGCGGCGGCAACGACAGCCTGATCGAGCAGAAGCCCGAGGCCAACCTGATCGTGGGCGGGCCGGGCCACCGCGACAGGTGCTACGGCGGGTACAGGGTGCCGCCCGAACGTCGAGCGAGGCTGCGAGCTGCACAAACCTCGCGCCGCATCATCGACGGCGAGCTCGCCAGCGCTCAATGCCTCCATCGCCACTGGCTCGCGAGCACCTGTTCGCCAGGTCGTCGTCGGTCAAGACCGCGGCCGACCGGACCGTTGCCGCCCGGCCCTCCTGCCACATCCAGCTGGGAACATGACGTCGGCGTCTGTTGCTCTGTCGACGCGTCTTGGGAGCGGCCGATCGGCGGCCTTCTTCGTCTGTTTGCGAGACACCCCCGCCCGGAGATGCCATCGCGGGCCGCTTTGACATAGGTTCAGCCGCGTGAGGGTGGCGATTGTGGCGGAGACGCGTGAAGCCGAGGCGCGCGTCTCGATGGTGCCCGGGCTCGTCGGCAACCTGACCTCGCTCGGGTACGACGTCGCGGTCGAGCCGGCGGCCGGCCACGCCGCCTTGTTCACCGATGACGACTACCGAGACGCCGGCGCGACGGTCGACTCGTCCGCGATGGCGGAGGCCGACGTGGTGCTGTCGGTGCAGCCGCTCGAGAGCCGGCAGGTACGCCAGCTGAGCGCAGGTACGGCGACGTTCTCGTTTCTTCCGTTGGCGTCGGCCCTCGACGCGGTCGCCGAACGACGTGACCTGCACATCACGTCGTTCGCGATGGAGCTGGTCCCCCGGATCTCACGGGCGCAGTCGATGGACGCGCTGAGCTCCCAGGCCCTGTTGACCGGCTATCGCGGTGCGATCGTCGCGGCGCAGCGCCTGCGCCGGTTCTTCCCGCTGAACATGACAGCGGCCGGCACCGTGCCACCGGCGGAGGTCGTCGTCCTCGGAGCAGGCGTCGCGGGTCTCCAGGCGATCGCCACGGCGAAGCGGCTCGGTGCCGTCGTCAAGGCCTACGACGTCAGGGCGGCCGCCGCCGAGGAGATCCGCTCGATGGGCGCAGTGGCCATCGAGCTCGAGCTCGAGACGCTCGAGGGTGCGGGCGGGTACGCGCGGGAGATGACCGAGGATCGGGCCGCCCGCCAGCGGGAGATGTTGGCGCCGTACATCGCTGCCGCCGACGCGCTCATCACCACCGCGGCCGTACCCGGACGCCGAGCGCCGGTACTGGTCACGGCAGAGATGGTCGAGCAGATGAAGCCGGGCTCCGTCGTCGTCGACCTCGCCGCGGAGTCCGGCGGAAACGTGGAGGGTACCGTCGCCGGCAGCGTGGTCACGGTCGGCCAGGCACAGATCTGGGGTGCGCTCAACGTCGCGGCCCAGATGCCAGGCCCCGCCAGCAGGCTCTACGCCCAGAACCTCATGAACATCGTGACGTTGATGACGACCGAGGGGCAGTTCGCCCCGGACTTCGACGACGAGATCGTCCGCGGTACCTGCGTGACGCACGCCGGCACGATCACCCACGAGCCGACCCGGAAGCTGCTGGAGGATGTCGATGAGTGAACCGATCGTCTGGCTCACGATCTTCGTGCTGAGCGTGTTCGTCGGCATCGAGGTCATCTCGAAGGTGTCGTCCACGCTGCACACGCCACTGATGTCCGGCGCGAATGCGATCCACGGGGTGATCCTGCTCGGCGCCATCCTCGTCACCGGCGTCACCCACTCCGACATCGCCCTCGCCGTGGGGCTCGTCGCGATCGTCTTGGCGACTGTCAACATGGTCGGAGGCTTCGTGGTCACCGACCGCATGCTGCAGATGTTCACCGGCCGCAGACGCCAGGAGCCGCCTCGATGACCCCGACCTGGGCGCAGCTGGCCTACCTGGTGGCAGCGGTCTGCTTCATCATCGCCCTGAAGGGCCTGTCATCACCCCGGACCGCCCGCAACGGCAACCTCGTCGGGGCCTTCGGCGCCGTCTTGGCGTGCGTGACCGTGTTCTTCGCCGAGAACCTGCACCATCTGGTGGCCATCGGCATCGCCATCGCGGTCGGCGCGGTCCTGGGTGTCGTCGGGGCGCGCCGGGTCCAGATGACGCAGATGCCGCAGCTGGTCGCCTTGTTCAACGGTGTCGGTGGTGCAGCGGCAGCTTTGGTGGCTCTGCTCGAGCTGCACTCGGTCGTAGCGGCGCCCGGACCGGTTGACGTACCCGCCTTCAACCTGGTCGCCACCGCTTTCACGATCGTCATCGGTGCGATCAGCTTCGCCGGCTCGCTCGTGACCTTCGCGAAGCTCCAGGAGCTGATGACGACCCGGCCCGTGATCTTCCCCGGCCTGCCGATCGCCTTCGGCGCCGGCCTGATCGCCGCCGTGGGACTGGGCGCCCTGCTGGTCGCCCAGCCGCTGATGTGGGTCGGCATCGTGTTGGGGTTGGTCGGCCTCGCCGTCGGCGTCCTGCTCGTGCTCCCTGTCGGCGGTGCCGACGTGCCGATCGTCATTTCGCTGCTCAACGCGTTCACCGGGCTCTCCGTGGCGGCCGGCGGCTATGTGCTGGGCAACACCGTGCTGCTCGTGGCCGGCACCTTGGTCGGCGCGTCCGGAACGCTGCTCACGAAGCTGATGGCGGCCGCCATGGGCCGGTCGTTGCTGAACACCCTCTTCGGTGCGCTGAAGGGCGGCTCGACCCTCGGCGCCGGCGAGGTCTCCGACCGGCCCGTGCGCTCGGGCAACCCCACCGACGTGGCCATCTTGCTCGGGTACGCCTCGCGCATCATCATCGTGCCCGGCTACGGCCTCGCCGTCGCTCAGGCCCAGCACACACTGCGAGAGCTCGTCGACGTGCTGGGGGACAAGGGCATCGCCGTCGACTACGCCATCCATCCGGTGGCCGGCCGGATGCCCGGCCACATGAACGTGCTGCTCGCCGAGGCGCAGGTGCCCTATGAGCAGCTCAAGGAGATGGCCGAGATCAACGGCGACTTCAAGCAGACCGACGTCGTCCTCGTCGTCGGGGCCAACGACGTGGTCAACCCGGCCGCCAGGACCACACCTGGTGCGCCGATCTACGGCATGCCGATCCTCAACGTCGACCAGGCGAGACAGATCGTCTTCATGAAGCGCTCGATGCGCCCAGGCTTCGCCGGTATCGAGAACGAGCTGCTGTTCGACCCGAAGACGACGCTCCTGTTCGGCGACGCCAAGGACACCATGAGCAAGCTGCTCAGTGCGGTCAAGGCCCTGTAGACCCGACACGTCAGAGGCGGCCCTGTTTTGCCGGCGTGTCGGACCGCGAATGACGTCTCGGCGAGGTCGCTGAGACTGTGGGTCAACCCGTGACGCCGTACAGGCGATCGCCCGCGTCGCCCAGCCCGGGCACGATGTAGCCCTTGTCGTTGAGCTTGTCGTCCATGGCGGCCACGACGACGTTGACAGGTATGTCGAGACCCTCGAGCTCGCGCTCCAGTCGCGCACAGCCCTCCGGCGCGGCGAGCAGGCAGATAGCGGTGATGTGGTCGGCGCCGCGGTCGACCAGGAACCTGATGGCGGCTGCCAGCGTGCCGCCGGTCGCAAGCATCGGGTCGAGCAGATAGCACTGGCGACCCGAGAGGTCATCGGGGAGGCGTTCGGCGTACGTCGAGGCCCTGAGCGTCTCCTCGTCGCGGATCATGCCGAGAAATCCCACCTCCGCCGTGGGAAGCAGGCGCACCATTCCCTCGAGCATCCCCAGCCCCGCCCTCAGGATCGGGACGACGAGGGGCTTGGGCGAGGCGAGCTTGATACCTTCGGCCGGTGCCACCGGGGTCGTGATGTGGACGTTGCGGGTGCGGACCTCTCGAGTCGCCTCGTACGCGAGCAACGTGACCAGCTCCTCGGCCAGGCGCCGGAAAGTCACCGAGTCGGTGTTCTCGTCACGAAGCATCGTCAGCTTGTGGGCGACGAGGGGATGGTCGATCACGTGAGTCTGCATGGGGCCTCAACCTAGGGGATGCGACGGCCATGCGGAAAGGTGGACCCGGTCACGCACGGTCGCGGTACCGTCGCGGATCTGTCAGGATCAGCCCATGACCACGTTGGACGCCGAGGCCACCGCCGCCATCGACTTCGCCGTCGCCGCACAATCGCGAGGACGGGGACTGGAACGTGTCCGCGCTGCCTGCGGAGGCGGCGACAGCGCTCGACGTGCTGCTGCGGACCCTGACCCAGCTCCCCTCGGAGGTCGGGACGATCGGCATGGTCAGTGTCGACGAGGACTTCTTCCTCCTCGCGCGCGTCTCTGGTACGCACGTGCGGCTGCTCTTGTCGGACGTGGGAGCGGCGACCGAGTCTCCGCTGGCCCGGGCAGTCGATCCAGCGCCTCGAGCTGCCCCCTCCCGATGACGACGACGACCAGGTGCAACCGGCCGGAGACCTCAGCATCCTGGCGGACCTGGGCCTGTCCGCCATGGAGCTGGGCGCGATGTGCGACGACAACCAGCTCTATCCCGAGGAGCTGCTCGGCGACATCGCGGCCCGACTGGGCTTCGGTATCGCCTTCGAGGAGCTCGTCGACGCGGTACTCGCCTAGATGCCACTGGGTGCGCCTCAGCACAGGTTCGAGGGGGCCATGCGCAGGGCCATCGAGCTGGCACGGCTGGCCGAGGCAGCCGGCGACGTGCCCGTCGGCGCGGTGGTGATCGACCCTGGTGGTGCCGTCATCGGAAGCGGCCACAACGCCCGGGAGGCAGCGCAGGACCCGACGGCACATGCCGAGCTGATCGCGATCCGCGAGGCGGCCGCGTCACTCGGCACCTGGCGACTGCAGGACTGCGCTCTCGTGGTCACCCTGGAGCCGTGCACGATGTGCGCCGGGGCCGTGGTACTGGCTCGGGTCGCGACCGTGGTGTTCGGGGCCTACGACCCGAAGGCCGGTGCTGTCGGGTCCGTTTGGGACGTGGTTCGCGACCGCCGTCTCAACCATCGCCCGGATGTCGTCGGCGGCGTGCTCGAGGCGGAGACCGGGGAGCTGTTGCGGGCGTTTTTCGCCAGCCGGCGGGTACCTGGTCTGCCCCCCGAGGCCTAGGCGCACGGATTTCGGCTCGATCGGTCCCTCCGGTAGCCTTCTCGGCGGTGGCGTGTCCGAGCGGCCTAAGGAGCACGCCTCGAAAGCGTGTGTTGGCGCAAGTCAACCGTGGGTTCAAATCCCACCGCCACCGCCACTCACTCGCAAGCCCACGAACTGTGCCGCCCATGGAGCCCGCGCAACTCGTCGATGCGGCTCGCGCCCCATCCTGGACCCAGACTCCGGGTCCTCGGCCGTCATGTGCGATGAGTTCCTCTACGGGCCAAGGTCTACCACTGTTGGATCTCAGATGAGACGGAGCGAAGGAGACATCCATGGGCACGCTGACCATCGACCTCTTCACCAGCCTCGATGGCTTTGCCGGGGCTGAGAACTGGCCCGGCTACTGGGGCAAGGAGGGCCCGGAGCTCATGGGGTGGCTGGAGCAGAAGCTCGCCGAGGACCACGTCATCGTGATGGGCGCGAACACCTACCGCACCATGTCGCAGATAGTCGCCGAGCACGACGACCCCACGTTCGCGCGGATGGCCGAGATTCGCAAGGTGGTGTTCTCCACCACGCTGGAGCCGCCGCTGGCGTGGACCAACACGGAGCTGGTCGCCGAGGATGCCGTCACTGTCTTGCGCACGATGAAGCAGGAGGGGTCGCTGCCGATGCGGACGATGGGGAGCATCTCCCTCAACAAGACTCTGCTGCGCGAGGGTCTGGTCGACCACCTCCAGCTCGTCGTCTTTCCTGTGGTGACCGGGCAAACAGGCCTCCAACCCATATTTGCCGAGTGGCCGGACCTGGACCTTGAGCTGGTCAGGACCCGCACGTTCGACGGCCGTATGCAGCTGCTTGACTACGTGCCGACGCTCCACTGACCTGATCGGTAGGAGAACCGACGGTACGGAAAACCTGGGTGGGTATAGCGTCGGCTCCTCGGCGGATCGGCGATCGACGGATCGACGGAGGGTCACCATGGCAGGCTTCTTGCAGCTCGTCGCGTTCACCACTTCGCGTATCGATGAGGTGAACGCACTGGCAGACCAGATGAGGGAGAAGAAGGGGACCGCCACCGGGTTGGTCCGCCGCGGCACGTTTGCATCCGATCGCGACCGTCCCAACCACTACGTGAGCATCATCGAGTTCGAGTCCCACGATCTCGCCGTCGCGAACGCGAACCACCCGGAAACTGCCGTGTTCGGGTCGAAGATGGCCGCACTGTGTGAAGGGCCGCCAACCTTCTATAACCTTGACGTGATGAGTACCTGGCCCACGTAGACGCCCTTCGGCCCTCGCCACAGGCGCTCAGCGAGAGGTCAGGTGTTCAGGCGGAGTATCGGCGAGCCGTCAAGCGTTCGGATCTCCACCCGGGCGATGTCGGCACGGCTCCAGCCGATCGAGCCGGTCACCTTCGATACGCCGTTAGGCACGACCTTCCAGGTGGCCAGCTGCCGTGAGGCCCCCGCCCGGTCCGTGACGACCAAGGCGTACGTCGTAGGCGCCTGGGGGTAGGCATGGGACGCGTTGTAGGTGCACAGCAGATCGATCTCGGTGCCCCACGGCTTGTCGTTCAGCTGAACTCTGGCGTTGACCGGGGTGTCTGTCACCGGGCTCATCGCCACGCTGGCGGTCTGCGTGGGGCCTGAGGACATCACTTCGTGAGCACCGAAACCGATGGCCAACACGGTGACGGCAGCCGCTGCGGCGATCGCCCCGACGAACCAGCGACGGCGGGCTCGCTCGCGGCGTACCTCACGAGTCAGGGTCGCGAGCAGCGTCGGGGGCGGCGGCAGTTGAGGGGAGCTGAAGTCCTCTGGCTGCACCTTGCTCATGAGTCCGGGCACCCCGGCCAGCTCACGTACAGACCGCTGGCACGCCGGGCAGTCGGCGAGATGGGTCTCGAACGCCTGGCGGTCCGCGGGTGACAACGCGCCGAGCAGGTAGGCGGCGTCGTCGTGACACGGGCTGCCGGTCATCGAGTCGCCCCCCGCTCTTCCAGTGCCAGCCGCAACGCGCGCAGGGCGTAGTGCATCCGGGACTTGACAGTACCCTCCGGGATGTCGAGATGTCGGGCGGCGTCGGCAACCGTCCGGTCGCGGTAGTAGCACTCGACCAGCACCGCCCGGTGGTCGGCACTCAGGCTGCGCAGGGCGTCCGCGACCAGCCACGACTGCAGCAGCGCGTCGGTCCCGTCCGACGTGGCCTCCTGGATTCGGCTGGTGTCCTCGGTCGGGAACTCCCGCCGCGACCGGCTGCGCCAGTCGTCGATGACGATGTTGCGGGCCACCGTGAAAAGCCAGGCGCGGCTCGCGTCGGAGGTCCGGCTCAGCACCGCCGGATGCCGCCAGGCCCTGAGCAGGGTCTCTTGGACGACGTCTTCCGCCCGTGCCTGGTCGCCACGGGTGAGATGCAGGCAGTAGCTCCACAGCGCGCCCGCATGCTCGTCATGCAGGGTGCGCATCAAAGCCACTTCGCTGTCCGTGGTCCCACCTCGCCTAGTACACGCTTGGTTTCAATCGAGTACACGCTCCATCCGCCTCAATCGTTCACCCTGCTGAACCTGCTGGCACCTCACAGCGTCGTACGGGTGACTCACGGAGGTGAGAAATGACTGTCTACCTCAAGGTAGCCGCCCTTTCGATCGGGGCTGCGTTTGTACTGTCGTCGTGCGGCGGCGGTTCCACGGGCAGCGCCCAGTCGGGGGGGACCAAGACCACGTCGCCGTCCACCAGCGCGACTTCGGGCCTGCACGTCGGCCACACATCGCTCGGCAACGTGCTGGTCGACGGCAGGGGCATGACCGTGTACATGCTGACCTCGGACAAGCCGAACAAGTCCAACTGCTCGGGGCAGTGCCTGACGTACTGGCCACCCGTCGCCGCGCAGAAGTCCGGCACCAAGTCACCTGGCGTCACCGCCGCTGTCGGCAGTACCAAGTCGACGGCCGGGTCGCTGATGGCTACCGCCGGCGGCTGGCCGCTGTACACGTACATCAGCGACAAGTCCCCGGGCCAGGTGACCGGCGAGGGCATCCCCAGCTTCGGTGGCGTCTGGTACGCCCTTTCGCCCGCCGGCAAGCCGGTCAAGTCGAAGCCGTCGGCTGCCCCGAGCTCGGGCGGCGGATACTGACCACCAGCAACGCTGCGAGCCGTCGACGCTGGTGCGTGCGGGTCGCTGGTCAGTCCGCAAGCATCTCGTCGAGGCGCTCGTAGCCGTCACGTACACCGGTGTCCATGCCGCTGGCCAGGAACGCGTCGCGCGTCTCGAACGGGCGACGGGCGACTTCGCATCTGCCGGCGTTCGCCCGACGGCGAGGTCCTCCAAGACCAGCCGTTGTAGCGCCACCTCGTCGGGCTGGCCCTCGAAAGTCAGGTCGGCACGATCAGCTCCGGCCCGCACCTCGTGGAAGCTGGTAGAACCAGTACTCGGGGCCGCCGCTGCTCGTGCACGTAGCGGTAGAGCCGCCGGGGCGGCAGTCGTCGCGCATCGATCCGTTATCCCGCGGCGGCGGGGCCCGAGCCAGCGCGACGACCAGGTCGGGGCCGGCGCGGGCGCGGAACACCTTGTCCGGCGGGGCGCCGAACTCGCGGGTGATCCGGACGAGTGGGACGCTGGTGTCGGCGATGATCTCGGTCTCGTGGGTGCTCGTGGTGGTCATGTCGTTGCTCCTGTCTGTGGTTGGCGAGTCTGGCCGGGGCTGCTCCTCGGGAAGGGACGCGAGGACGATCGTCGAGCGTGCGGCTTCGGTGGCGTGTCCTCGGCCTGGTCTGGCGCGTACCGCGGGGAAACCCAGGATGGTCTCAGCCATCGCGAATCAGCCTCGGGGTGGGCCGGTTCCCGCCGACGCCTCCCGAGCGCCGGCTCTCGACTCTGCATCCCCCAGCACCATCCGAGGCTTGGGGAGGCTACTGCGGAGGTGACGCCGTAGGGATCGGCCCGTGCTCGTTGATCCTGCGCGTCGGCAACGAGGAGATGGGCTACGAGGTCGGAGCTGGCGGGCCGGTTCTCCCGGATGACCGACAACGCGCGGAGGCTCGCTGAGGCTGGGCATCTGCGCGCCGAGATCGCTGCTCGTGGACGCAGCCGACGTGCTGTGGAGTAAGACTCTCCGGGCTCTACGAGCTGGACTGGTGGTCAACGGCCTAGGTCGTGAGCGCTACGCCGGCTTCATCGCGAGCGTGGTCGCGGCTCCTACGCCGGACGGTGGAGGGTGGGCTGGGGAGCGGCCCTACCGACGCCCGAGGGCCGAATTGCCGAGTCGTCGCTTAGCCTGGAGGCAGCACGCCACCGGCCGACCGCGCGCACTCAGCAAGCACACCGGGAGTCAACCTATGAGGACATCACCACGACTCGTCATGGCCGCGTCCGTCCTTGCGATCACGTGGTTCACGGCGACCGCCAACGGTACGGAGGCCTCGGCGTCGCAGCCGCGCCCGGCACGGCCGCGGCACGCAGCGTTGTCAAGGCCCCGACCAAGGTGCTGGTCATCGTGGAGGAGAACCACTCGCTGCCGCAGATGCTGGCCGGCATGCCCTACCTGAGCCGGCTCGCCACCAAGAGGTACGGCTACGCGGCGCGCTATCTGGCGATCACCCACCCCTCGTTGCCGAACTACCTTGCCATCGCCGGTGGGTCTACGTTCGGTGTGACCAACGACGCAGGCCCGGCCACCAACGGGCGGAAGGTCGGCAAGGCGCGGTCCGTGTTCGACGAAGCCATCGCCCACGGTCAAGACAGCCAAGACCTATGCAGAGTCGATGCCCGGCAACTGTGCATCTCAAGACGTCGGGTGAGTACGCCGTGAAGCACAACCCGTGGACCTACTTCGCAGCCGGTCGCAAGAACTGCGCCAAGTTCGACGTACCCATGGGCACCCCCAGGCGCGGCGCCTTCGCCCGTGACATCAAGAGCGGCCATCTGCCCAACGTCGGCATGGCCATTCCCAACCTTGCAACGACGCCCACAGTTGCCCCCTCGCCAACGCGGATGACTGGTTGAAGCGCTGGCTGCCGAGCGATCCTGCACAGCCACGCGTTCACGTCCGGGCGGCTGGCCGTGGTGGTCACCGCCGACGAGGGCCTGCGGTCGGGGCCCAACACTGTGCTGACGGCCGTGCTGCACGCGCCGGGTCGCGGCGGCGTCGCCGTGAAGACACCCCTGACGCACTACTCGCTGTCAGGCTTTCATGTCCAGGATCGCCGGCGCCCACCGACTGCGCCACGCGGCACACGCAACGAGCTTCGCTCGCGCATTCGGCTTCTGACCTGGCTCAGTCCGCGGTACCGTCCCTGATCGCGTCCAGGTAGCTGCCGCGTCCGCCGGCGAACTTTCCACCGGTTCGGTACTCCGACGCGACCAGGTCGAGCAGCTCCTCGACGGAGGTGTCCTTCGCCGCCTTGTCGAAGGTGATCTCGCCGTGTTGCAGCAGGTTGACCCGGTCACAGACCTCGAGGACCTGGGTGTAGTTGTGGGCGATCAAGATGATGGAGAGGTCGCCGCGGTCTCGAAGCTTGGAGATGAGGTCCAAGATGATGCCGCCCTCCTTGGCGCCCATGGCCGCCAGCGGCTCGTCAAGGAGCAAGATCCTCGACCGCGAGTACACCGACCGGGCCACGGCGACCGCCTGCCGCTGCCCACCGGACAGGTGGGACACCTCGTCGTTGACGGACGGGATGTTGATCCCGATGTCGTCGAGGTAGCGCCGTGCGTCACGTCGCATCGCCGAACGCTTCAGGAACGGTCCCCAGCGTGGCTCCCGGTTGAGGTGAAGGTTGAGGTAGACGGGCAGGGTGTCGATCAGCGCAAGATCCTGGAAGACCGTCTCGATGCCCAGCGAGCGCGCGTGCTTGACGCTGTTCAGCCGCGTCTGCTCGCCGTCGAGGGCGATGATGACCGGATGTCGGTTGATGGAAGCCGGTGAGGATCTTGATGAGCGTCGACTTCCCGGCGCCGTTGTCTCCAAGCAGCCCGAGCACCTCGCCCTTGTCGACATGCAGGTTGATGTCGTGCAGCGCCGTGATCTGCCCGAACCGCTTCGAGACATGCTCGGCTCGGAGAGCGGACGTGTCGACGCCAACGGCGGTTGCGCCGCTCGCCGGCACCGGCGCGGAGCCGTCGGCCACGGTGCTCATGCCGTCTTCGCCGATCGCCGGAACCGGGTCAGCTGGGTGTTGAAGAACATGGCCAGCAAGATCGCCGCACCTTCGATGATCGTGAACGTCGTCGCGCTGATTCCTTGGATGTTGAACCCGTCCTGCAGGACGCCCAGCAGCAGGCGCCGAAGAACGCCCCGATGACCGTGCCGGACCCACCGAGCAGTGCCGTGCCCCCGATGACGCAGGAGGCAACTGCCGCGAACATCAAGCTCGTTGCCGCCCGCACTCGGGTCGAACGACTGGCTGATGTGAATACCGTCGAGGATTCCGGCGAACCCGGCGAAGACGGCGGTGATGATGAAGGCACGTACCTTGATCGCTCTGGTCCGGATACCCGCCTCGGCGGCTGCGACGGGGTTGGCCCCGGTGGCAATGGTGTTGATTCCCCACTTCGTCTGGGTCAAGACGATCTGCATGACGATGCAGATGCCGATCGCCCAGAGGATCTCCGACCACTGGCCGCCGCCGATGATCGTCACCAGCTTGCCTCCGGTCGGTGCGGGCCGGGGGAAGTTGTTGGAGACCTTCAAGGCGATGCCGTGCAGGAGGTACAGCGTCCCGAGAGTGGTGATGAAGGACGGCAGATTGAGCAACTGGGTGATCAGGCCGTTGCCGAGGCCGATGATGGCGCACGCCACCAGCGCGACCAGCAGACCGAAGAAGAGCGGCAGTCCCTTGTCGTTTGCCCACATCATGATGAAGGGTGCGAGCGCGAAGGTCATGCCGGCGGACAGGTCGATCTCACCGCAGACGAGCAAGAACACCTCACCCGCTGCGACGATCGCCGTCGCCGCCGTGAAGCTGGCGATGTTGCCGCGGTTGTCGACGTTGGAAAAGGCCGAGTTGACCACACTGAAGTACACGCACAGCGCGATCACGACGATGACGACGCTCAGCTCGCGGAGGCGGAGCAGGCTCGTGAGCGGGGAGAACCCCGACGGCGGCGGAGCCGAACCGGCGGACCCGGGAGGGTCCGCCGGACTCGGCGCCGACGACGCGAGCGTGTTTTCTGTGGTCACCTGATCAGCCTTGATCAGCTGCTGCTTGGAGGAGCTGCCCTCGAAGCGGTTGGTCGTGGTGAGGTACGGACCGACGAGGTCCTTGGTGACGAACTTCAGCCCGGTGTTGGTGAACGGCGGGCTGACCAGGGTGCCTGAGAGCTTGTACAGGTAGAAGTACAGCACCGGCAGGAACCCTTGCAGGTAAGCCGACTGGTCGATCGTGAAGTCGAGGATGCCGGCCTTGATGGCGTTCTCGGTAGGCACCAGCAGGTCGAACCCGCCGCCGTGCACGCCCTTGCTCTGCAGGCTGTACTTCTTCATCACGTTGGCGATGCCCTGGGTGCTGCCGGCATCCACGGCGTACAGGCCCTTGTAGTCCTGGTTGCCCTGCCAGAAGGCGTCGATCGCTCGCCTGCTCGGGGTTGACGTCGGCGCCAGTTGCTACCTGCTTCACCTGGAAGCCCTTGTTGGCGGCCTTGAGCGCCGCGATCGCACCGTCGGCGCGAGGCTGGATGTTGAGCGAACCAGGCGTGGCGATGAAGATGACGACTTTGGAGCCGGCTGGCACGATCCTTGGCGATCTGCTCTCCCATGGCCTGACCGGCGGCGAAGAGGTCCTGGCCGACATAGTTGAGACGGGCGTTGGTGGCCACGTCGGCGTTGTAGGAGATCACGGGGATGCCGGCGCTCATGGCCTGCTCTGTCGGCCCGTTGAACGCGTTCTGGTCGATCAACGCGATAGCGATGCCGTCGGCCTTGACTGGTGATGGCCGTGTTCATCGCCGTCACCATCTCCGACACTTTCGACGACTCCGAGCCGGTCCACTGGTACGTGCAGCCGAGCAGGGCGCAGGCGTCCTGGATGCCGTACTGGGTGGCCTGGAAGAAGGGGTTCGTCGTCACATGGTTGACGAACACGAACTTGTACTTCGGCGTGCTCGGAAAGTCTCCGACGCCGCCCGACGCGCTGGCAGACGAGTTCGAGCCGCATGCCGACAGGAACGCCGTAGCCGCTGCGGAGAGGCCGACGCCCTTGAGCAGGGTGCGACGTGTCGCCCCAGACAGGGGTGGCCTGCTGGGTTCTCGTCGAGTCTTAGGTCACTTTCGGGCATGTGGTGTACTCCTCCGGGATGATGTGCTCGTAGCATTGGCACGACGAGTTCGGCGATATTCAGATCGGTGGCTGTCGCCGAGAGCGGTGCACCTGAGACGACCGTCGGACGGCAGAACGAGCGACTCCCCAACGGCCGCTGCGGCATGACATGTCAGACGTCGCGTCGTGTGAGCGCTCACAACGGAGTCTCGTGCACCCCGCCATGGCAGGTCAAGTGGGCGCGCCGGGTCAGATCAGCACAGAGACGTCGCCACAGTGCACGCTCGGTTCTGCCGGAGCGGTGCGCTGTGAGCGCTAACACTGAGAGCGGTCCGGCGCTCGATTGTGGTCGTTGACCTCTGCGACGCTAGACTTCACCACTTGCTGAGGCGCCGGCACAACGAGGTGGCCGGAGCACCTGTACAGCGGTCCACCTGAGCTATGGCGCACTTTCTGCGATCGCCGCGGTTGGCGATTGGCGTGTCCGATCTCGGGTACTTTCGACACAGAACCCACCGCCACGGGTGCCCCGACTCGGGCGGGCGCCGACAGGGGCGCGACAGAAAGAGAATCCATGACCGGCAGCGGGATCTACCGATCGACCAACACGTCAGTATTGGCGGTCGGTGCCTTGGACGCGCCCCGAGTCGTCACGTCGGCCGAGCTCGACGAGCGGCTCGAGGCGACCTACAAGCGGGTCGGGCTGCGTCCGGGTCTGCTCGAGCGGCTGGTAGGGATCCGGGAGCGGCGCTGGTGGGCTGAGGGCTTCACGTACGCCGACGGTGCGGCAATGGCCGGAGCCAAGGTGCTCGCGGAGTCCGGGATCGATGCCGCCCAGATCGGGTTGCTCGTCAACACGTCGGTGAGCCGGGCCTACCTCGAGCCGTCAACTGCGGTAGCCGTCCATCACGCCCTCAGCCTGTCGCCGAGCTGCCTCAACTTCGACGTCGCCAACGCGTGCCTGGGCTTCGTCAACGGCCTGCAGATCGCCGTGGCCATGATCGAGTCCGGCCAGATCGACTACGCGCTGATCGTCAACGGCGAGGACTCCCGCGAGGTGCAGGAGGCGACCATCGCGCGGCTGCTGCGGCCGGAGGTGACCACGAGCCAGGTCGTCGGCGAGTTCGCGACCCTGACGCTGGGCTCGGGTGCAGCAGCCATGGTGCTGGGCCGCTCCGACCGCCACCCTGAGGGCCACCGCGTGATCGGGGGCATGACGCGCGCCAGTACCGAGCACCACGAGCTGTGCGTCGGCGACGTCAAGATGATGCGCACCGACGCCAAGGGGCTGCTCGACGCCGGCCTCAACCTTTCCGAGAGCCTGTGGAGCGATGCCGCAGCCGAGTTCGACTGGGCCAGCGGCATGAAGCGCTACATCATCCATCAGGTGTCGCAGGTGCACACCGACGCGCTGTGCAGCCGGCTCGGCATCGACCCTTCGAGGGTCCCGCGGACATTTCCGACGCGCGGCAACATCGGGCCGGCCTCGGTGCCCTTCACGCTCGCTGGCGAGGTCGGCGAGCTCGACCCCGGAGACAGGGTCCTGCTGATGGGCATCGGCTCCGGGCTCAACGCTTCGTGTGCCGAGATCTGCTGGTGACGGGCGGCGCCCGTCTACCACCGCACGACCTCCCGGGACTGGACCCCTCCTGGTCACGCCTGGTCGCGGTCGACGACGACGAGGGGCGCAAGCACACCTGGCACGTACTGGACACCTGCGTCCCCGACCCTGAGCTCACCGTGCTCTGCGTGCACGGCAACCCGACGTGGTCGTACCTGTGGCGCGGACTGTTCGCCTCAGCACCGCCGCGGTGGCGGGTGGTGGCGCCCGACCAGCTGGGGATGGGGTACTCCGACCGGCTGGACGGCCCTCGAACGCTGGCCCAACGCGTATCGGACCTGTCCGGGCTGACCGAAGCTCTCGGGGTGTCGGGTCCGACCGTGACCGTTGCCCACGACTGGGGTGGGCCGATCTCGCTGGGCTGGGCGGCCCGGCACCGCGACCAGCTGCGGGGTGTCGTGTTGACGAACACCGCCGTACATCTTCCCGAAGGCACGCCCGGTCCTGCCCTGATCCGGCTGGTGGACCGGCCGGTCCTGCGGGACCTGGTGTGCGCGCGGACTCCGACGTTCGTCCGTGCTGCGACCTCGCTGTCTCGGCCGCCGCTGCGCAGGGAGGTCCGGGCGGCGTTCGCGGCGCCGTACCAGGGCGCCTCGCGGCGACGGGCGGTCGCCGAGTTCGTCGCCGACATCCCGTTCCGGCCGGACCACCCGAGCCGACCCGCGCTCGAGGAGATCGCCGCCGGCACCAGCAGCCTGGACGTACCGGCGCTGCTGTTGTGGGGGCCGCGTGACCCGGTCTTCGGCGAGGCTTACCTCGACGACCTTCGGGACCGACTTCCGCACGCCGACCTGCACCGGTACGAGCGGGCATCGCACCTGGTGACGGAGGACGCGCCGGAGTACTCCGATGCGGTCGTCCAGTGGGTCCTGGACCTGGACAGCCCGGCTCGGGACACCGCACCGAGTCACCCGGAGGTCGCGACACCCGCGTCGACCCCGCTCGGCGATCGCCTCACGGCGCGTGCCGGCGACCCGGGGCCCGCGGTGGTGGAGGTCGGCCGGCGGACCGTGAGCTGGGACCTGCTGGAGCGACGGGTCCGTGAGATCGCCGCAGGCATGGCCGCATCGGGAGTGCGACGCGGGCCAACGAGTGGCCCTGCTCGTACCCCCGTCGGCAGATCTGACCGCCGCTGTCTACGCGACCTGGCGTGCAGGTGCGGTGATCGTCGTGGCCGACAAGGGCCTCGGGCTTCGGGCCATGGGACGAGCGCTGCGCGGGGCCAGGGTCGACCACGTCATCGGCACCGCGCAGGGGATCGCGGCGGCGCGGGTGATGCGCCTTCCGGGTACCCGGATCGCGACCGGAGGGGCACCGCGGACCCTGCTGCGCGCGCTCGGCGCCGACGTCACGCTGTCCTCCCTGGCCCGGTTGGGCCGGGGCCGACCGGTACCCGTCGAGGCGACGGACGACGCCGAGTGCGCCGTGGTCTTCACGTCGGGGGCCACCGGACCGCCGAAGGGGGTCGTCTACCGCCGCCGCCAGGTTGCGGCTCAGCTCGAGCTGGTCCGGGCGACGTACTCGCTCGCGACGACGACAGGCTGGTAGCGGCGTTCGCGCCGTTCTCCCTGTTCGGCCCGGCGCTGGGTATCGGCTCCGCGGTTCCGGACATGGACGTCACCTCTCCGGGCACGCTGACGGCCTCGGCGCTGGCGGACGCCGTACGGGGCCATCGGGGCCACCGTCGTCTTCGGGTCGCCTGCGGCGCTCCGCAACGTCGCGGCGACGGCGAAGGCGCTCTCGCCGGCGCTCCAGCGGGAGGCCCTCAGCGGTGTGCGGCTTGCTGATGTCGGCCGGTGCACCGGTACCTGTTGCCCTGCTCACAGGCGGTGCGCGAGGTGCTCCCGGCGGCTGTGGCGCACACGCCCTACGGCATGACCGAGGCACTCCCGGTGAGCGACGTCTCTTTCGAGGAGCTGCTGGACGCCGGCGAGGGAGAGGGTGTGTGCGTCGGGCCGCCGCTGCCGGGAGTCGACGTCGCGGTCAGCCCGCTGTCTGCGGCGGGGGTCGCGGACGGAGCGTTGGTGTCCGAGTCGGGAGTCACCGGCGAGGTGTGTGTACGCGGGGCGCACGTCAAGGACCGCTACGACGCGTTGTGGGCCACCCAGCGGTCGAGCGCGCGCAGACGCCGGGTGGCACCGCACGGGAGACGTCGGACACGTCGACGACCGGGGACGGTTGTGGATCGAGGGTCGGTTGGAGCACGTGATCACCACAGCCGGCCGTATGGTGACGCCGGTCGGCGTGGAACAGCGCGTCGAGTCGCTGCCCGGCGTTCAGGCCGCGGCGGCGGTGGGGATCGGTCCGGCAGGTACTCAGCAGGTGGCTGTCGTGGTGGTCCTGCGAAGAGCCGGTCAGGTCGCGCCGGCAGTCAGTGGTGGCTCCGTTGGCGCTCAGCGAGGCCGTGCGAGCAGTGGCAGGTACCGACGTAGCCGCTGTCCTGATCGCTCGAAGGCTGCCGGTGGACATCCGCCACGGCTCCAAGGTGGATCGCCGCAAGGTGGCGGCGTGGGCCGCAGACGTTCTCGCCGGCGCCGCCGCAACGAGGTCCCCATAGCCAGGGTGCTCGTCACGGGTGCAACGAGCCTGCTCGGCCAAGGAACCGTACGGGCGCTGCTCGGCCGTGGCGACGAGGTCACTGTCCTGCAGCGGCACCCGTCCGGGCTGCCGTGCCGCGAGGTGCTGGGCGACATCGCGGACCTCCCCGTCGTGCGCCGGGCGGCTGAGGGGCAGGACGCGATCGTCCACCTGGCCGCGAAGGTCGACGTGACCGGCCCGTGGTCGCAGTTCGCCCGTACGAACATCGACGGCACGCATGCGGTCGTGGAGGCGTGCCGTGCGACTGGCGTCGGCTCCCTGGTCCACGTGTCCTCGCCCGCTGTGGCACACCACGGCCAGCCCCTCGTCGGCGTCGAGGCGGAGCCGGCAGACCCCGATCGTGCCCGCGGCAACTACGCCCGGTCGAAGGCGGCTGCCGAGCTCATCGCTCTGGAAGCGGACTCGCCTGAGCTGGCGGTGCTGTGCATCCGGCCGCATCTGGTGTGGGGACCCGGTGACACCCAGCTCGTCGCCCGGATCGTGGCGAGGGCACGGCAGCGTCGGCTGCCCGTCCTCGGCTCCGGCGCCGCTCTCATCGACACGACGTACATCGACAACGCCGTACAGGCGCTGGTTGCGGCCGTGGATGCGTGCCCCGCGGCGCACGGCCAGGCGCTGGTGGTCTCCAACGGCGAGCCGCGCACGGTGAAGGAGATACTGGCGCAGTCTGTGCCGCGCTGCTGGAGTCCCCGAGCCCGGCTGGTCGCTACCGGTCCCGGCGGCCATGGCCCTGGGCACCGTGACGGAGGGGGCATGGCGGCTGCTCGGGAGACGTGACACGCCTCCGCTGACCCGCTTCCTGGTGGAGCAGCTCACGACCGCGCACTGGTTCGACCAGCGGCGCACGCGAGAATTCCTCCGCTGGACGCCGGAGGTCAGTCTCGACGAAGGATTCGCCCGACCTGACGACCTGGTACCGAGAGGGTGGAGAGCGCCAGGATCGAGAGGCTAGGAGGAGCCCGGCGTCAGCTGGGCGTGTCGGTCGCCGCCGCATCGCCATGCGACGCGGTCTGGGTACCTTCGGCCACCTGGCCCAGCTGGTCGTCAGCCTGCTCGGCGTCCTCGCCAGGGCGCTGGGCGCCGCTGGGATCGGCGTCCTCGGTGGGCTGCAGGTCCTCGGGCAGCTCCTCGTCATGGATCGTCATGTCGGTGTACGAGCCGTCGCTGTGGTCTTCTGACTCGCTGGAAGAAGTCGTCATGCCCGGAACGTACCCCTGGCCGCCCGCCAGAAACCATCCCCGCCCGAACAGCAGGGCAATCGGGAACAGCCAGCGCAATAGGGTGACGGCGTGACCGCGGAGAGCCTCGACTCGATGCTGTTGGCCGGGTCGGTCGTCGTACTCCTCGCCGTGCTGGCCGTCAGAGTGTCGTCCCGCGTAGGCCTTCCGAGCCTGCTCATCTATCTGGGGATGGGTGTCGTCTTGGGCGACGCCGTGCTCGGCGTGCGTTTCAACGACGCCAACACGGCCCACGCGCTGGGGTTCGCCGCCCTCGTTGTCATCCTCACCGAGGGCGGGCTCACCACCCGATGGGCGGACATCCGGCCGTCCATGGGGCTGGGGCTCACCCTGGCCACCGTCGGCGTGGCCGTGAGCGTTGGCATCGTCGCCCTTGTCTCCCACTACGCGCTCGGTCTGACCTGGGAGTCGTCGTTCCTGATAGGGGCCATCACGTCTCCGACCGACGCCGCCGCGGTGTTCTCGGTGCTGCGGCAGGTACCGCTGCGTTCGTCGATCCTCGGCGCACTCGAGGCGGAGTCCGGTCTCAACGACGCTCCGACCGTGCTTCTCGTGGTGCTCATCAGCTCGGGCAGCGGCCTGCACCACGGGGTACCGGCGTTTCTCGGCGTGATCGTGTACGAGCTCGTGGCGGGAGTCCTGTTCGGAGCCGTGGCGGGCATCGCCGGTGCGTGGGCACTGCGCCGGATCGCGCTGCCGGCGTCCGGTCTGTACCCGATCACGGTGCTGGCGATAGCCGTCTTGTCGTACTCCGGCACGACCGCCTTGCACGCCAGCGGGTTCGCCGCCGTCTACGTGACCGCGCTATGGCTGGGCAACTCCGAGCTCCCGCACCGGACGTCCACCCGGTCGTTCGCCGAGGGCCTCGCCTGGCTTGCCCAGATCGGGCTCTTCGTCATGCTCGGCCTGCTCGTGTCGCCGTCGACGATCACGCCGTTGCAGGTCGTGGGCGGTCTGGTCGTGGGAGCAGGGCTGACGCTGGCTGCGCGCCCGATCAGCGTGCTCGTGTGCAGCCTGCCGCTGAAGGTACCGGTCCCGGAGACCACGTTCTTGGCGCTGGCCGGTCTACGAGGGGCCGTGCCGATCGTGCTGGCCACGATCCCCTTGTCCGAGCGCGTGTCGCACTCCGGTCAGATCTTCAACATCGTCTTCGTCCTCGTGGTCGTCCTCACCGTCCTGACCGCTCCCGCCCTGCCCCGACTGGCCTTGGCGCTGCGGCGTCACGGTGGAGCGGCCGCGTGACGTCGAGGTCGAGGCGGCTCCGCTCGAGCGCATCGCGGCCGACCTGCTCCAGGTGAAGATCACCGAGCAGTCGAGGCTGCACGGTGTGGAGGTCGGCGAGCTCCGGCTGCCCCAGGGTACGAGCGTGTCCCTGGTCGTTCGCGGCGACACGAGCTTCACCCCCGACCCCCGAACGACGCTCAGACGCGGTGACGACCTGCTCATCGTGACGCCCCGCAAGGACCGCGACGCCACCGAGCGACGGGTACAGCTCGTCAGTCGCTCCGGACGGCTGGCGACCTGGATGCGCCGCGACGACGGCTAGCGCGCCCGCCAGCCCAGCTAGCCGCTCCGGTCCGGCTCGGACGGCTGAGGTCACTGTTTCGCGAACGTCCCGATGGGAATCTCACCTGCCGGCCGGTACGTCCCGATCACGACGCCGGTACTGGAGACCACGCTGTCGACCAGACTCAACCCGCACGGGATCGTGCCGTCCGCGAACAGGCGTTTCCCCGACCCGATGACGAGGGGAAAGAGCCAGAGGCGGTACTCGTCGACCAGGTCGTGCCGCAGCAGGGTCTGGATCAGGTTGCCGCTGCCGTGCACCTGGAGCTCCGGCCCGTCCTGCTCCTTGAGCGCGGCGATGCCTGCGGCTGCGTCGTTCTCGAGGAGAACCGACTCGCTCCACTCGAGCGTGGGACGCCCGCGTGAGGCGACGTACTTGGTGGCGTCGTTCAACGGTTTGGCGCCGTCGTCGTCCGAGGCGTGCGGCCAGTACGCCGCGAAGATGTCGTAGGTCTTGCGCCCGAGCACGAGGTCGAACGGCTCGCGGCCCATCGCCTTGCCCATGAACTCACCCATGGTCTCGTCCCAGTAGTTCACGGACCAGCCGCCGTGCGTGAAGCCGTCACTGTCATCTTCTCCCGGTCCGCCCGGGGCCTGCATCACGCCGTCAAGAGTGAGGAAGGTGCTCACGATCAGCTTTCTCATCGTCGATGTCCTTTCGATCCGGATCCCGAGCCTGACTCATGCCAGCGAAGGTCAGACGGCCCAGCTCGACGAAACTCATCGCCGCGAGGAGTGCGTGGTCAGCCTGCTTGACTGAGCGATGCGGGTGCACGTGCGGACGACGCGACCGAGCCGGAGGAACTTGACTGCGTGTGCCTTCATCCCTTTGAATGTCGTCGCCGACGATCACATCGATCCCTGCCGCCAGCGGCCGGCCCTTCCTGAACGCCACGTGGCCCTGGAACTGGCGGGCGACGAGCCTCACCTCCGGGAGCGCGGAGTGTCGGGTGAGGATCGTGACGTTCGTTGCGCTGATGCCCGAGGGTGCGTTGGCCGCGACTCCGCGTTGGAACCCGTTGCCATGAAGGCTGCCCAGGGTGTCGCTCGCGAGGTTGGCGATGGAACCGGCGTTGTACACGTTCACCAAGATGTCGCTGGACGCGATCTTCTGGCCGCGGTGGAAGACTCGATGCTTGGTGCAGGTGGTGGCAGGCCCGGAGCTCTTGCTGCTGTCGTCACTCGGCGAGATCACAGTTCGGTACCCGTAGTAGCCAGCGCCGAGCAGCACAGCGAGCAGGACGAGCAGGGTGATCGGAGTCCTCCAGCCCACCGACGCTCCTTCCCTCGACCAGCGACAGCCTAATCGCGGACGATGTGCACGCGCGCGTGCAGTATGTGGCGCTGCTGGAGAGCCGCCCGCAAGGCGCGGTGCAGGCCGTCCTCGAGGTACAGATCCCCGCGCCACTCGACGACATGCGCGAACAGGTCGCCGAAGAACGTCGAGTCCTCGTCGAGCAGAGTCGCCAGGTCGAGCGTGCCCTTCGTCGTGATGAGCTGGTCCAGCCTGATCTGGTGTGGTGGAAGCTGCGCCCAGTCGCGCATCTTCAGGCCGTGGTCCGGATACGGTCTCGCGTCACCCACGCCCTTGAAGATCACCTCGCAGAGTCTAAGGCGCCGTGCCCTCGACCTCCGGCCTGCGTCGCCAGGCAGCAAGACGTCCGCCGTCGGCGCGCCGCTAGTACCGGCGACGGCATCAGGCGATGGTGTAGACAAGAAGCGTGGCTGATGCCGAGGGCCGGATCCGGGTCTTCCTGCTCGACGACCACGAAATCGTCCGTCGAGGGCTTCGTGACCTGTTCGAGGCCGAGGACGACTTCGTTGTCGTGGGTGAGTCCGGCTCGGCGGTCGAAGCCCAGAGCCGCATCCCCGCCCTGCGCCCCGACGTCGCGGTACTCGACGGCAGGCTTGCCCGACGGGAGTGGCGTGGAGGTCTGCCGGAGCATCCGGTCGGTCGACCCCGCCATCCAGGCGCTGATCTTGACGTCCTACGACGACGACGAGGCACTGTTCGCGGCCGATCATGGCCGGCGCGGCCGGATACGTGCTGAAGCAGATCGGCAGCACTGACCTCGTCGACGCGGTCAGACGAGTCGCCGTCGGGACAGTCGCTGCTCGATCCGGTGGTGACGCGGCGGGTACTGGAGCGGCTGCGGTCAGGCGCGAGCGATGCGCCCGAGGAGCTGGCGGAACTGACCGCGCAGGAGCGCAAGATCCTCGGGCTGATCGCGGAAGGGTTGACCAACCGTCAGATTGCCGAGCGCATCTTCCTCGCGGAGAAGACCGTCAAGAACTACGTGTCGAGCATCTTGATGAAGCTGGGCGTCGAGCGGCGTACGCAAGCCGCGGTCCTCGCCTCCAAGCTCCTGCACTGACGCTCTGCGCCGGCCGAGCTTCAGCCGACGACTTCCCGGCCGGTCACGCGTCGCGGCAGTGATCTTGATGAACATGTCCCGCGACCCCGGAGCCCACGGCCGTAACGATCTCGCCAGGCCCGAGTCGATGAGGTCGTCGACATCGTCGACGGGCTCGCCTTGCCCGAGACCAAGACGCTCCACCCTCTGCGCAGGTCGGCATCGATCTCATCGACCTCGAAGGCCACCTGATCCCAGGCGTGCGCGGCGAGCAGCGTGTAGGACGAGGTTCTGACGATGACGGCATCGCCGTCCATCGCATAGTTGACCGGGATGACGACGGGGCCGTCAGGGGTACAGATGGCGACCCGCCCCACGGCCGTGGCCGCGTAACAGCGCGGCGCACTCGGCCTGGCTCAGCTCCCGAATGAGGCCCGCCGATGGCGTGTCGTGGGTGTTCATGTCAGCTCCCAAGCTTCCGGGTCGAGGCTGCTTCGGCCTGCGGTGAGGGGACGACCATGACGGCGCAGGGCGCGTGGCGAAGGCAGTAGTCGCCCACGCTGCCCAGCGGCACGCGCGTGCGGTTCGGTGTTCGTCGGAGCGCCGACGACGAGGTACGCGGCATCCTTCGCGCCTCTGTGACAAGACCTCGCCGGCCTCGCCCTCGACCACCTGGCGGTACAGCACGGGCCGCGCGTCGACTTCGCTCAGGGCCAGCGCGACGGCTGTGTCCTGGACCTGTTGGGCGCTTCGCCGGGCAAGCTCCGGTGAGTCGTCAGGGTTGCCGGCGCGACTGGCCACGGACCAGGCCGTGATGATGTCGACAGCGCTCCCACGAAGGGCCGCCTCCGAGATCGCCAGGGCCAGGGCTGCGCCGCTGCCACGCGACTCGTTGACTCCGACCACGACGCCATGGGAACGGATGCCCGACATGAGGTCCCCTTCCCAACGTCGTACCGGCCCGGTTCGGCCGACGCTCACATCGTGGTCGACATAGATGCGTTCGGGACAGGGCCGGCCTACCCGGAAAGCACGGGACCTATGGCCCTGCAGGTGGAGGCATCCGGCCGGTGCGCGACGAGGCACCCAGGCAGCAGAGTCAAGGCCATAGGGAGCAACAGGCTCCCGTGGACTCACCGAGGCAAGGAGAAAGCGATGACCTCGCTAGCGCCGCACGTAACACCCCCGGTCAAGACAGACCAGTCGTACCAGTCGAGCGGATCCACCCAGTCGGTCGGCGCCGTTCCCAGCCGGACAGCGGGTTACGCACTGGGCGCACTGAGGATCGTCGTCGGATGGACCTTCCTCTGGGCGTTCCTCGACAAGCTGCTCTCACTGGGCTACTCGACGGGCCGCAACCCCACCACCAACGTCGTGAACCACTTCGGTCCGGACGCCTGGATCCACGGCGGCTCACCCACCGCTGGCTTCCTCGGCTTTGCGGCCGCGGGTCCGTTCAAGGGCTTCTACAACAACATCGCCGGTGCCACGTTGACCGACTGGGGCTTCATGCTCGGTCTGCTCGCAATCGGCGTTGCCTTCACCTTAGGCATCTCGATGCGGCTGGCCACCATCGGTGCTGCGGCAATGTATGTGCTCATGTGGAGCGTGGTACTGCCTCCGGCGGACAACCCGATCACCGACGACCACACCATCGGCCTGTTCGCGGTCCTCGTCCTCGGACTCTTCGGCGCTGGCCGGTACCTGGGACTCGGCTCCTGGTGGAGCAGGCAGTCGATCGTGGGCAGGTTCCCGATCCTGAAGTAGATCGCACCCCGCAGTTGGGCCATGCCTCCGGGCGTGGCCCACCTGCGTTTGTCGGACGCGCGCCGTCCCGTGCCACGCGCGGTGCGGATGCCCGCTGGCGGCTCAGCGGCTGTCGCGGGAATGGAACCCGACGTACCCGGTGGCGGCCAGGAGACCCGCGATGACCACCAGGCAGGCCGGACCGGTGGCAGACATCGGTGCTGAGGGGAGCTTGGGGATGTGGTCGAACGGCGACAGGCCCAGCAGGATCGGGTTCAGCCTGAATGCCTCTCCGAGCTCTCCGATGAGCAACGACAGCGCAAGGATCGACCAGCTTGCGGCGACCGTGACACGCGGTACGAGCCCGAACAGGGCGAACGAGACACCGGCCACCAGCCATGCGGCCGGCAGCTGTACGAGGGCCGCGCCCACGAGTCGTCTCAGCTCGAGCCACACCTGGCCGTCGGTGCGCCCGTAGCTGAGTCCGGCCGCGACGCCGCCGACAGACAAGGCGACCGCCGCGCCAACCCCGGCGAAGAGCAGGTGGCTCAGCACCCAGCGCAGCCGGCTGACTGCCGCGGCCAGCACCTGCTCGGCCCGGCCCGACACCTCCTCGGCTCGCATCAGGACGGTCGCCGAGACCGCATATCCCGCTGACAGGAAACCGAGAATGCCCATCGCGGCCGCGAGATAGGCGTCGACGAGGTCCCCGCGGCCACCGATCCGGACGAGGACGCGGTGTATCTGCGCGCTGCCGCCGAGCTGGCTCGAGGCCTCCGCGGCAGAGCTGCCCACCACGCTGCCTACCACTGCGAAGCCCACAGTCCAGGCGAGCAGCGTGGCGCGCTGGAGCCGCCATGCCAGCGAGAGGGGTCCTCGCAGCCCACGTGACGCCGAGGCGGCGGCTGGACGCGACGCCAGCAGGCCAGTGCCGACGTCGCGACGAGAGGACAAGACGAATGCCGTCGACATGAGGCAGGCCACGGCGAGCAGAGCCAGGCCGATCGGCTCCCAGCGTTCGTCGGCGAACGGGCGCATGCGCTGCAGCCAGCCGATCGGCGACAGCCACGACAGCCACGAGAGACCGTTGGCGTCGCCGACGGCGCGCAGCAGCACACAACCGCCCAGTGCTGCCAGTGCGAGGCCGCGTGCGGCACGGGCACTCGAGGAGAGCTGTGCCGCCACAGCGGCGACCGAGGCGAAGATGCATCCGCTGGCTGCCGTCGAGGCGCCGAGAGCGAGGCATCCCACGGGAGCGAGCCCGAGGCTGAGCAAACCGAGGGCGACCAGGCAGCCACCGACGACGCTCCCGGCTGCGGCTGCCGCGGTTGCGGCTGTGAGGTTCGCGTGGCGGCCGACGACGGCGGCGCCGACCAGTTCCAGGCGCCCGGCCTCCTCCTCGGCGCGAGTATGCCGGATGACGGTCAGTGCGGCGGCCAGGGCAACGACCACCAGCACATACGCCGAGCGCCACGCCGTCAAGGCACCGGTGCTGGCCCCGAAGACGGGACCGATCAGCGCAAGCTCCGCCGGGCTTGCCGCGACGCTGGCCGCGAGGCTATGACGCGAGCCAGCGGTCGGATACAGCGCGGAGATGCTGGAGGCGTAGATCAACGCGAGCGCTGGCGGGAGCAGGACCCAGATCGGCAGCACCCACCGGTCCCGCCGAAGGATCAGGCCCAGCAGCTGCTTGGTCCCGGCCAGCCCGCTCATGACCGTGCCTCTGGCTGACCGCCGTCTTCGCTGCCGTCGGGCTCGGGTGTCTCGTAGTGCCGCAGGAACAGGTCCTCCAACGTGGGTGGCTGGCACAGCAGGCTCCGGACCCCCGCGGCGGTCAGGCTCTCCAACAGCCCGTTGAGGGAAGGCTGCGTCGACCTGACAGCGCAGCCGGGTGCCGCTGACCTGCACATCGTGCAGGCCCGGCAGCTCGGCGAGCCGACGGGGCGGCGTCACCAGCTCCGCGACAACCGATGTACGGGTGAGGTGGCGCATCTCGGCAAGGGTCCCGGTCTCCACGGTCCGTCCCGCGCGGACGAGGCTGATGCGGTCGCACAGCGCCTCGACCTCGGAGAGGATGTGGCTGGAGAGCACGACCGTGCGACCCCGCGAGCGCTCCTCGATGACGCACTCCCGGAACACCTCCTCCATGAGCGGGTCGAGACCGGAGGTGGGCTCGTCCAGCAACAGAAGCTCCACGTCGCAGGCCAATGCCGCGATGAGGACGACCTTCTGCCGGTTCCCCTTCGAGTACGCGCGCCCCCTGATGTGAGGGTCGAGATCGAACCGCTCGAGCAGCTCACCGCGCCGCCTCGGGTCCAGGCCGCCGCGCATCCGGCCGAGCAGGTCGATCGTCTCTCCGCCCGACAGCGACGGCCAGAGCGACACGTCTCCCGGTACGTACGCCAGCCGACGGTGCAGCTCTACCGCGTCTCGCCACGGATCCCCGCCCAGCAGCTGGGCGCGTCCGCTGTCGGCTCGGAGCAGACCCAGCAAGATCCGCAGCGTCGTCGACTTCCCGGCCCCGTTCGGGCCGAGGAAGCCGTGTACCTCCCCGGACGGCACCTGCAGGTCCAGCCCGTCCAGCGCCTTCGTCCTGCCGAAGGTCTTGTTCAGTCCGGTCACATCGATGACGTTGCTCACTCCTCCCCATTGTGTCTGCGCGAGACGTCAGCGCCGGCCCGGATTTGTCGGCGTGTCGGCCTCTGATTGACGTCTCGGCGGTGCTGGGGGTCGGCACCGCCCAGGGTCAGTCCTGGGTTGGTGAGGGTGGCGACCATGATGGCTTTGATGGTGTGGAGGCGGTTTTCGGCTTGGTCGAAGACGATGGAGTGGGGGGATTCGAAGACGTCGTCGGTGACTTCCAGTGCGCTGAGCCCGGTGCGTTGGTAGAGCTGTTCGCCGACGGTGGTGTCGCGGTTGTGGAAGGCGGGTAGGCAGTGCATGAACTTGACGTGGGGGTTGCCGGTCTTGTCGAGGAGGTTCTGGTTGACCTGGTAGGCGGTGAGGACGGTCGATGCGTTCGATCCCAGGTTTCGGCGGGTTCGCCCATCGAGACCCACACGTCGGTGTAGATGAAGTCGGCGCCGTGCGACGCCGGTGGCGATGTCGCTGGTGTGGGTGAGGCGGGCGCCGGTGTGTGCGGCGATCGCGGTGGCTGCGTCGCGGACGTCGTCGGGGTTGAACAGCGAGGGTGGCGCGACGATGCGGACGTCCATGCCCATCAGGGCGCCGGCGACGAGGAGGGAGTTGGCGACGTTGTTGCGGGCGTCGCCGAGGTAGGCGAAGCAGATCTGGTTGTCGGGTTTGTCGGTGTGCTCGCGCATGGTGAACATGTCGCACAGGGACTGGGTGGGGTGCCATTGGTCGGTGAGGCCGTTCCATACCGGCACCCCTGACGAGGCGGCCAGTGCTTCGACGGTGGCCTGGCTGAAGCCGCGGTACTCGATGGCGTCGTACATGCGGGCGAGGACCCGGCCGGTGTCGGCGGCGGATTCTTTGTGTCCCAGATGTGACCCGGCGGGTTCGAGGTAGGTGACGTGGGCGCCTTGGTCGTAGGCGGCGACCTCGAACGCGCATCGGGTACGGGTCGAGGCCTTCTCGAAGATCAACGCGACGTTGACGCCGACCAGCCGCTGCACCTCGGCGCGTGCGTGCTTGTCGGCCTTCAGCTGCGTGGCCAGCTCCAGCAGCGACAGCCACTCCGCGCGGCGTGAAATCCAGCTCCTTCAGAAAGCTCCGTGCCGAACAACCCGTGAGATGTCACGATTCAATCGGCCTCACGCCAGGTGAGCAGCTCATGGGTGACTCCTCGCGTTGTTCGTGGTGTTCTCTGGTGACCGGTCGGCCCCGATCACTAGGATGTCAGACGCCGGTTGGCAGGGCGGTCGGCCAGTGACCGGTTTGACCGGGACAGAGAGGTGCGCCATGTTCAAGAAGATCTTGCTCGCCGTTGATGGCTCCGAAAGCTCGACGAAGGCTGCCGACGAGGTGGAAGACCTCGCCCGCGCGACTCGGCAGCGAGGTACTCGTCTTCCATCTCCGGGAGATGCTCGCCGTCACCGGAGGTCCTGTGGACGTCGATGTCACCGAGGACGACACCGATGTGGCGGCCGACGTGGCCGCGACCCTGAAGGAACGCGGCATCAACGCGACATCGCTGCGCCGCAAGGAGTACTACCGCCGCACCGCGCAGGAGATCGTCGTCCAGGCGCACGACTACGGCGCGGAGCTGATCGTGATGGGATCGCGCGGGCACTCGGGCCTGCCCGGGCTGCTGCTGGGAAGCGTGACCCAGAAGGTGCTGAGCTTCGCCGACATGCCGGTCTTGGTGATTGCCTGATTTCGTTCGCCCGTCGCCGGTGCGGACGTGGCATACGCTCACAGGGGTGACCGCCGAAGAACCGCTCGCGACCTTGCTGCGGTCCGTCCTCGTGCGCGTAGAGGAGCTCGTGGCGGGCGAGGAGCGGGTCAGAGCCCTGCTCGACGCGGTCAACGCGGTCGCCGGTGACCTCGACCTCCACGCCACGCTGGAGCGGATCGTCACCGCTGCGGCCGGACTGGCCGACGCGCAGTACGCGGCCCTCGGAGTCATCGACCCGAGCGGTGACGGACTGGTCGACTTCATCACGTACGGCATGTCGGCGCAGACCGTCGGAGCGATCGGGGCGCAGCCTCGCGGGTCACGGCATCTTGGGGCTGATCATCGAGGAGCCGGAGCCGCTGCGGCTGCACGATCTCAGCGGGCATCCGGCGTCGTACGGCATCCCGAAGCACCACCCGCCGATGCACTCGTTCCTGGGGGTACCGGTCCGGGTCCGTGACCGCGTCTTCGGGAACCTGTATCTGACCGACAAGCTCGCGGACGGCGACTTCACCATCGAGGACGAGCAGGCGGTCGACGGCGCTGGCCGCCGCGGCCGGCATCGCGATCGAGAATGCCCGACTCTTCGAGCGGCTGCGTCGCCGCGAGCGATGGCTCGCGGCAACCACCGAGATTCAGCAGACGCTGCTGGGCCGGGTGGACATCGCCTCGGCCCTCGAGCTGATCGCGGACCAGGCTCGTGACATCGCAGGGGCGGAGCTGGCTGCGGTCGTCCTCGAGCACGACGACGGCAGCTTGCGGATCGAGGCGACTGCCGGTTCGCGACCGGACCTGGCCGGTGCCACCTTGCCCCGGGGCGGGTCCCTGTCCGACGTCGTGGAGCACGGCGCCACAGTGATCCTCGCGGAGGGGGTGCGCCTTCCCGGCCTGGAAGGGCTCACGTCGGCTCTGCTGGTGCCGTTCACCGGGCCTGGCGGGTCCGGAGGTGCGCTTCTCGTCGGGAGCAGCGGCGACGTCGTGGCCGGGGCACCGGACGATGACGACATGCAGGCGCTGCGAGGATTCGCCGCCCAGGCGGCTCTGGGCGTCGACCGTGCGCAGGCACAGGAGGACCGCGCGGCCTTGCCATCCTCGCCGACCGCGACCGGATCGCGCGTGACCTGCACGACCTCGTGATCCAGCGACTGTTCGCGACGGGGCTGACCCTCCAGCGGCTGGCCCGGCGTACGGACGACGACGGCGGTCACGGAACCACTGACCACAGTGATGGCCGATCTTGACGCGACGATCCGCGACATCCGGGACACTATCTTCGCGCTGGGTCGCGACGGAGCCGGCGCTCGACCTCAAGGACCAGATCAAGGTCCTCGTCTCGGCGGCCGAACCGATGCTCGGCCTGCGACCGCACGTCACCTGGATCGGCCCGGTCGAGTCAGCCGTCCCCGACCCGGTCCGTCCCCATCTGGTGGCGGTGGTCGCCGAAGCCTTGTCCAATGTGGGGCGCCACGCGAAGGCGACCCGTGTCGATCTCGAGGTGCGGATCGACGTCGACGGCCCCCAGGCGCTCGTCGTGGTGGAGGTTCGCGACGACGGACACGGCTTCACCGCCGGCAAGGAAGGCAACGGACTCGGGAACATGCGAGACCGAGCACGTGGGCTGCAGGGTGTCTGCGACGTGGTCTCGGTACCTGGGGAGGGCACGGTCGTCCGGTGGTCGGTACCGCTGCAGGCGCGGGAACCGCTCTGAGAACGCCGCGGATGCCCGATGGCCGGAGGTCACTCCGGTGGACAGCGACGACCAGATGACGACGGCGGACAGCGAGGACCTGCCACTCGACGGCTCAGCCGGCCGGGGCGGTCTCGGGATGAGCGTCAGCCGGCTCGAGGCGTTCAGCGACGGCGTGTTCGCGATCGTGATCACCCTGCTGATCCTGGACATCAAGGTACCGGTCCACGCCGACGGAGACCTCGGTCCGGCGCTGGCCAAGCAGTGGCCGCAGTACGTCGCCTACCTCATGTCCTTCCTGATCGTGGGAATCATCTGGCTCAACCACCATGCAACGTTCAACCTGCTGGCCCGGACGAACCATCGGCTCCAGGTGTTGAACCTGCTGTTGCTGCTGCCGGTGAGCGTGCTGCCGTGGCCGACGGCGGTTCTGGCCGAGTGGACCCGCGACGGCACCGCAGCCGACAAGCGCGTTGCGGTGCTCCTGTACGGCGTGACGAGCACGTTGATGGCCTGCGCGTTCAACGCCGTCTGGCGCCAGCTCAGGCGTCACCCCGAGCTCCACAAGGCCGCCGTCTCCACCCAGTTGCTTGCCGTGCGCAACCGCCGGTACAACATCGGTCTCGCGTTCTACCCTCTGGCGACGTTGGTCGGACTGCTCAGCGTGCCGTTGTTCTTCGTGCTCATGCTCGGCTTGGCGTTGCTCTACCTGCTACCGACGCCAGACATCCGAAGCTGACCCCGCACGCGGCCGACGGCTCCTCAGCTGGGTGCCGCGACGTGGCGCACCCGGCGTCGACCCGCCCGTACCATGGTGGTCATGCCAGCACGCCAAGCGCCCGCTCGCGGCTGATGCGACGACGAGGTCAGCCCCCGTCGGGAGCTCGTGGCGAAGGTCTTGCGGTATACCGCCGGTTCGGTCGTGGCGGCGGTGTGCAGCGAGGTGACGTTCCTGCTTCTCTACGGACCGGTGCATGCGGCGCCGGCCGTCGCGTCCGGCCTGGGCTGGTTGGCCGGGGCGGTCCCGAACTACTGGTTGAACCGCAGCTGGACGTGGCGGCGTCAAGGCAGGCCAAGCCTCCTGGGCGAGGTCATCCCGTACGTCGCCATCGTGCTGGTTACTCTGGTCTTGGCCGTCGTGGCGACCAGCGCGGCCGACCGCCTGCTCGTCCAAGGCAACGTGTCCGACGGCGTCCGGGTGGTCCTGGTCGGCGGTGCGTTCCTGGCCGTCTACGGTGTGATGTTCCTGCTTCGGTTCTTCTTGCTGGACCGCCTGTTCAGGCGATCGGCGTTCTCCTCGCCGATCGTCACCGACCCGCCTCAGCCCGGGAGCCCTTTATGAGTGACGAGACGGGGGTCGGCGCTTTCCGTCAGGCCACGGGACGCGACCTGGAAGACGGCTCCGGCCAGTACCAGCGGCGATACCGGGCCTACCAGTTCGACGTGATCTCCCGCCACTGTGGCCCGACCGTGCTCGAGGTCGGCGCGGGTCTGGGAGAGTTCGCGAGCCAGTTCCACGGCCTGCGTCGCCATGTGGTGACCGACGTGGATCCGGACTGCGTGGCGTCCATGGCCCGTCGGTTCGCGGACCGACGCGAGACGGAGGCGCGACAGCTGGACCTCCAAGGCGTACTCCCTGACCTCGGCGCCCCGGTGTCGACAGTGATCGCGATCAACGTGCTGGAGCACATCGAGGACGACAGCGCTGCCCTGAGAGCGCTGGCAGGGCTGGTCGAGCCGGGCGGGAAGATCGTGCTGTGGGTACCCGGATACATGCAGCTGTACGGCGACTTCGACCGCCGGGTCGGGCACGTGCGTCGCTACACACCCACGACTTTGCGCGCGGCCATCGTGGGAGCCGGGCTGTGGTCCCCGGCGACGTTCGCCCGGTCAACATGCTCGGGGGCATCGCCTGGTGGCTCACCGTGCGCCGCGGAGGGGTCGGCAGCCCGCGGCCCGTGCTGCTGCGCACCTACGATCGCTTCGTGGTGCCCGTCACGAAGGTCATGGAGAGCCGGTGACCCCACCGTTCGGTCAGTCGGTGCTCGCCGTCGCCACGGTCCCGCCCTCGTCTTGACCTCGAATCGCCGTGTACGCAAGGGCAGCGGCCGCCGGCAGCAGGAGCAGCGCAGGCAGCTGGTAGCGCCAGACGAACTCGGCGGTGGCGTCCGGGACCAGCAGGAGCACCGTCCCCGACGTGGCGAGCAGTAGGCACATGGGCCGCATGGGCGAGGTGCGCGCGCGGCCGACCCCGAGGCCGCCGAGCAGACCGAGGACCAGACAGCCGAGCAGAAGCGGTCCCGGCAGGTAGCCGAGCAGCTGGTACACGACAAGCGTGTTCGCGTAGGGCTGGCGGACATGCAGTTGCTGCCCGCCGTGCTCGCTGTACGCCTCGCGGACGCGTTGCGTCTCGACGAAGTGAGACGTAGCCTCTGAAATTCCACTTGTACGCCGTGTCGTACTCGTACCGGTCCGCCCGCGTGATGTCGAAGTTCAAGACGAAGTCACGCAGCACGACGCGCGCATAATCGCCGGGCTGTGCGCGGATGACGGCCTTGGCGAACTGGCCCATCGCCTCATAAGTGGTCGTCCCCGGGTGGGGGTTTGAGCCTCGGGAGCGTCAGGGGGTCGTGGAAGCCGTAGTAAGTCGGGTCGAGCCGGTGACCGAGCGGGCTGGGACGGGCAGAGCACGCGCTGGTAGCTGCGGAACGCGAGATCCGCGAGCAGTCCACGAAGGTGGTCGTCCGTAGCCACAGCGCCTCGCCGCTGAACTCCGACAGGGCGTAGACGCCGTGGTGCTCGTGGTACCACACGGCGTAGGCAGCTGACCGGGACCGCGGAGCCGACGAGGAGCGCCAGTGGCGGGGACGAGTCGGCCACGCCCACCACTGTGCCGACGAGCAGGCAGAACGCCGCAGTCTGTGACGAATCAATGGGTTCGCCGACGACGCCGGACGGTCATAGCGGTACCGAAGACCAGACCTGCCGCCAGGGCGAACGCCGGCGACGGGCGGCGTCGCCAACCGAGCAGCGCGAACCCGACGACCAGCAGGAACACCGAACAGCGTGTCGCTGAGCATCGACTGCTCGAGGACTAGCTGCAAGGTGTCGAGGAGCATTGGTAGCGCACGGCCAGCGTCGCCGGCCATCGGCGAACTCCCCAGCGCCGCAGCATGAGATACAGTAACGGCTGCCGTCGCGAGCCCGATAAGCGTGCTGCAGCAAAGGTGCCGACAAGGATGACGTTGTCGGTCAGAAACGACAGTGGGCACGAGCAGCAGCAAGTCATAGGTCGCTGGTCGGTCCGTGTACGGGGACATAGGTGTTCAGGAACTCCAGATAGCCGCGACTCCGTCGCTGAAGACGAAGGCCGGGGGAGAACGCCAGCTGGACGACCACGCGGACCACGACCCCCAAGACCAGCGCCACCACGAATGGCCAATGCTCCAGGAACCACGCGGCGGATACCGGCCTTGCGATGCCGGTGTGCGGGCACCTCGTGCGGGGCGTCGTCGAGGGATGCTCGGTCGCGGGTAGCCACGTTCTACGGGTTCGGGTCGGTACTGCCTGCGAAATGCGCGACCCCACGCTGGGCTGGTGCCCGTCCCGTTGCCGGACTCGGGCATCCCTCACGCCACCAGGTGCCGAACACGACTCGCGCGTAGCGGGTGCCGTACACCAGGTTGCCCCCCTTCTTGGTACTCCCCTCGGCACGCTTGTGCATCGTGCCCGGCACCTCGGCGACCTTGTATCCGTGCGAGTAGACGCCGAGCAGCAGCTCAGACGACTGGTACTGCGGCTGGTTGAGCGTCACGGTCGCGGTGACCTCGGCCCGCATCGCCCGGAGGCCGAACGATGTGTCGGTCAGCCATTGCCCTGTCAGCGCGCTCGCGATCCAGGCGAAGACGTAGACGCCAGCGCGCCGGAAAAGGTCGTCTGTGTGTTGATGCCCGAGGCGGCGCGACCCGGTGACGAAGTCCGCCGATCCGTCGAGCAAGGGCGCGAGGACGACGGGGAAGTCGTCGGTGTCGTACTGACCGTCGGCATCCGTCGTGATGATGTATCGGGCGCCGTGGTCTCGGGCGACGCGGTACCCGAGCCGCATCGCTGCACCCTGGCCACGGTTGGTGGGACAACTCACCAGGTAGACCCCGTCGTGTCCGGCTGCGGCATCGGCGGTCTGATCGGTGCTGCCGTCGTCGACGACCACGACGTCAGTGGGCAGGCCGCTGACCTCGTCCGGTATCCTGGACAAGACGAGCGGAAGCCCGCTGGCTTCGTTGTACGCCGCGATGACCACGACGACAGGACCGAGGTCAGGCTCGCCGTAGGTGTCAGCGAATGCGGCGAGGGCGGCACGATCGACCTCGTCGACCTGAGCTCGGCTCGCTGCCGGGCTGCGACGACCGCGCAGCATCGCGGTCAGTCCGAGCGCTCCCACGGCGGGCAGGAGGACGAGCGCCGGTATCTGGTCCCGCCAGGACAGACCGTCGTAGCTCGCAGCGGTGCCCAGCAGCAGGCCCATGGGTACCAAGGCGGCGAGCAGGCACACGGCGCGCATCCCGGATGCGCCGGCCCGTCCGACGCCGACGCCGCCGAGAAGGCCGAGGAGCAGGCAGCCCAGCAGCAGCGAGCCGGGGATGAATCCGTGGTTCTGGTAGCTGATCAGGACGTTCGCCGCCGGTTGGTGCGCCACGAGCTGCTCGGAACCATGCTGGGCGTAGAGGCGCTGCAGGCGCGGCGCACTCGTGGGTGGCAGGTAGCTGGCGAACTGCCAGTGCTCGATGTCGTCGAACGCGGACGTACCCGCATGTGTCCAGTCGAAGAGCATGCCGAACGCGTCGACCGGCTTGCCGTGCTGGGCAGGTGACGGGTGGCCGGGGCTGCGTCGCTCGGCCGGTGCCCGCGCGATCGCGTACGCGCCATGCGCGTGGTGGTACCAGGTCACATAGGGCACCGCCACGATCGCGAAGCCCATGATGACGACGAGCGCCCCGGCCACTCGACTACGCCACGTGGCACCCGAGAGCACCAGGAAGACGACAGCCACCACGATCAAGGGCTCGGCTGTCACGCGGACAGTCGCCGCCGCGCCGATGAGCAGCCCCGCCGCAAGCGCCGCGACCAGGCTGGGTCGCCTGCGCCACCCCAGCGTGAGCAGAGCCAAGGCGACGATGAAGAGGAAGAGCGTGTCGGGAAGCACGAGGTTTTCGCTCGCCAGCTGGTAGGGGGCCCACATGGCGGGTATGGCGGCAACGGCCGCGAGCCAGCGCCAGACCCCCCAACGCAGCAGCAGGACGTAGATGATGACGCCGGTGGCGATCCCGAGCAGGTGCTGGACGACCACGACCGCGGCGAGCCCGTTGGTGAACCAAGACAGCGGGGTGAGCACGAGTACTGCGTAGCCCGCAGGATGGGCCGCGCCGACCACGAAGGTGTTGACGAAGGAGAGGTAGGAGCCGGACTCCTTCACCAAGAACGCCGGTCCGAAAGCCATCAAGTCGAGCACTCGCAGCCCGACGCCTATGGCCAAGACGAGGAGGAACACCTGGTGGCGACGCCACCACGACTGCCGGCCCGGTCGGGTGGCGCGAGCGGCCGGTGCGGTGGCCGCCCGACGCCGGGACCTCGGGTGAGTCGATGTCGTTCTGGGACTGCTGGACGACCTGCGCCGGGCATGGGCGGCGGCACCGGGCTCTGTGCTTCGCTAACTCCTGGCATCATCCGGATCTTGCGCGGCGGCGGACGACGAGAAGTCGGCCCATGCACTGCGTATGCCGTCGACCAGCGAGACGCTCGGCTCCCATCCTCGGCTACGGGCCCGAGCGATGTCGACGACCACTGCGGGCATCTCGCCCGGCTTGGGCGGCACTCGGCGTGGCGCCGATGGGCCGCCCGGTGGCGTCTCGCGCAGCCTGGGTGATCTCGTTGACCGTGTAGGAGCGGCTGCCCGCCGATGATGACCGGTCCGGCGGGCCAGCTGACCGCCGCGGTGACGAGGGCCCGGGCGGCGTCGGTGACATGGACCAGGTCGCGACGCTGCTCGCCGTCTCCGTAGATCTGAACGCTGCCGCCGCTGGCGGCGGCGCGAAGCAGTCGTGGCACGAAACTGTCCTTGTGGCTCATTCCCGGCCCGTACACGTTGGTCAGCCGGACGGCCGGAGTGCGAAGTCCGAATGCGCCGGCGTATCCCGACAGCAGCATCTCCGCCGCCGCCTTCGTCCCGCCGTACGGCGTGAGCGGCGCCAACGGTAGCGCCTCGGTGATCGTGCTCTGCCCGACGTCGCCGACGACCGCGTTGGTCGACGCGAGCACGAAGGTGCCCGACGCCGCGCTGGCGGGCCAGCTCGAGCAGACCGGCGGTCATCTCGACGTTCGTGCGGTGCACCTCAGCCGGGCGCTCGATGGAGCCGAGGACCGAGGTAGCGGCCGCCAGGTGCACGATGGCGTCCAAGTCGGGCGTCACCGCCCGGTCGCGACCGCGTCGTCGCACAGGTCGCCGATGACAGCGTCGGTCGGAGCCGTCGGGGAACTCGTCCTTGTCGGCTACCGACGACCGAATGCCCGGACGCCGCGCAGCTGCGCGACGACATGGCGCCCGATGAAGCCGGAACCACCCGTGACGAGGATCCGCATTCCGGCCGAAGGGACTGCGTCGGCCGGGCCCGGGCTCACGACCGGATGCCGGGCAGGTGGCTGCTCGTCGTCGCCAGTTGATGGTCGGCTTCAGCGCGTCAACGTCGACCCGGTCCTTGTACTGCTCGATGATGCCGAACATCGACGTGAGCAGCGTGTCGGACAGCAGGTGCGGCTTCAGGCCGAGCGACTCCAGCGCCGTGTGCGTGAACGCGTAGTGGTGGTTCTCCACCTCGACCCGCGGGTTTTCGACGTACTCGATGTCGACCTGGCCCGGGTAGGTGTTCTGCACCGTCTTGGCCATCTCGGCGAGTGAGAAGCTCTCGGTCGCCTGGTTGAAGACGCGGAACTCACCCGCACCGGCGGGCGTCTCGCAGGCCAGCCGGATGCACTCGACGGTGTCGCGGATGTCGATGACCGCGCGGGTCTGGGTCCCGCCGCCGTAGACGGACAGCGGCCTGCCGAGCACGGCCTGGATCGCGAACCGGTTGAGCACCGTGCCGAAGACCGCGTCGTAGTCGAAGCGAGTCGCGAGCCGGGGGTCGAGGGCGGTCTCCGGAGTCTCCTGGCCGTAGACGACGCCCTGGTTGAGGTCGGTGACGCGCAGACCCCAGATGCGGCAGCCGAACTCGAGGTTGTGGCTGTCGTGCACCTTGGAGAGGTGGTAGAACGAGCCGGGCCGCTTGGGGTACAGCATCCGGTCGGTGCGCCCGTTGTGCGTGACCTCGAGCCAGCCTTCTTCGATGTCGATGTTGGGGGTGCCGTACTCGCCCATCGTGCCGAGCTTGACGAGGTGGATGTCGCGGTTGATCTCGCCGATGGCGAACATCACGTTGAGGGTGCCGACGACGTTGTTGGTCTGCGTGTAGACCGCGTGCTTGCGGTCGATCATGGAGTACGGAGCGGCCCGCTGCTCGGCGAAGTGCACGATCGCGTCCGGCTCGAAAGTCCGGATCGTCTCGTAGGTGAAGTCCGCGTCCAGCAGGTCGCCATGATGAATCGAGATGGTCTTGCCGCTCAGCTCGCGCCAGGCACGCACCCGGTTGTGGAGGGTCTCGATCGGAACCAGGCTGCCTGATCCGAGCTCGTGGTCGTACTGACGTCGTACGGAGTTGTCGAGGACTCCGACGTCATGACCCTTGCCGGACAGGTAAATCGCCGTCGGCCAGCCGAGGTAGCCGTCTCCGCCGAGGACGAGGATTCGCATGAAAAAAATGCCTTCCGGCGTGCATTGGTGGCGGAACTTGTCCGGCCCCGTCGTCGGTCGGCAGCATATCTCGATGGCCATGGCCACGGCCACCAAAACAGGCTAAGCCTCGGCGAGCTTAAGAACGTCCTAAGATGTACGTCAACGGAGGCGAAAAAGGTGTAGTGCGTGGACGCAGTGCGGGAGTTCCCGGAACCCCATGGAGCGCAGGAAACGCGGGCGCCACGCCGTGTTCGAGACTGGGATGTCGCTCGTGAATTGAGAGGCGACGGGCAGGCATGACGACGTCGACACGGATGCAGCCGAAGAGCCTGTGCCACGACACGCTTTCCATCGTCCCCGGAGGCTGCCCGTTGGCGAAGTGAGACCAGCGTAAGGCGTTCGTCGAAGTGGAATCGGCGGATTGTCACGTAGGTAGTCCATGAAGTAGTCGCGAGGGGCGACGGTCTTCACCCGCGTCGTGGTCACGTCGATCGTGATCGGGAGCGTCGTCGGGATCCAAGATGATCCGCCCGGCTGCGGACCGGCCCTCGCGATCCGATGTCCGTGGCTGGACTCTGTACGGCCCCGCTGCCAGTGCAGGTGGTAGCTGCAGCCGAGACGCCGTGGCTGCCGGACCAGATCGGCACGCCGAACGAGCCGAGCAGCGACGACGATGACCAGCGGGCCCCGGTACCGGACGAGGCGTCGAGGGAACGTCGGTCGACAGCCGGGTCGCGAGTACCCCCACGAGCGCGGCGATGGTCGCTGCCCAGGAAACCCGCCACAAGGTCGGGCCAAGGCCGACGACGCTGAATGCCAGGTGCGTGAAGCCGGGGATAAGCGATATTCCCGTGAACAGGACGAGATGCCGGTAGTGACCCGAGCCGCCCGGTCCCGGATAAGGAATGCCCCGGCCAGAACCGCTGCGACTGTGACCACCGCTCAGGGCCACTGCGGAAGATCTCGTGGCCGAACCAGGAGGGGTCGAACCGGTACAGCTCCCGGGAGCCGAACAGGTCGGCAGAGCGACCCCCGGCTGCGACGGTGAAGGCGCCCGCAGCGAGCGGGTAGGCGGCCATCGCCAGCGAACGACTCCAACGCCTTGCGGGGATTGCGTAGCGCCAGCGGCGCGGCACCCCCGATGGCGATGAGCGGCACCAGGAACATGGCCGTGGTGCTCAGCCCGACGGCGGCGACTCCTCCTGCGAACAGCCAACCCGCTCTTCGCCGGGTCGGGTGCTCGACATATCTGAGCGCGTACACCAGCAGTGTGGGCACCATCAGACACAGCAAGATGACCTTGCCCTGCCAGAGCCTGGTCAAGAACAAGGTCCCCGGTGAGGCGTACCCCGATCCGCCGTCGAGGAGAAGGAACAACAGCGCCATCGATAGGGCGAGCCATAGCGGTCGCACCCGCCATGCCCGCAGCAGCCGCCAGAGGGCAAGCACCGACAAGAAGGTGACAACGGGGGGAACCCAGATGTACACCACGGACGCCGCATGCACGTGGGCGAATCGGGCCACTGTCCCGACCAGTGTGTCGTACGAAGCCATGGGTGGCCAGCTCGACATCGGGTAGACGAGGTTGGAGAAAATGGTGTCCCGAACGGGGAACGACCCGTGGTCGGCCACCCACTGCGACAAGTTCACGTAGTAGAGGTCGTCGGGGTTCGGCCACAACATGAACATGGACAACACAGCGAGTCCCGCTGCCCAGACCAGCGCCACGACCGCGTCCCAGGAAGTCTCCGACCGGTCAGCACTGCCCGGCCATGGCGAGGAGTCTGCGTCCACGGCGTGCCGCCGCAGCCGCGAGACGGCCCAAGCAGTCCCGGCTCCGGCGGCGGTCACCCACAGCAGGGCAGTGGCCGGCCAGGCCCAATCGACGGTCACGAGCGCGACCGCCAGCGTGCCGGTCGCCGCGGCGACGCGGATCAGGCGTACCTCGGCCGTAGATGCGCCCATTGATGCCTCTGGCGCGACGGGCGCGGGGGGTGTCGCGTTCGGCTGCACACCGTGCGCGCGGCGACGGTGCCACCGGATGTACCCGCAGATTGCCAAGGCGGTGATCTCGAGCACGGCCGCCGTCGCTGCGTCGAGCCGAACCAACAGGCACAGGTGGTAGACCACCGTCCAGGTGGCAAGCACGACCACAGCCAGATCCACTGCGGCCTCACAAGCGGGGGCCACCCGCGCCAAGGCCGCGCCGGTCCCAGTCGACGGGATGGGGGATCCGGCTCGACGGTCGCACCTGTCGCCATGCGCCGGTTGCTCCCCGGGACGGACTCGTCGCGGTCTGCGTCACGAGTGCAAACCTACGGGCCCGACCCCACGTCGCGCAGCCCCGGACTCAGCGGCGGTTACCCCGGACAGGCAAGGTTAGGCTACCCTACCCTAAGTTCCGTAGCCCACCTGTTCCCGTCGACATGAGGAAGGAAACGCGTGTGCTCCCCACCTTCGTGATCGGGCTGCGCGAGGGGCTCGAGGCCTCGCTCATTGTCGGCATCGTCGCCGCCTTCCTGCGTCGGAACGGGGACGCAGGCGGCCTGCGCCGGATGTGGCTCGGAGTCTTGGCGGCCGTACTCGTGTGCCTCGGTGCGGGAATTGCCCTCGACGTGCTCGCGGCGGACCTCCCCCAGCGTCAGCAAGAGGGCCTCGAGACGGTCATCGCCGCGGCTGCGGTCGCGATGGTCACTTACATGATCGTCTGGATGAAGAATCACTCCAGAGACCTCAAGGGATCCCTGGAGTCGGCCGCTGGGTCGGCGCTGGCCACCCACTCGGCGCTCGCCCTGGTTCTGATGGCGTTCTTCGCCGTTCTGCGAGAAGGCCTCGAGACGGTCGTCTTCCTTCTCGCCGCGTTCAACGCCAGTGGCGCGGCAGGCTCCGCAGCCCTCGGGGCGGCGCTCGGAATCGTCGTGGCGGTCGCACTCGGATACGCGATCTACCGGGGCGGTGTCCGCATCAACCTCTCGCGTTTCTTCCGGGTGACCGGTGTCGTGCTGGCGCTCGTCGCCGCCGGTCTCGTGGTCTCGGCGCTTCACACCGGTCATGAGGCGGGCTGGATCAGTATCGGCCAGGAACGCACCTTCAGCCTGCGGTGGCTGGCCGAGCCGGGCAGCATCCGAGCCTCACTGCTCACCGGTGTGCTGGGCGTGCAGCCGGATCCGGTGTTCATCGAGGTGGTCGGGTGGCTCGCGTACGTCATACCGGTCGTCACGATCATCTGCTGGCCGCCGGGCTTGCCCGTCCCGAGGCGGTCACTCAGCCGGGGGATGGTCGTCGGCGCGGGCCTCTCGCTGCTCGCCGCGGCTACGCTCGCTCTCCTTGCACCGGCGTCGCCGGCGATGGAAGTCGGTCAGACGCGGGCCTTCGCCGTCCAGCAGACTTCGACCGCGGGTCTGGCCGCGTCGGCGGTGCACGCCCCTAGCGGGAGGCAGACCGCCACCAGCCGCGAGAGCATCGCCTTACGGTCGGTGACCCCGACCCGGCTCATCGTGCGATGGGGTGCGGGGGACACGTTCGCTGACGTGACTCTGCACGCGCAGGAGACCGAGCAGCTTGACGGGACGACCACCCGGCTCTACGTCGCGAGCCCGTCGCGACCCAGCATGGTGCCGCCCTCCGCCCGGACCGGCTGGGCAAATTCGCTGACCCTCGGTCAGCTGGTCAAGGCGACGAACGGACGGCTGCCGCTCGGTCTCGGCGCCCAGACGTCGCACGGACCGATGCCGCTCACCTACTCGGCGGTGAGCACCTACCGGGTCTACCTCGATCCCGCCAGCCGCCGCATCGTGGACGCGCGGCGCGACACCCGGACCGTGGCAGCGCTGACGCTGCCCAGCGGGGGTACGGCCACCCTCGGTCTGGTGACGACCACGGCCACGGCGAGCACGTCGGCAGCGGTACACCAAGCTGTCGCGGACATCCAGCACCATGCCCAGGTTGCCGACCGGCACGCCTGGATGCGGGTGCCGCTGGCCAGTGACCCTCGTTGTTGTGGCCGTCGGCTCGGCTGCCGCCGCCTGGTGGTTACGCCGGAGGCCTTCCCTCGCTCGACTGCGATCCCTCACTCGAATCCGCCACCACCAAGGAGCCACTCGATGACTCGTCCCCCACTGCGTACAGGCATCGCCGTCTTGGCGATCTGTGCAGGGATGGGCACGCTCGCTGCCTGTGGATCCGGCCCCCACACGTCGGACAGCGCGTCGGGAGGCGGCGCCGCGCCGAGCAGCAGTACCGGAGCTGGCAGCAGCACCGGGGCGACTCGCACGGGGACGGTCACCGTCACCTTGTCCGACTCCGGCTGCACGGCCAAGCCGGACACCGTGTATGCCGGCCCGTTGACGTTCAAGGTCACCAACGTCGACGCGGCCGCTGTGAGCGAGCTCGAACTGCTTCAGGAAGAGCGCATTCTGGGCGAGAAGGAGAACCTTGCACCGGGATTCGGTGCGTCGTTCTCCCTGAGCCTGGGAGGCGGCTCCTACAAGCTGTACTGCCCGGGCGCCGAAAGATGAGTTCAGCGACTTCACCGTGACGGGCAAAGCCGCCAGCATCCGACGGCTCGACAGCCGCCGTCCTGAAGAAGGGGACCACCGGCTACGGCAGGTACATCGAGCAGCAGTCCGCCCTGCTCGTCGGGGTCGGTCCGGCCGCTGGTGTCGGCGATCAGGGCGCAGACATCTCGGCGCCGCGCAGGCCGCGTACGCCGCGGCCCGGCCGTACTACGAGCGGATCGAGCCGGTCGCAGAGAGCTTCACCAGCGGGAAGGTCGAATCTCGATGCCCGCATCGACGCACGTGAGGGCGACGTACCCGCCGCCCAGTGGAGCGGTTTCCACGTGATCGAGAAGGGCCTCTTCCGTGACAAGAGCTTGAAGGGCCTGCTTCCGGTACGCGACCGGGCTGCAGAAAGACGTCGCCAAGCTTCCGCACACTCGTTGATGGCTTGACGCTACCAGCCGTCCGAGCTGCTCGAACGGGGCCGGGGGTCTGCTCGACGAGGTCTCGAAATCGAAGATCACCGGCGAGGAGGAGCGGTACTCCCACATCGACCTGCTGGACTTCCAGGCCAACGTCGAGGGGCCGAGCAGGCGTTCGCCAACATCTGCGCCGGACTGTCGACGAGTCGACTCGAGTCTGGCTGACGATCATCACCAGCAGCGTTCAGGTCGATCGACAGCGCTGCTGGACGCCTACCGCGACCCGACACGCGCTCGGGTGGCTTCGTCCGGTACGGCGACGCTGACATCGCGCCGACAAGATGAAGATGTCGGCGGCCGTGCAGGCGGTGAAGGACCCGCTCTCGAACGCCGCGGCGAAGGTGGCGGCGGCGCGACGTTGAGCGAGACCTCACCTGGCGCTGGAGCCGGAGACGGCTGCTCGGCGGCGCCGGTCTCGTCGGGACCGGAGCTGCTGCTCGGCGCCGGAGGAGCTTATGGGGCCGACCGGGTCACGACGAGGCCGACGATCAGCGTCGACCGGCAACTCGGCCGAGGCGGTCGTCGAGTTCTATGGGACGCCGCCAGGCAGGGATCACGACGCCCTCAGCAGTCCAGGCTGGTGTTCGCTGCGTTCGACCTGACGACGTCGGACGTGAACGACGGTCAAGGCCATGCTGGGCCAGTGGGCGGCGGCGGCGTCCCTCATGACGAAGGGGGAGCTGATCGGACCGACGGAGATCCGGCCGGAGTCGCCTCCGTTCGACACCGGGGAGGCGTTGGGCATCGGGGCTCAGCGGCTCACGGTCACGGTCGGCTTCGGACCGTCCATGTTCGACCACCGCTTCGGGCTTGCCGACAAGCGGCCGGCGGCGCTCGAGCCGCTGCCCGACCTGCCCGGTGACGCGGTGATCGACCACCAGATCTCCGGCGGGGACATCTGCGTCCAGGCCTGCGCGGACGACCCCCAGGTGGCCTTCACGTGATCAGGAACTTCGCTCGGATCGCAGCCGGGACAGCGGCCTTGCGGTGGTCGCAGGTCGGATTTGGTCGCGCCTCGGCCACAAGTCGCAGCCCAGCAGACACCTCGCAACCTGATGGGGTTCAAGGACGGTACGAGGAACATCAAGGTCGAGGACGCCACGGCGACGCAGGACTTCGTTTGGGTCGGCAACGAGACCGACCAGGACTGGATGCGAGACGGCAGCTACCTGGTCATGCGCAAGATCCGGATGCAGATCGAAGCCTGGGACTCCGACTCGCTGGCAGACCAGGAACACGTGATCGGGCGGTCCAAAGAGGTGGGTGCGCCGCTGTCAGGAAGCCACGAACACGACCCCCTTCGGCTCGGCAAACGCGGCTCCGACGGCAAGCCGCTGGTGCCCGCGGACTGCGCATGTTTCACTCGCGTCGCCCGAACGCAACCACGGCATCCAGATCTTGAGGCGCGGGTACAACTATGCCGACGGTATCGATCCCGCGACCGGGCAGATCGACGCCGGACTCTTCTTCCTCGCGTACCAGAAGAACGCCCACGAGCAGTTCGTTCCCATCCAGCGTCGGCTCGGCGCGAATGACCTGCTCAACGAGTACATCAAGCACGTGTCGAGCGGCCTGTACGCGTGCCCCGGCGGCGTCGCGAGGTCGGCGACTGGTTCGGCCGCCGGCTCTTCAGCTCGTAGCCGCCCCGGTCAGTGGGCCGAGCGAGCCGCGTAGAACTCGCTGGACTCCCGTCGCCACAACAGCACCAGGATCACGATAGCGAGGATGAGGTTGAGCACCGTCAAGATACCCGAGACCGCCAAGGAATGCCCACCGCGATGGTGTAGATGCTCGAGAGCAGGTTGATCGACACCCAGGACCGTCGCGACGACCCGGGCCCAGCTGCGACCTTGACCGTTCTTCCAGGCCATCCACAGCCACAGCGCGACGCCCACGATGGCGCCGACGACGGCACCCGCGACCACTGTGTGGTACGTCGTGTTGATGTCACTGGTGGACAGCGTCGGGTTGGACTTCGCCAGCTGGTCCTGGATATGCGACTTCAAGGACGACAACGTCAACAACGTGACGACCAAAGAGACCATGCTGAGACCGGCACCGACCCACATCAACCGGACAGCCATCTGGATGGAGGGCGGTTGCGGGACCCCAGCACCCGGCTGGTTGCCCGTCCCGTAGGGAGGTCGGTCCCCTGCGCCGGCTGGATAGGAGGGGAGCGGTTCCGCCCGGTAGCTGTCGTCAGGTGGTGGTGTGCTGCTCATGGTGATCCCTTCGCCGGCGGTGGCGACGCCATCGCTCGGTCGAGAGTAGAGCCGTTTCCGGCCGGATAGTCAACGAATAGCGCAGATATGGCCCAAGCCGCATGCTCGGACACCTGGAGTGACAACCCTGTCACGCCGGCGCCGGGGCCGTCTTGTCGCGAGGTGGAGTGTCGGCATCTTGAGCCGTCAGCGGGGTCGCGATGTCTTCGAGGCTCTGGCCCTCGGCGTGTACTCCGAGGAAGATGGCCACGATCCCGCCGGCCGTCATCAAGACCGCACCGACGAAGTACCCCGGAGCGATGCCGGTGATGTCGCCACTGGCCGTGGCCGAGTCGATCAGGTGCCCGAAGTACAGCGGCCCGCTGATGCCACCCACCGCCGTGCCGATGGCGTAGAAGAAGGCGATGCACAGTGCGCGGGTCTCCATCGGGAACACCTCACTGGCGGTCAGATAGGCCGCACTCGCACCCGCGGAGGCGAAGAAGAAGATGACCATCCCCATCGCCGTCAGTGTCAACGCGGTGAACGACCCGAGGTAGAAGCCGGCGACTCCCAACAGCACGCCCGAGACGATGTAGGTCGCGGCAATCATCCTGACCCGTCCGACGGTGTCGAACAGCTGCGACAGCAGCAAGGCGCCGAGGAAGTTGCTGGCGGCGAAGGCCGCGATGTAGTACCCGGTCTGACCCACGCCCAGGAACGTGCTGAGTGAGTCTCCGTACGTGAAGAAGAAGGCGTTGTAGAGGAATGCCTGTCCGATGAACAACGACAGACACAGCACGGTCCTCCTCGGGTACATGGTGAACACCGTCTTGGCGATCAGCGTGAGCGGGATCGTCTTGCGCTGTCGGATCGTGAGGGTGTCCGACACGGCCGGCAGTTGCTTGCCCGTCTCGGTCTCTACGGTCTGCTCGATCTCCCGGACGATCTTCTCGCCCTCGTCTTCTCGGCCGTGGATGAACAGCCATCTCGGGCTCTCGGGCACGTTGCGCCGCACCAGAAGCACCCCTGCCGCCAGCACGGCGCCGAGACCGAACGCGAGCCGCCAGCCGAGCCCCTGGTCGATGACTGTCGGGTCGAGGAGCGGAATGGTGAAGAGTGCCCCCGCACCGGCACCGACCCAGAAGGACCCGTTGATCGCGATGTCGACTCTGCCTCGGTACTTCGCCGGGATCAGCTCATCGATGGCGGAGTTGATCGCGGCGTACTCACCGCCGATACCCGTGCCGGTGAAGAAGCGGCAGGCGAAGTACCAGATCGGGCTCATCGAGAACGCCGTCAGCACCGTCGCGACCGTGTAGACGGCCAAGCGTGAGCATGAACAGCTTCTTGCGCCCGAAACGGTCGGTCAGCTGGCCGAAGAACAACGCCCCCAGACAGGCACCGGCGACATAGACCGCTCCTGCGAGGCCGATGTCGGAGCTGTTCAGTCCCAGGCCCGTGCTCGACGGCTTGCAGGGCGTCCGACATGGATCCGACGATCGTCACCTCGATCCCGTCGAGGATCCACACAGTTCCGAGGCCCGGCGACGATGAGCCAGTGCCAACGAGCCCACGGCAACCTGTCCATCCTGGCAGGGATGTCCGTCGTGATCTGACCGGTCTCCACACCCTCAGCCATGTCAGTCCTCCTCGCGTTCGGGTCGCGCCGCGGCACTGCGGCGTGCCGCGTCACCCTAAGCCAGGCTGTGCCATCTGTCACCCGGGCTTTGCGGCATCGATCAATCCTGCCGCGACGGCAGGTTGGCGAGAACCACCGTGGCGTCCAGCTCATCGGAGCGGAGCAGCCGTGGAGTCAGTCCGGCGCAGGCCAGGATCTGCATGCTCGTCGGTGCCTGGCGTTCGCTCGTCTCGATGAGCAGGTGCCCGCTTGGGGAGAGCCAGCTCGCGGCTGCGGCGGCGATCCTTCGCTGGACATCCAGCCCGTCCGCGCCGCCCTCCAGCGTCACCCTCGGCTCGTGGAGGCGAGCCTCGGGCGGCATCGTCGCAATCGCCTCTGTCGGCACGTACGGCGCGTTCGCCACGAGCAGGTCCACCCGCCCGCGCAGCCTCGAAGGCAACGGCTCGTACAGGTCACCCTCGTAGACCTGTCCACCCACGGGGATGACGTTGCGCCGGGCGCAGTGCACCGCGGCCGGTTCGATGTCGACGGCGTGAAGGTCGATACCGCTGAGTGACGCTGCCAGCGCCGTGCCGACCGCGCCCGTGCCGCAGCACAGATCGACGACGACAGCGTCTGCACCCGCCAGCGACGTGGCCTCCGCGACCAGGAACTCGGTTCTGCGCCGAGGCACGAAGACCCCGGGCTCGACGACGATACGCAGGCCGCAGAAATCCGCCCAACCGACGATCGGCTCGAGTGGCAGGCCCGCCGCCCGCTGCTCCACCATGCGCGCGAGCTCGTCGGGCCCGCGCGCTGCCCAGACGAGCAACCGCGCCTCGTCCTCGGCGAAGACGCTGCCCGTGGCGCGGAGCCTGGTCACGATCTCGGACTCGTCGAGAGGAGATGGCGACATGGCCCCTCCTCGGCGATCCGACGGCGATCTGTCGGCCGCCACCCTATGTCAGGCCGGCGGCTGGTCGCCTTCCTGCATCCGGCTGAACGGCCCCGACGTGGCGTGCGCCGCCGACAGGGCGTGGGGCGCCACCTCCCCAGACGCCGTGAGCAGCGGGAAGTGGCAGGCGACGAAACGGCCCGGCGCAACCTCCTCGAGCGGCGGGTGCTTTTCCGCGCAGAGCTCCTGCGCATAGGGACAGCGGGTACGAAACGGGCACCCCGACGGCTTGTTGACGGGGTTGGGGACGTCGCCCGTGAGCAGGATCCGCTCCTGCGGCGCCACCTCCTGGCCCATCACGTCTGGCGCCGCGGACAGCAGGGCCTCCGTGTACGGGTGCCCGGGACGGCTGTACAGCGGATCGGCCGCCGCGGTCTCCACGATCTCCCCGAGGTACATCACCGCGATCCGGCTCGAGACATGGCGCACGACGCCGAGGTCGTGGGCGATGAAGACGTACGTGAGCGCGAACTCATCCTGCAGGTCCGCGAACAAGTTCAGCACCTGCGCCTGGATGGACACATCGAGAGCGGAGACGGGTTCGTCGGCGACGATGAGCTTCGGGTTCATCGCCAGGGCCCGGGCGATGCCGACCCGCTGGCGTTGCCCCCCGGAGAACTCGTGGGGGAAGCGGTCGATGTACGAGGCGTTGAGACCCACAACCTTCAGCAGCTCCTGCACCCGGTGAGAGATAGCTCGCCGGTCGCCGTATCCGTGGATCTGGAGCGGCTCCGAGAGGATGTCGCCGACCCTTCGGCGCGGGTTCAAGGAGGCGTAGGGATCCTGGAAGACCAACTGGAGGTCGCGACGCACCGGCCGTAGCTGGCGCCGAGACAGCTGGGTGATGTCTCGGCCCTGGAAGGTCACCGTGCCCGAGGTGATGTCGGTGAGGCGGACGAGACAACGTCCGAGCGTCGACTTGCCGCAGCCGGACTCGCCGACGACCCCCAGCGTCTCACCGGCGCGTACCTCGAGCGAGACACCGTCGACGGCGTGGAGCATCTGCCTGCGGCCGAACAACGAGCCGCCACCATGGGTGGGGAAGTGCTTCGTGAGGTTGTCGGCCCGCAGCAAGACCTCGTGACTACCATCTGTGGCCGGTGTCATCGTGCCTCTTCCCGCGCGGCCAGGGCGTCGGCGTGCTCGGTGACGTCACCGGGGTCGCCCTCGGCGACCGCCTTCTCGGTGACACTGCGGCGCAGCTCCTGGCGCCTGTCCCGCGGCAGCCAGCAGGCGTCGACGTGGTCGACGCCTCCTTCGAGCGGGGGCCGCTCGTCGCACTTGTCGAACCGCAGCCGGCAGCGCGGCGCGAAGGGGCAGCCCGGGGCGATGTCGATCGGCGACGGCGGTGATCCGGGGATCGTGGGCAGCCGTCGGACCCGCTCCGCCCGCGGACGCGGGACGGAGCTGAGCAGTCCCCAGGTGTAGGGGTGCCGAGGTCGGCGGAAGATGTCGGTCTTCGGTCCTTGCTCGGCCGCCCGCCCTGCGTACATCACCAGCACCTGGTCCGCGATCTCGGAGACCACCCCCATGTCGTGGGTGATCAAGATGATCGACGACCCGTGCTCGACGCGGAGCCGCTTCATCAGCTCCAGGATCTGTGCCTGCGTGGTGACATCGAGGGCGGTGGTCGGCTCGTCGGCGATGAGCAGAGCGGGGTTGCAGGACAGTGCCATGGCGATGACTGCCCGTTGCCGCATGCCACCGGAGAACTCGTGCGGGAAGTCGTTGACCCGACGGCGCGGGTCGGGGATCCCGACCTCGTCGAGCAGCTGGATCGCCCGCTCGTGAGCGACGCTTTTCGAGACGGACTCGTGCGCGCGGATCTGTTCGGAGATCTGCCAACCGACGGTGTACACCGGCGTCATCGAGGTCATCGGATCTTGGAAGATCATCGCGATCTCCCTGCCCCGAAGCGCTCGTAGCTCCTTGTCACCCATCGCGATCAGGTCGCGGCCGCGAAAGAGCGCCTCGCCCTCGACTGTGGCGTTGGGGTCGCGGATCAGCTTGAGCAGACTCATGACCGATACGCTCTTACCGGAGCCGGACTCGCCCACGATCCCGAGCACGTCGCTTCGGCCGAGGGAGAACGACAATCCGTCGACCGCCGTGACCAGCCCGCGTCTGGTCCGAAAAGTGACCTTGAGTTCGCGCACGTCGAGCAGCGGGCCGTCGCCGTCGTCAGCGGGAAACGCCTCAGGCACGGCGCACTCTGGGGTCGATGGCGGCGTACAGCACGTCGACGACGGCGTTCGCGACGACGACGAAGAAGGCGGCGTACAGCACGCAGCCCATGATGACGGGGAGGTCGAGGTTGGTCAGGGAGTCGTAGGTGAGCTTTCCGATTCCCGGCAGTCCGAACACCACCTCGGTGAGAAGCGCCGAGCCGCCGACGAGCGCGCCGAAGTCCAGCCCGAAGAGGGAGACGATGGGGATCAGTGAGCACCGTAGGGCGTGCCGGACGAGGATCCGACGCTCGGACAGCCCCTTTGCCCGGGCGGTACGGACATAGTCCTCGTTGAGCGCCTCGAGGATCTCGCCGCGCAGGACCCGGGCGTAGATGCCTGCATAGAGCGCCGCGAGGGTCAGCCACGGGAAGAGCAGGTGCAGGGCCCACTGGCCCGGGTTCTGGGTCAACGGGGATGTAACCCAAGGGCGGCACCCACGCGAAGACGCCGGAGTGCCATCGGCTCTCGGTGAGGAGGTTGACCACCTCACCGAGCCAGTAGACGGGGATCGAGACGCCGACGACGCCGAACAGCATGATCACAGGGTCGAGCGCCGTGCCGCGCTTGGCGGCGGCGATCGTCCCCATCGCCACCCCGACCAGCATCCAGATCACCGCTGCGCCGATGACCAGCGAGAGGGTCACCGGGGCGGCCTGCATGATCTGGGGGATGACCTTGTCGCCGCGATTGACGAACGAGGTCAGGTCGCGGCTGATGAACAGGTGCTGCATCATCAGGCCGTACCGGATCGGGATGGGCCGGTCGAGCCCGAACTCGTGACGCACCTGCGCCAACGTGGCCGGGTCGGCGTTGCGGCCGGCGATCCGGGCCGCGGGGTCGACCCCTGGTGTCGCGAAGAAGATGAGGAAGACCAGCACGCTGATCGTGAAGAGGACGAAGACGGCGGCGGCGGTACGGCGGAGCGTGAACAGCAGCATTCAGGCAGCACCCCGGAGCCGGGCCTTGGGGTCGAGCGCGCTGCGGACGCCGTCGCCGAGCAGGTTGAGCGCGACGGCGGTGATGGCGATCAGCACACCGGGGGCGATGGTGACCATCGGTCGCGTGTAGAGCAGCCCGAGCCCGTCGTTGATGATCGTGCCCCAGCTCGCGTTGGGCGGTTGGACGCCGATCGACAGGAACGACAGGGCCGACTCGGTGAGCATGTTGATGGCGGTCATCAGCGGTAGGAAGACCAGTACGGTCGGCATCACATTGGGCAGCACATCCTTGCGGAGGATGCGTAGGTCCGAGGCGCCCAGGCCGATCCCCGCGACGATGAACTCCCGGCCGCGCAGGCTCAGCACCTGCCCACGCAGCGGCCGCGCGACGTACGGCACGTAGATCACCGCGATGATGAGGATGGGCAGCAGCCGGCTGGCGCCGTCGACGTGCAACGGGCCGATCTGGAGTCCACTGGTGAGCAGGACGACCGACAGCGAGATCGCCAGCAGATAGACGGGGAAGGCCCAGATCACGTCGAAGATCCGCGACAGCACCGAGTCGAGGACGCCGCCGAAGTAGCCGGCGGCTACCCCGAGGATGGTTGCCACGAGGCAGGCGATCAGGGCTGACGAGATGCCGATCAGCAGGCTGTTGCGGCCACCGTAGAGCAGGCGCACAGCGACGTCGCGGCCCTGGCTGTCCGCCCCCAGGAAGTAGTGGTGAATGTCCCACGTCGGCCCGATGGGCGTGACCCCGAGCTTGAGCCCGGTACTGCTGGACGTCAGTACCGGGACCTTCTTGCCGTGGACGATGGTCGTCCCGGAGATATGCGAGGTGAACGCGTCGGTATGGGCGATCGAGTGCTCGTACACCGGGGCCAGGAGGCAGGCCACCACGATCAGCAGGAAGACCGCCAAGGACGCCATCGCCACCCGGTCGCGGCGCAGGGTGGCCAATCGCCGTCCGCCAGGGCCCGGCGGAGGCCCCGGCGGCCGTCGTATCGGCTGATGGCGTGGACGGCGATGGTCGCCTGGCCACCGCGTCGGACGACGAGATCTCGGCCGTCACGCCAGGCTCACTTCAGCCAGACCTGGTCTACCAGCATGTAGAACTGCTTGCTGAACTGGTAGTTGCCGACCCGCGTCGAGGTGAAGTCGATGAGCTTCGGCGTGATGAGGGGGGCCAGCGGCGCCTGCTTCATGATGGCCTGGTCGACCTTGGCCCAGAGCGCGTTGGCCTGTGTCCATGCTCGTGCGCTCGGTGACGAGGGCCTGCTGAATCTGGTTGTTGATCGGCTTGTTGCAGAAACCGGAGATGTTGATGCTCGAGTCGCTTCCGGGGTGGAAGGAGGCGCAGGAGAACAGGACGTTCAGGAAGTCGGACGCGGCCGGGAAGTCCTGGTACCACTGCGACACGCTGATCTGCACCTTGTTGTTGGTGTTCTGGATGTAGGTGAACTGGATGTTGCCTGAGATCGGCTTGAGGGTGGCCTTGTACCCGATCGAGTTGAGGACGCTCTGGAGGTACTCACCTATCCCTTTGTTCACATCGTCGTCGGAGACCACGATGCCGACCTTCATGCCGGCAGTCCCGGACTCCTGTACCAGTTGCTTCGCCTTGGCCAGGTCCGGCGCCTTCCACGTCGTACCACCACCCTTGGTGTAGTCGCAGGAGTCGACGTGTCCCGGGAAGCCGGGCGGAAGTATGGTGCACACCGGAGCAGCGAGGTTGGTGCCTCCGTAGAGCCTGACGATCGAGTTGCGGTCGATGGCCCAGTTAACCGCCTGTCGGGCCTTCAGATTGTTGAATGGTGCCAGGTTGACATTCATCGGGGCGTACCAGAATGCCGTGAGCGTGTTCACGTGGGCCTGGGAGGCGTACTTCGTGCCTATCTCGTTGAGCCGGTCGGTCGGGGGTGGGTCGAACATCCAGTCAGCCTGCCCGTTCTCGACGGCGGTCACCTCGGCCTCGACGGTCAGACCGAACGTCTCGATGATCGAGTCGGGGTAACCCTGAGGCTGCGCGTCGTGTGACCACTCCTTGAAGTAGGGGTTGCGCACCAGCTTGAGCTCGCGGTTCGGGTCGTACGAGGCGAACATGTACGGGCCGGTCGTCGGGATCGGGGTGGTGCCGGCGTCCTTGGGAGGCGCGGACTTCGGGAGGATCGCGGCGTGTGGCACGGCGAGCTTGTAGGGGAGCTCGGGGTCGGGCTCCACCAGGTTGATCGTCACCGTGCTCGTCTTCGCGTTACCGATGACCCCCTTCGGGAGCGTGCACGTCGCCGGTGTATTCAAGCAGGCAGATGCTCCGACGATGCCGTTGTAGAACGTGCCGGCGGTGGGGCTCGAGACCTTGAAGATCCGCTCGAACGACGCCACGACATCGTCGGTCGTCACCGGTGAGCCGTCGGAGAACTTGATCCCCTTGCGCAGGGTGAAGGTGTAGGTCTTCCCACCGTTGCTCACCTTCGGCATTGCGGCCGCGAGGTCGGGCACAACGGTGAAGGAGGCCTGTCCAGCCTTCTTGGTGAAGGCGAGGAGGCCGTCGTATGTCGCCTGGTACAGCTGCCAGTACTGGAGGGTGTAGTTGACCATCGGGTCGAGGGACCCCCCGGCAGACTTGGCCAGCAGGTGCAGCGTCCCTCCCTTGTGTTGTGGCTCGAACGTCGCCGGAGCGGCCGAGCTGTTCTGGACGCCGGAGGACCCGCTGTTGTTCGCGTTGGACGAAGACCCTGAGCCGCCGCCGCAAGCGGATGCCACCAGGGCCAGTACCGCGCTGATCACGACGATTGATGTGCGCCGGAGTTTCATCGGGTCTCTCCTCTTTCGTGGTTCTGCAGGAAGTCGCTCACAACGGAGAGGAAGCGCTCCTCCTCCTCGACGTGGGGCATGTGGCTCGACTCGGGGAAGATCTCCCACCGCACGTCCGGTATTCCGTCCATGAAGGGCTGCATGGTCGCGGGCGTCGCCTCGTCGTAGGCACCGGAGACCAGCAGAGTGGGTGCGGTGATCGCCGACACCTGGTCGACGACCGACCAGTCGCGCAGCGAGCCGACGACGTGGAACTCGCTCGGCCCGTTCATGGTGTGGTAGACCGTGGGGTCTTTGGCGATGTTCTCGAAGCTCGCGCTCACCTCGGGCGGATTCGGGACGATCCGGCATACGTGGCGGTTGTAGAACTCCTTCTCCGCCTCCTCGTACTCGGGACTGTCCGTCGTCTCCGCTTCCTCGTGCTGGAGCAGCACCCTCTGTATCTCCGGCGGCAGATCCTCGCGCAGTCGATTCGCCTCCGCCACCCACAACTCCATGGATGCGGGAGAGTCGGCGATCACGAGGCTGCGCAGCCCCGCCGGTTGGCGGATGGCGTGCTCGGCGCCGAGCATGCCACCCCAGGACTGGCCAATGAGGTGGTAGCCGTCGACGATATCCAGGCCGGCCAGCAGGTTGTCGAGCTCGTCGAGAAACAGGTCGACGGTCCAGAAGTCCGCGCCCTTGTCAGGCAGATGGGTCGACAGTCCGGCGCCCAGCTGGTCGTAGTGGATCACCGGCCAGCCCCGCTCGGACAGCCGGGCCATCCGCAGCGTGTAGTTGTGGGTTGCGCCCGGTCCACCGTGCAGAATGACCACCGGTGTCTTCGTCGCTGCTTCGAGGTCGCCACTCACCCGGTACCACGTCTGCCAGTCCCTGAAGTCCATCATCGCGGTGGTGCGTGCCTCAGGAATGGCCACTCTTGCTCCTGCGAGGTTGATGACGGTGGCGCCACGACGAGCCCTGCCGTAGCGGACGGCTCAGCCTCGTACACAAATGGTCTTAGAAGCAAGCCTTTCCAGGTAACGAATCTGTCTGTAACTTGCCTTTCACACAGCGGGGCCTAGGCAGGCTCCGCATCCCAGGCAAGGAAGGCGTATGCCGGACCATCCCCGGTTCGATGAGCTCGGGCGCTTCTTGGGGCAGAGGCTCGAGTGTTCTGCCGGCTCGCTGTCGCGCCCGCTTCGGGTGCCGACCGCGGTGGACGAGGTCGCCGATCGGCTGATGACGGCCATCGCGCTCGGCGAGTTCGTCCCCGGAGAGCGGCTCCCGGTCGAGCGCGCCCTCGTCTCGATGCTTGGCGTCAGCCGGTCGACGATCCACGAGGCGATCGGGCGGCTACGCTCGGCCGGCGTCGTCGAGGTGCGTCGGGGTCGGGCCGGTGGTGCCTTCGTCCGCAGCGACTGGTCCGGCAACTCCGCCGGTGCGGTCACTCGCACGCTCGGTACCCGCTGGTCGCAACTGGAGGAGCTGTTCGATCTGCGTGGCCTGGTGGAGGGGATGGTCGCGCGGACCGCAGCGCGTGCGCCGTACGGCCGACGACGTCGTCGTGATGCGGCGCGCGCTCGCCGCCTTCGCCGACGCGAGGTCGCCGCAGGAGGAACACGCCGGGGACGCCGCCATCCACGATGCCGTCACGAAGGCGACCGGCAACCCGCAGGTCGCCTCGCTCACCCGCGGGCTGCTCGCATCGATCACCTTCGGCATCCCGATCGAGCCCTACAGCCGAGACGTGTTCGCCCGGGCTCTCGAGGAGCACACCGCTTTGGTCGACGCCGTCGTCGACGGTGATGGCGAACGGGCGGGCCGGGTCGCGGAGAGCCATTTCGCGATGACCAGGCGCACCGTACGCGGCGTACTTCGCCGAGATCTCGACGGTGCGGTACAGGACGAGCCGGCGGAGGTGTCCCCACCGACCTGATCGCCTTCCCAGCACGGGTCAAACCGGGAGAGTGCGGTGTTCATCACCATATGTGGCAAACTATATGACTAAGCGTAAGTAAATAGTTACAGAGCGGGTGTATGATTTCTGCTTAGTGCGAGGGTGTTCACCCCTGCTGGTACGGGTCCGAGCCCGCATCGGCTCCCGCGCCGCGATTCGTGCCTAGGAGGCCCGCAATGGCCCAGCTTGCCCCTGTCATCGCCGGTTCCACCAAGCAGTCTGAGGCCAAGGACGACGCCAAGTCGACTCGACCTTTGCGGGTCCTGCAGGTGGAGGACAACCCGTCTGACGCACTGCTGACCCAAGAGCACATCCGGGGCACCTTCTGGGATGTGGAGTTCGACTCCGCTGTCTGCCTCGCCGACGTCACTCCCGAGCGGGCCGCCAACGCCGACTGTGCCCTTCTCGACCTCTCGCTACCCGACGCTTCGGGAGTCGAGGCTGTCATCGCTTTGCGCGGCATGTCCGAGGCGTTGCCGATCATCGTGCTCACGGGCTTCGACGACCTCGAGTGGGGTCTTGCTGCCGTCGGCTACGGCGCGGACGACTACCTGATCAAGAACCACGCGGACGGGTACACCTTGGAGCGAGCCCTTCGCTACTCCATGGAGCGCCGGCGCATGATGCTCGAGGTCATCAAGTCCGCGACCGTCGCGACGCTCGCCACCGCTGACACCATCGCCGCCGACGCAGCTCTGGCCGCATCGGTCGACGCGCTTGTCCAAAGCGGTGGAGTCGCCACGTCGACGTCGGACAATGCTGTGGGCAACCACGAGGTCTCCGTGCGCATCGACCCGGAGACCGGCGAGTACGCCTTGGCGTGCCGCTCCTGCTGACTGGAAGTCGGGCCGTGGTTCAGATGACAAGCACTCCTGGGCCGCGAGGTCACTGGACTCGGTCCTGCTGCAGCATGTCGCCTTCGGCGGCCTCGAAGCCGATGCAGCCGTGAAGCTGGCACAGGGGGCTGTTGCCGAGCAGCGGGCCCGTCCCGGCGCTGATGGGTCGACAGGGAACAAGACGGTCCTGAGTCGACGCATGATGCTGAAGGCGCGCAGCTGGCTCTAGTGCCAGACGTCACCGGCGGCCCGGATCTGTCGGCGAGTGATTGACGTCTCGGCGGTGCTGGTCATCGTCCTCGGTGTGAAGGCTCGTTGAGCTACGCCGTCCCTCCACCGCGAGACGTCACCGGCGGCCCGGTTTTGTCGGAATGTCGGCCGCCTTTTGGCGTCTCGGCGGTACTCGTCACCGTTCTCGGTGCGAAGAATCGATGAGGCCTACGCCTGCTACCCGGCGGACGTACCGCATCGCAAGCCCGAGGGCACCGCCGCTCCCTGAGCTGGGCCGGTCCGCGCGATGGCGCCGCCCGGCCGAGTGCATGAATTCGGCGGAGGACGAGATTGAAGCACTGCACAGACCGAGCGACCTTCGTCGGATACCTCGCACCCACCCTCAGCGTCGCCGTACCCGTCGCCAGCTCAGCTTGACACATGTTGATATCGGCATATATTAACTGGATGGCACGCGCGTCGACAACGTCGGATGTGTTCAACGCGGTTGCCGACGTTCACCGTCGCGAATTCTGGATGTGTTGATCGCGGGGGAGAAGGCGGTCGGGGCGATCGTGGACGAACTCTCGATGTCCCAGCCCCAGGTGTCGAAGCACCTGCGGGTGCTCAGTGAGGTCGGGCTCGTCAGATGCCGGGCCGAGGGGCGTCGCCGGCTGTACCGCCTGGAACCGGCAGAACCTTCGGCCCGTGCACGACTGGGTGGCCAAGTACGAGCAGGCGATGAACGACCGACTGGACCGGATGGATGACTACCTCACAAGAGCTACAACAACGCAAGGAGAACATCAGTGACACCTCAACGGCACGGAACGGCTGTCATCGAATACCCAAGTGATCTCGAGATCGTCACCACCCGGGAGTTCGACGCTCCGATCGAGCTCGTCTTCGACGTATTGACGAAGCCGGAGCACGTCCGCAACTGGTTCGCCCCGTTCGAGGACAAGATGACGGTGTGCTCGATCGACCTGCGCGTCGGCGGGACCTACCACATGGTCTTCGTGACCCCGGACGGGACCGAGTGCTCGTTCCGTGGAACCTACTTGGAGGTCGAGCGGCCGACCCGGGTCGTCAACACCTGGATCTTCGAGGGTTGGCCGGATGCGGAGGCGGTCGAGACGGTAGACCTGCGCGAGTCCGACGAAGTGACGAAAGTGACGTCAGAACCTCGCGTTCCGTGACCAAGCCGGCCGGGACCACATGACCAGGACCGACGGCCAAGAAGACAGCTGGGACAAGATGGAGGACTACCTGAGGTCACTCGTGGATCCATCGTCACACGTCGCTGGTACGTGAGATCCGGTCCGGACCTCGACAGGTGGCTCGCGAACGTCACGCCGTTCTGAAGCTGGGTGAGGCGGAGCGAGTCACACGAGCCTGGTCCGTTCCAAACCAGTGACATCAACGGCCCCGGCGACCAGCACGTGCCGGACGAAGACGAAACCCAGTGCCGGTACGCCGGCGTCTCGCTGCTCGACGAGATAGTCCAGATGCAGCGGAGGAACCTCGGTGAGCTCTTCGTACGTGGCCGGGTCGTACGGTGTGAAGTCGGAGTGCGGGGGCACCTCGGGTACATCTCGCTCGAGGGGTCGACTGTTTCGCCAGTGGGAGCGGCTGTCGTAGACAACGGCCGCCTGTCCTGCAATCCGCTCGAGTGGGATGCGCAGGACGCTCCTCTGCAGCAGGCTCGAGAACGGCACACCCAATCGACGTCGCGCCTTCACGAGTAGGGCCGGGTCGAGCGCAGCCAGGTTGACCGTGTCGCCCCAGCTGACACCCAGATGCGGCACCTCGAACCGGATCACCGACTCACGGCCAGCCCACTTGCGCATCTCACGGTCGTGGATGTCCGGGAACCGGGTCGCGAGCAGGTTGAGGGGTAACAACTCGTCGCCCCGGAAGTCGTCGGCGCACAGGTGGTACACGTACGGCATGGCTCAGATCATGGCCCACACGGCTGCAGACCCCGCCGTCACGTCCTTGTTGTCGCCGACCGTCCCGCGGCCAGCCACCCGGAGTAACGCAGTCACATGCCGCGATCCACGCGTCCGCGCGGTACATCCTTTCGAGTGATGACGGGTGAAGCGAGAACCGATCTGGCAGGCAACTGAGGCGCCTCAGCGAGACGACGAGCCGCGAGACCCCCTCGACGTCGGTCGGCCGAAATTCGGGCCCGGGATCGGCGTTCTCGCAGGTCGGCGTACAGATTGCGCGTGGCGGAGGATAGGGGATTCGAACCCCTGAGAGCTTTCACTCAACACGCTTTCCAAGCGTGCGCACTAGGCCACTATGCGAATCCTCCGCCGCAGAGGCTATCGCCTCCTGCTCGGGTCCGAAATCGTCACAGAGGCGCCCAGCCGTTCCCCGCCCGAGCTCCGAACGGGCCCGCGCGCCTGCTCGGCCGTGAGGGATTGGCGCCTCCGGGGCCTTCCCGTAGACTCTGCGCAGCCCCTCGTGTGGCGACATCTTGCCCAACTCCCCCAGGGCCGGAAGGCAGCAAGGGTAAGCGAGCTCTGTCGGGTGCGCGAGGGGTCTACTCATCGTGGCGGATGGGTGTCGCCGCCCGGCACTAAGGTCGTCCTCGTGGATGCAAGTCTCGCTCTGTACCGCAGGTACCGCCCCGACACGTTCGCGGACGTCATCGGCCAAGACCATGTGACCGTGCCCTTGTCGCAGGCGCTGGACCACAACCGGGTCCACCATGCGTACCTGTTCTCGGGACCTCGCGGCTGCGGCAAGACCACCAGCGCGCGGATCATGGCCCGCGCCTTGAACTGCGACAAGGGGCCCATCTCCGTACCGTGCGGCGAGTGCGAGTCGTGCGTCGAGCTGGCACGTGGCGGGTCGGGGTCGATCGACGTGATCGAGATCGACGCCGCATCGCATGGCGGCGTGGACGACGCCCGCGACCTGCGCGAGCGGGCGTTCTTCACGCCAATGAAGGCCCGGTACAAGGTGTACATCATCGACGAGGCGCACATGGTGACGCCGCAGGGTTTCAACGCCATGCTCAAGCTCGTGGAGGAGCCGCCGAGCCATCTGCGCTTCATCTTCGCCACGACCGAGCCGGACAAGGTGATCGGCACGATCCGGTCCCGCACCCACCATTATCCGTTCCGGCTCGTACCGCCGAAGCTGCTGGGCGACTATCTGCTCGACCTGTGTGGTCGCGAGAACGTCCGCATCGAGCCGACCGTGATCCCGTTGATCGTCCGAGCAGGAGCGGGCTCGGTTCGCGACAGCCTCTCGGTGCTCGACCAGCTCATCGGAGGGTCGGGCTCCGACGGCGTCACCTACACCACGGCGACGGCCCTGCTCGGCTACACCCCCGACACGCTCCTCGATGAGACGGTCGATGCCCTCGCCGCCGACGACGGGGCCACCCTCTTCGGCGTCATCGAGAAGGTCGTCGAGACAGGTCAGGACCCTCGAAGGTTCGCTGAGGACCTGCTCCAACGGCTGCGAGACCTTGTGGTGGTCTCGGCCGTACCCGGTGCCGCGAGCCGTGGCCTGATCGAGCTGTCCGACGACAGCGCTGAGCGGTTGACCGGCCAGGCCGCCCGGTTCGGCAGAGCCGAGCTCACGCGGGCGGCCGACATCGTGAGTCAGGGGCTCACCGACATGCGCGGTGCCACGGCGCCGCGGCTTCTCCTGGAGATCATGTGCGCGCGCATCCTGTTGCCAGGCGTCGACGCGTCCGTCGAGGGGCTGGGTGCGCGACTTGACCGCATCGAGCGCCGCCTCTCGGTCGTCGGCGAAGCGGCGTCGCCGACTCCAGCGCGTACCAGCCAGCGCACCTCTTCGGAACACGCAGCGCAGCCACCGTCGACGGGCCAACCGGCGCCACCGCTCGAGCCTGGCGGCGACCTTCGCGGCCACACCGCCGAGGCCCGCCCGACCGGCACGATCCCGACATCCGCGGGAGAGCCGTCCGAGGCCGAGCCGTGCGGCCAGCGCCTCAGCAGCGCAGCTTTGGGGAGCGGCCCACTGCAGACGAGCACGCGTCATCGGCGCGAGGAGCCGCATCATCGTCCAGACTCGTCCACCCCGCCGTCAGCCGGTCAGCTCGGCGTGGTCGATGTCCGGCGGCTGTGGCCAGGCGTGCTTGACCGGGTCAAGCAGATGCGGCGCTACGCCTGGATCTTGTTGAGCCAGAACGCCCATGTCAAAGACGTCGGTCCCGGTGTCATCACCATCGGGCTGACCAACGTCGGCGCCCGGGACAGCTTCACCCGCAGCGGCGCCGACGAGATCCTGCACCAGGCGCTGATCGAGGAGCTCGGAGTGGACTGGCGCGTCGACGCGATCATCGACGCGTCGGACCAGCCGCGCGCCGGCGGGCCGCCGGTCCAGGAGGCGCCTACGACGTCGTCGGGACCCTCCCGAGGCCGAGCTGGCCGAAGACACCTCGTAGCACCGGCGTCGAGGCAGCCAAAGGCGCCATCCGGCCGACACGTCCCACGTCATCTGATCCCGCAGGCGCCGGCGAGGCGCACAGCTGCGCCCGCCGCGGAGGTCGACGACGACGACGAGGTCATCGATGACGCCTCGTTGTCCTCGCACGAGCTGTTGTCCCGCGAGCTCGGAGCTCGCGTCATCGAGGACATCCGTCATGATCCCGTGTGACCCGCCTGCCGGCCGGTTCGGCGCCCCGCGGTCCGCTTGCTCGACCCAAGTCCCAGCCCGAGGAGTGTGAGATGTTTCCTGACGAGACGCCCGACCTGCCGGGGCTGCCAGACATGCAGGCGCTGCTCGCCCAGGCCGCGCAGATGCAGGAGCAGCTCTTGCAGTCCCAGCAGGCAGCTCGCTGACGCACGGGTGCAGGGCACGGCCGGTGGCGGAGCCGTCACCGCAACGATGTCCGGTACCGGCGATCTCATCGGTCTGGTCATCGACCCCGGCGTCTGTGACCCAGCCGAGGCTGAGACGCTGGCAGACCTGGTCGTCGCCGCCGTCCACGATGCCTCGGTCAACGCCCAGCGGCTGGCGTCGGATCAGATGTCGGGCTTCGGTGGCGCGTTTGGTGAAGGGGGCCCGCCGACCGGACAACTAGGCTTCTAGTCCGGGTCAGAGTCCCGGCGCCGACACCGGCTCTGCCGTCGGCCCGCCCGAGAGCCGTCTGGAGGTGCAGCGTTGTACGAAGGTGTGGTGCAGGACCTCATCGACGAGCTCGGCAGACTGCCCGGGGTCGGCCCGAAGAGCGCTCAACGCATCGCCTTCCACATCCTCAACACCGACTCGGTCGACGTGCGACGGCTTGCGAGTGTGCTGGTCGAGGTGAAGGAGAAGGTCCACTTCTGTGTCATCTGCGGCAACGTCGCCGAGGAGGACCAGTGCAGGATCTGCCGGGATCCGCGCCGCGACCTGAGCGTGATCTGCGTGGTCGAGGAGTCCAAGGATGTCGTCGCGGTGGAGCGTACCCGCGAGTTTCGAGGGCGGTACCACGTCCTCGGCGGCGCCATCAGCCCCATCGAGGGGATCGGCCCCGACGAACTGCGGATCCGGGAGCTCATGCAGCGCCTCGCCGACGGCTCGGTGCTCGAGGTGATCTTGGCCACGGACCCCAATCTCGAGGGCGAAGCCACCGCCACCTACCTCACCAGGCTGCTCCGTCCGATGGGGCTCCGAGTGACCCGACTTGCCAGCGGGCTGCCTGTCGGGGGAGATTTGGAGTACGCCGACGAAGTGACACTGGGTCGGGCCTTCGAGGGAAGACGGGCCGTAGATGACGACTGACGACAGCGCGGGGCTGACCAGTGACTTCGAGGACCTGGCCCAGGCGATCGCCGACCAGAGCGCGACGTTCCTGCTCGCGCTACGCGAGATCGCCCTCGAGGGTGACCGCAGTACCGCGGTTCCGCTGCTGCTGCTCGAGGTGAGCCAGCTGCTCTTCGCCGGTGCCCGTCTCGGCGTACAGACCGACTTCGTGCCTCGCGAGGAGTTCGAACCCGATGCCGGTCCCGACCCGGATCTGGACGTCATGCGGGAGCGGCTGGCGATCCTCCTCGAGGGCGTCGACGACTTCACCGAGGTGTTCGACCCGTACATCGACCCTCCGGAGCTGGTGTCCTCGCGGCTGTCCGACGACCTGGCCGACATCGCGTCCAGCGTCGCCCATGGTCTCCAGCACTTTCGAGCCGGGTCGACCGAGGAGGCACTGTGGTGGTGGCAGTTCTCCTATGTGTCGAGCTGGGGCGCCGAGGCAAGTGCGTCCCTGCGGGCGCTGCAGTCCGTCATCGCGCATGACCGCCTCGACGCCGCGGAGATCGGCGAGATCGAGGCGGCGCGGGTAGCCGCGGCGCAAGACATCTGACCCGTCGCAGTCGCGCATCGGCGCACGCCGGCTGGGACGAGCCGGAATGCGCACCCTTCCGTCGGTAGACTGAGCCGCCAGAGCGACTCGCCGACGTCGAGCAGATGAAGGAGAACCGCGCCTCATGGGAATCGTCGTACAGAAGTACGGAGGTTCCTCCGTCGCCGACGCCTCAGGTATCAAGCGGGTCGCCCAGCGCATCGTGGCCACCAAGAAGGAAGGTCACGACGTCTGCGTCGTCGTCTCGGCGATGGGGGACACCACCGATGAGCTGCTGGACCTGGCCGAGCAGATATCGCCCCTTCCGCCGGGGCGAGAGCTCGACATGCTGCTCACAGCCGGCGAGCGGATCTCCATGGCCCTGCTCGCGATGGCGATCGCCAACCTCGGGCAGCGCGCGAGGTCGTTCACCGGCAGCCAGGCGGGCGTGATCACCGACTCCTCGCACGGCCGGGCCAAGATCATCGACGTGACGCCCGGGCGGATCGAGGACGCGCTCGCCATGGGCGACATCGCGATCGTCGCCGGCTTCCAGGGCGTCTCGATGGACACCAAGGACATCACCACGCTGGGTCGCGGCGGCTCGGACACGACAGCCGTGGCACTCGCCGCCGCGCTGCACGCCGACGTGTGCGAGATCTACACCGATGTCGACGGAATCTTCACGGCCGACCCGAGGATCGTCGCGAGGGCTCGGCGCATCCCGCGCGTCTCGTACGAGGAGATGCTGGAGATGTGCGCGTCGGGCGCCAAGGTCCTGCACCTGCGCTGCGTCGAGTACGCCCGTCGGCACAACATGCCCATCCACGTCCGCTCGTCTTTCTCCCAGAAGACCGGCACGTGGGTCATCGAGTCCAGTGAGGACGACATCGTGGAGCAAGCAATCATCTCGGGCGTCGCGCATGACCGCAGCGAGGCCAAGATCACGGTGGTCGGCGTGCCCGACAAGATCGGTGAGGCGGCCCACATCTTCGAGGCGCTCGCCGATGCCGGAATCAACATCGACATGATCGTGCAGAACATCTCGGTGGCATCGACTGCTCGCACCGACATCTCGTTCACGCTTCCCCGCGAGGATGGCCAGATAGCGATGACGGCACTTTCGCGGCTCCGTGACGAGGTCGGGTACGACCAGCTGCTGTACGACGACCGGATCGGCAAGGTATCGCTCGTCGGAGCCGGGATGCGTACCCATCCAGGAGTGACGGCGAGGTTCTTCGCCTCGCTCGCGGCCGCGGGCGTGAACATCGAGATGATCTCGACGTCCGAGATCCGGATCTCCGTGATCATCGACGAGGACCAGATCGACGCGGCGGTCACGGCCGTCCACCATGCCTTCGACCTGGACACCGACGAGGTGGAGGCGGTCGTCTACGGAGGGACCGGCCTGTGAAGGGTGACGACAAGCCGACGCTTGCTGTCGTCGGGGCGACCGGGGCAGTCGGTACGGTCATGCTCGACCTCTTGTCGACGCGCCACGACGTCTGGGGAGAGATCCGGCTGGTTGCGTCCGCGCGGTCCGCGGGCCGAGCCCTGTTCTGCCGCGGCGAGGAGCTCGTCGTCCAGGAGCTGACGCGAGTCGTGCTTCGACGGAGTCGATGTGGCGATGTTCGACGTCCCCGACGAGGTGTCCGCGCAGTGGGCGCCGATCGCCGCCGCGAAGGGCGTCGTGGTGGTGGACAACTCGGGCGCTTTCCGGATGGATCCCGAGGTACCCCTCGTCGTGCCCGAGGTCAACCCGATGCAGATCCGCAACCGCCCCAAGGGCATCATCTCCAACCCCAACTGCACGACCTTGACGATGATGGACGCCCTCGGCGCACTGCACTCGCGCTGGGGTCTCCGCGAGCTGGTCGTCTGCTCCTACCAGGCCGCGTCCGGTGCCGGCCAAGCGGGCATCGACCGGCTCTACGACGAGATCGAGGTGGTCGCGGGCGACCGCACTCTCGGCCACTACCCCGGAGACGTCCGCCGCGCCGTTGCCAACAAGCTGGGAGAGGACTCACCCTTCCCGGCCCCGTTGGCGCTCAACGTGATCCCGATGGCCGGGTCAGTGCGCGACGGCGGCTGGTCGAGCGAGGAGCTCAAGGTCCGCAACGAGTCGCGCAAGATTCTCGGCGATCCCCGACCTGAAGGTGTCCGCGACCTGCGTACGGGTCCCCGTCGTGACCACGCACTCGCTCGCGGTGCATGCCGTGTTCGAGCGTGAGATCGACGTCCACGATGCCCTGCAGGCCCTGATCGAGGCACCGAGTGTCGTGGTGATCGACGATCCCGGCCACGGAGAGTTCCCGACGCCCGCCGACGTCGTGGGCTCCGACCCGACGTTCGTGGGACGGCTGCGTCAGGCACTGGACTTCCCGAACACGCTCGAGCTCTTCGTGTGCGGTGACAACCTCCGCAAGGGCGCCGCGCTCAACGCCGCTCAGATCGCCGAGCTGGTGGCTGCCCAACTCACGGCCTAGGTGCCTACACCACGACTGGCCCGGTGCAGGCACCTACGGGGGTTGCCCTCAGTGTTTGTTTCAGTGCCTGCACAGCCCCGCCGAAGAGCTCGTGTTTCATACGTGGCTGTCTGTTGGAGGTTCTACACGACGCGAATCGAGCAACCACGCGGACCCACCTCGAGAACAGCGATACCCCGGACCGTGAGGGTTCGGGGTATCGCATGTCCTGAGGTGCTACTTGGTCGGGCTGACAGGATTTGAACCTGCGGCCTCGTCGTCCCGAACGACGCGCGCTACCAAACTGCGCCACAGCCCGAGGGCGCAGCGAGTCTACCTGAGCCAGTCGGCTGTGCGGCATCACCCGTAAGCGACGAGTGCTTCACCGGTCAGCCGCAGGAGAGGTGCCCGGCCCTTCTGGCTTCGCCGACAGCGTGACGAGCGTGGCCTCCGGGTAGCAGCAGAAGCGGTAGGGCGCATACGGTGACGTGCCGAGGCCGGCGGAAACGTGCAGCCACGACACTTTGCCGGCGGCCCGGTGGTGGTGCAGCCCCCTCGAGCGGCGCGCTTCGAGGTCGCAGTTCGTCACCAGGGCCCCGTAGCCGGGCACGCGCAGCTGACCGCCGTGCGTGTGGCCGGCGAACACAGCGTCGTAGCCGTCCCGGGTGAATGCGTCGAGCACCCGCAGGTACGGCGCGTGAGCCACCCCTAGCCGAAGGTCTGCGGTCGCGTCGGCGGCACCGGCCACGGCGGAGAGCCTGTCGTACTTCATGTGCGGGTCGTCAACCCCCGCGAAGGCGATCCGGGTCCCCTTCACCGTCAGCTCGCCGCGCTGGTTACTGAGATCCAGCCAGCCGACATCGTCGAAAGCGGCGCGCAGACTCCGCCACGGCAACGGGGGTCCTTGGAGCCGCTTCCCGCCTTCGGGCATGAGGTACCGCGCCGGGCTCTTCGCCATCGGCCCCCAGTAGTCGTTCGACCCGAACACGTACACCCCGGGAAGGTCGCGGAGGTGACCCAGCGCTCGCAGCAGGGGCGGTATCGGACTCGGCATGGCTCAGGTTGTCCCCGGTGTTGATGACCAGATCGGGCTCGAGAGCCGCCAGACCATGCAACCACTCCTGCTTCTTGTGCTGGCTCGGGGTCAGATGGATGTCGGAGAGGTGCAGGGCTCGAACACTCGCGCTCCCCGCCGGGAGGCAGGGGATCTCGACCCTTCGCAACCGAAATGCGCGTACCTCGTATCCGGCCGAATAGGCCAGGCCTCCGACGCCGATCGCAGACACGGCTGCGGCGGCCTTGGCGAGCGAATGCATTGGACAAGGCTGCCACACTGGGGCCTATGGCCTCGCTGAAGGATCGCCTACGCACAGAGCTGACTGCCTCGATGAAGGCGCGTGACGAGCTGCGCTCGTCCACCCTTCGGATGGTGCTGACCGCCATCACCAACGCCGAGGTGTCGGGAAAGCAGGCACGCGTGCTCAGCGACTCCGAGGTGACCGGGGTGCTCGCGAGCGAGGGCAAGAAGCGGCGGGAGTCCGCCGCCGCCTTCGACACCGCCAACCGGCCCGAGCTTGCCGCCAAGGAGCGCGCCGAGTCGGCCATCATCGCCGAGTTCCTGCCCGAGCCGCTGTCAGCCGACGAGATCTCGTCCCTCGTCGCCGCCGCGATCGAGTCGCTGGACGTATCGGGTGAGGGAATGCGCGCGATGGGCAAGGTGATGGGCGCCGTCACCCCGCAGGTCAAGGGCCGTGCCGACGGAGGCGCCGTCGCCGCCGAGGTACGCCGTCAGCTCGGGTAGGACCTGCGCCGCGCACCACGTGCTCAGTGCCCGACGACCGGATTGCCGCGACCGCCGCCGCCGGGTTGCCGCCGCCGCCGCCGCCGGGGTTGCCGCCGCCGCCGCCGCCGGGTTGCCGCCCCCGCCGCCGCCGGGGTTGCCGCCCCCGCCGCCCGGGTTGCCGCCCCGCCGCCGCCGGGGTTGCCGCCCCCGCCACCCCCGGGATTGCCACCCCCGGGCTTACCGCCGCCCGGTGGCTTCGGGTGGTGCTGCACAGGCGCGGGTCCGATCGAGGTGTAGATCGAGACGGTCTGGCCCGAGACCCCTGAGCCTCCCGGGCTCGTGTAGGCGACCGTGCCGTACGGCGCCTGGGAGTACACGCCACCGGAGATCTGGGGGTTGAAGCCGAGCTGGCTCAGCGCTGCGGCGGCGCTTTGCGGGCTGGAGCCGAAGTAGGACGGGATCGTGATCGTCTGGCCCCTGATGACCGTGGGGTCGGGAGGTACGAACGACGTGTTCGGCAGCCACTGCTCGATACCCGCCATGGTGTCGTGCCACAACGGCCCGGCCAGGGCACCTCCGCCTGCTGTGTCGTTGGTGAGGTAGACCCCGTGGACCGTGAGGCCGCGCAGGTCGATCTGGTTGCCGTTTTGCGCGGCTCCGGCCACGACCGCTGCCGCTGTCATGTTGGGTGTGTAGCCCGTGAACCAGACGGCCTTGGTGTCGCTGGTCGTACCGGTCTTGGCTGCTGACGGCTGGTCGATGCTGTCGTGGAAGATGGCGCCGAAGCCGGTCGTCTGGACACCCTTGAGGATGTCGTTGACGGCGTCGGCCTGGGCAGGTTGCAGCACCCGGTTGCACTGCGGTCCCGGCGTCGGGATCACGTTGCCGTTGCGGTCCTTGATCTGCAGGATCGGAGTGGCGACGCAGTGCAATCCCCTGGCCGCGAACGTCGCGTAGGCCTCGGCCATCTCCAGTGGGCTCACGTCGACGGTCCCAAGGGTGAACGACGGTACGCGGTTGACCTTGGGGGTCGGTCAGGTTGACGCCCATCCGCTGCGCGAGGCGCCAAGGCTGGCACACGCCGGTCATCCGCTCGAGCTGGACGTAGAACGTGTTCACCGACTGCTGGGTGCCGGTGTACAGGTTGAAGCGCCCGGCGCCGGTCGAGTTGTGGACCGTCCAGGAGCCGTACGTAGGGAGTCGCCCCAGGACAGTTGCTGAAGGTGGACTGCTCCAAGGTCAGCTGCTGTGGCGCGTTCAAGTCGTGTTGAGCGGGATGTTCTGCTGGATCGCCGCTGACAGCACGAAGGGCTTGAAGTTCGAGCCTGCCTGGAAGCCGTTGGCGTCGCCGTACTGCTTGGGAATCGTGTAGTTGATGAACGTCTGTCCCTTGTGGGAGTTCGTGCCCATCGGCCTGGACTGCGCCAACGCGCGGACGTACCCCGTGCCGGGTTGGACCAGCGCCACCGCTCCGATGGCGTGGTCGGTCGGGTTCACATGGTTTCTGACCGCGCGGTCGGCGGCCTTCTGGAACCGCAGGCTCAGCGTGGTCTTGATGGTCAGCCCGCCGCCGTAGATGAGGTGTTTGCGATCTTCGACGGACTTGCCGAGCACCGGGTCCTGGAGGAGATAGTTCAGCAGGTAGTCACAAAACCATGGCGCCTTGGTCGAGATGCAGCCGTTGGAGGTGTAGCTGAGCTTCAGCCCGAGCGAGGTGTTCTTGGCGTGGTTGGCCCGCTTCGGCTGATCACGTGCAGACTGCTGCATCCGATCGAGGACGGTGTTACGGCGGTCCAGTGCGGCGACTCGGTAGTTGGTCGGGTCGTATCCCGTCGGGTTCTTGACCAGGCCGGCGAGGAGCGCGGACTGCGTAAGGTCGAGCTTGGCCGCGGTGGTGGAGAAGTAGTGGTGTGCAGCTGACTGGATGCCGTAGGCGCCGTCGCCGTAGTAGGCGGTGTTGAGGTAGTGCTCGAGGATCTGGTTCTTGGTGAGGTGGTTCTCGACCCAGATGGCGTAGCGGAGCTCCTCGAGCTTGCGCGCCTTCGTGTCCGCTGTCGCGGCCTCACGGGCCTTGGCCGAGTTCGCGTTCTCGAGCCGGGTCAGCTTGACCAGCTGCTGGGTGATGGTCGAGCCGCCCTGGATCACTCCTCCGCTGAAGAAGTTGACCAGGAGCGCGCGACCGGTTCCCTGGATGTCGATGGCGCCGTGCTGGTAGAAGCGGGAGTCCTCGATGGAGATGATCGCCTCCCGCATCGTGTAGCGACACCTGGCTGAGCGGGACGTACTTGCGGTTCTCGTCATAGAACGAGGCCAGATGGGTCCCGTTCGACGCACACGACCTCCGTCCGCTCGCTCAGGGGCGAGAACTTGAGTGGCAGCGGGAAGTTCTTGATCGCCTGGGCGCTCGTCTGCGCGCCCTTGTCGATGAGGCCCACCCAGGGGAGGACGAGGCCCGCGATCAACACGCCGGAAAGCGCGCTGACTGCCGATGATGACGGCGATCTGGTGCACCAGACCTGCCTCCTGGCGAGCCCGCCGATCGAGTCTGAGCATGTCTGCCAGGGTACGTGACACCGTCCCTGAAGACCCCAATCTCACCGCTTGCGAGTGACGGCACACCGTGACAGGCTGTGTACGATTCGTGGGTATGTACCCCCGTTTGACCACATAGCGTAGCCCAAGGGGACTAGAGGCAGTTCACTCATTCGGACCTGTCGTGCACGCTGGGTGCGCCGCTTACGGTGTTGGTACACCAGGAGTGCGGATCGGCGAACAGCCCAGTTCGACTCTTCTCTCGGTTGGGGGCCACAACGCATGACATGGAACGAGCAGTGGGCCGATCTGGCCTTATGTCGAGGCTCCGCGTCCTGACGAGCTTTTCGTCAAGGGCGCTGCGCAGAACCGGGCCAAGCAGATCTGCGGGCAGTGCCCCGTCCGCACGGAGTGCCTGTCCGAGGCGCTTGACAACAAGGTCGAGTGGGGCGTCTGGGGTGGCATGACCGAGCGCGAGCGCCGAGCGCTGCTGCGCCGTCGGCCCAACGTCACCTCGTGGCGCAACCTGCTCGGAGACCGCTCGCGAAGAGCACGGCTTGACGCGTCTTGGCGCAGTCCGAGGCCGTCTGAGGCTAGGCCGCCATCAGGTCGCCGATCTCGCGCAGCGAGCCGAGGTCGTGTACGTCACTCGCCAGCGCCGCGACCGTCACCGTCGCGACGTCCGGGTGAGCCGCCGCGAAGCGCCTGCGCAGACTGACGTTCTCGGCTGATCCGCGCCAGCCGTTCGGCCTGTAGCCGCAGCAGCGCCGCGGTCAGCGCGTGGTCGTCGTCCAGCTTCTCCGCCGCGGCCAGAGCTGCCTGGGCGGAGATCCCGGACGCGGCGGCCGTGGTGACCCGGTTGAGCACCAGCCCCGACAACGGCATGCCGTCCGCGTCAAGCCTCTCGACGAAGAACGCCGCCTCGCGAAGGGCGTCGGTGTCCGGCGATGCGATCACGACGAACGCGGTCTGCGGGTTCTTGAGGATCTGGTACGTCTTGTCCGCACGCGCCCGAAACCCGCCGAAAAGCGTGTCGATGGCGGAGACGAACGTCTGGACGTCCTGCAGCATCTGGCCGCCGAGGATCTTCGAGATCGCGTTGGTGACCATGTTGACCCCTGCGGAGAACAGCCTCGCGGGCCCGCGGGTCGGCTTCAGCAGGATGCGGATGAGCCTGCCGTCGAGGAACGACGCCAGCCGATCGGGCGCGTCGAGGAAGTCCAAGCGCCGAGCGGGACGGAGGGGTGTCGACGATGATCAGGTCCCACCTGCCACGTCTGCAGAGCCTCTGCGTGCAGCTGCCCGAGCTTCTCCATCGCCATGTACTCCTGGGTGCCCGCGAACGAGCTGGACAGCGCCTGGTAGAAGGGGTTCTCCAGTATCTGCCGAGACTTGCCTGGGGCCGCGTGGGACTCCACGACCTCGTCGAACGTCCGCTTCATGTCGAGCATCATCGCGTCGAGGCTGCCGCCGCGGCTCTCGTCCATGTCCGACGACCGCGCGGGGGACGTTGTCGAGCTCCGACAGTCCCATCGACTGTGCCAGCCGACGGGCGGGGTCGATCGTGAGCACGACGACCTTGCGGCCCTGTTCGGCGGCCCGCAGACCCAGCGCTGCGGACGTCGTGGTCTTGCCGACCCCACCGGAGCCACAGCACACGATGATCCGGACGTCGGGGTCGGCCAGCAGCGCGTCGGTGTCGAGGTGGGGTACGTCGGAAAGCCGTGCGGCCAGCGGACCGACGCGGGGCCGGCCGCCGCTTCGGGCCGTTTGCCCTTCCGGGCGGCCGTCTGAGGCTTGCGGGGCATGTCAGAACCCGCTCTCGCAGAGGTCCTCAGCGAGGTCGTACAGGCGCGCCGAGGTCGACGCCGTCCGCGAGGTACGGCAGCGTGACGACCGGTCGGCCCGCTTCTTCGAGGAGCGCGCGTTGCTCAGCCTCGAGGGTGACCCGCTCGGCATGTTGTCGACCGATCAGCATCAGGCCGGCGACTGCCGCCTCGTCGGCGCGGACGCCCGCCTCCTTCAGGCCGATCTCGATCGAGGCGGCATCGAGCTCACCGCGGCGGCGGCCGCGACAGGTCGGCGGGAGACAGCTCGGGCTGACGGGCCAGGTTGACGATCACGGAGCCCATCGGAAGCCCGATCGCGCTCAGCTCGGCCATTGCGTCGAGGGTCTCCTGGACGGGCATCTCCTCGAGGGTGGAGACGAAGTGGATCGCGCGTGCGGTCGGACTTGAGCAAGCCGCATGATCGAGTCGGCCTGCTTGCCGGATCGGGACCGACCTTCGCGATCCCGGCGACCTCGGTGTTGACGTTGAGGAAGTGGCCGATCCGACCGGTCGGTGGAGCATCGAGGACGACCGCGTCGTACGCCGGGACTCCGTCGTCGTGGCGGCGGGTGGCCTCGTACACCTTGCCGGTGAGCAGCACATCACGCACGCCGGGGGCGACCGTCGTGGCGAAGTCGATGACGCCGAACCGGTCGAGCGCCTTGCCCGCCCGGCCGAGCCGGTAGAACATGTCGAGGTACTCCAGCAAGGCGGCCTCGACATCGATGGCCAAGCGCGAACACCTCGCCGCCATCAGGCCCGACGGCCACGCCGCGCTCCTCGTAGGGCAACGGGGCCACGTCGAACATGTGAGGCGATGCCCTGTCGGCCCTCGACCTCGCAGAGCAGCACCCGCCGGCCGCCCGAGGCGAGGGCGAGCGCAAGGGCTGCCGATACCGTCGTCTTGCCCGTGCCGCCCTTGCCGGTGACGACGTGCAGCCTGATCACCCGGCGGGACCTGCTCCGGCCCGCTCAACGGCTCGACCTTCGGGCTCCGGTCTCGGAGCAGATGATGAGCCGGTCCGCGAACACCCAGCCAGCGTACGTGGGGAAAGTCGCGGTCCGGCTGGTCGTCACCATGGAGTAGGTTGCAGCGACGCGACGACGCCCGAGAGGCGCGTGAGCCTGGCATGCCGCGGCAGGACGGTCGCCAGGCTCGGCGGAGGATTGCAGGAGCGATGAATGGACAAGGTGGTCCGAAGCGCTGCCGACGCCGTCTCCGACATCGTGAGCGGATCGTCGCTCGCGGTCGGGGGGTTCGGGCTCTGCGGGGTGCCGAGCGTACTGATCCAGGCCCTGCTGGATGCCGGAGTGACGGACCTGGCCGCGGTGTCCAACAACTGCGGCGTCGACGACTGGGGACTTGGGCCTGCTGCTGCGCGACAAGCGCATCCGGCGGATGACCGCGTCGTACGTGGGAGAGAACAAGGAGTTCGAGCGCCAGTACCTGCACGGTGAGCTCGAGGTGGAGCTGACCCCGCAGGGAACGCTTGCGGAGCGCCTGCGCGCTGGAGGCGCGGGGATCCCCGCGTTCTTCACCGCGACAGGAGTAGGCACGCAGGTGGCCGACGGCGGCCTGCCGTGGCGCTACGACGGGGCCGGACAGGTGACCGTGGCCAGCCCGCCCAAGGAGGTCCGTGACTTCGACACCGCCGAAGGACGGCGTAGCTTCGTCCTCGAGCAGGCCATCGTCTGCGACTTCGGCCTGGTCAGAGCCTGGCGTGGCGACCGTCACGGCAACTTGATGTTCCGGGAGTCGGCGCGCAACTTCAACCCGCTGTGCGCGATGTCGGGGCGGGTCACGATCGCCGAGGTCGAGGAACTCGTACAGCCGGGCGAGCTTCCGCCCAACGATGTCCACCTGCCTGGTGTGTTCGTCCAGCGCGTACTGGCCCTGACGCCCGAGCAGGCCGTCGACAAACGGATCGAGAAGCGAACGGTCCGCCGCCGCGGAGAGGACGGCTGATGGCCTGGTCACGCGAACAGATGGCGGCGCGGGCGGCCGCCGAGCTGGAGGACGGCGCGTACGTCAACCTCGGTATCGGCCTTCCGACCCTGGTGCCGAACTACGTACCCGACGACGTGGAGATCGTGCTCCAGTCGGAGAACGGCATCTTGGGTGTCGGCGCCTATCCGGATGAAGGCGAGGAGGACGCCGATCTGATCAACGCGGGCAAGGAGACCGTCACGGTGCGACCCGGTGCCGCCTTCTTCGACTCTGCCCTGTCATTCGGGATGATCCGCGGCGGGAAGGTCGACGCTGCGATCCTGGGCGCGATGCAGGTGTCCGCCAAGGGAGACATCGCCAACTGGATGATCCCCGGCAAGATGGTCAAGGGCATGGGCGGGGCGATGGACCTCGTACACGGGGCCAAGCGCGTGATCGTCTTGATGGAGCACGTCGCGCGCGACGGCACGTACAAGATCGTCAACGAGTGCAACCTCCCGTACACCGGGCTCGGGGTCGTCCAGCGGATCATCACCGACCTCGGGGTGATCGACGTCACGCCGGCCGGCCTGATGCTGGTGGAGCTGGCAACCGAGGTGACCCTCGACGAGATGCGCGCGAAGACTGAGCCGCATTTGCTCGCGTGAGAGCAGGTCTCAGACCACCCGGCAGTGCGCCTTGTAACGAATGCCCGGGTGCGAGGCGTCTATCGGGTATGGGATACCGAAAGCCGAGGCCTTGAACCGGTGGGCGGCTCGCGAGGCCGCTTTCAGCGACTTCGCCGCGGCCGTGGCACCGCGCCTGTTCAGATCCGCTCTGCTCCTGTGCGGCGACTGGCACCTCGCCGAGGACCTGGTGCAGACGACGTTGGGAAAACTGTACGTCGCCTGGGCCAAGGTCGAACGCGCTGAGGTACCGGAGGCGTACGCGCGAGCGGCGCTTACCAAGACGTTCCTCTCGTACAAGCGGGTGCGGCGCAACGCCGAGACGCCAACCGTCGACCTGGCGGCGACCGGCCCAACCCGGCCGACGACGTCTCCGGGCGCCACGAGCTCTTCGCGGCGCTACGCACGCTCGAACCGATCGACAAGCACGATCGTCGTCTTGCGGTACTGGGAGGACCGGTCGGTCGCCGAGACGGCCCGCGACGTGCGGATGAGCGAAGGTGCCGTCCGGACCCGGGCGTCGCGAGCGCTTGCCCGACTCACGGACCGAGCTGTCCGGCGACAGCTCCGGTTCGAGGAGGGCGACCTGATGAGCGACCGATTTCCGGCAGGGCCAGGTGGGATGGGGGACAACATGGATCTCGACGAGACACTCGTCAAGGAGCGCTTTGACACGGCGGTGGGCGGAGTCAGCGCCGGATGTCGTGTCCCTGGTGGGCGGTGGCGTCGCGGCGGGCAGGGGGATGCGCCGCCGTCGCCGCCTGCAGGGCGCGGTCGGGGTGGTAGCCGCTTCGGCCCTCGTGGTCGGTGCCCTGACGCTTGACCGGCGCGGTGGGGAACCTGTTCAACTCACAGGGCCCCGCCGACCGGTCGAACACGGTGGTCGAGCGGGTGCCGGCGACACCCCGGGGCCTTGCGGCGGCGGTGATGGCGCACACCAGCGGGCTTGGAACTCTGGTGGGAGTGGGCGGGGAGAAAAGCGGCCACCAGGGTGCCCTCATGGTGGAGGCCGGCTATCGCACGTCTACGGGGATCAAGGTCGACCTGCAGATCGTGGCGTCACCCCAAGTGCAGCTTTGGAACCGCGAAGTGACGTGCCGCAGTCAGCCGACGGGCACGTGCACGCGGACGACTCTGCCCGACGGGACGAGCCGGATCGTGTTGCAGACCAACGGTGACGGCAGCGCACCTACGTCCGGAGCCTCCTCGGCTGCGCACCTCATCGGCGTCGCCATCCGCAGAAGGACCAGTTCGTGATCGTCATCGAGACCGTCGTGAACTCGGCGACCAGTCCGCTCAGCGTCGCTCAGCTGCAGGCCATTGCCACCGATCCGGTAGTCGGTGTGTCCACGACTGCGGCGCTGAACGCCCGAGGAGAGGCCATCCCTGGCTTCAAGAACCAGGTGCCGATGGTCACGCAGCTCCTCGTCGACCAGCTCCGGTGGGGGATCCTCGGGGCCGGTCACGGTCGCACCGCCGGGGCAGCCCAACCAGGGGTCAGGCTCATCGTCACCCGCGAGCGGCGGGACGGCGGTCGGCACCTTCGCCCGCCAGCGAGTCGGCGAGCACTGCCCCACCGAGTCCTTAGGCACCCGGCCCACACAAACCCCGAAGATCCGAGTGCGAGGTTGTCCCGACCCCTGGTCGCGGCTACCTGGCACTCGGGTCTTGCGGTTGTTGCAAGGCGGGGAGCACGGTGGTCTCGAACACCGGGGACAGCGGGTCGATGAGCGCGAAGTGGTCGACCCCGGCGAGCTCGACGTAGCCGAAGGCTGGGCCCGGTGAAATCGGGCCGCGAGGCGCCGGTTCATGTCGACGGTGACCTGCTTGTCGGCGTCGCCTTGGATGATCGTCACGTCGACCTCCGTCGGCGGCAGCAACGAGATGACATCGGCCTGCGCGTATTGGTGCGGCCGGGCCTGGGGGTCGCCGCCGAGAAGAGCCTGGACGGCCCCGTCACCCATGTGCATCCGGGCGGCGTAGAAGAGGTCGGATACGGGGGCCAGCGCCACGATCGATGCGATCCGGGCGGCCTTGGCCGCCCGCAGCCCCGCCCACAGTCGCGAGGTGGCCGCCGGCGGAGTGGCCGGCGACCACACATGGCGCCGACGGGTCGACGAAGCCGGGCGCCACCTCTTCGAGCATCCCTGGGAGCGACGGCGAGCGCCACCTCGACGTCGTCGCCGGTCGCCGGCCAGCCACCCAGGCCGCCCGGTCCGGCGGTACTCGGATACGCCACAGCGAACCCTCGACGCCGAAGCGCGTGGGCAAGCGGGCGCACGTGCGAGCGGTCGTACGCACTGGCGCCAGAAGCCGCCGTGGACGAGCACCAGCAGGGCAACCGGACGTTCGGGGCGGCCGATGCTCGTGGGCAAGAACACGTCGATGAGCGCGTCGGCGTGGTCGCCGTACCTGAGCACGACGTCCGGAGGCTCGGCCGGGCGCGTCGAGCACCTCGGCGTGAGTCCAACTGTCGACGCTACTGCGGGCAAGGCGGCCGGGTCGGCGGTGACGGCGCGCGGCGTTAGAGTCGCGTGCATGACGAAATGGGAGTACATCACGGTGCCCGTCCTTGGTGCACGCGACCAAGCAGATCCTCGACAACATGGGCGAGGACGGCTGGGAGCTGGTCCAGGTCATCCCTGGGCTCAACCCCGAGAGCCTCGTCGCCTACTTCAAACGCGCGAAGGAGGCCTAAGTGCCGACACCTGAAGAAGCGCTCGCCGAACTCGGACTGGCGGTCCCTGAGGTGGTCGAAGCCGGTGGCCGCGTACGTGCCGGCCACGCGCACGGGGAACCTCGTCTACACCTCGGGACAGCTGCCGATGCGCAGCGGCGAGCTGATCGCGACCGGCAAGGTCGGGGCCGGGGTCAGCCCGAGGAGGCGTACGCCTGCGCCCAGCAGTGCGCTCTCAACGCGCTCGCGGCCGTCGAAGTCCCTCGTCGGGGAGCTGTCGCAGGTGATCCGGGTGGTGAAGGTCGTCGTCTTCGTCTCGAGCGCGGCGGACTTCACCGGGCAGGCGGGTGTGGCCAACGGGGCCAGCGAGCTGATCGGAAGCGTCGTTCGGCGACGCTGGCCAGCACGCGCGCTCGGCCGTAGGGATGGCGGTGCTACCGCTCGACGCGCCAGTCGAGGTCGAGCTGATCGTCGAGGTCGCCTGACCTTGGCGGCGCCTGGGAGCGCGCCGTGGGGACGCCAGGTAGGCGCGGGGGAGCCGGATGACTCCCTCAGGCGGGTGCCGCCCGACCTGATCGAGCACGTGTCGGCGTACCTGTCCGGCGACGCACGAGATCGTGGCGGCCAGGGGCGCGGCCACCGTCGTCCTGCTCCGCGATCGGTGCCAGCTGGTCCCGAGGTGTACCTGCTGCGGCGGCACCTCGAGATGGCGTTCGCCGCGGGCATGTACGCCTTTCCCGGCGGCTCCGTCGACCCACGCGACTTCGACACGGCGATCGCCTGGGCCGGACCTACGCCAGCGGAGTGGGCCCGACGCCTGGACTGCGATCCGGCCGAGGCCCGGGCGCTCGTGTGCGCGGCGATGCGGGAGACGTTCGAGGAGTCCGGCGTGCTGCTCGCCGGTACGACGGCCGAGGCGGTGGTACCTGACACCACCGCCGACGACTGGGAGCAGGACCGGGCCGCCCTCGTCGAACGGCGACTGTCGTTCACCGACTTCCTGCAGCGTCGGCGACTCGTGCTCCGTACGGACCTCCTCGCCGCCTGGGCGCACTGGATCACGCCCGAGTTCGAACCCCGGCGGTACGACACCCGGTTCTTCCTGGCCCTGATGCCGACCGGCCAGCGACACGCGCGACGTATCGGGTGAGGCGGACCACGTCGCGTGGATGCGGCCGCAGGACGCCCTGGCCGGGGTGGCGTCCGGCAGCATGCGGATGTTTCCCCCGACGTACGTGACCCTGAAGGAGATGGCTCGCTATGCGAGTCCCGAAGAGGCGGTGGCGGCCGGGGACACCCGGGTGATCACCACGATCATGCCTGGTGTGGAGCGCGTAGACGGTGAGCTGTTCTTCACGCACATGGACGGGTCGGAGCCGTGAGCGAGACGCCGAGACGTCAATCGGTGCGCGACACGCCGGCAAAGATGGGCCGCTGGTGACGTCTCGCTGGGAGGGGGAGCGTTTGGGGCGCGGGGGTCTGTGTGCTCGCGCCGAACCCAGGCCCGATGACGCTCGACGGTACGAACACGTGGGTGCTGCGCGAGCCGGGCGCGCGGCGCAGTGTGGTGGTCGACCCGGGCCCGCTCCACGACAGGACACCTGGCCGCCGTGGCGGAGGTCGCGGGACAGGTGGCTGCCGTGCTGTTGACCCACGGCCACGCCGATCACAGCGAGGGCGCCAGGGCCTTCGCGGACCGCGCTCGATGCGGGGTGCGTGCCCTCGACCCCGCGTTCCGGTACGGCGCAGAGGGTCTGCACGACGGCGAGGTGATCGACGTCGACGGGCTCGAGGTGCGCGTCGTGGGGACGCCCGGTCACACCAGCGACTCGCTGTGCTTCGTACTGCCGGCCGAGAGGAGCCGTGCTGACCGGTGACACCGTGCTCGGCCGGGGAACCACGGTGGTGGCACATCCCGACGGCGCCCTGGGGCCGTACCTTCGATCTCTGCGGCAGCTGAGCGACCTGGCCGAGAGCCGTGACGTCGACTCGATCTGGCCGGGTCACGGCCCGGTGCTCGGCCAGGCCGGCGCAGTGCTCGACCACTACCTCGACCCACCGCGCTGAGCGGCTCGAACAGGTCCGGTCGGCCATGGCGAACGGCGCCAGCGGACCCGGCCGCCGTCGTGCGGCTCGTCTACGCCGACGTCGACGAGGCGCTGTGGCCGGCAGCCGAGCTGAGCGTCCGCGCGCAGATCGCCTACCTGTCCGAGCTCGGCAGGCTGAGCCGCCGGGCTCAGGCGGCGTACTGGGTCCCGTCCGCCAGGTCGTGGACCTCGCTCTCGGCGGGGCCGAACTTCGACGCATGCATCAGGTACATGGCCCTGCCCGCGTCGTTGAGCAGCCCGTCGTGGATCGGTATCAGCACCGGCGCGGAGACTCGACGAAGGAAGTCGAGCGTCTCGCTCATCCGGGACCATGGCGCGTTGAGCGGGAAGGCCAGGATGTCGACGCCCGGAGGGGCATCGGCGTACGAGTCACCAGGGTGGAAGAGAGTCGGCCCGGCGTCCTCGCGGATGAGGAGCCCGATGTTGCCGAGCGGCGGACGAGGTCGTGGTTGCGAGCGTGCTGACCGCCGAGCGCCGTCACGGTCAGGTCGCCGACGACGCGGCTGTCGCCGGCTGCGAACGCGTCGGCGGTGACGTCCGCAGCTTGTCGGCCGTCTCGGGCTCCGCCAGCAGCGTAGCGCCCGGGTTGCGCCGCAACACGTCGGGAAGTCGACTCCTCGTCGACGTGGTCGGGGTGCTGGTGGGTCAGGACCACCGCCTCGAGATCGGTGAGGCCCTGGTAGCCCGACGAGTACGTGCCAGGGTCGACGAGCACGACGGGTCTGTGTCCGTCTCGACGAGGAGGCAGGCGTGTCCGAGGTGTGTGATGCGCATGTCCGGCTCACCTCGCCCGGCGCTTGAGACGTTCGACGTCCATCAACACGACCGAGCGGGCCTCAAGACGCAGCCAGCCTCGCGAGGCGAAGTCCGCAAGGGCCTTGTTGACGGTCTCCCGCGAGGCGCCGACCAGCTGCGCGAGCTCCTCCTGGGTGAGGTCGTGATGGACGTGGATACCGTCGTCGGCAATCCGGCCGAAGCGCGACGACAGGTCGAGCAGCGCCTTGGCGACCCGTCCCGGGACATCGGAAAAGACAAGGTCGGCGACGACGTCGTTGGTCTTGCGCAGGCGGACGGCGAGCTGTACCAGCAGCGCGCGGGCCACCTCGGGCCGACCGGTCAGCCAGGGCCCGAGCTCGTCGTGCCCGAGGCTCTGGAGCGTGCAGTCGGTCACCGCCGTGACGGTCGCCGAGCGAGGACCTGGGTCGAACAGGGAAAGCTCGCCGAACATCTGGCCAGGTCCGAGAATCGCCAAGCAGGTTCTCGCGGCCGTCGGCGGACGTGCGCCCGAGCTTGACCTTGCCCTCGGTCACGACGTAGAGCTCGGTCGCCGTCGTCACCCTCCCGGAAGAGCACCTCGCCCCGGGGCAGGTGGCTCTCGACCATCATCGCGCTCAACGCCTGCGCCGCTTCGTCGTCGAGACCGCTGAAGAGCGGAGCCTCCCGCAGCACTTCGGTGTTCACGCGCTCTCCTTCTGGATCGGTCGTCATGGCAGTGACGTGAGTCACAGTGTGTCTCATCCATGGTGGCGTTGCCACGTGGAGGTCCGGCTCGCAGTCATCCTCGCTGTCGTCTCGACGCCGTAGGCTGGCGGCATGGTGCCAGCCGCTGCCCAGGTCGCCGAGCCGGCGAGCCGTACAGCCCTGGTGCGGCGGGCCCGACGCATCGACAAGATCCTTGCCGGAGACCTATCCCGACGCCGGCATCGAGCTCGAGTTCGACTCTCCGTGGCAGCTGCTGATCGTGACCGTGCTGTCCGCGCAGACGACCGACAAGCGCGTCAACAGCGTCAGCCCCGCCCTCTTCGCGCGCTATCCCGGCCCGGCGGAGCTCGCAGCGGCTGACCCTGCCGATGTCGAGGCGATTATCGGGCCGACCGGCTTCTTCCGGGCCAAGACGCAGGCCATCATGAAGATGGCCGTGGCCGTCCTCGACCGCTTCGCACGGCGAGGTTCCCGCCCGGCTCGACGACTTGGTCACCTTGCCGGGGGTCGGGCGCAAGACGGCCAACGTCGTACTCGGAGACGCGTTCGGAGTGCCAGGCATCACCGTCGACACGCACGTCGGGCGGCTGTCTCGCCGTTTCGGCTGGACGACGCAGACGGACCCGGTCAAGGTCGAGCACGAGATCGGCAGTCTGTTCCCCAAGCGCGACTGGGTCATGCTCAACCACCACCTGATCTGGCACGGACGCCGATGCTGCCATGCCCGCCGGCCCGCATGCGGTGCCTGTCCGGTGGCGCGACTGTGCCCGTCGTACGGCGAGGGACCCACCGATCCGGTCGAGGCCGCCCGGCTGGTGCGGACCGAGGGACGGGCGTGACAACCTCCGCCCGCCCAGCCCACGCGGCCCTGCTGCTGGTTCTGCTCGCGGTACTCGCGACCGCCTGCAGCCAAGCGGGCACATCCTCACAGACGTATGTCTTCAAGCCCGACACCTCCGCGATCAAGGTCGACACGCCTGCCCTGCGAGCCGAGAAGGCGGCGGCCGGGATCGCGGCCTGCCCGAAGGAGAGCGCTGACCCGTCGTCCGGCTCGGAGTCGATGCCCAACGTCACCCTTCCGTGCCTCGGCGGTGGAAGGAACGTCAACTTGGCCAAGCTCCGCGGTACGCCGACCGTCGTGAACTTCTGGGCTCAGTCGTGCGGTCCGTGCCGCCAGGAGTCGCCCATCCTCGAGCGCCTGTACCAGGCCGCCGGCTCACGCGTCCGGGTCCTCGGCGTGGACTGGCAGGACAGCCAACCAGGTATGGCGATCGCCTTCGCGCGGCAGCTCGGGCTCACGTACCCCCAGGTCGCCGACCCGGACGCCGCCACCCGCAGGCCGCTGCACATCGCCGGGCTGCCGATGACCGTCTTCCTCGACTCGTCGGGCCGGATCGTGCATGCGACGTACGGCGCGCTCGGCTCGGTCGGCCAGCTGGCGGCTCTCGTGTCGCGGTACCTCGGCGTCAACGTCGACATCGGCAGTAGCCATGACGGTGCCTGAAAGCGACGTCGCCGGTCTGCCGCAGTGGCTGCGGGCGCTGCCGGACCGGGTCCGTGGCCTCGAGGCGAGCGACCTGACGGGCTTCAGGGCTCCGAGCGGGGCGCGGCCGCGGCTGGCGTCGGTGCTCATCTTGTTCGGCGAGTCCTCCACCGGGCCGCACGTGCTGCTGCTGGAACGCTCCCCGCACATGCGCTCCCACGCAGGGCAGGTCGCGTTCCCGGGCGGCGCTCAAGATCACGCCGACGCCGACCCCGTCGCCGCCGCGTTGCGGGAGGCCGAGGAGGAGACCGGGCTGGACCCCACCGGGGTCCAGGTCATCGCCACGCTGCCAACTGTGTGGCTGCCGCCGAGCAACTTCGCTGTCACACCCGTCGTGGGCTGGTGGCACACCGCAAGCGACGTCCACGCCGTCGATCCGCGCGAGACGGCCTCCGTCCACATCGTCGCGCTCAGCGATCTGCTCGACCCGTCCCACCGGGCGACGATCAGGCATCCCTCAGGGTTTCTCGGGCCGGCGTTCCTGCTCGGAGACCTTGTCGTGTGGGGCTTCACGGCCGGCCTGCTCTCGCGGCTCTTCGCGATCGTGGGCTGGGAGATGCCGTGGGACGACTCGGTCATCGTGGACCTGCCTGAGTCGTTGGCGACCAGCTCGCTGCGTGACCTGAGCCGAGCCGGACGGCTGCCGTGAACACTGCTCGACCTGGTGCTGTGCGTGTTCGTGCTGATCTACGCGTTGTCCGGCTACCAGCAGGGCTTCATCGTCGGCGCCTCGTCGACGGCTCGGCCTGCTTCTCGGCGGTTTCGTCGGCGTCGAGATCACGCCTGCCCTGCTCGACAACTTCGACCCGGCCATCTCGGTCTCGATCGCCGCCCTGCTCGTCGTGTTGGCCTGCGCGTTCACCGGCCAGGGTCTCGGTGCCTTCGCCGGCAGCCTGGTCCGAAGGCACGTGACCTGGCGGCCCGCACGTACCGTCGATGCGCTGGGCGGAGTTGTCCTGAGCGTGGCCGCGATGCTCCTGATCGCCTGGGTTCTGGGCGTCGCGGCGAGCGGCGCCCAGGTGGGGGCTCTCAACCAGGAGATACGCGACTCACGGGTCCTGGGCGCCGTGGACAGCGCACTGCCAGGCGGCGCCGACCGGGTGCTGGCGACGTTCAACTCCCTCGTCGACTCCTCGCGGTTCCCGCGCTACCTCGAGCCGTTCACGCCCGAACGCATCACCAGCGTCCGCACCCCGTCGGCCGGGATCCTGCATCGCGCCGGTGTGCAGGCTGCGGAGGGCAGCGTCACGAAGGTCATCGGCTCCGCCAGCTCGTGCAACCGGACCCTCGAGGGCAGCGGCTTCGTGTTCGCCTCCGACCGGGTCATGACCAATGCGCACGTGGTGGCCGGCGTCAGCCATCCGGTGGTGAGCATCGGCGGATCCGAGTACCCCGCCACCGTTGTCGACTACAACCCTGAGGTCGATATCGCGGTCCTGCTCGCTCCAGGACTTCCAGCGCCGGCGCTGCGATTCGGCCCCGCGTCCGCCTCGGGCGACCCGGCAGCGGTGCTGGGCTTCCCCGAGAACGGGCCCTACGACGCGGAGGCGGCGCGAATCCGCGACGAGCAGACCCTGAGCAGCCCCGACATCTACGGCGACGGCACGGTCCGGCGAGACACGTACTCGATCTACTCGCGCGTCCGGGCGGGCAACTCGGGCGGCCCACTCGTCGATGCCCACGGAGATGTCATCGGCGTGATCTTCGCGGCCTCCATCACCAGCCCAGACACCGGGTATGCGCTGACCGCAGGTCAGGTCCATCAGGACGCGGTGACCGGGTCCACGTCAAGCACTGCTGTCAGTACGGGATCCTGCGCGTCCTGACAACCCACCCGAGCCGGTTCTCGGTGAAGCGCCTCGGGAGTCCCGTCGTGAGTCGTAGCCACAGCTCTCGGTCCCCCTTCGGCCCCGGGAGGCTCGAGCAACGCAGCTCAGCCGCGTTTGAGCACCTGCGTGTTGCTCTTCATCGTCGCGATGGTCTGCTCGGGAGCACGAACCTGCTTGACCTTGCGGAGACCGATGAAGGCGAGGATCGCGGCGATCACCAGGTATACGGCGAAGACGATGAGGAAACCTACCGTGTTACCGATGTGAGGCAGCGATGCCAGTGCGAACCCGAAGGCGACCGACAAGATGATGATCGACAGCACCCCGAAGAAGGCGGCCACACCGAACAGCGCAGCCCCGATACCGGCGGCCTTGACGCTGAACTTCAGCTCGGACTTCGCAAGCTCGATCTCGTCGCGGATGAGGGACGAGACGTCGCTCGTGGTTTCGGCGATGAGTCGACCGATCGTGGGCTCGTCTGCGGTGTCCCGGCTCGAGCTTGGGGGCGCTGCTCATGAAAGTCCTCTCCTGGGACGAGGGTGACGGGCAGTGACCAGGTTGACGCGTCATACCCTACGTGCTCAGGTGTCCGCGCGCGATTGCGGCGGAGGACCGTCGGCGGAGTCCGGCGGTCCGGAGCCTGAGAACAGGACCGTCAGGTCGTGGTGTCGATGGTGGTCGGCGAGGATGACGATCTCGTCGTCGGCCTGCAAAGCGGTGTGCCCGCGCACCCGGACGAGCTGTCCGTCGCGGACCACGAAGGTGATCCAAACGTCGGCGGTGCTCACCGGGAGGTCCCGGATCCGGGTCCCGTCGGCGGGCGAACCAGCAGTGACCCGGTACCTGTGCACGCCCTCTGGCTCGTCTCGCAGGCGTACGCCGAGCGCCCATGGTTCCGGCTCGACCATTCGCATCGGCACTCGCAACCGGTGCGCCACGGTCGGCACCAGGCCACCTTGGACGACTACCGAGAACGTCACGAGGACGACGATGATCGCCGTAGAGCCGCGGCGCGCCCGCCACGTGGTCGCTGAGCAGGAACGTGCCCAGCAGGATCGGTACCGCGCCTTTCAGGCCCGCCCAGAGCACGAACGCCTTCTCGTTGCCGCCGAAGGTCCATGCGCGCCATCAGCAGCCCGACCAGCAGCGGCCGCACCGCGAAGGCCAGCAGGGCGGCGAGTGCGAGCCCGGGAAGCCACACATCTGCGTGAGCCACGGTGGCGAGGTCCACCGTCAGTCCGAGCACCACGAACGCGACGATCTCGCCCAGGCTCGCCACCGCCGACACGAAACGCGCGACCTCCGCCTTGTACGGCGCCCGGGCGTCGCCGAGCACGATGCCAGCGACGAAGATCGCCAGGAAGCCGGAGCCGTGGGCCACCGACGCCAGGCCGAAGATCACCAAGCCACCGGCCAGGGCGCGGAGCGGGTACAGCGCCTCACTCGGCAGGGAGACCCGCCGCATGAACCACAGCAGCGCCGCTCCGCCGAACACGCCGATCGACCGAGCCGACAGCCATCTGGAGGACGAAGCCGGCGGCGACCTGACCGAGCGCCGAGGCGTTCACGGCGCCGGCAGCGAGCAGGCTCCCCATCAAGGCGATACCGACCGGGTCGTTCGCCCCCGACTCGGCCTCGAGGAGCGTCCCGCTCAGTCCCGGCTACCTCTCGTCGGCCGAGGACGGAGAAGACCACGGCGGGATCCGTCGGAGCTACGGCTGTTGCGACGAGCAGGGAGATCCACCAGTCGAAGCCGAGGAGCAGGTGGATGAGAAGCGCCATCGCCCCGGCCGTCAGGAAGGTGCCCACGACGCCCACGACGAGCACGGCGCCGAGCGCCCGCCGCAGACGCGACCAGCCGATGTGCATGCCGCCGTCGAAGAGGATCGCCGCCACCGCGATCGTCACGATCCGCTCCACCGTCTGATGAGACAGGTCCGCGAGCTCGGGCTTGAGCTGAGAGGCGATCGCTGCGCAGACCAGGAAGATTGCCGGCGCCGGCAGGTTCACCTTCTCGCTCACCCGGTTGGACAGCACGGCCAGCACACCCGATCCCGCGACCACGAGGACGACCAGACCGAAGGGTACGAGGTCGGTCATCGTCAGCGCGCTGACAGCCAACGGTACGGCGTGACCGGCTCACGGATGACCCTCGCGCAGAGGGCCTACCAGCTGGCATGGAGCGGTCGTCCCTCGTCGTACCCGGCGGCCGACTGGATGCCCACCACCGCGCGCTCGTGGAACTCCCGGAGGTTACGAGCGCCCGCGTAGGTGGCGCTGCTGCGCACTCCGGCGGTGATCTGGTCGATGAGGTCCTCGACGCTCGGACGCGCCGGGTCCACGTACATCCGCGAGGTCGAGATTCCCTCTTCGAACAACGCCTGGCGCGCGCGCTCGAACCCACCCGACTCGCGGGTGCGGTTGGCAACGGCGCGAGCCGACGCCATGCCGAATGACTCCTTGTACGCACGGCCGTCCCCGTCGTGCAGGAGGTCACCGGGGCTCTCGTAGGTGCCGGCGAACCACGACCCGATCATGACGCTCGACGCGCCGGCAGCGAGGGCCAGCGCAACATCGCGGGGGTGGCGCACGCCACCGTCGGCCCACACCCGGCCGCCGTGCTCGGCGGCGGCCGCCGAGCACTCGAGCACGGCGGAGAACTGCGGCCTGCCTACCCCCGTCATCATGCGCGTCGTGCACATGGCGCCGGGTCCTACCCCGACCTTGACGATGTCCGCGCCGGCCGTGAGCAGGTCACGCGTGCCTTCAGCGGTAACGACGTTGCCGGCGACGATGGGTACACGGCGTCCGCTCGAGGAGAGGATGTTCGTCGCGGGCCTGTCGCACGAGGGGGAGAACATCGAGCATCCGCTGCTGGTGTCCGTGTGCAGTGTCGACGACGATCAGGTCGGCTCCGACGGCGAGCAGCCCTTCAGCCTTGCGACCCAGGTCGCCGTTGATCCCGACAGCGGCGCCGACCATGAGCCTGCCGTCCGCGTCGAGCGCCGGCGAGTAGATCGTCGACCGTAGCGCCCCTCGGCGCGTCACGACGCCGAGAATCCTGCCGCCGTCGCTGACGGCGGCCAGGTGCACATGGCTGGTGGTCAGCTCGTCGTACAGCCGGGCCGGGTCCTGGTCGGGTCCGACGACGAGGAAGTCACCCGACATCACCTCGTGGACCTGCGCGAAGCGGTCGACCCCTTGAGCGCCGTGCTCGGTCATCACCCCGAGCGGCTTGCCGTCCAGGACGACCAGCACGCAACCGTGGCCGCGCTTCGGTATGAGGGACAGTGCCTCGCCGACGGTCGTGTCGGGCTGCACGATGATCGGCGTCTCGAACACAGGGTGGGCCTGCTTGACCTGCCGAACGGCGCGGCCCACGACCTCGATCGGGATGTCTTGCGGAAGGGTCGCGATGCCCCCGCGTCGCGCGACTGTCTCGGCCATCCGGCGGCCCGAGACAGCTGTCATGTTGGCAACCGCCAGCGGGAGCGTCGTACCGACGCCGTCCAAGGTCGTCAGGTCGACGTCTTGACGCGAGCTGACGGTGGACCGGCCAGGAACCATGAAGACATCGCTGTACGTCAGGTCTGTCGTGGGCACGGTGTCGTTGAGGAAGCGCACGTTGCAGGCTATCGTCTGGGCCGCGCGCAGGTCAGGAGAAGTCGATGAGCAGGCCGTCGTCGACCGGGCCGGCGGGCACGGCGGACGTCACCGCCTTGACCCTGGCGCGATAGCAGTCCACGATCCACGGCATCAGCATCGCGTCGGGTCCTCGCCCGTACCCGTCGTACAGCTCCGCGGCCTCGGCGAGCAGGCTTTCGCGTTCGTCGGGGCCGAGTGCGGCGGCCTTCTCTGAGGCGGCGACGAAGTCCACCAGGGTGTGGCGGTCGAAGCGCTGCCACTGACGGAACGCGCGGTGGTCGGTCTGGGTGAACAGGTCCGACGCCTCCAACGGGCTTCGACCCGCGGTGGACGAGGTGACTCCCATGAGGGCGAACATCTTCCGGACCCACGGAACCTTGTGGTCACCGCTGTTCCAGATGAGCGACGAGTACGCCACCCGGCCGCAGCACCCTCGCGATCTCCGGTAGCGCGCGCGACGGGATCGACGGCCCGGAACCTCGCACCAGCGACCACGATGTCGACGGACGCGGCGGGCAGCGGAATGTCCTCGGCGCGGGCCACTGCGGTGCGTGCCGACGGCACTCGTCGCGCCAGACGGGCCAGCAGCCGCGGTGACGGATCGGTCGCCAGCACGTCATGTCCGAGTCCCGCGAGGGCCGGTGTCAGCTCTCCCTCACCTGCCTCGAGCTCGAGAACGCGCGCCGGGCCCTTGCCGACGACCCATTCGACCGCCTCCGCCGGGTAGCCGAGTGCTGTCGCGGCCGCTCCGGCCTGGGTGGGCGTCTCGGTGAGATCCATCGAGGCCAGATTATCCGACCGGCGGCGCGCGGCCGTACGCCGCCGGGTCTGAGGCGGCCAATCGCCTACGCTCACGAGATGCCGCGACTCGTCGACGAGATCGTGACGAGTACGGCGCTCGAGGGCGTACCGTCGGCCCTGGCTGCTGCTCGTGATGGCGTCGACGCCCTGCTGCGTGACCGCGGCCTGCGCCGTTCAACTGCCGAGACCGCTGTCGAGTCACTCCTTCGCGGCGCGGCGGCCTCGGCGCAGGCTCGACGGAAGTGCTACCGATGTGGACCAGCTGAGGCGCGGCGAAGGAGATCGGGTCGCGGCCTCCGCCGCACGGCTCAACGCGGGGCTGCTCGCGCTGGTACCTGTGGTCGTCCGGTCTCCTCTGCAGGCGCTGGCACGGCTGCACACGCTGGCCGCCGCGGGCTCGGTGCCGGATCACCAGCTCGGGAGGCCCCGCGCTGGTGACGGCTCCGCCCAGCGGCTACAGGCTCTCGCCGAGGCATTGCTGGCCCCCTCCGGTGTACCGGCCATCGCGCTCGCTGCCGTGGCGCACGCGGAGGTCGCCGCGTACCAGCCGTTCGACGGGTGCAACGGACTGGTCGGCCGCGCTCTCGAGCGCCTCATCTTGGTCGCTCGAGGGGTGGATCCGGCGTCTGTACTGGTGCCCGAGGCGGGTCACCTGACACTGTCGGGCGCTTACGTGCACGCACTGGAGGGCTACGCGGGAGCGACGCCGGCCGGCCGGCGTGAGTGGCTGCTGCACTGTGCCGAGGCGGTGACGCTGGCCGCCGAGCTGAGCCCCCTGCACTGACCTGCCGAGAGGGTGGGAACAGGTGCGGCCGGGAGGGCGACAGAGAACCGGGTACAGCTCAACGAGCGAGCGGCGCCCTCGAAAGGGCGCCGCTGCTGGCACATGAGGCGCGGGCTACCAAGCGTGCAATCTCACAATTGCCACGAAAGGACGCATCCCTATAGTGACTGCCCTGTCGGAAGGGTGGTTCGCCGCGTGGGTACCAGGCTCATGTGCGGCTCTTGAGTTGTGGTACCACTAGTTCTACGCCGCTCGGCGGGACATGGGAAGACCTGCCGGCGCGGCGCGACTCAGACCCGCCGGGAGCGCCGGGAAGCCAAGACAACCGCGCCAGCGGCCGCAGCGCCGGCTCCCGAACGCGACCGCAGCCACTGTTCGGCGGGTCTCGAACGGCACGCGCTTTCGGAGGCGGACGGGCTTGTTGAAGTCGAGTACCGGCCAGTCGCGCTGCACCGCAGCGCGGCGCAGCACCTTGTCGGGGTTGACGGCGTACGGGTGCCCGACGGCTTCGAGCATCGGGATATCACTCGCCGAGTCGCTGTAGGCGTACGACGAGGACAGGTCGTAGCCCTCCTGCTGCGGCGAGCCTCGTGATGGCGACCGCCTTGTTCTCGGCGTACGCATAGAACTCGATCTCGCCCGTGTAGCGCCCGTCGAGCTGCACCATGTCGGTCGCGATGACGTGGTCGGCGCCGAGCATCTCGCCGATCGGCTCGACCACCTCCGCACCGGATGTGGAGACGATCACCACGTCTCGGCCCTCGTCATGGTGGTGCGCGATGAGGCTCACAGCCTCGTCGTACACGAGTGGGTCGACGATGTGGTGCAAGGTGTCGGCGACGATGTTCTTGACGGTCTGGACATCCCACCCTGTCGCCTGCTCCGACAGATACCTGCCGCATGCGTTCCATCTGGTCGTGGTCGGCGCCTCCGACGAGGAAGACGAACTGGGCGTAGGCGCTGCGCAGGACGGACACCCGGCTGATCAGCCCGCCGTCGTAGAACGGACGGCTGAAGGCCAACGTGCTTGATTTGGCGATGATCGTCTTGTCGAGGTCGAAGAACGCCGCAGGCCGTCCCGTGGTGTCTTCCATCGACGGCACTCCCTTCGTACGTTCTGCATCGAGGATACGGCCGGCTACCAGTGCGGACGCGGGTTTTCACATCGACCCAGAGGCATCTTCTCTTCCACAGCTTCGCGAAGCCGGCTGCCCTGTCCACAGAAGACCACGGCGGGCTCGCCGCGCTTCGGGTGGGTCGGTGATGCTGGCTCGATGACCGCACGCACCGGGATTTCCGGGCCGCTCGTCGTGACCCGCGACGCCGCTCTACGCGAGGAGCTGTTACGGCTGTGCGCCGCTGCGGCCGTGACACCCGACGTGGTCGATCAGGCCGGGCTGGCGCAACGGGACTGGCTGGAGGCGACATGCGTCCTGGTGGGAGCCGACTGCGCCGCCGACGTCTCGGCCCTTTCCCTGCCGCGCCGAGCCGATGTCAGTGTGGTGGCGCACGCTCCGGAGACGGCCCAGCTCTGGCGCGACGCGGTCGCGCTGCGGGCCGAGCATGTCGTCGTGGTACCCGACTCTGAGGCCGCCATTGATCGGACGGCTGGCCGACACGATCGAGGGCAGCCGCCGAGCCGCCGTGACCGTGGCAGTCATGGGGGCGAGGGGTGGCGCCGGAGCATCCACCTTCGCGGCCGCTCTCGGGCTGGCGGCAGCCAGGCGTGGCGACGATGCCCTGCTGGTGGATGTGGACGCCTTCGGGGGCGGCAGTCGAACTGGTCGTCGGGTGTGAGTCCGAGCCGGGGCTGCGATGGCCCGACGTGGCGACCACAAAAGGCCGGGTGAGCGCGGGTGCGCTGCGCTCGGCACTGCCGTCGGCGCAGGGGCTGGCAGTGCTCTCGTGGCGGCAGACCGACGCGGTCGGTCTGGATCGCGCAGCCCTCGCCGCCGCGCTGTCGGCTGCCCGACGCGGCTGCGACCTCGTCGTCGTCGATGTGCCGCGCCAGCTCGACCCGGTGGCAACCGAGGCAGCCCTTGCCGCTGACACCGTCCTGCTCGTCGCGACGACCGACGTGCTCTCCACGGCAGGCGGCGGCCGCCTCGTGCGCTCGCTCGGGGCCGTATGTGGCGACATCAGGCTTGTCGTGCGCCGATTACCGAGAACAGCGCTGCTGCCGGAGCAGATCGCCACCTCTCTCGGGGTCCCCCTCGCCGCGACGTTTCCGACCGGGCGAGGGGTATCGCGGGCGATCGACGAGGGGCTGGGGCCACCGTCGAGGGGACGGCTGAACGCGACCTGCCTCCGAGTGCTCGACGATCTCGTTGTCCGGCATGGGCGGGTTGGGTGAAGTCCTCGGTGGACAGATGACCGGGAGTCGACGCCGATCTGCTCGATCGGGTAAGGAGCAGGCTGGCCGAGCAGGGAGGTGACCTGTCACCGGTTCGGGTTGCGGAGGTCATGCGCACCGAGGGGCGTCTCGTCGGTGACGCGGCAGTCCTGGAGGTCGTGGACGCCCTTCGCCGCGACATCGTCGGCGTCGGCCCGCTCGAGGAGCTTCTGAGGCTCGACGGAGTGACCGACATCCTCGTCAACGGACCGCACCACGTCTACGTCGACACCGGGCGCGGCCTTCAGCTCACGAGCGTTCGGTTCGCTGACGATGCGGCGGTCCGCAGGCTCGGCCAGCGCCTGGCCTCGTCGGCGGGACGACGCCTCGATGACGCCTCTCCCTGTGTCGACGTGCGCCTGCAAGACGGGACCCGGTTCCACGCCGTGCTGGCGCCGGTCGCCCGGCCGGGTACCTGCCTGTCGCTGCGGGTACCGGCTCGGCGCCCGATGACGCTCGACGATCTCACCCAGGCCCGAACGACAAGCGAGCAGGGAGCCAGACTGCTGCGCGACATCGTCAGCGCCAAGGTCGCCTTCTTGGTCTCCGGCGGCACCGGCAGCGGGAAGACGACCCTCCTTGCCGCGCTGCTGTCGTATGTCGACGAACGTGAGCGGATCGTCATCGTCGAGGACGCCGCGGAGCTGCAGCCGCGTCACGACCATGTCGTCTCCCTTGAGGCACGACAGTCCAACGTCGAAGGCGTAGGTGAGATCACGGTCCGCGATCTGGTACGACAGGCACTGCGGATGCGTCCGGACCGGCTCGTCGTCGGCGAAGTGCGTGGCAGCGAGGTGGTCGACCTGCTCGCGGCTCTCAACACCGGCCACGACGGGGGGTGCGGAACGATCCACGCCAACAGCGCCCGCGATGTTCCGGCCCGGATGGAGGCGCTGGGCGTCGCGGCGGGGCTGCCGCGAGACGCGGTGCACTCCCAGCTCGGCTCGGCGATCCAGGCGGTCGTTCACCTGCACCGAGGCTCCGACGGCATCCGGCGGGTGGCCGAGATCGCCATGCTCGTCAGGCAGGGGGGCCTCGTCGAGGCAGTCCCGGCCGTCGGCTTCGCTCGCGACGGCTCGGCGTCGGTCGGGCCGTCTGGACCGATGCTGGAGTCCTTGCTCGCCCGGGGCGACCCGTGAGCGCCACGCTCCTCATCTGCCTGCTGTCGGTGGCAGTGTCGGTCCGTGCGTCGACGTCGACCGATGTGGGCTTCCGTATAGCAAGTCGGAGTCCCGCGCATGCGCCACCAGGTGCGGCGACTGTGGGCGGTGATCGGCTGGGTAAGCATCGGGGCCGTTGCCTGGGTGCTGGCCGACGGCAGACTCCGGAGCCTCGTCCTGACCATGTCGATCGTGCCGGTGTGCGTGGTCGTCCGCAGAGTCGTCCGCGGCCGGCGATTGCGGCAGGAGCGACGTGCCAGACAGGTGGCAGTGATCGAGGTCTGCGACGCTCTGTCGGCCGAGCTGCGCGCTGGGCTGCCAGCGATCCGCGCGCTCGAGCGGGCATGCCAGGGCCGATCCGAGTGGGAACCCATCGTCTCCGCTGCCGCCCTCGGCGGCGGCGTCGTCTCTGCGATGCGGCTGGCCGCGGGCAAGCCTGGCGCCGAGGGCCTGCGGGCGGTCGCCGCGGGCTGGGAGGTGGCCGGAAGCTCGGGCGCCGCCGTGGCCGCCGTCCTGGAGCGGATCGCGGCCGGTCTTCGAAGCGATGACGACGCGCGAGCCGAGGTGACGGCATGCCTCGGGCCGGTGCGTGCGACCGCCACGATGCTCGCCGTGCTTCCCGTCTTCGGGCTTGCTCTCGGGTCGTCCATGGGCGCGCGACCTATCGCGTTTCTCTTGTCGACCAGCGCAGGGGCAGGCTGTCTGGTCCTTGGTCTCGCGTCTGGCCGCAGTAGGCGTTTGGTGGGTCGAGCGTCTCGCGTCCGCGGCAGAGGTGTAGGCGCGTGCTTTGGCTGTGCGGCGGCGCGACATTCGTGCTGGTCTTGTGCCTCACGGTCAACAGCGCGACGGTGCTGACCAGGCTGTGCGTTCGGCGCACGTCCCCGCGCGCGCTCGGGGCTCGCGCGTTCACCGGTCGAGGAGCCCCGCCAGCGGCTCGCGATATGCATTGCCGCGTGCATCGTCGCGGGCTGGTTGGTGTCCGGCCAGCTGGGGGCTGCCCTCGGCGTACCGGCCGGTGTCGGGCTCAGCTGGTGGGTCAGCAGGCTCGAGTCACCGAGTCAGGCGCGCGAGCGCGAAGAGATCTCCCGCGACCTGCCGCTTGCGGCCGACCTGTTGTCTGCGTGCGTACTCGTCGGCCGGCCGGTGGACGAATCACTGAGGCTGGTCTCCACCGCGATGGGCGGCGCCCTCGGAGCTCGCCTGGACCACCTGACGGCGAGGCTCGCTCTGGGCTCGGATCCGTTGATCGAGTGGCGACGGGCCACAGGCGACCCTCAGCTGGGAGCGCTGGCGCGGACGATGGTGAGAACGCTCGAGTCGGGTGCCCCGATCGGCGACGCCCTGAGCAGGCTGGCCGAGGACCGCCGTCGGGAGCGCCGCACTCAGACGCAGCTTCGCGCCCGCACCGTCGGCGTCAAGGCCGCAGGCCCCCTCGCTGCCTGCTTCCTGCCGGCGTTCATGTTGATCGGCATCGTTCCCACGATCGCGGGAGCCTTCTCGAACCTCGTGCTGTAGCCGGCCCGTTATCCCCAGCAGATAGGGACCTCGGTCCCGGTCAACAGATCGGACATCGTGCTCGGCCGGGCCATTGCCTTCCTTGAGGCTGGACAAGACCAACACCTCGATCCTCGGACTGTGTCCGCGGCCACCGAAAGGAAACCACCATGTCGCATCCCGCCTATGCGGTCACGATCGCCAGAGGCAAGTCCTTGGCGGAGCAGGGAATGACCACGGCTGAGTACGCCGTCGGCACTGTCTCGGCCTGCAGCTTCGCCGGTCTGCTCTTCAAGCTGCTCACGTCCAGCTTCGGACAGAGCCTGCTCGAGGCGATCCTCAGCAAGATCACCAGCCTGCTGCCGTTCTGATCGCTGACGTCGGGGCAGGTGCCGGACGGGCCTGCCCTGCGTTGAAAGGGCCCTGTGGCACACGGTTGAAAGGAGCACTTGTGGCACATCTGCACGACGAGCGCGGCACGGTGACCGCCGAGGCAGCGCTCGTGCTACCGCTCATCGCCACCTTCTGCCTTGCGCTGGTCTGGATGATCACGGTGGGCATCGCCCAGGTACGCGTCGTCGACGCCGCCCGCGACGCCGCTCGCTCTCTCGCCCGAGGAGACGACCGCGACGCGGCGGCGGCGCTGGCCCGCCGCGCTGCGCCGGCGGCTCTCAGGTGACATTCGCCGAGTCGGGGACCACTGCGACCGCGACCGTGTCGGCCCGAGTCTCGGCTCCCCACTGGCTCCTGGTACCCCTGCCCTCGGCCAGCCGTCAACTCGAGCGCGACGGTGGAGGTGGAAAGCGATGGCCGCGTTCGACCGTGACGGTCGGCGCCGGACCGATGAGCGGCCTCGCGACAGTCTGGGCGGTCGCCTGGATCTTCGTCTGCCTCATGATCGGGTGGCTGGGACTGCTCGTCGCAACCGTGGCGTCGGCTCAGCACCACCTCGACGGCGCGGCAGACCTGGCGTCACTCTCGGGCGCGGCGCAACTGGAGCGCGGACGCGATGGCTGTGCGGCCGCGGCCGGCATCGCGCGCGCGAACCTGGCGACGATCAGCCGCTGCCTCGTCGACGGACAAGACGTCGTCGTCACTGTGGGCGCGGTGGTGCCGTTACCGTTCGGGCTTCACGGTCGGCTCACGTCCACGGCTCGTGCCGGCCCGTGAGCGCCGGCCGGCCGATGGTCGCCCGGCCCGCCGGACCGCGCGCCGATCGCGGGTCAGGGCTCGCGGGGGGCCGTGTCGAAGTGGTCGTCGGGACCGATGCGCGGAGCCGGTCCTGGCGTCGGCGGGGCCGACGAGGTGCTCCGCGGAGCAGTCGCAGAAGGCGCGGTCGAGCCGCTGGTGGCCCCGAGCGGTGCGCTCGATTGGTTGGCCTCTGCCCGTCGGCGGAGGTCCTTCGTCTCCCGGCGACGTCGGCGTCCTCGTTTGAGCCCCTCCCACAGCAGCGAAACCGCGAAGACCACCAGTGCGAGAGCCACGGCACCAGCGAGGAACACGATGCCGATGCTGGTCTTCACGGTGAACAGGTGCAGGTTGATCCGTACCGGATCACCACCTTGGAAGACCACGGCGAGAGACGCCAGACCGACGATGACGAGAATGAAGATGCCCAGCCCGATCATGGTTTCCATCTTCCCACTCTCGGAGCGCTTTGGTAGGGGGTCATTCGCTGTCGGGCCGACACGGCAGTGGACGACTCCGCGCTCGGTGTCACCCAGGCATGGCCCGCCCGGGAGGGCGCCGCGTGCGCTCGCCCGGAATCAAGTCCGCTGCTCGAGCAAGACGTCGAGCAGCTGGATCGCTCCACGCTTGTCGAGCGGGTTGTTGCCGTTTCCGCACTTCGGTGACTGCACGCACGACGGGCATCCCTCGGCGCAGCGGCATGAGCTGATCGCCTCCCGCGTCGCCGTCAGCCACGCCGCGGCCGCGCCGAATCCGCGCTCGGCGAAGCCGGCTCCTCCGGGATGCCCGTCGTAGACGAAGACGGTGAGCAGACCGGTGTCCTCGTGCAGGACGGTCGACACGCCGCCGATGTCCCAACGGTCACAGGTCGCGAACAACGGCAGCAGTCCGATGGATGCGTGCTCGGCCGCGTGGGCAGCGCCGGGCAGGTCGCGCGGGTGTAGCTCGGAGCGGCTGAGCTGGTCAGCGGACAGCGTCCACCAGACGGCCTTGGTGACAAGGTGGCGAGGCGGCAGGTCGAGCGGAACCTCGCCGAGGACCTCGCCCGTCGTCGCCCGCCGCTTGAGGAACGACACGACCTGCGAGGACACCTCGACCGAGCCGTAGCACAACGTCGCCTCCCCCCAAGACTGCTCGAGGTCGGTGTCGACGATGCGGATGTCGGTGATCTCCCTGGCCGTCGTCGAGTGGTCCGGCCGGACGACGTCCACGACCGCGATGGCGTCGTCGACGTCGAAGCTGTCGACGAGGTAGGCCTCGCCGAGGTGCACGTAGATGGCGCCCTCGTGTACCGACGAGTGCGCCGAGCCGGCATCGACGGTTCCGACGAGCCGTCCGGTCGAGCCCTCGACGATGCGTACCGGGTTGCCGCCGCTCGAGCGGATGTCCGCCAGGTCGCTGGCCCGGTCGCGCCGGGTCCAGAACCATCCTCGGGCGCGGTGCCGGAGGTAACCCGGCCTGCTCCAGCGACGCCACCAGAGTCGGGGACGTCCCCGTCGAAGAGCTGGAGGTCCGCGTCGCTGAGTGGCAGCTCCTGGGCGGCCGCGCAGAGATGAGGAGCGACGACATACGGGTTGGCCGGGTCGAAGACCGTCGCCTCGACAGGTACGCCAAGAAGCTGATCGGGGTGCGTGACCAGATAGGTGTCGAGCGGGTCGTCGCGCGCCACGAGGACCCCCAGACCGCCTTGGCCCTGCGTGCCGGAACGGCCGATCTGCTGCCACATGGACGCCCGGGTGCCGGGGAACCCTGCCATCACGACCGCGTCGAGACCGCTGACGTCGATGCCGAGCTCGAGCGCGTTGGTGGCCGACACCGCGAGCAGGTCTCCGCGTTTGAGCCGTTGCTCGATCTCACGTCGGTCCTCGGGCAGGTAGCCGCCACGGTAGGGCGCCACCTTGTCCGCGAGGTCGGGTCGACCTCGGCCAGCGCGGTCCGGGCCTGCAGCGCCACGGTCTCGGCGCCGCGTCGACTGCGAACGAAGGCCAGCGTGCGAACCCCGTCGGCCACCAGGTCGGCCACCAGGTCCGCGGTCTCCGACGCGGCCGAGCGGCGTACCGGAGCGCCGTTCTCGCCGTGCAGGGAGGTGAGCGGCGGCTCCCACAGGGCGACTGCGGTACGACCGCGCGGCGAGCCGTCGTCCACGACCGCTACCACGGGCTCGCCGACCAGCCTCGACGCGCTCATTTCGGGGGTTGCGGCAGTAGCCGATGCAAGCACGAACGTAGGCGTCGCCCCGTAGTGGCTCGCCACCCGCCGCAGCCGCCGGACGATCTGGGCGACGTGCGCACCGAAGACGCCCCGGTAGTGGTGGCACTCGTCGATCACGACGAAGCGCAGTGATCCCCAGAACGACGCCCACCGGGCATGGCCGGGCAACATCGAGCGGTGCAGCATGTCGGGATTGGTGAGCACGTAGTTGGCGTGGCTGCGCGCCCAGTCTCGCTCCTCCCTCGACGAGTCGCCGTCGTAGGTCGTGGCTCGCACTCCCGGGACCGCGAGTCCCGACATCGCGGCGAGCTGGTCTTGGGCGAGCGCTTTCGTCGGTGAGATGTACAAGACGGTGTCACCTCGGGCGCCAGGCTTCTGGGTGCTCTCGGCGATCGCGGACAGGGCCGGCAACAGGTAGGCCAAGCGACTTTCCGGATGCCGTACCGGTGGCGACGACGGTATGCGTGCCGTCGTGGGCGAGCGTGGCGGCTCGAGCCTGATGGCTCCAGAGGGCGACGACACCCCGCGCGAGCGCCGCGTCGACGACACACGGGTGCACCCACTCGGGCCAGCCCACGAGGTCGGCGTCGCGCCCGGCCCGCATTTCCAGGTGGGTGAGGCGATCGCGCCGTCCAGGGGACGCGGCCAGGCGGAGCGCCGCCGCCTCAGGGTCGAACACCCGCCTGGTCTGGACCACGATGAACGATTCTCCCATCGACCGCCGACCATTTCGCGGACGGCTGACGTACGCTTCGAGGGGAATCGTGATGAGGCGGTCCGTCATCCGGCGGGAGGTCTCGTCCGAGGAGTCGCCGTGGATCTCTCGCTGGACAGCAGTTCGGCAGGTGAGCAGACCGTGGTCGCGGTCGGCGGGGAGATCGACGTCTATACGGCTCCGAAGCTGCGCGAGCGCCTGGTCGAGCTGATCAACGCCGGCCACTACCACCTCATCATCGATCTCGAGGGCGTCGAGTTCCTGGACTCGACGCGGCTTGGGCGTCCTCGTCGGTGCCCTGAAACGGGTCCGGGGGCACCAGGGTTCATTGCGGCTGGTGTGCAACCAAGAGCGTCTGCTCAAGATTTTCCGGATCACCGGACTGGCGAAAGTCTTCGGGATCTACGAGTCCGTCGACGCGGCCTCGTCTGCCGAGGTGTGAAAGGCTCAGCCGGGGCTCGTTTTCGGGGTTTCGTTCGAAGTCGCTAGACTCCGGCGGGTCCGACCGGGCAATCTCAGCGCCCACGCTGGCGAAGCGCCGACACGGAGTGGCCGCAACGACAAATGAGCAGCGTCGCTCAGTGGAGGTATTGAATGTCAGAGCTCACCCTCGCCGACAGCGCGGGAGTGTCCCTCTCCGGGGGCAACACCACAGTCGTGATCATCGTCGCTGTCGTCGCGATCGTGGCGTTGGCCATGGCTGTCTTGTTCCGCCAGGAAGTATTGAGCGCGCCCGAAGGTACGGACAACATGAAGACGATCGGGCAGGCGGTCGAGGAGGGTGCCCAGGCATACCTCACCCGGCAGTTCAAGACCCTGGCCGTCTTCGCCGTCCTCGCGTTCCTCCTGCTCTTCGTGCTTCCCGGGGGATGCGTCCATCCGGATCGGACGCTCGGTGTTCTTCCTGTTCGGCGCCGGTTTCTCCGCGTTCATCGGGTACGCAGGCATGTCGCTGGCCGTCAAGGCGAATGTCCGGGTGGCTGCGGCCGCGCAGGACGAAGGCCGTGACCCGGCCATGCGGGTCGCGTTCCGCACCGGGGGAGCGGTCGGCATGGCCACCGTCGGGCTCGGGCTGCTCGGCGCCTCCGCAGTCGTCTTGATCTACAAGGGCGACGCACCGTCTGTGCTGGAGGGCTTCGGATTCGGAGCGGCGCTGCTGGCCATGTTCATGCGTGTCGGCGGCGGTATCTTCACCAAGGCGGCCGACGTCGGCGCCGACCTCGTCGGCAAGGTGGAGCAGAACATCCCGGAGGACGACCCGCGCAACGCCGCGACGATCGCGGACAACGTCGGCGACAACGTCGGCGACTGCGCGGGCATGGCGGCCGACCTGTTCGAGTCGTACGCCGTCACGCTCGTCGCCGCTTTGATCTTGGGCAAGGTCGCCTTCGGTGCCGAAGGCCTGGTGTTCCCGCTCATCGTGCCGGCCATCGGCGCGATCACGGCCGTCATCGGTGTCTACATCACCCGACCCAACCCGGACGAGGGCGGCCTCAAGACGATCAACCGCTCCTTCTACATATCCGCAGTGATCTCGGCCGTGCTGTGCGCTGTCGCGTCCTTCGTCTACCTGCCCTCCAGCTTCGCCGGTCTCACGGACTCGACGGCGACGAGCGGCCACCTCACCGCGTCAGGCGGTTTGCAGACCGGCCTGCCGGGCGGGGACCCACGCGTGATCGCGCTGACCGCGGTCCTGATCGGCATCGTTCTTGCGGCCGTGATCTTGGCCCTGACCGGGTACTTCACGGGCACCGAACACCGTCCGGTCAAAGATGTCGGGACCACGTCCCTGACCGGGGCCGCGACAGTCATCTTGTCGGGCCTGTCGGTCGGGTTCGAGTCCGCGGTGTACACGGCTCTGACGATCGCCGCCGCGGTCTACGGTGCCTTTCTCCTCGGCAACGGCTCGATCATCGTGTCCTTGTTCGCGGTCGCCCTTGCCGGCACCGGCCTGCTGACGACGGTCGGCGTCATCGTGGCGATGGACACCTTCGGACCGGTCTCCGATAACGCCCAGGGTATTGCCGAGATGTCCGGGGACGTCGACGAACGCGGTGCGGCGATCCTCACCGAGCTCGACGCGGTCGGGAACACCACGAAGGCCATCACCAAGGGAATAGCCATCGCCACAGCGGTCCTCGCCGCGACCGCGCTGTTCGGGTCTTTCACCGACGCCATCACCGGCGCGGCAAACGGCGTACACGGACTCACAGCCTCCGGCCTGACCCGGGGCGACGCTTACGTGCTCAGCGGCGTTCTGAATGTCGCGGACCCGGCCAACCTCGTCGGGCTGCTGATCGGCGCCGCTGTCGTCTTCTTGTTCGCCGGCCTGGCCATCAGTGCCGTCGGTCGCGCGGCCGGCGCCGTGGTGTTCGAGGTACGCCGGCAGTTCCGTGAGATCCCCGGGATCATGGAGGGGACGGGTCGCCCGGAGTACGGCAAGGTCGTGGACATCTGCACCCGCGACTCCCTGCGCGAGCTGGCGACGCCGGGTCTCCTGGCGATCCTGGCGCCCATCGCCGTGGGCTTCGGACTGGGCGTCGGGCCGCTCGGCGCCTATCTGGCCGGGGCAATCGGCACCGGCACGCTGATGGCTGTCTTCCTGGCTAACTCCGGCGGCGCCTGGGACAACGCCAAGAAGCTCGTCGAGGACGGTGTGCACGGCGGCAAGGGCTCACCGGCGCACGAGGCCACGATCATCGGAGACACGGTCGGTGACCCCTTCAAGGACACCGCCGGCCCCGCGATCAACCCGCTGCTCAAGGTGATGAACCTGGTGTCGCTGCTGATCGCTGCTGCGGTCGTCAAGATGACGTACGGCACGAACGCCGCACACGCCATTGAGACTGGCCATCGCCATCGTTGCCGCGCTCATCATCGCCATCGCGGTCTACATCTCCAAGCGCAGGCCGGTGGCGATCGGCGACAGCGAACCCGAGGCCGCCCCTGCGGAGCCTTCGACCACCGTCTGATCGCCTTGCTAGGAGTGTGAAACGGTGGCCCGCACAGTCTTCCTGCACATCGGGCTGGCCAAGACGGGGACGACATACCTCCAGCGGATCCTGCACTCGAACCGTGACCTGCTCCGGCGTAACGGAGTCCTCTACCCCGGCATCCGGCGCGCTGACCACTTCAAGGCCTCACTCGACCTGCGCGGGATCAACTACCTCGGGTACACCTACCCCGACGCCGAGGGGGCCTGGCGGCGGCTGGTGGACGAGACCAACCGGTACGAGGGCCGGGCCCTGATCTCCCACGAGACCTTCGCTCGCACGCGCCGACCACGGATCGAGCAGGCGGTGAAGGACTTCGAGACCGACGACGTCCGCATCGTGATGACCGCCCGAGACCTGGCCCGCCAGGTACCGGCGATCTGGCAGGAGCGGCTCAAGAACAAGAGCGAGGAGACCTATCCTCACTTCCTGCACGCCATTTTCGCCTCCGAGCACGGTCGACGGCGCCGGGGCCTGTTCTGGGAGGTGCAGGACCTGATCGGCCTGACCCGGCGGTGGGGCGCCGTCGTCGGTCCCGGCAACATCACGATCGTCACCGTCCCGCCCGCGGGAGGCGACCCCCACGAGCTCTGGCGCCGGTTCGCGACGGCAACCCAGCTGCCGGACCTTCCCTACGATCTCACCGTCCCCAGCAGGAACCCGTCGCTCGGGGTGGTGGAGGCCGAGCTCCTCCGCCAGCTCAACCCTCGACTGCCCGAGCTGACCTGGCCCGAGTACGAGTTCCGGATCAAGCATCGCTTCGCCGAGCTGAACCTGGCGAGCTACCAGACCGCCGGCCGGCTCACGGTGCCGAAGGAGTGGCACGACGACGTCCAGCGGATCTCCGAGAAGGCCATCGCCTTCCTCGCGGCGTCAGGGTGCCAAGTGGTCGGAGACCTGGCCGATCTCACCCCGCGGTTCGCCGAACCCGCTCGCGCATGCGCCACAGAAGTCGACGATTCGATGGTGCTCGACCTCGCCCTGCGAGTGCTCGGCAGGTTCGCCGCCCAACCGGAGCCTCCGCAGGTCGAGCGTGGCTCGGGAGGCACAGCACGACAGATTCGCAGAGCCGCCAGCGCGATCCGCCGCGCGGCCGGCGAAAGTCCCGCATGGCTGACCCCAAGCGGGTGTTCATCCACATCGGTGCGCCCAAGACCGGCACGACGTACCTGCAGAAGGTGCTGGCCCAAAACCGCGACGAGATGGAGGCTGCCGGGGTCCTCTACCCCCGAGTCGGCCGCGAGGCGCACCACAGCGCGGTCTGGTCGGTACGCAAGACGTTCGCCGACACCGACAAGGCTCCCGCGTTCGCCGACCACTGGGACGCGGCTCGTGCAGGAGTCTCTGGACTGGGCCGGGGACACCGTCGTGATCTCGAGTGAGCTGTTCTGCTTCTCGCGCCGGCGAAAGATCGCGGAGATCGTGTCGGCCTTCGTCGGCACGGAGGTCCACATCATCTACACAGCCCGCGACCTGATGCGTCAGGTGCCGGCCGTCTGGCAGGAGCAGGTCAAGAACCGCGAGGTGATGGGATACGAGGACTTCCTGGCCGACGTGCTCGGCGGTCGCAGGAGCCCGCTCGCGACGATGTTCTGGAGCGGCCAGGATGCGCCGACGGTGCTCCAACGGTGGTCGCGTGGTATCGACCCCGCCCATGTGCATCTCGTCACGGCGCCCCGACCGGGTGCGCCGACCGACCTGCTGTGGGAGCGCTTCGCCGGCGTGATCGGTCTCGAGGCCGACCGGTACCCGTCCCATCTCCCCGCCGCTAACACGTCGCTCAGCGTCACCGCCGCCGAGACTCTGCGCCGATACAACGAACGTCATGCGGGCGACCTGCCGATCCTCGATTACCGTCGGCTGGTCCGTCGGCGGCTCGATCCCGCCTTCGCCGCCACCTCGACCGACGGCTCGAGGCTCCCGCTGACGCCGGCGCAGCGCACCACGATCGTGGACCTGTCCGAGCAGATGGTCGCACAGGTCGCACGTACCGGCTACGACGTCATCGGGTCGCTGGACGAGCTGCTGCCCGCTCGGCCGGGCCGAGACGACCCAGCCCCCGGCCGCGGACCGAGCGAGCTCACAGACACCGAGATCATGCACGCGCTGCTCGACGTGCTCGACCACCTGCTCCGGCACCCGCGCTGATGTACTCAGGTCAGGTCGACGGCTCGCGGTGCCGATCGCCTCAGCGCCGTCCGCGTACTCCTCGTAGCCACCGAAGAGCCGCCCGGGCGGCCTCGCGTGATCTGTCGTCGGTCCTCCCCGTGCTCCTCGGTCAAGAGCACGGCCAGCATGTCGACGGCCGCAAGGCTCACCTGCTCCGCCGACGCGCGGGCCACCCTGCCGAAGCTGGCTGCTCGCCGGGATCAGGTCCTCGAGGTCTCCGACGATCCGGTACCCGGCGGACGCCAGATCCGACCGAGCCTGATCGGCCCGCGCGATGACCGCCTCGCGGTACCTCGATTGGCACCAGGAGCCGCTCACCCGGCGAGCCGGTGTCGGCCCGGCGCGTGAACCGCTCCTTGACGATCCGCTCGTACACCGGCCACGGGAGGTCCGGTGGCAGCCTGGCGTTGAGCTGCCGAAGCATCTCGGCGTCGACGGCGCTGAGCGAACGGTTCGCCCTGGCGACGTGAACGTCGAAGCCCTCGGGGGAGATGTCGATCACCCGGCAGAAGCGCCGCCACAACGTGTCAACCGGGGCGCCGGCAGGCGGCACCGTGACGACGTGGATCCGATCCGGCGGTACGGCGACCGACCAGCGGCCAAGCGCCGACGCGGCGTCCTGGGCGCGCAGCGGGCCCGGTGCCCAGCCGTTCGTCCGCGGACAGTGCGCGCCGCAGGAACCGTCGGTAGCTGCGGGTGCGCCGGTTCTTCAGCGACTCCTGCCACAGAGCCGGGAGCTGACGGGCGAGATCGCGGGCGAAGTACACGACGTGCAGCTCGTGGTCGGCGAAGTCGCTGGCCACGCGGGCGATCTGAGGCTCGTCTGCTCCGGCCAGAAGCTCGTGGGAGATGACCGAGCGGCTGGTCCTGACCGTCGTGGCCCGCTGGACGAGCCGGTCCCAGGCGCCTACGGTCTCGGGGTCGTCGTACCCGCCGAACGCGATCCCGCGAAGATCCAACGCCGCGTGGAAGTGGTCGATCCGTCTCGACCCGGGGTACGTCACGTCGGCTGCGGCCAGCCGGTCGCCGGTTGCGCCACAGCAGTTCTTGAAGGTAGGTGGTGCCTGTCTTGGGTGGCCCGACGTGCAGAAAGACCAGTCGGCGAGGGCCACTCATCAAGACATCGTAGAGGCGCTTCGCGGCACCCTGGGCAATGACTTGGCTGGTACCGTGACCGGGTTGTTCATCCACCCACGTGAGGATCAGAGCTGTGACTGACATCGCCCGGACGCCGGTCTTGGAGACGAGCGACGACGTCGATCCGCTCGTCGGTCACCGTGTCGTCCAACGAACGATCCTGCGTGCCGACCAGGAGCTCGACATCCGGCCCGCTGTACGTCAATGGCCTGTCGAACTTCAGCTCAGGTGAGAGCACGTCCCGGCAGTCCGGCTCCAGCGAGGATCAGGCGGCGCCCGAGGCCACCTCCGAAACCGAGGAGACCGCCGTCAGCGTCGAGTCGATCAGCGGCTACGGCAGCATCTCCGGCCTCGTCGGCGCGGTGGTCAAGCCTGAGCGGCGGCTGACGTTCGGAACGTACTTCAACGCTTTCCCGGCGAGCTACTGGCGGCGCTGGACCGAGTTCAGCAGCGTGCGGCTGGTGATGACCGTGTCGGGAACCGGCACCGTCATCGTCTACCGCTCCACCTCCAAGGGTCACATCCAACGCGCCGACTCCGGAACCGTGAACTCCGACGAGGCTGCAGACGCTCGTGTTCGACCTGCCGCTGAAGCCGTTCATCGACGGCGGCTGGTACTGGTTCGACCTCGAGGCCGGCGAGGGAACGTTGACCCTCGAGGACGCCGTCTGGGCCTTCGAGACCGACCAGACCACGTCCGGCAGGATGTCGATCGGCATCACGACGTTCAACCGTCCCGAGTTCTGCGTCGACCAGCTCATCAACATGTCCGGGCGAGCCGGCGGTGCTCACCGCCCTCGACGAGATCCTCGTCATCGACCAGGGAACCCAGAAGGTCGCCGACCACGAGCTGTATCCCCAGGTGGCCGAGACCCTCGGCTCGAAGCTGCGGCATCATCGAGCAGGGAAACCTCGGCGGGTCAGGCGGCTTCTCCCGCGCGATGGACGAGGCCACGTCAAAGGGCAACTCCGACTACGTCCTCCTGCTCGACGACGACGTGGTCTGCGAGCCGGAGGGGATTCTTCGGGCGGTGGCCTTCGCCGACCTGGCCAAGCGCTCGACCATCGTCGGCGGACAGATGTTCAGCCTCTACGACCGGTCGGTCATGCATGCGTACGGCGAGACCGTGGCGAAGTACCGGTGGTTCTGGGGAGCGGCGCCCAACACGGTGCACGGGCACAACTTCGCCAAGAAGTCGCTCCGGTCGACCACGTGGCTGCACCGCCGCATCGACGTCGACTACAACGGCTGGTGGATGTGCCTGATCCCGACCAAGATCATCCGCGAGATCGGCTTGTCGCTGCCGATGTTCATCAAGTGGGACGACGCGGAGTTCGGTCTGCGGGCGGCCGAGGCCGGGTACTCCACGGTCACCCTTCCCGGGGTCGCGGTCTGGCACGTGCCGTGGCACGAGAAGGACGACACGATCGACTGGCAGGCCTACTTCCATCGTCGTAACCGGATCGTCGCTGCGTTGCTGCACTCACCGTACGAGCGCGGCGGGCGGCTCGTGCTGGAGAGCTTCGAGACTCAGGTCAAGCACCTGATCTCGATGCAGTACGGTCCGGCCGAGATGGGACTGATGGCGATCGAGGACATCCTCGAGGGTCCGCAGCGGATGCACCGCGACCTGCTGAAGCGGCTGCCGGAGCTGCGTGAGCTGCGCAAGCAGTACGACGACTCGAGATCAGCGAGCGACCTCGACTCGTTCCCGAAGGCGAGGCGGCGCAAGCCTCCCCGCCGAGGCAAGGAGCCGAAGGCGCCGACCGGCAAGCTTGCCCGCGGCAAGACCATGGTCACGGGTGCGCTTCGCCAGGTGCTGCCCGTACGCGACACGGCGAGGGTGAACCCGGAGGCGAACATCCCACACGTCGACCTGAAGTGGTGGCTGCTGTCGCACTTCGACTCGGCGCTGGTGTCCTCGGCCGACGGTACCGAGGCGTCGTGGTACAAGCGTGATCGCGACCTCGCGCCGTGTGCTGATGAGGCGTTCGATCACGCTGCACACCCGGCTGGCCGCCGAGTGGCCACGGCTCGTCGCGGAGTACAAGGCGGCGCTGCCCGAGCTGGCGTCCCCGGATGCCTGGCACGACACGTTCGAGACTCGGTCGAGCAGAACGGGAGCTGATATCCGCGCCAGGGCCCTGGGGACGCCCGGCCGGGCCTGTGTGTGAGCCGTAGCGGTGATGAGACTCGGCAGTGCCGTCGGGCGACGCTCGATGCCCTTCGGAGGTCGTTCCTCGGCGCTGACTACACGGTCGGCGGTATCGGTGCCCTGCTGGGTGATGAGGCGAGCCGGGCGTTGGCTCGCAACGAGACGACGCCGGCGTCGCGACGAACGCGTGACGGGTCGGGCCTTCTCGACCCTCATCCGACTTTGGCCGCTCCAGGCTGCAGTCTCCCGGCGGCGCGCTGAGGCTGGCGATGCCCGATCTGGTCGATCCGCTGCGTGCCGCCGGCGTGCTCGAGGCTCCGGTGAGCGAGGTTCGGGCGCTGATCGACATCAGCCCGTACGCCGACGACGAGCGCGACTGGTGGTTGGTGTGCGACCTGACCCAGGGTCTCGACGGGCGGCCGGGTCGGCAACCGTGCCGGACCATGTGCTCGGCGCATCGGCCTCATCCACGACGCTCGCCGAGCTCACCGTCCGGGAGCCGGTGGAGCGGGCACTCGACCTCGGGACCGGATCGGGAATCCAGTCTCTGCACCTGTCGACACACGCCCGTCGGGTCGTCGCCACCGACGTCAACCCGCGATGCCTTCGGCTGGCGGCGCTCACTGCCGCACTCAACGGGGTCGATCTCGACCTTCGGCTCGGGAGTCTGTACGAGCCCGTGCAGGATGGAAGCTTCGGGCTGGTCGTGGCCAACCTGCCGTTCGTGGTCTCGCCGGGCACAGGGCAGCGCCTCGTCTACCGCGACTCGGGCCTGCCCGGCGACGAGATCGTCCGCCGCGTGGTGACCGACAGCGTCGCCCACCTGGACCACGGCGGGTCGGTGCCAGGTGATCGCCAACTGGGTGCACCGGTCGGGGCAGGGTTGGACAGAGCGGGTCGGCCGGGTGGGTGGAGCAGACCGGTTGCGACGCCTGGGCCGTCCAGCGAGAGGTGACCGACGCCGCGCAGTATGTCGAGATGTGGCTCAGCCGATGCCGGCCTGCGCGACGCGCCGGACTATGTCGCTCGCTACGACGAGTGGCTCGCCTGGTTCGAGGCCGAGAGCATCGAAGTCGGTGGGCTTCGGCTGGATCACGCTGCGCAACGCGGGTCGCGAGCATGCCGACATCACCGTGGAGGACTGGCCCTACGAGATAGCGCAGCCCCTGGGACCCCACGTGCGCACCTGGGGTACGTCGCCGACGGCTGGATGGGCTACGTGACGAAGCGCTGCTGGCGACCCGGCTGGTGCAGAGCGCCGGACCTGGTCGAGGAGCGGATCGGTTCTCCCGGGGAGGAGCATCCGTCGCTGCATCATCCTTCGTGGCCAGCGCGGCATGAGACGGTCCAGGCAGGTGTCGACGGCGGTAGCTGCCATGGTCGGCGCGTGTGACGGTGAGCTTGACCCTCGACCAGATCGCCGGCGCGCTCTCGCGTCTGCTGTCCACGAGATCGAATAGATCCGCCGACGAGCTGGTGACGCAGCGCGGGACCTGTGCGGGCGGAGTTCGTCTCGATGCGCGTAAGCGTGCCGCTGGTCTGGCGCGACCGACTGGATGAGATGACACACTGTAACGATCAAGTACGTTTGAGTGAGCGATGCGGCGGGAGTGAGGCGGATCACGTACCAACGGGGTCGAGCGAATTTCGACTCCGCGTTACCGTTCTCCCCGATACCTGATCCGAGAGGCACAACGATAACGATGAGTGGGGCTCTCCTCCGTGGCTGACGCCGGACACAAGCTGGTGATCGTGGAGTCGCCTGCGAAGGCACGCACGATCTCGGGCTTCCTTGGCCGCGGCTACGTCGTGGAGTCGTCGATCGGGCACATCCGCGACCTGCCGAACAATGCCAGCGAGGTGCCGGCCAAGTACAAGGGCGAGTCGTGGGGGCGGCTCGGGGTCAACGTCGACGACGGCTTCGCGCCCGTCTACGTCGTGCCGGCCGACAAGAAGAAGCAGATCACCAAGCTGAAGACCCTGCTGAAGGACGCTGACGAGCTCTATCTGGCCACGGACGAGGACCGGGAGGGCGAGGCTATCGCCTGGCACCTCCTCGACGAGCTCAAGCCGAAGGTCCCTGTGCACCGGATGGTTTTCCACGAGATCACGGCCGGATGCCATCGCGGCGGCGGTGGCCAACCCACGCTCGATCAACGACGACCTGGTGGAGGCGCAGGAGGCGCGCCGGATCCTCGACCGGCTGTACGGGTACGAGGTGTCACCGGTGCTGTGGAAGAAGGTGATGAGCGGGCTGTCGGCCGGCCGTGTCCAGTCGGTCGCCACCCGGTTGGTCGTCGACAAGGAGACGGGACAGGATCGCCTTCCGATCGGCGTCCTACTGGGACCTGGAGGCCATCTTCGACGCGGGACAGACGAAGACGCCGCCGACGTTCCCGGCGCGACTCTGGAGCATCGACGGGCGTCGCGTCGCCCAGGGCCGCGACTTCTCCTCGGTTGGAGAGATCAAGGACAGCGCCGACGTCGTCCACGTCGACCAGGCCAGGGCGACGTCGCTTGCCCAGGGGCTTCAGTCGCAGGTCTTCTCGGTCTCGTCGGTCGAGGCGAAGCCCTACCGGCGCTCGCCGTACGCACCTTTTCGCACTACCACGCTGCAGCAGGAGGCATCCCGCAAGCTCGGGTACGGCTCCGCACGCACGATGCAGATCGCGCAGCGGTTGTACGAGAACGGCCACATCACCTATATGCGCACCGACTCGGTGACCCTGTCCGACACTGCGGTCAGGGCCGCTCGGAGCCAGGTGGCGGAGCTGTTCGGCGGCGAGTACCTTCCGGCGGCTCCGCGGACCTACCAGAGCAAGGTCAAGAACGCCCAGGAGGCGCACGAGGCGATCCGGCCAGCAGGCGACGCCTTCCGTACTCCCGCCCAGACCGGTCTCAACGGGGATGACTTCCGGCTCTACGAGCTCATCTGGATGAGGACCGTGGCGTCGCAGATGAAGGACGCCGAGGGGACGTTCGCTGTCGGTACGGGTGGGGGCGACCGCCGCGAGCGGTGAGGTGTGCGAGTTCTCGGCTACCGGTCGGGTGATCTTGTTCCACGGCTTCCTGAAGGCGTACGTCGAGGGGTCGGACGACCCCGAGACCGAGCGGGACGACCGGGAGACCCGGCTGCCGGACCTGAGCGAAGGCGACACCGTAACGGCGGACCAGTTGGCGCCGGCCGGGCCATGAGACCCGGCCGCCCGCCCGCTACACCGAGGCGACGCTTGATCCGTGAGCTCGAGGAGCGCGAGATCGGGCGGCCCTCGACCTACGCCGCGATCATCGCCACGATCTTGAACCGCGGCTACATCTACAAGAAGGGCACCGCCCTGGTCCCGGCCTGGCTGGCCTTCGCGGTCGTCCGGCTGCTGGAGAGGCACTTCTCCCGGCTGGTCGACTACAACTTCACCGCCGCCATGGAGGACGTACTCGACGAGGTGGCGGCTGGCAGCGGGACTCGACCACCGAGCTCGCGGCCTTCTATTTCGGCACCGGCAACCAGCAGGGTCTCAAGACATTGGTCACGGAGCTCGGCGAGATCGACGCCCGCGAGCTGTCGACGTTCGAGCTCGGCGACGCAATCGCGCTCCGGGTGGGTCGGTACGGTCCATACGTCGAGGATGCCGCCGGCAGCCGCGGCCAACGTGCCCGAAGATCTCCCACCCGACGAGCTGACCCTCGACAAGGCCAAGGAGCTTCTCGCGAACCCCGCCGGTGCCGAGCGGGTCCTGGGTACGGACCCTCGAGACGCAGCTGCCGATCGCAGCCAGGAACGGTCGGTACGGTCCCTACGTCACGGAGGTGCTCGGGGACAACCCGCCCAAGGGCGCCAAGGCGAAGACGTCGTCACTGTTCAAGACCATGTCGCTGGACACGATCACGCTCGAGGAGGCTCTCCGGCTGCTGCAGCTGCCGCGTCTCGTCGGCGTCGACCCCACGTCCGGTGAGGAGATCATGGCGCTTGAACGGGCGCTACGGGCCATACCTGAAGAAAGGTACCGACTCTCGCTCGATCTCTTCGGAGGAGCAGTTGCTCACGATCGACCTCGACCAGGCGCTGGCCATCTACGCCGAGCCGAAGCAGCGGGGAGGACGTGGCAGCGACCGGACCGTTGCGAGAGCTCGGGACAAGACCCCGGCTCCGACCTGCCGGTCGTCGTCAGGGACGGTCGGTTCGGCCCGTACGTGACCGATGGGGAGTACAACGCGACGCTGCGCAAGGGTGACGAGCCAGAGACGATCACCCTGCAGCGCGCCGCTGAGCTCCTCGCCGACAAGCGGGCGAACGGTCCGGCGCCCAAGAAGCGCGCGGCGAAGAAGATCGACGGCGAAGAAGTCGACGCGAAGAAGTCGGCCGCGAAGCGGTGCCAAGACCGCCGCCAGCGAAGACTGCGACCAAGAAGACGCACGAAGGCGACTGCCTGAACCCTCACGCCGGAGCCGTGCCGAGACGTCATTCGCGAGCCGACACGCCGGCAGTTCTGGGCCTCCGGTGACGTGTCGCGAGCGAGACCGTGCGCCCGGGACGGTCCGATTAGGCTGGCTTGGTGTCCGAGACCAGGCTGTCGTACCCGCTCGGGCAGTGTCTTGCACATCAGGTCGTTTCGGCGGCTGTGGATCGGCCTGGGACTGTCGAGTCTGGGGGACTGGCTCGGGCTTCTCGCGCTGACGGCGATGGCGAGCGCACTGGCGCCCCACACGTACGCGAAGCAGAATTTCGCCATCGCCGGAGTGCTGTTCCTCCGCGTGCTCCCCGCCGTGGTGCTCGGGCCGGTCGCCGGCTATGTGGCCGACCGCCTCGACCGCAGGAACACGTTGATCGTCGGTGACGTGCTTCGCGGAGTCGTTTTCGCGTCGATCCCGGTCGTGCACACGCTGACCTGGGTATTCGTCGCAACGGTGATCATCGAGGCGATCAGCCTGGTCTGGTTACCCGCGAAGGATGCAACGGTGCCCAACCTGGTTCCCCGCGCGAAGCTCGAGGCGGCCAACCAGATATCGATCGCAACGACCTACGGATCGGCGCTGCCCGCGGCCGGTCTGTTCATCGTGCTCTCGCTCGTGACACGCGGACTGCACTCATCGCTCGGGTGGCTCGACGACCCGGTCGGCCTGTCGCTGTACTTCAACGCCGCCTCGTTCGTCGTCTCGGGGATGATCATCGCAACGCTGCACGACATCCCGCGCGGCCCGTCGATCGCGGTCGAGGATCGGCAGAGCATGTGGCAGGTCATCGCCGACGGGTGGGCGTACGTCGCCCACACGCCGCTGATCCGGGGGCTCGTGATCGGGATCACCGGAGCGTTCGCGGCTGGCGGGATCGTGGTGGCCCTGGCTCGGGTGTACGTCGCGGACCTCGGCGGCGGTGACCCCGGATATGGCCTGCTCTTCGGGTGCGTGTTCGGTGGCCTCGCGCTCGGTATGTGGCGTGGCCCGCGGGTTCTGGTGGCGATGTCTCGCCCGCGCCTGTTCGGATGTGCCCTGGTCGGTGCGGGCGTACTTCTCCGGCGATCGCCATCGTCGCCAACCTGGCGGCAGTGACATTCCTTGCCGTCGGGCTCGGCTTCTTCGCCGGGACGGCCTGGATCACCGGGTACACGCTGCTTGGGCTCGAGGTCGAGGACTCGCTGCGAGGCAGGACCTTCGCGTTCGTCCAGACGCTGATCAGGCTCACTCTCGCGCTGGTGCTCGCGGTGGCGCCTGTGGTTGCGGGCGTGATCGGCCGGCACCGCTGGCGGGTGAGCTCCGACGCGGTGCTGGACTACAACGGCGCCTCGATCACGATGTTCTTGTCGGCCCTCGTCATGATCGCTGTCGGAGTGCTCTCGTACCATCACATGAACGACAAGCCAGGTGTGTCCATCCGCAGCGAGCTGAGGAAGTCCTTGGTGTCATCCAGCGGCGTCTATCCCGAGCACGGTGTCTTCGTCGCGCTCGAAGGCGGTGAAGGAGCAGGCAAGTCCACCCAGGCGAGGCTGTTGGAGGGGTGGTTGACCGCCCAGGGCTACACGGTGGTCCTCACGCACGAGCCGGGGGACTCTGACGTCGGGCAGAAACTGCGGCAGATCCTGCTCGACCCACTGACCGGTGCGCTCGACCACCGGGCCGAGGCGCTGCTGTACGCAGCGGACAAGGCCGAGCACGTCGACAAGGTCGTCAAGCCGGCACTGGCGCAGGGAGCTGTGGTGGTCACCGATCGCTATGTCGACTCGACCTTGGCCTACCAGGGGGCGGGTCGAGACCTCCAACCCGGTGAGGTCGAGCAGATCGCTCGGTGGGCCACGGCCGATCTGCGTCCGCACCTCACCGTGCTTCTGGATGTGGACCCGGGTTTGGGGCTCGACCGCGTGGGCTCACCCGACCGGGCGGGCCAGCCGGACCGGCTCGAGTCGGAACCCGTGCCGTTCCATGAGCGGGTGAGGCGCTCGTTCCTTGCACTGGCGGCCGCGGACCCCGGCCACTACCTCGTCATCGACGCAAGCCTTGACCGGGATGCCATCGCCCAGGTCGTCCGCGATCGGCGTGCAGTCCAGTCTTGTCCTGGCTGAGCGGCATGTCGGAGCGCAGCCGTGACGCGTGTGGCGCGACCTCGTAGGACAGGGCGAACTGGTCGGCCAGCTCGAGGACGCGGTGCGAGGTGCCGAGGTGGCGCGGCAGGGCGGGCCGACCTCGTCGATGACCCACGCCTGGCTGTTCACGGGCCCTCCCGGATCGGGGCGGTCCAATGCCGCCCGGGCGTTCGCGGCCGCGCTGTTGTGTGATCGCGGCGGCTGCGGCGAGTGCCTCTCGTGCCGAACGGCTCTCTCGGGGTCGCATGCCGACGTGACGTTGGTGGTGACCGAGCAGTCGGTGATCACCGTGGGTGTGGCGCGGGAGACCGTGCGCCAGGCGGCGCTGGCCCCTGCGGGCTCGCGCTGGCAGATCATGATCGTCGAGGACGCCGACCGCTTGCACGAGCGGGCCGCTGACGCGCTGTTGAAGAGCATCGAGGAGCCGCCACCTCGCACGGTCTGGTTGTTGTGCGCGCCGACGATCGAGGACGTCGCACCCACGATCCGGTCGCGGTGTCGGTCCCTGGTGCTGCGGACCCCGCCGACGGTCGACGTCGCGGCACATCTGGTGAGTCGCGACGGCGTGTCCGAGGGGATCGCCATGTTTGCGGCGCGGGCGTCGCAGGGCCATATCGGTCGCGCGCGGGCGCTGGCCGTCGACGAGACGGCCCGTAACCGCCGTAGGGAGGTCTTGCGCATACCCGGTCAGCTCAGCGATCTCGGGTCCTGTATGACGGCGGCAGCCAACCTGGTCGACGCGGCGAGCTGAGGACGCCCAACCCCGCAGTGCAGCGCTGGACGCGCGGGAGGCTGCCGACCTCGACATGGCCTATGGCGCCGGCACTCGGGGCGTCAAACCGACCGGCCTTGCCGCCGCGCAGAAGGAGCTCGACCGCAACCAGAAGCAACGGGCCCGTCGCTTCGTGCGGGACTCGATCGACCGCTCTCTCCTTGACCTGGCCTCGTTCTACCGAGACGTGGTGGCTCTTCAGCTCGGTGCACAGACTGAGCTGATCAATGAAGAACTACGTCCAAGACGTCGCTACCATGGCGCAAGGCACTACGGGCGAAATGTCTGCCCAACGGCTTGATGCCATCTTCGCCGCTCGCGTTGCGCTCGAAGGCGAGGTCGCGCCGGTGCTTGCCCTTGAGTCCTTGATGATCTCGCTGAGAGGTGCACCGCGTGACTAGCTCCGACAGTGGAGGGCGACGACGGCGGACATCGCGACGGCGGGCCACGCGCACCGGTGGCTACCCGGCCGGGGCGGGATACTCGACGCGACCCGGCTATCCTCCAAAGGCCGCCGTATCCGGGTCATCCGGGTCACTCCAGGTCCGCCAGACACCGGCTATGGGGGTCAGCCCGGCTATGCTCCGGGCCCACCGCCGGCGTACGGAAGTCCTCCCGCGTACGGCGGTCCTCCGGTCTATGGCAGTCCTCCACCTCCGCCGGGGTACGGATACACGGGCCCGCCAGCCTACTCCGGTATACCCTGCGGGGCCTGGCCAGCCTGCACAGCCGGGCTATCCGGCCTCCACCCGGCTACCCTGGCTAACCCGGTCAACCCGGTCAACCCACGGTCTACGGGAGCTATCCGCCGGGCTACCCGGCTCCGGCTATGACGGGCGGTCGCCGCAGGCAGACGGCCGGCTGGAGCGGGCTGGCGATTGCCGCGTTCGTGACCGCCTGCATCCCGTGGATCGGGATACTCGCGGCAGTTCCTTTGGGGATCGTCGCACTGGTCAAGATCGGCAAGAGCCGACAGCGGGGCAAGGGTCTCGCGATCGCGGGCATCGTGATCTCCGCCCTCATCTGGGTGGCCACGATCGGGATCGGCGTCGCCGTCTACAACAACACGGCCTCGCGCGACAGCCAACGGAGATATCACCGAGGCCGGCCGGATCAACTTCGCCGACATCCGCACCGGCGACTGTGTCCAGATCGACGGGATCAACTCCGGCAAGTCCGTCGGTCTGCTCGACGTGCAGGGGTTCCGTGCTCAGCTCAAGACATAATGCCGAGTCGGTCGGCGACGTCGTCTTCGGTGCTGACGGCCTACCCCGGGTATACCGCGCTCACCGAGCAGGCGAGGGTGCAGTGCACCCAGCTGGCCAGCCAGTACGTCGACCCTTCGCAAGTCGCGGGGCTGCAGCCGTACCTGTTCGCGCCGAGCCAGAGCCTCTGGGACTCAGACGATGGCGCCCACCGGGTCGTCTGCCTCGTTACCAAGGACGACTACTCCAGCATGACCGGCTCGGTGGCACGTTAGCCAGCCCGACGATCCGCCAGCACCCCACTCACTACTTCTTAGACAGGCATCAGATGAGACACCGCACCATCTCGGCTGGCACTCGCAGCGGTTGTCTGCGCCGCGGTGGTGGCCGCCTGCGGCGGGGCCCAGGACGTGGCCAACAGTCCACCGGCACAGCGCCACAACCACGTCCGCGCCATCGACGACTGGTTCGTCGAGTGGCCAGCCGAGCAGCCCGAGCTCGACCTCTCGGGTGCTCAGCAGTTGCCGTCCGGATTCGGATCCGGTCCGCCCGGCAGCGGACTCGGCCGTTTCTACCACCAGCACGTCACGTGGACCGACTGCGGGGGTGGGGACACCTGCGCGGACATCTGGGTACCCCTCGACTACAGCGCGCCCAACGGTCTCGCGATCACCCTCAAGGCCAAGCGTGATCCCGCAACCGACCAGTCCCACAAGGTCGGTTCGCTGTTCATCAACCCGGGTGGCCCTGGAGCATCCGGTATCGACGTATCTCGGGTACGCGAACTTCGACTCAGCGATCACCGACGTCTACGACGTCATCGGGTTCGACCCGCGCGGTGTCGCCTCCAGCACGCCCATCGACTGCGTCAGTGACTCTCAGCTGGACGCGTACCTTGCGTCCGACCCCACCCCGACACGCCTGCGGAGATCTCGCAGATGCAGAAGATGTGGGCGCAGTTCACAGCCGGGTGCGTGGCACGATCAGGCCCATTGCTCCAGCATGTGTCGACCGTCGAGGTCGCCCGCGACCTGGACATCATGCGCGCACTGGTCGGCGACCGGTCGCTGAACTTCTTCGGCGCGTCCTATGGCACCTTCATCGGCGCGACGTACGCGGCGCTTGTTCCCCAAGACGCGTCGGACGGATGGTCCTGGACGGAGCGGTCGACCCGCTCGCGACCCCTCACCAGTCCTACATCAACTGCGGCGATCGGGTTCGAGACGGCGCTGACGGCCTATCTCACCTACTGCGTCGACCAAGGCGACTGTCCGCTGGGCGACAGACGTCAATACCGCCCGCTCGAAGCTGGTGGCCTTTCTCAAGCAGCTCGATGCGAAGCCGCTGCCAACCGCGAGACGGACGTCAGCTGACCGAGGGCTTGGGATTCATCGGCATGTTCGCGACGCTCTACAGCCGCAGCACCTGGAACGTGCTGACCGAGGGCTTGGCAGAGGCAGCTGAACGGGCGAGGCGACATCTTGCTCGCGATCTCCGACGCTTACAGCGAACGCCAGCCGGACGGGACTTACCAGGGCAACTTGTTGGAGGCACTTCCTGCGGTGAACTGCCTCGACCACCCGGAGCACGAGACGCTGGCGCAGATCGAGGCAGGAGAGGCTCACTTCGACAAGGTGGCCCCGGTCTTCGGGCCGGCGGCGGCGTGGTACTCGTACAGCTGCTCCAACTGGCCAGAGCCACGGATCCAGCCCGTGCCCGACTACTCCGCGAAGGGTGCCGCGCCCGATCCTCGTCCTCGGCACGACCCGAGACCCTGCCACGCCGTACCAGCAGGCGGTCAATCTCTCCAACGAGCTCGACTCAGGGGTCTTGTTGAGCAGGAACGGCGACGGGCATACGGCGTACTCGTCTGGGAACACCTGTATCGACGATGCGGTCGACGCCTATCTCGCCAGCGGCACAGTACCGCCGGACGGCACGATGTGCTGACGCTCGCCGGCGCAGGCCGGAGCTGATTTGGGCGGCCACGCGGTCGCTTGGTAACCTCTCCCGTTGGTCCGACCGAGGACCGCGCCGCCTTAGCTCAGTCGGTAGAGCGTCTCACTCGTAATGAGAAGGTCATCGGTTCGATTCCGATAGGCGGCTCCACGACAAGTACTGCCCTGACCTGCACAAACACCATGGGGCCGCAGAAGGTTCCGTTCTTGTCATTCGCCGGCCTGTCCCTCTCGCGCACCCCCGGCGCCCCCCAGCGCGTTCAGACGCGCCAATCCAGCCCGGTCCGCGGACGACCCGAGGTGATGCAGATAGATGTTCGTGGTGGCGATCGACTCGTGCCCGAGCCATGCCTTCACCGTCACCGGGTCGACACCACGGGCCAGCCAGAGACAGGCAGCGGTGTGCCTGAGGTCGTGTATCCGCCGACCGGGTGCGACCGTCGGCCAAGCAACCGCACGCTTGACCGGTGAGGCGTGCAGCTTGTGGCCGGAACTGGTGGTGAACAGCAGATCATCGGCTCCCTTGCCGGCCGCGCATTCTTGCAGAATCGGCAGTATCCGATCCGCCACCGGCACCCGTCGATCCTTGCCCGACTTGGTCACCTTCGCCTCCACGCCCTCGGGCGCCGCCCGGCTGATGAAGAGCACCGGCATGGGCAGGCGAGCGAAGTCACGCACCCGAACCTCACGCAGTTCCGACCACCGCAGCCCCGTCCACGCTGCGACAAGCAGCACGTCGGCCAGCCGTTGGTCGCGTTCCGAAACGGCCGCGTGGAACGACTCCAGCTCATCCTCCGTGAACGGGCGAATCACTGCGCGCACGCCGCGGCCCTTGGGGACTCGTGTTCCGGTCACGGGATTCGAGGAAACGAGGCGCTCCGCGAACCGCCCACACGAAGAATGCCGAGAGCGACGCCCGGAACCGCCGCACTGACGACTCAGCCAGTCCCGACCGATTCAGAGCAATCAGTGCGCGGGTGACCTCGCGATCCGTGACCACACCGATATGCAGTGCTGCCAGAGCTGGCGGCATCAGTCTGCGCAGCGACGAGTCCGACACGTACGTCTTGCGCGACACGGAGTGCTCGCGCTCCGCCAGCCACTCCGGCAGCAGGACACGAACCGTGCGTCTCCCCGCCCTGGGATCAACGCCGCCGGCCAGCGCCGCCCGTTCGCGGACCACCCATGACATGGCCTGACCCCGCGTGTCGAAGGTCCGGCTCAATACCTGTTCCCGGCCTGACTTCACCACCCCGCGCCACCGGCCGCCCGGGGTTTTGCGGACGGTCACGCCGCGTTCCGCTCGAGCCAGTCCCGCACGTCGTCCTCGCGGTAGCGCGGACTCGCCTTGCCAAGCCAATAGACGCGCGGGCCGATCCCCTGCGAGCGCCAGCGGCACACTGTCGACGGGTTCACGCCTAGCGCTCTGGCCACCTGCGTCGTATTCAACATCTTTGGAAGCCCAACCGTGTCGGCGGGCGGTTTCTCGTTTGTCATCACCTTGCTCCTTCTCCCGATCGATCTCAGGACTTTCTCCTGCGTTGTTCGGCTTTCCATTGGTCGTACTCGCGGGCGCGGGCAGCGGCTGCGATGGCGAGGACCCGTTGTCCTTCGGTGGCCCACCCGGAGCTGACGTACTGCCAGTGGCCGACCACGAGGGTGGTTTCGGCGTCGTCGTCGGCGAGGAGGTCGGCCTCGAGGGCGGCCAGGTCCAGCTGGCCGACCGGTGGCTCGGGCGTCGGCGATCAGGGCTTGGGCTCGCCGGCGGGCTCGTCGTAGGGCGCCGAGCGTGACCGAGTAGCGCCTGGACTTGGAGGCGAAGTGGCCGCGGAATCCGAGCATGTGGACCCATTTGCCGAGCAACTGGTACGGGTTGTCGACGCCGACGTGTCCCGGCGCTGAGGCGTGCGAGCGTTCGGCCAGGTTTCGTGTGGTGGCCCTGATCCGTCGATGGTGCGGGGTATCGCCGGCTCCGGTTTCGTCGGCGGACTTGGTCGCGTACTTGGCCAGATAGCCGGCGACCTGCTCCGGTGCCAGGGTCCGGTCCGGGTCGTCGGTACGGCGACTGGTCCGCACGGAACGGGCGTCGATCTGCCGGCCAAAGGCGAGCACTCCGCGGCGGGTCCTCGGCGTCCACGCCCGGGACAGTCAGCCGCACCGACGTAGCGGCTTGACGCACTAGTCCGGCGAGCATGTCGGCGTCGATCACAGCAGGTGCGGCCGCGAACCCGTCGACTGGTGCGTGGACCGTCGAGGCGGACCAGGGCAATGGAAGTGGACCACACCGCGCAGCTGGTACTCGGCGACCTTGGCGTACTGCACCGTCGCCACCTCACCCAGCCGGATGGCTGGGACGCCGAGCGGTGTGGGCGACCAGCCGGTGCAAGGTGATGGTGAACCGTCGCCACAAATCCGGCGTCCACCACTGCCACACCACATGCGAGCCGTAGTCGTAACAGTCGCCGCACAACGGCTGCCCAAGCCTCGGATCCCCGTCGGCGTGCTGGGCGTGGCACGTCGCCGGCCGACCGTGTCGGCACAGCGGTGCACCGCGGGTATGCGGGTGACATCGGCGTCCCTGAGTCACGGCGGCCATGCACGACCCCGAACGACGGCGCCGTCAGCGTCGCGAACACCAGCGGGTTGTCGGCGACGGACGCGGGCACGGTCTTGCCGCCGGAGACACCGGCCCGGATCAGATGGAACATGTCCGCCGCGTACAGCCGTGAACACGACGGGCACTCGCTCGCTCGGCGGTTCCCGCACCGGATATGGGTGACCCCGAGCGGCTCCTGGCTGCTGCTATACGACGACACGATCTCACCGGTAGCCCGGCTCACCGTCTCGGAGTGGCCGTGCAGCCGGATCGGGTGAGCGCAGTTCCCCACCCGAGACAGCGCCTCAGACCAGGCGTCGAACCCGCGCGACACCAACAGTTTGCCGATGTCGGCCTCGGTCGCCGCCGACAGCGGCGGGAGATCCAGAGGCGCGTCCTCGCCGAAGCCCGGGAACAGGTGCGGGAAGACGACAGGCAGGGTGTCGTGGACCGCATGCCTCGTCTGGCTGCTCACCGGTCTCACCACCCCAAAAGGGTGTGCCACGCGGCAACGTGTGATCCCGTCCGCGCGGCACACCCCGCCTATGGGTGAACCGTGATCTCCGGTACTACTAGACCTCGACGACGGGGATCACCTACGCCGCCAAGACACGTCCATCTAAGGACCTTCGCGGACGGTACTGCTCACGTCATGTCTTCATAACGGCGCTCAGAGACGGCCTCTGGCCAAGTGGGGAGCCGACCCCCGGGGAAATTGCCCCATCAGTTCTTTGTGTGAAGTTGTCCGCTACCAACAAGCCTGCCAGCCCCCACCGACAAGATGTGGATGGCGCGGCCCGGCGAGTCGCCGTCGCCTCAGACGCATCACGGCCGAGCAGACCCACACGCACTGATTCAGCGCATCGATACCTTCGCGGTATACCGCCTACAGTCATGCATTGGACGCGACGCGTACGGGTAGTAATCGCTGTCGGAGGCTCGGACTCTTCGAACGCGAGGGGTCCTCGACTGGCGCAGAGTGTCAGGCGGCCGTAAATGGACCGTTCGGTGCCTGATCTGTGCGGCGATAGAAGGCCGCGGACGAAGGGCTGTACAGCAGAATCGTCACCGCGAGTGCGACCGACCAGACCGCAAGCGTCGCGAAGGTGTCCGGCGCGAAGTAGCGCAGGCCGCCTTCGGCAAGGTCGAACACCACGCTCATGGTGGCCACGGCGAGGAAGCAGGCGAAGGTCGGTCTCACCCACTTCTGTCCGGCCGCGCTGGCCCAGGCCATCCACAGCCAGAACACGATCGCTGCCGGCGCAAAGACCTGCACGGTCGTGAGATGTCCCTGGACGGCCGGCCAAGCGCCGGGCTCGCCGCGCAACACCTGCACCTGGACGCTGTGCGCGGTGAGGAGACACGTCACCCAGGCAGCGGCCCCAACGACAGCACCCACAAGCATGAGCTGCACCGCCGCCCGGATCGTGACCGGAGGGCGCGCCCCCGCACGTCGCAAGCGCATGACCAATGCGCTACGCAGCACGTCAACGGACTCGGCCACCCCCGGACGACGCTGGTTCTCCTTTGCCCCGGTCATCAAGACACCCAGCACCTCTTGCTCGTAGCGGCTCCTGAAACTGCGGGGGTACCAGCTCAGCAACCGCCGGTACCTGCGCTCAAGACCTGCGAAGTCACTCATGTCGCCATTCCTCCTGACAGCCGCAGCCTCGACAGGGCGGCGTCTGCATTGGCCCGCAACCGGCCTGCCTCCTCGGTCAGCCGTTCGGTTCCCGCCGAGGTCAACCGGTAGTACCGGCGAAGCCGGCTGTCCACGACCTCCTCGCGCTCGACCTCGATCAAACCATCGCCAGCGAGCCGGTCAAGGGCCGAGTACAGCGTGCCGGCCCGCAGCCGAACACGCCCGCCCGAGATGGCCGCAACCTCCGAGATGATCCGGTAGCCATGCTGACTACCGTCCGCGAGCGCGGTAAGGATGAGGAACGTCGCCTCGTGCATCGACCGGGCACTCATACTAAAGAGTATATGCCGATGGACTGACTATACGCAACCATGAAACGGAGGGGCACGCTGACTGTGCTGGCAGCTCGGTCAGTTCTACGCGAGCCTGCCCACAACCGGAGCCACCACGTCAATGTCCTCCTCCCAACACGTGAAGTAGGTCAAGCCCCAGCGCTCACGCCGTTCGAGGAGCTTCTCGACCATTCGATCGGTGTCACCGACCAGTGCATAGGGGCTGTCGGAAAGGATCTCGGGAGAAGTCCAACCCTCGCCATCCGCAGGCATGTTCTCTGCGGTGCGGCCGACATGGAAGAGAAGTAGGCCGCGTTCGGGACCAGCATCTGTGCGTTCGCGCAGAGATTCGTCGAGGACGGCCACGTTCCGGCCGAAAGCTTCCGCGGAGAACTCGGCCGGGTCAAGACCACCTCCGGGCAGGGACCGTGGAACGTATCCGACGATATCTGCATGCGCAGCCGCGAACCTCGTCATCCGTGGGCCGCCGCAACCGAGCAGCAACGGAATCGGCTGCTGGATCGGCTCGACGCTCAGGTCGCATTCGTCCAGCTGGTAGAACTCGCCTCGATGGGTCACCGTGTGCCCGTTGTGGAGGCTGCGGATGATGCCCACGGCCTCCTCGAACCGGGCGGCTCGCGTCGCGCCCGGCTCGAAGGGGATGCCGACCATCTGGTATTCCTCTTGGGCCCATCCGGCCCCGATGCCGAGCTCCATGCGTCCGCCCGATAGGACATCAATCTCCGCGGCCTCACGGGCCAGGAGCACTGGATGACGGAAGTCGTTGTCGTAGACGTAGCTACCCAGGCGCAGCGTTGTCGTCACCACGGCCGCGGCGGCCAGCCGGGGTGTGCAGACCGTGGTGTTGCCGAAGTGATCCGCGACCACGAGGGTCGAGAAGCCGAGCCCCTCGACCCGGCGTACGTGCTCGGTCCAGCGGCGCCGGGAGGTCTTGGTCCCACTCGTGGTGACGATGCCGAATCGGAACGGGCGGCGCGCGACGGCAGCAGCGGACACGTTGGACCTCCTGAATACCAGCTATGTGCGCCCCATGATGCCGTCAAGGCAGGCGTCGAGCGAGCGCTGCCAGACGCCGTCCTACCCGAACGCCGACAAGACAAAAGGGTGTGTCATCCGCCGCTTAGGCTCGCACCTCGCTCACTCGAGCGGCACATCACGGCCCGCTCAACCCAAATCCAGCACGATCGGGTGTTCCTGCCGGTTCGGTCGAAGGGCTTGTTAGCCATCCGTTGCCGAATTTGACTATTTTCAGGATCAAGAGGCGCCTTCGTCGCCACCGGCACCCGCTCGGGGTGGTCGGGATCATCTCCGGTCAGCGGTGGGCGCTTCGCGCCGTCCTCGCCCGGGACCAGCGGAACCGGCTCCAGAGCCAGGCAAAACGCGAATTTAACGACGGACGCTTACCCGGCGCCGATGCAGTCAGCGGGCGCTCGCCCGGTCATACGGCAGTCCTTGTTCCCGACGTCAGGATCCGCCATCCGTGAAGTAGCTGTGGACGTCGTAGAAACTCAGTTCGGGCGGCCCTGGCAACCCGACCTCGGCAGTAAACGGACCTATCTGGTCTCTGGCGAAGGCGTCGAACTGTTCCCGCGACTGCCAGACATCTGTGATCCGGATCCCGTTATCGGTTGCGGCGCACCAGTGGTACATGGCACCGCGTGGTCCGGGGCCGCCTGGGGTGAGCTGCATCTTCTCGAGCACCTGATCGTACTGTTCCAACGTGGCCCCGTTGAAGTCCATCACTACGGCAACGGCCATGACATCCTCCCGGATGGGTTATTGGGCCAACTCGGTATCGGCCCGTTTGGCGGGCCCCTGATCGTGGTTGTACTCCTGCGCAGCGCCCCGGTCAAGAATCCCTTCGCGGTGAGGAACCACCTCGCCCGGACCCACCATGGGGACACGAGTTCGCACACGTCAGGCCTGCCCCCGAGATGCCCCCCAAAGCTCCACAACACACCGTCGCAGCGTCAATGCGCAGCCCCCATCCACTCCACTGGTCGTTGCGTACCGCGCGCAGCCACCGGAATCGTGCTCTTAATGAGAAGGTCATCGGTTCGATTCCGGTAGGCGGCTCCGCACAAGAGCCCAGGTCAGGCGGGCGGGTTCACGTGTACTGAAGGCATGTCACCTGACGCGCCTTCAGCGAGTCAAACCGTTTAGCGATGAACTCGACTGGGAGCGATGCTGTCTCAGTGGGGCATGCCTGACAGGCCGGGTGGGGTGACCCAGCCGTACGCTCCCACGTACTCGCGGCCCACCCGCAGAGCGTTTCGCATGGACGCCACATTGTCGGGGTGGATGGTGCCCCACAAGACGTCGGTGTCTGCGTCGGGTAGCGCGTCTACCAGCCTCTGCAAGACTGCCGGCCCGAAGTGCTGACCGCGGTGATCACGATCAAGTGCGATCTCCTGCACGACGTACCCCGTCATCGCATGGGAGTCGTCCCTGCGCGCCGCCGCGACCCCCGCTGGGTGGCCGTCGACGGTCACGTCAAAGAGCAACCCCTCATCGGCACAATCGGTCAGGGATCCGACATTCTCCGGGGTGGCCCAAAGCGTTGACGCGGGCATACGCGAAGCCAGTCCGGCATACACGCCCGCAGTGCGTTCGGCGAGCATGGCTGGGTCACCGTGGCATAGCTCGACCCTCCCATATGTCGCCACACGGGGGACAGCCCTCAGTCGTGGCAGGAGTCCCGCGACCAAACACATGTCGATCCCCGTGTGCGGTCCGAAGCCGGGATTCGACACCACCTCAGCGTTGAAGACTTCAACGTCCGGAATCTCGAACCGCGCGCACAGCGGACGAAACTCGGCGTACGCCGCAACCACCGCTCGGGCCACACCCACGATGTCCGCACCGGTGGGTGCCGGCGTGCACGCGATGACGTCAACGAATGGCCTCGAGACGTCGAGCCCCCGGTAGCGAATCCCCGTCAACGCCCAGCCAGCACCATTCTCGAGCACGATAATGCGATTCGCCCAGTCCGACACAGCAACGTCCAGGTCCAGACCGACAGCACCTCGAAATGTGCTCGCGAAATCGGCGTCGCCAACCCGCGCCACCTCCTGACGTATCGAGCTAGCGATCTGCGTCCGCAGTTGTGGATCGCTGTACCAGCGCGCGAGCACCGGTGACGTCCAAGGCAGCCGGGCGGCTACGACCTCGTCGAGAGTCGGCATGGCGGGGATGCCATCGCGGCAGTTCATCGCAGCCTCGTGACCACGCAAGTCAGTGTCCTAAATTCACAGCGAGAACGCACCCCGATTGAGCCGCCCAACCAAAGAGGAACAACGCCAGGGTCCCTGGGCGACAGGTCGCGTAGGACTCGAGCGAAATCTTTCCGACGTCCATGCGCAGACGCCTCCCCAACTGCCAGATACCCGCCGGATGGGCCAGTCTGTAGACGTCCGGGAAGTACCTATCAGTCCACGCCAGCCCATTGTTCGCCGCCTATGCACCAACACACACATGGCATTGGATCGTTGTCCCTTGGGTAGACCAGGGCAATGCCGCCCAGTGGTGCTTCGGTCTGTAGCAGGGTGGAACGCCTTGTGGTACGCGAATCATTGAGCCCGCGCCCGCCATCGCGGCCGATTGCGGCGGCCTTGGGCTGTTGCGCGACGATGCGCAGAGATCGAGACTTGGGACATGGGCGTGCCCGAGACCCGCTATGCGCGCAGCGCAGATGTCGCGATCGCCTACCAGGTGGTTGGTCACGGTCCGTTCGACCTGATTCTCACGCCCGGCACTGTCTCCCACGTGGAGCTGTACTGGGATATCGCGGGGGTAGCTGCTTTGCTGCGGGGTCTGGCCGAGCATGCGCGCGTGATTTTCTTCGACAAGCGAGGCACCGGCCTGTCCGACCGGATCGCAGGGGTCCCGACGCTGGAGGAGCGCAGTGACGACATCCGGGCGGTGATGGACGCAGCGGGTTCCGATCGCGCAGCGCTGTTCGGCGTCTCGGAGGGGGTGCCGATGAGCGTGGTGTTCGCTGCGTCTCATCCCGAGCGAGTGTCCGCGATGGTGCTCTACGGTGGCAGTGCCCGACAACTATGGGCAAGGGACTATCCGTTCGGCTCCACCGAGCGTGAGCTTCGGAATGAAATCGAGGAGGCCTTCGACGGATTCGCCACTCCTGGAGGCATTGAAGAGATGGCGCGAAGTGGCCTCGCATCCGCGGATGACGACGAACTGAAGGCGTGGGCCCGGGTGTTGCGCTATGGCTCCAGCCCTGCGTCTCTGGAAGCGCTGGACCGGATGAACATGGCCATCGACGTGCGCAGCGTGCTTCCTGTTGTGAGAACCTCCACGCTCGTCGTGCACCAGCGCGATGATCCGTGGGTGCGGGTCGAGCACGGCCGATACCTGGCTGAGCACATCCCCGGCGCGGTGTACGCCGAGTTGGACGGTGACGAGCACCTTCCATCGACTGCGTTCGTACATCGACTGCTGTCACAAGTGGTCCCCTTTCTCCAGGAAGCGGTGAGTCAGGCGACACCCGAGCCGGACAGGGTGCTCGTGACCGTGTTGTTCTCCGACATCGTCGGCTCCACGTCCTTGGCTGCGGAGCTCGGCGACACCCGATGGCGGCAGCTGCTGGGTGAGCACCACGCCTGTATCCGCCAGCAGCTGACCCGGTTCCGCGGTGTCGAGATCGACACGGCCGGTGACGGGTTCTTCGCCCGCTTCGACGGGCCGGCTCGGGCGATACGTTGCGCTCAGGCGATTCGAGCCGCGGTCGGCGAGATCGGTCTGCAGGTGCGTCTTGGCCTGCACACGGGCGAGTGCGAGGTCCTCGACGGCAAGATCGCCGGCATCGCGGTCGCGATCGGAGCAAGGGTATCGGCGCAAGCAGCGGCTGATGAAGTACTGGTCTCGCAAACCGTCAAAGACCTGGTCGCGGGGTCAGGCATCGGCTTCGACGATCGTGGCCTAGCGGACCTCAAGGGTGTGCCGGGACAGTGGCGGCTGTACGCCGTCACCTCGTCCTGACCCCGGTCTCGACCACGAGCGTTGCTGGTGTGGCCAGTGCGGATGACGTCGCCTCGAGGACGGTCGGGCATGACCACGTCCGCGGGAGCGTGGGGTAGCGCATGGGAATCGACGTCCACGTGATACCCGAAATGAATTCTGCTCTCGTTGACCGCGCGGGAGCGGGTCCGACCGCTCCCGTCATGTCTGGACCCACGCCCGCCAGGTCGTTGTCCTTCGCCGGAACCGCCTGCCTCTCGACCGCGCCTTACGCCCGGGCAATTGGTCTTCCGTTGGTGGACGACTGGAACGCGGTGCCGCGACTCCTCGAGGACTGCGATTCATTCCGGCTACGAGGCGAGCTCGTGGAGGCACAGCACGTTGGCGCTGGGACCTTCGAACCAAGCGGCCTTCTGTGAACCCAGTGCGCACACGTGTTCCACCGTCTTCAGTCCTGGCAGGTCGTAGTCGGCGAAGGTCACTCCGCGCTGCTCAAGGTCTCTGATTTCAGCCACGATGTCGTTGACCTCGAACGAGAGCTCGGTCCGGCCGGTAGGTACAGCATCCGCGATCGGCGACCTCACTCGAAAGTCGCACGGCCCGCTCGCCCCCGGAGATCTTGCCGGTCGCCGAAGGGGTCCGACACCGCAGAAACGCCACCCGAGCACGGCCGCGCCCAAGCCCCACTCGGCGGATCGCAGCGGCCTCTATCCAGCACTTCTGATCCGCGGTACGCTCCGCAGGCTGAGACAGGAAGGACAAACCGTCCAACCGCCGCATCAGCCCGGACCGGGAGTTTGGCATGTACGCACGTGTGGTGATCTATACCCATAGTGACGACAGGGACGAGCTGGAGGCCAAGGCCCGCGCGGGCGTGATCCCGATAGTGACCAACTCGCCAGGCTACATCTCGTACGGAGTCATGTTCCAAGACAACCAAGTGGTGTCCATCAGCCAATGGGAATCCGAGGAGCACGCCAAAGCAGCCGACGCCGCATTGGGCGAGTGGGTCAGGGCAAACACCACAATGAAAAGCGAGACGCGTTACACCGGTGACCTTTCCTGGCTCGAACTGTCCTCGAGGTAGGCTCTGAACCGTGCATGCCGTGGCCGAGAGCAATCCCGGTCGGGGATAGCGCCAGCGGGCATCTCAGGGTCAGCCCCCGAGCTGCCGAAACACCCACGGACTGCCCTGAACACACCTTTGCCGACTTTGAAAGCGGGCGCACACTCCAAATCAGGCACGGCCGCTCGCAATTCTCAAGAGCTTGCACCGCGGACGTGGCCCCCGAAAGCCGCCAAAGGCTCCCCTTTGTCCGGCGGTCCTCAGTGTCGTCGGCATTGCGTGTACCGATGGCGCGGTGAATCACCGTGGCCGTCACGATGGACGCACGTAGCCCGGGCCGATTCAAGTGACGGACTGGACCCCTTCGCGACCCGATCCGCAAGCTCTCGAGGACTCCGACATCAGCATCGACGTGCGTTGCGACATGGCGAGGCGTTTGAGCATGTCACTCAGCGGTAGGTCCTCTTCAAGACCCTCGACTGAGGTGTCCAGATCGTCGACGATCAGAGGGCACCTGATATTCGAGTCGTGACTGAGGCAACTGGCCGGGCTGGCGACGTCTGAGTGCCCGGCGCAGAACGACCGAGGGACTAGTCGTCACTTGTCGGAAGGAACGGGCGTCCACCACGTTGGGGCTGGTCAGCACAACGTGCATCACGTCGCTGCCATCCGCTTCGTGGTACGTCCTGTCGATTTTCCGCTACCAACAAGCTGCCCCTCCGAACTTATGAGTGGCGCGACTCACAACGCGCCCCGTTCAGCGCATTCACGCAGCCGCTACCGAGCAGATCCGGACGCAAAGAATCAGGGGCGCTGGTCGTGCGAAACACATTCCCGAGAGGCAACGGCCGTGGAAACATCGGCAGGTTCGATCACGTACGGGTGCTGTGGCGGTGGGGGGCCGCGGAATCAACGCGATGCGCAGCATGATCTGCGTGCGAAAGCACCTCGTTCAGCAGGCGCTGAACGTGGGTGTTGGCAGCCGCGTAGTACGCGTAGGTACCTTCTCGCCGGACGTTCACGAGTCCGGCGAGCCGGAGCTTGGCCAGATGCTGACTCACAGCCGAGGGGCTGGCATCGACCAATTCGGCCAAACAGTTGACCGAGGACTCGCCCTGCAGTAGTGCCACCAAGATCTTGATCCGGTTCTTGTCGCTAAGCATGCGGAAGGCGTCCGCTGCCACCTGCACGTCGGCGTCGTCAGGCATCGTGAAGTTAGCGATCTGATTGTGCACAACGACAAGCATAGACTTGCTTATATGCGTGGCTACGCAGATACTTGGGTCTGATGAGCACCGAACGTCCCAGGACGCCCCGGGAGCACCCGACTCACGACCATCACGACCACCCCCACGGCCTCGTCGACCCCTCGATCGTCCGGTCGAAGGCCGGAGTCAAGGCAGTTGGCCTCAGCTTGGCGGTCCTCTTGGCGGCATCGGTCGTCCAGCTCGCCGTATTCCTGCTGAGTGGCAGCATCGCCCTGCTCACCGACGTCATCCACAACGGTGGTGACGCTCTGACCGCCATCCCGCTTGGCATCGCGTTCCTGATGCGCACTCGCCGAGGCGAACGGTGGGCTGGCTACTGCGTCGTGGCGGTCATCCTCGCCAGCGCCCTGCTCGCCGTTGTTCAAGTGATCGAGCGCCTCCTCCATCCGCACACCCCGACGCATCTATGGGCGCTGCTGATCGCAGGTATCGTCGGCGTGGTGGGCAACGAGACAGCCGCCGTCATCCGCTGGCGCGCAGGCAAACGTCTGGACTCGCCCGCTCTGATCGCCGACGGCAACCACGCGCGCGCGGACGGCTACGTCAGTGCGGGAATCATTGTGTCCACGGCGTTCATCGCCATCGGAGCACCGATCGCGGATCCACTCATCGGCCTCCTCATTACAGCCCTGATCTTCCACACCACCTGGGAATCATGGGGAACCATCAAGGGCCGCTGACCCGCGCGCCTGACCGCGCCACACCGAGTGCTTCTGACGTGCCGTTGACTTGGCGTCACTAGAAAAAGGGGACCGCTGCTCGGCCGCGCACTGGGTGAGTACCCGCCACTTCCTCGCCACGTGGTCATGACTCGACGCGGTGCTTGAGCGTTTCAAGGTTGGCGGGCATCTCCTTTCGTGCCTGGCGTCGGACGATCAGCGGGACGAGGATCTTACCGATGCCGTGGCCCTCAAAATCGACGCAGATCGTGAGGCGAGAACGCTCCTCCGACAGCGGCTGGACGGTGACGTCGACGAGGGCGCGGATCGTGCCGTCGATCCCGCGGACCGACCAGGCGTGCGGCGGGTCGTGCCTGACAAGCCGGGACCTCGCGGGGCGTTCTGACCCTCCGATGCGGCGGGTCGTGATGCAGGTATCGCCGACGACGGGCGCCCCAGTGTTCTCCATCGCCCCGCTGACGACACCTTGTTGCCATTCGACGAACCGGGTCGGGTCGGTGGCGTAGTCGAAGACGGTGCTGGCGGGGCGATCGATGTCCTGGGTGACCACAAGTGCGGTCATCGGGTCCGGTCCTGGAAGAGAGCGGAAAAACCGGCTAGATAGCGGGGCCAGCCGTCCTGACCGTCCACTCCGTCACGGACCGCGTCCCACCCGGGTCCGTGACGGTCGAGGTGACGGTGTACCAGTTCCACTCGCGTCTGCGAGGGGCCGTCCGCGGTGAACCGGACCTCCACCTCGCTGGTCTGCTCGACGTCGGGTCTCTATCTGCCAGCGGGGGTTGATATCCCAGCTGAACACCAGCCGCCGCGGGGGCTCGAACGCCAAGATTCGTGCCCAGCGGCACTCACTGCCGTCCTCGCCCCGGTCGATGATGCCGCCGCCCACTCGAGGTTCGAGCACGGTCTCCGCGATCGGCACCCCAAGTATGTTGTGCTCGGGTGGCTTGAAGTCGCCGAGTCGCTCGGTGAACGAGCTGAACGCCTCCGCCACCGAAACCGGCACCACCACCTCGGTCCGCACGGTTGAAGCGCTATCGGTCACGGGTCTCCTCCTCGGTCGACTCAACGCACTCGACTTCCGCAGCGCCAGGGTCTCTCGACGAGGGGCTGCCGAGCAGGCCGGCGTAATTCTCCAGAGTTCGTCGCCAGTATGTGTCGAGCTGGTCTCGCAGGGCGACCAGGGCTGTCGGGTTCAGGCGGTAGATGCGGCGGGTGCCCTCGGGAGTCTCGCTCACGAGTCCCGCGTCCTTGAGAATCTTCAAGTGCTGCGACACGGCAGATCGGCTCACCGGAAGCCCCTCGGCGAGCTCGCCGACCGCGCGCGGATGCTCCGCCAGGGCGGACACAATCGAACGACGCGTTCCGTCCGCCATGGCACCCCAACCATCGTCAACTCTGTCAGGACTCACTAACCGTTAGTAGACTCTAACGAAGACCGTAGTGTCAACGGCCACCCTCCACGCCGCGTCGACGCACCTCCGTCCGGCTCCGCCGCAAACGTGAGGAGTCGGCGTCGATCGCAACGGAGCGAATGTCTGTCACGCGGATGAGGACAAAGCGGCCCTCAAGCATGCACAGGTTCCTCCGTCTCGCGGAGGGCATCGAATTCACTCTTCGCGCCGTCGGCGCACGCGGTAGTGCAGGTGTGTGACGCCGTGCTCACCCTCGAGGACCCGGACCCGGTCGAGTTCGATGGCTCCTAGCCCACGGTCGTCGAAGAGGCGCCGGCCCGCACCGAGCAGCACAGGGACGACGTGCAGTTCGAGCTCGTCGAGAACCCCTGCCGCCAGCGCGAGCTGCGCGACCGCGACGCCGTGGACGGAGACGTTCTTGTCGCCGGCCGCCTCCTTGGCACGCGTCATCGCGGTCGGGACATCGGTGACGTAGCTGACGAGCGGCCAGCCGCTGATGTCGATGCGGGGCTCATGGCGGCTGTAGATGAAAATCGGGACGCCGTCGTGGTGGTCTCCACCCCAGCCACCGGCCGGCTCGAACGTGCCGGCGCCCGCCACGATCGCGCCCGTGGCGTTCAACTCGGCGAAAATGTGACGGTTGACGCCGTCCGCGGGATCCTCGGAGCTGGTCTCGGCGGGAATGGCGCCGGCCGGGAACCAGCCGTGAAGGTGGCCGCCGTCGTCTCCGAGCGGGTTGTCCTCCCAGCTCTCGTTCGGACCGGCGACGAACCCATCCAGCGACATCGACATGTATAGAACAGATTTCCCCATCCGGTCTCCCCTCAAAGGGCACAGCGACCGATCCAGCCGGTCAAACGCCGTGCGGCACATCACTGGTCATACGGGTAGACCGTCGCCGTACCAGCAACTCATCGAGGGTGGCCACGACCCACCACCTGGTCTGCGGACGGACGAACTCAGTCAGCTGTACGGCTACCGGGATACGGTCCCTGTCCCATTGGTGCGTGACGGGTTGCAGGTGCTCGCGGTCCTGGCCGTCAGGCTGGACGCACGTGATCAGCTGCGACCCAGGTGAGGTGCCTCATCCCGGGGGCGACGGCGTAGCGCACGAACGCCCGCCACCTGTCGGCGTCGCGCCCCCACGCCTCGAGGAATCCCTGGTACCAGGTGTTGTCGGCCAGAACCCACACGAGTCGGGGTGGGCGGACGAGGCGCATGGGGGAGCGTAGGACCTCCGGAGAGAGCGACCCGCCAAATTCAAGAGTGAGTCGCGGTCGCGGTCACCGTGTTGAGCAGATCGTGCCTCGGGTGCGCTCTAGGTGGCGTCATACCGGATCCCTTCACCGGTGCTCGTATGGCACGCTCATGGCCGCGCGCTGATCCTGCGGGGAGTGTCAAGAAGCCGTGAGCTCGCTGATCTTCCCCGTCAGCATCTAGCCTCGGTGCGAGCTGAGGTCCAGGGTCCAGTTCTGACCGATAAGGTCGTGGCCGAAACTGTGATGGGGTTCCTCTTCGGTGATGGTGAAGCCGAAGGACTGATAGATCTTGCGCGCCGAGGTGAGAACGTCGTTGGTCCACAAGGTCACGGCGTCGTAGCCGGCGTCGCGTGCGAACGTCAGGCACTCCTCGACCAGTCGGGTGCCGAGTCCGAGTCCCTCTGCCAGTCGGCATGACGAGAAGGATGCGCAACCTGGCCACGCTCGGCTCCTCCCCAGCGACCAAGAAGATGCAGCCCGCGCGCTTCCCGTCAACCTCGGCGATCCAGGCGGCTTCACGGCCAGGGTCGTGGTCAGTGGCGTACGTGGCGACGATCTGGGCAACCAGCGCCTCGAAGTCCGTGTTCCAGCCGAACTGCTGGTGGTAGGCCTCGCCGTGGGCCATCACAACCCAACCGAGGTCACCTGGCCGGTCGGCGTGGCGTATCACCAGGCTTCGACTCTGCTTCTCCGATGGCACACTCCCACTCCATCTACTGACACGACTGTTTCAGTCGAAGGTAGAGTAGCCGGGTGAGCGAGCAGAGGACAAATCCGTCCGGGCGTCAGGTCGAGCTCTTGGAGGCCGCCTACCGATACATCCCTCGAGCACGGCCTCACCGACCTCTCACTGCGCCCCCTGGCCGCGGCGATCGGCTCCAGCCCACGAGTGCTGATGTTCCTCTTCGGCAACAAGGATGGACTGGTGCGGGCACTCCTTGCCCGCGCCCGCACCGACGAGCTGGCACTGCTAGACGTGCTGGCATCGGATCCCGAGGGCACGGCGGTCGGGCTCGTGCCTGCGACCCGGCAGGTCTGGTCGTGGCTGCGAGCACCACATCACCGTCAGGTTCTGCAATTGTGGGCCGAGGCGTACACCCGGTCCCTGGTCGAGCCCGACGGTGCATGGGCAGGCTTCGCCCTTGCGACCGTGAACGACTGGCTCGACGTACTCGCGGCGTGTCAAGCACCGCGGGAACGAGACAGCAATGACGGCGCGAACCGCCGCACCCTCGCCCTGGCTGCGCTCCGAGGCTGCCTCCTCGACCTGCTCGCCACCGGAGACGAGGCTCGAACCGACGGCGCTATGCGTCATCAGCTCCAACTCCTGAACGACCGCCGAACGACCGAAACCGACACCTAGTCGCACGCCGACGGCGAGGAGATGTGCGGGCTGGCGCTACATGTCGGGCTACCCACGCCGCCGCAGCAACCATTCGACACGCGCTGAGCGCTCAGGTGTACCTCAGATGCCGCGTGAGCCGTCGAGCGTCTCGCGGATGATGTCTGCGTGGCCGGCGTGGCGCGCAGTCTCTTCGATCATATGGAATAGCACGTACCGCAGGTTGCACTCGATGAGGTCTGTTCGCGCACAGGAGCTGTCGAGATCCATGGATGCCGCGGCAGCGCGCGACTGCTCGACCTGCTCCCGGTACTTCTCGACCCAGTCGGCCAATGGCCAGATCATCTGCCCCGAGCCTGGAAACAGAAATCTCCGGGAGCCGTCGGGTCATGGTTCGCGCGAGGGGTGCGAGTGAGCTGCAGCGTCTGCGTACTGGTCAGGCAAGGAGGGCCAGCGCTGCGAGGCCCACTCCGACCACGTTGCGTACTCTGGCGGGACGGGTGGAATCTGCGAACCTCGCAGTTCGTCGTCGTCCGGCTCTTGAAACTGAGCCCGCCACTGCTCGAGCTCGACGTCGCTCATGGCGAAAGTTTGGTCGGGCGTCGCTGCCAACCGATTGGTGACACGCCTGCGTTGCTCCTCCTGGTCGATCGGAAGGTAGACGACTTGGCTACGCGCACCCACAGTTGCTGCGATCCAGCGCAGCGCTGATCGTTCGTCCTTTCCCCAGAACCCGAAGTCGAAGACCACATTGGTGCCCAGCTCCGCTGCCCGCATGCCGAGCTGAACCAACTTGCCTTCAACGAGGTCACGCATATCTGGTGGGTTCTGGTCGCCGAACAGCATGATCTGCCACTCGTCCGGCGTTAGCCGCAGAGCCGACGCGCTGATCTCCAGCTCCTGCGCGCGAGTCGTTTTCCCTGCGCCGGGAAGGCCAACGATGAGGTAGACGATCGCGGGCCCGATGTGCGGATCAGTCGGCTCGGGGCTGCCTGTGTTCGTACATGCGGGGGCTCCTGAACGGATGGCAGAGGCCAGGTAACACCAAACGGTCGCCTGGCAGGAGGCCAGCGGCGCGGAACCGAGGAAACGTACCTACAGAGTGTCCCTGCGCCGTCAGCGAAAACGATAGTGCCGCGTCACGGACGCACCAGCACACATGGCCACAACCCTACCGAGGATCGGTTGGGTCGGCCACGTGCGTCCAGAAGGCGCCCGCGATCCGAGCGACGCTCGAGGGCAGAACCCTTGGTCACCTGACCCGGAGCCAGGCAAAGCCCGGCAGTTAGCGGTGTGACCAGGGGGTCATGCGACTCCAGCCACCGCCCGTGCCCGTTGAGCCCGGGGGCTCGCACCCATTTCGCGTTTGAAGGCTCCGCTGAGCGCGAACGGCGTGTCGTACCCGACCCGGCTCGCGACCGACGCCACCGTGGCGTTCGGGTCGAGGAGAAGGTCGGCAGCGAGGAGGATCCGCCAGCGGGTGAGGAGGTGATCGTGGTCTCGCCGAGCAGGTCGGTGAAGCGGCGGTCAGCCGCACCAGAGCGTCGTTTCCACCGCGATAGACCGGCCATGCGGTGCGGCCTGGGCGGGCCGATCACATGCATCGCCCTGACCGGTACCCGGGGCTCGACTCGCCGGTACCCGCGCAAGGCCATGCGCGACTACTCAGTCGAGGCAGAACTCGTTGCCCTCGACGTCCTGCATCACAAGGCACGACTCGTTGACGCCATCGGCAGTGAGCAGTCGCACGCGGACCGCGCCGAGCGGGACCAGTCGCGCGCATTCGGCCTCAAGGACGGCCAGGCGCTCGTCACCCTCAAGCCCGGTGCCGACCCGCACGTCAAGGTGCAGCCGATTCTTGACGACCTTGCCTTCGGGAACGCGCTGGAAGAACAGGCGCGGGCCCACCCCCGAGGGATCGATGCAGGCGAAAGACTAATCCTGATGCTCAGGCGGCAGCGAGCGTTCGAAATCGTCCCACGTCGCAAACCCTTCCGGTGGGGGCGGTACGACGTACCCCAACACCTCGCACCAAAAGCGTGCGACGCGCTCAGGCTCTGCGCAGTCGAACGTGACCTGGAACTCCCTGACGGACGCCATCGGTCCACCATAGGGACTCGCGCCCGCCTCCACACATTGAGGGGCACCGTCACGGCCCCTCAACCCAAGGATCCAGCTCGGTCAGGTGATCTGTCAGTGGCGCCGATGCTCACCTGGTCGTGATGGCTGAGACGCTCTCGTCGCAGGCTTGGATAGCCTCGTCTCATGCCGGAGTTGCAGCGTTTGCGGGCCGATCATGCCGCGGCGATCCTGGATTTCGAGGCAGCCAATCGCACCTACTTCTCGGCGTCGATCTCCGACCGTGGCGACGAGTACTTCGAGCACTTCACCGAACAGCACAACGCCCTGGTGGGAGAGCAGGAGGCGGGCGACGGCGCGTACTACGTGCTCGTGGCCGAGGACGGGGCGGTGCTGGGCCGGTTCAACCTGGTGTTCGTCGAGGAAGGTGTCGCGGAACTGGGTTACCGCGTCGCCCAGCATGTCGCCGGCTGTGGAGTGGCGACCGCGACCGTCCTTCAGCTGTGCTCTCTGGCCGCTCAGCAACACCGGGTCCGCACGGTCCGGGCCGCAACCGCCCACAGCAACCCCGCGTCGCAACGGGTGCTACTCAAAGCCGGATTCCTGTCGGTGGGGCCGGCCGACCCATCCGACCTCGGCGGGAAGCAGGGCACCTGGTATCAGCGGGAACTGGTCCCCGTGGCTTGGCATGATGGCTGAAGGGCGGGGGCGCGCGCACGAAGGTTGCGATGGCGAGCCAACGTGCTGTGCGAGGAGCAGGGAGGCGGGCGGAAGCGAAGTGTTGTAAGCCCCCGCGACCTCAGTCGCCGACATCTGCCGGTGCTGGTCGACGGGTTGAACCGGTTCAACCGACGTCACCCGTGGAGCCACAACGACCACTTTCACGGCTGGATTCTGCGGCGACTGCCGCAACGACGTCGCCGGGCGCTCGACGTGGGGTGCGGGCGTGGCGAGCTGTTGGAGAAGCTGGCCGGGCGCTTCGACCAGGCACACGGAACTGACCGGGACGCCACGATGCGCAATGTCGCCTCAGGTCGGGTGAGCCGGCTGCTCGCACGTGACGGTGTCGGGCGAGCAACTCGCCCAGCTCGAGGGGCCGTACGACCTCATCACGATGGTCGCGGTTCTTCATCACCTCGACACCGAGGCAGCGCTGGCCGATGCGCGACGGCTGCTCTCGCCGGGAGGACGCCTCCTGGTTGTGGGGCTCGCGCGACCCCAGACTGCTACCGACTGGATCTGGGACACCGTGTGCTTGTCTGGTCAACCCGATCCTTGGGCTGATCAAGCATCCCCGCTCGGCGCCCGCTGACGCGAACGAGCAGAGATACCCGGTTCTCGATCCCCGAGACACCTACGACGAGCTGCGGACTGTCTTCGCGCGGCAACTCCCCGGGAGCCGACTGCGGCGCCGGATCGGCTTCCGGTACACCGCCGTCTGGACCAAACCGGTCTGAGGCACTCGCGGCGCGATGTCCCTTCGGGCTGTCACGACGCAGTGGCGATGCGCGTACCGTGTGAGGACCTGGGCGGAGTCCTAGGTGTCGCGTGGACGATGCGACGTGGAGGGAGGCGCTGATGGGTGCCGATGCGGCGAACCGCCGGACGGAGCAGCACAAACAGGCCTCCGCCTACCACGTCGATGCGCTGCGGCGCCGGGGCGAGCGGGAGTCCGCGGAGGCCCAGGTGCTGATCGACGGGTTCATCGCGCAGGCGAGGCAGGCCGGTCTGGCGACCGAGGAGCTGATGGCTCGCCCGTGGTCCGGACGCGGTCGGTACCGCACAGGTGTCGTCGGTTGGTACCTGCGTCGTGACGGCTCGCTCGGTGTCGGCCTCGACGGTGGCTATTACGTGCTCCTTGTGGCTCCGGTACGGTTCGGCCGCTGGCGCACAGTCCCGGTCGCCCCGAGCCCGCCACCGCTCCAGGTGGGCCGCGGTGCCCGTGACGGCGAGTCGATCAGCCTCGCCGCCCTGCTCCAGCTGCGGCTACGCTCGTCGGGTTCCTCTTGAGAACTGGGCCCACCCAAGGCGACTCACCTGGCTTCCACCTAGCCGATGCAGGGCGGGTGCTCTGCGGCTGCCAGGCCGAACAGGTTTGTGCCAGTCAGGGATAACCGTGTCGGATCCGGCTGTCGCCATTCGTAGGGTAGGTGAACGCGGACCGCCGGGTCCGCCACAAGAGAAGGAGCGGGCATGCCCGAGTACCTCATGTACTTCAACCAACAGTGGGTGGGCGACCACACCGAGGAGTGGTTCCGCCCCCGCGGACCGCTCGCAAGGGCGGTTGTGGACGAGATGAAGGCTGCCGGCGTGTACGTCTTCGCCGGGAGGGCTGGAGGAGGAGGACGGCCCGGTCTACAGCGCCGACCCCACCAGTGGCACGGTGGTGATCACCGACGGACCGTACGTCGAGACCAAGGAGTTTCTCGGCGGGTTCGCCGTGGTGGACGTGGCCGATGACGAGGCAGCCAAGATGTGGGCGGGCAAGGTCGCGGAGGCATGCGGCTGGCCACATGAGGTTCGCCGATTCAAGCCTCATCCTCGGGCCGAGTGACTTCAGCGTCGTTGGTGCCCAGCGAACGGCAGTCCCGTCTGCAGTCCGAACCAGAAAGGGACCGGGACGACGTGCATACGGGCCCGGGCTGGTTCCGGCGGTTCGGTGTCGAAGCAACGGCGGCGGCGGGCAGGGTCTGGAGTCGGCGCGGACAGATGTCGCGATCGGGGTTGTTGGACGGTTCCACGCTGGTGCGGGATGTCGATACGCTCAGCGCTCCGCTGTGCTTGGCTCTCCAGGCGGCCAGCAGGGCCGGCGTATCGACGTCACCGCCTGATCCGATGTCGCCGCACTCAACCGACGTCACGCGGTGGCTCCGCAAGTAGTCGCGGGCGCCCCGGTCATCGCGCGCGGACTCTGCGACGCCCGCCCAGTGGGCCCGACCGATGAGAACCGGGTGACCAGGTTCGCCGTCGTACAACGCCCGGGCAAGCGCAGTCCGACCCTGCGTGGTCGGCCATCCGGCGTACCACTGCCGCCCCCACGCCGAGGGTGTCGACGAGCATGACCAGAACGGCGTCCGGGGCCGGGTCGAGGTCTGATTGACCCACCGCGGCCAGCCCGGCGCGAAGTGAGGCTCCCATCCCCTCCGGCCAGTCGGTCGCCTCTACGACGTGGCACCCGGCGGGAACCGCGGTTCGCACCTCGTCCGCGGACGCCCCCACCACCACGTAGATGTCGCTGACGCCGCCGTCGCGCAGTGCCGCGACCGCTCGGCCGAGCCAGGTCCCCGTCTCCGGGTCGGCGACCAAGGCCTTGGGGCCGCCGAGTCGCCGGCCGGCTCCCGCTGCCAGCACCAGCCCGAGCAGCTCAGACATCAGGCTGCATGGTCACTGAGGTCGCGCACACCGTCATACCGCGAGTCGCGCTATGGCGTTGAGCTGGCGCGCATCGGCAGCGCCGGGACTATCCGGGCCCGCGCAGCGAGCTGAATCACAAGGAACCTCCATCACCGTACGCGACGCCGACCTTCGGCACTCACTCGAGAAGTACGCCGCCTCTCATACTGTCGTCTCGCAGCTGCTCAATCCACTGCGTCTGGCTGCGATGTGCCGTCGAAACGCGGGCGGAGCTGACCGGGAATCTGGTCAGAAGGTACGTCGTCAGGGTGACCAAGGGTCCAAAAGGTCGGGTCAGGCTGAGGACCGGGCGCCTCCGCGGGAGGGCCCTGGGTGTCCAACCCGCGCGTGGCCTGTGGAGGGCACTGGCGGGTCCCGGTCGAACTTCCGAAGGCCAGGGATACATTCGGTGCTGACTCATCCACCCAGCAGACAAGGGGACTGGTTTGCCACGCCCACGTCGTACGAAAGTGACTCGCCCATGACCACTGTTGGTGGGTCGCAACGCGGCAGCATCCTCGGCACCCGGGTACAGCGCTTCGAGGACCCGAAGTTCTTGACGACAGGTGCCGTCTACACCGAGGACATCGTCGACGAGCGACTCGATGGCGCCTTGTGCGTGACTTTCGTACGGTCGCCGCTCGCCCACGCCACGATCACATCGATCGACTCGAGCGCTGCGCTTTCCGCTGATGGCTGCGTGGGCGTTGTCACCGCGAGCGACCTTACCGACGTCCCTCCTCCGACCCCCGCCTTCGCGATGTACCCCAGCGAGATGGCCCTACCGCTGCTGGCCGCAGGAACTGTCCGGTACGTAGGCGAACCGGTCGCCGCGGTCTTGACCGACGGCCGATACGACGGCGAGGACGTCTCCGAGCTTGTCGAGGTGAGCTATGAGCCGCTGCCTGCTAGTCGTCGACCCCGTCGAGGCGCTGACCGGCGACGTCCTGCTCTTCGCTGGCGCCGGGACGAACATCGCCTACGAGAAGGCGGCCGAGACTGATCACGACATCTTTGCCGGCTGCGACGTGGTGGTGACCCGGACGATCGCTAACCAGAGGGTGGCCGTTGCGCCGCTGGAAGTCCGCGCCGCCGCTGCCGTATGGGGGGCCGATGAGCGACTCACGACCTGGATCCCCAACCAGGGTGCGGAGGAGACGCAGTCGGCTGTCGCGGAGTTCCTCGGACTGTCTGCGTCCCAGGTGCACGTGATCACCCCCGCGGTCGGAGGCGCGTTCGGCGCCAAGTTCGGTGCCGACCCCGAGGCTGCGCTCGTGGGCTGGATCGCCCGGCACTATCGCAGGCCGGCGAGATGGGTCGAGACGCGGTCGGACAACATGGTCGCGATGACCCACGGGCGGGGTCAGGTCCAGACCATCACCATCGGCGGCGATCGCGAGGGGCGTGTGAGCGCGTACCGTCTCGACATCGTCCAAGACAGCGGTGCCTACCCACGGATCGGGGCTTTGTTGCCCACGCTCACTCAACTGATGGCGCCGGGCGTCTACGACATCGAGCACCTGGAGTCGTCGTTCAAGAGCGTGGTGACCAATACGACCCCCACAGGGGCCTACCGCGGTGCCGGACGGCCAGAGGCGACAGCCGCCATCGAGCGTGCGATGGACCTCTTTGCCGCCGAGGTGGGCAAGGACCCCGTACAGGTCCGCAGGCGCAACCTCCTTCCAGCGTTCACCGAGCCGCACACCAGCAAGACCGGTGCGATGTACGACTCGGGCGACTACCCGATGGCGCTCGACACCGTGCTCGCCGCAGCCGACTACCCAGGGCTGCGCGCCGAGCAGGCACTGCGACGCGAACGCGGCGACGTGGTGCAGCTCGGTATCGGGGTGTCGGTGTACGTCGAGATCACGGGGGGCGGAGACGAGGCGGGGGCTCCGACCGAGAACGCCACCGTCGAGGTTCATCCCGACGGCAGCGCGACCATCCTGACGGGGACCTCGCCGCACGGGCAGGGCCACGAGACTGTATGGGCGATGCTCGCCAGCAACGAGCTCGGCATTGCGATGGAGAGGATCACGGTCCGTTGGGGGGACACCGACCTGGTTCCTCACGGAGGCGGCACCGGGGGGTCGAGGAGCCTCCAGCAGGGCGGCGCCGCTGTCAGACAGGCATCCCTGGAGCTCATCGATCTGGCCAAGGCTCGCGCCGCGATCGAGCTCGAGGTGGCGTCGGACGACCTGGTCGTCGATCGCGACCGTGCCGGACTGATGGTGAGCGGAGTCCCCGGTTCCGGGATCTCCTTCGCGGCACTGGCTGCCAAAGAACGGCTGTTCGTGCGGACTGTGTTCACGGCGCCTGGAGCGACCTACCCGTTCGGAGCGCACGTTGCTGTCGCGGAGGTGGACACGGAGACCGGCAAGGCCGAGCTCGTCGCGGCTCATCGCGCTCGATGACGCGGGCGTGGTGATCAATCCGCTCATCGCCGAGGGACAACGACACGGTGGTCTCGCCCAGGGGGCGGCGCAAGCGCTGCTCGAGGAGGTTCTCTATGACCACGAGGGAAACCCGACCACGACAACCTTGGCCGCATACCCCTTCGTGTCCGCGACCGAGCTTCCCAGCTTCGAGCTCGTGACGACCGAGACGCCGACCTCGTACAACCCGCTGGGTGCGAAGGGGATCGGCGAGGCGGGCACCATCGGCTCGACGCCGGCCGTCCAGAGCGCGGTCATCGACGCTGTCGCTCACCTCGGGGTACGCCACATCGACATGCCGACATCGTCCATGCGGGTATGGGCGGCCATCAGCAGTGCGAGCGGAGCGTCGAATGTGGACTACAGCGACACGTCGGTCGGCGAGGCGGACGACAAGGAGGCGATGAGCTGATGCAGGTGTCGATCACGGTCAACTCGACGCACACGATCTGACGAAGTGGCGCCGCGGATGCTGCTCGCTGACTACGTGCGCGACGTGTGCGGTCTGAAGGCGACCAACATCGGCTGCGATACGACGTCCTGCGGGGCCTGCACCGTCCTCCTGGACGGTGAATCGGTCAAGTCCTGCACGGTTCTCACCGTCCAAGCCGATGGTGCCGCCGTGACGACTCTCGAAGGTCTGGCGTCGGTCGACGGCTCCGGGTCGAGCCGGTTGCATCCGGTCCAGGCGGCGTTCCAGTCCGAACACGGTCTCCAGTGTGGCTTCTGCACTCCGGGCATGGTGTTGGCGGCGGTCGGTCTGCTCGCTGACAACCCGCACCCGACAGAGCAGGAGGTGCGCGAGGGGCTCGAGGGCAACCTCTGCCGTTGCACGGGCTATCACAACATCGTCAGAGCAGTGCTCGCCGCCGCCGAGGCTGGCCCTCAGGCGAACGCGTGATCACCGCACCGTTCGAGTATGTGCGCGCAGAGTCCGTGGATGACGCCATCGCGAAGATCGCCGAACACGGTGACGAGGCCAAGTTCCTGGCAGGTGGTCACTCGCTGCTCCCGATGATGAAGCTGCGGCTGGCATTTCCGGCTGTCCTCATCGACGTACACCCGCTTGCCGAACTCTCGTACGTCACTGTCGAGAACGACGTCGTCGCCATCGGAGCGCTTACACGGCATTGCGACCTGGTCGGTTCGGACGTACTGCGAGCGCATGCCCCGCTCATCGCAGCGGCCGCCTCCTACGTCGGCGATCCGCAGGTGCGCCACCGCGGCACCATTGGCGGTTCGCTCGCCCACGCCGACCCGGCAGCCGACCTTCCCACCGCCGTCTTGGCGTCCAACGCCACCTTGGTGGTGCAGGGGCCGAGCGGGCGGCGTGAGCTGTCTGCTCAGGATTTCTTCGTCGGATACTTCGAGACGGCAATGGCGGCCGATGAGCTGCTGGTGGAGATTCGTCTGCCACGGACCGGTCCGTCGGGGTGGCATTACGAGAAGTTCACCCGGCGAGCAAACGACTGGGCGATCGTCGGCGTCGCGACCGTCGCAGGCCGGGTCGCACTGGCCAACATGGGCCCCACGCCGCTGCGCGCCACTGCCACCGAGGCGGCTCTCGCCGCTGGCGGGTCCTTGACCGAAGCATGCTGAGCTCGCGGCTGTCGATACCGAGCCGGTCGAGGACATGAACGCCGACCGGAGCTACCGACGCCACCTGGCGCGCGTACTCACCCGCCGCGCGCTGGCTGCTGCGGGCCGACGGCGGTCCCCGTAGATCGGTAGCTCGGTCGGACAAGACGCGACGGCGTCGCGTCTCAGTTCCCCGGGGACGTTCCTGACACCTGCGCCACGGACCCCGTCGGGTCAATCGGGGCGCTCCAGCCGGACCACGGCGTCGTAAGCGGTCGTGGTCGGGCTTCCCCGGGTGCTCATGGCCACGGCTCGTCACGTCGACCACTCGCGCCGCACGCTCGGCTCGTACGACGTCGAAGCGCTCACCGGCCAGGTCTCCGAGAACGTCGTCGGCCGAATAGAGAACCGACGGATCTTGAGGGCCGCCTGTTCCCTCGGTCAGGTTGGTGCGGTCATGGGCGACGAGGAGAAAGGTGCCGCCGGGACGAAGGGACCCGAAGGCGCGTCGCACCACAGCTCTGCGCGAGTGCGGCTCGAGCTGTAGGTACGAGAGCAAGGCACAGTCGAAAGCCGCAAGAGGTTCGAAAGCCAGCAGGTCTGCGAGGATCCACTGGGTCGAGTTGTCGACGCCTGCACCCTGTGACAGCTCGGCCGCCCGGCTCAACGCCACCGAGGAGAAGTCGACACCCGTGACCCGCCAGCCACGGGCTGCGAGCCAGATCGCATTCCGCCCGAGCCCGCAGGCAAGGTCGATCGCATCACCGGTGGAAGCGTCGGCGAGCTCGGCTGAGACGACCGGGTCCGGTCCCGTGGACCGAAGGACGTGCTGGCGGCAAATCGCTGGTCCCATGCTGCGGCGTCCATGCGAACAGTCTGCTCCAGCGTAACTTACGGCTCCCCGAGAACGCCGGTCCCGAACGAGAGTCACGCTCTACGGCTAGCCTGGCCGAATGAATGGGTCAGGCGGCATGTGTCCTGGGATCGACACCCCTCAGGATCTGTCCGACAGGTTGTCGGCCACTGGCTACCTCTGCGACGACGCGCTGGCAACCGTGGGCTTCCTCGCGCTGGAGCTGCATCGTCCCCTTGCTGGTCGAGGGCGAGCCCGGTACCGGCAAGACAGCCTTGGCCGAGGCGCTGTCTGAGGCCCTGGAGATCCCACTCATCCGCCTTCAGTGCTACGAAGGCATCGATGCGAGCCAGGCCCTGTACGACTGGGACTTTCCCCGCCAGATCCTCCACCTGAGGGCCGTGGAGGCCGCCAGCCAGGGAAACTCCGCGGGCACAGAGATCGGCGACCTCGAGCGCTCCTTGTTCGACCGGCGGTTCCTGCTCGCGCGGCCGTTGCTGCGTGCGCTGCAGGAGAGCCCTGCCGTGCTCTTGGTCGACGAGGTCGACCGGGCTGACGACGAGTTCGAGGCCTTCCTTCTGGAGGTCTTGTCGACCTACCAGGTGTCGATTCCCGAACTTGGAACCATCTCGGCCAGCACCCCGCCAGTTGTGATCGTGACGTCCAACCGCACCCGCGAGGTGCACGACGCACTGAAGCGCCGCTGTCTCTATCACTGGGTCGAGCATCCGGGTCTGGCTCGAGAGGTGGAGATCGTCAGGTCGCGGGCACCAGAGATATCAGAGGCGCTGGCCATGCAGGTCGTCGGCCTCGTTCAGCAGCTTCGCAGCGCCGACCTCGTCAAGCCACCAGGGGTGGCCGAGACGCTCGACTGGGCGCGCGCTCTCCATCGCCTCGGCGTCGCCCATATCGACGTTGAGACAGCCGCCGCCACACTCGGTGCGGTGGTCAAGTACCGCGAAGATGCCGAACGCGTACGCGCCTCGCTGGACCGGATGCTGGCCGGCTGACGATGGAGACTGCCTTGCACGCGGCCGACGAGCTCCTTCTCGGTTTCTGTCGCGCGCTGCGAGCGGCCGGGCTGCCGGTCACCCAGGACCGAGCACAGAACTACCTGCAGGCCGTGGCGGTCGTCGAGATATCGAACGAGCGCGCGACCTACTGGGCTGGGCAGGCCACGCTCTGTTCGAGCCCGGAAGACCTCAGGACCTACGATCCGGTCTTCGCCGAGTGGTTCCACAGCGACCCGTTGGAGACTGCTCGGCAAGCCCAGCCTCGCGTCGCCGCAGTCCGCCAGGCATCGCTCGAGGAGGATCGCGACCGCGATCTCGACGGTCAGGACGTGGACGAGCCAGATGAGATCCTGCGCGCCACAGCAAGCGCGACGGAGGTCCTGCGGCACCGCGACATCGCTGAGCTGGGACCAGCGGACCGGGCCCGGCTCGCTGCCCTGTTCGGCAGCCTCACCCCTCGCGCACCGCGTCGCACGGCATATCGTCGAGCACCATGGCGGCGGGGCGACCTGGACATCCGCGCAACGCTGCGCCGAACCCTCCGCAACGGTGGAGAGCCGGTCGACCTGGCCTGGCGTCGACGCCGTACGCGACCTCGGCGGGTGGTCCTGCTCCTCGATGTGTCCGGCTCGATGGGGCCGTACGCCGACGCCCTGCTGCGGCTGGCGCATCGTTTCGCGCACGGTGACGGGTGGCGTGGTCGAGGTGTTCACCCTGGGTACGCGGATCACCCGGATCAGCACCGCGATGCAGCTCCGCGACGCTGACCGGGCCATCGCTGAGGCAGGCGAAACGGTGCCGGACTGGTCTGGCGGTACCCGGCTCGGCGAGACGCTCAAGGCCTTCCTGGACGGCTGGGGTCAGCGCGGAATGGCGCGCGGAGCCGTCGTGGTGCTCGCCAGCGACGGTTGGGAGCGTGGAGACGCTGCACAGCTCGGAGACCAGATGGCACGACTGCATCGGCTCGCCCATCGGGTGGTCTGGATGAACCCACACCGGGGGCTCGTCGGCTACCAACCTGTGCAGCAGGGAATGGCGGCAGCGCTGCCCCACGTTGACGACTTCGTGGCCGGTCACTCGATGTCGGCGTTCGCGGATCTGCTGGAGGTGGTCGCACGTGCGTGAGGTGCTCGACGAGCTGATGTCGTGGTGGGAAGACGGCAAGACGGTCGGGGTAGGGACGGTCGTCGCCACCTTCCAGTCCGCGCCCCGTCCCCCCGGTGCGTCCATGCTGGTCGGCCCGGACGGCGAGGCCGTGGGCTCGGTGTCGGGTGGCTGCGTCGAGGGCGCGGTCTACGAGCTCGCCCAGACCGTCGTCGAGTCCGGCGAGCAGGTGCTCCAGCGGTACGGCGTCAGCGACGACGACGCCTTCGCGGTCGGCCTCACGTGCGGGGGCATTCTCGACGTGTACGTCGAGAAGGTCGACAAACAGACTTTCCCGGAGCTCGGCAGCATCGCGGACGACATCCGACGTGACAGGCCAGTGGCACTGGCGACGGTGATCGAGCATCCCGACCAGTCGCGGCTTGGTCGTCGGCTCGTCGTCCACCCGCACGATGCTGAGCAAGCAGTCCCGTCGACTTCCCTGGGCAGCGATCGCGCCGACGCTGCTGTCACCGACGACGCCCGCGGCCTGCTCGCTGCCGGCCGCAGCGCCACCTTGGAGTACGGCCCTGACGGCGAGCGTCGAGGCGAGGGGATGAAGGTCTTCGTCTGGTCATTCGCGCCGCCACCGCGAATGATCGTGTTCGGTGCCATCGACTTCGCCGCCGCCATGGCCAAGGTCGGAAACTTCCTGGGCTATCACGTCACCGTCTGCGACGCCCGGCCGATCTTCGCGACACGAGCGAGGTTTCCCTTCGCCGACGACGTGGTCGTCTCGTGGCCGCACAAGTATCTCGTGCGCGAGGTCGAAGCCGGCCGCGTGGACTCTCGCACCGCCTTGTGCGTGCTCACCCACGACCCGAAGTTCGACGTCCCCGTCCTTCAGGTCGCCCTCGGGCTGCCCGAGATCGGCTACGTCGGGGCGATGGGGTCTCGCCGTACACACGATGACCGGATCGACAGGCTGAGGGAGGCCGGAGTGACGCGACAAGGCGCTCGAACGGCTCGCCTCACCGATCGGACTCGATCTCGGCGCCCGCACTCCCGAGGAGACCGCGATCAGCATCGCCGCCGAGATCATCGCGCTTCAGTGGGGTGGGCGCGGCAGCGCCTCGCCGAGCGCGACGGGCGCATCCACCACTCCTGACGGCCAGTGACGGGCCGCGACAACAATGCGACGGTTTCCGGCTCGACATAGGCCTTGTCAGCGCGCCGGTAAACGAGCAACGATCAGGGCAACCCCGCTCTCACTTCCCTTGGAGGGTTCTGCATGGCACGGATCAGCGTCACCAGTCGACGGATCGTCGTACTCAGATGAAGTCGAACCGAGGATGCTGCTCGTGCAGTACCTACGTGAGCGACTAGGCAAGGTCGGGACCGTCATCGGCTGTGACACCAGCAACTGCGGTGCGTGCACCGTGCACCTGGACGGGACCAGCGTCAAGTCATGCAACGTCTTGGCCGTCCAGGCCGACGGGCACGACGTCACGACCATCGAGGGACTCGAGCAGGACGGCGTGCTGCACCCCGTGCAGGCCGCGTTCCGGGAGTGCCACGCGCTTCAGTGCGGGTTCTGCACGCCGGGGATGATCATGCAGACAATCGACCTGCTCAACGACAATCCCGACCCGAGCGAGGAAGCCATCCGGCACGGGCTCGAGGGCAACATCTGCCGCTGCACCGGATACCACAACATCGTCCGAGCCGTGCAGACCGCGGCCGGACATGCCCCGGCCGCCGACCCGGCCCTCGAAGGGACCGCGTCATGACCGTCACCGAAGAACCGCCCGACGCAAGGAGATCGGCTCCGCGCGACGCCGCAAGGAGGACCAGCGGCTGATCACCGGCCGCACGACGCTGGACCGACAACATCCAGCTGCCCGGCATGCTGCACCTCGCCGTGGTGCGCAGCCCCTTCGCCCACGCGATGATCACGTCGATCGACACCTCGGCCGCGAAGGCCTCGCCGAATGTCGTCGCGGTGCTCACGGGAGCCGACATCGCGGACGAGCAGGGCGGCCTGCCCAACGCGTGGCCGATCACGACCGACCAGAAGACGCCGAACCACCCGTCGATCGCGGTCGACCGGGTCGCGTTCGCCGGAGAGATCGTCGCCGTCGTCGCGGCCCGCACGCATGGCCGAGGCTCGCGACGCCGCCGAGCTTGTCGACGTCGAGTACGACGAGCTGCCGGCCGTGCTCGACCTCAAGGAGGCCGCAAAGGACGAGGTGCTCACCCACCCGGACCTCGGCACCAACCACTCAGCCTTCTGGCAGTTCGACTCGGCCACGGCCGGCACCGGCGGCCCATCGACGCGGCCATCGAGGAGGCTCGGGCCAATGGCATCCTGATCGAGCGCGAGTACCGCCAACAGCGGCTCATTCCTGCCTTCATGGAGCCGCGCTCGACAGTCGTCGACCCGACGGGTGAGCAGATCACCATGTGGTCGGCGACCCAGATACCGCACATCCTTCGCTTCCTGCTCGCCGCCGTCCTCGGCGTGTCGGAGGCGAAGATCCGGGTGATCGCTCCCGACGTCGGCGGCGGCTTCGGCGGCAAGCTGCAGACCACGCCCGAAGAGTTCATGACCTTCATCGTGGCGCGCCGGCTGGAGGAAGCCCTGCAAGTACACCGAGACTCGCTCGGAGTCCTTGATGGCGGCCCACCACGGCCGCGACCAGTGGCAGAAACTCACCCTCGCGGCGACCAAGGACGGGACGGTCACCGGCCTCAAGGTCGACCTGCTCGCCGACCTCGGCGCGTATGTCTCCCTCGTCGGCGGCGGGGTCCCGGTGCTCGGCGCGTTCATGTTCAACGCCATCTACAAGTTCCCCGCCTACCAGTTCAACTGCACGACCCTGCTGACCAACAAGACCTGGACCGACGCCTACCGAGGTGCCGGTCGGCCCGAGGCGACGTACGCGATCGAGCGGCTCATGGACGAGCTGGCGGTCGAGGTCGGTGTCGACCCGCTCGAGATCCGCGAGAAGAACTGGATCAAGCACGAGGAGTTCCCGTTCACCACCGTCTGCGGGCTGGAGTACGACTCGGGCAACTACGAGGCGGCTACGGAGAAGGCGAAGGCCCGCTTCGACTACGACGGCCTTCGCGCCGAGCAGAAGCAACGGCGGGAGTCCAACGACCCGGTACAGCTCGGCATCGGCATCTCCACGTTCACCGAGATGTGCGGCCTGGCACCGTCGCGGATCCTGGGCAGCCTCAACTACGGGGCGGGCGGCTGGGAGCACGCGTCGGTCCGCATGCTGCCCACCGGCAAGGTCGAGGTCGTCACCGGCTCATCGGCGCACGGCCAGGGTCACGAGACGGCCTGGTCGCAGATCATCGCCGACCGGCTCGGGGTTCCGTTCGAGGACGTCGAGGTGCTGCACGGGGACACCCAGATCTCGCACAAGGGCATGGACACCTACGGCTCGCGCTCGCTGACCGTGGGCGGCGAGGCGCTCGTGAAGGCCGCGGACAAGGTCATCGAGAAGGCCAGACCCATCGCGGCGCACACTTCTGGAGGCTTCCGAGGCCGACCTCGACTTCGAAGGCGGCAGGTTCACCGTCAGGGGCACCGACAAGGGGGTGGCGATCCAGGAGATCTCGCTGGCGACGTTCGCGGCGCACAACATGCCCGACGGCGTCGAGCCGACCCTGGACACCGACGCGACCTTCGACCCGGTCAGCTTCTCCTTCCCGCACGGCACACATCTGTGTGCCGTCGAGGTGGACACCGAGACCGGCGCGGTGCAAGATGCGCAAGTACGTCGCCGTCGACGACATCGGCGTCATCGTCAACCCGCTCATCGTCGCCGGCCAGGTCCACGGCGGGCTGGTGCAGGGCATCGCCCAGGCGCTGTTCGAGGAGGCGGTCCACGACGAGTCCGGCACCTTGGTGACCGCGTCGTTCGTCGACTACACGATCCCGACGGCGGCGGACGTGATCAGCTTCGACATCGACCACACCACCTCGCCCTCCACGACGAACACCCTGGGCACCAAGGGCGTCGGCGAGGCAGGCACCATCGCCTCCACTCCGGCGGTCGTCAATGCGGTCGTCGACGCCATTCGGCACTTCGGCGTCAACGACATCACATGCCATGTACACCGGAGCGCGTCTACCGGGCCATCCACCAAGCGGGCAGCGCAGGTGGCGAGAAGCCGACCGAGCCGACCGCGAGCCCCACTTCGACGAGAGTGAAGGGGACGCGCTGTGATTCCCACCGAGTTCGACTACGTCGCACCGGCCAGCCTGGAAGAGGCGCTCAGCCGCTCTCGCCGACGGTGGCGACGAGGCGAAGGTGCTCGCGGGCGGCCAGAGTCTGCTGCCCGTGCTGCGGCTGCGGATGAACGCCCCGACCCTCGTGATCGACCTGGGCAAGATCGAGTCTCTCCGCGGGATCCGCGACGACGGCGACGCTTTGGTCATCGGCGCCATGACCACGCACCACCAGGTGATGCGGGACCCGCTGGTGCACGAGCACGCGCTGCTGCTGGCCAAGGCGACCGAGACGGTCGCCGACCCGCAGATCCGCCACCGCGGCACGTTCGGCGGGTCGCTGGCCCACGCGGATCCGGCCGGTGACGTCGGTGTGGCGGCACTCGCCCTGGAGGCGGAGTTCGTCATCGCCGGGCCCGGCGGCGTCGACCCGCACCGTCGGCGCGGACGACTTCTTCGAGGGCTTCTTCACCACGGCTATCGCGGAGGGCGAGCTGCTCACGGAGGTACGCATCCCCAAGCACACCGGGTGGGGAGCCCACTACGAGAAGTTCGTCCGCGTCTCGCACCAGTGGTCGATCGTGGGTGTCGCTGCGACCGTGAAGGCAGACGGCGGGACGATCACCGAGGCGCGGATCGGGCTGACCAACATGGGGCTCGACGCCACTGCGCGCGAGCGTCCGTCGAAGCCGCGCTCGTGGGAAAGCCCGCGACCGACGAAGCGGTCCGCGCCGCGGCCGCCACTGCCGCCGAAGGAACCAACCCCCCGTCCGACCTCAACGGCGACGCCGACTATCGCAAGGTCCTCGCACCCGTCCTTACTCGCCGTGCGGTACTCGCGGCAGCCGGAGTCTGAATCTGTGGAGCTGAACCACTCGTTCACCGTTCCCGCCTCGTTCGACGAGACCTGGGACACGTTCCTCGAGATCGAGAGCGTCGCATCGTGCTTTCCCGGCGCGGTCGTCACGTCGGTCGAGGGCGATGACTTCACCGGGACAGTGCAAGGTCAAGCTCGGGCCCATCGCGCTTGACGTACTCCGGCACCGGCACCTTCCTCGAACGCGACCAGGCCGCTGGCCGGTTCCTGGTGGAGGCCAAGGGCAAGGACAAGCGGGGGAACGGCACGGCGGGCGCCAAGGTGACGGCGACGTTCACCGACGACGGCGGAGGCGCGACCAAGGTCGACGTCTCGACCGACCTGCAGATCACCGGGAAGCCGGCGCAGTTCGGGCGCGGGATCATCGAGGACGTCTCGAACAAGCTGCTCCAGCAGTTCGTGACCTGCCTCCAGACGAAGGTCGGCGCCACCGCTGAGCAGCCAGAGCCCGCGGCGGAATCCGCAGCTGTGGCCTCGGACAGCCCTCGGAGCTGCCGAGTCAGGTCGCAGCGAGCGCCCGTGCCGACGTTACGGCCGAGCCGATCGGGTCGGAGATCCCTCCGCAGTCGACAGAGACGGCAGCCCCTACAGAGGCAGACAACGGCCCCTCGGCGAACAGCGGCTCCACAGCCGGCGCCGACAACGATGCACTCGACCTAGGCGCAACGGTGATACCGATCCTGCTGAAGAGCTACTGGAAGCAGCTGGTCGCTGTCGTGCTCGCAGCTCTTGCTGCTTCGGAGGCTGTCGAAGCGCGGCTGATCCGCATCGCCTGCGACGGAACGCTCAGCCGCCGATCGCCGACATCGGTCGTGCCGGCTGCAGGAAGCCGACGTCGTCGATGCCGTGTCCGGGCTGCTTCGTCGACATCGCCATGCGCCAGCGGTCGGCGATCTCGTCGTCGGGTGCGCCGGCTCGCATGGCGCCACGCAGGTCGGACTCGTCTCGCGCGAACAGGCAGGTGCGCACCTGGCCGTCGGCGGTGACCCGGACCCGGTCGCAGTCCCCGCAGAACGGGCGCGTGACCGAGGCGATGACACCTACCGTCGCCGGTCCTCCGTCAACGGTGAAGAGTTCGGCCGGTGCGCTCCCCCGGGGCTCGACAGCGGGCTCCAACCGGAACTGCGTCCCGAGCGACGCGAAGATCTCGTCGGCGGTCACCATCGCGTCGCGGCTCCAGCCGTGTTGTGCGTCGAGCGGCATCTGCTCGATGAACCGGAGCTCGTAGCGGCGCTCGAGGCACCAGGCCAGCAACTCTGCTGCCTGGTCGTCGTTGACCCCGCGCATCAAGACGGCGTTGACCTTGACCGGGCGCATCCCGGCGGCGTCGGCTGCTGCCAGCCCAGCGACCACATCGTCGAGGCGGTCCCGGCGGGTGATCGTCGCGAACGTCTCACGGCGGACGGTGTCGAGGCTGACGTTGACTCTGTCCAGGCCGGCTTCGCGAAGCGCCGACGCGGTCCGCGACAGGCCCAGCCCGTTCGTCGTGACAGAGATGTCCGGACGAGGTCGCAGGGCCGCGGTTCGCCGCACGATGTCGACCAGGCCCCGTCGTATCAACGGCTCTCCACCGGTGAACCGGACCTCGTTGACTCCGAGATGTGTAACGGCGATCCTGATCAGGCGGACCACCTCGTCATTGGTGAGCATGTCCTCGCCGGGCAGCCAGTTCAGGCCCTCCGCCGGCATGCAGTACGTACAGCGCAGGTTGCACCTGTCGGTCAAGGAGACGCGCAGATCGGTGGCAACCCGGCCATACGCGTCAGTCAGTCCCGGGTGGCCCATAGTGGCAGTCTAGGCGCCAGGGCGGCCGGAGGTTCGCGTGCACCGATGGGCTGCTCGGGGCGCCGCCTCGCGTGTCCGGAAGGTCAAGCCAAGACCTGCGCGGCATACAGACAGCCGACAGGAGCGCACCTGGGGTCGCGACGGTGTTGTAGAGCGGGTTCGTCGGCGTGGCAGCCGGATTCGCAATGTGCAGCACGCTGAGCTGGTCGGGTAGCAAGAGACGGTGCCCGAGACTCCGACCGGTGCGGTCACCATGGCGATGACCAGTCCGGCGACGAAGCCGAGCGGGGCGGGGCCCCGGCTCGCAGACCCACCCCCGATCGACTGAGACATGTTCCACGCCGGATCAGTACGTGCGACGTCGAGCGGGCTCGCTCGGTACTTCGACCGGACGATTGGGGGACCAGAGAGTCCAGTTTGCACGGCCGGCCCGTGAAGCGTTCCCTAGGTTAAGGGAGGCTGACCCGTTCCATCCTGCGGGTCAGATGTCGAGAAGCTGCTCGTGGAATGCACCAAAGCCTCGCTGGCGATCCATGAGGTGAACCTCCAGGATCCAGTGGCAGGGCCTCCCTGCGGCGTCGAGGCGCCGCATCGGTCCGTCGTTGCCACGGGTGATGTAGCAGTCGATCTCGTCCCCGTTGATCCGCTCGTGGGGGAACTCACCCACTAAGTGGCCCGCGTGTCGGGCCCCGTGCGCCCAACCGAACTGCTTGATCAGCGCGAGCACGTGCTCGAAGAGCGCTGCCCCGGTGATGGCGTCGTTGGTGTGGAAGTGGTCCCTGGTGCGAGTCCAGATGACTGGCAGGTCGGCGGCCATCTGGTGCTTGGCGGGGTCGTCGCCCAACACGTAGGTGCGGCCGAAGTCTGCTTCCCATTCCTCGAAGATGGGACCGAAGTCGAGGAACAGGATCTCGTCTTCGGCGAGCCGCCGATCAGGGGGTTCGCCCGATAGGGCTCCAACGTGTTGACTCCGGCTCGGACGACCCGCTTGTGCCAGTACTTCCTGACCCCGAACATGTCATTCGCCAGCGAACGCACCTCGTCGGACAGTTCACGCTCGCTCTTGCCTGGCACGATCAGGCCGCGCCGCACAACCTCATCGAACAACGCGGACGCCTTCGACTCGGCACCTCGCAGGGCAGCAATCCTGTCTGACTCCGCCTCCTGCACGATCATCTCGTTACCCTAGCGATGACCACCTCGAAGTCGCTTCGTCTTGGGTCGCCTGCCCTGAGCGACTCCTATGAGCGGGGCCCCGTCAGGGCCGTATCGCGCGCCCGCACTCGGCGCGAAGGCCCATGGCCACGGCGCTTTGATTCTCGTCAAGACCCCATGCGATACATCGCAGGCGTCGACTGTCCTGGGATGGTGAGTGCGGGGAGGGCGTGAGGCGCGAGGAGCACGAGTACACCGAGCGTAAGGAGCACGAGCGCCGTGCCATAGGTGGCAGTTCGGCGCCACGGCAGGGTCTTCTCAAGTGCTATGAGTCCGGCGACGACTGCCATCCAGATCGCGCTCATGACGCCCAGCGCGAAAAGGGATGCCATCAGAGCCCAACAGCACCCGACGCACCATGCCCCGTTCCTCGCACCCATGCGAAGGGCGCCTGACCATCCGCCGCGCCATGACCCGAGAAGGAAACCGAGCGGGCTGCGGCACTTCCCCAGACAGACGTCCTTGAGCGGTGTCAACTCGTAGACGGCAGCGGCTACCAGCGTCGCTCCGGCGAGAGGTCGACCCGCTTGTCCCCACGCCATCTGACCACCTACGGCCTGGGTTCCGACCACACCGATCAGGAACGCAACGACTCCGGCACCGGCCCACGTGAGCAGGTAGCCAGACGTGAACACCAGCGGCACCAGCCTCGAGCCGTTGCACATCCGCGAGTACAGCGCGACCGTCGGAGCAATCGACGGGAACATCATCGCGGCCGTCATGACCACCCAGACACCGAGAAACCAGCCGAACGTGCCGAGACCGGTCCAAGGCCCGTTGTCCATGCCTCGCATCACACCGATGGTCCACCACCAGCCGACGCCGGCGAGCGCGAAAAGCGCTACGACCAGCCCCAGATGGGTCCGGCTAGCCGCGAATGCAGGACGAAGACCAGCGCCGGCGACCGCACCGCGCCGACTCGATCTCAGTCAGGCGGCCCACGAGAAGTCCGACTTTGACAGGCCGGTCTTCCCCTCATACTCGATACCGAATGCGCTGATCTTGGACCGCTTCGCCTCGGCCATCGTGAGATCTGAGCCAGCCGGGTGAAACATCCCGGAGAACCTCACCGGCTCACCAGTCTCCACACCGAACGGGACGATGTCTTCGATCTCGAAGTCGATCGCGTCGCCGATGCGGACGCTGTGCCGGAGCCCGTCATCTTCTATGTCGATCGTCGCTCGTTGAACGCCCAGCATCTCGCCGATCAGCGGAGCCAGTGCCGCCATGGGGCCGCCCAGTTGGCCACTGAAGACCTGGACGAGCTTGTCAAACTGCGCGCCTGTGGCGGCGTCGTCGACGAACACCCCGACCTTCCAATTACCGTCGGTCATCACCTTCGGCGTATCGGCTATGAGCGCGACCTTGCATCCGGAGACGTCCGTCTCATCGACAGCTCCCCTTTTGATGTTGAAGACAAGAGTCACGCGACAGAAGTCGTAGGTGGCTCCGTGGTCGAACGACAAGTTGCAGGGGCACATGAGCTCGCACGAACAGGTTTCGACATAACTGCCATTCAAGCTCCAGGACATCGAACCCCTCCTCGCGACCGAAGCCAAAGTCTCCCGCCGCGTCGGGAAAACGTCAACGGTGCCGACACCGCAGGCTCATGACTCGGCCTCGTGGGGCGTGGCGTTGCGGACGGAAGGACGCACAAGACACAGGCGACAGGCAAACGAAGCTCTCAGGTCCAGGGAAGCCCCGCATCGTGCCCTGCTGACTTTCACCGGACGGTTGACGCTCCTGGATTCGTCGACAGGGCGTCGGTTTCACACCCGACGGCGCCGGGCAGCCCGCGGCTATAGCGTGATACCCGCATGACCAGACCGACCCGCCCTGACCAAGGAGGGACCCCGATGGACGAATACCCGCAACTCCTCCAGACGGCCCTGGACACCACCAACGTGCGCGAGCTTGCGGAGTTCTATCGCGAACTGCTGGGCTTGAGGTACCGCGAGGGTGACGAGCCACCGACGGGCGCGACGCGTGATGACAGCGACTGGCTCGTCCTCGTGGACGGCAACGGCACGCGACAGCTTGCGTTCCAAGAGGTCACGGAGCTACCCCGCACGAACTGGCCAGACCCACCGGGAATCCCCCAGCAGCTGCACCTCGACTTCACGGTCTCGAGCCGCGACGAGCTGGAGCGGCAACGGCGGCGCGCACTAGCCCTGGGCGCGAGCCTCCTGCTCGATCGAACCGATGATGACGAAGAGCCACTGTACGTCTTCGGCGACCTCGCGGGTCACCCGTTCTGCATCTTCGTGGGCTGACGGCATCTTCGTGGGCTGACGGCGCGCACAACTCGATCTACGCCAGCTCAGCTGGCGACACCCCGTAGTTGGCGCTCGGCCTCGGCGAGGAGAGGCAGCGCTCCCAGTTGGCCAGCGATGTCGCGCGCCTCGAGGGCGAAATGGCGGGCGGGTGCGCCGACTGCCTGGCTGCAACGTGCAGCCCCGAGCAGTGCGTAGGCCTGTTCGAGAGGGCAGCGGTAGGCGGCCCAGGCGGCAGCTGTCTGCACATACAGCTCGGCAGCGCTCTCATCCATTGCTTCGGTTTCGGCGATGACGGCCCGGGCTGTGAGGAGTTGGTTGTCGTACAGCAGGAGGCCAGCCGGGGTGTGTCCGGTGATCCGGGCGAGGAGGTCGCTGTGCCCCGCAGGCGCAAGAGCTCGGGCAAGGCGGCCAAGCAGCTGCGACAACTCAGCGTCGACGTCGGGGTCCTGCAGGGTCGAGACCAGCTCGTCCACCAGGCTGGTCCCCACGTCGAGATCTGTCCTGAATCCGCACGAGATCGCGGTGAGCAGGAGATCGACCAACGAAAGCGGGTCCGCTCCCCGAGCCACCGGCATGGCCGCGCCAACTAGCGCCGATGCTTGGTCGAAGCTGCCGCGAATCGTGAGCACGCGGGCCCAGCACTCGTGGAGACGCAGCGCGAACAGAGGGTCGTCGGTCTCTGGCAGGGCTTCAGCGGCGCGCTCGCACAGAGTTAGGGCGTCGTCGATGCGACCCGCGTCGGTCAGGCTTTCGGCTAGGTCGGCTGACTCGATCACGACGAAGGACTTGCGGCCGCGCTCGACCGCCAGGGCGATCACCTCCTCCTGGTACGGGATCCCAGCCTGCGCGGACTCGTTGAAACACTTGAGCACGCCCATGTCGTGCAGGGTATTGAGCAGCGTGTAGGTGAGATTGTGGGCGCGAGCCAGCTCGAGGGCCCGTTGTAGATCGTCTTCGGCAGCGGGGTCACCCGACCAGCTACGACTGCCGCCACGCTGTCGGAAGGCTTTCGCAACCAAGTCGACCGGCGGGTCGTCCAGTCGACCCACGAGGTCCACTGCCTGGTCCGCGCGCGCGAGAGCCTGCCGAGACAAGCCCTGCCACCGGAGGACGAAGACGGACGCGAGATAGGCGTCCAGCAGCTCATGGCCGGGTGGATACCGCTCGAGCACCGTTACGGCCTGGTCGATGAGCTGGCCGGCCTCGGCCAACCGCGCCAGTTTGAGGAGGACCCCGCTGCGGCGGACGTCGGCGACGGCGGTGCCGACCGGGTCGCCGGCTGCTTTGAACTCGTCGCGAGCATGTCGGTAGGCAGTGTCGGCATCGGTGGCTCGCCCAGCGTTGTGTGCCGTCTCGCCCAACAGGAGCAGCAGCTCGGCTCTGTCACGTTGCCCGGCGGGAACCAGGTCCAGGGCGGCGAGGGTGTGGGTCTCGGCAGCAGCGAGGTCGACCTGCTGGACCTGCCTGGCGGCACGCGTATGCCAGTCTGCGGCAAGCGCGGCGAGCTCGGCCCGCACCCCTGGATCGCCGCCGGCCGCGGTCGTCAAGGCATGGGCCTGGGAGTAGTGGCGGGCTATGACCCCCGCCTGCCCCCCGGGCGCGGCGGGCGTGTCGTTTGTCGGAGAGGTCAGTGCGACATGCCAGTCGCCGCCTCGGCGGTGATGGGCGGCGCGGGTATCTCGGGGAAGCTGGGCATAAGCGACGTCCGCGATCAACGCATGGGTGAACGCGTATTCGGCTTCACCGGCGATCGCGCTGGCCCGGGAAGGTCGCAGGTAGTCACGGCGCACCAGATCATGTAGACCCGACGCGACCATGCCGTGCTCCATCCCGGTGAGCGCGGTGACTGCGCCAGCCCAGAACGTGTGCCCGACCACGGCTGCCGCCTGCAGCAGCCGTTTGGACGGCGCCGGAAGCGTATCCAGCCGAGCGGCGATCACGGCCTGTACCGACCCTGGCAAAGCGTCCACCAGGCCAGCCACGGTGCCGGCGTCGGGAGTGATGCTCTTCTGCTCGGTGACCATGGTGACGTACTCGCGGGTGTACAGCGGGTTCCCGGCCGCTCGCGTGAGCAGGGCGGCGTGCAGGTCCACCGGCAGCACCTGGGTACCGAGCAGGCTGGTGACGAGCTGGGCCGTCTCGGCATCGGCCAGCGGGACCAGGGTGAGCGTGGTGCTGTTGCGGTGCCCAGCGCCCCATGCCGGTGTGGTGTCGAAGAGCTCCGGACGCGTGGTGACGACGATCACCAAAGGCACTCCGACCACCCAGTCGAGCAGCTGGGTCAAGAACTCCACCATGGCGGAGTCGGCCCAGTGCAGATCCTCGACCACGAGCACCAACGGTCCAGTGACCGCGAGAGCCTCCAGAAGCCGGCGCCAGGCGGTGAAGAACTCCTCCCGCGAGGCTTCGGACCCCGGCAGACCGACCAGGGGTGCCAGCCGAGCCACCAGCCACGACTCCTGAGTCGCCATGTCGGTCCCGTCGACCAGAACATGAACAGTGTCGGAGAGCTTCGCCGTGGCCACTTCCGCGGCATCGGAGTCGAGGATGCGGGCCTGCGCCTTCACGATCTGGGCCAACGCGGCGTAGGTGACCGACTCCCCGTACGGCGGGCAGTGACCCTGCCTCCAGGCGACCAGCTCGTCGCGGGCGTCGACCCAGTCCGAGAACGCCTGCACCAGTCGCGATTTCCCCAGACCGGGCTCGGCCACCACGGTCACCAGCTGCACGGACGACTGCCTCACCGCCCTCGAGTACGCGCGCTGCAGTGCGATCAGCTCGTCGGAGCGGCCGATCATCGGCCGCGACGCGTCCGCCAACGCCTCCCCCGGGGAGCCGCGCGGACTCACTGCGACCCACACCGGCAACGGATCCGCCTTGCCCTTCACGAGCACCGGGTCATGCGCCTGGTACTCGATCGCTGTGCGCGTCGCATCTCGGGTCACCTGCCCCACGAGCACGGCCCCGACCGGCGCCGCGGTCTGCAACCGAGCGGCGGTGTTCACCACATCCCCGGCCAACATTCCCTCACCGCGTTCGGGTCGGGCCCCGGTCGTCACGACCGCCTCACCGGTCGTCACCCCCACCCGCACCGCCAAATCCGCTCCGAGCTCAGCGTTGAGATCCTCGACCGCCGCTAGCAGCGCCAACCCAGCCCGGACGGCACGTTCCGGGTCGTCCTCGTGTACCGCCGGCGCCCCGAACGCGGCCATCACAGCGTCGCCGATGAACTTCTCCACCGTCCCACCAAAGCGCTCAATCACCGCCTTGGCTCGAGCGTGGTACGGCGACAGGCGAGCCTGTACATCCTCCGGGTCGGCACCGTCGGATGCTGCCGTGAACCCGACCAGGTCACAAAACAGCACCGACACCGTCTTGCGCTCGCGGCCTCCGGCCGCAGCCTGCGCTTCGAGATTGACGCCGCATCCGCCGCAGAACCGTATACCTGGCCCATTGTCGAACCCGCACGACGTGCACACGCTCACCGGACACACACTAGAACCACCCGCTGGTGCCCGAGGCCGACGATGAGGCGACAGCCGTTCCCAAGCCTGTCGCCGTTCTGCGGATCTTCTCGAGCGGGCGTGCTGCCTAGCCGCGAAGCGGGTCCCAGTCGTCGCCTGGGTGATACGGGTGCCTGTTCAGCGCCCACAGCGCGAGCGCCGTTCCCAGGGCGCCGCCGACTAGGTCGTAGCGGCCGCCAAGGCCGACCAGGATGTCGAGAAGGATGAAGAAGGTGACGATGCCCGTCACGACCGGCAGCCCATCGCGCCGTTGACCGCCGTTCCGCGCCGTCAACCGGTCGACGAGGAGGACTCCCGCGGCGATCGGAGCGAGCGCGATGGCTATTCCGATCGGCCACGGTAGACCGGTTGACGGGAGGGCATAGACGAGGACGAAGTGGGCCGCCGTACAGACGAATGCGAGGAAGCCGACGAGGCGGGGGCTGGCGCGGTGCGGTCGACGGGTCCGACGGATCCGACGGGTACGACGAGGTACGAGGAATGCGCACGCTGCGAGGACCACGATGAGGCCGCTGGCCGCGACCTCCGGACCGATCGGTCCTCGCCAGACGTTGCCGTAGGTGAGCGGTACCAGGAGCACGAGTCCGAGAGCGGCGAGTGCCAGGCCACGTCGCCCGGCCCAGGCGCGGTCGCGATACGTGGGGAACAACCGCTCGACGAGCAGGACCGAGGAGCAGATGCTCACGGCCATATGGAAGACAGTCAGATGGGTCGCGAGGAGCAGGTTCGTGTGCCAGACCCGGCTGTAGGCGCCCACGCCGGACTTCGCCTGGTAGCGGTTGTCGAACCAGGAGTGGACGATCAGGGCCTCCTCGTAGACGGCGTATGCGGCCGCTAGCAGGCACAGACCGGGCAGACCGAGGTGATAGCGGCGCATGAGCTCGCGGCAGACGAGCGCCCCGCTGCCGTACAAGGCTGCAAACAGGACGAGGTTCCAAGGCAGGACGAAGTCGAGGGGTGGCGTCGATGTCGACAACACCTCCCCGAGGAATGGCGCCAGTACCAAGATCGCCAATACCGGGTTGGCCAACCGGCGGAGTCGACCTCGCTCGTCGTGTCGAGGACCGACGCGGCCGGGGGCACTCACCGGAGCCCACGGCTCTCGGTCAGCCTCGCTCGTATCCATCACGCCGAGACAACCATCCGGCGTGGGCTGTTGAGTCCGCCTTTGGTAGAGACCTGCCCTACCAAAGTCGCCAAATCAGCCGGTACGAACGTTCACTCGTCGGGGCCGAGCGGCCGCGTCACGGCTCTTGACGATGAGAGAACGCGACCGCGAGAACCCTGAAGTGACCGCGCTCAGCTCACTCGGTCGAGGAGCTCGCGCGAGCGCTGCACGACCTGTGCGGTCGCCTCGACGTCGTGCGACGGCAGCGAGCTGTCGGTGAACAGGTGTTGGTCACCCGAGTAGACGAACAGAGAGCCCACCTCGGGTCCGACCGTCTCGACCAGTTCGCGGGCCGCGTCGATGTCGCCTTCGAGCCCGAAGAACGGGTCCTTGTCCATGCCGTGGATCTGGACCGGTACGCCGTCCGGCCAAGGCCCGAACGCCCATTCGCCGGTGATGGGCATACAGGCCTCGTAGAGCAGTGCGCCGCGCGCGCCGGAACGGGTCTGGGCGTACTGCTGGGCCATGCCGGCCCCCATCGAGATGCCGGCATAGACAAGACCCTCGGGCAGCTCGGCAAGTGCACGCTCGGCGCGTTCAGTCATCATCTCGTCTCCGATCTTCTGGCTGAGTGCCATGCCCTCGTCAAGGGTCGCGGGTAGCTCGCCGTCGAAAAGGTCGGGCGTGTGCACGGTGTGCCCACCGGCACGAAGCTGTTCGGCGAACGCGCGAACCCCGTCGGTGAGTCCCTGCACGTGGTGGAACAGCACGACCTCAGCCATCTATACACTCCTGTCATCGGACGAACGCTTCGAATGATCCATAACCTTAGAATGTTCCGGATATGCCAGTCAATAGCCAGATCCCAGATTACGACCTCGACGAGATGGTCGTGGTCACCGCGCCCGAGCAGTTGCGCGCGCTGGCCGATCCGCTCCGCACCACGATCCTGGAACTGCTTCTCGAGCGGGCAGCCAGCGTGACGGAGATGGCGCAGGCGGTCAGCCGTCCGAAGAGTACCGTCGCCTACCACGTGAACCTTCTCCTCGAGGCCCGCCTCCTCCGGGTGGTGCGCACCCGGCGGGTGCGGGCGATCGAGGAGCGGTACTACGGCCGCGTCGCGCGCACGGTCTATATCGGCGCGCTCAGCCGTCCCGAGGACAAGCAAGTCGTCCTGGCGATCAACGCGATCACTGAGGCGGCTGCCGAGTCGGCCCCGGCCAACGCGGCCGACGAGCTTAGGTGCCTGCTCGTGCACGCCCGCATCCCGATCGAGGAGGTGCGGAACTTCTGGGCGCAGGTCCAGGAGGTTGCTCGCCGATTCGCCCAGATCCCGCGTGCCGGCGACCAGGTGTACGGCTTCGTCGCCGGGCTCTACCCCACCGACGCACCGACCCTTCCCGATGCCGAGGCGACGGCCGGCGTGCGAGCCTCGAGCGTTCCATCCTCCGACGAGCTGTCGCCAGCTCACGGTCCAGAGAGCAAGAATGTGCGGTCGAGAAGGTAGACCGGTGTGCCGACTCCCGATCGCTCACCAGGAGTACGGGAGGAGTCACCGCAGGCCGTCGGCACCAGGTCCACGACGCCAGCTCGACGAGGAGACTGACGATCGCCTCGAGCTGAGCTCGTAAACGCCTAGAGTCACTCCATCAGGCAGACTCGATGCGACCACCGGCACGTGACGCGCGGTTGCACCTGCCATGCGCACGGGCTCCTCCACCACCTGAACCGGCGCGATGCCTGACGTACCCGGTCCGGGTGGTCGCCCCGCAACCAGCGACCGACGGCTTCCTCCCACGGTTGGGCTGGACGCCTGGCCGTACCCAACAGCAGCCGGCGGTGCGATGGGACCCGGGCCACCGGCGGCAAGCCGGGTGGGATGGCGGTTCATCTCGCTGTACACCCTGGCGTACATGAGCACCTGTCTGGTGTTCATCGCACCCTTGCTGGTCACCTTGGCACTGAAGGTCAACTCGCTGGTGGGCATCAGACGAGCTCCGGACAGCCTGGCGCTGGTGGCGGCCATCGGAGCACTCGTCGCGATGGTCGGCAACCCGTGCTTCGGCAAGCTGAGCGACCGCACGTCGTCTCGGTTGGGTATGAGACGGCCATGGATGGTCATCGGCCTCGTCGGCGGTTCGGGCGGCATCATCGTCGTCGCGTTGGCACCCAACATAGCGGTGGTCCTGGTCGGATGGAGCGCTGCTCAGCTGTTCTTCAACGCACTGCTAGCCGCCCAGGTGGCGGTGCTGGCAGACCAGATCCCGGCCGCCCAGCGCGGCCAGGTCGCCGGAGTCCTCGGTGTCTGTGTGCCCGTCGCGTCCGTGACGGGCACCTATCGTGGTCAAGCTGTTCACCGGCAACCAGCTCGCGATGTTCGTGGCCCCGTGCGCCATCGGCGGGTTCTTCATCCTTGTCTTCGCGGCCACGCTGAAGGACCGCCGGCTCGCCAAGGCGGACAAGCCGCCATGGTCGCTCCGCGAGCTCGCCAGCACGTTCTACGTCAATCCCCGGGCGAACCCAGACTTCGCCTGGGCCTTCGCCAGCCGCTTCATGTTCGTACTGGCCTACGCCTTCCTGGCCACCTACCAGGCCTACTACCTGCTGGACAAGATCGGAAGCAAGGCCTCCGATGTCCCTCAACAGATCTTCCTCGGCACCCTCACCCAGTCCGTCGTCGTCATCGGCGCCTCCCTCATCGGAGGCAGGCTCTCTGACCGCACGGGCCGACGGAAGATCTTCGTCCTCATCGCGTCGGTCGTGTACGGCCTGGCGATGTTCGTGCTTGCCATCGCCAGCGACTTCGACGGGTTCCTCGTCGGAATGGCCATCGGCGGACTCGGGTTCGGAATGTACGTGGCCGTCGACCTCGCGCTGGTTGTCGAGGTGCTGCCCGACAAGCTCAGCGCCGCCAAGGATCTCGGCGTGTTCAACATCGCGGGAGCCCTTCCCTTCTCGATCGCCCCGGGGATCGCGCCGGCCATTCTGGCGATGGGCGGCGGCAGCTACGGCGGCCTGTACACGGTGGCCGGAGTCTGCGCCATCCTCGGGGCCGTCGCGATCCTGCCCGTGAGGCTGGTGCGATGAGCCGACCAAGCGGCATACGTCCGGTCGGCTCATCACTCAGCTCGACACCGGCGGGCACCTTCTCGGGCTCCGGCTGAACACCAGGCTCCACTGCCGCTGGAAGCGACGGCGCCTTCACGAAGAGCACGCGCGCCAGCCAGCTGGGGAGCCACCAGTTCCAGCGCCCGAAGAGGCTGACGAGCGCCGGGACAAGGAGGGCTCGGACGATGGTGGCGTCGATGAGGATGCCTACGCCGAGGGCGGTTCCGATGATCTTGCTGTCCGTGCCCGGTGACGATGCGAGCGCCGAGAAGGCGAAGAACAAGATGAGGGCCGCGGAGGTGACGAGCCGGCCGGTCCGGCCGATCCCGGTCACAACCGCTGCGGAGGTGTCCCCGGTGCGGTCGTACTCCTCGCGCATCCGGGACAAGATGAACACCTCGTAGTCCATCGACAACCCGAACAAGAAGGCGAAGATCACCACGGGGAGCCAGAAGTTGACGGCGCCGGTGGCGGACACGTTGAAGAGGGCGCCTGACCCGTGACCCAGCTGCCAGAAGAAGACCACCGATCCGAAGACGGCGGCCAACGAGACCAGGTTGAGCAGGACGGCCTTGAGTGGCAGGAGCACGGACCGGAATGTCCGGACGAGCAGCAGGAACGTGATGACAGAGATCAAAAGCAGCACGTAAGGGAACTTGTCGTAGACGGCCTTGAAGTAGTCCGAAACGCTGGCTCCGACGCCTGTGACGCCGACCTCGCCGCCGACGGAGTTATCCACTGCCGTCCGGACACGGTCCACTACTGCTGTGCCTGTGTTGTCGACGGTGGCGTCGGTTGGCAGGACGTCGACCACAGCCTTGTCACCGACAGTGGTACCGACGACGGCGAGCTGCACTCCGTCGACCTGGCGCGCTGCTTCGGCTGCCGCGTCTGCCTCGTGCGCCGGTACCAGGACCTCGATGGGCGTGAGGACACCCGTGCCGACTCCTCGGTCGGTCAGCATGTGCAGGGCGTCGTAGCGCGGGCCGCTGTGTGCCAGCGAGTCGATGCCAGACTGCCCGACCTTGAGGCTGAAGACGGGGATGATGAGGATGCCGAGCACGGCCAGGGCCGCCGCAGCGGCGACGGCGCGGTGCCGCACAACGAGCCGCGCCCATGCCGACCAGCCACGAGACGCTGTTGCCTCCTTGCGAATGCGCGGGTAGTCGATTCGCGGTCCGACGCTCGACAAGAGCGCTGGCAGCAAGGTCAAGACAGCAGACACGCTGACTAGGGGGATCAACAGACCGGCGACTCCCATGCTGCGAAGGGCCGGCACGGGGACGACCAGGAGGGCGAGCAGGCTGATCGCGACGGTGACTCCTGACGCGAACACGGCTCGACCGGCAGTCTTCATGGCGACGATGACCGCCTCCTCGTTGCTTCGACCGTGTGCCCGTTCCTCGCGCCAGCGTGAGACCAACAGCAGGGAGTAGTCGATGGCGACGCCGAGGCCGATGAGCGCGATGAGGAACTGGACGATGAGGTTGACGTCGGTGAACGTCGTCAGACCTAGCACCAAGATGAATGTCGTCAAGATGGACACCGCGGCGATGAGCAGCGGGAGAAGCGCGAGGAAGGACGCGAACACGAAGATCAGGACGAGAAGAGCGCCCGCGCCGCCCAGCAGCGTCTCCGCAAGGACGCCGTTGCCGCCGCTGCCGGCGCCTGCGGCGAGCAGGCCGTAGGACGTCACACCGCTGTCGAAGCCCTGGGCGGTGGCCGCCTTGGTGAGCGCGGGGTCGAGCTGAGCCGCGATGTAGGGCCCGGTCTTATGCGGTACCGGTGCCTGGATCAGAGCGTAGGTCGTTCGGCCGTCAGCCGTGACGAAGCTCTTGTCTCCTGTGCTCGCGAGGTCGACCACGCGCAGCTTGACGTTCGGCACCGAAGCGACCGCCGCCGCGATCACCCCGGCGACCGCGTGCTTGTCGGCGTAGACCGTCTCACCGCGGGGCACGGTGACAACGGCGACGTACGTGTCGATCGAGCTCACACCGTACGTGTCGACCAACTGCCGCTGTGCCTGGTCGCCGGGTTGTCCGGGCAACGAGAAGTCGAGCGACCACCTGTTGCCGAGCTGTCCTGCGGAGAGCAGGCCGGCGAGGAACAGCGTCAACCAGACAGCACTGACGATCCGACGGTGATGCATGACGAGGCGGGCGAGACGCTCCATGGGAACTCCTAGTTGAGTGGTGACGACGCGAGACGTTCGCGTTTGGTGCGGTGACCGGCCGGGCCATTCGTTGACCCGGCCGCGTGGACGGTCAGGCGTCGAATCGGCGGTCGTCCGACACGGGCGTGAGCGACCAGGTCGGCGGTGATCGGTGAGGGCCTGAACCCCTTGACAATCAGGTAGATGCCGAGCGACAGCTCCCAGACGAACTCCGGGATCGTGGCGATCCCCTGGGTCAAGGAGCCTGAGTCGACGAGTCCGAACAGGACCGCGGCTCCCGACACGCAGATCAGCGGGCCGCCTACGAGACCCAGCATGGCCATGCGACGCGGCACCAAACCGGATCGGTACATCAGGTAGCCCAAGATGAGCCCGTTGCCGATGCCCGACGACGAAGCCCGGCCCGAGCAGGAACGTCCAGTCCTTGATGGCGACGAGCGCCTTCCCGACCGTCACGAGCGTGGCGGCATCTGTACCGCCCGAGCCGCCGTCCTGCCGCAAGGTCACGATCGAAACGACACTGAGGATGCCGACGACGATGAAGACCGATTCCATGAGGCGAGCGGTGACAAATCCAAGGGCAAGGCCTTCGTGCTGCCGCTTGAGGATCGGGAAGAGCGCGACTGCGGTGCCGATGTTGGCGACCACGAGGAGCACCTCGAGGAAGGCTCCCCACAGCACGCGGTTGTCGGCGCCGGCACCGACGATGTAGTCGGCATGGTGGAGCACGGGCTGGTACAGGACGAGCGCGGGAATCGACGTGACGAACGTGATCACGAAGAGCACCCCGGTGACCATCGAAGTCCTTCTGGTGGGATCGAGGTCGGTACTGGTGCGTGCTGGACGATGCAGGGTGGTGGTCATGTCGATCTCCTCGATCGGTGGACGAGTCATCGGGGGTTGGTGGTGGACGTCTCGGGCTGGTCGGGTTCGACGCGCTGGACAGAAACCAGCGGCAGCCCGACGTCGCGCACTTTCTGGAGCAGGCCGTGTAGGGCCGCCTGGTCGACCACCGGCCCATGGATGAGGGTCGTGCCGTCGCTCTGCCTGGTCAGGGTCAACCCGTCGAACCAGGCGGACCATCGGGCATCGAGGTGCCCCTTGAGCTTGATCTCGTACCGTCCAGGCCTGTAATCGTGGCCGGTCGACCGCTCGCTCATGGCGCTCCTTCGCTCATCGCGCTTTCGGGGGGATCTCCACCGGTGTTGCGATGCTCACGTGCTTGAAGGTAGGAGCGGATGTGGTGAGCAGGCATCACCACATCTGGTGACTGATGTGGTGAGATGCGAGACGCTGCTCTGGCCCTGAGCCGAGAGAAGCGGGTCAGGCGGGGCGGTTGGGGGTACGGGACAAGAGGTCGAGCTCTGCGCCACGGCGGACCGCAGCTCTACGGTTCGTCACGGCGAGCTTGGCGTAGATGTTCTTGGTGTGGGTCCGCACGGTGTTCAGGGAAACGACGAGCTCGCGGGCGATGTCCGGACCGCCGAGGTCGGTTCCGAGCAGCCGGAGCACGTCCAGCTCTCGTTCGCTCAGAGGCTCGATCAGACCCTGGTCCCGGGGTCTGGTGGGGCCGGGCGTGTCAATCGCCGCCATGAGCCGCTGAACGTAGTCGGGCACCTTCGTCTGTCTCGCTGCCGCTTTCAGCAGCGAAGCCATCCGTTGGCCCTCGTCCACGAAGATGCGCACATAGCCCTCTGCTTCGGCGAGTGACAGCGCACGTTCAAGTGGCACCTGCCCGGCAAGCGGGTCGCCGTGCATCTGAAACGCGACCGCTTGCAGCACCAGGATCTCGATGACGCTTCCGGTCCGTTCGGCTTCGTCGGCTGCGTGGAGAAGACGGTCCAGAAGCTTGACGGCGTCGTAGCAGGAACCGGTCAGCGTGCTCGGTCTGGTAGCGGGCCAGCAGGATTCGGGCAAGAGTGATGTGCTCGAACTCGCGCATGTACGTCGGTCGGTCCTCAGCCGACAAGCCCTTGTCGCGCACCCAACCGAGCGCCTCGTCCAGCCTGCCAAGCGCGACCAGCACCCGAGCTTTCAACGCGGGGACCGGACGCACATTCGGGAAGAAGTCGCCGACGTACAACGCGGTCGGCCTGGTCGAGCAGGTCGAGCGCGCCGACGAGGTCTCCTTGTGCCTGTCGTACGCCGGCTTCGGCCACGCGGGAGCGGTACATGTTCTGCGGCATTCCGTTGTGCTCGCCGAGCTCCTGGCTTCGCAGCAGATGCAGCGCGGCGGCATCCAGGTCATCGCGCTCTCGAAGCAGGTCACTGATCCCGACGTGCATGTCGGGCGTTCCCCGTAGGACGGGCTTGTCCTGCGTCCAGCGCGAGCTGCAGCGCCTGCTCGTAGGTGCGCATCGCGTCCCGGAGGCGGCCTTGGATGATCCGGATGTCCGCCAGGGCGATCGAACAACCCAGAACGTCGGTGACGTGGCCGACTCGAAGCAGACTCGCCACGCATTCGGAATAACCCTGGTGGGCTGCCTCGAGATCTCCGCTCGCCCCATGACGCGAGTCCGATCAGGGCCTGCGGCCGAACCGTGCCCGAGGTGGTCGTCCGGCTCGAGCAGGTCGAGCGCGCTGCGGGCATATGTCATGGTGGCGGCGATGTCACCCGTCGCCAGAGCCAGTCCGGCGCGGTGGACAGCGATCGACGAACGGCAGCCGACGGAATGCCGCTTCGTCGACGACGACCATCTGAGTTCCTGCGGCGTGCGGCAACTCGCGCGAACCTGCCGACGGGGTAAGCCACCGCTCGGCATCGCGAAGACGCGACTCGACGCCGTCAACCTTGCCGCTCACCAGCAGCGTCGCGGCGTAGTCGAAGCTGAGCACGGGCCTGAGACGAACGACGTCGTCGGGGAGGGCCTCGAGCCAGCCGAGGACCGTCGACTCCTGTCTACCTCTGCTCGTCTCCGGGAAGGTCACCTCGATAAGGTCGGCTGCTCGCTCGAAGTCGTCGCCGGCCATGGCGTGGCGGATCGCCTCGGACCACTCGCCGACCTGCTCGAACCACTCGCTTGCCCGTCGATGCAAGTCCGCGATCGTGCCGGGCTGCTCGTCGAGGAGGCGCGCGCGCAGCACGTCTGCGAAGAGGTGGTGGTACCGATACCAGCGGCGGCGGTCGTCGAGCGGGACGAGGAACAGGTTGTCGCGATCCAGCGCCTCCAGCGTGGCCCTGCCACCATCTTGCCCGGTAACCGCGTCGCACAGTGGACCGCTGAGGCGGCCGAGGATGGAGGTCTGCAGCAAGAAGGTCTGAACGTGGGGTCGGGCAGACGTTGCAGTACCTCCTCGACCAGGTAGTCGACGATGTAGCGATCGTCTCCGGCGAAGCCGGCGATGAAACCGGCGACGATCGTCTCGCCCCTGCATCGAGAGCGCCGCCAGCTGAAGGGCGGCGATCCAGCCTTCGGTGCGCCCCTCCAGACGCATTGACGTCCTGGCGCAGTCAGATGCAGGCCCATCGCCCCGTTCAGGTAGGCGGTCGCCTCCTCAGGCGTGAAGCGCAGGTCGGCAGCGCGGGCCTCGACCAGCTCTCCGCGCGCTCGCAGGCGAGCCAAGGGGAAGCGCCGGATCGGCGCGGCTGGCAATCACCACGTGCAGCCGGGGAGGCAGATGGTCGAGCAGGAAGGTCATCGCCTCGTGTACGTCCCGCGAGTCGATGACGTGGTAGTCGTCGAGCACCAAGACGACGTCCTTCGTGACAGCACCGAGATCGTTGATGACGGTCGTCAGTACCGTTTCGATCGGAGGCGGCTGAGACGCCTGCAAGAGCGCCAGCGCGCTCCGACCGACGCCGGGCGCACCGTTCGCAGCGCGGCGATGACGTAGGTCCAGAAGGATGCGTAGTCGTTGTCGCCTGGGTCGAGCGACAGCCAAGCGCCCAACCGCTGCATCGGTGGAAGCCGCCGGTCCCGCCGCCAGCCATTCGGCGAGCAGCGTCGTCTTGCCGAAGCCGGCTGGTGCCGAGACGAGCGTCAACCTCGATGCGGTCCCGCGGTCCAAGCGCTCGCTGAGCCGCGGTCGCGATACCAGGCCACCTCGCGCCCTCGGGACAAAGAGCTTCGTCTCGAGCAGAGCGGTTGGCACGAGTCCCTCTCCTCCCGCCTGATTGCGCCCGGATGCGGCGACTCCCTCATCAATGGGTACGACGTCGTCAGTGCGACCAGCCTGACACAACCGCGCACCCGAGACGGGAGGTCTGATGACGGGGGCCTGTCGCCGACGACGAGGGCGGTGCGCCCAGAAGGTGAGAATGTGCGCCGAGACGGTAGAGGGGTGCGTCCGAGAGGCAAGACCAGTCAAGCGGGTTTCGACCAGGCTGGTCGTAGAGACCGAGACCTCTCCGCCCTCTCGGCGGGTACCTTTCTGCCTTCTCCGGTCCAGGTCTCGATTGTCCTTTCAGGTTCTGGGCCACGACCCCAGCTCGGGCTCGTTGCTGAGATAATGAGACGGTGCGGGCGCGACCACGTGATCGTCAGCTAGTGACAACATCGGACGGCAGGACTGTCTGTTTCGCCGAATGGGGAGCCCCGGCCGGATTTCCTGTGATCTTGATGCACGGCACCCCGGGTGTGCGCTACAACCGGCCGCCCGACGAGCAGATGCTCCGGAGGTCTGGGCGCCCGGGTCATCACCTACGACAGACCGGGCTACGGCCGATCTGACCGTCATGCCGGCCCGCTCGATCGTTGACTGCGTCGGTGATGTGTCGGCCATTGCCGAGTACCTGGGGATAGACAGGTTCGCTGTCACCGGATCGTCCGGCGGCGGCCCCCACGTTCTTGCGGTTGCGGCCCGGCAACCGGATCGTGTGGTTCGGGCGCGCTGCAACGTCGGCCTCGCGCCGTACGCAGCGGGCGACCTCGACTTCTTCGCCGGGATGGACCCGCTCAACGTCGAGGAGTTCGGCTGGGCCACGAAGGGGGAGGCGCAGCTGGTGCCACAGCTGCAGCGGCAGCTCGAGGAGATGCGGGACTGCGGATGTCCCTCGACCCGACGCAGTTTCTCGGGTCGGACTGGGAGCTCGATGACAGCGACCGGGCCGTGTTCGCCGAGCCTGCCATCGTCGACCAGAACCTGCAGGTCACCGCTGAGCTGGTCCGAGGTGGCGTATGGGGATGGGTCGACGACAGCCTTGCCTTCGTTCACGACTGGGGCTTCGACGTCGATGAGATCCGGGTACCCGTCCGGGTGACATACGGTCTTCGGGACGTGGTCGTGCCATCCGGCGCACGGCGAGTGGCTTGGTCGCCATGTCCCAGGCGCCGAGATCCTCGTCGATGATGCCCTCGGTCACCTCTCCCCGACAGCGCAGATCGAGGCGTCGATTCGGTGGCTGGTTTCGGGCCATTAGGCGACGACCGCGTGCAGCCGGTCTGTGTGGCGGGGCCTGGACTGAGACCTTGCCTCCCGGTCCACGTCTGTTCAGGAGCCGCCCAGGAAGACCTTGCGTGAACTGCTCGGGCGACTGGCGTCACACCGGAGCAGCTGTCTTGCGCCGTCGTGGGTGTGCCGGCCGGACACTGCCGGTCGCGGTTCAGGGACCAGAAGGCCAGCCGCCCGACTCCGTTGCTCTGCGCGAAGGCCACGACGTGTCGCGGCCTGCGAAAGCGTAAGGATCTCGCCCGCCGAGTCGTTCTGCCCGATCATCGGCGTGATGCCCAGGTTGGCATAGCTGTCGGTCGGCCAGATCGACTGTGATCTGAGTGATCGAGTGCTGCGCGGCCTGAATCAGCGGCGGCACCCATGTCGCTGACTGCCCCTCCGTAGTCCATCGTCATGATGTTCACCAGGTCGATCCTGGTGTTCGAAGACTTGGCCACTTTGAGGAACGACAACCCACTCGGAGAGCAGACCGCTCTGACCGACGGGGATGGTCGTCGACACAACCAGTCCCGGGTCTTGGGCTTCCAATGCGCGGATCGCGGAGAACCGCCGGGCGATCGACGCCTTCTGCTTCGACGAGTTGATAGCGACGCCTTCGACGTCGAAGTCGATCCTTGTCACCTGAAACCTCGAGATGACGCCTGGTAGGCCGCGGTCAGCTTCGTCAGGTTGGTACACGACCTCGCGAGGTCGATACCGCCCGCCCCACCGAACGAGACGATGACCTGGGCACCGCTGGTCTGGGCGTTCTGGATCGCCGTCGTGGCGGCCGTGTCGGTGGCGACGGGCGTGTTGTCGTCCCAGACCGGCTTGCACTTCTTGCCGATGACGAACGCCGCAGTCACGCTGTGCAGGCCGGCGCTGATTCCCGAGCTCGAGATTGCCGGCATCGGGCCCGGCCATCTCCAGGTAGGGCGCGACGGTCGGCGAGACGGTCGCGGCATTCGAGACGCTCGGGGCCAGGGCCGTTGACAGCGCGAGGGACGAGCCGACGAGCGTGAAGGTGGCGGTGTGCGCGCACCTGCGCAGTCTGGGATGCGGCATCTGTACTCCTGAAGGAAACGACACTGCCAGGCGACGCGAGATCGTGGTGCACGGGTCACGGGAGCCGGTGGCCTGCGTCCAAACAGTGCCAGAATGCGCAGCCGGGCGCCATAGCCGAGGCGGCCCACCTGCGCGCAGACAAGCGCGGCGGAGTGTTCGCCTGCGTCCGGCGGCGAATGCTGCTTCGCGCTCACCGCGGCGGTCAGTCAACAAGAACATGACGATCGTGACCAGCTGAGGAGCTCGCGCTCACGTCCAGATCTGAACCCTCGACCGGTCGCGCGGACACCTGGCCCTCCTTCGGCTCTTTACATCTCGGTATGTCACAAAGTAGCGTTCTAACTACCGAATGTAATCGAGGCGACGCGCGGACAGGCTCCGCGCGCGGATCGGGACCGATGAGCGAGCCGGACGAGCAGGCAGGGAGGATCAGCGCCGCGACGCATCAAGACCTCGACGCGCTCGGTGAAGAGCGTGACCGCATCGCCGATGAGCGCGACGCCATCGCCGACGCCCGAGACGCAGCCGGCACCGACCGGGAGTACGCCATCGACGCGATCTTCGCTGCGGCTGATACCCGAGACAGCGAAGCCGAGAGTCGCGATATCGAAGCTGACGAGCGTGACATGGCCGCGAACCTCGACGCGTTCGTCAAGAACGTCGACGACTCGGGTGCCTTCGCCGCTCGGGAGCGAGCCCGCAAGGACCGGGTAGCGGGCCAAGGCCGACCGGGCAGCGTCTGAGCTCGACAGGTACCTGCTCGTCGACGTAGGGAACACGGCTCAGGACCGCGAGTCTGCTCTCGACGACCGCCTGCGCGCTGCGGTGGACCGGATCGAGGCCGCGAGCGGGCGACAGCAGGCATCCGACGCCCGGGCCGCAGCGCGGCGCCACACCGAGATACCTACGCCGACCGAGCCGACCGACGACGACACGGCGGGCAATCCGACCTAGGGGAGCCGGGTCGACGAACATCTGGTCACGCGTACTCACGTGAGCACTCGGCTCCGAGACCCCGGCGCCCTAGGCTGTATCCGGTGTCAGCACGAACGCGCCCGTCGAGCCTGATGCTGTGTCGTGCCCGCTCGGCGTTCACCGGCGCGAGCGAGGGGTGGCGCCGCGGTGACTGCTGGGGAGGGAGCGCTGGCTCCGGCCGACCGCACCTCGTGGTCCTGGGTCCGCGACACGCCCCTGAGCACGTTCATCCGTACCGAGACCGGCAGCGCCATGCTGCTGCTCGCCGTGACGGTGCTCGCGCTGCTGTGGGCCGGCATCGCACCGTCGTCCTATGAGTCCGTCTGGACGACTCGGCTGTCTGTATCGGTGGGTCACGCTGCCATCGCGCAGGACCTCCGAGGGTGGGTCAACAACGGACTGATGACCTTCTTCTTCTTCGTGATCGGCCTGGAGGCGCGCCGCTCGATCGACATCGGCGATCTTCGCGAGCGCACGCGGGTCCTGCTTCCCCTGCTCGCCGGCATCGGCGGGATGGTCGCCTCGATAGCGATCTACCTCGCGTTCAACGCCGGAGGCAGCGGCACCCACGGCTGGGGCATGGCGATGTCCACCGACACCGCCTTCGCCTTGAGCCTGCTGTCCCTGGTGAAGGCGAAGCCCCTGCAGCCACTGCGCAGCTTCATGCTCACCGTCGTCGTCGTGGATGACGTGGTCGCTCTGCTGGTCATCGCCGCCGTCTACAGCGGCCATGTCAAGGTTCATGCCGCTCGTGCTGGCGATCGTGTTGTTCGGGCTCGTCGTCGTCGCGCTCAGGCTGCACATCAGGCGTGGTGCCGTGTACGCCGTGATCGGGCTGGGCGCGTGGCTCGGCCTGCACGCGTCCGGGCTGGATCCGTTGATCATCGGACTCGCCATGGGGCTCTGCACCTACGCCTCGCCGGTGCCACGCGACGCGCTCGAGACGGCCACCTACCAGTTCCGGCTCTTCCGGGAGCAACCGACGTCGGGGTACGCCCGGCTGGCTCAGCAGGGACTGCAGTCTGCGGTGTCGCCGAACGAGCGCCTCCAAGGCATGTTCCACCCGTGGACCAGCTACGTCGATCGTCCCGCTCTTCGCGCTCGCCAACGCGGGTATCGCGGTGAACGCCGATGTCTTGACGCATGCGGCTCGCTCGCCGGTCACGCTCGGAGTCATCGTCGCGTACGTCGTCGGCAAGCCGGTCGGCATCCTCGTCGACGTCGAGGCTCGTGCAGGCGATGAGCCGCGACCAGCTGCTCGCGCCGGTCGGACCTGGCGCGGTCCTGGGCGGCGGTGCAAGCGCCGGCGTCGGATTCACCGTGTCGTTGCTGATCGCCACCTTGGCATTCGGGGGCCAGCAGCTCCAGGACGCCAAGATCGGGATCCTCGGCTCGGCGGTCGGATCCGCCGTGGTCACCTGGGTGGTCTTCCGGGTGATCGAACGTCTGCCCAAGCCAGTGCGGCTGCGAGCACTGTTCGGCTCCCAGGAGCCGTTGGAGGACCTGTCCGAGCCGGTCAACCCCGAGTGGGACCGGATCAGGGGCCTGCCTGGCGCGCCGATCACGCTCGTCGAGTACGGCGACCTGGAGTGCCCGTACTGCGGGCGGGCCGAGCCCGCCGTGAGGGACCTCCTCTCGCAGAGCGAGGACGTCAGGTACGTATGGCGGCACCTGCCCACTGCGCGACGTCCATCCGCGGGCCCAGTCCGCCGCCGAGGCAACCGAGGCGGCGGCGCGGCAAGGCCGCTTCTGGGACATGCGCGACCTGCTTCTGGCGCACCAAGACGCCCTCGCCCGCGAAGATCTCGTGGGCTACGCCGGCGACCTGGGCCTGGACGTGCCCCGCTTCATCGAGGACCTGGACAGGCACGTGGGCGCAGGGCGGATAGCCGGGGATGTGGAGAGTGCGGCGTCAAGCGGCGTGCTGGGGCACACCGACGTTCTTCGTCAACGGGCGACGCCACCACGGTGCGTACGACGAACAGGCTCTCCTGGCGTCCGTCCACGAGGCGCGGGCGCGGCTGCTGACCTCGGGACTGCGCTCGCCGGCGGCATAGGGCAGGGCGAGCAGCGGAACGTCGGGCAGGCTGTCGGCGCCGCCGGGTCAGTGGGCGGCGTCGGGGCCCTTGGCTGAGGCTCAGCCGCTGTTCAAGGAAGGGTGCCTAGCATTGCTGACATGACCCCGGGGACGCCGACGAGCAGGAGCGACACGGTCAACCCTGCGCGTCTCCGGCGCCGCCCCGCCGCCGAAGCGCAGGATCCGCCTATCGTCTTGCTGGCGATCGTCGCTGCGTTGCTTATCGGTACCGGCGTGGTCATCTGGCGACACAACGAGAACGATTACCCGACCCACCCGGTGCAGAACGTGCCGACGTCGGTACGGGCCTACCGGGCATTCGAGCCCACGTCGTGGTGGAACACCCCGCTGCCCGCCAACCCGCCTCTAGACCCTGCCGGAACGCCAGATCCTGGACTATCTGAGGTCCGCGAAGTCGAGCGGGCTGGGTTGTCTGACCCTTGCGGGTGCGGGCAACAGCCCGTGGGGCACGCCGAGCTACTGGGCCGGCCCGGGCGACCCCACGTACGACATCCAGGGGATCGCGAACGGCCGCCCACCGGAGCTCGGCTCGCTCAGGATCCCGCCGAGCGCCGAGCCCGCCAACAACAGCGATGGAACGATGATCGTCTACGACCGGTCAGAAGGGATACGTCGCGGCACTCACCGACGCCAAGTACGACTCGAGCAACGACACGTGGTCCGCGTCTGGCGGCACGGTGACCTATCTGGCCTCCAACGGGCTCAATGTCAACACCGGACGCTCGGACGACCCTCGTAACATCGGGACCCATCGCGGCAACACCGGTCCGACCATGGCGGCGTCGTGGGACCAGGTGAAGCAAGGCGCCATCCGCCACGTCCTCAAGGTCGCGGTCGGGTCCCGAGCTCGCCGACCGGTACGTCTTCCCGATGGTCGGCTCCGACGGTGGGTACAAGGGGAGCAGACCCGGCGGTGCCGCCCGAGGGGCTTGCGGCTTCGGATCAAACCCTCGGTCGACCTCAACGCGCTGCACCTGTCGCCCGAGGCCCTGATCATCGCGCGTGCCCTGCAGCAGTACGGCTTCTACATCGGTGACTCCTCCGGGCGCGACAGCGCTGAAGCTCGAGAACACCAGGGCCGAGGGCCGGGGCCAGCTGTGGCACGTGTCGCCGGACGCGCTATGCGGGTTGCCGTTCAAGCCGCAGTACTGGGATGTCGTGGCCGAGGGCTACGACCCCACCCAGTGATCTCACGGTAGGCATCTCGGCCAGGAGACGAGCGACCCGTGGGCACGGGCCTTGCCTTGGAGCGGCCGACCAGCGAGGGTAGGCGACATCAACTCTCGAGGGGGACATCCGACGATGCCGAGAAGAATCCTTGGTCTGAGCGTGCTCGGCCTGATCGCAGCCGCGCTTCCGGCAGCCCAACCCGCCACCGCCAGCACCCCGACCTGCTTCGGCAAGACGGCGACCCACCAGATGATGCCGGGCGACCCGCCCTACTACCTCACGACCGGGAAGGTCGACGTCGTGATCGGAAGCTCCGGCGCCGACACGGTGGAGGGGCCAGGCGAGAACGGGCCCGCTACCGACAAGGGCGACTACATCTGTACCGGCGCCGGCAAAGACTACATCTTCGGCAGCGCCGGACCGGACCACATCGAGGGAGGGGACGGCGCCGACACCATCAAGCCGTGGCGAGGCGCCGACACGGTGTTCGGCGGAGCCGGCAACGACTTCATCGACGAGGGCTCGCAGAGCGACCAGGACTCCGCCAACGACGTCGTACACGGTGGGCCGGGCAACGACAACATCAGCGTCGGCTGGGGCAAGGACCAGGCGTTCGGCGACGCCGGCAACGACCTCCTGTACGACACCGAGTGCGACGGGCCGACCACCCTCGACGGCGGCCCCGGTGCGGACTACATGGAGTCGTGGAGCTCGAGCTTCGACGGCTGGGAGTCCAACGTCTGCAACCAGGTCGCCGACAAGATCATCGGCGGCGCCGGCGCTGACTCGGCGGCGGTCGACAAGCTGGACACGGTGACCACCACGGAGAAGGTGCGTCGAGTCACCCACCCCTAAGAGGTCCTAGGTCGTCTTCTGCTCCTTCGGCTCGCTGCGGGGCTGCAGCTGGATCTCACGTTCGGCTCCGGCTACCCCGTCGCGCAGCTCAGTCGTCCGCTCGCGCTCGGCGTTCAGCTCGGCGCCGAGAAGGAGGGCTACGTTCGTGATCCACAACCAGACCAGGAAGACGACCACGCCGGCGAGCGTCCCGTACGTCTTGTTGTACGAGCCGAAGTTCGCGACGTAGAACGCGAACAGCAACGATGCGACGAGCCAGACGACAAGGGCGAAGAACGCACCGCCGCTCACCCAGCGGAAGCTGCGGATCTTGACGTTGGGCGTCGAGTAGTACAGCACCGTGATCATCAGCAAGACGATGAGGACGAGAACCGGCCACTTGGCGTAGTTCCACACCGTCACGGCGGTGCTGCTGAGGCCCAACGGGGACGCCACAGCACTCACGATGGGGCCGGTCAAGACGACGGACAAAGCGACGACCGCTGCCAAGATGACCATCACCAACGTGACGAGCATCTGCAGGGGCCGGAGCTTCCAGATGGGCCGGCCCTCTGGTGTCTCGTAGATGATGTTGGAGGCACGCATGAAGGCCCCGATGTAGCCGGAAGCGGACCACAGAGCTCCGAGGATGCCCACGACCAGCGCAATGCCGGCTGCGCCGTGGTTGGACGTGATCGACTGGATCGGGCCGGAGAGAGTCTGCCCAGCGGAGGACGGGCCCGATCTTCGTGACGATCTGCGTCAGGGTCTTCGTGGTCGAGGCGGGGTTGCCGAAGAGCCCGACGAGGGACACCAACGCGATCAGGGCCGGGAACAAGGCGAGCACCCCGTAGTAGGTCAGCGCCGCCGCCCAGTCGCTGAGGTTGTCCTCACTGAACTCGCTCAGCGTGCGCTTGAGCGTCGCGAAACCCGACGTCTTGCCGGCTGGTTCCCACAGGACGGTAGTCGGCCCTCGGCGAGTCCTCGTCGGTTGTCGGGTCTTGGGTGTTGGCTGCCACGGTGGTGCCCCCTTTCGGCGTCGGGTGGCACCGTACCCGCGCTGCGCGATGACTAACTCGGCATCGACAGGGCGCGCGGACTACCGGTCGCTCGGCCCGGCCCGCCTCGGCCACCAACCCCCCGGCCTCGCACTCAGGGCAGCATCCACGACAGCACGCTCGTCGACTGCAGGTAGACCAGGGCACACATGAACACGAGGAAGGCGAAGCTCCAGATCAGCACTTTGCGGAGCAGCTCACCCTCCTCGCCGGCCATCCCGACGGCGGCGGCGGCGATGGCGAGATTCTGCGGCGAGATCATCTTGCCGAGTACGCCGCCGGAGCTGTTGGCGGCTGCCATCAGATCGGGATCCAGGTGCGCGCCGGTTGCCGCAGAGACCTGCAGAGTGCCGAACAGCGCGTTGGAGCTGGTGTCCGAGCCGGTGACGGCCACGCCGAGCCATCCGAGCACGGGTGAGATCAGCGCGAACAGGCCACCCGCGCCGGCCATCCAGGTGCCGATGGTGGTGGTCTGACCGGAGAGGTTCATCACGTACGCGAGGGCCAGGACGGCGGCGACGGTCAGGATCGCCCACTTCAGCTGGTCGAGGGTTCGGCCGTAGTCTCGGAGCGCTGTACGAGGCGCAAGCCCCAGGACGAGCAACGTGAGGAGGGCCGCGACGAGCAACAAGGTGCCTGCGGCGGCCGCCCACCCGAACGAGTAGGTCACGGCCGAGGGAGTGGTGCCGTCCGGCTTGTGGATGTGCAGCCCGGGCCAGGCGAACAGGTAGATGCCCTTCGCGAGCAACGACTTCACCGGACCGATCTGGGCGATCGAGAAGACCGCGATGATGATGAGGTACGGCGCGTAGGCCCTGGCGATGTCCTGCCCGGAGTCGTGTGGTGGCTCGTCCGCGTCGGATCGGCCGGTGTCCGAGCGGGTGGTGCCCGGTTCTGCTCGCCGGCCTCCGCTGCCGTGCTCGACTGCGTGTGCGGAGTCGGTGGCACTGCGCAGATGCGTCTGCATCTCGTCCTCGGAGAGCCCGTCCCCGCGCAGCACCTCAGCCGGCTGCCACACGCGAAGGAAACCGACGATGGCCACCGCGGAGCCAAGGGAGGCCACGACGTCGGTGAGAGCCACGGAGATGTAGTTCGAGCAGAGGAACTGCAGGAGCGCGAACGCGACTCCGCCCACGATCGCGACCTGCCACGTCTGCCGGATCCCTCGTCGTCCGTCGACCATGAACACGAGGGCCAGCGGCACCAGCAGAGCCAGCACGGGGGTCTGCCGTCCCACGATGGAGGCGAGAGCGTGCTCGGACCTGCCGGTCGTGTCGGCGAGGGTGGTGATGGGTACGGCGATGGCCCCGAACGCCACCGGGGCAGTGTTGGCCACCAGCGCAACGGATGCGGCCTTCAGCTTGGAGAAGCCCAGCGCCACCAGCATGACCGATGTGATGGCGACGGGGGTGCCGAAGCCGGCCAGCGCCTCGAGCAGCGCGCCGAAGCAGAACGCGATGATGATCGCCTGGAGCCGCTGGTCGTCGGACACGGCCCCGAAGGACCGTCGGAGCACGTCGAAGTGACCGGTGGTGACGGTCATGTTGTAGATCCAGATCGCGTTGACCACGATCCACATGATCGGGAACAGGCCGAACGCTGCACCTTCGAGCCCGGCGTCGAGTGACTGCCCCACCGGCATGCTGTAGACAGCGACGGCGACGATGATCGCGACGGCAAGTCCGGCGAGAGCCGCCCACTGCGCGCGCAGCTTCACCACCCCGAGGAGCACGAAGACGGTGAGCAGGGGAAGCGCCGCGAAGATGGCCGACGCGCCGAGGGAGCCGTTGACCGGATCATAGACTTGACGGAACACGAGGATCTCCTCAGCAGCCGGCGACGGTCCTGACACTGGTGCGTGAGCCAGTCTGTACGGGCCAGCCAGTCGGCTGCAATGCGTCGGCGGTTTTATTCTGCGCATAGCCGCCTGGCTTCGGAGGTGCCCCGGTCGGCTCGCAGCGCATAAACTCCCGAACGAGCGTGGCCTGGTCGACTAGTGGCCGGCCGCTCCGGGAGCCGACGGTCTGGAGGCCGCAACGATGAGTAGTCCGCCGACAGTGCCCGGTGTCGAGATCGCCGCCCCATGGCAGGACGGCTATGAAGAAGTGCTCACGGTCGACTCGCTCGGAGTTGCTCGCGAGGCTGCACCGGGAGTTCGCAGCGCGCAGGCACGACCTGCTGCGCAAGCGAGCAGCACGCGACGCCGAGCTCGAAGCCGGCGCGCTCCCCGACTTCCTGGACGCCACCCGTGAGGTACGCGGTGGTGACTGGTCGGTACCTCCGCCCGCCCCGGGCCTCGTCGACCGCAGAGTCGAGATCACCGGTCCGACGGATCGCAAGATGGTCATCAACGCGCTCAACTGCGGCGCGAAGGTCTTCATGGCCGACTTCGAGGACAGCAACACACCGACGTTCGACAACCTGGTCATCGGACAGCGCAACCTCCGAGACGCACTGCTGCGCCAGATCGACTTCACCAGCCCCGAAGGCAAGTCGTACGCCCTGAACGACACCGTCGCCACCCTCGTCGTCCGTAATCGCGGGTGGCACCTGCCGGAACGCCACGTACTCGTCGACGGGGAGCCGGTGTCCGGGAGCCTCTTCGACTTCAGCATGTACATGTCCACCAGCGCACAGGCAGCGCTCGACGTCGGCATCGGCCCGTACTTCTACCTGCCGAAGATGGAGAGCCACCTGGAGGCCGCGCTCTGGAACGACGTCTTCCAGTACGGCCAGGACGCGCTCGGCATCCCGCGCGGCACGATTCGCGCCACCTGCCTGATCGAGACGATCACGGCGGCGTTCGAGATGGAGGAGATCCTCTACGAGCTGCGCGAGCACTCCGCCGGCCTCAACGCGGGCCGCTGGGACTACATCTTCTCGATGATCAAGAAGTTCCGGACCCGAGGCGAGGAGTTCCAGCTCCCGGACCGGGCCGAAGTGAAGATGACCGTGCCGTTCATGCGCGCCTACACCGAGCTGCTCGTCAAGACCTGTCATGCCCACGGCGCCCACGCGATCGGCGGGATGGCGGCGTTCATCCCCAACAGGCGCGACGCCGAGGCGAACGACGCCGCGCTCGAGGCCGTCCGCGCCGACAAGACGCGCGAGGCCGACGACGGGTTCGACGGCTCCTGGGTGGCTCATCCGGATCTCGTGCCGGTCGCGCTCGAGGTCTTCGACGCGAAGCTCGGCGATCGTCCCAACCAGCTCGACAGGCTGCGCGACGACGTCCACGTGACCGCCGCGGAGCTGCTGGACGCCAAGGCGACACCCGGGGAGATCACCGAGGCGGGCGTGCGCAACAACGTCAGCGTCGGCATCCAGTACCTGGAGTCGTGGCTCCGGGGGAGCGGGGCGGTCGCGATCTTCAACCTGATGGAGGACGCGGCCACCGCGGAGATCAGCCGCTCGCAGATCTGGCAGTGGGTGCACAACGGCGTCTCGACCGCCGAGGGAACGCCCGATCACCGCCGACTACGTCCGCGCAAGTGGCTGACGAGGAGCTCGAGAAGGTCAGGGAGTCGGTCGGGGCCGAGCAGTTCGACGACGGGCGCTACGAGGAGGCCCGCGAGCTGTTCGAGCAGGTCGCGCTCGCCGACGAGTTCGTCGAGTTCCTGACCCTTCCGGCGTACCAACGGCTGGGCTGACCGCGTGACGACGCAGGCTGTCCGCTCCGACGCGGAAGATGTCCGAGCTCGCGGACGCCCTGCGTATCGACCGTTGGAAGCACAGCGAGTCCTCACCGACCACGTCCCAACTGCGCACGTACGAGTGCGACGGGCTCGGCGAACTTCCGGGTGACGCCGGCGGTCGTCGTGCTGGCCGAGTCGACGCAGCACGTGGTCGACACGCTTCGCCTCTGCGCCGAGGCAGGGGTGCCGTTCGTCGCCCGCGGGTCCGGGACCGGTCTGTCGGGCGGCGCGCTGCCGGTCGCCGAGGGCGTGCTCGTCGTCATGTCGCGCATGCGGCGGATCGTGTCGGTCGACCCCGACAACGCCCGGGTCGTCGTCGAGCCGGGCGTCATCAATTTGTGGGTGACCCGCGAGGGTGCGCCGTTCGACCTTGCGTACGCGCCCGATCCCTCCTCGCAGCAGGTCTGCTCCATCGGCGGCAACGTCGCCGAGAACTCCGGCGGTGCGCACTGTCTGAAATACGGCTTCACCGTCAACCACGTCATGGGAGCCACCGTCGTGCTCACCGGCGGCGAGGTGGTGCACCTCGGCGGGCCTGCGCCGGAGCATCCCGGCTACGACCTGCTCGGGGCCTTCGTGGGCAGCGAGGGCACCCTCGGCGTCGCGACCGAGGTCGCGCTCCGGCATGGTGCGCGTGCCGGAGTCGGTGCAGACGATGCTCGTCGGCTTCCACAGCATCGAAGACGCGGGCGGCGCGGTCAGCGACATCATCGCGGCCGGCATCGTGCCCGCCGCGGTGGAGATGATGGACGCGCTGGCGATCGAGGCCGCCGAGGCGGCGGTCAAGTGCGAGTACCCCGCCGGCGCCGAGGCGGTGCTGGTCATCGAGCTGGACGGTCCGGAGGTCGAGGTCGAGGCCCAGTTCAGCGAGGTCGCGAGATCGTCGACGACAGGCACGCGTTCGAGACGCGGATCGCCGCCGACGCCAGCCGAGCGGGCGCTGATGTGGAAGGGGCGCAAGTCGGCGTTCGCCGCAGTGGGCCGGATCAGTCCGGCCTACTTCGTGCAGGACGGCGTCATCCCGCGCACGATGCTTCCGCAGGTGCTGGCAGAGATCTCTCGGATGGCGGACGCGGTCGGACCTGCGGGTCGCGAACGTCTTCCATGCCGGCGACGGCAACCTGCACCCGCTGGTGCTGTTCGACGATGCCGTCGGAGGGCCAGGCCCACGACGCCGAGCAGCTGGCCAGCGCGATCCTCGACCTCTGCGTCGACTCCGGCGGCTCGATCACCGGCGAGCACGGCGTCGGTCACGAGAAGAAAGACAAGATGTCGAAGCAGTTCACGGCCGCGGATCTCGACACGATGCAGCTCGTGCGCTGCGCGTTCGACCCTGGCGGGCTGGCGAATCCGGGCAAGGTGTTCCCGACGCCGCGGCTGTGCGGTGAGCGTCCCGGGCCGCGTACCGGTGTCCACGCCGTACAGGCCGCCGGGCTCGGCGAAGTGTTCTGACATGACGACGATCCAGGCCGGTGGGCGTCCCGGGTCCGCGGCCGACGCGGTCGGTCGGCGTCGTGCCGAAGGAGGTCGTGCGTCCCCGCGACATCGCCGAGGTGGCTGAGATCCTGCGTTGCCGGGCAGGCATCGGGTAGCTCGGTCGTCCCTGTCGGCGGCCGGTCGAAGCTCGGCTGGGGTCCGGCGCCGACCTCCTGCGACATCGTCGTGGAGACCGCTTCGCTCGACCGGCTGGTCGAGCACACCGCCGGCGACCTGGTCGTCGTCGCCGAAGCGGGGCTTCGGCTGGACGCCCTGCAGCAGCAATTCGTCGAGCGCACCGGCAGATGCTGGCGCTCGATCCTCCCGAGGAGGGCGCAACCCTCGGGGGGATCGTCTCGGCCAATGCATCCGGCCCGCGGCGGCTGCGCTTCGGCACGGCCCGCGATCTGCTGATCGGTGTCACCGTGGTGCTCGCCGACGGAAGCGTCGCCAAGGCAGGCGGAAAGGTCGTCAAGAATGTCGCCGGCTACGACCTCGGCAAGCTGTACACCGGCGCGCACGGCAGCCTCGGCGTGATCGTGTCCACGACCTGGCGACTGCACCCGCTTCCCCGCGCCACCAGGGCGGTCGAGCGAGACGTCGAGGACCCGGCGGACGCCGGTCGGCTGTGCCTGTCGGTGTCGCGCAGCACGCTGACCCCATCGGCGGTAGAGCTGACCGGGCCGGCAGCAGGACCGTTTCGGCTCGTGGTGCTGTTCGAGGCGATCGAGGAGTCCGTGACCGCGCAGGCAGCGCATCTGGTCGACCTGCTGGACGGCGGCGAGGTGGCAGAGTCCGTTCCGGAGGGGTTCGGCACCCGACCACGGGGCGGTCTCGTGCTGCGGATCGCGCACGTGCCGGCCGCGCTTGCCGCAGGTACTGCACGCGCTGCCGGCGGACGCGTCGGTCGTGTGCTCTGCTTGCTCAGGTGTCGCTGTACGCGGCGATGCCGATCCTGGCGGGAGCGCAGACGCTCACCGAGCTGCGACGCGCGATCGCGCCCTTCGACGGCTCTGCGGTCGTGATCGCCGCGCCGCGACGAGGACTCGCGGCGAGCTCGACCACTGGGGGCCGGTCGGTGACTCTCTCGGGCTGATGCGGCGCGTTGAAGGCCGAGTTCGACCCGGACTTCCGGCTGTCGCCCGGGACGCTTCGTCGGAGGGATGTGACGCTGGATGGGCGATGAGCAACAGCCGCACAGGGCGAGGCGCCGCCCGTCGAGGGGTCCGCTGCAGGACCTTCCTGCCGGTACGCCTACGGGAGCGGCTGACCGCCCAAGACGTCGCGGCCGCGGAGGCGATCGGTGCCAGGCGGCCGCTCGACCTAGGGCAGGGCGGGGCGATCGCGGCCAGCGCAGGCCAGGCGACCGATGCCGCTCGGACGCGGCGACGGGCACGTCGTGACCCCGGCGTTCGACGGACACCATCCGCCGGACGCCGCTCTCATCGGTGACTGCGTGCACTGTGGTTTCTGCCTGCCGACGTGCCCGACGTACGTGCTGTGGGGTGAGGAGATGGACAGCCCCCGCGGCCGCATCGACATCATGCACATGGCGCTGGACGGTGAGCCGCTGAACGACTCGTCTGTGCGTCACCTCGACCAGTGCCTCGGTTGCATGGCCTGCGTCACGGCCTGCCCCTCCGGGGTGCAGTACGACAAGCTCATCGAGGCCACCCGTGGCCAGATCGAACGTCGCTACCCTCGCACTCGCGCCGAACGGGCCCTGCGGACCGCGATCTACGCATTGTTCCCGTTCCCTCGCCGGCTGCGGGCTCTGCGTGGTCCACTGCGCGCCTACCAGGCCAGCGGTCTGGGCCGGGTGCTCGCGAGGGCCGGCGTGCTGTCGTGGCTGCCCGAACCGCTGCAGGCGATGGAATCGCTCGCGCCAAGGCTGGGCAGGACGAGCTGGCTGCCAGAGCGCACGCGCCGCCACCGCTGCCAGGCGCAGCGTGGTCGGTCTGCTGGCGGGCTGTGTCCAGGGCGCGTTCTTCCCCGACGTCAACGCGGCCACCGTACGGGTGCTCGCGGCCGAAGGCTGCGATGTGGTCGTACCGCAGACAGCAGGGATGCTGCGGTGCGCTGTCGTTCCACGGCGGCCGGGAGCGGGAGGCGATCAGGTTCGCGAAGCGGCTCATCGAGGTATTCGAGAGCGCAGACGTCGACACCATCGTGGTGAACTCGGCCGGGTGCGGCTCGTCGATGAAGGAGTACGGGCACGCGCTGCGCGACGAGCCAGGCGACTGGGCGGCCCGAGCCGAGGCGCTCGCCGGCAAGGTGCGCGACGTGACCGAGCTGCTGGCAGAGCTCGGCCCGGTCGCTCCGCGTCACGCGCTGCCGATGACTGTTGCCTACCAGGACTCATGCCACCTCGCGCATGCGCAGGGTGTCCGCGACCAGCCACGGTCGCTGCTCGGCGCCATCCCAGGGGTCGAGCTGCGCGCGCTGGTCGAGGCGGAGATCTGCTGCGGTAGCGCAGGCGTGTACAACCTGCTGCACCCCGAGCCCGCACGTGAGCTGGGTGAGCGCAAGGCGCGGGCGGTGCTCGACACCGGCGCGGACATCATGGTCACGGCCAACCCTGGCTGCTGGATGCAGGTGGCGACGACCCTGGACCGGCTGGGACAGCGGATGCCCGTCGCCCATACGATCCAGGTCCTGGACGCATCGATCCGGGGGATCCCCGTGGAGCGGCTGCTCGCTCTGGCACTCGACGGCCCCGGGACACCGGTGCCGCACGCCGCCACCCGATCCGCCTAGCATCGAGGTGGCAGCGACAACGCGACCGGGACTGGAGGATTGACGGTGTCACACGCGACCGACGGCATCGTCCGAACGCTCGGGTCGGACGAAGGTCCGTCGGAGCGCCCCGGTGCGGCAGGTGCTGCTCTCGTTCCCCTGCTGTCGGACTACCTGGACGACGTCGCCGCCCGCACCGCGGCACAGGGTCGGCGACGTGGCGGGGGTCGCGGTGAGCATGCGGGTCGATGACGCGCCGATGACCGTGGGAGCCAGCAACGAGTTCGCCGCGGAGGTGGACCAGATCCAGTACGAGATCGGTGTCGGGCCATGCCTGTACGCGCTGCAGGAAGGCATCGTGATGTACGTCGCGGATCTCGCCGCCGATCGACGATGGCAGAGCTACGGCTCGCGGGCTGCTGCACATGGGGCCGCGTCGTGCATCTCCGTGCCTGTGATGGTGGGACAACGACCCGTCGCTGTGCTCAAGGTCTACTCCGGTGCTGTGGACGGCCTCGACCCACGACCAGCAGGCCGCAGCAGCCACTGCCGCCGCGGACGTGGCCGGAGGTATCGGCTTGGCCATGCATCTGACGTCGCAGGCCCGAGCCCTGGACGACAGGGAGTCCGCGATGGACACCCGGCGGACCATCGACTTGGCGTTGGGGGTCTTGATGGAGAGGAACAGAACGGACGCCGCCGAGGCTTTCACCTTGTTGAAGAACTACTCGCAGCACAGCAATGTCAAGCTCAGAGAGGTCGCGCGGCAGATCGTGGCCACGGTGCCGCAGGCCGGCGACGGCGACCTCAAGTCGCCCTTCAAACCGCCCACCCGGTCGAAGCGGTCGACGACTGCACGCCGTCGGACCGACTGAACAGCTCGCCAGCGGCTGCCGGCTCGGGTTGCGACCACGTAGCGGCGCATGTTGTACTCGACGGGTGGTTCAGTAGCGACAGCCACTTCTTTCCTATAAGGAGTGACATGTACCTGTACACCGAGCTACTGATCAACGAGATCGCCGTCGACGAGCCGGACCCGGCCGCAGCCAACGCCTTGCAAGAAGGGCTTGGCGGGCAGTTCGGCGAGATGCGCACGATGATGCAGTACCTCTTCCAGAGCATCAACTTCCGCGGCGATCGCGGCGTCCAAGCCCTACAAGGACCTGATCCAAGGCGTCGGCACCGAGGAGATCAGCCACGTCGAGCTCATCGGTACGACGATCGCCCGCCTGCTGGACGGGTCGCCGGGCTACGCGGGCAAGAAGAACGACCCGATCGACAAGCCTGGCGCCAAGGGCGCGACGCCGCTGAAGATCGCCCTGGACACGAGCAACATCCACCACTACCTCGTCGGCGCGCAGGGCGCGCTGCCGGTCGATGCTGCTGGAAACCCGTGGTCGGGGTCGTACGTCTACAACAGCGGAAACCTCGTGCTCGACCTGCTGTACAACCTGATGCTCGAGTCCACCGGGCGGCTGCAGAAGTGCCGGATCTACGAGATGACGGACAACAAGACCGCTCGCTCGACGATCGCCTACCTGATCGTCCGTGACCAGGCCCACGAGAACGCCTTCGCCAAGGCGCTCGAGAGTCTCGGGGTCAACTGGGGCTCGGTGCTTCCGATCCCCAAGACGAACGCGGAGCGCTTCCCCGAGGTCAAGAAGCTCACCAACCTGGGCCTGCAGAGCATCCAGTACACGTTCAGTGCCGACAACGCGAGCGAGGCGTCCAAGCTGTTCCGCGGTGCCTCCCCGTCCAACGACGGCACCGAGCTCAGCACCGAGCATTCATGCCTGACAGTGGCGTTCCGGTCAAGATCGCGCCCGAGCGCCGTGAGGAGTTCTCTCCCGGACTGGACCCGGAGCTGCTCGCTCTCATCCAGGCCACGGCGGAGGTCGAGATGGCGAACGCGGACCAGCCTGGCGCGTAGTCCGCGTCACTGCGGACCGCATAGGCCGGTGGTGGAGGTAGGGTAGCGTCCGCTATATACCGCTACCATCCCGACTACCCTGAGTGAAATTATGCGTCGTGCCTGTGTGGTTCTGTCCGTTGTCCTGCTCGCGCTCGTAGGCCTGTCGCCGCCAGCGACGGCCGCGACCGTGCGCGGGCAGTGGGGCATGCGTCCGGTACACGGCATCGTCGACGACGTCACCGGGACTGCCAACCTGCATCTGGTCGGCGGCTGGACCAATGTGGCGGGAGCGGTCGGGCGGGCCGTCCGCTTCCGTTGGACCGGCCGTCCGGCCGCCGCGGTCGTCCACGGCGGCGCTACGTTCAACCCGGGCGTCGCCGACTTCGCCGTCGCGGTCTACCTGAAGGCCGAAAAGGTACCCGCCACGGGTGGTTACTCCCCGAACGTCGTCCAGAAGGGACACTTCGACGACCGCGGGCCAGTGGAAGATGGAGGTGATCCATACCGCGTCCGGGACGGTCGCGCGGTGCCGGTTCTCCGGTACCCGCGGGCATCGCACGGTGATGGATCACACCACCACGGGGCTCAACGACAACAGGTGGCACAAGGTGATCTGCTGGCGGGGCACCTCCACCTACGGGATCAGTGTCGACGGTGCCCTGACGACTGTGCACGGCACCGTCGGCGGCCATCTCCAACGCAGAGCCGCTCCGAGTGGCGGCCAAGGGCCCGAACGCCGGGGTCACCGACCAGTTCCAGGGGACCGTCGACTGCGTAGCGTACGTCCAGGGCACGAGCCCCATCCGGCGCGCCAAAGCCGCGGTGCCATGCTGAGCCGAGTCCTCTGTCGGACGCATCCCGAGCCGAGGTAGCCGAGACAGGTAGCCGGAGCTGCCAGGAACTCGGGTCTGTTCGGGTTGAGGGCGGCCCACGGTGACGGGAGAACGACAGTGACGGACCGCCGGTTCAGATTCGGCCTGGTGAGCGGCTGGGCGCGTTCGGCGGCCGAGTGGAAGCGACAGGCCAGTACCGCGGAGCAACTGGGGTACTCGACTCTGCTGGTTCCCGACACGGTGGACACCGTGGCCCCGATCCCGGCGCTCGCCGTCGCCGCCGCGGTGAGCTCGACGCTCAAGCGTCGGTTCGTACGTCCTGGCCACCGCGCGCAGGGACCCGGTGTCGGTCTCGTGGGAAGCTGCCGCCCTCGACCTCCTCACGGACTCACGGTTCGAGCTCGGCTGGGTGCCGGCCGACCAGCGGCACGGCAGGAGACGGAGCGACTCGGCCTGGCCTTCGGTACGGTCAGCGAACGCCTCGAACGGCTGTCCGACACCATCGCGACCGTCCGCCAACAGACCCCTGACCTGCCCATCCTGGTGGCCGGGTCTAGCCGTCGCACGCTTGCCCTCGCCGCCGAGCTGGCCGACTCGGTGGCGCTCGGAGTCCGGCCCGACGCCGACGAGACGGCCCTGGAGGCGGCCGTGGAGATCGTCAACGTGGCAGCCTCCGGACGAGAGCCGGAGCTCAATCTCAACCTGGTCCTGGTCGGCGACGAGGTACCGGCGTGGCTGGCACAGCACGTGAGCGAAGCAATCCCCAGCCTTACCGACAAGACGTCCGTCGCGGCACTGGGCGGCAGCACCGACGAGCGGTGCGAGACGCTGAAGCGCCGACGAGACACCCTCGGGATCAGCTACATCACCTGTCCGGTCGCCTTCGCAAGCGACCTCGCCCCCGTCGTCGACCGGCTTGTCGGCACCTGACCACGGCCTGAACGATCCGACTCTGAAGTCGCTATGGCGACTCCAGAGTCGGATCGTTCGGGGGAGTGCGGGCTTGCTCACGGAGGGGAGCGGACGAGCCGGGCGGCGCGCTGGTAGGTCCGCCGGGCAGCACCCAGCCACGCACGCTGTTCGCTCAGGCTGGACAGGGCGAACCGTAGCGGCCGGGCGGTCGCTCGCTCGAGCTCGCCCCGCACAGCCGTCAGATCCTCGTCCTAGCTTGTCATTCTCGGCCCGCAGCCGTCGAGCCGACTGCGCAGCCTCCGCCGCGTCCTCGAAACGGTCCTTGGCCAGCGCGACGAGCCCGTCCAGAGCTGCGTCGAGGACGGCCACGTTGCTCGACGTCCGCCGGCTCGTCTCCGTTCGCATCGAACACTGGCTGGAGGTCGTCGAGGTCGCCGACGACCGCGGCTCCCGAGGCTTCGATCGCGCGGATCTGCTCGGCTGCCTTCGCCCGCGCCCACGGCTCGAGCTCTTTCGGTAAGCCTGAGCCGGGACTCCCGATGACGGCGCTTCGACAAGGCCCGTTTGGCCAGCGCGTGCTTGAACATCTCGTTGTACACGGCCCACTCGAGCCCGCGGGCCCGGCTGACCTGGTTGAGCCTCAACATCAGCTCCGCCGACTCCAGCCCGAGCGACTCGTTGCTGCCGCGGCCGCTGGCGTCGAACAGGTTTCCGTCGACGCCCATCACCTCGGCGACCCGGAGCCACAGGTTGGCTGCGGTGGCGCCTGGCTGACCGACCGTCACCACGTGCAGCTGTTCGGCCGGCAAGCACATCGCCCCAGATGGCGAGCACACGCCCGACGTCCTGCTGCGCCCAGAAGAGGTTTCCCGCGGGGTAGCCACGAGGGCTCTCCGACGTGACAGCGCTCAGGAACTCCGGCCAGGACCACAGCTCCCAGTTCTGGACGAACTCCTGCCACGCGGCGGGGACCGTTCGTGCGATGTCTCGGATGGTGACGATCATCTCGACCTGGGCCGGGGCGAGCGTCTCGACAATGCGCCTACCTGCCTGGTTCGGCGGAGCCCAACCACTCCATGGACACGAGGCAGTCGCCGTCCCACTCGCGACCTCGTCGACAAGGCGATGCCAGGCGCCCTGGACGGCGGGGTCACGCGCACCGTGCGGGTTGGCGGCGAGCACGTCACGCGCTGCAAGCACCTGGTCGGCCCAGGTCGCTCCGGGGTACAGCACATGGGCTCGGCTGCTTGAGCCGCTGCCTTGTTGTCGGCGAAGACCGCCTGCAGGTACGAGGTGCCGCTCTTCGGAAGCCCCACATGCAGGTAGACCTTCTTCGCCACCCGGGTACCTTATCCCGCAGGCCGTCGTACCCGAGGGAGCCGCGGGGACGGTCACAGACGCCTTTGCGTACTTCGCGAGGACCTCGTCGAGCCGCTCCTGGTCACGCTGGGCGACGGGAAGCAACAACTCTTGGACGACGTCGGTGAGCTCCGCGAGCCGCATGTTGAGCTGGCGATTCTCCTGTACCTCGGCCTCGAGGTCGCTGACCCGCTTCGTCAGCCTGGCCACCTTGACCTCGACGGAGTTGGCGTGCGGGGCGTTGCGGTGCTTGGCGATGAAGGCATCCACCTCCGCGCGTGCCAGCCGCGCCAGGTTGGCCCCGCCGTCGCGGATCTTCTTGTCGGACATCACCACTCCAGAACCAGTCGGCATACATGGGGTTGTTCGTTGGTCGAACGCGATCCCCGCAGGCCCGGCCTCGCGGTGGACCACAGTGGCGCCCGCTGCCTCGACCTCTGCGACGACGTCTTCGGGATCGAGCAGTTTCTGACTGGACGGTCCGGCCAGTGGTTGTCGGATCGTTGTCGGTCGTCTGGAACTCGACGTAGCAGCGACCCCCGTCACGGACGAGCGTGCGGGTCATCCGCCAGAAGTTCTCCCGGCCGTGCGGCTGCAGGTCCTCCAGCAGATGCCGAGCGTAGACGATCCGCGGCGCCGGGCGCCGGGCGAGCATCGCCGTCTGGACCAGGCTCTCGCGGTACCGAGTAGAGGTTGAGCACGAGCAGATCGACCGAGACATCCTCGCGGCCGCCTTGCGCTTGGCTCGCTTGATCGACGGCAGGCACGAAGTCCATCGCCGTCACGGAGAACCCGTGTGAGGACAAGGAAGATCGCATCGCGACCGAGGCCGCAACCGATGTCGACGAACTCTGCGGGCGACTCCCGGTCAAGGACCCATCGGGCGAAGTCGCTGGGCTGCGGCGGAACCCGTGCGCTGATGGCGTTGTAGTACCCGATCCAGTCGTCACGGCGGGTCGCGGAGGCCACCGAGCCAGCCGTTGATGCGGCTCTTCGTCGTCTTGGGGGAGTGGTACTCGAACGAGGGGTCCGGCACCCGCCAGTGCCGGCCGTAGGCGGCCCGGAGGAAGACCTCGGGCTTGGCGGGGGCGGGCATCAGCCGGCCCTCGAACTCGATGTCGCGAAGCGGAAGCACCGCCGAGCGGTCAGCCTTCGTCCTGATGTCGTGTACCTGATGAAGCCGTCCGTCGACGATGAAGCAGGCGAAGACATCGAGGTTGCGAGAGCTGCCGTCCGCCTGCGGCAGGAAGAGGGCCAGGAAGCCACCGTTCTGCCGCACGACCCGCCAGTCCCGCGGTCCGGAGCACGCGCTCGACCCTGATCGACTCGCGGACCACGTCCACCGGGATTGGTGTAGGCGCTGAGGTAGCCGAGGTCGATGTCGTTGTCATGGCCGATCAGGCGACCCGTGCGTACCGCGCCCAGGAGGGTTCCGAAGCTGATGAACGCCGGAAGGCCGCACTCGTCGCGAAGCAGCGTCAGAACCTCGGTGACCTGGTCGAGGTACCCCTCGATCGCCGCGCGGTCGGTGGACTCGAACGGACGGTTGAACCGGCCGTGCTTCGTCACCGCGACCCGGAGGCCGTTCTGGTCGACGATCGAGACCCGGCCTCTTCCAGTCCCGAACTGCGCCTGCGTGGCGGCGACGATCCGGCCGCTCACGTGGTCGCGCATCTCGAGCAGGGTCGATCCCGTCCAGTCGCTGCCGGATGGGCTCCGGCCAGGGGGCGTGGCGGTACCCGTCGGAGTCGCGCTTGTAGTCCGGTGCCGACAGCGACCACACGCGCTGGCCGTCGAGGAGGACGTCGAGCACGCTGTTCTGGTCGAGGCTGAACCGAAGCTCGTCGTCGTCGACGAGCAGCGAGGGACGCGCGCCCGAAGCCGATTGGTGCGGGTCGACAACTTCGCTTCCTCTCTGGGCGGCCCGCCGCCGAGGGCCCGACGCCGGTGGGCGGATCACAGGCTAGCAGCGACCGCGAGCCGGTCTCGGTAGTCGCGCCGGCCACGAGCCGCGATGCCCAGTCTGCGCTGGGCCCGCACGCTAGTCTTGGCCCGGCGTTTCGGGGTTCAGAGAAGGGGAGAGGGACCGATGATCGGGCTCGTGCTCGCTGCGGGAGCAGGGCGGCGGCTGCGGCCGTACACCGACTCGTTGCCGAAGGCGCTGCTGCCCGTCAATGGCGAGCTGACGATCCTCGACATCGCGCTCGCCAACCTGGCTGCCGTCGACCTGCGCGAGGTCGTCGTCGTCGTCGGGTTCGCCGCTTCGGAGGTGGCGGACCGCAAGGCCGCCCTCGAGCGGCGCCACGGGGTCGAGCTCCGCCTCGTGTACAACGACAAGGCCGAGATCTGGAACAACGCCTACTCCTTGTGGACGGCACGCGAGACCATGACGGGCGGTGCGCTCATCGTGAACGGCGACACGGTGCACCCCGTCTCCGTCGAAGAGACCCTGCTGTCGTCTCGCGGCCCGGGCGTGCTGCTCGCTGTCGACACCGACAAGCGGCTCGGCGAGGAGGAGATGAAGGTGGTGGCGGGCGCCGACGGTGCCGTCCGGTCCATCACGAAGCTGATGGACCCCGAAGATGCCTACGGCGAGTACATCGGCGCCAGCCTGATCGAGGCCGGAGCCGCCGGTCTGCTCGCCGACGCGCTGGAGGCCACCTGGCGGCGAAACCCCGACCTCTACTACGAGGACGGCTACCAGGAGATGGTGGACCGGGGGCAGCTGGTCGGCACGGCGCCGATCGGAAACGGCGTCTCATGGGTGGAGGTCGACAACCACGACGACCTCCAGCGGGCCAGGGAGATCGCGTGCCACTACTAGCGCGGATGCTCGCCAGCCCCCTTTTCGTCGACATCCGCCGCGGCGCCGTCGACAAGTCTGGCCGAGCTGCTCACCGAGCGACGCATCTCAGCCGACGGAGCGGTGATGGTCGCCGTCGGCGCCGGGCAGGGACAAGACATCTGGGAACGGCTGCGCCCGGTGCTGCCGAAGGCCCAGGTGTTCACCGTGCCCGACGCGACCCTGACCTCCGCAGTCGACCTGCAGCACGCGCTCGGGACGCGGATCGTTCGATGCCGTCGTGGCCATCGGCGGCGGCAAGACACTCGACGCGGCGAAGTACGCTGCCACCCTCGCCGCACTGCCGATGGTGGCGGTGGCGACCAACCTTGCGCATGACGGGTTGTGCTCGCCCGTGGCCACCCTCGAGTACCCCCACGGAAGAGGGTCGTTCGGGGTGTCCATGCCGCTCGCCGTCGTGGTGGACCTCGACTACGTCAGTGCCGCGCCACCGCGGATGGTGAGCGCCGGGATCGGTGACGCGGTCAGCAACTTGTCGGCGATCGACGACTGGTACCTCGCCCACCGTGAACGCGGCGAACCGGTCGATGGTCTCGCGGTGACCTTCGCCCGTACCGCTGCGGAGGCGATGCTGCACCGAAGCGACGGCATCGAAGACGACGACTTCTTGATCGCACTCGCCGAGTCACTCGTCTTGTCGGGGATGGCCATGTCTGTGGCCGGTACCTCGCGGCCGTGCAGCGGTGCCTGCCACGAGATCATCTATGCAGTCAACGCGCTGTGGCCGGACGTCTCGAACCACGGCGAGCTGGCCGGACTCGGTGCCCTGTTCGCCTATGCCTTGCGGGAGGACGAGCGTACGGTTCTCGCAGATCGAGCGATGCCTGCGCCACCACGGGCTGCCGAGCCGGCCAGCCGACATCGGCCTGTCCGACGAGCAGTTCGTCCAAGCCGTCATGATGGCGCCGTCCATGCGTCCGGACCGTTACACGATCTTGGAGCACCTCGACCTCGACGAGCAGGCGACCCGCGAGCGCGTGAAGGCCTTCGTCTCATCGCTCGCCTGAGGCCGGCCTTGAGCGTCGAGGTGCCGATCCGATCTCGGGCGGACCGGGCTCAGCGAGCCCGAGGCGGCGTGAACGCCGGGCGCCGGTAAGGAGCGTCCTGCAAGCGCGTGGCTGAGGGCGTGGTAGGCGGGCTTGGGCTCCATCTTGCGGTTGAAGGGCAGCGCTCGCCGCGGCAGCCCGTCGGCTGCGCGGGAAGTCCTGGGTCAGCTGTGTGTACCGGTCGGACAGGCCGAACGTGTTGACGATCTTGACGGCCGGCTCCTGCAGAACGGTGTCCAGGTACCGCCGGTAGACGTCGGCGACACCGCGGTCGCGGATGCGTGGGGTTCGGCGGCAGGCCGTCGTCGGTGACGTCCATCTCGGTGATGTGGATGTTCAGGCCGCGGTCGGCGATCTCCTTCAGGAACTTGAGGAAGTGCCGGGTGTGGAACCGCTCCTTGAAGTGCGGCGCGAGCAGGTGGGCCTCGATCCCGACACCGCCTAGCGGGCACGTGTGGTGCATGATCTTGTCGATGAACTGCAGCAGGGCACCGCTGCCGCGCGTCGAGCCGTGTCGCCGTACTGGTTGATGGTCTCGAGTCCGGACTCGTTGATGATGAGCTCCGCGTGCGGGTCTTCCTCGCGGGCGATGTGGAACGACTCGTGCACGTAGCCGGGGCCGATGGTGTGATACCAGCGGCACGTCGGTCCGCTGCCGTGCTTGGTGCCGTTGTCGGGGTCGGTGACCTCGTTGGCGACGATCCAGCACGGCGATCTGGCCGCGGTAGCGGCGGGTCGTCTTCCTCACGATGCCGTAGAGCAGCTTCTCGGCCTGGTGGTGCTTCAGCCCCCAGATCTCGCTGTAGCTGTAGTTCGGGCCCCAGCCGCTGCCGAACCCGTCGTCCCACACCAGAGCCCGGGCGCGCCGAGCACGAGCATGCCGTTGCGCTCGGCGAGATTGACCATCCGGTCGGCGTGGTGGAAGTTGAGCGGGGCGATGCTTGTTCTTCTTGAGCCGGTACCAGAGCAGGTCGTCCTGCATGGACATGATCGCCGCCTCGTGCCGGAACAGGTGGCGGTACTGCGGGTCGAGCTGCCAGGTCGAGATCGACGCGCCGTAGACGAGCCCGTTGCGCCAGGCCGTTCGCCACAGCGGCCGGTCGACGTCGTCGCCGAGCTTGGCGCCGTGGCCGCGGGCCAGCGGTCGTCGTGGCGCCTGACGGCGGCTCCGCTGCTCAGCAGGCCGGTCGCCGCTACACCCGCCATGCCGGCGGCGCCGAGAAGTACCGACCGTCGCGCAACAGGGTTGTCAAGGCTCATGTCACTCGCTCCTCGCGTGGCGGGCTCGCGGTAGCCGGGCCTGCCGGAAGTCGTCGTGCGCCAATGCAAAACGATTGGCTGCGAGCGTACTTCTCTCTACGCCGGACCGGCAAGGTTTCCGCCAGACCTCACGCTGCGTACCCGCTCCGCAACGCTCCGTTGGCGCCGGCGCGGACGGGCCGGACTGTGCGCGAGATCGACTAGTGTTCTGGGCTACCGGCGCATCCGACCGCAGCTGATCTCGATCTCCTGCAAGGACTCGACGATGAGCGATCTCGTCCCCGAGCCGCGACGACAAGTTCTCCTTCGGCCTGTGGACTGTCGGCTGGCCGGCGCGCGACCCGTTCGGCGACCCGACCCGCTCGCCGATCGACCCCGTCGAGACGGTCCACCGGCTCAGCGACCTCGGGGCCTACGGGGTGACCTTCCACGACGACGACCTGGTCCCCTTCGGTACCGACGACTCCGGGCGCGCCACGGAGACGATCAAGCGCTTCAGGGCCGCCCTGGACGAGACCGGGCTTGTCGTGCCGATGGTCACGACGAACCTCTTCACCCACCCGGTGTTCAAAGACGGCGGCCTTCACCAGCAACGACCGACGCGTCCGCCGGTACGCCTTGCGCAAGGTGATGCGCAACCTCGACCTGGCCGCCGAGCTGGGCGCCTCGACGTACGTCTTCTGGGGAGGCCGGGAAGGAGCCGAGGTCGACTCGGCGAAGGATGTCCAGGCTGCCCTCGACCGGTACCGCGAAGGCATCGACCTGCTCGCCGCGTACGTCGTCGACCAGGGCTACGGCATGCGGTTCGCCATCGAGCCCAAGCCCAACGAGCCGCGCGGAGACATCTTGCTGCCTACGGTCGGTCATGCCCTGGCCTTCATCGTCCAGCCTCGAGCACGCCGACATGGTCGGCGTGAACCCGGAGGTCGGGCACGAGCAGATGTCCAACCTCAACTACGTCCACGCCATCTCCCAGGCCTTGTGGGCGGCAAGCTCTTCCACATCGACCTGAACGGCCAGCACGGCCCCAAGTTCGACCAGGACCTGGTCTTCGGCCACGGTGACCTGATCAGCGCCTTCGGCCTGGTCGACCTGCTGGAGCACGGCAGCCCAGGTGGCGGGCCCGGGTACGACGGGCCTCGTCACTTCGACTACAAGCCGCTGCGCACCGAGGACCTCGACGGCGTCTGGGACTCGGCGGCGGCGAACATGCGGACCTACCTCCTGCTCAAGGAGCGGGCGGCGGCCTTCCGGGCCGATCCCGAGGTACAGCAGGCGCTGGCCGACTCTGGTGTACTCGAACTGGCCTCCCCGACCCTGGCCGAGGGTGAGACCTACTCGGATCTGCTGGCCGACCGGTCGGCCTTCGAGGACTTCGACCTCGAGTCGGTCGCGGCGCGTGGGTACGGCTTCGGCCGGCTCGACCAGCTCGCCATCGAGCACCTGGTGGGCGCCCGAGGCTAGCCCGCCGAAACGTCACCGGCGGCCCGGTTCTGTCGGCGTGTCGCGCAGCGATTGACGTCTCGGCGTCACCCCGTGCGTCGCGACTCAGGTGCCGCCGCGGGGGATGACGCAGGACTGCGTGCGGAGCGACGACCAGTCCTTCTGGCGGACCACGCCACCGCGCGGAGATCGGCGACGACGACGTCGGCGTCGGTCTCGAGCGCGCGGGTACCCACCCCGAGGACTGCGCCGACTCCGGCGAGCCTGGCCGACTCCACACCTGAACCGCTGTCCTCGACGACTATCGAGTCGGCAGGGCTCACGCCGAGGGCGTCGGCCGCTGCGAGGTAGGGGTCCGGTGCGGGCTTCCCGCGTGAAACGTGCTCAGCGGCGATGACCACCGGCGGCGGCGTGATCCCGGCCGCATCGAGACGCGCACGCGCCAGAGCGTTGGTCCCCGAGGTGACCACTGCCCAGACATCGGGTGCCATGGTGGCGACGAGGTCGCGCGCACCGCCGATACCGGTGGCAGCGGCCGCGTCCTCGAGCTCGTACGCGTCGATGGCGGCCAGCGCTTCGGCGCGGTCTGTCGGCGTCGATCAGGAGCGCGACCGTGTCCGCCGTCCTTCGCCCGTGGACCATCGCGACCACGTGGTCGGGGTCGAGCCCGTAGCGCTTCGCCCAGCGCGTCCAGGCTCTGTCGACGCTAAGGTCTGAGTCGACGAGGACGCCGTCGCAGTCGAAGAGCACGGCGGTTCCCTGGAGCAGGATGTGCCCGGGCGCGGTCACCTCGAGTCCGCGAGCGGCTCGAGGCGACCCGAGGCCGGGTTGCGTCCGGCTAGGATGCGCGGGGCGTGTGGCACCGTGCCACGGTAGTGGACCAGCCGGGCAGTCGATCCCGGCCAGGAGGCAGGAAGCACATGAACGATCGACCGGCTCGGCGCGCGCTCATCGTCCGAGGCGGATGGGAGGGCCATGTTCCCGTCGAGGCGACGGAGCGGTTCATCCCGTTCCTCGAGGGCGAGGGCTTCTCGGTGAGCGTGCACGACGACCTCGACGTGTACACCGACGCCGACGAGCTGGCGCGCACCGACCTGGTGCTCCAGTGCTACACGCAGGGCACGGCGACCGACGAGCAGGTGACCGGGCTCTGTGCGGCGGTGGTCGCGGGTACCGGCCTGGCGGGCTGGCACGGCGGGATCGTCGACTCCTTCCGGGCGTCGCCCGACTACCTGCACCTGACGGGCGGGCAGTGGGCGGCACACCCTGGCGGGTTCGTCGAGTACCAGGTCTCGGTCGTACCGGAGAGGGCCGACCATCCCATCGTCGCCGGCCTCGACACGTGGGACCTCAACACCGAGCAGTACTGGACGCTGACCGACGGCCTCGACGACGTGCTCGCCACCAGCCATTTCCGCGCAGGGCCGGACACCCCGTGGCGTGAGGACATGTCCGCGCCGGCGGTCTGGACGCGGCAGTGGGGCAACGGGCGGGTCTTCGTCTCCACGATCGGGCACAAGCTCGAGGACCTCGACGTCCCCGAGGTGCGGGTCCTGACCGAACGCGGACTGCTGTGGGCGAGCCGATGATGGCCGCGATGCCGTGAGGCGCATCCTGCTCGACACGGACCTGGCGATGGGCGCTCCCGGATCCGACATCGACGACGGCTTCGCGCTCGCGCTTGCGCTGGCGGACCCCGACGTGAGCGTCGACCTGGTCACGACCGTCGGCGGCAACACCGACGTCGACACCGCGACCCGGCTGTCCCTGGAGCTCCTGGAGCGATTCGGGCGCCTGGACGTACCGGTCGTGCGCGGGTCGGCCGGCCCTGCGGTCCGTCGGCCGTGGTCGGCGGCGCCACCGACCGACTTCGCGGCGCCGCGGACATCCGGTTCGCTGCCGGGACACGCCGCAACCCATCTGGTGGAGCGCGTGATGTCCGAGCCCAGGCGAGCTCACCATCGTGGCCATCGGGCCGCTGACGAACGTCGCCCTGGCCCTGGCTCTCGAACCTGAGCTGGCGCGGAGCGTTCGGGAGATCGTCGTGATGGGTGGCGTCTTCCTGCAGCACACCAACCTGGTCGCCATGCCTGGGGAGTTCAACACCTGGTCCGACCCGGACGCGACGTCGGTCGTGCTCGGAAGCGGTGCCCCACTGCGGTTCGTCGGGCTCGATGTCACGCTCCAGGTACGGCTGACCCGCGCCGATGCCGACGCGATGGCGGCGGCTGGTGGTGACTTCGCCCGGTTCGCCAGCCGGTGTACGCATGAGTGGATCGACCATGTCGAGCGAACCAACCCGGGCGACCCGCGCGAGCACGGCAGCTGCGCCATGCACGACCCGCTTGCGGTGGCCGTGGTCAGCCGCCCGGACCTGGTGACCTGGCGGGCGGCGCACGTCGAGGTCGAGACGACGAGTGAGGTCACGCGCGGCGTGATGGTCGCCGACCTGCTCACCTCCGACGCCCCTCCGCAGCCGAACTGTGAGATCGCCACGGCCGTGGACAGCAAGGCTTTCATCGGTCTCTTCCTCGACCGGCTGTCCGCTCTCCCGTGAGCTCGGCGCCGCACTCCGCCGCATCCGCCGCCCGAGTCGTGGTGGTCGGGATCGGTCAACCGTGACTACGTCTGCAACGTGTCCGAGCTGCCGCGACCGGGCGAGACCGTCATCAGCGGAGACTTCTTCCTCAGCAGCGGCGGCAAGGGAGCCAACCAGGCGGTGGCTGCGGCAAGGATGGGTGCGTCGACGGCGCTGGTGGGATGTGTCGGCGACGACGCCGACGGCCGTGCCGTCCTGGACGACCTGCAGGGCTCAGGGGTGGACACCGCCGACGTCGACACTTTGGCCGAGGTTCGTACCGGTGCGGCGTTCGTGATGGTCGCGGCCGACGGCGAGAACTTCATCGTCGTGGCTCCCGGAGCCAATGACCGGCTCGACGCTGACCGGACGCAGGCGGCGCTAGGACGCAGGCTGCGGCCGGGCGACGTAGCTCGTGACCCAGGCCGAGATCCCGCTCGAGTCCCTCGTCTGCGCCGTCACGCAGGCCGATGCACTGGGCTGTCGGGTCGTCCTCAACCTGGCTCCGTACCGGCTCGTTCCCGAGGACGTCCTCCGGCGCTGCGACCCGCTCGTGGTCAACGAGGGAGAAGCCGCTGCTCTGCTCGAGGAGACGGCGGGCGGGCCGGCGCAGGACATCGCCGAGCAGAGCGGCACAGCTCGGCCGGTTGGCCCGGTCCGCGGTCATGACGCTGGGGGCCGAAGGGGCGATGGTGGTCCAGGGTGATGCCGTGGAGCAGGTACGCGGCCGAGTCCGTGCCTGTCGTCGACACTACGGGCGCCGGCGACGCCTTCACCGGGGCTCTGGCAGCGAGCCTGTGTCGAGGCGAGGACCTGCTCGGTGCGGTGCGGCTCGGCGTGGCAGCCGCTGCCTACGCCGTCGGACGGGCCGGTGCCCAACCGAGCTTCCCCCGCGCCGTCGACCTCTCGGCCGGACATCTCTGACCGCTCCTGGTAAGGCGGCCTTGCAGAGGTGGGGTCACTCCCTTAGCGTCTGGCTTGCGTTTGTCACGCCTATCGTGAGCCAACCCCTGAGAAGTGAATCCGCAGCACCCGACGTCTGGAGGACGCGACCGTGACCGAGAACGAGACCGGCACTTCGAAGCGGCCGCTCAAGGTGGGACTCGTCGGGTACGCGTTCATGGGTGCCACCCACTCCCAGGCATGGCGGACCGCCCACCGGTTCTTCGACCTGCCGTTGGCTCCGCAGATGGAGGTGCTCTGTGGCAGGACGGCGAGTGCCACCCAAGCCGCCGCCGAGAAGCTCGGCTGGTCGTCAGTTGGGTGACGGACTGGCGAGAGGTGGTCGGCCGCGACGACATCGACGTCGTCGACATCTGCACCCCTGGCGACAGCCATCGCGAGATAGCCCTCGCCGCCCTCGAAGCCGGCAAGCATGTCCTCTGCGAGAAGCCGCTCGCCAATTCCGTCGCCGAGGCCGAGGAGATGGCGGCGGCTGCCGAGCAGGCGGCCAGCGCGAGGGGTCTGGTCGGCGGTCGGGTTCAACTACCGCAGGGTGCCGGCGCTGGCGTTGGCGCGCCAACTGGTCGACTCCGGCCGGCTTGGGCAGCTACGCCACATCCGGGCGCAGTACCTCCAGGACTGGATCGTCGACCCGGACTTCCCGCTGGTGTGGAGACTGCAGAAGGACAAGGCCGGCTCCGGCGCCTTGGGCGACATCGGTGCGCACATCATCGACCTCGTCGCAGTTCCTCACCGGCCAGCGTCTCGTCGGCGTCTCGGCGCTGCTCGAGACGTTCGTCAAGCAACGACCGCTGCCCGACGCAGCGTCGGGGCTGAGTGCCAGCGGCGGTGCCGATGGCGTCGGTGACGTCACCGTGGACGACGCCGCGGTCTTCTTCGGTCGTACCGATGGCGGCGCGCTGGCGACGTTCGAGGCCACCCGTTTCGCGACCGGCCGGAAGAATGCGATCCGCATCGAGCTGAACGGCTCGGACGGCAGCCTGGCCTTCGACTTCGAGTCGATGAACGAGCTGCACGTGTACGACGCCACGGTGCCGGCCGCCGACGCGGGATTTCGGCGCATCCTCGTCACCGAGCCCGAGCATCCGTATCTCAGCGTGTGGTGGCCGCCCGGTCACGGCCTCGGCTACGAGCACACGTTCACGCACGAGATCGCCGACTTCGTACGAGACATCGCCGCTGGACGTCAGCCGACCCCGTCGTTCGCCGAGGGCCTCGGAGTCCAGCGTGTACTCGACGCCGTCGAGCAGTCGTCTCTCCACAACTCACAATGGACCCCGATCGCGGCCTCCTGACCACATCGCCAGCGCCGCCGAGAGCACCACCGAGGAGATCAGATGCCACGCCCCGTCACGCTCTTCACCGGCCAGTTCGCCGACCTTCCCTTCGTCGAGATCTGCCAGCTGGCCTCGCAGTGGGGGTACGACGGGCTGGAGATCGCCTGCTGGGGAGACCATTTCGACGTCCACCAGGCGGTCACCGACGACAGCTATGTGAAGGGCCGCCGCGAGATCCTCGACGCGCACGGCCTGTCCGTCTACGCCATCTCGTGTCACCTGACCGGTCAGGCTGTCTGCGACCATCCCATCGACGAGCGGCACCAGGGCATCTTGCCGAGCCGTATCTGGGGCGACGGCGAGGCGGAAGGCGTCCGGCAACGGGCCGCGGAGGAGATCAAGGACACCGCCCGCGCCGCAGCCAGCCTGGGCGTCGACACCGTCATCGGCTTCACCGGGTCGTCGATCTGGCACACCGTGGCGATGTTCCCGCCGGTACCGCCCAGCATGATCGAGCGTGGCTACGCCGACTTCGCGGACCGGTGGAACCCGATCCTCGATGTGTTCGACGAGGTCGGCGTGCGATTCGCCCACGAGGTACACCCGAGTGAGATCGCGTACGACTACTGGACCGCCAAGCGAACGCTGGAGGCGATCGGGCACCGTCCGGCGTTCGGGCTGAACTTCGACCCGAGCCACTTCGTCTGGCAGGACCTCAACCCCGTCGACTTCCTCTGGGACTTCCAGGACCGCATCTACCACGTCGACTGCAAGGAGTCCGTCACCCGGTTCAACGGCCGCAACGGCCGGCTCTCCTCGCACCTGCCCTGGGGCGATCCGCGCAGGGGCTGGGACTTCGTCTCGACCGGCCACGGGGACGTGCCCTGGGAGGCCATCTTCCGAATGCTCAACTCGATCGACTACACCGGTCCGATCAGCGTCGAATGGGAAGACGCCGGGATGGACCGTAGTGTGGGGGCCCCGGACGCGCTGGAGTTCGTCCGGCGGCTCACCCAGATCGAGCCACCGGCCGCGGCGTTCGACTCGGCGTTCTCCTCCGGGGACTGAAAACAGCTGTCCCATCCGCTCCACATCTATGCCTGAAGGGTGAACGAATGAGTCGGCTACGCGTGGGCGTCATCGGCCTCGGGGAGGTCGCGCAGATCGTTCATCTGCCAGTTCTCCAGTCCCTGCCCGAGCTCTTCGAGGTGACGGCCGTCTGTGACATCTCGCCCGGGCTGCTCGAACGGGTCGGCGACAGGTACCGGGTTCAGGACCGTCACACGCGACGCCAAGGAGATGGTCGAGAGCGTCGACCTCGACTGCGTCCTCGTGCTGAACAGCGACGAGTACCACGCCGAGTGCACAGTGGCGGCGCTCGAGCGTGACGTGCATGTGCTCGTGGAGAAGCCGATGTGCCTGAGCCCGCGCGAGGCCGACGCGATCATCAGTGCCCGTGACGCCTCGGACGCGCTCGTGATGGTGGGGTACATGCGCCGGTTCGCACCGGCATTCCTCGAGGCGAAGCAGCTGCTTCCCAGTCTTGGCCGGATCAACTACGCCCGGGTGCGCGACATCATCGGCAAGAACCGCCTGATCATCGACCAGACCTCGGCCGTCGACCGTCCCGACGACCTGACCCAGGCCATGATGGAGGACCGCTGGAGCCGTGGCCGGCGGCTGGTGACGGACGCCATCGGTGACGTAGCCCCCGAGCTGGCGTCGACGTACCGCCTGCTGTGCGGGCTCGGCAGCCACGACCTCTCCGCCATGCGCGAGCTGCTCGGCAGACCGCGCGGCGTCGCCGCGGCCAGGCAGTGGCGCGACGGCAACTTCGTCGCCGCCCTGCTGGAGTACGACGGCTACTTCGTCACGTACGAGACCGGGGTCGACGACCAGCTACGGTTCGACGCCCACATCGAGGTCTACGGCGACACGTCGTCGCTACGGGTCCAGTACGACACGCCCTACGTCCGGCACCTCCCGACGTTGCTCCACAGCGACGAGACGAAGGGGGATGCGTACATTCAGACCAGTTCGAGGCCACACCTGAAGGACCCGTACACCCATGAGCTCGAGTACTTCCACGCGATGATCACCGAAGGCTCGACGCCCAAGACCAGCCCCGAGGACTTCGTCGAGGACCTCGACCTGTTCGCCGAGCTGATCGGCGTGCTCGGCGCTGGGTGACGGCCTCGAATCCGCCTTCTCGATTCCGGGCCCCGCATATCCGAACATAGGTCGAGCAACGCTGTTGATAGGAGGCGACGTCCGTGCCGCCGGGCCGTAGCGTTGATCGAAGGCCACAAGGCAACCGAAAGGGTCCAGCAGATGTTGAGTCAGCACGATGTCGAGTTCTTCAGGGAGAACGGCTACTACCTGTACAAGGACCAGATCTTCTCCCCGGAACGGCTGGACCAGCTCGAGCAGATCTTCAACGAGCATCTGGAGAGCAAGGGCGACAAGCTGTCCGACGAGTTGGACACGCCGCACTTCCGGGACCCGCGGCTGCTCGACTTCCTGCTGTCCGACGAGGTGCTCGACGTGGTCGAGCCGCTGGTAGGGCCGGACATCGCGCTGTGGACAAGCCACTTCATCTCCAAGGAGCCCAAGGTCGGCCGCGCCACCCCGTGGCACGAGGACAGCGCCTTCTGGAACGGCCGCCTCAGCGCCTACGACCGGATCGTCACCGTGTGGCTCGCCCTCGGCCAGAGCAACAGGGACAACGGCTGCATGCGCGTGATCCCCGGCACCCACAACAACGGGTTCTCCGAGTACCGCCCGACCGACATGACCGTGCAGACCTTCCACGCCGAGATCGTCGAGGTCGACGAGAGCAAAGCCGTGGACTTCGAGCTCGAGCGGGGCCAGGCGTCACTCCACGACGGCCGGATCATCCACGGCGCCAAGCCGAACACCAGTGACATCCGCCGTACCGGGTACACCATGCGTTACTTCCCCGCGTCGGTGAAGGTCCTTCCGGTCGAGCAGAACGAAGGCTGGAAGATCTGGCTCGCCCGTGGCAAGGACAGCGCCGGCAACACGTACGAGTCGGTCCCCCAGAAGGTCCAGAGTCAGTAGACGCACGCCGCGCCTGTTCCGCGAGCGGGCACGAATCGCCCCTCGAGCGGGCGGAAACCGACCGGGAGGGAGCGCCGCGTGAAGCTGGGCTTTCTCACGGCCTGCCTGCCCGGCCTCGAGCTCGACGAGATCGCGGGCTGGGCGTCGGGTGCCGGGTACCAAGGCCTCGAGGTAGCTGCGTGGCCGCGTGTGGTCGGCCGGGAATGGGAAGCCAGCCATCTCGATGTCTCGGCCTTCGCGGAACCGGATGCGCAACGGACCCGGGCCCTGTTCGATCGCCAAGGCCTCGACATCTCCGCAGTGGCCTACTACGAGAACAACCTGCACGCGGACCTCGAGCAGCGTGAGGCGATCCACGACCACCTGCGGCGTTGCATCGACGCCGCGGCGCTGCTGGGCTGCCGGCTGGTCGGCACGTTCATCGGTCGCGACATCACGAAGTCGGTTCGGGACAACCTGCGGATCGCAGAGTCGGTACTGCCGCCGCTCGTCGAGTACGCGTCCGCCCGCGGCGTGCGTCTGGTCGTCGAGAACTGCCCGATGGAGGGGTGGCACCCCGACGGGTACCCGGCCAACCTGGCGTACTCTCCCGAGCTCTGGGACTGGATCGGCTCGCTCGGCTTCTTCCTCAACTACGACCCTTCCCATCTGGTCTGGCTGGGTATCGACCCGGTCGAGGCGCTGCGGGCCAACGCCGAGATGATCCTGCACGTCCAGGCCAAGGACGCCCAGGTGGACGAGCGGGCCCGCAACCGGTACGGCGTCTTCGGCCGCATGGTCGACCGGCCGACTCCGTGGGACACCGGCTGGTGGCGGTACCGGATTCCCGGGCTGGGCAGCGTCGACTGGTCAGGCGTGGTCGACGCGCTGTACGAGGCCGGCTTCGACGGGTTCGTCTCGGTCGAGCACGAGGACCCGATCTGGAGTGGCACGCCAGCGAGGGTCAAGCAGGGCCTCACCATCGCCCACAGAACGCTCAGCCCGCTGCTCGTCTGAGCCGCGACCGTCTCAGGAAGGCAGGCCCCCGATGCAGCGTGGCGTCTATTTCGATGCCTGGTTCCCGCGGCAGCACTGCTACCACCCCAGCCTGCCGCCGCGACGCCTGCGCATGGTCGACGACTTGGTGGACTACCGGGCGACGCTCCTCGTCTGGGCCTCCATGGGCGGGGGTTCGCTCGCCCTGCCGTACCTGGAGCAGGAGGCCTTCGGCAGGGTCGACGCCAGGTCCCGCTTCTACGGCTTCGTCAACGACAGCGAGTTCATCAGGGAGTGTCACAGGCACGCAATCTCGGTGTTCGGCATCGTGTTCGAGGCGCAGGGGTGGGAGTTCCCCGTCGAGCTCAACGACGACGAGGACACGATCTTGGCCCTGAACGAGCTCCGGGGCGAGGGACACCAGGACTGGATCGGCCTGCGAGAGTTCTCCTCCAACCGTTACCCGAAGCTCTGGGACCCCGTGGAGAAGTACTTCCCCGCCGGTCTCGTCAACAGCGACGGGGAGCCGGTCACGGACCTGATCGAGGAGTGCTGCTCGCGCGACATCTACCAGGTCCCCTGCCATGCCCAGTGGGTGGAGTGCCCCGACCGCGAGCACCAGTGCTACTACATGGACCGCAACAACCCGGTCTGGCGGGAGTACCTCAAGGCGGTCATCCGGATCCAGATCGACGCCGGGGTCGACGGCATCCAGCTCGACGAGGCGGAGCTCCCGATGGGAGCGTTCCAGTACGGCGCGTGCTTCTGCAAGGACTGCATGAAGGGGTTCCGCGCCTACCTCCAGGGCCAGCCGGCCGAGCAGCGCAGCAGCGACCTCCACGGCGTCGACCTGGAGACGTTCCACTACGGCGACTGGCTGCTCGAGCGCGGCTACGACTTCAAGTCCGACCGCAACAGCACGCCGCTGTTCGGCGACTACTACCGCTACCAGTGCACGGCGATCAAGACGTACTTCGCCGAGCTGGCCGCCTACGCCCGCGCCTACGGCCGCGAGCAGGGTCGCGACGTACTGGTGTCGGGCAACTTCTTCAACCTCGACCCGTCCTACCTCGCCCTCGCCGACGACGTCGACCTGCTCATCACCGAGATGCGCAACACCACGTACCGCCAGCCTGAGTGGTACCGCTATGTCGCCGGCTTCGCGGGCGACAAGGACGTCGTGGTGGTCGAGAACCCCTACGGGGGCGTCGTCCCCGAGCTCGTCGAGCTGCTCAAGGTCGGCCGCGGCTACGACCTGTTCCGGCTGTCCCTGTACGAGGGGGCCGCGTTCGGCGCGAACATGACAGTCCCGTACGGCGCCTGGATGGGCAGCACCATCCAGGACTCGTACTCACCGCCGCACGACGTCGCGACCGAGATCCAGACGTTCCTGGCCGAGCACGACCACCTGTACAGCCGCCACTCGCTCAACAGCGTGGCCGTCGTCTTCAGCGTGGAGAGCACGCGCGAGCTGATCGGGCTCGCGGATGCGAGCGACAACATCCACAACGCTCGCGACGCGTCGGTCCAGGTGCCGTACCGCGTGGTGACCGAGGACGCTGTCCGCCGACGGCGCGCCGTTCGACGTGGTGCTGTTCCCCGACGGTGTCACGGCGCCGGACCGGGTCGGCGTGGAGGTCCTGAGCCGGTACGAGACAGTCGTCGTGCCGGACTGCTGGTCTCTCACCGCTGGCCAGGCGAGCGCCATCGCCGCATACCTCGACCAGGGTGGCTGTGTCGTGGTCGTCGACCGGTTCGGCGACACCCTTCCCACCGGCGAGCGCGATGCGCTCCTGTCGCACCCTGGCACGCGGTCGTGCCGACGCCGCCGACGTCGACGCTCTCGTGCCGCGTGGACGGCAGGTCACCGTCTCGGCCCCTCTCGGCGTCAACATCCACCAGCCTCGCCGACGGCTGGGCCGCCGTTCACCTGGTGGACTTCGACTACGACGCAGACGGCCGACACGGTCCATTCCCGGCGAGACGTCGAGCTCGACGTCCGGCTCGGCGTGCCCGTGACCCGGGCGACGATGTACGACTGCGACGGCGCGATCACCGAGCTCGATCTGCGCACCCACGACGGCGTGTACTCGGTGTCGATCGACCGGCTCCGTCTGTACGCGATCGTGGTGTTCCACGACGAGCGGCGCCCGGCGATGCAGCCGCACCCAGCAGAGGGAGCGACATGAGGATCGCCGTCCTGACCGGCCGCTCGACGTTCGAGATCCAAGACGTTCCGATGCCCGTGGTCGCGCCCGACGAGGTCCTGGTCAAGGTCGCGGTGTGCGGCGTGTGTGCCTCTGAGCTCGAGGTCTGGGACGGCGCCGGCCCGACCGAGTACCCGCTCTTCCTCGGCCACGAGGTGAGCGGGACAGTCGTCGACGTGGGGCCGGAGGCAGCCGGGTTCGAGGCCGGGGACGCTGTCGGGGTCTGGGTGACCTCGCAGAGGCTTCGCGGAGTACGTCGCGGTGAAGGCGGAGTTCTGCCGGCATGCGGGCGACGTCGCGCTCGACCTCGTGCTCGCCGAGCCGCTGGCGTGCGCGGTCAACGCAGTGGACCTCGCCGACGTCCGCCTCGGAGACGACGTCGTCCTCATCGGCGCCGGGTTCATGGGCAACCTCGTCCACGAGCTCGTCTCGTTGCGTGGGGCACGCCAGGTCATCGTCGCGGACACGAGGTCCGACGCCCTCGAGACGGCCACGGCGCTCGGTGCCACCCGGGTCGTCCGGGTCCCGGGTGAGTCCCTCGCGTGACGTCGTCGCCGACCTCACGGAAGGCAGGGGCGCCGACGTCACGTTCGAGTGCACGGGCACCCAGGCTGCCCTGGTCACGGTCGGCGAGGTCACCCGGATGAGCGGCAAGGTCGTCCTTGTCGGCTACCACCAAGGCGCCGCCAGGCAGATCGCGCTCGGGTACTGGAACTGGATGGCCTTCCAGATCGTCAACGGCCACTTCCGTGAGGTCTCGACGATCATGCGCGGGATGACGACGGCGATGCGGCTGCTCAGATCCGGAGCGGTCTCGTTGGACATGTTGGTGACACACCGGTTCGGCCTGGAGCAGATCGCTGAGGCGTTCCGGACCGCTCGCGACAAGCCGCCCGGATACGTCAAGGCGGTTGTCAGCATCGACGGCGGCCCCGACGGGGTGCCGGCCTCCTAGGCCGACTCGCGCCGAATCAGCGGGCACGGCAGCACGACGGTCCGACCCTCCTCGGTGTAGTCGCCGAGCATCCGGCTCAGCAGCAGCTCTCCCGCTGCGTACCCGCTGTCGTACGCGGGGTTGCGGACCGTCGTCAGAGTCGGGCTCACGATGGTCGCCGCGTCGACGTCGTCGAAGCCGACCACGGCGACGTCAGCAGGGATCGACAGGCCAAGGTCGCGCGCGGCGTCGACAGCGCCGATGGCCGTCAGGTCGTTGGCGCAGAAGACGGCATCGGGCCGATCCGCCATCGCCATGAGCGCGTGCATGGCGATGCCGACCACCCTGCCGGGTCCAGTCTCCGCGCACCATCAACGCGGAGTCGAACTCCCGCTCGCTCTCGGCGAGCGCGCGGCGATAGCCCTCGTCGCGCGCCGAACCCGTCTCGGGCGGCCCCTGGATCATCGCGATCCGCCTCGAGCCCCTCGAGATCAGATGCTGCGTCGCGCAATGGGATCCCACCTCGTCGTCGGCCGTGACCAGATCGGCGTCGGGGTGGTCGAACGCCCCACCGATGTACACCATGGGGGTACCGGGGTCGGACGCCACCACCCCATTGCCCGACAGGTGTACCGAAGCCATCACGATCCCGTCCACACCGCGGTCGAGGACGTCTTCCAGGAAGGTCGTCTCCCGTTCCGGCAAGCTGTCGGTGTTGCAGACGTACGTGCCGTACCCCGCGTCGTACACGCCGTCGGCCAGACCTCTGGTGAGCACGCTGTAGAACGGGTTCGTGATGTCGGGGACCACGACGGCGACCATCCGCGACCGACTCGTGCGCAGGCTGCGGGCGATGTTGTTGGGACGGTAGCCGAGCGTGCGGATCGCGTCCTGGACGTGTCCACGGGTCGACTGCGCCGACCATCCGTTTGCCCGACAAGACATGGGACACGGTCGTCGGGCTGACACCCGCCAGGTTCGCCACCTGGGCGAGCGTCACGCGCGACTTGTCAGGCAGTGACCCTCGAGGCTCCCTGTGCGGCATCGACATGGCTTTCCAGACTGCACAATATGGACAGGTGCGGACGGATGCCCGCAGGGGATGAACTGTCCCACACCCGGGCCGAGCCACGCGACTGCGACTGCGTGACGAGATGGGTACTGCGCGTAGCGTAGCGCAGGAAGGGACAAAACGATTTGTCCGACCCCAGTGCCAGCAGACTGACGGATACAGTCGAGGGGTGCGGACACGGGGACCTTCGGTCGAGCCGGTCGAGCGGTACACGGTCGACGGGCTGCTCGCCCGGGACACCGAGATCAGGGTCATCCGGCAGGAGCTGCGCCGAGTCGACGTGCACTGGCACGACTTCTACGAGCTCGCCTACGTCATCGCAGGGTCGGCGCGTCATGTGCTGAACGGCTCGGACCGCCTCGTCGGACCGGGCAGCGTCTTCTTGCTGACGCCCACCGACTTCCATGAGCTGCACGCCACGTCGGAGCAGCCGCTGACGTGCTACAACGTCGTCATCGACCCGCACGTGGCCGAACGGCAGCTCGACGAGCTGCTCCCGTCCAGGACCGGCTGGCCACCCGCGGTGGCCGACGGCTTCGACGAGGCCGAGCCCGACTTCCGGCGGCTCTGCGACGAGTCGCTCGCCACCAGGCCCGGGTCGGCTGCCCTCATGGAGGCGGTGTTGCGCTGCGTCTTGATCGAGCTGATCAGGAAGCGGGACCCGACAGCGGCCGCCGGCGAGCGGGAGTGGATGACCGGCGCCCAGGCGGAGGTCCGTCGAGCCGTCTCGTACGTCGACCGGCATTTCAGGGAGCCCCTCACCCTGGCCGACGTCGCCGCCCAGGCTCACCTGTCGCCCAACTACTTCAGCGAACGGTTCCGGCAGGCTACCGGGACGCCGTTCCAGGCGTACCTGCAGCAGCGCAGGCTCAGGTTCGCGCGGTCTCTGCTCGCCTCGACCGACCTCGGTGTCACCGAGGTCTGTCACGCAGCCGGCTTCAACAACGCGTCGTACTTCGGCCGGGCCTACCGGCGACGCTACGGCGAGGCGCCGTCGGCCCAGCGGGGCTGCTGAACCGCCGATCAGAACTGTCCGCGCTCGCTGCATTACGGCACAGTGACGGCGCGCGTCAACGACATCAACCGTAACCAGGCTGTTGTCTTCATCTATTGACAACCTCGGTCGGGTGGACGACGCTTGGCCGGACTGCCAAACGATTTGCACGTTCGGTGTGCGGCGTATGGTGACATCGCTGTTTTCGGTGACATCTAACAAGGAGCTGGCTGTGAAGAGTCCGTCGATGCGTAGAGCCCTGGTCGTGATCGGCCCGGTCTTGGGGCTTCTAGCCGTTGCCAGCTGTGGTGGTGGCTCGTCCAATGCGAACACGAATGCGGGTGCGGGAAAGGGAACCGTCGCCGACCCCACGAAGCCCGTCACGATCACGTTCGAGTCCTGGGTCGGCCAGGACCCTTCGATGAAGAAGCTTGCGGCGGACTTCCACAAGCTGCACCCGACGATCACGATCAAGTTCCTCAACAGCACAGCGGACGCGGCGAGCCAGAAGCTCACCACCCAGATCGCGGGTGGCGAGCCGCCGGACACGGCCTACATCAACGCCAGCGACACCTCGGACTTCGGTTCCCGAGGCGCGCTGGTCAACCTCGACAACTACATGAGCCGTAGCAAGATCGTCCACGCCAGCGACTACGTTCCGGCGTTCAAGACGTTCGTCACCTACAACAACCACTTCTACGGGCTGCCGTTCGACGGAGAGTCGACCGGGCTCTTCTACCGGACGGACCTCTTCAAGGCCGCCGGCATCACCAAGCCGCCTACGACGTGGGCGCAGTTCAAGGCCGACGCGCAGAAGCTGACGATCCCGGCCAAGAAGCAGTACGGCTTCGCTGAGTTCACCCAAGAGGCCGCCTACTACTGGTACCCGTGGCTCTACCAGGCCGGTGGCGACCTGCTGTCCAAGGACGGCAAGAGCGTCGTCTTCGACAGCCCGCAGGCCAAGACCGCCGCGAACTTCTACGTCGGCCTGGCGAAGTACTCGCCGCCCAACCTCAACTCGAACTCCTACGACGGCAGGACGGCGTTCGCGCAACGGTCAGGCTGCGATGTACATCGCCGGGTCCTGGCTGGCCGGCACCTTGACGTCGGAGTTCCCGAAGATCAACGGCAAGTGGGCGACCGCCCCGCTCCCGAGCGGGACCGCCGGATGCAAGACGACGCATCGCTGGCGACTCGCTGGTCATCTTGTCCGGCACGAAGAACGCCGACGCCGCTTGGAAGTGGATCGAGTACCTGTCCACCCCGAAGAACCTTGCGCTGTGGAACTACGGTGGCACCGGCACGGAACTGCCGCCCACCAAGTCCCTGCTCAACTCACCGGCGCTCGCCAAGGCCAAGCCCGACCTCGTGGGCTTCGCCAAGCTGATGAGCTGTGGTGTCGCGAGCACGGTCTCGCAGCCGAAGTTCCCGCAGATCGAGACGATTCTCAACACCGAGCTGGGCAAGGCCATGGTCGGTCAAGAGACGGCCACCCAGGCGCTCGACAACGCTGCCCAGCAGGCTAAGGGCATCCTCGCGGGGCACTAGGCAGGTAGTTAGACTCCACCACGACCGAGCCGAGCTGGCCCGGGCCACGGCCCGGGCCAGCCGCCTGAATGGAGGCAGCGCGATGGCGACGGTGACACTGCCGAGGCCCGTCCGGCAGATCCGCAGTCGGAAGCGGGGGATCGGCTACAAGGCGCGTCAGGTACGCAGGGAGTGGTCGGCCTACGCGTTCCTCGCGCCCGGGTTGATCATCTTCTCGGTCTTCACGCTCTTCGCCTTGATCTATGCGTTCTACCTGACGTTCCACGAGTGGGACATCATCCAGCCGGCCAAGCCCTTCGTCGGGCTCCAGAACTACCGCGACATGCTGCACGACAGCCAGTACCGCACTGCCATCATCAACACCGCCTACTTCACCGCGGGGTCCGTCCCGGTGACGATGGCAATAGGCCTCTGCATCGCCTTGCTGCTCAACCAGCGGCTGCGCTTTCGCGGGCTCTTCCGGACCATGTACTACCTGCCCGTCGTGACGCCGTTCGTCGTGCAGGCGATCGTGTGGAAGTGGCTGTACGACCCCAACTACGGGCTTTTCGACTACTACCTGCAGAAACTGCACCTGATCCATAACCCGCTGCTCTTTCTGTCCAGCCAGAACCTCGCGATGCCGTCGGTCATCGTCATGAGCATCTGGGGCGGAGTCGGGTTCTCGATGGTCGTCTACCTTGCCGGGCTTCAGGCCATCCCGGAGGAGCTCTACGAAGCGGCCAAGATCGACGGCGCCGGGACCCTCGCCCGGCTGCGCTTCATCACTGTGCCGATGCTGGCTCCTACCAGCCTGTTCTTGCTGGTCATCGGCATCATCGGCTCGTTCGGGATCTTCACCCAGATCTTCGTCATGACGAGCGGTGGCCCGGGAACCCGGACCACCACCATCGTCTACTACATCTATCAACAGGCGTTCACGTACTACCACATGGGATATGCGAGCACATTGGGGTACGGCTTGTTCGTGCTGCTGTTCGTCGTCACGCTGCTCCAGCTCCAGCTGTACAGGAGGGCTGACGCATGACCACCACACGCGAGCCCGTCCCCGTCTCCACCGAGTCAGCTGCACCACCTGCGGTGCCGACGCCTCGTCGGCTGTCCAAGCCCAAGCCAGGCCGTCAGCGGCCGAGCATTCTCCGGGTGATCACCTACATCATCTTGGTGGCCGGTGCGCTGCTGTTCGTGGCACCGTTCGCCTGGCTGGTCAGCGCGTCCTTCCAGCAGACGGGCGACCTCTTCTCGTCGTCGCCGCACTGGATCCCCCCGCACCCGACCCTGTCCGGCTACCGCGGATTCCTTGGCCTCGGCAATCCGAACGCTGCCTCGATCGACGCGGGGACCGGCGACTGGCACTGGTTCGCGAACAGCGCGTTCGTGGCGACCACCGTGACCGTGCTGCAGACGTTCTTCAACGCGATGTCGGCCTACGTCTTCGCCAAGCGCAAGTTCCCTGGTCGCGACCTCATCTTCCTGCTCTTCCTGGGAACCATGATGATCCCCGGCCAGGTCACGCTCATTCCCAACTACCTCGTCCTCAAGCACATCCCGTTGTTCAACGGCAACAACATCCTCGGCAACGGCGGCCATGGCTGGCTGGACTCGTACTGGGGCCTGATCATGCCCGGCACCGTGAGTGCGTTCGGCATCTTCTTGCTGCGCCAGTACATGCTCTCGATCCCCGACGACCTGCTGGACGCGGCCAGGATCGATGGCGCCTCGGAGTTCCGGATCTTCTGGACCGTTGTCCTGCCGCTGTGCGCGCCGGCCCTTGCCGCCACCGCTATCTTCACCTTCCAGGCGGCCTGGGAGGACTTCTTGTGGCCGCTCATCATCATCAACGACCCGGGCCATTACACGGCCCCGTTGGGGCTCGCGCTCTTCGTCGTCCGGAACCGAACATCCTGGAACCTGCTCTTCGCCGGATCCGTGATAGCCACCATCCCGATGGTCGTCGTGTTCATGGTCTTCCAGCGCAGGTTCATCCAGGGCATCGCCCTCACTGGGGTCAAGGGATAGCGGACCCCCTCTCGATGGCCGTAGTCGAAGGCAGAGTGCGATGGCACAGAGCAATGACCACGCCGACCGTGACCTCACCGAGAGCCTGCTCAGCGAGGGCGACGGGGTCCTCCGCCTCGAGCCGGCGTGGGTCGCCCGCGACTTCCTGCCGCCGGGCCGCAGGCTGGGACTGGAGGAGCACGAGTACGACGTAGGCGAGCGCGGGTACATCTGCGAGCGCTGGCTGGCGTCCACGACTCCTGCCGACAACCGGGTCGGCCCTGACGACGAGGGCCTCAGCTACGTCGCCACCGGCGGCGAGAGCCGGCTGCTGCTCAAGGACGCCGTCGAGTCGGCTCCCGGCGCTGTGATGGGACAGGCGTATGCAGCGTCGCACCCGAACGGTCTCGGGAGGCTGGCGAAGCTCTTCGACTACGGCGCCCGGCTGCCGTACCACATCCATCCGACTCAGCGATACGCCTCGCTGGTCGGCCACAGGTCGAAGGACGAGGCCTACTACTACCCGGCCGGCGTCGACATGGGAGCGCATCCGGAGTCGTTCTTCGGGGTGCACCCGTGGATCGTTCGGGAGCAGGCACATGAGGTGCTCCTGCCGTACCTCGTCGACTGGGACAGTGACCTGATCCTGCGCCACGCCCGGGCCGCAGCTGCTGGTAGCCGACGAGGGATTCCTCATCCCTTCAGGCGTCCTGCATGCCCCGGGCACCGCACTCACCATCGAGCTGCAGGAAGACTCCGACGTGCTCGCCATGTTCCAGGCCTTGAACGCGGGGAAGATCATCTCCAAGGACCTGCTGTTCAAGGACGTGCGGCCCGAGGACCGCCACGAGCACGGCGAGCGGTTCCCGCTCGGGTTCGTCGAGTGGGAAGCTCAACGGTGACCCGTACTTCTACGAGAACAACCACCTGTCGCCGCAACCGATCAGGTCGGACGGGGATGCCGCGGAGTGGTGGATCTTCTACAACACGGGCAAGTTCAGCGGCAAGAAGCTCGTGGTGCCTCCAGGTGCGTCGTGTACGACCAGCGAGCCTGGCGTGTACTCGGTCTTCGTGTGGGCAGGCAGCGGTACGTACGCAGGGCACGAGATACGTGGGCGGTGACGCCACCATGGACGAGCTCCTCGTCGCCCACGATGCCGCCGTCCGCCCGCAGACCGTGGTGAATACGGGCAGCGAGGACTTGGTGGTGCTCACGTTCTTCGGGCCTGATCTCCAGCCTGACGCGCCGACGATCCCAGTGTGGCGCTAGACCGTACGCGGACGGCGCTGAGCCGGTCGGCTACCTCACGTCGGTGAGGCGCGCCCCGCCCGCGGTGTCGAAGACATGCATGGCTGTCAGGGTCCGCGGTCAGCTGGATGGTGTCGCCCTTGTCGAAACGCATGTTGCGGTCGAGCTTCACGACGATCTCCTGCGGCCGGCCCTCGTTGGTGACATTGCCGTACATGTAGGCATCCGAGCCGAGCTCCTCGGTGAGGACGACCTCCATGGGCAGGCCCTTCTGACCCTGGCCCAGCACGACCCAGTCCTCTGGCCGGAGGCCGACCGTGACATCGCCGGTCACCCGGGAACGCGTCTCGGGGGTGATCGGAACGATCGCGTCGCCGAGCTGTACGCCCTCGGCGTGGATCTCGGCCGACAGGAGGTTCATCGCCGGGGAGCCCATGAACCCTGCGACGAAGATGTTCGCGGGTCGCTTGTACAGGGCCATCGGGGTGTCGACCTGCTGGAGGATCCCGTTGTTCATCACGGCGACCCGGTCTCCCATCGTCATCGCCTCGACCTGGTCGTGGGTGACGTAGACGGTGGTGATGTCGAGACGGGACTGCAGCGAGACGATCTGGGTGCGGGTTGACACGCGCAGCTTGGCGTCCAGGTTCGACAGTGGCTCGTCCATGCAGAACACCTGCGGCTGACGCACGATCGCGCGACCCATCGCGACCCGCTGCCGCTGGCCACCCGACAGCGCCTTGGGTCGGCGGGCAAGCAGCTCCATGATGTCGAGCAGCTTCGCCGCCTCGGAGACGCGTTCGTCCTGATGAGGCCCGTGGGGTCTTGCTCATCTTCAGGGCGAAACCCATGTTCTCGGAGACCGTCATATGCGGGTACAGCGCGTAGTTCTGGAACACCATCGCGATGTCGCGGTCCTTCGCGCGCACACCGGTGACGTCGCGGTCGCCGACGTAGATGCTTCCCTCGTCGGCCTCCTCGAGACCGGCGAGCATCCGCAGGCTGGTGGACTTGCCACACCCTGACGGGCCGACGAGGACGACGAACTCCCCGTCCGCGATGTCGAGGTCGAGGCGGTCGACTGCGGGGACCTCGGAGCCGGGGTAGACCAAGCGTCACCTTGTCGAAGCGAACAGAAGCCATGTGCTGAGATCCACCTTACGAGGAGCGGCGTACCCGAATGGCACGACGGACAGGTGACTTTATCTTGTCTGATCGGGCCGGGTTGAACAACTGATCAGCCTGGATGGTGAGGACTGCCCAGAACGGTCCTGCCGTCGCTTCGCTGAGTGGGAGGCTCAGAAAGCCTTGGTGCCGTTCGGCGTCCCCAGTCCTGTCGGGCCGTCCCAGCCGGGGCCGGAATGGCACCACACATTGGTCGTAGCAGGAGCCGTTGTCGCCGGACTTCACGTCGTTGAGTTCCGGAGGCGTGCGACCACGTGTAGGAGCCGGGGTAGCCAGCGGTGTGGTGCGACAGCGCATAGACGCTGGCCACGATCGGCGACGACGCACTGGTGCCTCCGAACGTCATCCAGCCGACCCAACCCTGGAAGGCGGTCGAGTCGTAGACCGCGACGCCGGTCCTCGGGTCCGCGACGGCGGAGACGTCCGTGTTCGCCTTGCCGCTGCAGCGGGTCGCCTGCGCCTGCCAGGTCGGCTTGGTGTTGAGCGTCGAGCACCCTGACCCGGCACCACTCCAGGCCGTCTCGGTCCAACCGCGGGAGTCACGAGACCGCTTCAACGTGGTGCCGCCGACCGCCACAACGTGCGAGTAGGACGCTGGCGACTCCAGGCCGTAGCCGTTGTCACCGGTGGAAGCGGTAATGGCGATACCGGGCTGGTCGTAGGCAAGGCTCTCGCGTGCTGTCACCTCCGCCATAGCTGTTGCTGATGGCCACCACTCCGGGCACTGAGCCCGCGTACTTCACTGCCGCCGCGAGGTCGGTGAAGGCGTTGGACCTCGCTTCGACGAGAAGAATGTGGCAGCCGGGACAGGTCGCGGAGACCATGTCCACGTCGAGGGAGATCTCCTCGGCCCAGCCGCCGTCCTTGCGTGGATAGGACGTGCTCCCCGTCTGGTTGACCTTGGTGAAGCAGTGGTTCGCCGAGCTGCACCTGGGCAGGCCGTAGCGGCTGCGGTAGACGGCGAGGTCCGACTCGGCTGTCGGGTCGTCATACGCATCGACGATCGCCACGGTTGCCGTGCTCGAGCCGGTGAGGTTGTAGGCGGAGCGGATGTCGGAGGGCCCGTAGCCGTCGGACGAGACCGCGTTCGTCAGCTTGAGGCCGTTGGCCTTCAGCGTGGAGCGCCGAATCGCAAGGCAGCCGACTCGTCCAGGCGGGGCGACGTCGCACACTTCTGAGTTCAGGTGGCTGATGCCTCTCCACGACCGGGCGGTGAACGTGCTCGCGGTGGCCAGCGAGACGCCCGCACTCACCAGTGCCAGCCAGACCGGCACGATGACGAGGACGAGGCATACGACGACCAGACGACGACGCCGTATCACGCGACCTCCAGGGGGCTTGGGGCTCCTGGCACAGGGTACGGTCAGGAAATATCACCCTACGTGACAATTTGATTACTTTAGGCAGAACAATGAGATCCGCGGCAGGCATGACCGCTCGACGGCCGGATAGGCGGATGACCCGCGCGCAGGATAGAAGGTGATCACCACCCGACGCGCAGGGCGCTCTCCCGCACTCGGCTCGACCGTCACGACGCGACGACGAAGACCAACCACGAGCCAGCCAAGCGTTGAACGCGAAACCGGCAAGTCAAACCCAGCCGGGCAGACCCATCCCATGCGCCGGACAGGTCCGCCTCGTCACAGGTTGATCATGTGGCCGGCGATGCCGTGTACCGCTTCCTTCACGGACTCGCTCAACGTCGGGTGCGCGTGGATGTTGCGGGAGACCTCTGTCGCCGTGAGATCCCACTGCTGTGCGAGCGTCAGCTCCGGGAGCAGCTCGACGACGTCGGGGCCCACCAGGTGCGCGCCGAGGAACTCGCCGTACTCCGCGTCGGCGACGATCTTGACGAACCCGCCGGAGTCCCCGAGCCCATGCGCCTTTCCGTTTGCCGCGAAGGGGAACTTCGCTACCTTGATCTCCCGCCCGAGCTCACGGGCCTGCGCCTCGGTGTAGCCGAAGCTCGCGATCTGCGGCTGGCAGTACGTCGCCCGCGGCACCATGACGTAGTCGATCTCCATCGTCTCGACGCCGGCGATCGCTTCGGCGGCGACGATCCCCATCGCCTCGGCGTTGTGCGCAAGCATCAGCTTGGCGGTGACGTCCCCGATCGCGTAGATGCTGTCCACATTGGTGCGCATCAGCGCGTCGATGGCGATCGCGCCGCGCTCCGTGAGGTCCACGCCCGCCGCCTCGAGGCCGTAGCCCTCGACGCGGGGAGCGAACCCGATCGCCTGGAGGACCTTGTCGGCCTCGAGCTGCTCCTGGTTGTCGCCACGCGTCACGGTCACCTTGACCGTGTCGCCGCTGTCGTCGATCGCGTCCACCCTGGTCGAGGTGAGCACCTTGACGCCGAGCTTCTTGTACCGTCTGGCGAGCTCGGCGGACACCTCCTCGTCCTCCAGCGGGACGATCCGGTCAAGGAACTCCACGATCGTGACGTCCACGCCATAGTTCGCCATGACGTACGCGAACTCGACGCCGATGGCGCCCGCGCCTGCGATGATGATCGAGCCCGGGAGGCTGTCGGTCATGATCTGCTCTTCGTACGTCACCACCCGCTCGCTCAGCGACGTACCCGGAAGCAGCCGCGTCTGGGATCCCGTCGCGATGATGCAGTTGTCGAACGTCAGCTCGTCCTCACCGCCGGAACCGAGGGCAACCTTCAGGGTGTGAGAGTCGGTGAACGTCCCGCGGCCCTCGAACTCCGTGATGGCGTTCTTCTTCATCAAGAAGTGCACGCCCTTCACCCGGCCATCGGCCACCTTGCGGCTGCGGGAGAAAGCCACGCCGTAGTCGAACGTCACGTCGCCCGAGATACCGAAGAGCTTGGCGTCGGCCGTGAAGATGTGTGCGAGCTCGGCGTTGCGCAGCAGGGCCTTGCTGGGAATGCACCCGACGTTGAGGCAGACACCGCCCCAGTACTTCTCCTCCACGACCGCCGTCTTGAGTCCCAGCTGTGCAGCGCGGATGGCGGCGACGTACCCGCCCGGACCGGCACCCAGACACGACGACATCGAAGTGAGAACTCATGTCCTCAGCCTATGGGCTGGACCCAACTCCCGGCACGGCGTCGGAAACCGCACCTGGGCGGAAGCGTCTCACGCTGTAGCCGACCAGGCCGAGCGCGGCCAGCCCGGAGATGACGATGCCGCTCCCTGTGGTCCAGCCGCCCAGCGGAAGATCCGGCCCGACCGGGCCGACCTGCGGAATCCGAGGGTCCAGCCACCAGAGGATCCCGACGGCGATGATCGCGAGCGAGCCCAGCGCACTCATGGCGATGCGCCACGCTGACGAGACACCCGCTTCGGCGACGTCGAAGGCCTTCTTGCGCACGGGCTCCACGCGCCGGGCCGCCCACGCGTATTCATGCGACAGCAGAATCAGACCGGCAAGCAGCAGCAGCAGCCCAGGTCCGGGGAGGATGAGTGCGGCCAGCCCGAGCAGCACGAGGGCCCAGCCGAGGATCGTCCGGACAAAACCGCGCATCGAGCGATCTCCTCCAGCCGCCTCGAAGGTGCACGCGAAATCGTACCCGCCGGACCGCCGCTCCCCGCCAGACGATGCGCGGCGGGCGGTACCCAGAGGCTCGGCGTTCAGGCAAGATGGCGGAAGCGGCCGCGAATCGACGTCGCGACCGAGGCGAAGGGACCCTCATGGCGCGCTACGTTTTCGACTTCTCAGAAGGTGACGCCTCCCAGCGAGACCTGCTCGGCGGCAAGGGCGCGAACCTCTCGGAGATGACGAACCTCGGGCTCCCGGTGCCGCCCGGGTTCACGATCACGACCAAGGCATGCCGCACGTACCTCGAGACCGGCGCCGAGCCGCCCGAGCTCGGGGCCGAGGTGGACGAGCACCTGGCGGCGCTGGAGAAGGAGATGGGCCGCACCCTCGGCCAGCCCGACCACCCGCTGCTCGTGTCGGTGCGTTCCGGCGCCGCGGTCTCGATGCCCGGCATGATGGAGACGGTGCTCAACATCGGGCTCAACGACTCCTCTGTCGAGGGGCTCGCCGAGATGTCGGGCAACCCTCGCTTCGCCTGGGACTCCTACCGGCGACTGATCTCGATGTTCGGCAACACCGTGCTCGACGTGGAGCGGTCGGATTTCGACCATGCGCTCGACTCGTTGAAGGAGTCGGTCGGCGTCGAGTCCGACCTCGACCTGTCGGTCGAAGACCTCGAGAAGCTCGTCTCGACCTACAAGACGATCATCTGCGACCAGACCGGAGCCGACTTCCCGCAGAACCCCCGTGACCAGCTCGACCTGGCCGTCCGAGCCGTGTTCTCGTCCTGGAACACCGACCGGGCCAAGATCTACCGGCGTCAAGAGCGCATCCCCGACGAGCTCGGTACGGCCGTCAACATCTGCGCAATGGTCTTCGGCAACCTCGGGGACGACTCTGGTACCGGTGTCTGCTTCACCCGCGACCCTGCGTCAGGGCATCGAGGGGTCTATGGCGACTACCTGCCGAACGCGCAGGGCGAGGACGTCGTGGCCGGCGTCCGCAACACGCTGCCGCTGACCGCGCTGGGTGAGACCGACCCGGAGGCGTATGAGCAGTTGCTGTCGATCATGTCGACGCTCGAGTCGCACTACAAGGACATGTGCGACATCGAGTTCACGGTCGAGGCGGGCAAGCTCTGGATGTTGCAGACCCGCGTCGGCAAGCGGACGGCGGGGGCGGCTTTCCGTATCGCCGTCCAGCTCGTCGACGAGGGCGTGATCGACATGGACGAGGCTCTGCGCCGGGTCACCGGTGCGCAGCTGGCCCAGCTGATGTTCCCGCAGTTCGACAAGGACGGCGACAAGAGCCTGATCGCCAAGGGTATGGGCGCCAGCCCCGGCGCGGCCGTCGGCAAGGTCGCGTTCGACTCCGCGACCACGGTCGAATGGGCGGCACAGGGCGAGGACGTGATCCTCGTACGCCGCGAGACCAATCCGGACGACCTGCGCGGGATGATCGCCGCGAAGGGTGTCCTCACGAGCCGAGGCGGCAAGACCTCGCACGCTGCCGTCGTCGCCCGGGGGATGGGCCGTACCTGCGTGGTCGGAGTAGAGGCGCTGCGGGTCGACCCCCGCCTCAAGGAGGTACGAACGCCCGACGGGCTGCACATCGCCGAAGGCGACACGATCTCGATCGACGGGTCGACGGGCGAGGTCTTCGCGGGCGCGATGCCGGTCACCGCGAGTGCGGTGATGGAGGCGCTGTCGACCGCCACTCCGGAAGGCGACGAGGACTCCGACGACGAGCATGTCGAGCTCGTCGGGGCCGTCGCCCGGATCATGGAGCACGCCGACGCCGCCGCCCGGATGCACGTTCGGGCGAACGCCGACACACCGGAGGACGCGAAGCGGGCCCGCGAGTTCGGCGCGAAGGGCATCGGCCTGTGCCGGACCGAGCACATGTTCCTCGGTGCACGCCGCAAGGTGGTCGAACGGGTGATCCTCGCCGCAAACGACGAACAGCGCGATGCCGCCCTCCAGGAGCTGCTACCTCTGCAACGAGACGACTTCTTGGGGATCTTCGAGGCGATGGACGGTCTGCCAGTCGTGGTCCGGCTCCTCGACCCGCCGCTGCATGAGTTCCTGCCGGACCTGACCACGTTGTCGGTCAAGGTGGCGGTTGCCGAGGCGTTGGGGGAGCCGGACGAGGAGGCCGCGGCGCTGCTCAAGGAGGTACAGCGCCACGACGAGCAGAACCCGATGCTGGGCATGCGCGGCGTCCGCCTCGGCCTGGTCGTTCCGGGACTCTTCTTGCTCCAGGTCCGGGCGATCGCCGAGGCCGCCGCGACGCTGAAGCAGCGCGGCCTCGACCCGCACCCGGAGATCATGGTGCCTCTGGTCGCGGACGTGAAGGAGCTGTCGATCATCCGGGCCCAGGCGCTCAGCCACGATCGAGGAGGTCGCGGAGGAGGTCGGCGTCGACCTCGGCTTCATGATCGGCACGATGATCGAGCTTCCGCGCGCCGCGATGACGGCGAGCGAGATCGCCGACGAGGCCGAGTTCTTCTCCTTCGGCACCAACGACATGACGCAGACCACCTGGGGTTTCAGCCGCGACGACGTCGAGGCGGAGTTCTTCCCGCAGTACATCGAGGCCGGGATCTTCGGCGTCAGCCCGTTCGAGTCGCTCGACGTCGCCGGCGTCGGACGGATCGTGGCGATGGCTGCGCGCGACGGCAAGCAGGCCCGCCCGGACCTGGTACTCGGGATCTGCGGCGAGCATGGAGGGGACCCGGCGTCCATCCACTTCTTCGAGTCGATAGCGCTCGACTACGTCTCCTGCTCGCCGTTCCGCGTCCCGGTGGCCCGGCTGGAGGCGGGGCGCGCCACCGCGATGGCGAACGACGACGCCTGAGGCGCGCGGCGCGCGAAAGCTGCGGGCGCAGCAGGTTCACGGATGTGGCGGCTCGGTGATGAAGCAGGCTCAGTGATGGAGAAGGAATCTGACGATGCCGTAGCGCAGCCCGCGGGCGAACGAGTGACGCCGGTAGTGCGGTGACGTGATGTGTCGCGCATCGGTCGCATTGCGCATGTTGGCGAGCTCGACCATGACGATCGGCACGTTGCTCCAGTTCAGGGTGCCGAGGTCCTCGCGGGTGTCGAGGCCGTCGCCGCCGTAGGCGTTCGACACCCGGACCCCCGCGCGCGCGAGGCCCGACCGGACGTTGACTGCGAAGTGGTGAGAGACCCGGTAGATGTCGGAGGTCCATCCAGGGCGGTCACCCGGCCGGATCACGAAGAATCCACGGACGCCGGAGGCGGCACCGTCGCCGTGGATCGAGATCGCGGCGTCGGCGTGCACCTTGTTGCCCTTTCGGCCGCGGACGTCGATGCACGGACCCCAGTCGGCGTACGAGTTCGTATGGCGCGTGAGGTAGACCGTGGCTCCCCGTGACCGCAGCTGTCGCTTGAGGGCTTGGGCGACCCGCCAGGTGAACGTCGCCTCGGGATACCCGCCGTTGGTTGCGGTACCGGTGGTGTTGCACGCCTTCATGAACCCGCCGGCGTTGACGAGTCGGTTGATCTGCCGCAGATGTGTCGAGTTCCCGAGCTGGTGACCGGGGTCGATCACGACCACCTTGCCGTCGAGGCGTCCCGACGCGTTGCAGGTGAGCGCCGGTAGCTGCGATCCGGGGTGCCGGTTGGTCGGGCGATGCGACGACCCCGACGTTAGCCGAGACGGTCGGTGGTTTGGCCTGCGTCGCCGCCTCGGGCGTCCGCCCGGATGCACCACAGCCGGCGAGCACGACCACCCCAGCGACTGCGATGGCGAGTCCTGTGCGCACCATGGCGGGTCCTTCCCGGCTTCAGAAGCCGTCAGCCTATGCCGTCTAGCGCAGCAGCCACGGGAACACGGCCGATGCCAGCGCTACCGACGCGAGCAACCAGTCACCCGGCAGCCACGGGGCCGGCTCTGCCCAGGTCCGTTCTCTGGCGTTCTCGAATCCGCGCGCGTCCATGGCAGTCGCCAGCTGTCCTGTGTGCCGCATGGAGACGACCAGCAGCGCGAAAGCACCTCCCGCCGTGCCACGGACGCGGCGCCCAGGACCGCCGTCCGAGCCGAGGCCGCGTGCCCTGCGTGCCCGATGCACCTGTTTCCACTGGGTGCCGATGGAGTCGAGCCGCTGGAGAGCGGCCACGGCGGCCACCACGGCTCGCGCCGGCAGGTGCAGCCGCTGGCCCAGGTGGTCGCCGAGCTCGCTCGGCCCGATCCTGGGGGACAGCAACGCGGCGGGGGTGACGATGGTCAGCACCCTGAGCGCGGCGGCGAGCGACGCACTCTCGTGATGCCCGCCGTACAGCCACGTCGACACCATGATCGACACCGCCGCAACGGCTCCGATCAGCAGCCGCCGGCCCGTCGGCCGGGAGGTCTCGCGCGAGCCCGCCGAAGACCAGCAGCTGGGCTCCTAGCACGACCAGCCCGACCCTGACAGAGCTCACCGCCATGGCGCCGGCCACGGGCAGGAGACAAGCCGCCAAGATCGACAGGGGGCCGAAGCTCAGCCGCGAGCTCACGGCCTGACCATGCCGCGCTGGAGGTCCAGGCGGTCGTCGCACAGAGCGTCCACGGCGAGCGAGTCGTGGCTGGCCACGGCGACACCGCAGCCCGCCGACCGGGCGGAGGCGACCGCTCCCACGACCGCAGCCCAGGTGAGGCGGTCCTGCCCGACTGTCGGTTCGTCGAGCAGGACGCCGTTCGGTCCGTGGACCAGAGCCGCGGCGACCATCAGCCGGCGCTGCTCCCCTGCGGAGAGGTGGTACGGGCTCGCATCTCGCAGGTGGCTGAGACCGAGACTCTCCAGGAGGCCTTCGGCACGCCGCTCGGCCCAGGAAGGCTCTCGTCCGCACGCGTGGCTGGACGCCATCACCTCGTCGGCGACGGTCGTCGCGACCACTCCGTGCTCCGGGAGCTGGGGCACCCACGACAGCCGGCCGGCGAGCTCTCGCGAAGACCACCGCCAGGGACGACGTCCGCTGCGGCCCCTCAGCCTGTCCGAGGCGACGACCTGGCCGGCACTCGGCGATGCCAAGCCGGCGAGCAGCGATACGAGGGTCGACTTGCCGGAGCCGTTCGGACCCGTGACCGACAGCGCGCGACCCGATGACAACGCGGTGCTCACGTCGTCCAGTGCCACGGTCGAGCCGGTACCCGACCTGCCTCCACGCCGGTGGGAGCGGTGCCGCAGCTCGACTCGTGCTCGCTCGACCCGGACCAGTTCACCGTCGACGGGCGTGCAGGGCTCGACAAGCACATCGGCGAGGTCTGGCAGCCGCGGTGTACGAAGACCCGGAACCCAGACGCCCTGCTCGGCCAGGGCGAGACCGTGCGTCTCGAGGACACGGTGGGGATCGCCGTCAGCGATCACCGAACCATCGCGGCCCAGCACGATCAGGCGGTCGGCGAAGCCGAGCCAGGGCTCGAGATGGTGCTCGACGATGACTGTGGTGCTGCCTCGGGATGTGGCGTCGCGACGGACGGCTTCGCGAATGGACTCAGCGCGCGGCCGGGTCGAGCATCGAGGTCGGCTCGTCGAGAAGCACCACGTCGCTGTCCATGGCGAGGCTGCCGGCCAGGGCGAGCCGTTGCGTCTCGCCGCCGGACAGGGCCGATGTCGGATGGTCAGCGGGGTAGGGGAAGTCGCAGTCTCGCAGCGCCGAAGCGACACGTGTCCAGATCTCCTCGCGGGGAACGCGCTGGTTCTCCAGTCCGAACGCGACGTCTCGACCGACCGTCTCGGCGACGACGCCCGCCAGCGGGTCCTGGAGCAGGAGACCGACGCGCCCGGCGCGCCTGCGTGCGCGCCCGCGCGTCGCCGCCGATCCGGACGTCGCCGCCAAGGTCGCCGGCTCCAGCCGTCAGCAGCAGCCCGGCGATCGCCAGCAGCAGACTCGACTTGCCGGCACCGCTGGGTCCGGCCAGCAGAACTCGCTGACCAGCAGGGATCAGCAGGTCAAGTCCTGTGAACACCGGTGTGCGTCGTCTGACCGGGAGCCAGCTCAGCCCCTCGACCTTGACCTCGGCACCGCCGCTCACCGTGTCATGCCATGTCGCCGCCGGCGCGGTCTCGGCCCAGGGAGGCGACGGCCGACTCGCGGCCGGCAGGGAGGGCGTCGATCGCCCCGCTCGCCGCCAGCGCACGGGTCAGCAACCAGCCACCGACACCTGCCACGACCGCACCGGACAAGGCGAAGCACCCCAGGTACGCCAGCCGGAAGCCGACGGTGTTCTGCGCCCAGTAGGCATGCCACTCGTACCCGAACTCGAACACCGCGGCCATCGCCCCTGCGAACGCGGCAACGGGCCAGCCGAACCGTCGGAACACGAAGATGCCCACCGCCAACTCGACACCGAGGCCCTGCAGGCTTCCCGAGATGAGCGTCGACCAGCCCCAGGCGTTGCCGAGCAGCGCCTCGACCGATGCGGCGAGAAGCTCCGCGAAGAGCGCGGCGCCGGGGCGTCGCACCACGAGCGCGCTGACGACGCCCGCGATCAACCAGGGCCCGCCGAGCAGCCCGATGGTCGGGCCGAGAGCGCTGCCCAGCGCGCTGGTGAGCGGCGAGTACGCGGCATCCCATCCCCAGTACACGACGCCGAAGACCACGCCGACGAGGGCCGCCGTCATCAAGTCGATCGTCCGCCAGGCCCTGGCCGCGCGACCGCGCGCCACGTATGCCCTTGTTGTTGCCATCGCTACCTCCCGGCTCAGGGAGGGGAAGCAGACAAGACGTCTGCTCGAGGCTCGACTCCCTCCGCCGGTGCTAGCCGGATCAGGTGCGAGGGTCTGCGGCTCGTCCGCACTCTCAGCGCTCGAGGCGCTCCCCTGTCGTGTCCGGCCAGCCTAGCGCCTTCCCGTGTAAGGCGACGACTTGTCGATCGGGGACGGGTGCCGTCACGCGCAGCAGGTCTAGGATGGGTCGACGGCCATTCCTCGAACGGTCGTCGGCGCCGCGCCTGGACGCAGAATGGATGAGCTCGTCCGGGCGACCTCCGTTCGAACATGGCCTGCCGACAACGTGGACGTCTCGGCCGAGCACGAAAGACGGGGTCACTCCATGACGCGACGGGCCTACGGGTTTGCCGTCGCCTTGGCCTTGGCTGTGGCCTCGCTGACCTGGCTCCTGTCGTACCGGTACAACCTCCCGCTGCGTGACCCCGACGGCCTTGCCGGACCCTCCTACATCCGACTGCCGCTCGTCGTCTTGCTCTTCTACATCGCTGACGTCGTTCCCCGGGCGCTGATCGCCAACCGCGGGTTCAAGAACTTCACCGAGTCGGTCAAGAGCTACTCGCGCGAAAGGTGGACGCGCAGCAGGTGGTCACTGGTGTTGGTCGGCCTGTTCACGTTCTACATCGTCTATGTCGGCTACCGGAACCTCAAAGGGTTCCTTCCCGCCATCCGTTACCGCGTCAAGTACGACACCGTGCTGCTCAAGCTGGACCGAGCCTTCGCCTTCGGCCACGACCCGGCGACGGTGCTCCACCACGTGCTCGGCATCGGGATCGCCGCTCAGGTGCTGGCACTCGTCTACGTCTTCTTCCTTGATCTTCGTGCCACTCAGTCTCGGGGCGGCGCTGGTGTGGTCCAAGAACGTGGCCACAGGTTTTTGGTATGTCACCGCCTTGTGCATCAACTGGGTACTCGGCGTCGCCAGCTACTACTGGGTGCCGTCGGTCGGCCCGTTCATCTCCAACGCGAGGGCTTTCGTGACCCTCCCGCACACGGGGGTGACGAGCCTGCAGGCGGCATTGCTCCAGGGACGCGCCAGCTACCTCGAGGACCCGCACGCAACCGACTCGGTGCAAGGCGTCGCCGCCTTCGCGTCCCTGCACGTCTCCGTGATCTTCACCGCCTCGTTGATCTGCTGGTTCGTGATACCGAGCCGCCTGGTCCGGGTCACGATGTGGGTCTACTTCGTGCTCACCGTCGATCTCGACCATCTACTTCGGCTGGCACTACATCCTGGACGACATCGCCGGTCTTGCGATCGGCCTGCTCAGCGTCTGGATCGGTGCGAAGACAACCGGACATCCGATGGCCAAGCAGCGATACCTGGGTGCGACCGGCGACGGAGTCATCGGCGTCTTCCCGCCGCAGTCGGCGCCGACTCCAGGCCGTTGCTGCCGTGGAACACCAGGGTCAGCCACCGGACAACGACGGCGTCGGTGAGGAAACCGCGCCGGAGGGCAGCACGAAGGACACCGCACCGGCATGACGCCTGAGCCGGAGCCTGCTGGTCTGGTGAACCTCGAGGTGCGCGACGAGGTTGCGACGATCACGCTGGACTCGCCGCGCAACCGCAACGCCTTGTCTCGGCGGCTGGTCGCGGAGCTGGTCGGACACCTGCACAGCGCGGACGTCGCGCCTGGTGTCCGCGTGATCGTCTTGACGCACACCGGTACGACGTTCTGCGCCGGTGCGGACCTCGTCGAGGCCGCCGAGTCCGGCATGGAAGAGGCAACCAAGGCCCTCCTGAGGCTCCTGCGCACGATCGTCGCGCTGCCCACGCCGGTACTTGCCGTGGTCGAGGGACATGTCCGCGCCGGTGGAGTGGGTCTCGTGGGTGCCTGCGACCTGGCGCTCGGTACCGACACGAGTACTTTCGCGTTCAGCGAGGTACTGCTCGGCCTCACCCCGGCGATCATCTCGCTGACGACCTCGACTCGGCTGACTGAGCGGGATGCGGCCCGCAAGTACCTCACCGGAGCGACCTTCACCGGTGCAGAAGCCGCGAGATCGGGCCTGCTCACGCAGTCGGTCCCGGCGGGAGCGATCGGGGCGGCCAAGGCCGCATTGCTCGCAGAGTTCCGGCACGTGTCGCCGCAGGGTCTCCGGGAGACCAAACGCCTGCTCAACGCCGCGGTGCTCAGGCGGATCGACGACGAGGGAGAGGGGCTCGTCGCGCTCTCGGCACGGCTCTTCGCGTCCGCCGAGGCGCGCGAGGGGATGTCGGCCTTCCGCGAGCGCCGACTGCCCGAATGGGTGCGGAAGCGCAGCGCCGGCTGACCGCTAGATGACTCATATAAGGGCGTGCATAAATCGGACGGAGATCGAATTACATGTTTGTAGTTTGTCAAGCCGACACGCCGTGTTACCAGAGGTTTTTATGTGAAAGTTGTTCACTGACAGTCAAAACGTCGTTACCGTCCTTCGAGTAGGCGACATCCGCAGCCGATACAGCGGCGCGCGAGTCGCCGGAGCCCGCGAAGGGGACGACTGTGTCGACGCGAGGCATCACCAAGGCGCTGGCGATCTTCGCCACCGTAAGTGTCACGCTCGCGCTGGGACCCACCGCCCTGGCCGACCACCACGACGGCACGTCGATCCCCAGCAAGCACCAGGTGGACGCCGCGCAGCGCCATGCCGCGACGGCGCGCATGTCTGTCAAAGACATCGAAGCGCAGCTTGCGGCGGCCGGTCAGCGCCTCAACGCCCTCGACGTGGCCGCCGAGCAGGCGGCGGAGGCGTACAACGGTGCCCGCATCGCCTGGCACTCCGCCGAGGCGGCTGCCGTCGCCGCGCGCCACCGGGTGGTCCTCGCGGAGCGCAATGCGGCGACAGCACGTCGACAGCTGGCCGGATACCTGGTCACGGCCGACAACTCCGGCAACGACCTCTCGTCGTTCAGTCATGGCCCTCACCGCCGACGGACCCCACCGGCTCCTGCGCGACATGTCCAACGCCGACGCGTCCGCCCAGACGCTGGACGCCCGCCTTCAGAGCTGGCGCGCGACATCGAGCTCGTCAAGGTCTACCGGGCTGCTGCCGAGTCAGCGCTCGTCGCTGCCAGCGCCGCGAAACAGCGCGCCCACGAGGCGCGGTCGGCGGCCGCCGCGGCCGTCGCCGCGCAGCGTGCCGCAGTCGTGACCATCGACGCCCAGCGCCGCACGCTGCTCGCAGAGCTCGCGAAGGCCCAGCACGTGTCGGTCGCGCTCGCCAAGCAGCGACAGCATGGGCTCGAGGTACGACGCGAGGCCAGGCGCCGTGAGCATGAGCGCGAGATGCTGCTCGCCCAACAGCGACGCGAGGCCCGCCAGCAGCGCCGCGAGGCGAGGGCGCAGCAGCGCGAGCAGCAGCAACAGACCGGTGGTGGTAGCGGTACCACACCCCCGCCCCCCGCGCCAGCGCCAACGCCAAGCCCCACACCACCCCCCACGGCAACGGGGCAACGCCCAGGCCGCCGTGAACTTCGCCTATGCCCAGCTCGGCGATCCGTACGTCTGGGCCGCGGCCGGTCCGAACGCGTGGGACTGTTCCGGCCTCACGATGGGCGCGTGGGCTGCGGCAGGTGTGTCGCTGCCGCACTACGCCGTCTCGCAGTACTACGCGACGACGCCAGTGTCGTACTCCCAACTCCGGCCCGGCGACCTGATCTTCTGGGCCAGCGACCCGTCGAACCCGAACACGATCTTCCACGTGGCCATCTACATCGGCAACGGGAAGATGATCCAGGCACCCCACACCGGTGCGTATGTCGAGATCTCCGACGTCTTCTCGTGGGAGAGCCCGGACTTCTTCACCCGGCCCTGACGGCCGCGCGCAGCCCGTCGCGTATGGTCACCTGACAGGCGCTCGGCCGGCGGCCCGGCTCAGTGGTCCGCGGTTGCCTCGGAGTGCTCCCCGAGGTCCTCGAGACGTCGCCGCGACGCGGTGATCTCGGCCTCCGCCTCCGCCCGCCCGACCCAGGTGGACCCCTGGACGGCCTTGCCGGGCTCCAGATCCTTGTACACCTCGAAGAAGTGCTGGATCTCCTGCCGGTCGAACTCGGCCACATGGAAGATGTCGCGCAGGTGCTCTTGCCGCGGGTCGGTGGCCGGGACGCACAGCACCTTGTCGTCGGTGCCCTTCTCGTCGGTCATGCGGAACATGCCGATGGCGCGCGCACGGATCAGGCAGCCGGGAAACGTCGGCTCAGGCAGCAGCACGAGGCAGTCCAGCGGGTCGCCGTCTTGGCCGAGCGTGTCGTCGATGAAGCCGTAGTCGGCCGGGTACTGAGTCGAGGTGAACAGGGTGCGGTCGAGCTTGATCCGGCCGGTGACGTGGTCCATCTCGTACTTGTTCCGCTGACCCTTCGGAATCTCGATGGTGACGTCGAAGTCCACGGTGCACCCCTCTTGCCCTCGTCTTGTTGTTGCAGTCGTTCGGGCCGGTCGCCTGCGGTGGGGAGCGATGCCCAGGAGTTAGTGTCTCCTACGTGAGCCGCTTTGCGCATGTTGAGCGAGGCGGCGGCACTGTCCGCTCTGGGGCTCGTGGCCACGCCGACGCCGGAGGGGCTCGGCTCAAGGTCCTGTGCGCAGTCGTGGTGGTCGCTGTCGTGTTCGGCCTCGGAATCGCGGCCCTGCTTCGGAGCCGGCCCGACCACCAGGGGACGACCGGCGGCCCGCCGCTGACACCGGGCCAGGTGCAGCCGCTGCCCTCCGAGCCAGGGCTGAGCCTCGCCCAGCCATCGGCGCCGCCACCGGTACTGGCCGGCCTGCGACACCTCCAAGGCCGTGTCGGTCGACCGGCTGAAACGGCTCCTCGGGCACAAGCTGCAGTCGCGCCGCCTCGGGCGAGCACGTCGGCTTCGCCGTGGCCGCCCTGGGCTCGCACCGCCTCCTCTGGAGCTCCGGAGGCTCCGCGCCGGTGACTCCGGCGTCTACGATGAAGCTGCTCACCACCACGACCGCACTGGTCGCGATGGGCGCCGGTCATCGGTTCACGACCTCTGTCGTCCAGGGCAGGGACCGGCACCACGTCGTCCTTGTCGGTGGTGGCGACCCGCTGCTGACCGACAAGCCGCCGACCCCGGCCGAGCGGCCCGGCCAGTACCCCCGGCAGGCCACGCTCCAGCAGCTGGCGGCCAGGACGGCAGCTCGGCTCGGACGCGAGCACGTGAGCTCCGTCCGGCTCGGCTATGACGACTCGTTGTTCTCCGGACCGGCGGTGAACCCGCACTGGGAGCCGACCTACATCCCCGAGTCGGTGGTCAGCCCGATCAGCGCACTCTGGGTCGACGAAGGACGAGCCGCGCCGGCGGGCTCACGCGAGTCGCCGACCCGGCACGCGTGGCGGCGCAGCGGTTTGCTGCCCTGCTCCACAAGCAGTGGCATCGACGTCGCAGCCACCGTCGCGCACGTGCACGCCCGGCGCCATGCGGTCCCGCTTGCCTCGGTGCAGTCGGCTCCGCTGTCCGAGATCATCCAGTCACATCCTCGAGCACAGCGACAACGAGGGTGCGGAGGTGTTGCTCAGACAGCTCGCCATCGCGTCGGGACGCGCCGGGTCTTCCGCGGCAGGTGTGCGGGTGGTCGAGAAGACGATGGCCGGTCTCGGGGTGTCGCTTCGAGGAGCCTCGCTGTACGACGGGAGTGGGCTGTCGCGCGATGACCGGGTCCCGGTGCGGGCACTCGTGTCGGTCCTCCAGGTGGACGCGTCGACGAGCGCATCCGCAGCTGCGGGCGGTCGTGAGCAGCCTGCCGGTGGCCGGTTTCAGCGGCAGCCTGGCCATATCGCTTCCTCAACGACGCTCCTGCCGGGCTCGGACTTGTTCGGGCCAAGACCGGCACGCTGACAGGAGTGCACGCTCTGGCCGGGATCGTGACGCACCCGTAGCGGCAAGGCGCTGGTCTTCGCCGCGGTGGCCGACCGGGTGCCGGTGGGCAAGACGTTCGTGGCCAGGGCGCAGCTCGACAAGGTATCCGGCACCTTGGCGACGTGCGGCTGCTGACGCCGCCGAGACTGAGAAGCCCCCGAGAAGGCGAGTAGGTCCCTCGCGCGGGCGAGAAGGTACCCCGCGGCAGGGCTTCTCCTCGACGCGGACACTCGCGCGCTCGACCGGACGTTGTGCCCACTCGAAAGGTGTCTCGTGCGGAGCCAGCCCGACGAGCCACAGGAGCCACGACGTACGGTTGACGCCATGGCAGCCGACCGAGACTCCTTCGCTTCTGAAGACCACGGCGTACCAGGCGAGATGGTCGACTGGCAGCTTGCCGTCTCGACCGCCAAGCGGCTGATGCGCCCCGGTCCCGAGGTGAGCCGTGACCAGGCCCGCCGGACCGTCGACGAGCTGCGGCGTGTGCGCGGGCCAGGCTGAGGCGCACGTGCGGGAGTACACCCAGCTGTACGCCGAGTCGGCGACCGCGCCGGTGCTCGTGGTGGACCGAGCCGGATGGGTGCAGGCGAACGCCGACGGCTTCAAGCAGGTACTGCGGCCGCTCATCGCCAAGCTCAGGGCCAAGCGCGGCGATCCCGGTGCGCTGACGAACGCCATCGGCTCCCGGGTGACCGCTCTCGAGGCCGGGGGTCTGCTGGCGTACCTGTCCAACAAGGTGCTGGGACAGTTCGACCCGTTCTTCAGCGGACCTACAGGTGCCGGTGAGGCACTCCACGGCGGCCGCATGCTCCTCGTCGCGCCGAACATCGTCCAGGTCGAGCGCGAGCTCGATGTGGACCCGCACGACTTCCGGCTCTGGGTGTGTCTGCACGAGGAGACGCATCGGGTCCAGTTCACTGCCGTTCCGTGGTTGCGCCAGCACCTCCTCGACGAGATGACGCATCTGATCGACGCCACGGAGCTCGACCCGCAGAAGCTGGCGCGAATGGTGCGAGACGGCGCGGAACGCGCGGGCCGGCTCCTTCGCGGCGACCCGGACGTCTCCTTGCTGGACGTCCTCCAGACTCCCGAGCAGCGCGCCGTCGTCGAACGGCTCACCGCCGTCATGTCCCTGCTCGAGGGTCACGCCGACGTCGTCATGGACGGCGTCGGTCCGGATGTCGTACCGTCCGTCGAGTCGATCCGGAAGAAGTTCACCAAGCGTCGCGCCGGGGCGGGGCCGCTCGACCAGATGGTGCGCCGCCTGCTCGGCTTCGACGCCAAGCTGCGCCAGTACCGAGACGGCGCGGTGTTCGTCCGCGGAGCGACGGCCAAGGTCGGACTCGACGGCTTCAACGCCGTCTGGGCGAAGCCGGAGAACCTTCCGGGCAAGGGTGAGATCGCCGACCCAGCCGCGTGGGTCGCGCGCGTCCACGGCTGACCCACGGCGATGGGCGGACAGCTGCACCCGGCGGTCGCCGCGGTACGCCGCGCCGTCCGGACCTCGTGTGCGGACCTCGAGCCGGGGCAACGAGTGATCGTCGCCTGCTCCGGGGGTGCTGACTCGACGGCGCTCGCCGCCGCGGCAGCGTTCGAGTCGCGGGCGACCGGGTGGCTCGTCGGCGCGGCCGTCGTCGACCACCAGCTCCAGGACGGCTCGGCCGATGTCGCCGTCGAGGTCCGCGAACGGCTACGAGGCCTGCGGTGCGACCCCGTGGAGATCCTGACGGTCGTCGGTGGGTGCGCGGGGTGGACCCGAAGGCGCCGCACGCGCCGCCCGGTACGACGCCCTGGCCGGTCTCGCGGCCGACGGCGAGGCCGTCGTCCTGCTCGGCCACACGCTGGACGACCAGGCGGAAACCGTCCTGCTCGGGCTGGCCCGCGGCAGCGGCCTGCGCTCCCTCGCGGGCATGGCGACGCAGCGCTCGCCCTTCCGTCGGCCGTTCCTGGGGATCACCCGGCGACAGACGCAGGACGCCTGCCGGGCCATGGGCCTCGACGGTCTGGGACGACCCACACAACAGCGACACCGGTACGCCCGGGTCCGGGTACGACGCGAGGCGCTGCCGGTCCTGGAGCGCACGCTCGGCCCGGGGGTGGCCGAGGCGCTCGCCCGGACCGCTGAGCTGGCCCGCCTCGACGCCGACGCGCTCGACACGCTCGCCGACGAGCTGATGGCGCGGGCCAGGGTCGCCGACACCGCCTTGTCCGTCGACGTCCTCCAACCCGCCCTCGTCGCCGTACGCCGCCGGGTGCTGCGCCGGTGGGTGATCAACGCCGGGTCGCCGCCCGGAGACCTGACAGCGGGCCATGTCGAGGCGATCGACCGGCTGGTCACGCACTGGCACGGCCAGCAGGCTGTCCGACCTTCCCGGCCCGGCCACCGTCCGCCGCCGCGCCGGCGAGCTGCAGGTCGACCTGGAGCCGGAGGTAGCCGTCGCGCTCGCAGCCGGGCGGGCTGTGGCAGGCTGAGCGCAGTCGCTCAGCCACCCCAGCCGGTCGGAGTTCGCCGTGGACGACAGCACCGTCAAGCAGGACCTCGCCAAGACGCTGATCACCGAGGAGCAGATCCAGCAGAGGCTGCGCGAGCTGGCGCGGGAGATCGAGTCCGACTACGAGGGCAAGGACCTGCTCATCGTCGGCGTCCTCAAGGGCGCCGTGATGGTGATGGCCGACCTGGCGCGCTGTCTCGACCGCCATGTGGCGATGGACTGGATGGCGATCTCGTCGTACGGGTCGGGGACCACCTCGTCGGGCGTCGTCCGGATCCTCAAGGACCTCGACACCGACATCACCGGCCGGCACGTCCTCATCACCGAGGACATCATCGACACCGGTCTCACCTTGTCCTGGCTGGTCGCCAACCTGCGCTCCCGCGGTCCGGAGTCGGTCACATCTGCACGCTGCTGCGCAAGCCCGACGCGATGCAGATGGCCGTCGACGTCAAGTACGTCGGCTTCGACATCCCCGACGAGTTCGTCGTCGGCTACGGCCTCGACTACAACGAGCGGTACCGCAACCTGCGCTCGGTCGCGACGCTCGCGCCGCACGTGTACACCTGAAGCGGCCGCGGCTGGAGACGCATTTGAGCCGGACGCCCGGGGCTGTCAGACTTGGGTTTCTTTGCACTTTGATTCGTGATCCGTGACGACGTAGGCGACAATAGTTCCGATCGTGGCACCTGACTGGTAGGAGGAACGGGGCGAGAGCTCCGGTAGAGAAGCGTGAAGCGTTGGTTTCGTGGCCCATGGGTATGGGTCGTCCTCTTTGCCGTCGTCATCTTGGTCGTGCTCGACGTCGTGTCGTCGAAGGGCGGCTACACGTCCGTCGACACGTCGACGATGGTCCACGACATCAAGGCCGGCGACGTCAAGGACGTCATCGTTCATCGACGGCGACCAGACCATCGAGGCGACCCGGATCAGCGACGACCAGAAGATCTCCTCCCAGTGGCTGGGCGACCAGGGCATCGAGCTTCTCAACCTCGTCCAGAAGAAGTCCGAACAGGCGACCGGCACCAAGACCGCCTTCACCTACGACGTCCAGGTCCCGCAGCCCGAGCATCATCTGGACAGTTCGATCTCCAGCGTCTTGCCGTTCATCTTGCTCGTGGTGATCTTCTTCTTCTTGATGAACAGCATGCAAGGCGGTGGCGGCCGGGTCATGCAGTTCGCCAAGTCCAAGGCGAAGATGGTCAGCAAGGACACGCCGAAGACGTCGTTCTCCGACGTCGCCGGCTGTGACGAGGCGATCGAGGAGCTCGGCGAGATCAAGGAGTTCCTCCAGCAGCCGGCCAAGTTCCAGGCCGTCGGCGCGAAGATCCCCAAGGGTGTCCTGCTGTACGGCCCGCCCGGTACCGGCAAGACGCTGCTCGCGCGGGCCGTTGCCGGTGAGGCGAGCGTGCCGTTCTACTCGATCTCCGGCTCCGACTTCGTCGAGATGTTCGTCGGCGTCGGCGCGTCCCGCGTCCGTGACCTGTTCGAGCAGGCGAAGGAGAATGCGCCAGCAATCGTCTTCATCGACGAGATCGATGCCGTCGGCCGTCACCGTGGCGCCGGTCTCGGCGGTGGCCACGACGAGCGCGAGCAGACGCTCAACCAGCTGCTCGTCGAGATGGACGGCTTCGACGTCCGCGGCGGCGTGATCTTGATCGCCGCGACCAACCGACCCGACGTGCTCGACCCGGCGCTGCTGCGCCCTGGCCGGTTCGACCGGATGATCGGGGTCTCGGCGCCCAACATGGACGGACGTCACAAGATCCTCCAGGTCCACTCGCGCGGCAAGCCGATCGCCGTCCGACGTCGACCTGCTCGCCGTAGCCCGGCGTACGCCCGGGTTCACCGGTGCCGACCTGGCCAACGTGCTCAACGAAGCCGCCCTGCTCACCGCTCGCAAGGACAAGAAGCTCATCGACGAGGCGTTCCTCGACGAGGCCATCGACCGGGTGAGCATGGGTCCGCAGCGGCACTCCCACATCATGAGCGAGCAGGAGAAGCTCATGACCGCCTACCACGAGGGCGGCCACGCGCTCGTCGCGGCGGCACTGCCGGGTACCGACCCCGTCACCAAGATCACGATCCTGCCGCGCGGTCGAGCGCTCGGCTTCACGCAGGTACTGCCCGAGGGCGACAAGTCGTCGGTGTCGCGCAACGAGCTGCTCAACCAGCTCGCGTACGCCCTCGGCGGTCTCGCGGCAGAGCAGCTGATCTTCCACGACCCGACGACCGGGCTCGTCGAGCGACATCGAGAAGGCGACCAAGGTCGCACGTGCCATGGTGACGAGCTACGGCATGAGCGACCGCCTGGGAGCCGTCAAGCTCGGCGAGGACAACGGCGAGCCGTTCCTCGGCCGCGACATCGGTCACATGCGCAACTACTCCGAAGAGATCGCGGCGATCATCGACGAGGAGGTCAACAAGCTCCTGACCAACGCGCACCAGGAGGCGTTCGACATCCTGGTCACCAACCGTCCGGTGCTCGACGAGCTGGTCCGCCAGCTGTTGGACAAGGAGACGATCGACCGCAAGGGTCTCGCCGCGATCTTCTCCTCGCTCAGGATGCGCGCCGAGCGACCGGCGTGGACGGGTTCGGACTCCCGCGTACCGTCCAACGATTCCGCCGGTCGACGTGCCGGCGGGGCTCAACGGCCGCCCGGAGCCGGTGGCCGAGATCACCGTGTCCCCGGGCACCGAGAACCCTCAGCACCCGCTGCCGGGCGAGGGCCCGCCCACGGGTCCTCCTGGCTCGCCGCCGGCCGGCCCGAACCTCGGCCCGCCGATGTCCTCACAGGACTGACATGGCCGGCGGACCGACCGGACCGGGCGAGTTGCCGCTTCCCGAGTTCGACCACGCCCGCGCCGAGGCTGCGGTGAGGGAGCTCCTCCTCGCCGTCGGCGAGGACCCCGACCGCGATGGTCTGAAGGCGACCCCCGGCCGCGTCGCCCGTGCCTACCAGGAGATGTTCGCGGGCATGCGGGCGGACCCGGCCGACGTCTTGACGACGACCTTCGACATCGGCCACGACGAGCTCGTCCTCGTCAAGGACATCGAGGTGTGGTCCACCTGCGAGCACCATCTGCTCCCTTCACGGGGGTCGCCCATGTGGGCTACATCCCCGACAAGGACGGCCGCATCACCGGCTTGTCGAAGCTCGCCCGGCTCGTCGACGTCTTCGCTCGCCGCCCCCAGGTCCAGGAGCGTCTCACCACCCAGGTCGCCGACTCGCTCATGCGCATCCTGGGACCGCGCGGCGTGATCACCGTGTTCGAGTGCGAGCACCTGTGCATGACGATGCGTGGTGTCCGCAAACCGGGCGCCAGGACCGTGACCAGCGCGGTCCGTGGCCAGCTTCGCGATCCAGCGACCCGGGCCGAGGCGATGAGCCTCATCCTCGGCTAGCGCATGGCCGCCGTCTCGACCCGCCCGGTACAGGGCCTGCCGCAGCCCGGTCGCTGCCTCGTCATGGGGATCATCAACGTCACGCCGGACTCGTTCTCCGACGGCGGCCGATGGCCGACACGCCGAATCCGCCGTCCTGCACGGAATGGCGCTGCTCGACCAAGGCGCCGACGTCGTCGACGTCGGCGGGGAGTCGACCCGACCCGGCGCACACCGGCCCGACCTGGACGAGGAGCTCGGGCGCGTGCTCCCGGTGATCACCGAGCTCAGCCGGGCGGGCGCGTCGGTCACCGTGGACACGATGCGCGCCGAGGTGGCCCGGGCGGCCGTCGAGGCCGGAGCAGCCGGCGTCAACGACGTGTCCGGAGGGCAGGCCGATGACGACATGCTCTCGACAGTCGCCGAGCTCGCCGTCCCCTACATCTGCATGCACTGGCGTGGCCACTCCACGACCATGCAGGATCTCGCTGTGTACGACGACGTGGTCGTCGACGTGCGGCGCGAGCTCCAGACGCGCATCAGCGCCGCTCTTGTCCGCGGGTGTCGCACCGGAGCATCTCGCGGTCGACCCGGGCATCGGCTTCGCCAAGACCGGCGACCACAACTGGGCTCTGCTGGCCGCGCTGGACGAGATCGCGGCGCTGGGCTTCCCGCTGGTCGTGGGGGCATCACGCAAGGCGTTCCTGGGCCCGCTGCTGGCCGACGAGTGCCGGCGAACCCCGGCCTCCCGTCGAGCGTGACGACGCGACGGCGGCCATCTCGGCGCTGGCGGCCATCCGAGGTGTGTGGTGCGTACGGGTGCACGACGTACGTTCCTCGCGAGACGCCGTCGCGGTCGCCACCCGGTGGGCGGCCGAGGGGCGCGCCATGAGCAGTGACGTCGATGACGTACTGGCAGTGCATGCGGCAGTTCTACGCGGCGTTCGAGCGCGCGGACTTCGACGCCATGGAACAGCTCTGGGCCGACGACGACGGCGTGGTGTGCGTACATCCCGCGGCGCCGCCGATCCGGGGCCGGACGGCTGTGATGCGGTCCTGGGTGGCCCTGATGGCCGACGCGCCGTACCTGCAGTTCTTCCTGACCGACGTCGAGGCGTCGGTCGTCGGCGACCTCGCGTCGGTGACGTGCACCGAGAACGTCTTGTCGGCGACATCCGACACGCCGGTCGGTGTTTTCGCCGGTGGGAGCGCCGTCGCGACGAACGTCTTCCGCCGTACGACGGGTCACTGGCGGTTATGGATCCACCACGCCTCACCGGTACTGTCGGGACCGGACCCCGACCAGGCCGAGCCCGACGAGGGAGATGCGTGATGACGCACACGGAGGAGCGGCCGACCGACCGGCTCGCGCTGCGTGGCCTGCGTGCCGTGGGGCACCACGGGGTCCTCGACGTCGAGCGTCGAGACGGCCAGGAGTTCCTCGTCGACGTCGAGCTGGCGCTGGACACCAGCGGTGCCTCCCGCGATGACGACCTGTCCCAGACCGTCCACTACGGTGAGCTCGCCGAACGCCTTCACCATGCCATCGCCACCGACCCGGTGGACCTGATCGAGACGCTCGCCCAGCGACTCGCCGACGTGTGCCTGGCGGAGGCCAGGGTCACCTGGGTCGACGTGACAGTGCACAAGCCGCACGCGCCGATCCAGGTCGCCTTCGACGACGTCAGCCTTACTATTCACCGGAGCCGAGATGACTGAGACCCCGAACCCGAACATCGACCCCGATACCTTGACGGGTGAGATGAGGCCGATCCGGCCGGCCGTGTTGTCGCTCGGCAGCAACATCGGCGACCGCGTGGCGAACCTGCAGGGAGCGGTCGAGGCCATGGCCGACACCCCGGACGTGAGACTGGTCGCCGTCTCGTCGGTGTACGAGACCGAGCCCATCGACTGCCCGGACGGCGCGCCGACGACTTCCTCAACGCGATCCTCCTGATCGACACCACCTTGTCGGTGAGCATGCTGCTCGACCGGGCGAAGGCCGTGGAGGCCGCATTCGGCCGCGAGCGGGGGGAGACCAACGCCCCGCGCACGCTCGACGTGGACCTGATAGTCGTCGGCGACAGGCTGTCCGACACCAGTGAGCTCACGCTGCCGCACCCCCGCGCCCACGAGCGGGCCTTCGTGCTCGTTCCGTGGTACGAGATCGACGCGCGCGCGTCGATCCCCGGCAAGGGCAAGATCGCCGACCTGCTGGACGACATGGACACCGGCGGGGTCGTCCGTCGCGACGACCTGACGCTCGAGGTGTAGGGAAGCCCCACGTGGCAGATCCACCCGACCCGACCAAAGTCACCGTCGGCCCGACCCGGTTCCGGTACCTGGGCGTCGCGTTCGTCATCGGCGCCGTCGTGGGCTACGCCATCGTGCCGGTCAGCGAGCACCTCAACGCGACTGCGCCGATGATCCAGTGGGATGCCGTCGTCGTACTCGTCGCGATCGCCGCCATGCAGTTCGTGCTGGCCTACTCGACGTACCGGACCGTGCACCGCGAGCGGCGACTGATGGAGCCACACCGGGCCCTGAACTACTTGATGCTCGCGAAGGCCTGCGCGCTCATGGGGGCGCTCGTCGCCGGGGGCTACCTCGGCTTCGGTGTGCAGTTCGTCGACCAGATGGACATCGTGCTACCCCGGGAGCGGGTCATCAGGTCGTTCGCGGCGGCTGCCGCGGGTGCGGTGGTGGTGGTTTGCGGGCTGCTGCTCGAGCGCGCCTGCCGGATTCCGCGGGATCCGGACGAATAGCATCGCACCATGTCCGGTCGGCGTCGGGTACAGCGCAGCGTCCGACTGACCGTCGCCACCCTTCTCGTCTGCATCGCGGCCGGCGTGGTCCTCGCCGCTGTCGTGCTGTCGGCCGCCGTCGGTGCCGCCGCAGTCGCTGGCGGCCGTGACCGGGCTCGCTGGCGGTACGCATCATGGCCACCGAGGTCGTCCAGACCAGGCGGGACACGTCTCGGAGCCGGGCCGACCAGGCACTCGCCTTCGGGCACGCCCTGGCCGGCCTTCGGGCCGAGCACTCGCGGCCATCGACGAGATGGCCGTCTGCCTCGTGCAGCGCGACCGCACGATCCGGGACCTGAACGTCAGACTCCGCGCGACGCAGAACCGGGCCGAGTCAGCACAGGAGCGGGCCGACAGGGAGACCCAGCGGGCCGACGATGCGCAGACCAGGCTCGTCGGAGGTCCTCGACGCCGTACTCGCCCAGCACGTCGCGAGAGCCGAGCCAGACGCGGCCCGAGGATGGCTGGGAGGTCGACGACGACTCGCGCGGGCTGCCGACAGTCGTCGACCTGCTCACCTGGGAGGAACGCTCGATCGCGTCGAGGACCGAGCTACCCCGCCGCCACGCCTAGGACGGGCGGGAGCGCCGGCCTCAGTGCAGCGGGCCGGTCGACGACAAGCTGACGTCAGCGGGAGCGATGCCGTCAGCATCTGCGCCGATCGAGCGACGCAGCGCCTTGTGCAGTGTCTCGGGGGTGAGCACGCCCAGGAACCGCTCGCCCTCGATGACAGCGACCCACCCGGCGTCCCACTGCAGCATCGTCGAGAGAGCGTCCTTCAGGGAGGAGTCGTAGGGGACCCAGGCGTCCATCCGTTCCACCCTGTCGCCGACCGTTCCCGTCCCCTGACGAGTCGGCGGCGGCGATCCAGCCGCGCAGGTTCTCGTCGGAATCCAGGACGATCGCCCACCTGGCGTCCTCTCGATCCATGGCGAGATGCGCGTCGGAGAGGCCGTCGTCGACATGCACCACCGGCGGGCGCTCCAGGTCCGAGGTCTCGATCTCTGTCACGGCGAGCCGCCGTAGCCCCCGGTCGGCTCCCACGAACTCCGCCACGAAGTCGTCGGCAGGAGCGCCCAGTACCCGGGCCGGGGTGTCGTACTGGGCGAGCCGCCCGCCGCGCTCGAACACGGCTACCTTGTCGCCGAGCCGCACGGCCTCCTCGATGTCGTGGGTCACCAGCACCACGGTCTTGGCCAAGGTGGCCTGGATCTCGAGGAACTGGTCTTGCAGGTTGGCGCGCACGATCGGGTCGACCGCGCCGAACGGCTCGTCCATCAACAGCACGTCGGGGTCGGCCGCCAGCGCCCGCGCGACGCCGACCCGCTGCTGTTGGCCGCCGGACAGCTGCGCCGGGTACCGGTTGCCGAACTCCGACGGTTCGAGCCCCATGGTGGCGAGCAGCTCGTCGGCGCGCGCGTCGGTGCGCTTGCGGTCCCAGCCCAGCAGCTTCGGGACGGTGGTGACGTTGGCGTGCACCGTCTGGTGCGGGAACAGCCCGATCTGCTGGATCACGTAGCCGATCCGCCGTCGCAGCGTGACCGGGTCGATGTGGGTGACGTCCTCGCCGTCGAGCTCGATGCGACCTGTCGTGGGCTCGATCAGGCGGTTGATCATCTTCAGCGTCGTGGACTTCCCGCATCCGGACGGACCAACCAGCGTCACGAGGGCGCCCCTCGGTACGTCGAGGTCGAGCTCACGCACGGCAACAGTGCCGCCCGGGTACGTCTTGCCGACCCCGGTGAGCCGGATCATCAGGTCTTCGCTACCGTCCATGGCATGACCTTAGCCGCGTTGCCCTCGGTCAACCCGTGCTACAGCCTGTCCGTCAATCACTGGTTCTGCCCGTCCTACGTCCACGACTACTGGAACGCCCAGGGCGGCCTGTGGCCCTCGACCAAGCAGCACGCCGAGATCACCGTGATCTCGGTGCTGCTCGGACTGCTCCTGGCCATCCCGCTGGCGCTGCTGGCCCGCCGGTTCTCCAGGCTGGAGACGCTCATCCTCGGCGCGTCCACGATGATCTACACCATTCCGTCGCTCGCGCTGTTTCCCTTGCTGGTGCCGTTCACCGGGATCACGGAGGAGACGGTCGTCATCGGCTTGGCGCTCTACACGCTGACGATCCTCGTCCGCAACACGCTGGCGGGGCTTCGCGGGGTGCCTGAGCACGTGCGTGAGTCCGCCAGAGGGATGGGCTACGGCCCTACTCGCCTCCTGCTGACGGTGGAGATCCCGCTGGCGTTGCCGGTGATCATGGCCGGGCTGCAGGGTGGCGACAGTGTCGACGGTGGCCCTGACCACGATCGGCTCGATCGTGTCCTACGGCGGCCTCGGCAACCTCCTCGCCGACGGCGTCCAGACCGACTTCAAGGCGCAGATCCTGACCGCGAGCGTCCTGTGCGTCCTGCTCGCCTTCCTCCTCGACGCCGGACTGCTCGGCGTCCAGCGCGTACTGACCCCCTGGGCGCGGAAGGGTCGACGATGATCGGCGGCGCGTTCTCGTACCTCTTCCACTCGGCCAACTGGACCGGTTCCGACGGCATGCTGGTCGAGCTGGGCGAACAGCTGCTGCTCACCGTGACGGCTCTGCTCGTCACCGCCCTCGTTGCGCTGCCCGTCGCGCTCGTGCTGGGACACCTCGGCCGGGGCGGCTTCCTCGCGATCAACATCTCGAACGTCGGCCGGGCCGTGCCGACGTTCGCCGTCTTGATCTTGCTGTCGGTCGGCCCGCTGGGAACGTCGGTCCTCGGTCCGTACGGCCGCGCCGGCCTCGCGACCCTCGTCGCGCTCACGCTGTTCGCGTTGCCCCCCATCATCACCAACGGGTATGTGGGGATGCGGGAGATCGACCGCGCCACCGTCGAGGCTGCCAAAGGGATGGGGATGAGCGGTCCCCAGCTGTTCTTCGCGGTCGAGCTGCCGCTTGCGATGCCGCTGATCCTCACCGGCCTGAGGCTGGCGCTGGTACAGGTCTGGGCGACTGCCACGATCGCCGCGCTGGTCGCGGGACCCGGGCTCGGGAACGTGATCACGGCGGGGTTCTACCGCAACGACTACGGCAAGGGTCTTGCCGGCGCGCTCGTCGTCGCCGCGATCGCCCTTGTCCTGGAGGGGTTCGCCGCGTTGGTGGAGCGCTACGCCGACCCGCTCGCCAAGGTGCAGCGACGTCAGCGCAGGTTCGTCGCAGTTGCATAACGGTCTGGGGATTGTCGGCGCGAGGTGACATGATGCGTCGAAAGATTCGGGTGCCACCCGGTGCCCGACCTGACACGCGCAGCCAGAGCATTGCTGCGGGACACAGAAGGCGGTAACGGGATGCGAATCGGACGTGCTTTGGGGCTCGGGGTGGCAGTCGCCTCGATGGTGGTGGTGACGGCGTGCTCCAACAACACACCCGCGGGAGGCTCGAACTCCACATCGGGCGGAGGCGGCGGCGGCGGCAAGGGCACGGTCGTCATCTCCGGACAGAACTTCGGCGAGATGCAGATCATGGCGTCGATGTACCAGCAGGTGCTCCAGCACGCCGGCTACACAGTGCCGACGCCCGAAGCTGGTCACGACCCGGGACACCTACGTTCCCGAGCTGAAGAACGGTGCAGTCGACGTGGTCCCCGACTACCTCGCCGGGATGGCTGACTTCCTCAACACCAGCGCCAACGGCGCAAACGCCCCAGAGCTCTCGACGCACAGCCCGCAGGCCACCTTGAAGAAGCTCAAGCCGCTTGCCACCGCCGCCGGGATCACCATGCTCAAGCCGGCCAAAGCCACCGACCAGAACGCCTTCGCGGTCACCACGACGTTCGCGAAGCAGAACCACCTCACCACGCTGTCCGACCTGGCCGCGCTCAAGAAGCCGATCACGCTGGCGGCACCGCCCGACTGCAAGGGGCGCTCCGACTGCGAGGGCGGGCTCACGAAGGTCTACGGGCTCGACATCACGAAGATCATCCCGCTCGACTACGACTCCGCCGCCGCCAAGGACTCCGTGACCAAGGGTGAGTCGCAGCTGGGCGAGGTCGCGACGACCGACGCCGCCTTGAGCCAGGAGGGTCTCACGGCTCTCCAGGACGACAAGGGCATCCAGCCGGCGCAGAACCTGATCCCCGCGGCCAACAGCGCCTTCATCAAGGCGCACCCCGACGTCGCCACGATCCTCGACAAGCTGTCGGCGACCTTGACGACCGCCGACCTGGCGCAGCTGGACATGCAGGTCGCCGTCAACCGGCAGCAGCCGGCCGATGTCGCCAAGAGCTACCTGCAGAGCAAGGGGCTGCTGTAGCCAGCCGGAGCCGACGGCCCGGCGAGACGTCAATCGTGAGCCGACACGCCGACAGAGCTGGGCCGTCAGTGACGTTTCGGTAGGAGAGGTATGAAGTCTGCGGTCAGCATCCCGCCGTTCACCGACCCGGCCACCGTCGTCGAGATGGCGCGCGACGCCGAGGCGGCCGGGTGGGACGGAGTATTCGTGTGGGACCACCTGCGGTGGTCGACCGACTCGCCGCCGGAGGTCCACGACCCATGGGTGCTGCTGGGTGCGATGGCCGTGGTCACCGAGCGGGTACGCCTCGGCACCTTGGTGACGCCGCTGTCCAGGCGGCGTCCATGGGTGGTGGCCAAGCACCTGACGACACTCGACCATCTCAGCGGCGGGCGCAGCCGTACTCGGTGTCGGGCTCGGAGAGCCGCCCGACGCCGACTTCGCCGACTTCTCCGACGAGTCCGATCCGCGTACCCGGGCGGCGATTCTCGACGAGGGGCTCGACATCGTGGACAAGCTCCTGTCGAGTGGCCATGCGAGCCATCACGGAGCCCATTTCGACGTGGAGGCGGACGTGTCGCCCGGTCCCGTCCAACGGCCGAGGCCGCCGATCTGGGTCGCTGGCATTGTTCCCAACAAGCGGCCGCTGCGCAGGGCGCGAGCCTGGGACGGCGTAGTTCCGATCGGCGAGGATGAGCTGCTGACGCCCGAGGCGCTGGCCGGCTATCTCGACGGGGACGTCCCCGACGGCTGGGACGTCGTGGCCAGCCGTGCGTCGGGGATACCCCCGGCCGAGTACGCCGACGCAGGGGCGACCTGGCTGGTCGACTCCGCGTGGCCGGTCGGAGACTGGGTCGGTGAGTTCCAGCGCCGGGTGAGGGCTGGACCCCTGCCCGGCTGAGCCGCCACGACGATCTCGGCCGTACCGCAACGAGAGAGTAGGCACCCATGCCGCACCTGAACCCGTCCTACCTGCCCGGAACGAGGCGGCTGATGGCCCGGGTCGACGAGGCGTTGCGCTGGCGGGCGGCCGAGGAGGTTGGCCGTCACGTGGATGGGCTCTATGGCCGGATCGACCAGCTCAACGACCGGATCGAGAAGCTCGAAGCCAGGCTGTCCGAACAGGTCGAGGGGCCACCGAGCGGCTAGTTCGCCTGCTCGTCGCCCGCGCCGCCTCGAGGGGGCGCAACACACAGAACTCGTTCCCCTCGGGGTCGGCCAGCACGACCCAGCTGCGTTCGCCCTGTCCGATGTCGACGCGTTGCGCGCCTATGGCGAGAAGCCGCTCCACCTCGGCGTGCTGGTCGTCAGGGTCGCAGGTCCAGGTGGAGCCGGTTCTTCACCGACTTCTCGTCCGGGACCCTGAGGAAGAGCAGGTCGGGCGCCACCCCGTCCTGGGGGCTTCCTGCTGGCGGTTCCAACACCCATTCGTCATCGGTCTCGTAGGTGATACGCCAGCCGAGTGCTTGCTCCCAGAAGCGAGCGAGCGTCGCCGGGTCGCGGCAGTCGACGTCGAGGCACTGGATCGTCAAGGTCATCCCGCGACCGTACGGTGGGGCGCCACGGATCGCAACGCGTTTGCCGCTGTGACGCACCGCACATCCGACATCGAGATGAGCAACCTAGGCGGGGCGGTTATCGTTGAGGTGCGGCCCGTCGGCCGCTTCGAGCGCACAGACGTCCGGTACCTCCGTTGAGGGGACTGGAACCGAAAGGCGGTTTGACGGTGGTTGGTACCCGGATGCGAGTCGGCGTCATCGGCGCCGGGTCGCGTGGGAGCCGTGCTGGCGGCGGCGCTGCGAAGCTGCGGCGACCAGATCTCAGCAGTCGCGGGCGAGTCCGCGGGCTCACGTATCCGTGCCGAGACGATGCTGCCGGGAGTCCCGGTCATGAAGCCGACGGCGGTAGCCAGGTCTGCCGATGTCTTGCTGCTGACCGTGCCGGACGACGCGCTCGACAACGTCGTGCGGATGCTCGTGGCGTCCGGTTCGATCCGGTCGGGACAGCTGGTCATCCACACGAGCGGCCGGCACGGGATGGCCGTCCTCCAGCCTGCTCTGGACGTCGGTGCCCGCGGGATCGCCATGCACCCGGCCATGACCTTCACCGGAACCGAGCTCGACCTGGCGCACCTGCCCGGGTGCGTCTACGGCGTCACCTGCGGCGCGGGCGAGCGCCAGGTCGCCCACGAGCTCGTCGACGAACTCGGCGGCCGCGTGGTGTGGGTCGAGGAGCACAACCGGCCGAAGTACCACGCAGCGCTCGCACACGGCGCCAACCACCTCGTGACGCTCGTATCCCAGGCGATGGACCTGCTCCGAGAGGCTGGTTCGGCTGATCCCGGCGGCACCCTGCGCCCGCTTCTGACGGCCGCGCTCGACAATGCGCTGGAGTACGGCGACGCCGCCCTGACCGGCCCGATCGTACGTGGCGACGTCCAGACGGTGGCCGAGCACCTGCGCAGCCTGGCGGGCTCGTCGCCGTCGACGCTCGAGTCCTACGTCGCGATGGCGCGTGCCACCGCCATCCACGCCGTCAGCGACGGGCGCCTCGAGCCGAGACGCGCAGCCGCTCTTGTCGAGGTGCTCGACCAGGCTGTCGAGCGGGCCGGGCGGTGATCGTTGCCGAGACTCGTGCGCAGCTGCGCATGACACTCGGCGACCGGAGCCTCGGCAGTCGGCCCTGTCACGCTCGTGCCCACCATGGGCGCACTCCACGACGGCCATGCCCGCCTCCTCGACCTGGCCGCCTCCAGGCCGGGCAGGCTCGTCGTGTCGATCTTCATCAACCCGCTGCAGTTCGGGCCTGGTGAGGACCTTGCGCGCTATCCGCGGCCCCTCGAGGCTGACCTGAGCCTGTGCCGGGCCCACGGCGTCGACGTGGTCTTCGCACCCGCCGTCTCGCAGATGTACCCCTCCGGCGAACCTCTCGTCACCGTCGACCCCGGTCCGCTCGGCTCGATCCTCGAAGGGGCCAGCCGGCCTGGTCACTTCCGGGGCGTGCTGACGGTCGTGGCGAAGCTCTTCGGTCTGGTGCGCCCGGACGCCGCGATCTTCGGCGCCAAGGACTACCAGCAGCTGGTCCTCGTCTCGCGAATGGTCGACGACCTCTGCATGCCGGTCGAGGTCGTCGCAGCGCCTACGGTGAGGGAGCCAGACGGGCTGGCCTTGAGCTCGCGCAACCGCTACCTGAACGAGACCGAGCGCCGGTGGGCAGTCGCGCTCAGCCGCGCGCTCGTTGCCGGAAGGGCTGCTGGACCGAGGGGCCGCACCGCCGTACTCGCGGCCGCGCAGGCGGTGCTGTCCGCCGAGCCGGGGGTATTCGTCGACTACGTGAGCCTCACCTCTCCCGACCTGGGCGAGCCTGCGCCTTCGGGGGAAGCCCGCCTGCTCGTCGCGGCCACCGTGGGCACGACGCGACTCATCGACAACGTCGCCGTTGAGCTGAGGCCCGTTCCGGGCGTTCGACACGACATGCCGTCATGAGTGTTCTCTGCATCGCCGTGCAGAACTCCCAGACGATGGTCGGCCACTACGAGGACGCCGAGCTGGTCGCGCACTGGCGGGTCGCCACCGACGGCCGCCGCACGGCAGATGACTGGGGTCTGCTCATCTCGTCCCTGCTCGGCCGCCGACCCTTGACCTCCCCTGTCGACGGGGTCTGTATCTGCTCGGCTGTGCCGGCGGCTACGCATGCACTGCGGTCGACGACCGCGCAGTACCTGCCCGATGCCCACACCGTGATCGTCGGGCCTGGGATCAGGAGCGGTCTGCCGGTCCTCACCGACAACCCCCGAGAGGTCGGAACGGATCGCATCGCCAACGCCATCGGCGCCCTGGAGAAGTACGGCGCGCCCTGTGTCGTCGTCGACGCCGGCACTGCCACGACCTTCGACGTCGTCAACCACCTGGGTCAGTACGTCGGCGGCGCAATCGCGCCCGGCATGCAGGTGTCCTTGGAGGCACTCGAGCAGCGGGGTGCACAGCTACGCCAGGTCGAACCGGTGGCGCCCAGGTCGGTCATCGCCAAGAACACGGTGGAGGCGCTCCAGTCGGGAGCGGTGTTCGGCTTCGCCGGCCAGGTCGACGCGATCGTCACCCGGATCGTCGCCGAGCTCGGCTGCGGTGACGGTGAGGTCGAGGTGGTCGGTACCGGTGAGATGTCGGGCATCCTGGCCGATCACAGCTCCACCGTGACCCACCGCGAGCCCTGGCTGACGGTCGAGGGACTCAGGCTGATCTTCGACCGCAACCGTTGAGACACCGGCGGCAGATACGTCGTGGGTGATGCGACAGTGATGCCGTAACCTTCGGCCATGTCCGAGACTCCCGGCCCGCCTTCCGACGGCGAAGCGGCCGATGGCCTGCCCGAACAGATGAAGGTGCGCAGGCAGAAGCGGGACACCCTCATCGAACGCGGGCTCGAGGCATACCCGTTGACGGTCGAACGCACCCATACGCTCGCGGAGATCTTGGGTACCTACGACCCCGCGGAGCTTGGGCCGGACCACCGTACCGGCGTGATGGTCGCAGTGACGGGGCGCGTCATCTACCTTCGCAACACCGGTCGACTCTGCTTCGCGCGGCTCCGCGAGGGTGACGGGACGGAGCTACAGGCGATGTTCTCGCAGGCCGAGCTCGGCGTGGAGTCCCTCGCGGACTTCAAAGCCCTGGTGGACATAGGCGACCATCTCGCGGTGCAGGGCGAAGTCGTGACCAGCCGCAGCGGAGAGCTGTCCATCCAGGCACACACGTGGCGGATGGCGGCCAAGACGCTGCGGCCGCTGCCGAACGCGCACGCACCACTCAGCGACGAGGCGCGCGTCCGGCTCAGGTATGTCGACATGATCATGCGGCCCGAGGCGCGCTCAATTGTGCGCGACAAGGCGGCTGTCTTGAAGTCATTGCGACAAACGCTCGACGCCCGAGGGTTCGTCGAGGTGGAGACACCTGTGCTGCAAGCGACGAATGGAGGAGCAGCCGCCCGCCCTTTCCGCACGCATCTCAATGCATTCGACCAGCAGATGCTGCTCCGCATAGCGCTGGAGCTGGATCTCAAGCGCGCGATGGTGGGAGGAGTCGAACGCGTCTACGAAATTGGGCGGACATTTCGCAACGAAGGTCTCGACTCCTCGCATGCCGCCGAATTCTCCATGCTGGAGGCCTACCAGGCTTATGGGGACTATCACACCATGGCGCAATTGCTACGTGCCCTCGTGCTCGACGCCGCCCGGGCTATCGGGCGCACTGTGGTGCCCGCCCGGGACGGTTCCGAAATCGACCTCGAGCGTGAATGGCGCAGTGCCGGGCTGCTCGAGCTGGTCTCCGAGAAGGTGGACGAGGAAATAACCCTGGAGACGCCGGAGCCACGGCTGCGCGACCATGCCGCCCGGCTCGGGAGTGGCGCTGAAACCTGATGTAGGAACGGGCGAGATCATCCACGAGCTCTACGAGAAGCTTGTGGAGCACACCCTCATCACGCCGACGTTCGTCATGGACTACCCCGAGGCGGTGCGTCCCCTGGCCAAGCCGCACAGGTCTCGCCCGGGTCTGGTCGAGGCTTTTGATTTGGTCATCAATGGGGTCGAGCTTGCGCCCGCCTATTCCGAGCTGAATGATCCCGTCATTCAGCGTGAGCGGCTGGTCGAGCAATCGCGTCTGGCGGCTAACGGCGATCCGGAGGCCATGGAGCTCGACGAGACCTTCCTCCGTGCACTCGAGTTCGGATTGCCGCCCTCGGGAGGAATGGGCATGGGCGTCGATCGGCTGGTGATGTTGCTCTGTGGAGTAGGAATTAGAGAAACGATCCTGTTTCCACTGCTCCGACCGGAGTGATAAGGGCGTCCATGCTTGGTAACGGAGCAATTTCTGTTAGTTTTGTCTTCTCACCACTTCCTGGAGGCAAAACAGCATGGCTCAGCGAGTACACATCGTCTTGGAAGACGACCTCGACGGCTCAGACGCTGAGGAGACAGTGACGTTCGGTCTCGACGGGGTCAGCTACGAGATAGACCTTTCCGTCGACAACGCCGCTGCGCTTCGCGACGCGCTCGCGCCGTACGTGGGTTCCGCAAGGCGCGTCTCGGGGCGCACGTCGCCTCGTCGTACGTCGTCGCGAGGCAGGACCTCAGGGCCGACTCCGGCCGAGGTACGCGACTGGGCACGCGCCGAGGGCCGCGAAGTGTCGGACCGCGGCCGGGTTCCTGCCGAGGTGCGAGCCGCCTACGACGCCGCTCACTGACGCGTAGCTGAGCCGCCGACGGCCGCCAGCGGACCCGTCGGCGCGCAGCCCGCTGCGTGTTCGCCCCCGGCGTAAACCTTCGCAGCCCTACAGCGGAATCTGACGGGGCGGACGCCTGTTGTCGTGTGCACCGCCCGATGACCAAGACCCGTCGGGTGTCCGCGCGGGCGACTACGATGGTAGGGCACGCACAAGCAAGGAGCGATGTCACATGTTCGAGAGGTTCACCGACCGCGCGCGGCGCGTTGTCGTCTTGGCCCAAGAAGAAGCCAGGATGCTCAGCCACAACTACATCGGCACCGAACACATCCTCCTCGGCCTGATCCACGAGGGCGAGGGCGTCGCCGCGAAGGCGCTCGAGAGCCTCAACATCTCCCTCGAAGCGGTGCGAGCCCAAGTCGAGGAGATCATCGGGCAGGGTCAGCAGGCGCCCAGCGGGCACATCCCGTTCACCCCGCGAGCCAAGAAGGTCCTCGAGCTGAGCCTGCGCGAGGCGCTGCAGCTCGGCCACAACTACATCGGCACCGAGCACATCCTGCTCGGCCTGATCCGTGAGGGCGAGGGGGTCGCGGCCCAGGTCCTGGTCAAGCTCGGCGCCGACCTCAACCGGGTCCGCCAGCAGGTCATCCAGCTGCTCAGCGGCTACCAGGGCAAGGAGACGGCCTCGGCAGGGGCTCCGGCCGAGGGCGCGCCCTCGTCGTCGCTCGTGCTCGACCAGTTCGGGCGCAACCTGACCCAGGGAGCCCGAGAAGGCAAGCTCGACCCGGTGATCGGTCGCGGCAAAGAGATCGAGCGGGTCATGCAGATCTTGTCTCGGCGTACGAAGAACAACCCTGTCCTCATCGGCGAGCCAGGCGTCGGAAAGACGACGATCGTCGAGGGTCTGGCCCAGAACATCGTCAAGGGCGACGTCCCCGAGACGCTCAAGGACAAGCAGATCTACACCCTCGACCTCGGCGCCCTCGTCGCCGGGTCCCGCTACCGCGGCGACTTCGAGGAGCGCCTGAAGAAGGTCCTCAAGGAGATCCGCACCCGGGGCGACATCGTGTTGTTCATCGACGAGATCCACACACTGGTCGGGGCCGGTGCCGCAGAGGGCGCCATCGACGCCGCCAGCATCCTCAAGCCGATGCTCGCCCGGGGTGAGCTGCAGACCATCGGCGCCACCACGTTGGACGAGTACCGCAAGCACCTCGAGAAGGACGCAGCCCTCGAGCGGCGGTTCCAGCCGATCCAGGTGGCAGAGCCGTCCATCGCCCACACCATCGAGATGCTCAAGGGTCTCCGCGACCGCTACGAGGCGCACCATCGGGTGACGATCACCGACGAGGCGCTGGTCTCGGCGGCGACGCTGGCCGACCGTTACATCTCCGACCGCTTCCTGCCCGACAAGGCGATCGACCTGATCGACGAGGCAGGGGCCCGGCTACGGATCCGCCGCATGACGGCTCCGCCGGACCTGCGCGAGTTCGACGAGAAGATCGCTGTCGTGCGGCGCAACAAGGAAGGCGCGATCGACGCGCAGGACTTCGAGCTCGCCGCCTCCTTGCGCGATGAGGAGAAGAAGCTCATCTTGGCCAAGGCCGAGCGTGAGAAGCAGTGGAAGGCCGGCGACATGGACGTCGTGGCCGAGGTCGACGAGGAGCTCATCGCCGAGGTCTTGGCCACCGCGACCGGCATCCCGATCGTGAAGCTGAGCGAAGCCGAGTCCACCAGGCTGCTCAAGATGGAAGACGAGCTGCACAAGCGCGTGATCGGCCAGGACGAGGCGATCAGAGCACTGTCTCGCGCCATCCGGCGTACCCGGGCCGGCCTCAAGGACCCCAAGCGTCCCGGCGGCTCGTTCATCTTCGCCGGTCCGTCCGGCGTCGGGAAGACCTGGCTGTCCAAGACGCTCGCCGAGTTCCTCTTCGGCGACGAGGACGCGCTCATCCAGCTGGACATGAGTGAGTACTCCGAGAAGCACACGATCTCGAGGCTGTTCGGCTCGCCTCCTGGTTACGTCGGCTACGAAGAGGGCGGCCAGCTCACCGAGAAGGTCCGTCGCAAGCCGTTCTCGGTCGTCTTGTTCGACGAGGTCGAGAAGGCCCACCCGGACATCTTCAACTCGCTGCTGCAGATCCTCGAAGAGGGCCGCCTTACCGACTCCCAGGGTCGTGTGGTCGACTTCAAGAACACCGTGATCATCATGACGACCAACCTCGGCACCCGCGACATCGCCAAGGGCGTCAACCTCGGGTTCCAGCAGACGAGCGATGTCCAGGGTTCCTACGACAAGATGAAGGCGAAGGTCTCCGAGGAGCTCAGGCAGCACTTCCGCCCCGAGTTCCTCAACCGTGTCGACGAGATCATCGTCTTCCCGCCGCTGACGCAGGACGAGATCATCTCGATGGTCGACTACATGATCGACGCGGTCGAGATTCGGATGAAGGACCGCGACATGGGTCTCGAGCTGACCCGGGCGGCCAAGGAGCTGCTCGCCCGACGTGGGTTCGACCCCGTGCTGGGCGCCCGGCCACTGCGGCGCACCGTCCAGCGCGACCTCGAGGACAACCTTGCCGAGAAGATGCTGTACGGCGAGGTCGGACCCGGCCAGATCGTGCTGGTCGACGTCGAGGGCGAGGGTACCGACGCGCACTTCACGTTCGTCGGCATGCCCAAGTCCGAGCTACCCGATGTGCCCGACGTGCCCGACGCGTCGGTGGTCGAAGAGGTGCTCCCGCCGACGTCTTGACCCAGGCGATAACGACGGCCTGCTGCCAGATTCTGGCAGCAGGCCGTCGGTTCTGCGGATCCGCCGCAGGATGCGGGTCAGGGCAGGGCGAGCGACCCGGAGTCGAGCTTCGCCACCAGTCCGTCGCGGACCAACGAGTCGACCGCGCGCTCGCGTTGCACCGCGTCGTCCCACGAGAGGCCGACCGCCTGGGCGTCGACCGGCCCTTCGCAGCTGCGCAGGAGCGCCAAGATGCGGCCGCGGCACTGACGGTCCGTCCCGCTGTAGCTCTGGGCCCGTCGCGGCGGCCCCGAGTATGGCGGACAGCCCTCCGCGTGCCACCGACAGCGCTCTCGCACCGGACAGTCCGGGCAGCGCGGGCGGCGGGCGGTGCATACCAGCGCACCGAGCTCCATCAGGGCAACGCTCCAGGTGGCTGCAGCGTCATCGTCGATCCGGGACGAGCCGCTCCGCCGCCCGCCACTCCGCGACCGAGAGCACGGCCGGCGGGAACTCGACACCATCGACGAGCGCGGCTCAGCACCCGCCGCACGTTGGTGTCCAGTACCACGGCGCGTCGCCGGTAGGCGAAGGCGCATACCGCGGCAGCCGTGTAGGCGCCGACCCCCGGCAGAGAGCGGAGCTGCTCTTCGGTCGCCGGTAGAACCCCGTCGAAGTCCCTGTCGATCACGCGGGCGGCCTCCCACAGCCGCCGGGCACGACGTGGGTAACCGAGCCGTCCCCAGGCCCTGATGGCCTCGCCGACCGAGTCCTGCGCGAGCGCCGACGGGGTCGGCCAGCGCTCCAGCCACGACACGTAGACGGGGAGGACCCGGTGGACAGGGGTCTGCTGGAGCATCACCTCGCTGACCAGCACCGCCCACGGCCCGGCATCGGGTCGGCGCCAGGGCAGGTCTCGGGCAGAGGCGGCGTACCAGGCGACGACGGGCCGGTAAGCAGGAGACTGAGGCATGTCGTGGCGATGATGCCAGAGATCACTGTGGACGGCCGTTAGCGTGGAGCGATGAGCAACGTCATCCGTCCGTCGGGGCCGCTGCCGGCGCGTGTGTACTGGGTACGCCGGCTGCTGCTGGTCGGCATCGTCGTGCTCGTCGCTCGCGCTGGTCTGGTGGCTCGTCAGCGGGCTCGGCGGCTCGTCGCCGAACAGCGGTTCGCCGAACGACGCCTCGCTCGCCGGTCCGGCGGCGACACAGAGCAGCGAGCCCCCGCCGACGGTGCCGTCGACCTCGACCAGCCAGCCGCCACCGGCGACACACAGCCGCGACGACCCGAGCCCATCACCACGCAACGCGCAGCGGTCGGCACCACTCGACTCAGCATCAGGCGCAGGCGCTACCGGCCCCTACCGGCGACTGCGCACCGAGCGACGTCGGCATCGATGTGCAGGTATCGGACACCAAGGTGGGCGAGTCCATGCCTGTCACCTTGGCGCTGACAACGCTGGACTCGACCGCGTGCACACTGCAGATCACCCCGACCACGCCTGGTCTTGCGTATCACGTCGGGAGCCGACGTGATCTGGACCAGCGACGACTGCCCCAACCTGCTGCCCGCCCGGCAGGTGGTGGTGCGCGGCGACCCCGCGACGTCGTACAGGTTCACCTGGGACGGCCATCGGTCAGTGCAGGGTTGCGTGTCACCCGGGCAGCTCGCGGACCCAGGTGGCTACTGGGTCGAGGCCGCGCTGGTCGGGGCCGACGTGCACAAGGCATACTTCGCCGTCAAGAGCTAGGTCGCTCGGGAGCCGCCGCTCAGACGTAACGCTCGAGGATGCTCGACTCGGCCAGTCTGGACAGACCCTCACGCACGGACCGGGCCCGGGTGTCACCCACACCGTCGACCGTCTGCAGGTTGTCGATGCTGGCCGCCAGCAGCTTCTGCAGGCTGCCGAAGTGGTCGACGAGGCGCTCGACGACAGCCCCCGGCAGCCGCGGAACCTTGGCAAGGAGCCGGTAGCCTCTCGGGCTGACGGCGCTGTCGAGGTTCTCGGGACCGCCGAGTCCCAGCGGCCCGGCGACGATCGCGATGTCGAGCAGATCCGTGGCCGACAGCGCGCCGACCTCGGCAAGCACCGAGCTGGCCTCCCGGCTGCGCCGCCCGGTCGGGATGTAGTCGCGAATGACCAGCTCGCGCTCGTTGTCAACGCCCGCGACGAGCTCGTCGAGCTGGAGGGCGAGGAGCCGGCCGTCGGTGCCGAGCTCCAAGACGTAGTCGTCGATCTCGTTGGAGATTCGCAGCACCATCTCCAGGCGCTGCACGACAGCGGCCACATCGCGAACGGTGACGAGATCCTCGATCTCGAGCGCGGACAAGGTGTCCGACACCTCGTCGAGGCGGAGCTTGTAACGCTCGAGCGTCGCGAGTGCCTGGTTGGCGTGCGACAAGATCGCGCCGGTGTTCTCCAAGACGTAGCGGGTGTCACCGACGTACAGCGCGATGATGTTCATCGACTGTGAGACCGAGATCACCGGCAGACCAGTCTGGCGGGCTGCCCGGTCCGCCGTGCGGTGCCGGGTACCGGTCTCGGCAGTCAGGATCGTCGAGTCGGGCATGAGGTGCACCCCGGCGCGCATGATCCGGCGCGCCTCGCGGTCGCAGACGATCGCGCCGTCCATCTTCGCCAGCTCACGCAGTCCGGTGGCGCTGAAGTCGATGTCCAGGGCGAACCCGCCGGTGCAGATGGTCTCGACCGTCTTGTCGTGCCCCAGCACGATCAGGGCGCCCGTGCGCCCGGACAGGATGCGTTCGAGACCTTCGCGCAGATCGGTACCCGGAGCGACCGCCGCGAGCGTCGCGCGCAGCCTGGGCTCCAGTGTCTGCCGATCCCCGCTTGCCACTATCGCCCCTCATACTTACTCCGTATGTGCGGGATCAGTGTAGGCGGCGACGAGCGCTTCGCGGGCAGCAGGTGTCCGATCGCTCCGTCCGCCTCGAACCCTCACCTCACCACCTGCAGGTCCGGATGGCCCTGGCGAGCGGCGGTCGGTATCAGGCGCACGGCGGCCAGCGCGGACCGGAGGTCGCCGCATTCGACCACGGCTAGGCCGGAGCCGGACGAGTAACCGGCAGGGGCGGGTCCGTGGTTCGACGGGATCACCGCGGACGTGAACCCGAGCCGGGCGGCCTCGGAGAGCCGCTGCGAGATGTTGGGCACCCGCCGCAGCTCGCCGGCGAGCCCGACCTCCCCGATCGTGACGGTATTGGTGGGGACGGCTCTGTCGACTGCCGCGCTGGCCAGCGACACAGCGACAGCGAGATCGGACGCGGGGCCGCGCAGCGACGCCCCGCCGACGGTCGAGGCGTAGATGTCGCGGTTGCCCAGATCAAGACCTACCCGCGCGGTGCAGGACGGCGACCAGCATCGCCAACCTGGACGAGTCGAGGCCGCTGACGGCCCGGCGAGGATGTGGCCCCTCCGTGGTCGTGACGAGCGACTGGACCTCGGTGATCAACGGTCGCCGGCCCTCGAGGGTCACCGTCACGCAGGTCCCGGACATCGGCACCGGGTGCCTGGAGATGAACAGGCCGCTCGCGTCGGCGACCTCGATGATCCCGTCGTCGCCCAGGTCGAAGCAGCCGATCTCGTCGACCGGCCCGAAGCGGTTCTTCACAGCCCGCAGCAGCCGGAGCCGTGAGCTGGACTCGCCCTCGAAGTGCAACACGACGTCGACGACATGTTCGAGTGCTCTCGGCCCGGCGATCGAACCATCCTTGGTCACGTGCCCCACTAGCAGGGTGGGGAGGTGTCGCTGCTTGGCCACCCGGACGAGTGCCGCCGTGACCGCCCGGACCTGGGTGACGCCGCCTGCGACCCCCTCGACGTCGGCGCTGGCAACGGTCTGGATCGAGTCGATGACCAAGATGTCGGGGGCGACGGCATCGACATGGCTCAAGATCGCACCGAGGTCGGTCTCGGCCGCCAGGTAGAGCGACTCCTCGAGCGCACCGGTCCGCTCGGCCCGAAGCCGAACCTGTGACGCCGACTCCTCTCCCGACACGTACAGGGCCCTGGCGCCTCCGCGGGCGGCCCGGGCAGCCACCTCGAGCAAGAGCGTGGACTTGCCGACTCCCGGTTCGCCGGCCAGCAGCAAGACGGCTCCGGGGACGATCCCGCCGCCGAGAACCCGGTCGAGCTCGCCCACACCGCTCGGCTGGGAGATGGCCGCCGCAGACTCGACGTCGCCGATAGGTACCGCTGCGCGTGTCACCGGGCCGAGGGAGAGACGGGCCGACCGAGGAGCACCTGTCTCCTCGACGGTGCCCCAGGCGTGGCACTCGCCACAGCGACCGACCCACTGGACGCTGGTCCACCCGCAGTCGGCGCAACGGTATGTCGTGGCCCGCGAACCGGCTGCCTTGCTCATGCCTGCACGTTAGGCGACCGTGCCGACAGTAGGCGCCCTCCCACGCGCGGCCGGGTCGTCGATCTAGCGCGTGCGGGGAGTGGGATCAGAATCGGCGCACGCGGATCGTGACGGCGTAGTCGACCCGGCAGCCGCCGTGCTCGGCGAGGATGCGCGAGGCGGCTTCGGGAGGGAACTCGATACCGACGACGGCCTCGAAGTCGGCCCGGCTCTCGAACTCCCACCGGATCTCGCGGCGAAGCGCCGACCATCCGCGCCGGGAGAAGAAGTCGTCGACGGCTCGCGGGTCGTACCCGGGGACGGCTGCGGAGAACCAGCGCCCGAACGTACTGCGCGTGGCGTCGTTGTCGATGATGAAGCCCACCCCGCCGCGGCGCACCACCCGCTGGAGCTCTCGCAGGCCGGGCTCGCAGCCGGGGCCGAAGAAGTACGCCCAACGTGCGTGGGCGACGTCGACGCTGGCGGACGGTACGGGAAGGCTCTGCGCGGCTCCCTTCACCACCGTGACGTTCCTCAGGTGTCGACACCGCCGCCGCGCCCAGGTGACGAGGTCACCGTGCGGTTCCACCGCCACCACGCGGGCAGCGTCCTCGGCGAACCGCGGCAGGTGGTAACCGGTCCCGCAGCCTACGTCGAGGATGTCCGCGCCGTCCCAGGTCCTGATCTCCCGCATCGTCTGTTCAAGCACGCCCTCGGGGTCGACGGCACGGTTCTCGATCTCGTAGATCCGTGGAGAGTGCCAGATGTTCGGGCTGGCCTGCGCGCCAGCGGCGACTCGGCTCATGCCGGGCTGCCTCAGATGCGCACGAGGCCGTCGGCGGTCGCGAAGGTCGCCGCGACGATCCCCGGTGTCCGCCTTGGGCTCCACCCACTGGACGTCGATGCCGCCGATCGACTCGATCGACTCGACGCCGACCCAGTCCGCGACGCGGCTGGAGTCACCGGCGATCTCCAGCTTCTCGAGACTCAACCGCCCGGTGGCGTTGGTCGACGGATGGTGGTCCGGCGGCGCCTCCCACTGGATGAAGAACGGAAGCTGCGGATCGGACTGAAGCCCCTTGACGCCGATCTGCCGCCATCTCAGCTCCACCCCGTCGGGTCGGTGCCGGTTGCCGGGTACGGATGGCCGTTGAAGTCGTGACTCGAACTTCGCGATGTCGTCGACGGCGAGCACCCAGCCCAGCCATCCCCCTCCGGCCTCGGACCGCGATCGCACCGCCTGGCCGAACGGCGCCTTGTCGGAGGCCGGATGGTCGAGTACCTCCACGACCTCGAGGTACTGCCCACGCGCAAGCGGCAGGAGCCGGTTGCGCGTTCCGAAGCGCGGATGGACACCGCCATCCACGAAGTCCTCACCGAGCTGCTGAGACAACCGCTCGGCGGTCGCCGCGAGACCTGCTGGGCCTGCCGCAAAAGAGACGTGGTCCAGGTGCATACCTTCAGTCTGACGGGGTAGGGTCGCGGCGGCGTCGGCGGGGTCCACCTGTCTCGCTACGGACCGTCGGCCGGGTGGGAGGCCAGCGCGGACCGGCTGCGGACGAACTCGGCACAGTGCCCGGCGAGAACCGTGTAGGCCTGCGAGCCCATCAGCTCAACCAGCTCGGGCCGGTTGGAAAGGTACACGGGATCGGTCCCGACGTGCGCCTCGGTGTTGCCCGAGCAGTACCAGTCGAGGTCGTGGCCCCCCGCTCCCCAGCCGCGACGGTCGTACTCGGTGATCGTCACCTCCGTGTACGTCGAGTCGTCCGACCTGGTGACCTCGCGGAAGAGCCGGCGCACGGGAAGCTGCCAGCAGACGTTCGGCTTGGTCTCGAGCGGGTGGCGCCCGTTGCGCAGAGCCCAGCCGTGCAGGGCGCAGCCGGCACCGCCCGCAAACCCAGGGCGGTTCAAGAAGATGCACGCGCCCTCGTGCACGGCCGTCTTGCGCTCGCCTTCCTCGTCTGTCTCGATCCAGGCGTTGCGGCGGCTGCCCGCCGAGTGGAACTGCCAGTCCTGCGGTCCAAGCAGCTTCACGAACGATCGGACGCGCTTCTCGTCCGCCTTGTCGGAGAAGTGCGCACCGAGCGTGCAACAGCCGTCATCAGGCCGGTCCGCGTAGATACCTTTGCATCCTCCGCCGAAGATGCAGGTCCACTGCGAGGCGAGCCAGGTGAGGTCGCACCTGTAGCGCTGGGTCTCGTCGCTGGGGTCGTCGAACTCGACCCAGGCCCGCGGGAAGTCGAGCGGCACCTCAGGCATCCGGCCAGCCTACGACCGGTGGGCGTCTGCAGGAGACATGAGGTCTCAGCCGGTGGCGGCCACCGCGCCGATAGCCTTGCTCCCATGAGAGAAGCCGTGCTTGACATCGGGTCGAACACCGGCCATCTGCTGGTTGTCGATGCGCACCGGGGCGCGGCCCCCCTCCCGGCGGCCTCGAAGAAGGAGCCGCTGCGGCTGGCAGAGCACCTCACCGACAAGGGCAACCTTGCGCAGAAGGGTGTCGAGGCGCTCGTCGACTTCATCAAAGACGCGCTCACCGAGGCCGAGGACCAAGGTTGTGAGTCGGTCACGGCGTTCGCCACGTCCGCGATCCGTGGCGCTACCAACGCCGACGAGGTGATCTCGCTCGTACGGCGTGAGACGGGCGTCGACCTCGACATCTTGTCGGGCGAGGACGAGGCCCGGCTGACGTTCCTTGCCGTCCGCCGGTGGTTCGGTTGGTCGTCGGGGCGGCTCGCGGTCTTCGACATCGGTGGGGGCTCGCTCGAGATCGCCGCCGGCAGCGACGAGAGGCCCGATGTGGCCCGGTCGTTCGAGCTCGGTGCGGGACGGCTCACCCGCGACTGGATCCCGAAGGACGTGCCGTCCGAGAGCGAGGTCAAGAACCTGCGCAAGTACGTACGTGCGCAGATCGCACGGGAGGCCGACTCGCTGCTGCGTGCCGGCGTTGGTGACCACATGGTCGCCACGTCGAAGACGTTTCGTTCTCTTGCCCGCGTGTGTGGCGCTCCTCCGTCTGACGAGGGTGACTTCGTACGCCGCATGCTGCCGCGGGGCGAGCTCAAGAAGCTGCTCCCGAGGATCGCCAGGATGTCGGCCCGGGAACGCGCGGACCTCCCGGGGGTGTCGGTCGCACGTGCCCACCAGCTGGTCGCCGGCGGGCTCGTGGCGGAGGCAGTCATGGACCTGTTCGACATCGAGGCCCTGGAGATGTGCCCCTGGGCGCTTCGTGAGGGAGTGCTGCTGCAAAAGCTCGACGCCATGTGAGTCTCGGCAGCGTAGACAGCCAGCCCACCTAGTCTTGAGTCGTGAGTGACGAGTCCGCGACGAGGTCGGCGAGCCCGGTCAAGATCCCCTCTGCGCGGATTGCACTGTCGACCGGCTCGGTGTATCCGGAGTCCGCTGCGACCGGTTTCGAGCTTGCTGCGCGCCTCGGCTATGACGCGGTCGAGATCATGGTCGGCGTCGACCCCATCAGCCAGGACATCGGGGCGATCACCAAGCTGGTGGACTACCACGGCATCGGGGTCTGCGCGATACACGCGCCGTGCCTGCTGATCACCCAACGCGTATGGGGAACGGACCCGTGGGGGAAGCTCAGGCGGAGCGCTGAGATGGCAGTGGCGCTGGGTGCCGACGTCGTTGTCGTGCACCCGCCGTTTCGCTGGCAGCGGGACTATGCCAGCGGTTTCGTACGAGGCATCGCCGAGCTCGAGGCGGCCACCGGCGTGGCGTTCGGGGTCGAGAACATGTACCCGTGGCGCGCATCCAGGCGCGAGCTCCAGGCCTATGCTCCGGGCTGGAACCCGGTCGACGAGCCGTACGCCAACGTCACGATCGACCTGTCCCACAGCTCCACGGCCGGCAGTGACCCGATGGAGATGGTTGCAAGGCTGGGACCCCGGCTCAAGCATGTGCATATGACCGACGGGACGGGATCAGCCAAGGACGAGCACCTCATCCCCGGCCACGGCAACCAGCCGTGCGCGGAACTGCTGGAAGACCTCGCCACCAGAGGCTTCCCGGGAAGCATCGTGCTCGAGATCAACACCCGCCGAGCGACGACGCGGGCGCAAAGGCAGGCGGACCTGGCGGAGGCACTGGCCTTCACCAGGCTGCATTTCGCGGCTGCCGACCCCGACTTCGCCGGCTCGATGCGCCGGCGGCGCCGGAGCGATGGCGGCCCGGATGGGCGCTGACGCCGCTCAGCCGGCAACCCGGGCGGGCCGGCGGAGGGGGAACCCCGACACCAGGGCGACGATCCTGGCAGCGGCCGAGACGGAGTTTGCCCTGAAGGGTTTCGACCGGGCATCGGTGCGAGGTATCGCGAAGGTCGCCGGCGTCGACCCCGCGCTGGTCTACCACTACTTCGGCTCGAAGGACGACGTCTTGCTCGCGTCGCTCGATGTCCCCTTCGACCCCCGCGAGGTCATCCCGGCGCTCACCCTCGAGGGCCGGGCGGGCCTGGGCCACCGGATCGCTGCGCAGTTCGTCTCCATCTGGGACGACGAGGCCAACCAGACGAGGCTCGTCGCCATGGTGCGCGCCTCGATGAGCAGCACGGCTGCCCAGGACCTGCTGCGCAGTGGCCTCGTCGCCATGATCTTGCGCCCGATCAGCGACGTCATCGCGACCCCGGACGCCATCGTGCGCTCCCAGTACGTCGCATCCCAGCTGATCGGGCTCGTGATGACTCGCTACGTCCTACGGTTGGAGCCACTCGCCTCGGCGTCCGCGGACGACGTGGTCGCGCGGATCGCCCCGACCCTTCAGCGCTACATCGACGACGAGTCCCCTTCTCGTGTTGACGAGGAACCACGGAGACTGGAATAATTCATCGCATGATGAATTCAGCGGTTGGAGTGGAGATCGACCACCTGCGCGTCGAGCGAGGAGGCACGGCAGTGATCGGCGACCTGTCCACCACTGTCCGCCGCGGCGAGATCACCGGCCTGCTCGGTCCGTCCGGATGCGGCAAGACGACGCTGATGCGGTGCATCGTGGGCGTCCAGCGGGTCGCCGGCGGGACGGTGCGGGTTCTCGGAGAAGCGGCCGGCGCTCCGAGCCTTCGGCGTACGGTCGCCTACCTCACCCAGGCGCCGAGCGTGTACCCCGACCTCACGGTGGACGAGAACCTCGACTTCTTTGCAGCCGTCCTCGGCGCCGACGGCTCGGCCCGCTCGCGCGCACTCGCCACGGTTGGTCTCGACTCCGAGGGGGACCGTGTCGTCGGCCGGCTCTCCGGCGGGCAGCGCTCCCGTGTCTCCCTCGCAGTCGCGCTGCTGAGCGATCCTGCCGTCCTCGTACTCGACGAGCCCACCGTCGGACTGGATCCGGTACTGCGCAGACAGCTGTGGCTCACCTTCTCGCGCCTGGTAGAGGCCGGCGCGACGATCATCGTCTCGAGCCATGTGATGGACGAGGCCGAGCGTTGTGACCGCCTCCTGTTGATGCGCGATGGCGAATTGATCGCCGACGAGAGCCCCAGCGCCCTTCTCGCGTCGACCCACACCGCAGACATCGAGTCGGCCTTCTTGTCGCTCGTCGACGCGAAGGCGGCCTCGTGAATGCCACCATCACCTTGGCGGTAGCCCGCCGTGTGCTGCTCCAGCTTCACCGTGATCACCGGACCGTGGCATTGCTCTTGCTGGTGCCGTGTGTCCTTCTGACGTTGCTCTGGTGGATGTTCGACCGAGACGCCAGGACGTTCGATGTGCTCGGGCCTCCGCTGCTCGCGATGTTCCCGTTCATCGTGATGTTCCTCGTGACCTCCGTGACCACCCTTCGGGAGCGGTCGTCGGGCACCCTCGAGCGCCTGCTCTCGATGCCGATGGCGAAGCTCGACCTGCTGCTTGGCTACGCCCTCGCGTTCGGCGTGGTCGCGCTGGTCCAGGCACTGCTTGCTGTCGGGCTCACGGTGGGCCTGCTCGGGCTCGACGTCGCCGGCCCGGTGTGGGCGCTGGCGCTGGTCGCGGTCGTCGACGCCGTGCTCGGTTCTGCGCTGGGGCTTTTCGTCTCGGCCTTCGCGGAGACGGAGTTCCAGGCGGTGCAGTTCATGCCGGCGTTCGTGATCCCGCAGATCTTGCTGTGCGGGCTGTTCGTGCCGCGCTCGGGCCTGCCGGGCGTGCTGCGCGGCGTGTCGGACGTGCTGCCGCTGAGCTACGCCGTGGACGGAATGCGGACGCTGCAGGGCTCGGCCACGCTGACCGGCGACTTCTGGCTCGACCTAGCGGTGATCACCGCCTTCGTCGTCGGCACGGTCGGACTGGGCGCAGCCACGTTGCGCCGCCGGACCGCCTGACGCGACGAGAGGTCATTCGGAGGACGACACGCCGACAGATCCGGGCCGACAGTGACGTGTCGGCGGTTAGTCGGGTTCGATCTCCGCGAGCAGGTCGCCCTCGGTGACCACGTCGCCTTCGCTCACGGCGATCTCGGTGACGGTTCCGGAGACCTCGGCCGCTACCGGGATCTCCATCTTCATCGACTCCAGCAAGACCAGGGTGTCCTCCGGGCCGACCCGGTCGCCGGTCCGGGCAACGACCTTCAGCACGTTCGCCACCAGCTCGGCGTTCACCAGGTGGCCCATGGCCTCTCACTTTCGTGGTCGTCGAGCGACTGTGTCCTCGGCCGGCGCGCGGCGAGGATTGGCCACGATCTTAGTGGCAGCGGCTCTCACCGCCGGCGCCACGAGTTCCCACGGCTCGGTGCACCCCCGCAGCCTTCGCCGGTGCCACGGCGTAGCCTGAACCGCGCGCTCGCGCGCATGACCGGTCGGAAGGAGGGTCCGTGCTTCGTCGTTCCCTGCTCATGCTTGCCCGCAGTGACCAGTTCAAGCACCTGGCCAGCACCATGCCCGTGTCCAGCGGCATCGTGGCCCGTTTCGTCGCCGGGGAGTCGGTCGAGGACGCGGTCAGCGTGACCCAGAGCCTCACCGCCGACGGCCGGCTGGTCTCGCTGGACCACCTGGGCGAGGACACCGCCGACCGCGAGCAGGCGGACCGGATCGTCCAGGCGTACCTGCTGGTGCTCAAGCGGCTCTCCGACTGCGGTCTGACGCACAGCGCCGAGGTATCGGTGAAGCTGTCGGCAGTCGGCCAGGCACTCGGCACCGACGGCGACCGGATGGCCCTGGACAACACGCGCAAGATCTGTCAGGCGGCGGCGAACGCCGGGACGACCGTGACCATCGACATGGAGGACCACAACACCACAGACTCGACGCTTGCCATCGTGCGCGAGCTGCGCCAGGACTTCCCCGACACCGGCGCTGTCGTGCAGGCCTATCTGCACCGCACGGAGGGGGACTGCCGCGACCTCGCGTACGCCGGCTCGCGCGTGCGGCTGTGCAAGGGGGCGTACAAGGAGCCTGAGACGGTCGCGTACCAGGACAGGCAGCAGGTCGACGTGTCCTACGTCCGGTGCCTCAAGGTGCTCATGGCCGGCGACGGGTATCCGATGGTCGCCACGCACGACCCGACGCTGATCTCCATCGCCGGCGCGCTTGCCTCACGCAACAAGCGCGAGAAGGGCTCCTACGAGTACCAGATGCTCTTCGGCATCCGCCCGGACGAGCAGAAGCGGCTGGCCGCGTCGGGTGAGCGGATGCGGGTCTACACGCCCTACGGTGACGAGTGGTACGGCTACCTGGTGAGACGCCTCGCCGAGCGTCCAGCCAACGTGGGATTCTTCGTCCGCTCCCTGGTGAGCAAGGGCTGAGATCGACGAGCGGAGGCAGCAGATGACCGTCGCGATACTGGGCGCCGGCGTCATGGGGGAGACCGTGCTGTCCGGGCTGGTGCGGTCCGGCCGCCCGCCGTCGGACCTGATCGTCAGCGAGCGTCGGCCCGGCCGGGCGGCCGAGTTGCGGGAGCGGTACGGCGTCGAGGCGATGAGCAACGTCGAGGCGGCAAGCAGGGCCGACACGCTCATGCTCGTCGTGAAGCCCCAGGACATGGCCGACGTGCTCGACGACATCGCGCCGGTCGTACGACCTGGCCAGCTCGTCATCTCACTGGCCGCAGGTATCACGACCGCATCGATAGAGTCCCGCCTGCCCGCGAAGACGGCCGTGGTCAGAGTGATGCCCAACACCCCTGCGCTCGTCGACGAGGGCATGGCCGCGATCTCGCGCGGCAGTCACTGCGACGAGGCCCACCTGGTCGAGGCCGAGGACCTGATGCGCGCGACCGGACGGGTGATCCGGGTACCGGAGAAGCAGCAGGACGCCGTCACGGCGATCTCCGGGTCCGGCCCGGCCTACCTCTTCTTCGTGGTGGAAGCCATGATCGAAGCTGGCGTGTACCTCGGCCTGCCCAGGTCGACGGCGACCGAGCTGGTCGTCCAGACGATGGTCGGGTCCGCGAAGCTCCTGCGGGAGACCGGCGAGCACCCCACCGTGCTGCGAGAACGCGTCACGTCGCCCGGCGGCACGACGGCGGCCGCGGTACGCAAGCTCGAGGACCACAGGGTCCGGGCAGCCTTCATGACCGCGCTCGAAAGTGCCCGCAACAGGTCGCGCGAGCTGGCGCGGGGAGACGAGGAATAACGGCCGCCCCATCCCGGGTACAGTCGCGCCCGTGAGCTCGCCTGTCTTCGCGAGCAGCGAGGACGCCGGTCGCAGAAGTGCCCTGCGCCGGATGCGGGCGGTCGCGCTCTCACTCCTGCTGCTCGCGGCCGTGATCTATCTCCTGACGCTGCACACGCACGGTGCCGGGCCGTACATCCATGCGACGGCCGAGGCGGCGATGGTCGGCGCGATCGCCGACTGGTTCGCCGTGACGGCGATCTTCCGTCACCCGCTCGGGCTGCCGATCCCGCACACGGCGATCATCCCGACCCGCAAGGGGTCGCTGGCACGCAGCCTCCAGGACTTCTTCACCGCCAACTTCCTGGCGGAGTCTGTGATCCGTACGCGCGTCGCCGACGCGAAGATCAGCAGCAGGATCGGGGCGTGGCTGACCGAGCCCACCAACAGCGCCTGGGTGGTCGACGAGGCCGCGACCCTGGCGAGCACGTTGCTGGAGAAGGTACGCGACGATGACGTCGCCGTCCTCGTCGAGACCGAGCTGCTGCCCCGGCTGGCGGCTGAGCCGTTGAGCGAGGTCGTCGGGCAGCTGCTCGAGGACGTCGTCACGGAGAAGGCGCACCATGGTCTCGTCGACCTCGCTCTGTCCGAAACGCACCGATGGCTCAGCGGCAACGAGGCGGCCTTCGCCAATGCATTGGGCACTCGTGCGCCGTGGTGGACTCCACAGTGGCTCGACGAGCAGGTGACTCACCGGCTCCACAGCGAGGCGACCGCCTGGGTCGGTGACATCCGCGACGATCCCCACCACCGGGCCCGTCGAGCACTCGACGACCTGCTCAGCCAGCTCGCCTACGACCTCCAGCACGACCCGGAAACGATCGACCGCGCCGAGCGGCTCAAGCAGCGGGTACTCAGCCAGCCCCAGGTGGCGGTAACGGCTACGTCGCTGTGGAACGCGCTCAGGCGGGCCCTGCTGGAGTCCCTCGCCGCTAACGACAGTGCGGTCAAGACCCGTGCGGTGGCCAGCCTGTCGGCCTTCGGGGCGCGAGTGGTCGACGACGAAGCGTTGCGTACGCGTCTGGACGCGTATGCCAGTGACGTGGCTGCCTTCTTGGTCGAGCGGTACGGCACGGAGCTCACCACCGTCATCACCGACACGATCGACCGTTGGGACGGCAAGGAGGCGGCCGGGAGGATCGAGCTCTTCGTCGGCCGCGACCTCCAGTTCATCCGGGTCAACGGCACGATCGTCGGAGGCCTGGCCGGGCTGGTGATCTACACCGTCTCGGTGCTGCTCTGACTCCCACCTCCACCCGAAAGATCCGACTCTCAAGGAGCCAGGACGACACCAGAGTCGGATCGTACGGGCGCTGGAGCGCGTCGTACGGGTGCTGGAGCGCGTCGATGGGCGGCTAGGGTCGGGCCATGACGGGTCCGGCCTGTCTCGTCTTCGACGAGCAGCTCACCAGCTACAACTTCGGTCCCGCCCATCCGATGTCGCCCGTGAGGGTGGATCTGACCGTGCGGCTGGCCCGCTCTCTGGGGGTCCTCGAACTGCCCGACCTGTCTATCGTCCCGGCTCCCACGGCCTCGGACGACGACCTCAGGCTCATTCACACGCGTGAGTACATCGATGCGGTGCGCAACGTGTCGTCGGCGCACGATCGAGATCTCCGGCACGGGCTGGGCACCGAGGACAACCCGACCTTCGCGGGCATGCACCAGGCGTCGGCGCACATCGTCGGGGCAACTCTCGAAGCCGCCCGCCAGGTCTGGGCCGGCGTCGCCCTGCACGCGGCCAACATCAGCGGCGGGCTGCATCACGCGATGGCCGCCTCGGCGAGTGGCTTCTGCATCTACAACGACGCGGCGATCGCCATCGCGTGGCTGCTCAGCCAGGGGGCGAAGAGAGTCGCGTACGTCGATGTCGACGTGCACCACGGCGACGGCGTCCAGGCTGCCTTCTACGACGACCCGCGTGTCCTGACGATCAGCCTGCACGAGACCCCGCGTACCCTGTTCCCCGGTACCGGGGAGGCGAGCGAGTCGGGCGGCCGAGGCGCGGAAGGCATGTCGGTCAACGTGGCGCTGCCCCCTGGTACGGGCGACAGCGGGTGGCTGCGCGCCTTCCACGCCGTCGTACCTGCACTCGTCGAGGAGTTCGAGCCGGACGTCCTTGTGACGCAGCACGGGTGCGACTCCCACGAGCAGGACCCACTGGCCCATCTCATGCTCAGCGTGGACGGCCAGCGAGCCGCCTCCCTCGCACTGCACGACCTGGCGCACCGGGCCTGCGGCGGCCGGTGGGTGGTCACCGGCGGCGGCGGCTATGCGATCGTCGACGTGGTGCCGCGCACCTGGACGCATCTGCTCGCAGTCCTCGCGGGCCAGCCGATCGACCCCCGCACGCGCATCCCTCAGGAGTGGCGCGACCATGTCGCCCGTGCGACCCGGCGCACGGCACCGTCGACGATGACCGACGGGAGGGACCCGACCTATACCCCCTGGTCCAGCGGCTACAACCCGGAGTCCTGGCTGGACCGGTGCATCGAGCAGTGTCGCCGTGAGGTCTTTCCCTGGCATGGGCTCGACCACACGTACTGACCTTTCGGGGGATTTCTCCCTCTCGACGATGGGGACCGTGCGTGCGCGGCCGGGATTCCACCGATGCTGGTGAGCCGGCCAGAGTGAGTACCGTCGTGGCGCTCGATGCAAGCAACACGCCGCCGCTGAGGCAGTTTTCTTCCGCTTCTGGTACACAAGTGAGGCGTTTGCTTCCCCAGGCGCCCCATTTACCACTACTCTCACGTCAGCGCAGGACACCCGGCTCCGTGGCGGCACGCCTCGGAAGGTCTGCGCCGGAAGTTGGTGCCCCATGACAGAACACGTGAGCGGAGGCAACCTCTCCGACGTCTCGTTCCTCACCGTTGCCGAGGTCGCCGCGGCGATGCGGGTCTCGAAGATGACTGTCTACAGGCTGGTGCACGCGGGCGAACTGCCGGCGGTTCGGGTCGGTCGGTCGTTCCGGGTTCCCGAGGATGCCGTCGACGAGTACCTGCGCCGGTCCTTCTTCCAGGCCGGCTGACCGCGAGGCGGGCAATCGGCTGATTGGGGCGGTGCCGCGGCGGACGCTAGGCTTGCCCGGTCACTGGCGAGAAATCCTGTATCGACTGCGCGCGGCATGCTCGCAGCTCCCGTAGCACGTGCCCGGAAGGCAGACCGTGGGTTCAGTAATCAAAAAGCGTCGTAAGCGAATGGCGAAGAAGAAGCACCGCAAGCTGCTCAAGAAGACGCGTATCCAGCGTCGCCGTCAGGGCAAGTAGGTAACAACCGGCCATGGGTCGCGTGGTCCTCGTCACGGGTGTCTGTCGCGATATCGGTGGCCGCTTCGCTCGCCGGATCGCCGAGGACCCAGGCGTCGACCGTGTCGTCGGCGTCGACGTCGTTCCGCCCCGCCAGGACCTCGGCTCCGTCCGGTTCGTCCGGGCGGACATCCGCAACCCTGTCATCGCCAAGGTGCTCGCGGCCGAGCGGGTCGACACGGTCGTGCACCTCAGCGTGATCGCTACGCCGGGCGGCGCCGGTGGCCGGACGTCGATGAAAGAGATCAACGTCATCGGGACCATGCAGCTGCTCGCAGCCTGCCAGCATGCGCCGGGTGTCGAGCGGCTGGTGGTGAAGTCGTCGACCCAGGTGTACGGGTCGTCGCCCAAGGACCCGGCGATGTTCTCGGAGGACATGACGGCTCGGCGCCTGCCGAGATCGGGGTTCGCCAAGGACTCCGTCGAGGTCGAGGGGTACGTACGGGGGTTCAGGCGCCGCCGACCCGACGTGGGCGTCATCGTTCTGCGGTGCGCGAACCTGATCGGCCCGCAGATCGAGACGACGCTGACCCGGTACTTCGAGCTTCCGGTGATCCCTACCGTGCTCGGGTTCGACCCGCGTCTGCAGTTCTGCCACGAGGAGGACGCCCTCGCGGCTCTGCACCACGCCACGATGGGGGCGGCGGACGGTACCTTCAACGTCGCCGGGGACGGCGTACTCATGTTGTCGCAGGCGATCCGCCGGCTCGGCCGACCCAGTCTTGCCCTGCCCGCGATGGCGTTCGGCCCGCTCGGCTCCCTCGTCTCCGCGGCCCGGCATGCGGATCTGTCCGCCGAGGAGGCTGCGTTCTTGACGTACGGTCGCGGACTGGACACGTCGGCCATGCGCGAGGTGCTCGGCTTCGAGCCTGTCTATCCAAGCTCTGAGGCATTCGACGAGTTCGCCGGTCGGCTTCCGCTCGGCGTGCTCAACGCGGACCGGCTGGCTCACGTCGAGCAACGGGTCCAGGGATGGCTCGCCCGGGTAGCAGCCGATGTCCGAGGCTGAGCGAAGCCCGAGGGTGGACCGCGCCCGCCAGCCTCCCAAACCTGCTGCGATGCCGATCCCGGCCGAGGACCTTGCGGATGCCATCGCGGACGCGGCTCGGGAGACCTACGGCGAGCCGGGTTGGGAGCGCAGACTCGGCGAGGTGCTTCATCTGCTCCGCCGTCGCCTCGCCGGTGACTACGAGGTCGACGACTTCGGCTTCGACCAGGAGCTGACCGAGCGCTTCCTGCTCGCCGCGCTGCGCCCACTGGCGGAGAAGTGGTTCAGGATCGAGGTCTTCGGCCAGGAGTTCATCCCACGCCAGGGGGGCGCGCTGGTCGTCTCCAACCACTCGGGGACCGTCCCGCTCGACGGCGTCATGACCGGGCTGGTCATCCACGACCACGGGGGCCGGTTCTTGCGCATGCTCGGTGCCGACCTGATCTTCGCCCTGCCGTTCGTGGGGGAGCTGGCACGCAAGGGCGGGGTCACGCTCGCAAGCACGGAGGACGCCGAGCGGTTGCTGTCTCGCGGCGAGATCGTCGGCGTGTGGCCCGAGGGCTACAAGGGGATCGGCAAGCCCTTCGCCGAGCGCTACAAGCTCCAGCGGTTCGGCCGTGGAGGGTTCGTTTCGGCAGCACTGCGTACCGGTGTCCCGATCGTGCCGTGCTCGGTCGTGGGGGCGGAGGAGATCTATCCCCTCATCGGCAACGTGCCGTCGCTGGCCCGACTCCTCGGCGTTCCGTACCTTCCGGTCACTCCGCTGTTCCCATGGTTCGGTCTGCTCGGCCTCGTGCCACTGCCGTCGAAGTGGCTCATCGAGTTCGGCGAGCCAGTTCTCCCAGCTGCCTCAGGGCCGATGGATGCCGACGACCCGATGGTCGTCTTCAACGTGACCGACCAGGTGCGCGAGACCATCCAGCAGACGCTCTACTCTCTGCTCGGCCGACGTCGCGGGGTCTTCTCCTGAGGTCGGCTGCTAGTGCGTGGAAGCAAGGTCGCTGGGCGGCGCCGAGGTGAGCCCGCTAGGACTGGTGGGGTCGCTAGGCGGTGTCGACTCGGTCGTCGGCGGAGGGTCCACAGAGTCGCCTGGGGAGCTCGGGGTCGTGTCGCTGGACGGCGGATCCTGCGTCGTCGGAAGTGTCGGTGTGGGCCCTGCCGGCAGCGACGAGGTGGGCGGATCGGTCGTCACCGGTTCGGTGACCGGCGGTGGCGTCACTGGTGTCGAGGTGGGGTCGGGCACGGAGGACGGCGGGATACCGGTCGTCGGCGCTGCGATGGTCGGCGGGGGGACCGTGACAGGCGGGAGGGTGGGCGGTGGGACGCTCACCACGTCCGAGGAACCTACGGAAGCGGGCGGTTCGCTCGACGACGAGGGGCCGGGCAGCGGACTGAGGGGTGGCGTGCCGTTGCCGGGGAGCGGGCCACTGGGCGTTGAAGGCGGCACCACCGGTGCGATGGCAGCGAGGGCCGGCGGGAGCGCTAGGGCGGGCGCTTCTGTGCACGATGCGCAGGTCTTCTTGGCGGCGGCATCGACCCACCTCATCAAGCTCGCCGCATTCCCGACGTCATTGAGCACGCTCGGTGGCACCGAGGATCGCAGGGTGCTCAACGAGTTGACCGACTTACCGGTGAACTTTCGGAGGTCCACGATCGCCTGCGGCGCGTGGTCGTCGTGGTAGGCCTTCAGGAGCGTGACCGTGCCGTCGTTGGCTTCGTGGGAGAAGTCACCCATGGCGTTCTGCATCAAGATCGTGGTCGACGGGCCCTGGGAGGGGCGCGAGGCGAGGTCCTGGACCTCCGAGAGGCGGGTGGAGGCCTGGCTGAGCTGCGCGTTGCCCTGGTCGGTCAACGAGCCGGCGGTGGCGACCTCGACGTTTTCGATGGTCTGCTTGAACGGGTACAGCGGGTCTCCGGGCAGCGCCGACTGGCTCGCGTATCCGATCCCTGCGGCCGTGGCGAGCACGATCGCTGTCGCGGTCGCGACGCCGAGGCGCAGCTGGCGGTTGCCGCGGCTCCGGTAGGCGCCGGCGCGGGGCTTACCCGGATCCGGAACGGCGGCACGTGCCATGAGCAGCTCCGGAGCCGCCTCGAGCAACCGGACGCGGAGGGAGGCGACATAGTCGTCCCGTAGCCCGGGCCGTTCGACGAGCCTGAGGCGCTCGGCAAACGCGACGAGAGCCGCCGTGTCGTCGTCGAGGCTACCGGCGACCGGGCGTCCGTCGAGGCGCGCAGCGAAGAGCGCTGCGCGTCTGTTGAACGGCGGCCACATCATTGTCGCTCCCCCGTGAGGTCGTCGTGGGCGTGAGTGCGTCCCGTTGCTCTCACGAAAAGAAACGACCCAGAGGTGTCAAAAGTTATGCCGGCGTCGCGGTAACGACCAGAACCGTTCATCGCAGATCCTCCGGCATCAGCCGGGCCAGGTTGCGGATGGCGCGGAGCTGGAGCTGTTTGATGGCGCCGTCGGACTTCTTCAGGACCTTTGCGGTCTCCGCGATCGAGTAGGAGTTGAGGAAGCGCAGGACGAGGCACTCCTGCTGGTCGGTCGGCAGTTCCATCAGCCTGGCCCGGAGCAGGTCGTTGGTCAGCGACTGGACGACATGCTCCTCGGGGTTGGCGGCGGTCTCCGGCTGGTCGCCCACCGACGGCATCGATGTCTCGAGCCGGCTCTTCGCCGACTTGTAGTGGTCGACGACCAGGTTCCTGGCGATCGTCATCAGCCACGCGCCGAAGTCCTTGCCCTGCCACTGGAACGAGCTGATTCCGCGCAGGGCGCGGAAGAATGTGTCGCTCGTCAGGTCCTCGGCCTGCTGCTGGGTCGAGACCCGGTAGTAGACGAAGCGGTAGACCGAGCCGTTGTAGTAGTCGTACAGCTGTCCGAACGCGTCGCTGTCGCCTTGACGTGCCAGGTCGACAAGGGCCGCGATCCGCGGCGAGTCGGGATTGTCGTCGGGTGCCGGGAGGGAGCTCACCCGTCCGTCGGAATGGCCGCTGTCGCTGGTGAAGGCAGGATCGGCGGGCCGCCGGGGCCGTTCCAGCCCGTCGCCTGCTTCCCCTGCTGCGGCGGTCGCGAGCAGGAGGTCGTCAAGCAGCCAGGCGGCCACTGCTTGGCGTAGTGCCTCGAATCCGGCCAGCGTCGGGCGATCGCCCCGTGTCATCAGCTCAGCCTCCCGCCGCCGCCCCACGCGCCGTAAGCCGGTGATCGTACGCCGCACCACGGTAGTTGTGAACATCCGAACGACCGCAAGAGTTACTGTACGTGTGAAATTGGGCAGGCGCAGGTAGCATGACCTGCGCAAATTGCAAGCGAAGGATTACTCACGGTGATCAACCGTCGTTGTCGGGAGTTCCGGTGACTGCCCGCGTCCGCTTGCTGGCGAAGCCGGGCTGCCATCTGTGCGATGACGCCCGGGCGACCGTTGCGGCGGTCTGTGAGGAGCTCGGCGAGTCCTTCGACGAGGTCGACATCTTGAGCGATCCGGTGCTGATCGAACAGTACGGCGAACAGATCCCGGTGACCTTCGTCGACGGGCGCCAGCACGACTTCTGGCGCGTGGACCCCGCCCGGCTACGGCGTGCCCTGGCTCAACCGCCGCCACCCAACATTCCGAGACCGAGGTAGCCGGTAGTCGTCGCCGCGCATCCTGCGGGGGGCCATCCTGTGACCTGGATCACGTCGGGTCCGGCACCGCCGAGACGATTTTGTTCTCGCGTTCACAAACTCCTAGAGTGGCCGTCTAACCGCCGGTTGCAGGAGTGCCTCGACTGTCGAAGCTCTCGTCCTGTGCCGGCGCGCCAGGGGAGCATCGTGACCGCAGGAAGCCGCAAGAGAGTCCGCTCGCACGACGAGCGGGCCGAGCGAGGGATCCCAGAGGCCACAGTTGCCAGGCTTCCCATCTACCTGCGGGCGCTCACGTCCCTCGGAGACCGTGACGTGATCACTGCCAGCAGCGAAGACCTCGCCAACGCCGCCGGGGTGAACTCCGCCAAGCTCCGCAAGGACCTCTCGTACCTCGGGACCTACGGCACCCGCGGAGTCGGCTATGACGTCAACTACCTGCGCTACCAGATCGCCAGGGAGATCGGGCTCACGCAGGACTGGTCGGTGGTGATCGTCGGTATCGGCAACCTCGGGCGAGCCCTTGCCAACTACTCCGGCTTCGCGTCTCGTGGCTTTCAAGTCGTCGCACTGATCGACTGCGACCCCGAGCGGGTGGGTGAGCGCATCGGCGAGCTCACGGTCTCGTCGGTTGACGACCTCGACGAGATTCTTCGTGCGTCCACGGTCGCCATCGGGGTCATCGCGACGCCTGCGAGCGCCGCCCAAGACGTGTGCGACAGACTGGTCGCCGCCGGGGTCGGCAGCATCCTCAACTTCGCGCCGGCCGTGCTCGCCGTCCCCGCGCACGTCGACGTGCGCAAGGTGGACCTGTCCATCGAGCTGCAGATACTCGCGTACCACGAGCAGCGCAAGGCCCACGGCCCGGGCGTGCTCAGGTCGGACGAGGCCATCGCGGCGGGCGTGCTGTGAGCATCCTGATCGTGGGGGCGTCGCATCGCACGGCGTCGGTCGAGCTGCTCGAACGGCTCGCCCTCGACACGGCCGGCGCCGCCAAGCTGCGAACCGCCGCGCTGGACACCGACCACGTCTCAGAAGCCCTGGTGCTCGCCACCTGCAACCGGATCGAGATCTACGCCGAGGTGGACCGTTTCCACGGCAGTGTCGAGGATCTCACCACTCTGCTCGCTGACTACGCCCACTCGACGATGGAAGACGTCCTCGGCTCGCTGTACGTGCACTATGACGAAGCGGCGGTGGCACACCTCTTCGAGGTAGCGACCGGGCTCGACTCCATGGTCGTCGGCGAGAGCCAGATCCTCGGCCAGGTCCGTGAGGCGCTCCGACAGGCACAGGCCGACTCCTCGGCGGGCGCCTCGCTCAACTCGTTGTTCCAGCAGGGGCTCAGGGTAGGCAAGAGAGCGCACGCCGAGACCGACATAGACCATGCGGGCCAGTCGGTGGTCTCGGTGGCACTGGCCGAGGCGGCCGAGGTCCTGGGCGCACTCGACCGGGCGAGAGTATGCATCGTCGGCGCCGGCTCCGTCGCGTCCCTTGCGGCTGCCTCGGTACGACGCGCCGCCGCCGCGGACATCGTCGTCTGCTCGCGGACTCCCGCCAACGCCGCCCGAGTCGCCGCCTCGGTCGGGGGGAGGTCAGCCACGCTCGACCAGGTGCCGCAGGAGCTCACCACCGCGGATCTCGTCATCTCGTGCACCGGCGCCACCGGACCCGTCATCTCCGCCGACATGGTTGCCACCGCGTTGGCTGGGCGCGACGGTCGGCCGCTCGTCCTCGTCGACCTCGCCCTGCCACGCGACGTCGAGCCGCTTGCGTCGACGGGCGAGGCAGTCTCCGTCATCGCGCTCGAGACGCTGGCAGACTCCGTCCACAACGGTTCCGCGCTCGAGGACGTCGCCTCGGTCAAGGCCATCGTGGCCGAGGAGGTCACCGCGTTCGCCGCTGCCAGGGACGCTGCTCGGGTCGCGCCGACCGTCGTGGCACTGCGCACGATGGCCACTGGTGTCGTCGCCGCAGAGCTCGACCGCCTCTGGGCCCGGCTGGGTCCGCTCCCGGCGGCCCAGCGAGACGAGATCATCAAGGCGGTCACCCGGGTCGCCGACAAGCTGCTGCACGAGCCGACCGTGCGGATCAAGCAGTTCGCCGGACGGTCGCCGGAGTCCTCGTACGCCGACGCGCTCGCCGAGCTGTTCGCGCTCGATCCGGCGACGGTCGAGGCCGTCTCCCGGGCCGGTGAGACGGGATGAGCACGCTGCGGATCGGTACCCGCGCGAGCGCGCTCGCTCACGCGCAGAGCGAAGCGGTTGCCGCGCACCTGCGCCGCACGATGGGGCTCAGCATCGAGCTCGTGCCGGTCGTGAGCGAGGGCGACCGCAGCGCTGCCCCGTTGACGCAGATCGGCGGCTCCGGCGTCTTCGTCGGCGCCGTCCGAGACGCTTTGGTCGCCGGCGACGTCGATGTGGCGGTGCACTCGCTGAAGGATCTGCCGACCGCCGATGACGCGAGGGTCGTGCTCGCGGCCGTACCCCCTCGTGCGGATCCCCGAGACGCCCTGGTGGCCCGCGACGGACTCAGCCTCGGCGAGCTCCCAGCCGGTTCGACAGTGGGGACGGGCTCTCCGCGGCGGGCGGCCCAGCTGCGCGCACTGGGGCTCGGTGTGCACGTCGTCGAGATTCGTGGCAATGTCGACACCCGGCTGGCGAAAGTGGCCAGTGGATCTGTCGACGCCGTGTTGCTCGCCCGCGCCGGACTGGTCAGGCTCGGACGGGACGGGGAGATCACGGAGACCATCGACCCAATCCAGATGCTGCCGGCCCCGGGGCAGGGCGCTCTGGCCGTCGAGGTGGCCGCCGCATCGGCCGGACTCGCCGAGGACATCCGGGGCGCACTCGACGACTCCGACAGCAGAGCATCGGTGACGGCCGAACGTGCCCTGCTGCGCACCCTTGAGGCGGGTTGCCTGGCTCCCATCGGAGCGCTTGCCGACGTCGCGGAAGGTGACGACGGACCGGAGATGTGGCTGCGAGCCGTCGTCGCCGCCCCGGACGGAAGCCGACTCGTGCGACTCTCGGCCGTCGGCAGAACCACAGACCCCGCGGCACTCGGCGACACCCTCGCTCGCGACCTGCTCGAACAAGGCGCCGGGTCCCTGATGCGTGAGCGCGCCTCATGACCACAACATCGACAGGTCAGCAGTCAACATCCCATCCTCCGACGAGCAAGACGGTGAAAGAGAAAATGCCGAAGACGGCCGCAGCCAAGACCTCGAGCGGGGTAACCTCCGCTCGGGTTGACCAGCCGATCCCCGTATCCCGCCATACCGGATCGGTCGCGTTCGTCGGCACCGGTCCGGGCGACCCGGGTCTGCTGACGATACGCGCGACCGAGCTCATCGCTGCCGCTGACGTCGTCATCACCGAGTCTCCCGAGCACGTGAGCCTGTTGGCCAACCTGCTCGGTGACCGGCTCGAGACGTACGTCGGTCGTCGACGGCGGCTACGGCGAGGACGGGCAGCCGCTCACCCACGCGTCCAGGGCGAAGCTCGTGGTCAAGCACGCCCAGGCCGGCGGAAACGTCGTCCGGCTCATCTCCGGTGACCCGTGGATGTACGCAACCGGCGCCGAGGAGGCCGCTGCATGCGCCAAGGCGGCCGTCTTGTTCGAGGTCGTCCCGGGCGTCAGCTCGGTGACGGCGGTACCCGCCTACGCAGGGGTTCCCCTGACGACGCGGACGTCGCGTGAGGTCACGGTGCTCAACGTCGCGGACGCCCGGATCGACTGGCCCGCCTACTCCGACACCCAGACGCTGGTCCTGCTCGCCGCCGCGGACTCGATCGCCGAGGCGGCTGCGGCCCTGGTCGCCGCCGGTCGCCCGGCCGACACCCCTGTCGCCATGACCGCCGTCGGCACCACGACCGAGCAGAAGACCGTCGTCTCGACGCTGGCCCGCATTGCTGCTGACGCCGCGGCCGCCCACCTCAGCGAACCGACCGTCACGGTTGTCGGCGAGGTCGTGATGATGCGCGATGCGCTGTCCTGGTTCGAGACGAAGCCGCTGTTCGGCTGGCGCATCCTCGTGCCGCGGACGAAGGAGCAGGCGGGCTCGTTGTCCTCGACCCTGCGGAACTTCGGCGGTGTCCCCGAGGAGGTCCCGACGATCTCCGTGGAGTCTCCGCGCAATCCCGTCCAGATGGACAAGTCCGTGCGTGGCCTCGTCGAGGGCCGGTACGAGTGGATCGTGTTCACGTCCGTCAACGCGGTCAAGGCCGTACGGGAGAAGTTCGACGAGTACGGCCTCGATGCGCGCGCATTCAGCGGCCTCAAGGTGGCGGCCGTCGGCGACAAGACCGCCGAGAGCATCGCCGGATGGGGGATACGCGCGGACCTGGTGCCTTCGGGCGAGCAGTCCGCCCAAGGGTTGCTCGAGGACTGGCCGCCGTTCGACGATCTGCTCGACCCGATCAACCGGGTCTTCCTTCCCCGCGCCGACATCGCGACCGAGACTCTCGTGGCCGGGCTGCACGAGCTCGGCTGGGAGGTCGACGACGTGACCGCGTACCGCACGGTGCGGGCCGCTCCGCCGCCGGCCCCGACCCGGGACGCGATCAAGTCCGGGAAGTTCGACGCGGTCGTCTTCACGTCGTCGTCCACCGTGCGCAACCTCGTCGGCATCGCCGGCAAGCCGCACCCGAGCACCGTGATCGCGGCGATCGGCCCTGCGACGGCCAAGACCTGCGAGGAGCATGGCCTTCGAGTCGACGTGCTGGCATCCAAGCCGTCGGTGGAGGCGCTGGCTCAGGCCCTCGCCGACTTCGGAGACGCTCGTCGTGCCTCGCTGGTGGAGGCCGGCGAGCCGGTGACGAAGCCGTCCGAGCGCCGGATCCCGAGTCGGCGCCGGGGTAGCTGAGCGATGGGGTTCCCCTCGTCTCGGCCCCGGCGGCTGCGGTCGTCCGCGGCGATGCGCAGACTCGTTTCGGAGACCTCTCTCGAGGCCCGTCAGCTCGTGCTGCCGGTGTTCGTCGCCGAGGGGCTGACCGCGCCCGTACCTATCGCCAGCATGCCCGGCGTCGTGCAGCACTCGCGCGAGTCGTTGCGTAAAGCCGCCGCCGAGGCGGTCGCCGCGGGCGTGGGCGGCCTGATGCTGTTCGGGGTGCCACTGACGAAGGATGCCGTGGGCAGCGGTGGGGTCGACCCCGAGGGGATCCTCAACCTGGCCATCGCCGACGTGGTCGCGGAGGTCGGCACCGCCGCCGTGGTGATGAGCGACCTGTGCCTCGACGAGTTCACCGACCACGGCCACTGTGGCGTCTTGGCGGCCGACGGTTCCGTCGACAACGACGCGACCCTCGAGCGGTACGCCGCGATGGCGGTCGCGCAGGCGGCGGCCGGAGTCGGCGTGGTCGGCCCGAGCGGCATGATGGACGGTCAGGTCGGCGTCATCCGGGCCGCTCTCGATGCAGCGGGATACGACGACGTGGCGGTCTTGGCCTACTCCGCGAAGTACGCGTCGGCCTTCTACGGACCATTCCGGGAGGCGGTGTCCTCCACACTCGACGGGGACCGACGGACGTACCAGCAAGATCCGGGGAACGGCCGCGAGGCGCTGCGCGAGGTTGCCCTCGACCTCTCCGAGGGCGCCGATCTGGTGATGGTCAAGCCGGCGCTGGGCTACCTCGACGTGCTACGGGAGGTTGCCGCGATGTCGGACGTGCCGGTCGCGGCTTACAACGTATCGGGCGAGTACTCGATGGTCGAGGCCGCCGCGGCGGCAGGCTACCTCGACCGGAAGTCGGCGATCATGGAAGTCCTGACCTCGATCAGGCGTGCTGGGGCCGACGTCGTCTTGACCTACTGGGCTACGCAGGCCGCAGGGTGGCTCAACGCCCGCTGACGGTGGGGGCCAGCTCTGCTATGGCTGCGCGGTCGCGGGCGCGGCCACCACCGGCCCGGTCACCGTCCTGCGTCGCGTCTTCGTCCCGAGTGCGTAGAAGACCAAGGCCATCACGATGATGGCGGCTAGCGGGAGGATCTGGGTCAGCTCGTAGGCGCCGCGTCTGTGCGTGAATGCGGCCGGCAGGCTGTCGTCCGCGCGGCCGCCGATCAGGACGTCGAAGACTCCCGGGTAGAGCAACGCGATCGACGCGATGAGGGACCAGAACGAGGTGAGCAGGCTGATGGCGAGCGCCCCGGCGTTACCGAAGGGGACCGCGTACGGTCGCTCCACCTGCGGGTACCTGCGCTTGAGGAGGTAGAGCGAGGGGAAGATGAACAGGTACGACAGCGTCGTCGTAGAGATCGCCAACCCGAGCACCACGCTGAAGTAGGCCTGCGCACTGCCGCTGAGCTTGAACGCGAGGACCATCACGACGGTGGAGATCGCGCCGGAGGCGAAGTTGACGGCGATCGGGGTGCCGTACTTCTTGGAGAAGATGCCGAGCCATCTGGGGCCGCCACCGTCGTAGCAGGCGACAGCCTCGGCGCGGTCCGCGCCCATGATCCAGGTCGCCCCGCTGGACAGCAGCGCCCAGATGAAGCCGAGGGCCGCCACGTCACCGAGCACGGTGCCGGCGCCACTGAGGTTCGTGGTCACGGTGCCGTTGGCGTGCTGCACGACGCTGCCCCCGTAGACAGTGAAGACCGTCTTGATCGCGTCGACGAAGCCGCCGAGGCTGGTGATCTGGGCCTTGGGCAGCACCAGCAGGATCGCCAGGACGGGGACACCGTACGCCAGCACCGCGACCAGCCAGGCTCTGGCGATCGTGAGGGGGACGTCCTTCTTCGGGTCCTTCATCTCGTCGCCCGCGGAGCTCGGCAGCTCGAAGCCGACGAAGTTGAAGAACAGCACCGGGATCGCGGCGAAGAAGATCGTTCCGGTCGGCTTGAAGTCACCGCCGGACACGCCATGCACACCGTGCTTGACCGCATACAAGATCACCGTGAGCGTGAAGACACTGAGCAGCAGCACCCGCACCCAAGCACCGACGGTGGGGATCCACTTCCCGATTCCGAAGGACAAGATCGCCGACCAGGTCGCGATCCAGATGAAGATGAGGCCGAAGACGATCTCGACAGCCAGCACGCCGTTCGATCCCATGTGCCTCGACGGGTCGTAGAAGAACGTCGTGAATACGGAGTACGCGGTGATCGTCAGGGCACCGCCGAGCCAGATCGGGTTGGAGAGCCAGTACAGGACGGAGTTGATCGAAGCCGGCAGCCGCCCCATCGCCAGCTTGACCCAGACGTACGGGCCACCCTCCTCGCGGAACGTCGAACCGAGCTCGGCGGTGAGCATCGCGTAGGGCAGGAAGAAGAAGAAGCTCATGAACGCGAGCCAGACGAACGCCTGCGCGCCATAGCTGGACACCGCCCCGAGCGTGTCGAGGCCGACGATCGTGCAGATCAAGAAGAAGAAGATGTCGAAGCGCCCGAAGTGCTTCCTCAGCTTGGCCTTCTCCTCGGCCTCCGCCACCGTCGCGAGGGTGAGGGGAATCTCCACCGCTGCTGTGCTCATCGCATGCTCCTCGGGCTCGGTTGGGCCGGCTATGGGCATCCTGCACAGCAACTGACTGAACAGTCAATAGACCTCGGGCCGGTTGGGCCCGGACGTAACAGCGAATTGACAGGGAGGAGCCGGATGTGTGCCCATCGTCGTCCTCGGTGACAATGGGGGCGTGACCTCTCCCCTCGGACCCGTGCCCGCAGCCGCCGGGTCCGGCGACCTGTTCGCCAGGGCGCTCGACGTGACGCCGGGTGGCGTCAACAGCCCCGTCCGCGCCTTCCGCGCCGTCGGGGGCACGCCCCGGTTCATGGCCCGCGGAGCTGGGCCATACCTGTACGACGTCGACGGCAACGAGTACGTCGACCTGGTCTGCTCGTGGGGACCGTTGATCCTCGGGCACGCCCACCCTGAGGTCGTCGACGCCGTGCAACGTGCGGTCTCTGCGGGCACGTCCTTCGGCACCCCGTCGGTCCCGGAGCTCGAGCTGGCCGAGGAGATCGTGGCCCGTACGCCGGTCGACCAGGTACGGCTCGTCTCGTCGGGCACGGAGGCGACCATGTCGGCCATCAGGCTGGCGCGCGGCTTCACCGGCCGCGACCTCATCGTGAAGTTCGCCGGCTGCTACCACGGGCACGTCGACAGCCTGCTGGCCGCTGCCGGCTCGGGCGTCGCGACGTTCGGCCTGCCGGGTACGCCCGGTGTCCCCCCTGCCGCCACAGCGGCCACCCTCGTCCTCCCGTACAACGACATCGCCGCCGTGACCGAGGCGTTCAGGCAGCACGGCGACCGGATCGCCTGCGTCATCACGGAGGCGGCGGCCGGCAACATGGGCGCCGTCGCGCCCGTCGAGGGCTTCAACGCGACCCTCGCCCGGCTCAGCGAACAGTCCGGTGCCTTGTTCATCAGCGACGAGGTGATGACCGGCTTCCGGGTCAGCGCGGCCGGCTACTGGGGTCTCGACGGAGCGCACGAGGGATGGGTGCCCGACCTGATGACCTTCGGCAAGGTGATGGGCGGAGGCTTCCCGGCCGCTGCCTTCGGCGGCCGCCGAGAGGTGATGGCCCACCTGGCACCGATGGGGCCGGTGTACCAGGCCGGCACGCTGTCCGGCAACCCGATCGCCACGACAGCGGGGCTCACCACGCTCCGCCTCGCCACCAGCGAGGTGTACGAGGTGCTCGACAAGACGGCCGACACGATCGCCCGACTCGTCGACGACGCTCTCGACAGCGCCGGCGTGCCCCACGTCGTCCAGTCCGCCGGGAACCTCTTCAGCGCGTTCTTCGTAGACCAGGAGACAGGAGTCGGTCAGGGAGCGGGCTTGGCGACGATCCGCAACTTCGCCGAGGCGTCCCAGCAGGCCCAGTACAGGTTCCGGGCCTTCTTCCACGCCATGCTCGACCAGGGTGTCTACCTGCCGCCGAGCGCGTTCGAGGCCTGGTTCGTGAGCACCGCCCACGACGACCGGGCGATCGACAAGATCGCGTCTGCGCTCCCGAAGGCGGCAGCCGCAGCAGCAGCAGCACGGCCGGACGACGAAGGGCTCACATGACCTCGACGAGCACCCCCACGACGGTCGTCCACCTGCTGCGCCACGGCGAGGTGTACAACCCAGAGGGCGTCCTGTACGGGCGGCTGCCCGGCTACCACCTCAGCGACGTCGGCAGGCAGATGGCCGACCGGGTGGCCGAGACGGTGAAGGACCGCGACATCACCTACCTCGTCGCATCGCCGCTCGAGCGGGCCCAGGAGACGGCCCGGCCCGCCGCCGCAGCGCTCGGCCTCGAGATCGTGACCGATGCCAGGGTGATCGAGGCGGCGAACAGGTTCGAAGGTGAGCACTTCGGGGTCGGAGACGGGTCCCTGCGCAACCCGAGGTATTGGAAGTACCTCTACAACCCTTTCCGGCCGTCGTGGGGTGAGCCGTACAAGGACATCGCCGTGCGGATGCTGGCGGCCATGCACGACGCGCGGGAGGCCGCGAGTGGCCATGAGGCTCTTGTCGTATCCCACCAGCTGCCGGTCTGGACAGTCCGGTCGTTCCTCGAAGGCAGACGGCTCTGGCACGACCCACGCAAGCGTCAGTGCAGCCTCGCGAGCCTGACCACCCTCACGTACCGCGGCGACGCGGTCGTCTCCCTCGCCTACTCAGAACCCGCCGCGGACCTGGTCCCGCTCAAGGCGGCCAAGAAGTTCACAGCCGGGGCGTGACCTTGCCTGGCAGCTCTGCTCCGGTATCCATGCGACGGCGACGTCATCGGCGCACGGCGGTGCTCCTCGTCGCACTGCTCGCCCTGTCCGGCTCGGTTTCGGCCTGCGCGCCGTCCGGGTCCTCCGGCGGCAACACCGGCTACATCACCGGCGACGGTGTCGTCACGACCATCCCCGCCGCCGACCGCAAGCCGGCCCCGACCGTACGAGGTGATGGCCTTGGCGGAGGGACGATCGACCTCGCGAGCTACCGGGGCAAGACCGTCGTGGTCAACGTCTGGGCGGCGTGGTGCCCCGACTGCCGGGCCGAGGCGCCGGACCTCGTCGCGGCCTCGCGCCAGCTGCCGCGGACGGTCTTCGTCGGGATCGACACGCGGGAGAGCAACAAGTCGGCCGCCTTGTCGTTCGTCCGCGACTACCACATCCCCTACCCCAGCATCTACGACGAGGACGGCAGCGTCTTGTTGGGCTTCCATGGCGTACTGTCTCCCTCTTCCCTGCCATCCACTCTGGTCATCGACGCTTCCGGGCGGGTGGCTGCGCGTGTCCTCGGGCGGGTGGACACGGCCACCCTGGTCGGCATCGTGCACGACGTGGCGCGCCGGCGATGATCGCCCCACTGGTCATGCCTCTCGCGTCGCTCGGCGGCTGGTTCCAGCACACCACCCTCGACGGCTCGCTGCTCTTGGCGATACCTGTCGCGCTGACGGCTGGCGCGGTGTCGTTCTTCTCCCCCTGCGTGCTCCCCCTCCTGCCCGGCTACCTGTCGTACATGACCGGCCTGTCGGGCGCCGACATCATGGCCAACGGCAGTAGCGGCGTGCGCGGCCGGATGTTCACCGGCGCGCTGCTGTTCGTCTTGGGCTTCTCGCTCGTCTACGTCGCCATCGCGGGCGCCTTCGGGATCGGCGAGCAGCTCATCAACCACCAAGAGGCGCTGACCCGCATCCTGGGCGGGGTCACGGTCGTCCTCGGGCTGGTCTTCGCCGGCGCCGTGCCCTGGCTGCAACAAGACGTGCGGCTGCACCGGGTGCCTGCGGTCGGCCTGGGCGCAGCGCCGCTGCTCGGTGTGCTGTTCGGGCTGGGATGGACCCCTTGTATCGGCCCCACCCTCGCCGCGGTGCTCAACCTCACCAGCACGCTCAACACCCAGGCGAACGTGAGCCGTGGCGCGCTGCTCGCGTTCGTGTACTGCCTCGGGTTGGGCATCCCCTTCCTCGTGGCCGCTGTGTCGTTCCGCAAGATGATGGGAGCGGTGTCCTGGGTACGCAGGTACCAGGTCTGGGTCATGCGGCTGGGCGGCGCCATGCTGGTCACCGTCGGCATCTTGATGTTGACGGGAGCCTGGACCGCGCTCGTCCAGCAGCTGCAGTCGTGGGTGGGTGGCTATGTCCTCCCCGTTTAACCGCCGCCCGGACGACTTCGCCGGTCCCGTCGACCAGCTCGACCCGCTGGAGATCCCCGACCCGCTCGACGAGCCACTGGCGAACCGAAGGCCAGGTACGGCCCCCGCCATCAGGCCGGTCGAGTTCGCCCGGTGGACGTGGCGGCAGCTCACCTCGATGCGCACCGCCCTCATCTTGCTCTTCCTGCTCGCGCTCGCCGCCATCCCCGGCTCGTTGATCCCGCAGGAGCGCGTCGACCCGTCGGCGGTGTTCGCGTTCAAGACCACTCACCCGACGCTGACTCCCGTCTTCCAGCGGCTCGGGATGTTCACCGTCTACAGCTCGGTGTGGTTCAGCGCCATCTACCTGCTGCTGATGCTGTCGCTGATCGGGTGCATCGTCCCCCGGGCGAGGGTCTACGCCAGGAACTTCGGCGCCCGTCCGCCGAGGGCGCCGCGCAACCTCAGCCGGTTCACCGCCTATGCCACCTGGACGACCGACGAGCCACTCGACGTGGCGGCTGAACGTGCCCGCGGTCTGCTCGAACGCCAGCGCCGCCGCACCGAGCTGTACCACTCCGGCGACGAGATCGTGGTGAGCGCCGAGAAGGGATACCTGAGGGAAGCGGGCAACCTGCTCTTCCACGTCGCCGTGCTCGTGGTGCTCGTCGGCGTCGCCATCACCGGTCTGTACGGGTTCAAGGGGACCGCGGCGGTGATCAGCGGTACCGGCTTCTCGAACACCCTTACCCAGTACGACGACTTCACCCCGGGCGGGCGCTTCAACACCGCGAACCTCGCGCCGTTCACGTTCAAGGTCGACGCCTTCCACGTCTCGTGGAAACGGAGCGGGGCCGGAGTCGGTACTCCGCTGGCGTTCGACGCCGACCTCTCGGTCACCAGCCATCCGGGCGCCAAGCCGTACCCCTACGACCTGCGCGTCAACCATCCTCTGGTCGTCGACAACACGTCGATCTACCTGGTCGGCCACGGGTACGCGCCGGTCGTCACCGTACGCGACGGCCAGGGCCATGTCGCGTGGTCGGGCCCGGTCGTGTTCTTGCCCCAGGACGCCTCATTCACCTCCTTCGGCGTGATCAAGGTTCCCGACGCGTCACCCACCCAGCTCGGGTTCGAGGGGTACTTCTTCCCGACCGCGGCGCTCAACAAGACCGGCAACCCCTACTCGGCCTTCCCGGACGCTAACAACCCGGTGCTGTCGCTGATCGGCTACCGGGGTGACCTCGGGGTGGACAGCGGCGTCCCGCAGTCGGTCTACGTCTTGGACAAGGAACACCTCAAGCCGTTCACCATGGGCAACGGCAAGCCGCAGCCGCTACTGCTTCGCGAGGGTCAGCGTGCCCAGCTTCCCGGAGGCGCCGGTTCCATCCGTTTCGACGGATACCAGCGTTGGGTGAAGCTCCAGATCGCACACTCCCCAGGCAAGATCGTGCCGCTGCTAGGGGTGCTCGGCGCGATCCTCGGACTGCTCGGCTCGCTGTTCATCCGGCCCCGCCGGACCTGGGTCAGGCTAAGGCCCGACGGCGGGCGTACGGTGGTGGAGGTCGCGGCGCTGGACCGGGTCTCCGGAGGCGATCCCGACGCCCATGTGGCGGAGGTGGCGGCGCAGTTGAACCCCGACGTCGCAAGGGAGAACGAGCAGCCGTGACCGAGACATTCGCCCAGCTGAGCAACAACGCGTTGCTCTCCGCGACGTTCGTGTACGCCCTCGCGATGGTGGCTCACATGGTCGAGTGGGCGAAGGCCCGAGACCTCCCCGCCGAGCAGGTGGCGCCGCGGTCGGCTCTGGTCTCCGCGTCGTCCGTTTCTGGCGTCGACCGCCCGCCCGTCGGCGCTCGCGACGTCGACCGCGCGGACACGAGCGACGACACGGCGTTCGAGCGCAGCGACCGGTTCGGCCGGATCGGCTTCTCACTCACCGTGCTCGGCGTCCTGGTCCAGGCGGTGGGAGTCGTCTCCCGCGGGATCGCCGCCCACCGGGTGCCCTGGGGAAGCATGTACGAGTTCTCCATCACCGGGTCGCTCGCGGCAGCCGTCGCCTATGTGTTCCTCGTCCGCCGCTACGACATCCGCTGGCTCGGTTTGCTCGTCACGGGCGGCCTGACGACGATCTTGGGCCTTGCCGTCGTCGTCTTGTACCGGCCCGTCGGCCCGCTCGTGCCCGCTCTGCACTCGTACTGGCTGCTCATCCACGTCTCGGCGGCCGCGACGGCCGGCGGTGCATACACCATCGGTGCGCTGGCGTCGGTGCTGTACCTGCTGCGTAGCAGGCTGGAGACGAGGGCACTCGCGGACCCCGGCGCCCCGCGCAAGGGGTTCCTGTGGCGCACGCCGCCGGCCGAGGCGATCGACCGGCTGGCGTACCGGGTACATGCCTTCGCATTCCCGCTCTGGACGTTCGCGGTGATGGCCGGCGCGATCTGGGCGCAGTACGCGTGGGGCCGCTACTGGGGCTGGGACCCGAAGGAGGTCTGGGCGTTCATCACGTGGGTGGTCTACGCGGCCTACCTGCACGCCCGGGCGACGGTCGGCTGGAGAGGCCGGGCGGCGGCCTATGTCGCGCTGGCGGGGTACGCGACGTTCCTCTTCAACTTCATCGGGATCAACTTGTTCGGCACCGGGCTGCACTCGTACTCGGGCATGTAGCCCAACCCGCACCGCTACCCTCAACCGTCCGACCAGGTAGACCAGGGTTACCTCAGAGATCGGCATGCTGGTTGGTCAGGTGGGGGAGTGGATCAGACGGTGTCGTCGGGCGGGCGCTGGCGGCTTCTGAGCGTGCGCAGGAAGTCCACGTCATCGTCCGGGAGCGACCTGTCGCGGCCCGGGGACGAGGAGCGGGTGCACGACCTCGTGCCGTTGGGTCGACCGAAAACGAGCCAGGACACCGCTCCGACGAGCGGGGCAAGAACGATGATGGCCCACAGGCCGCGCGGCAGCTGGCGTACCTGGCGCGGGTCGGACATCGCGATCTCGACCCAGCAGTAGATCGTCAAGACGATGATCAAGATCACCGGGAGATACCTCATCAAACGCCACCCTCGCGTACGCGCATGACCCCAGCGTAATCCGCTCGCCAACTCGACGCCCGCGAACCGGACCGCATCGTCTCCCACGCCCCGCACGACAGCCATGGAAGGCCGTCAGTAGGGTCGGTCCAGTGGATACGGACAGCCTCGTCACCAGCGCGGATATCTCTGCGGCTGCCGCGAGGATCAGAGGCCTGGTCCTGCGTACGCCGCTCATCGGAATGTCGCTCGGTCGTCCGGATGCGGCCTTGTCCGTCAAGGCGGAGTGCCTGCAGATCGGCGGCTCGTTCAAGCTACGCGGAGCGTTGAACGCTGTCGCGTTGCTCACGGCCGAGCAGCGCAGCCGCGGGGTCGTCACGCACTCCTCGGGCAACCATGCGCAGGCCCTCGCCAGGGCCGCCGCTGCCGCGGGAGTCCAGGCCACCATCGTGATGCCCCGGCAGGCGGCGGAGATCAAGCGGCGCGCCACCTTGGCCCAGGGAGCGACTGTCGTGCTCGTCGACATCTCCGAACGGGAGACGGCGGTCGAGGAGATCCGCGCCAGGACGGGAGCTGTGTTCATCCCTCCGTACGACGACCGCCGCGATCATCGCCGGGCAGGGCACCGTCGGTCTCGAGATCCTCGAGGAACTGCCGCAGGTCGCCACCGTCTTGGTCCCGGTGGGCGGGGGAGGGCTCGTGAGCGGAGTCGCAGTGGCACTCAAGGCGAGCTCGCCCTCCGTCCGGGTCGTCGCCGTCGAGCCGGAGCTGGCCGGGGACCTCGCGGAGGGCTTCCGCCGAGGCGAACGGGTCGTATGGGACACCGCTCGGACCGGTCGTACAGTCGCCGACGGGCTGCGTACCTCGTCAGTCGGGGAGCTCAACTGGCACCACATCGACAGGCTCGTCGACGCCGTCGTCACGGTGAGCGAGGAGCAGATCAGGGCCGCCATGAGAGCCGTGGTCCTCGACGCACGGGTGGTCTGCGAGCCGAGTGGCGCGGTGGCGGTGGCCGGCTACCTTGCGCATCCCGAGGTGGTCGGCTCCGGGCCGGCCGTCGCCGTGGTCTCCGGGGGCAATGTGTCGCCCGACCTGTTGGTCGAGGTGCTCGACGGCTGACTACGCTGGCCTGACCGGCCGGACCGCTCCGCGCGAGGGTCGGGCAGTCAGGGAGTCGACCGTCACACGAGGGCTGCGCCAGGGAGGGCAGCGCTCAGGAAGGGCTCGTCGTGAAGAGCTTCGTCCTGTACACCGCGGCGCGTGCCGGGCTGTTCATCCTCTGCTACGGGGCCGTGTGGCTGGTCGCGGGATGGTTCATCGCGTGGGACTCGCTCAACGCGTTGTCGACAGCCCTCCTCGCGTTGATCATGTCGTCGGTACTGGCTCTGCTCTTCCTCAGGTCGCTGCGAGAGCAGTTCGCCGTCCATGTCGCGACCAGGGCCGACAAGGCGGTGGCCGCATTCGACGCGCGCGGCCGCTGAGGGACGGGGGCTGAGGACCTCGACGACGGCGGTGAGCGTCGGGTGCAGCCGGCGGCGAGCGCAAGCCCCGCGAGGAAACCGACTGCGAAGACCAGCTCGGCCAGGCCGGTGTCGCGCAGTGCCGCGACCAGAACCCTGCCCGCGCCTCCGCTGCGAACGATCCGGACAGCTCGCCACGACAGCGGCAGGGCGGACAGGGCGAGCAGCGCCCACCAGCTGAGCGCCGACGCGGCCAGGACGGCGCACCCCACAGCCGCCAGGTGCAGTGAGATGAACAGCTGACGCGTGGCGCGTTCCCCTACCACGACCGCCAGCGTGCGCTTGCCGGCGAGCGAGTCGCTCGCGATGTCGCGCAGGTTGTTGACGACGAGGATCGCGCACGCGAGGGCGCCCACGCCGCACGCCACCCAGACGGCGCCGGCGTCGATGTCCTCGGTCTGGACGTACGCCGTTCCGAGCACCGCCACCAGGCCGAAGAAGACGAAGACGCCGGCCTCGCCCAGCCCGCGGTACCCGTACGGCGTCGACCCACCGGTGTAGAACCAGGCGGCCAAGATGGCGGCAGCGCCCACAGCGAGCAGCCACCATGCCGTCGTCACCGCGAGAACCAAACCCGCCGCGGCGGCGACCGCGAAGCTGGCGAAGGCCGCCGCCTTGACGCGGGAGGCGGTCGCTGCCCCGGACCCGACGAGACGTACCGGTCCGACGCGGTTGTCGTCCGTGCCGCGGACGCCGTCGGAGTAGTCGTTGGCGTAGTTGACGCCGACCTGGAGAGCCAGGGCGACCACGAGCGCCAGCAAGGCCTTCCACCACACGGCCGAATGAGCGTAGAGCGCAATGCCCGTACCGGCCACGACGGGAGAGATCGCCGCCGGGAGCGTTCTGGGGCGAGCGCCCTCGATCCATTCGGCGGCGGTGGTCACGGTAGCCAAGTGTCGCAGCACAGCGGCGCGCGACTTTAGGGTGGAGGGATGCCCCAGCCAGCCGCGAGCGCCGACGCGCCCATCCCGGCCGCCTCGCTGCGGCCGCTCACGGGTACGGCGAGAGAGATCGAGCGGCTGGTGAGGAACTGGCTCGCCGACGGCGCGACCGGGGCGGTGGTGGTGCGTACCTCGGGCTCGACCGGCGAGCCGAAGCAGGTCGCACTCTCGTCGTCGGCACTCCTGGCGTCGGCCACCGCGACCCTGGACCGGCTCGGTGGCCCAGGCAGCTGGCTGCTGGCGCTGCCCGCCCAGTACGTGGCCGGTCTCCAGGTGATCGTGCGGTCCCACCTCGCCGGGGTATCGCCGGTCGTACTCTCCGAGCATCGGAGCCTCTCGAAGGCCACCGAGGCGCTGGCGGCTCGCCGGCGCTATCTCGCCGCCGTACCAACCCAGCTGTACCGCTGGATGTCGAGCCCGCCGGACGTCGAGGCCCTCCGACGGTACGACTGTGTGCTCGTCGGCGGCGGTGCGGCCGACCCGGACCTGGTGGAGCGGGCGCGCGACGCCGGGGTCGCGGTCGTGACGACGTACGGCATGAGCGAGACATGCGGCGGGTGCGTGTACGACGGCGTGGCACTCGACTCGGTGGCGGTGGCGCTCGGCGCCGATGGGCGGATCCGGCTGTCCGGGCCGGTGCTGTTCGACGGCTACGTCGGCGATCCGGAGCTGACGTCGGAGGTCCTGCGCGACGGCTGGCTGCACACACCCGACCTGGGTCGGTTCGAACCCGACGGACGCCTCGAGGTGCTGGGTCGTGCCGACGACGTCGTCACGTCGGGCGGCGTCAGCATCTCGGTCGCGGCGGTGGAGCGCAGGATCGCAGCGATGGCGGAGGTGGCGACCTGCGCGGTCGTCGCTGAGCCGGACGCCGAGTGGGGCAGCCGCCTCGTGGCGTTCGTCGTCCCTTTGGCCGGCGCGTACGGCACCGACGCTCGCGCAGGTACGCGACTTCGTCGGGGCGGCTCACCCGCGTACCTGGGCGCCGCGGGAGCTGGTCGTCCGTGACGGGTTGCCGCTGCTCGTGTCGGGCAAGATCGACCGCCGGTCGCTCGGGCTCGGGCGAAGCGAACCGTCGCCGTCCGTAGGCTGACCTGGTGAGCAAAGGGCCAGCCGTCGCCGTCCGCCACGGCGCCGACCCGCTGGCCGGCAGGCGGCTCGCCGTCTTCTCGCTCCCCATGGGGGTGCGCTTTCGCGGTGTCGAGCACCGGGAGGGCGTTCTCATCTGGGGGCCGGCCGGCGTCGGTGAGTTCAGCCCGTTCGCCGAGTACGACGACGAGGAGTCGGCAGCCTGGCTGGCTGCGGCGCTCGAGGCGGCGGACCGCGACTATCCGTCGCCGAAGAGGAGCACGGTCGCGGTCAACTGCACGGTGCCCGCCGTGGACCCGGTACGTGCGGCGGCCATCGTCAGGGGCGGCCACGGCTGCCGAACGGCGAAGGTGAAGGTGGCCGAGCGGGGGCAGCGCCTTGCCGACGACGTGGCCCGGGTCGAGGCGGTCCGCGAGGCCATCGGCCACAGCGGCGGCGTGCGGGTCGACGCCAACGGGATGTGGTCGGTCCGCCAGGCCGTCGAGGCGATCGGCGAGCTCGGCTCGTTCGACCTCGAGTACGTCGAACAGCCGGTGGCGACCGTCGAGGAGCTCCAGCAGGTCCGGCGCCGGGTCGACGTGCCGATCGCCGCCGACGAGTCGATCCGCCGCTCGGTTGACCCCATGCGGGTGAAGCTGCTCGATGCGGCCGACATCGCCGTGCTCAAGGTCCAGCCCCTCGGCGGGGTCCGGGCGTGCCTCGCGCTCGCGGAGGCGGTCGGGCTTCCGGTCGTGGTCTCGAGCGCTCTCGAGTCGTCGGTCGGGATCGCGTCGGGAGTGGCGCTGGCCGCCGCCCTGCCGAGTCTTCCCTATGCATGCGGGCTGGCGACGACCTCGATGCTGACGCGAGATCTGACCAGGGAGCCGATGACCCCCGTGGACGGCCGGCTGCCGGTTCGGCGGGTGGCGCCCGATGACGAGCTACTCGAGGCCGCCCGTCCTGAGCCGTCGGTCGCCGACGGCTGGCTCGACCGGCTGGCCCGCTGCGCGGCGGTCCTGAGGGACCGGTGAGCGTGACCTCCTCGGCAGCTGTGGCCGCAGCCACGGTCTCCGCGCTGCGGCGGGCAGGCGTCGCCGACGTCGTCCTCGCACCCGGCTCCCGCTCAGCAGCGCTGGCGGTGGCGCTGTACGAGGCAGATGCCGCGGGTTCCTGCGCCTGCACGTCCGTATCGACGAGCGGACCGCCGGGTTCCTCGCGCTCGGGCTGGCGAAGGGCTCCCACCTTCCGGTCCCGGTCGTCTGCACCTCCGGCACCGCCGTGGCCAACCTGCACCCGGCGGTGCTCGAGGCCGTTCACGTGGGTGAGCGGATCCTCGTGCTGTCCGCCGACCGACCGGCGGCGTTGCGGGGTACCGGCGCCAACCAGACGACGGAGCAGGCGGGACATCTTCGGCCCGCGGGTGCCCTGCGTCGATGTGCCGCCCGGCGACGCCGTCTCGGCGGTAGCCGGCATCGAGGACGCGGTACGCCGCACGGGACCGTCCCAGCTCAACCTGCAGTTCGCCGATCCGCTGCTAGCCGACGGCCCCGCAGGCGAGCAGGCACGCCGCGCCGCCACCTCCTTCGCGGCGGTGCGGCGGACACGTACGCGAGGCGACACCTGGCGCAGCCGGACGGCTCCGTACGACTCGCCGCCGGGCCGCGCACGGTCGTCGTCGCAGGCGACGACGCCGGTCCGCCCGCGCGACTGCTCGCCCAGGACGGGAACTGGCCGCTGCTCGCCGAGCCGACCTCGGGCGCAAGGACCGGAACGCACGCGATCCGTACCTACCGACTCCTGCTCGGTGGCGATCTCGGCGGCGCCGTCGAGCGCGTCGTCGTGACCGGCCATCCGACCCTCTCCCGGCCGGTGACCAGGCTGATCTCCGATCCTCGCGTCGAGGTGATATCGGTCCGGACGGCGACGGGCACCTGTACCGACCCCGGCAGGGTGGCTCGCCACGTCGACTCGGTACCGGTCGCCGAGAGCGCCGACGACGCTGACTGGGTCGACGCCTGGAGGGCAGCGGACCGGCGGCTCGGCGCGGCGGTGGACGGGCTCGCGGCGGAGCCCGAGGGCCTGGCTCTACAGGTGGCCGCGGAGGTGGCCGCGGCAGTGGGCCCCGAGGCGCTGCTCACCGTCGGGTCGTCACAGCCGGTGCGCGACCTGGACCTGATGGCCGTGCCGTACGACGGCCGGACAGCGGCGCCTGGTGATCGGCAACCGTGGCCTCTCGGGGATCGACGGGACACTGTCGACGGCTCTCGGCGCGGCCCTGGGTCGGCGGTCCTCCCGGGCGCTCGCCTATGTCGGCGACCTGACCTTCCTGCACGACGCGAACGCTCTGGTCATCGGACCGCGCGAGCCGCGTCCGGACCTCACGATAGTCGTCGCCAACGACGACGGAGGAGCGATCTTCTCCACGCTCGAGCAGGGCGCACCGGCATTCGCTTCGTCGTTCGAGCGGGTCTTCGGTACGCCACACGGGGTCTCCATCGCCCGGCTCTGTGAGGCCACGGGCACGGCGTACGAGCGGGTCGGCGACGCGGCCGGACTGCGGGCAGGGCTCGCGGTCACCACGAGCGGGATCCGCGTCATCGAGATCGCCATCGACCGGACCGATGCGACGCACACTCGAGGAGCGGGTGCGTTCGCTGGCCTGAGGCAGCCGGACCGCAATTTCGATCAAGAGCCGCGGCCCACCGGGCTTGCGAGACTGGGGTCATGACAACGTCGAGCGACACGTTCGCCCGCTTCGTCGACACGCTGGCGTCGCACCTTGACGACCACGATGCGCGCGGCGCCGACCTGGCCGCCCGAGCGTATCTGTCGCGGTTCCACTTCGACCGGGTGGTCACCGCAGCCGCAGGGGAGTCTCCGGCCAAGTTCCGCAGGCGGGTGCTCCTCGAGCGGTCCGCCTACCGGCTCGTGACGAGCAACCGCGGCGTGCTGGACATCGCCGTAGAGGCGGGCTACTCCTCCAACGAGGCGTTCACTCGGGCGTTCCGGCGTGCATACGGCTCGGGACCGTCGTCGTGGCGGCGTTCGCCCCGGCGGATCCACCTGGACTCGCCGAACGGCGTGCACTTCCACCCACCCTGCGGCCTCCGGCTGCCCGCACACACGAAGGTGACATCAATGGACCTCATCATCAAGATGGTCGAGCACCATGTATGGCTCATCGGTGAGATGGTCGACCGGGCCGCGACGCTGTCTGACGACCAGCTCGACGCCTCGGCTCGGCACCGGCATCGAGGACGACGTCCAGACGATGCGGTCGCTGCTGTCGCGGCTGATCGGGCAGATGGACATGTGGAACTGTGCCATCGCCATGCGCGCGTACGACTGGGATCTGGAGAACCACGAGACGATCTCGTCCATGCGCGCCCGGCTGGCAGAGGTGGCCCCTGTCTTCATCGGCCACGTACGGGAGGTGGCGGAGCAGGGACGGCTCGACGAGACGTTCGTCGATGCACTGTGCGAGCCCGCGTCGGTGTTCACGTACGGCGGCATGATCGCGCACGTGCTGACGTTCGCGGCGTACCGCCGGACCCTGGTGGTCGGAGCCCTCGACGCGGCCGGGATCCCCGATCTCGGCTGGGGCGACCCGATGAACTGGGTCGCCGAGCCCGCCGGCTGACGGCCACCCTTCACCCCACCCACACCCGAAAGATCCGACTTTGAAGTAGCTATACCTACCTCAAAGTCGGATCTTTCGGGTGGTGAGAGGGCGCGCGGTCTAGGCCCGGGTACAGCGCCAGCAGCGGGCCACGTACGGAAGCTCCACCGTCACTCTGCGTCGGCCGCAGAGTCGAAGAGCCGGCCGACGTGCTCCAGCAGCCGCCGTCTGACGGGCGTCCGGGAGCGCGATGACGTAGGACCGGGAGGCGGCGAGCCCGATGAGACCGTCGCGGTCGAGCCGCTGGGTGAAGGCGAAGCCCGCCTCTTCGAGGGGGCCGAAGAGAGGTGGATCCTCGACCGCAGAGACCGAGCCAGTACCCCAGTCGCCGACGAGCTCTGGCGGCTGCGCGCCACGCAGCAGCTCCCCGAAGGTCTCCGGCCAGCCACCGGACGTCGTCCGGCTGTTCCACACCAGAGCCAGCCGGCCACCGGTACGCAGCACCGACGCTATCTGCGGCAGCGCGGCCGAAGCGTCGAACCAGTGGAACGCGGTCGCGACCGTCACCACGTCGAACGACCCCTGTGCGAACGGCAGCGCCTCGGCCGACGCCTGCACGACCGGCGCTCCCAGCCCTCGCGAGCCGAGCTCGCCGAGCATCGCCCAGCTGGGCTCGGCCGCGACGACCCGCTGGCCGGCCGAGACCAGGCCGGCGGTGAGCGACCCGCTTCCGGCACCCAGGTCGAGTACATCGCAACGGTTGGGGCCGACGAGCCAGGCAACCGCCTCGTCGGGGTATCCGGGACGGTGGGTGGCATACCCGGCGGCACCCCTGTCGAACCCGGCGGCCAGCCGATGCATGGCTGCGGGGTCCGGCCCGGTCGCCTCGTCGGTCAAGACGTGAGCGCGTCGCGCACGGGCACGAACTTCGCCGCCGCCTCGGCAAGCTCGGACGCCGGGTTGGAGTCGGCCACAATTCCGCAGCCCGGCAAAGAGCCGGACCCGGCGTGCCGTCGTACTCGGCGGATCGCAGCGCGATTCCCCATTCGCCGTCACCGTCGGAGTCCATCCAGCCGACTGGCCCGGCGTAGCGGCCACGGTCCATCTGCTCCAGCTCGGCGATCAGCGCGACCGCCTCGCGGGTCGGCGTGCCGCCGACCGCCGCACTCGGATGGAGTGCCGCCGCCAGCGCGAGCGAGGACGCCCGACCGTCCAGCACGCCGGTGACGTCGGTGGCCAGGTGCATCACATTGGGAAGGTGCAGCACGAAGGGGCTCTCGGGCACGTTCATGCTCGAGGAGTACGGCGCCAGGGCGTCCGCCACGGACCGGACGGCGAACTCGTGCTCCTCCAGGTCCTTCGACGACCTTGCCAACGTGGCGGCCAGCGCGAGGTCGGACGCGTCGTCGCCGGTACGGCGGATCGTGCCCGCCAGTACCCGGCTCGTCACGAGCCCGCGCTCGCGGCGTACCAGCATCTCCGGCGTCGCCCCGAACAGTCCGTCGACGTTGAACGTCCAGCACGACGGGTACCGCTCAGCCAGCCATGCCAGCGGTGCGCGGACATCCAGCGGTTCGTCGAGCTCGGCGATGAGGTCGCGGGCAAGGACTACCTTGTCGAGGTGCCCGGCCCGGATCCGGCGTACCGCGTCCGCCACCGCGAGCTCCCAGCTGGCACCGCTCATGGCGCCGTCTGTGAAGACCGCGCCGGCGGGCGCCCGGAACTTCCGGCGAGGTCGCAGCCCTGGAGGCGACGACAGCGTCCCTGCGGAGATCGTGGTGACCCATGACGTGGAGCCTCGCCGCCCGACGACGACCTCCGGCACCACCAGCACTGACCGGCCCGGTGAGTCGGCGTACCCGAACGAGCCGAAGCACACCAGCCCGCTCCCAGGGATGTCCACCTCGTCGCGCACGACGCTTCGCCCGGCGACCTCGGACCACCAGCGGTCGGCTGTCTCGAAGCGGTCCACGCCGGCGCACTCGAAGCGGACGGTCTCGCCCCATGCGACGAGGCCGTCGCGCCGGTGCACCCACGACAGCGGCGATTGGGGCGGAAGAAGCGAGACGAGCGACTCCGGTGCCTGCACCTGGACGCTGCGTACGACGAGCGGCGCGGCGTCTGCGGCGCCGCTCGCGAGGCTGGTCACAGCTCCACAGCCTAATCCGCCACCCGGCGGAGCCACGTCAGCACCATGCGACGCTGGTCACCATGACCCGCGCCAGTCTCGACAAACAGCCCCAGGAAGTCGCCGCCATGTTCGACGGCGTCGCGAAACGCTACGACGTCACCAACGACGTCTTGTCGCTGGGGCTGGACCGGCGCTGGCGTCGTGCGGTGGTCTCAGCGGTGGCTGCTCAACCGGGTGAGGTGGTGCTCGACCTGGCCGCCGGGACCGGCACCAGCACCGTCCCCTTCGTCCTGCAGGGCGCGACCGCCGTGCCCTGCGACTTCTCGATCGGCATGCTCGACGTCGGCAAGCGGGCCCGGCCGAGGCTGCCGTTCGTCGCAGGCGACGCCACCTCGCTGCCTTTCGCCGACGAGACGTTCGACGCCGTCACTATCTCCTTCGGCCTGCGTAACCTCGTGGACGCGTCGCTCGGGCTGCGAGAGATGCTGCGGGTGACCAGGCCAGGCGGCCGGCTGGTCGTGTGCGAGTTCAGCTCACCGACGTACGGTCCCTTTCGCAAGGTCTACGTCGAGTACCTCATGAAGGCGCTCCCGCTGGTCGCGACGCGGGTGTCGTCGAGCCCCGACTCCTACGTGTACCTCGCCGAGTCGATCCAGGCCTGGCCGGACCAGGCGGCCCTGGCGCACGTGGTCGCCCAGGCCGGCTGGCGAGGTGTCCAGTACCGAAACCTGTCCGGCGGCATCGTCGCCCTCCACCGAGCCACCCGCTGACTGACCCCTACCCCCATCCAGCACCGAAAAGATCCGACACTCACGCGGCCAGGACCACTCCATAGTCGGACCGTCGAGGGGTCGACCTCGAGGGGCTAACCTGACTCATGACCTTGCACCGGGCCCTGCTCGACCTGGCGGCGAGCCGCAACCTCGGCGCCCTCGCGACGCTGAAACGCGACGGCCGGCCGCAGCTGTCCAATGTGAACTACCACTTCGACGTCGACGCGCTCCTCGTCCGCGTCTCCGTCGTCGACGGCCGGGCCAAGGTCGCGAACGCGAGACGCGACTCGCGGGTGTCGCTGATGGTCTCGTCACCCGACGGCTGGTCCTACGCCGTCCTGGACGGCACCGCCGCCCTGACCCCTGTCGCCTCCGATCCCGGCGATGCCACCGTCGAGGAGCTGGTCGATCTCTACCGCTCGATCAGAGGCGAGGAGCACCCCGACTGGGACGAGTACCGCGCGGTGATGGTCAAGGACCAGCCGGCTCGTCTTGAGGCTGACGGTCCAGCACTCCTACGGGGTGGCCCGACAGTAGCCCGCACCTGTCCACTACCCAACCGAAAGATCCGACTTTGAGGTAGCTATAGCTACCTGGGAGTCGGATCTTTTCGGTGGTTACTCCCCTGGATGCGGCTACCTGCAGACACGCTAGGATGACGTTGTGCAAGCGCTCGTGAACATTTTCACTTGCGGGCCGACATCGAGCAGGAAGCAGGTCAGCCAGCCATGACCGAGTCCTCCGCCGTGGAGCGGCAGGCTGACGTCGTGGTCGTCGGAGCCGGTCCCGGAGGGTCGACCACCGCGGCGTATCTCGCGCAGGCGGGCGTGGACGTCGTGCTGCTGGAGAAGACCGCCTTCCCACGGGAGAAGGTGTGCGGCGACGGCCTGACCCCCCGAGCGGTACGGCAGCTCATCTCGATGGGTATCGACGTCGACGAGCCGGGCTGGGTCAAGAACCAGGGCCTGCGCATCATCGGGGGCGGCCATCGGCTGGAGCTGCGCTGGCCAGAGCTCGCGGAGTTCCCGGACTTCGGCCTCGTCCGCACCCGGCTCGACCTCGACGACATCCTCGCCCGCCACGCGGTCAAGCTCGGCGCTCACCTCTACGAGCGCACCTTCGTCACCGGGCCTGTGGTCGACGAGACCACGGGACGTGTCGTCGGTGTCACGGCCAAGCCGGTCGACGACAACGGCCGCAAGTCCGGCGCGGACCTGGTCTTCCGGGCGCCGGTCGTCGTGGCCGCGGACGGCAACTCCACCCGGCTCAGCCTCGCGATGGGGCTGCGGAAGCGCGAGAACCGGCCGATGGGCGTGGCCGTGCGCACCTACTACACGAGCCCCCGCCACGACGACGACTGGCTGGAGTCCTGGCTCGAGCTGTGGGACGGGGAGCCCGGACGCAGCAACCTGCTCCCCGGGTACGGCTGGGTCTTCGGGGTCGGCGACGGCACTGTCAACGTCGGCCTCGGGATCTTGAACACGTCGGCGGCGTTCCAGCACGTCGACTACAAGGACCTGCTGAAGACCTGGCTCGACCACACGCCCGAGGAGTGGGGGTTCCGCGACGCCAACATGACCGCCCCCGTGCGCGGCGCCGCCCTCCCGATGGGCTTCAACCGCAAACCCCACTATGCCGACGGGATGCTGCTCGTTGGCGACGCCGGCGGGATGGTGAACCCGTTCAACGGCGAAGGCATCGCGTACGCCATGGAGTCGGGGGAGATGGCCGCCGAGGTGATCACCCAGGCGCTCAGCCGGACGACACCGGCGGGCCGTGAGCGGGCTCTCGAGGGATATGTGAGTGCGCTCGACGAGCGTTATGGCGGGTACTACACACTCGGCCGCATCTTCGTGAAGGCGATCGGCAACCCGCACGTGATGCAGCTCGCCACGAGGTACGGTCTTCCACGGCCGACCCTCATGCGCTTCACGCTCAAGCTGCTCGCCAACCTGACCGACCCACACGGAGGTGACGCGATGGACCGTCTCATCAACGGGCTGTCCAAGGTCGCCCCGGCGGCGTGACCAGGGGCGGCTCTATGATTCCACCTGTGCATGACGATGCCTCAGGCACTACAGACGGGAGCCGGCCGGCATGAAGGAATACGTCCCGATTCTGGGTCTCGGCCTCCTGGCCGCGCTCTTCGCCGTCGGGTCCGTCGTCGCGAGCTCGATGATCGGCCCGAAGCGCTACAACCGCGCCAAGCTCGACTCGTACGAGTGCGGCATCCAGCCGACGCCGCAACCCGTCGGCGGCGGGAAGTTCCCCGTGAAGTACTACATCACCGCGATGCTGTTCATCGTCTTCGACATCGAGATCATCTTCTTGTTCCCGTGGGCAGTCTTCTTCGACTCGATGAAGATGTTCGGGCTCGTCGAGATGGTGCTGTTCATCGCTCCGGTCTTCGTCGTCTACGCCTATGTATGGCGTCGCGGCGGGCTGGAATGGGACTAGGAGCCGTCAGCCATGGGCATCGAAGAGAAGCTTCCGTCCGGCGTCTTGCTGTCGACGGTCGAGGGCCTCGCGGGGTACTTCCGCAAGGCCTCGCTGTGGCCTGCGACGTTCGGCCTCGCGTGTTGCGCGATCGAGATGATGACCTCCGGCGGGCCGAGGTACGACCTCGCGCGCTTCGGCATGGAGGTGTTCCGGGCGTCGCCTCGCCAGGCTGACCTGATGATCGTCGCCGGCCGGGTCAGCCAGAAGATGGCGCCGGTCCTGCGGCAGATCTACGACCAGATGCCGAACCCGAAGTGGGTGCTCGCGATGGGCGTCTGCGCGAGCAGCGGAGGGATGTTCAACAACTACGCGATCGTGCAGGGTGTCGACCACGTCGTCCCCGTCCACATGTACCTGCCCGGTTGCCCACCCCGCCCGGAGATGCTGATCGACGCCATCTTGAAGCTCCACGACGACATCCAGCACTCGCACCTCGGGTCCAACCGGCGTACGGAGATCGTCGACAACGAGCGGGCCGCGCCTGACCGCCCTCCCGACGTCCGAAGCCACGGGACTGCTGCGATGAGCGACGACGACACGCCCGCGAGGTCCGCCGCCGGTCGGCCAGCCCAGCGGCGTACCGGAGAAGCCGACCGGAGAGCGCTCACTCGAGGACAAGCCGGCCGCCGAGCGGTCGATCCAGGACAAGTCACTGCACGACGACTCCCTCATCGTCAGCGACGACCCCGGACCGCCTCCCGCCTCACCAGGATCTGGACATCGTCGACGTCCGCACGGGCATGTTCGGCGTCGCCGGCTCCGGCGACACCTCCGGCTACGGCGGGCTGGTCCGGCCGGTGGCGATCCCCGGCGCGACGCAGCGGCCGTACGGCGGCTGGTTCGACGCCGCCGCTGACCGCCTGGACGCCAGACTCGAGGCCGCCGGGGTCGCCGGTGCCGTGAGCAAGGTGGTCCTGCACCGGGGGGAGATCACCTTCCATGTGCACCGCGAGCTGCTCCCCGTGGTCATGCAGAACCTTCGAGACGACCCCGAGCTGAGGTTCGAGTTCTGCAGCGGCGTCAGCGGGGTCCACTATCCCCACGAGACGGGTGCGGAGCTGCACGCCGTCTACCACCTGCTGTCGATGACGCACAACCGGCGCATCAGGGTGGAGGTGACCTGCCCCGACGACGACCCGCACATCCCGTCAGTGGTGTCGATCTACCCCACCAACGACTGGCACGAGCGTGAGACGTACGACTTCTTCGGCATCATCTTCGACGGCCACCCGGCACTCACCCGCATCGAGATGCCGGACGACTGGCCGGGACACCCGCAGCGCAAGGACTACCCGCTCGGCGGGATACCTGTGGAGTACAAGGGCGCGACGATTCCGCCGCCCGATCAGCGGAGGGCCTACAACTGATGACTGAGACGATGCGTGATCCGTACGCGACCGCGCAGCAGACGACGGCAGGCAAGGTGTTCACGGTCACTGGCCAGGACTGGGACTCCGTGGTCGCCGGCATGGACCTCGAGGCCGACGAGCGCGTCGTGGTCAACATGGGCCCCCAGCACCCCTCGACGCACGGTGTGCTCAGGCTCATCCTCGAGATCGACGGCGAGACGGTGACCGAGTGCCGCTGCGGCATCGGCTACCTCCACACCGGCATCGAGAAGAACATGGAGTACCGCAACTGGGTGCAGGGCGTGACGTTCTGCACCCGGATGGACTACCTCTCGCCGTTCTACAACGAGGCGGCGTACTGCATGGCCGTCGAGCAGCTGCTCGACATCGAGGCGGACATACCGCAGAAGGCCCAGATCATGCGGGTCCTGCTGATGGAGATCAACCGCATCTCCTCGCACCTCGTCGCGATCGCGACCGGGGGCATGGAGATCGGCGCGCTCACCGTGATGACCATCGGCTTCCGCGAGCGGGAGGCGTGCCTGGACATCTTCGAGCTGGTCACCGGCCTGCGGATGAACCATGCCTTCATCCGGCCTGGCGGCGTCGCACAGGACATGCCACCGGGCGCGTTGGAGAAGATCCACGAGTTCATCGGCCTGATGAAGAAGCGGCTACCGGAGTACGCCGCCCTGTGCAACGAGAACCCGATCTTCAAGGGCCGCCTCGTCGACGTCGGCTACCTCGACCTCGCCGGCTGCCTCGCACTCGGAGCCAGCGGCCCCGTCCTGCGCTCGACCGGGTACGACTGGGACCTGCGCAAGAAGCAGCCCTACAGCGGCTACGAGACCTACGACTTCGACGTCATCACAAGGGACACCGCCGACGCATACGGCCGCTTCCGCATCAGGGTCGACGAGATGTGGGAGTCGCTCAAGATCATCGAGCAGTGCGCCGACCGCCTGCAGGGGCTCGAGGGATCGCCGATCATGATCGGCGACAAGAAGATCGCCTGGCCCTCCCAGCTCGCCGTGGGCTCCGACGGCATGGGCAACTCCCTCGACCACATCCGCCACATCATGGGCGAGTCGATGGAGGCACTGATCCACCACTTCAAGCTGGTCACGGAGGGCTTCCGCGTGCCGACCGGCCAGGCGTACGTCGCCGTCGAGTCCCCGCGCGGCGAGCTCGCCGTGCACCTCGTCTCGGACGGCGGCACCCGGCCATACCGCGCGCACTTCCGCGACCCGTCGTTCGTCAACCTGCAGTGTGCTCCGGCGATGAGTGAGGGCGGGATGCTCGCCGACGTCATCGTGGCCGTCGCGAGCATCGATCCGGTCATGGGTGGGGTGGACAGGTGAGCGCGCTGCCTGTGACGACGCTCGCCGAGATGAGCGAGCTGGCGGGCAGGTACCCGCGGGCGCGCTCTGCGCTGCTGCCGATGCTGCACCTCGTGCAGAGCGTCGAGGGCTACGTGACATCTGACGGCATCGAGGCCTGCGCCGAGATCTTGGGCATCACGGCCGCCGAGGTCTCGGCGGTGGCGACCTTCTACACGATGTACAAGCGGCGCCCGGTCGGCCGCTACCACGTCGGTGTCTGTACCAACACGCTGTGCGCGGTGATGGGTGGCGACCTGATCTTCGAGCGGCTGAAGGCCCACCTCGACGTCGGCAACGACGAGACGACCGAGGACGGCGAGATCACGCTCGAGCACATCGAGTGCAACGCCGCCTGCGACTATGCGCCGGTCATGATGGTCAACTGGGAGTTCTTCGACAACCAGACCCCCGAATCGGCCATCCGGGTCGTCGACGACCTCCGGAACGGGCAGGAGGTGCACGCGACCCGTGGCGCCCGGATCTCCGACTGGCGCGAGGGCGAGCGGGTACTCGCCGGCTTCCCCGACGACCGGGCCGACGAGGGGCCCGCGGCCGGACCCGCGACCCTGGTGGGCCTGCGTCTGGCGCGCGAACGCAGCTGGAAGCGCACCCAGCACGGACTCCGACGGATCCGACCGCTCCGGTGAGGCCGGCGCCGACGCGCATCCGGTCTCCGCAGCCCAGCAGGCCGACACCTCCCGAGCGCAGTCCGAGTCCGAGGTGCAAAACTCAGCCGCCGACACCGCACCCGACGCCAAGCCGTCGGGAGACGCCTCCGCTGGCGCCGACACCGACTCGAAGGGCCCCTGATGGTCGATACGCTCACTCCGGTCCTGTCCGACACCTGGGACAACGATCGTGCCTGGACGCTGGCGGCCTACGAGAGGTCAGGCGGCTACCAGGCGCTGCGCAAGGCGCTGGACATGAAGCAGGACGACATCATCTCCTTGGTCAAGGACTCCGGTCTGCGAGGACGCGGCGGGAGCCGGCTTCCCGACCGGGATGAAGTGGGCCTTCATCCCGCAAGGTGACGACAAGCCGCACTATCTGGTCGTCAACGCCGACGAGTCGGAGCCCGGCACCTGCAAGGACATCCCGCTCATGCTGGCCAGCCCCCACACGCTGGTCGAGGGCGTCATCATCGCGTGCTACGCGATCCGAGCGTCGCACGCGTTCATCTACGTTCGCGGCGAGGTGCTCCACGTGGTACGGCGTCTGCAGCGCGCCGTACAGGAGGCGTACCTCGCCGGCCACATCGGAAGCGACATCCACGGCTCCGGCTACGGACTCGAGGTGGTCGTCCACGCTGGTGCCGGTGCGTACATCTGCGGCGAGGAGACTGCGCTGCTGGACTCACTCGAGGGCCTGCGCGGCCAGCCCCGGCTCCGGCCGCCGTTTCCCGCCGTCGCGGGGCTGTACGCCTGCCCGACGGTCATCAACAACGTCGAGTCCATCGCGTCGGTGCCCTGCATCGTGGCCAACGGCGCCGAGTGGTTCGGCAGCATGGGCACCGAAAAGAGCAAGGGGATGTCCCTGTACTCGCTGTCGGGCCATGTCGCGAAGCCCGGCCAGTACGAAGCGCCGCTCGGCATCACGCTGCGTACCCTTCTCGACCTGGCCGGCGGCGTGAGGGAGGGCCACGAGCTCAAGTTCTGGACGCCGGGCGGCTCGTCGACGCCGATCCTCACCGGTGAGCACCTCGACGTCCCGCTCGACTTCGAAGGCGTCGGGGCCGTCGGCTCGATGCTGGGCACGAAGGCGCTGCAGATCTTCGACGAGACCACCTGCGTCGTGCGCGCCGTGCTGCGCTGGACGGAGTTCTACAAGCACGAGTCGTGCGGCAAGTGCACGCCTTGCCGGGAAGGCACCTGGTGGCTCGTCCAGACGCTCGATCGGCTCGAGCACGGTGAGGGCAGCGAGTCCGACCTGGAGATGCTGGTCGACCTCTGCGACAACATCCTCGGCCGCGCATTCTGTGCCCTGGGCGACGGGGCGACGTCGCCCATCACCTCGTCGATCCAGTACTTCCGTGACGAGTACATCGCCCACCTCACCCACGGAGGCTGCCCGTTCGACCCAGCGGAGTCGACCTTGTTCGCGTCTGAGAAGACGCTCTCACCCGCAGGAGCGACGGTGTCCGGCGCGGGAGCAGCGCTATGACCACGACCGATGTGGCCACCAACGAGGCAGTCAAGACGGTGACGCTCACCATCGACGACGTCGAGGTGACGGTCCCCGAAGGCACCCTCGTCATCCGGGCCGCGGAGCAGATGGGTGTCCAGATCCCCCGGTTCTGCGACCACCCGCTCCTCGATCCCATCGGCGCGTGCAGGCAGTGCCTGGTCGACATACCGGACGCCGGCAACGGACGCCCGATCCCGAAACCGCAGGCATCGTGCACTCTCACGGTCGCCGAGAACATGGTGGTCCGGACACAGCACTCCTCACCCGTCGCCGACAAGGCGCAACAGGGGAACATGGAGTTCCTGCTGATCAACCACCCGCTGGACTGTCCCGTGTGCGACAAGGGCGGCGAGTGCCCGCTGCAGAACCAGGCGATGTCCAACGGGCGCGGCGAGACCCGATTCACAGAGACCAAGCGCACGTTCGTCAAGCCGATCAGCATCTCGGCGCAGGTCCTGCTCGACCGTGAGCGCTGCGTTCTGTGTGCGCGCTGCACCCGGTTCAGCGAGCAGATCGCCGGGGACCCGTTCATCGCGCTGATCGAGCGGGGTTCACTTCAGCAGGTGGGCATCTACGAGAAGGAGCCCTTCGAGTCGTACTTCTCGGGCAACACGATCCAGATCTGCCCGGTCGGTGCCCTCACGTCGGCCGCATACCGGTTCCGGTCACGACCCTTCGACTTGGTGTCCACTCCGACGGTCTGCGAGCACTGCGCCTCCGGCTGTGCGCTGCGTACCGACCACCGACGCGGCAAGGTCATGCGCCGTCTCGCCGGCAACGACCCGAGCGTCAACGAGGAGTGGAACTGCGACAAGGGCCGGTTCGCCTTCAGGTCGACCCGGCTCGACGACCGGCTGACGGTCCCCATGGTCCGCGACTCAGAGACACGGCGAGCTGCGCCCTGCCTCGTGGCCGGAGGCGTTCGCCGTCGCCGCCCGGGGCCTCAAGGCCGCGCAGAGCTCGGTCGGCGTCCTCGCGGGTGGGCGGCTCACGGCCGAGGACTCCTACGCGTACGGGAAGTTCGCCCGCGCCGCGCTCGGTACCAATGACGTCGATTTCAGAGCGCGTCCTTTGTCGGCGGAGGAGTCGGAGTTCCTCGCGGCACATGTGGCGACTCTGCCCACCCCCACCTACGAAGCCCTCGATCACGCGAATGCCGTCGTCCTCGTCGGCTTCGAGCCCGAAGACGAGTCCCCGATCGTCTTCCTTCGGCTGCGCAAGGCGGTGCGGACCCACGGGACGAGGGTGTACTCCGTCGCCTCGCACTCCTCGCGCGGACTGCAGAAGCTCGGTGGCAGGCTCTTGAAGGCTCGCCCGGGCGCTGAGGCGTCGGTCATCGCCTCGGTGGCGGTGAGCCCCGAGGTCGCTCTCGACGGCGGCGCCGTCATCTTGGTCGGTGAGCGGATGGCGACATCGCCGGGAGCTCTGAGCGCAGTCGCGGCGCTGGCGTCCTCGACCGGGGCCGGGCTCGCCTGGGTGCCTCGCCGCGCCGGAGAGCGTGGTGCGATCGAAGCCGGCCTTCTTCCCAACCTGCTTCCGGGCGGCCGACCGCTGTCGGACGCAGCTGCCAGGGTCGACCTGGCCGCGGCCTGGGGTCTCGACCTGGTGTCGTCGACGGCAGGGACGCGACACCGACGAGATCCTCGCAGCCGCGAGCCGAGGAGAGATCAAGGCGCTCGTCGTGGGTGCGGTGGATGTCGACGACCTCGCGGATCCCGTGACCGCCGTCTCGGCACTCGATACCGCCGAGTTCGTCGTGAGCCTCGAGGTGCGAGCGTCCGCGGTCACTGAGCGAGCCGACGTGGTCCTTCCGGTGGCCCCGATGGAGGAGCGGTCCGGTTCCTTCGTCGACTGGGAGGGACGTGTTCGTCCGTTCCGGCGGGTGATCGCGTCCAATGCACTCAGCGACGTCCGGGCACTGTCCGGTGTCGCCGACGAGCTCGGCCGCCCACTCGGCTTCCGTACCGACTCCGAGGCGATGGCGGAGATGCGAGAGATCGGGCCGTGGGACGGCCAGCGGGCCGGTTTCCACCCGACAGGGGACTCCGGCCACGCCAGCTACCCGAGAGCCGGCGAGAAGGTGCTGTCGACCTGGCGCACACTGATCGACGACTCGCGGGCCATCGACGGCGAGCCACACCTCGCAGCCACCGGCCGACGTCCGGTGGCGGTCTTGTCGGAGGCGGAGCTGCGGCGTCTCGACCTCGGTCCCGATGACCGGGTGAGGGTGTCGACGGATGCCGCCTCCGTGAGCGTCCCGGTCGCCGTCGGGGACATCGACGACGACACGATCTGGTTGCCGGCCAACAGCGGAGGCGTGAGCCTGCACCGCGACCTGAGAGTCCGGGCGGGATCGATCGTGCGAGTCGAGAAGGACGGTGCCCGATGACCACCATCCCCATGGCCAGCGGTGGGATTCCCGGTTTCGGTGTCGACCCCTGGTGGGTCATCATCATCAAGGTCGTCTTGTGCTTCGTCATCCTGCTCGTCTTCACCCTCTTCAACATCTGGCTGGAGCGCCGCGTGGTCGCGCGCATGCAGCACCGGCTCGGCCCCAACGTGCACGGGCCCTTCGGCTTGCTGCAGAGCCTCGCCGACGGCGTGAAGCTGATGCTCAAGGAAGACATCGTGCCCAAGGCCGTCGACCGGCTGGTCTACGTGCTGGCCCCGGTGGTGTCGGCCGTCGCCGCGTTCATGGCGGTCGCCGTGATCCCCTTCGGGCCCGAGGTCAAGGTCCCGTTCAGCTCCGTGCACACACCCCTGCAGCTCACCGACCTCCCGGTGGGGGTGCTGTACATCCTCGCGATCGCGTCGGTCGGCATCTACGGGATCGTGCTCGCGGGTTGGTCCTCCGGGTCGACGTACTCGCTCCTCGGTGCGGTGCGCTCCTCAGCGCAGATCATCTCGTACGAGGTCGCGATGGGCCTGTCCTTGTCGCCGTGTTCCTCTACGCCGGCTCGATGTCGACCTCCGGGATCGTCAACGCTCAACGGCACCTGTGGTTCGGCATAATCTTGCTTCCGTCATTCGTCATCTATCTCATCTCGATGATCGGCGAGACCAACCGGGCTCCGTTCGACCTCCCGGAGGCCGAAGGCGAACTCGTCGGCGGCTTCCACACGGAGTACTCCTCGATCAAGTTCGCGTTCTTCTTCCTCGCCGAGTACATCAACATGGTGACGGTGTCCATGCTGGCCACGACGATGTTCCTCGGCGGCTGGCGGGCACCTTGGCCGCTGTCGCTCTGGAGCGGCTCCAACCAGGACTACTGGCCGGCGATCTGGTTCTTCGTCAAGGTGTTCTTGTTCGTGTTCTTCTTCATCTGGCTGCGCGGCACGTTGCCGCGGATGCGCTACGACCAGTTCATGAAGCTGGGTTGGAAGATCCTCATCCCCGTGTCGCTGGTGTGGATCCTGGCCGTCGGCCTGATCCGGGCGCTGAGCCTCGAGGGCCCGATCAACCGCACCTACCTGATCCTCGCCGCGGCGATCGCCCTCGTCTTGTTCATCGGCCTCGGTTTCCTGCCCGAGACTCCCGACGAGACCGACGAGGAGGCCAGCGGAGGAGTTCGACGCCTTCGCTGGAGGCTATCCCGTACCGCCCATGCCGGAACAGGAGAGTATCCGTGGCTAGCCTGAAGGAGCAGCTCTGGGACCCGATCGCCGGGTTCGGGGTGACGTTCCGCACGATGTTCAAGAAGGTCGTCACCGAGCAGTACCCGTATGAGAAGAAGCCGACGGCGCCTCGTTTCCACGGCCGCCACCAGCTCAACCGCTGGCCCGACGGCCTGGAGAAGTGCATCGGCTGTGAGCTGTGCGCCTGGGCCTGCCCTGCCGACGCCATCTACGTCGAAGGCGCCGACAACAACGACGCGACCGGCCAGCGGTTCTCGCCCGGCGAGCGGTACGGACGCGTCTACCAGATCAACTACCTGCGGTGCATCCTGTGCGGCCTGTGCATCGAGGCATGCCCGACGAGAGCGCTGACCATGACCAACGAGTACGAGCTCGCCGACTCGTCACGCGCGGACCTCATCTACGAGAAGAGCAGGCTGCTCGCGCCACTCCTGCCCGGGATGGAGGATCCACCGCACGCCATGCGTCTGGGCGCCGACGAAGGCGACTACTACCGCGGCCTTGGTACCCCGACGACGCACTCGCCGACCGAGGGCGAGGTGCCCGCATGATCGCATTCTGGGTCCTATCGCCGATCATGGTCGTGTGCGCGCTGGGCATGGTGCTCTCGCGCAAGGCGGTCCACTCCGCCCTCTTCCTGGCGGTGGTGATGATCGGTCTGGCCGTGCTGTACGCCGCTCTCGACGCGCCGTTCCTCTTCGCGGTTCAGATCATCGTCTACACCGGCGCTGTGTTGATGCTGTTCTTGTTCGTCTTGATGCTGGTCGGCGTCGACTCGTCCGACTCGCTGGTCGAGACGCTGCGCGGCCAGCGCGTGACGGCGGTCGTGCTGGGTGCGGCGTTCGCGGCGCTCATCATCACCGGCGTCGCGCAGACCACCTACGGTGCGTCCAAGGGCTTCAGCTCCACCTTCCAGAACGTCCCGGGGATCGCGCAGCTGCTCTTCAGCCAGTACGTGCTCGCGTTCGAGGTCACGAGCGCCCTGCTGATCACCGCCGCGCTCGGCGCCATGGTCTTGGCCCACCGTGAGCGGCTCACCCCGAAGCTCACTCAGCGCGATCTGGCGCTGCAGCGGATGCGCGACTATGCCGACTCGGGTGTCCACCCCGGTGCGTTGCCGAGCCCCGGCATGTTCGCTCGGCACAACTCGGTGGACACCCCAGCGCTCCTCCCGGATGGTACGCCGTCAGAGCTGTCCATCTCGCGGGTGATGCGGGCTCGCGGTACGGTTCGCGACGTGGCGCCGGGAATTGCCGCGGCTCGTGAGCTGGAGACCGAGACCCGCCAGATCGAGGAAGGAGAGCGCCGGTGAGTGCGACCCCCTACCTCGTGCTGTCCGCCCTGCTGTTCTCGATCGGGGCTGTCGGCGTGCTGGTGCGTCGCAACGCGATAGTCGTGTTCATGTGTGTCGAGCTGATGTTCAACGCCGGCAACCTGGCGTTCGTCACCTTCGCCCGGCAGCTCGGGAACCTCGACGGACAGATCGCCGCGTTCTTCGTCATGGTCGTAGCGGCGGCCGAGGTCGTCGTCGGGCTGGCCATCATCATGACCATCTTCCGGACTCGTCGGTCGGCGTCAGTCGACGACGCGAGCCTGCTCAAGTACTGAGGGAGTCCACACTGTGAACCTGTTGTACTTGATCGTCGTGATCCCGGCGGTGAGCGCAGCGGTCCTCCTGCTCGGCGGCAAGGTGACCGACGCGTGGGGTCACCTGCTCGGCTGCGCCGCCTCTATCGCGTCCTTCCTGGTCGGCGTGATCGCGTTCATCAAGCTGAGCAGCGGCAGCGCGGCTCGCTCAACCAGCACATGTTCACCTGGATCGACGTGCACAGCTTCCACGTCGAGTTCAACATCCTCTTCGATCCGCTGTCGGCGCTGTTCGTTCTGCTCATCACCGGTGTCGGCAGCCTCATCCACATCTACTCCATCGGGTACATGGAGCACGATCCGCGCCGTCGGCGCTTCTTCGGCTACCTCAACTTGTTCATCGCGGCAATGCTTCTCCTCGTCTTGTCCTCGGACTACCTCGCTCTGTTCGTCGGCTGGGAGGGCGTCGGTCTTGCCTCGTACCTCCTGATCGGGTTCTGGCAGCACAAGGTCACCGCTGCCGTCGCCGCCAAGAAGGCCTTCCTGGTCAACCGGGTCGGCGACCTCGGCATGGCGCTGGCGATCATGCTGATGTTCAAGACGTTCGGGACCATGTCGTTCTCGGGCGTCAACGCGGGCGTCGCGTCGGCCTCGACGAAGACAGCGACCCTCCTGGGGCTGCTGCTCTTGCTGGCCGCGTGCGGCAAGTCCGCGCAGGTCCCGCTCCAGAGCTGGCTGCTGGACGCGATGGAAGGCCCCACACCCGTCTCCGCTCTCATCCATGCCGCGACCATGGTGACGGCGGGCGTCTACCTGGTGACGAGGTCCCACGCCATCTACGCGCAGTCCAGCGCCGCGCAGACCGCCGTCGTGGTCGTCGGCCTGGTCACGCTGCTGTGGGGCGCGATCATCGGGTGCGCGAAGGACGACATCAAGAAGAGCCTTGCAGGCTCGACGATGAGCCAGATCGGGTACATGATGCTCGCCGCCGGCATCGGGCCCGCCGGGTACGCGTTCGCGATCTTCCACCTGCTGACCCACGGCTTCTTCAAGGCCAACCTCTTCCTCGGCGCCGGCTCGGTGATGCACGCGATGGACGACGACGTCAACATGCGCAGGTACGGTGCGCTTCGCGCCGCCTTGCCCATCACGTTCCTCACCTTCGCCTGCGGCTACCTGGCGATCATCGGCTTCCCGGGGTTCGCGGGGTTCTGGTCCAAGGACCACATCATCGAGGTCGCGTTCGGTGACAACCTGATCGTCGGCGTCGGCGCAACGCTCGGCGCCGGCATCACGGCGTTCTACATGACCCGGATGATGATCATGACCTTCCTCAGCGAGAAGCGGTGGCCGGACGAGGCGCACCCGCACGAGTCACCGAAGGTGATGACCGTGCCGTTGATCCTGCTTGCGGTGCTGTCGGTCGTCGGCGGCGCGCTGCTGATCAACCACTGGATCGTGAACTGGCTCGCACCGGTCGTCGGACCCGAGGGCCATCAGAGTCTCCCGATGCCCTCGATCGTGATCAGCCTGCTGGTCTTCGTCGTGGTCGTGGTGGGAGCGGCCATCGCGTTCTTCGACTACGGCCGCAGCCCCGTGCCTGCGGTCGCACCGACACGCGTGTCGCCGCTCACGACGGCTGCCCGCAGGGATCTCTACGGAGACGCCATCAACGAGGCGGCTTTCATGCGACCCGGCCAGTACCTCACCCGGTACCTCGTCTACCTCGACAACCGGGGGGTCGACGGCGCCGTCAACGGGGTAGCTGCGTTGGTCGGCGGCACGTCGGGTCGGGTACGACGCTGGCAGACCGGCTTCGTCCGCTCCTACGCGTTGTCGATGCTCGCCGGCTCAGCGCTCGTCGTCCTCGCTCTGCTGGCGGTGAAGCTCGCATGAACGGTACCTCGACCGCTTTGCCCTGGCTGACGATCCTCGCCGCGTTGCCCCTCATCGGGGCCGCCTTGGTGCTGGCGCTGCCGCGCGGAACGCGCTTTGCCCAAGCAGGTCGCGCTCGGGTTCTCCCTCGCGGCGTTCGCCGTCTCGGTCGGGATCGGTATCGCGTACAACGTCGGCCAGAGCGGGTTCCAGTTCGTCGAGAACCACATGTGGATCTCCTCCTTCGGAGCCCACTACGCCCTCGGCATCGACGGCCTCGGGCTCGCGCTGGTACTGCTGACGACGATCTTGACGCCGGTCGTGATCCTGGCGTCCTGGTACGACGGCGACGACAGGCGATGGAGCGCCAACGCGTTCTTCAGCTGGATGCTCGCGCTCGAAGGTCTCGCTATCGGTGTCTTCTCGGCCACGGACGTGTTCTTGTTCTACGTACTCTTCGAGGCGACGCTGATCCCGATCTACTTCCTGATCGGTGGCTTCGGCGGGGCTCGCCGGTCATACGCGGCCGTGAAGTTCCTGCTCTTCAGCCTCTTCGGCGGTCTGCTGATGCTCGCGTCGGTGGTGGGTCTGTACGTCGTGTCGAGCAGGTCCGCGAGCGGGCCTTCGTATCTGCTCCAAGACCTGATGAACGCGTCGATGTCGCAGAGCACGGAGCGATGGCTGTTCCTCGGGTTCTTCGTCGCGTTCGCGGTCAAGGCACCGATGTGGCCAGTACATACCTGGCTGCCCGAGGCTGCCAGCGAGGCGACACCCGGCACGTCGGTGCTGCTCGTCAGCGTCCTGGACAAGATCGGGACGTTCGGGATGATGCGCTTCTGCCTCAACATCTTCCCCGAGGCATCCCGGTGGGCCAGCCCTGTGATCATCGCGCTCGCGGTCGTCTCGGTCCTGTACGGCGCCCTGCTCGCGGTCGGACAGAACGACATCCGGCGGCTGATCGCCTACACGTCCGTGAGCCACTTCGGATTCATCGTGCTGGGCATCTTCGCCTTCACCAGCCAGGCCCAGGCCGGTGCATCGCTGTACATGTTCAACCACGGACTCTCGACGGCGGCGCTGTTCCTCGTCACCGGGTTCTTGATCACCCGCCGCGGTTCGAAGATGATCAGCGACTACGGCGGTGTGGAGAAGGTGGCGCCGGTGCTCGCCGGGATCTTCCTTCTCACCGGGCTCTCGAGCCTGTCCCTTCCTGGCTTGTCGCCGTTCGTGAGCGAGTTCCTCGTCCTGGCGGGCACGTTCACGACGTCGACGACAGCCGCGGTGCTCGCCACGCTCGGCATCGTGCTGGCGGCGCTCTACATCTTGTTGATGTACCAGCGCACGATGACGGGACCGGTGCGCGAGTCGACCAAGAACATGGTCGACCTGCGCCCGCGTGAGATTGCGGCGCTCGCGCCGCTGATGGTGCTCATCGTGGTCCTCGGGTTCTATCCCAAACCGGCGCTCGATGTCGTCACTCCGACAGTCGACTCGGTGCTCCACCACGTCGGTGTCAGTGACCCGCCGCCGACCGTGGCGGTCGGCCAGGAGGGAGCCCGGTAATGACCACGCTCGCAGCCGCCACCTTCACAGCACCCCATCTCGCCTACGGCAAGCTGTACCCCCTGCTCATCGTGTTCGGTGTGGCGCTCGCCGGAGTCCTCGTCGAGGCCTTCGTCTCCCGGCAGCGGCGGTACCTGTTCCAGATCACCTTGTCGCTGGTCGGTCTGCTGGCTGCCCTGGTCGGAGTCATCCTGGTTGCTCGCGGTTCGACCTCCGACGCCGGCGGGTCGGCGCACGGCTCGATCGAGGCGATGGGAGCCATCGCGGTCGACGGGCCCTCGCTGTTCATCTGGGGGACCCTGCTCGTCTTCTCGATCATCAGCGTGATGCTCTTCGCCGAGCGCCGCCTCGAGGGCGGCGTGACCGCGTTTGCCGGGCAGGCGGCCGCCCTACCGGGTACCGAGGCGGAGCGGGAGGCGTCCACGCTGGGCGCCGAGCACACCGAGATCTTCCCGCTGATGATGTTCGCCGTCGGCGGCATGATGTTGTTCCCTGCCGCCAACGACCTGATCACGATGTTCGTGGCGCTCGAGGTGCTGTCACTGCCGCTGTACCTGTTGTGCGGGCTGGCCCGCCGCCGACGGCTGATCAGCCAGGAAGCGGCGATGAAGTACTTCTTGCTCGGCGCCTTCTCGTCGGCGTTCTTCTTGTACGGGATCGCGCTGGTCTACGGTTACGCCGGCAGCGTCCAGCTGTCCGCGATCGACGCTGCGGTGTCGGCGCGGTCGGGGGCGAGTGGGCTGCTGCTCGCCGGAATGGGGCTGCTCGCGGTCGGTCTGCTGTTCAAGGTCGGCGCCGCACCGTTCCACGCGTGGACCCCCGACGCCTACCAGGGCGCACCGACCCCGGTGACGGCGTTCATGGCTGCCTGCACGAAGGTGGCGGCGTTCGGCGCACTGCTGCGGGTCTTCTACGTCGCGCTCGGCGGTGCCCGCTGGGACTGGCAGCCGATGATGTGGATCATCGCCGCACTCACGATGGCGGTCGGGTCCGTGATCGCGATCACGCAGACCGACGTCAAGCGGATGCTCGCGTACTCCTCGGTGGCCCATGCCGGGTTCCTCATCACCGGGTTCGTCGGCGCGCACCAGGCGATCGCGGTCGCCGGCAAGGAGATCACCAGCCTGCAAGCGGTGCTGTTCTACCTCGTCGCGTACGGCTTCACGACGATCGGCGCCTTCGCGGTGGTCACCATGGTGCGCGACGCCGGTGGGGAGACGACCCATCTGTCCCGCTGGGCAGGGCTCGGCAAGGAGGCTCCGATCGTGGCGGGGGTCTTCGCGTTCTTCCTGCTCGCGTTCGCCGGTATCCCGCTGACGAGCGGGTTCACCGGCAAGTGGGCGGTGTTCACAGCCGCTTGGGCGGGTGGAGCCTGGCCGCTGGTCGTCCTCGCGGTCGTGATGAGCGTCGTGGCGGCCTTCTTCTACGTACGCGTGATCGTGCTCATGTTCTTCTCCGACCCTGTCGGGGACGGACCTACCGTGGCCGTCCCCAGCTACTTGACTACCATCGCGATCACGATCGGTGCGACGATGACCCTCATCTTGGGTGTCGTACCCTCGCCTGTCCTGGACCTGGCGCGCCAGGCTGGGCAGTTCATTCGCTGATGGAGACGCAGAACGTGACAACCAACCTCCTGGGTGTGCCGTTCGTCGACCCCGGACTCGAGTCGCGGGTACGGTCCAAGCTGCTCGAGATCGAGGAAGCACTCGGCGTCGCCGTGGCGTCCGACAACGAGTTCATCGACTCCGCCGCGCGTCACCTGCTCGAGGCCGGCGGCAAGAGGTTCCGACCGTTGCTGGTCGTCTTGGCGTCCGAGTTCGGCGACCCGGACTCGCCGACCGTCGTACCGTCCGCGCAAGTTGTCGAGCTGACCCACCTCGCCACGCTCTACCACGACGACGTCATGGACGAGGCGGACCTGCGTAGAGGAGCGCAAAGCGCCAACGCCCGCTGGACGAACTCGATCGCCATCCTCGCCGGCGACTACCTGTTCGCCCAGGCATCGGCCATCGTCGCCGACCTCGGCCCCGACGCCGTACGGATCCAGGCCCGCACGTTCTCGCGGCTCGTGCAGGGCCAGATCCGCGAGACCGTCGGCCCTGGCCCCGGGGAGGACGCTTTGCTGCACTACCTGTCGGTCGTCGCGGACAAGACCGGCTCGCTGATCGCCACCTCGGCCCGCTTCGGAGCCCGGCTGTCTGGCGCCGCACCGGATATCGAAGAGACCCTCACGGCGTACGGCGAGCAGATCGGCACTGCCTTCCAGCTGTCCGACGACATCATCGACGTGGCGAGCGACACCGCCGAGCTGGGCAAGACACCGGGCACGGACCTGCGCGAAGGAGTCCTCACTCTGCCCAGTCTGATGGCCCGGAAGTCCACCAGGTCCGCCGACGACCGGCTGCTCTCCCTGTTGTCGCGACCGATCGAGAGCGACGCGGAGCACGCCGAGGCGCTGGAGCTGCTGCGGAGCAGTCCGGCGATGGCGATGGCCCGAGACGAGGTCGAACGCCGCGCGGACGCGGCCCGTGCACTGCTCGCAGATCTTCCCGACATCCCCGCACGCGAGGCGCTCCTCGCCTTGTGCGAGCTGGTGACCACCCGAACGTCCTAGCCCCTGGACGCCTCGGCCGCTGACGGATTCGAGCGTGAGGTGGTCTCGGCTAACTCTGACCTCGAACTGTATCGGGGCGTGGGCGCCGAACGGCGCCGGTGAGCCGCCACGGAGTCGACCGTGAAGATCGTCAGGGCCACCCAGACGAGGGAGAACCCGATCCACCGCAGGGCGCCCATGGGCTCCGCGAACACCACCACACCCAAGAACAGCTGAATCGTCGGGGCGATGTACTGAAGCAGCCCCAAGGTGGTGAGCGGGACCCGGTTCGCCGCACCGGCGAAGCACAGCAGCGGCGCCGCGGTGATCAGCCCTGTGCCTGCCAGGAGGCCGACATGTCCGGCGCCGTGCGTCCAGGCGGAGGAGTGTCCCGAGTACGCCAGCCAGACGATGTAGCCGAGGGCGACCGGCGCGAGCACGAGGCCCTCGTACGTGAGCCCCTCGACCGGTCCGACCGACACCTGCTTCTTCACTAGGCCATAGGTACCGAAGCTGAACGCCAAGATGAGCGATATCCACGGCGGATGACCGACTTGCACGCTGAGAACGAGCACGGCGAGCACGGCGATCGCGAGGGCAGTCCATTGCCACCGGCGCAGGCGCTCTTTCAAGACGACGACCCCGAGGAGCACCGTGACGAGCGGGTTGATGTAGTAGCCGAGGGACGTCTCGACGACGTGTCCGTTGTTGACGCCCCAGATATAGGTGCCCCAGTTGAAGCAGATGACGACCCCGGCGACGAACATGAGGTACCGCACACGCGGTGTCGCCCACATCGTCCGCAGCGCGGCCGCACGCCGAGTGGCCAGCAGGAGCGCACCCGTGAGGAGCAGTGACCAGACGATCCGTTGCGCCAAGATCTCGCCGGCTCCGGTCGGTTCCAGTAACGGCCAGTACAACGGGAAAAGGCCCCACATCGCGAACGCCGCGGTTCCGAGCAGCAGGCCGCGGCGCTCTTCGGTCACTCCCCAACCCTAACCCGAATGTCAGGACCAACTGCACGGCTTGCTCCTGTCGTGAGATACGCCTCATTCGCCGCTACGAGCGGTCCCAGTTTGGCGTTGGGAGCCGTGCGCACCTACGGTGCAGGGGCAAGCATCGGCCGAGCCGCCGTGTCGCCTGACAAGTCTGGGTAGTGCTCTGATATGAAACCGCTACGTACGATCCTCGCCGGCGCCTGTGCGGCCGGCCTGTTGGTGACGTCGCTGGCCGCGTCGGCCGTTCCGTCCGCGCCGTCGACCGCCGCGCCCTTCGCCAAGCATTACAAGGCGTCGGTCCGCTTCCTCGGCTTCGACCGGGTCCGCTCCTACGGCAGTACCACGCATCTGCGGGGCCAGATCGTCGTACCCGCGCTCAGCGAGGCGATCCAGGGCCTGCACGTGAAGCTGTACCGCCAGTTCGACGGCAGCTCGCACTGGTCGTACCTTGGCACGGGCTCGACGCGGGGAGCCCACGCGGAGTTCCGTTTCTCCGTGCGCTCGCGCGCCAACGCCTCCTATCGGATCGTGTTCGCCGGCAACCACAGCGTGCGCGGCACCGACGGCTCGACGTCCGTGGACGTGTACCGCGTGTTCGACGTTGCGCTCGAGGACGGCAGCGGTCGGTTCCACGGTCGGATCTTCCCGCACTACGCAGACCACCGCGTCAATCTGGACCGCCGGCACTGCGGCGCCTGCAGCTGGCACCGCCTAAAGACAGGTCACACCGACAGCCGAGCCCACTTCAGCTTCCACACAGACGCGCCCCGGCACGGGAAGTTCTACTGGCGGGTGTCCACCCCAGCGACCACCAAGTACATCCGTTCGTACAGCTCGGTCTTCACGACGCAGCTTCGGTGACCGTCCAGGTGTCATTGCCGGCGAGCAACCCCGCGAGGTCGCCCTCGCCTTGCCTCGCCTTCGCCTCGGCGATCTGCTCGCGGGCCCTGTCGTCGTAGGTGGGGCGTTCGACCTGGCGGAAGATTCCGATCGGCACGTGCGCCATGGAGCCGTCGTCCAGCCTGGAGATCTCGAACGCCTGGGCGGGGTTGTCGGCGTGCGCGTCGTGGATCCAGCTGCGCTCACCGATCTGAACGGGCTGGCCGTGCTCGAGGCGGACGAGCCGTCCCTCGGCCTGTTCGGGGTCCTTCAGCACGTCGAAGGCGCCGTCGTTGAAGATCGGGCAGTTCTGGTAGATCTCGACCAGGCTCGTACCGCGGTGGGCTGCCGCCGCCTTGAGCACCTGGGTCAGGTGCGCGCGGTCCGAGTCGAGGGTACGGGCCACGAAGGTCGCCTCTGCGCCGAGGGCGAGCGACACCGGGTTGAACGGCCTGTCGATGGAGCCCATCGGCGTCGACTTCGTGATCTTGCCCGGCTCGGAGGTGGGCGAGTACTGGCCCTTGGTCAGGCCGTAGATGCGGTTGTTGAACAGCAGGATCGTCAGGTTGACGTTGCGTCTCATCGCATGGATGAGGTGGTTGCCGCCGATCGAAAGCGCGTCGCCGTCTCCGGTCACCACCCATACCGACAGGTCGGGACGTGCAGTCGCAAGGCCGGTGGCGATCGCGGGCGCTCGACCGTGGATCGAATGCATGCCGTAGGTCTCGAGGTAGTACGGGAACCGCGACGAGCAGCCGATCCCCGAGATGAAGACGACGTTCTCGCGGCGCAGCCCGAGTGTCGGAAGGAAGCCCTGGACGGCGGCGAGGATGACGTAGTCGCCGCAGCCGGGGCACCAGCGGACCTCCTGATCGGACGTGAAGTCCTTGCGCGTCGCCGGCGAGTCGGCTTCGGGAACCTGTCGCAGGCCGGGCATGTCCAGATCGGTGGTCATCGGTGCATTTCCTCGATCGTCGTGGTGAAGGCAGCTTCGAGCTCGGTGGCGGTGAACGGCAGTCCCCGGACCTGGTTGTACCCGACCACATCGACGAGGTACTTGGCCCGCAGCAGCATGGCTAGCTGGCCCAGGTTCATCTCGGGTACGACGACGCGGTCGTAACGTCGCAGCACGTCTGCGAGGTTGGCCGGGAACGGGTTGAGGTGGCGCAGGTGCGCCTGGGCGATGTGGAGGCCCTGGTTGCGCAGCCGCCGGCAGGCGGCCCCGATCGGACCGTACGTCGAGCCCCAGCCGAGCACGAGCAGCCGGGCGCGGCCGCCCGGGTCGTCGACCTCGACCGGGGCGATGGTGTCGGCGATCCGGTCGATCTTGGCCTGCCGCGTGCGGACCATCAGGTCGTGGTTGGCCGGCTCGTAGGAGATGTTCCCGTGTCCGTTGGCCTTCTCCAGGCCGCCGATGCGATGCTCCAGCCCGGCCGTCCCTGGTATTGCCCACGGCCGCGCCAGGGTCTCGGGACTGCGTTCGTAGGGCCAGAACTCCTTGTCGCCCGACTCGGTCTCGTGGTTGGGACCGGTGGCGAAGTCCGGATCGATCAGAGGGAGCGCGTCGACGTCCGGCAGCTGCCAGGGCTCCGATCCGTTGGCGAGGTAGCCGTCAGAGAGCAGCATCACCGGGGTGCGGTAGGTGACGGCGATCCTCGCTGCCTCCAGGGCGATGTCGAAGCAGTCGCCGGGAGAACGGGGAGCGACGATGGGCACCGGAGCCTCTCCGTTGCGCCCGAACATCGCCTGGAGCAGGTCCGACTGCTCGGTCTTCGTCGGCAACCCGGTCGAAGGGCCGCCACGCTGGACGTCGACGACCACGAGGGGCAGCTCCAACGTGACTGCCAGACCGATCGTCTCGCTCTTGAGCGAGATGCCCGGGCCCGAGGTGGTGGTCACTCCGAGAGCGCCGCCGAACGAGGCCCCGAGCGCTGCGCCGATCCCCGCGATCTCGTCCTCGGCCTGGAAGGTCGTGACACCGAAACGCTTGTGTTTGCTCAACTCGTGGAGGATGTCCGATGCCGGCGTGATCGGGTATGCCCCGAGGAAGAGCTGAAGACCGGAGCGCACCGACGCCGCCACCAGGCCGTAGCTGAGCGCCAGATTCCCGGAGATGTTGCGGTAGGTACCGGTGCTCATCTGCGCCGGTTTCACCTCGTAGGAGACGGCGAACGACTCGGTGGTCTCGCCGAAGTTCCAGCCGGCTCGGAACGCGGCGATGTTGGCGTCTCGGATGTCGGGCTTGCTCGCGAAGCGCTTCGCGAGGAACTTCTCCGTCGACTCCACCGGCCGCCCGTAGAGCCAGGACAGCAGTCCGAGCGAGAACATGTTCTTGGCCCGCGCGGCGTCTTTTCGGCTCAGCCCGAAGGGCTTGACCGACTCCACGGTCATCGTCGTGAGATCCACCTTGTGCAGGCTGTATCTTTCGAGGGAGCCGTCCTCGAGTGGGTTGTCGGCGTAGCCCGCCTTGCTGAGGTTGCGCGCGGTGAAGTCGTGGCTGTCGACGATGATCGTGGCTCCCTGGGGAAGATCTCTGACGTTGGCCCGCAGGGCGGCAGGGTTCATCGCCACGAGGACGTCGGGGGCATCCCCGGGCGTCAAGATGTCATGGTCGGCGAAATGGACCTGGAAGGACGAGACTCCTGGAAGCGTGCCCGCAGGAGCGCGAATCTCGGCCGGGAAGTTGGGGAGCGTCGACAGATCGTTGCCGAAGGCTGCCGTTTCCTGGGTAAAACGGTCTCCGGTGAGCTGCATGCCGTCACCGGAGTCTCCAGCGAATCGGATGATCACTCGGTCGAGTTGCTTGACCTGTTTGGTCACTACATCCTCACTCCGCTGTACTTCTCGTCATCTTTTGTCGCAGAAAGGAGTCTACGCCGGGCTTTTTGCATCGTGGGTATCGGTCCACATGCCGGGTGTCGCAGGACAAAATAGACGGCACGCACAAAATTCACAAATAGTCATTCTGCCGCACTGGCCCCTCAGGTTACGCCACGATGAGGATTATCTCGGCTGGGCGCGAGACGTCCGTCGTCGCGCCGATGCCATGATTTCCGAGGAGATTCGCATGTCCGATGCATTCCCGCCTCCGCCTCCGTCAGAGCCTGAGTCGGGCGGAGCCTCTACTCCCTCCGGCTCGTCGACCCCGGGAGGCTACCCGCCGCCTGGTGGGACTGGCGGCCCGGCGATGCCAGGCAACGAGGGCGGCTACCCTCCGGCGAGCGGTCCGGGCGACTACTCGGCATCGGCTGCCCCAGGCGGTCAACCCGCCTACTCCAACCCTTCCGACATCCCGGGTCCACCGCCCCAGGCCGCCCCGCCACCGCGGCCGGCCAACACATCCATGAGCAGCGACCAGATGAAGGTGGCCTTCCAGAACGCGAACCGGCTGGACCTCGGCATCATCGCCGCCGGCATCTTCGCGTTCATCTTCTCCCTGTTCCCTTACTACACGGTCAGCGTCAAGGGTCTCGGTGGCCTCGGTGGCGGGTCGATCAGCGCATGGCATGGCTTCTTCGGCTGGTTCGCCGTCCTGCTGGCACTCGCCGGTGCTGTCATCGTCGTGCTTCCTCTGCTCGGTGTGAGGCTCGGAATCCCGACCCGGCTCGCCGCTCTCGGCGCCTTCGCGGTCGCCACCTTGTTCACCTTGCTGGCCCTGTTCGTCGACCCCGCCAACGGTGGCGGGCTGGTGAACATCGGCCGGGGCTTCGGCTACTGGGCGACGTTCGTGATGATCATCGCCGGTCTGGTGCTGTGCGTCATGCGCAAGGACGCCGTCGACTAGAGGCAGTCCACCACCCGAAAGATCCGACTCTCACGTGGTCATGACGACTTGAGAGTCGGATCTTTCGGGTTAGAAGCGGTGCCAGGTCAGCGGTAGTTGACGAACTGCACGGCGAAGTCGTAGTCCTGCGACTTCACGAGCGCAATGACGCCCTGCAGGTCGTCGCGCTTCTTGCTCGACACCCGAAGCTCGTCGCCTTGGACCTGGACCTTGACGCCCTTCGGTGCCTCGTCGCGGATCAGCTTCCCCACCTTCTTGGCCTGCTCCTGGTTGATGCCCTCTTTGAGGTCGATGGCGACTTTGACGTCCTTGCCGGACTGCCGCGGCTCCGCGACGTCCAAGATCTTGAGTGACTGACCGCGCTTGATGAGCTTCTCCTTGAAGACGTCCACCACCGCCAGCGCGCGTTCGTCCGCGTTCGCGACGACCTCGATCGAGGCCGGGCCGAGTCTCTTGATCGAAGCACCGGTGTTCTTGAAGTCGAAGCGTTGGGAGATCTCCCTCGCCGTCTGGTTCACGGCGTTGTCAACCTCCTGCTGGTCGATCTTGCTCACGATGTCGAATGACGAGTCGCCCGCCATGGATGCCTCCTCTGAGTCTTCTCGGCCGCTCTGCACAGTGTCCGCCCCTGGAAGCCAACACCCTAGGCGACGCGGTATCGTGGGCGCTCGCTGCGACACCTTGTCGCGCCGCGCCAGGCAGGTTGCCCGAGTGGCCAAAGGGAGCAGACTGTAAATCTGCCGGCTCAGCCTACGTTGGTTCGAACCCAACACCTGCCACCACGACGCCCAGTCCTCGACTGGGCGTCAGCGGTCTCCAGGGCCGGACTCAGCCCGCCGACTGCGCCTCGGCCGGCACCGCCGAGCCGGAGTTCTGCTCGTCCCTCCAGGCTACCCAGTCCCGCAGCGCGCCGACGTCGTAGCTGGGCCCGCCCCTGCCGACGGTGAACAGCCGCGTCCCGGCATCGAGCAGCGGCTGGCCGACCTCCGTCGGGTCGCCGGCAGGCACTCCAGCGGATCGCTCGATGTCGCCGGGGTCGCGGCCGACCTTCGCGCACCACTCGTCGAGCACGTCGTGCTTGTGGGAGATCGCGGCGGCGTCGCCGAAGCCGTGCCAGATGTCGGCATGCTCGGCGACGATGCGCAGGGTCTTCTTCTCGCCGCCCCCGCCGATCAGCACGGGGATGTCGCGAGTAGGCGGCGGGTTGAGGCGACCGAGCCGACGCTCGATGCGGGGCAGCGCCTCGTCCAGGGCGTCGAGCCGTTCCCCCGCGGTGCCGAACTCGTAGCCGTACTCGTCGTAGTCCTTCTCGAACCAGCCGGAGCCGATGCCGAGGATCAGGCGTCCACCGCTGATGTGATCGACCGTACGGGCCATGTCGGCGAGCAGCTCGGGGTTGCGATAGGTGTTGCAGGTGACCAGCGCGCCGATCTCCACGGCCTCGGTAGCCTCCGCCCAGGCGCCGAGCATGGTCCAGCACTCGAAATGCTTTCCCTCGGGCTCGCCGTTCAGAGGGTAGAAGTGGTCCCAGTTGAACAACACGTCCACGCCGATCTCCTCGGCCCGCGAAGCGGCGCGGCGGATCTCGGAGTACTCGGCGTGCTGGGGTTGGAGCTGGAAGCCGATCCGAACGGGTCGGCTTGCGTACGGGCGGTCGGTAGAGGGCGTTGACGTCATGGTTGCGAGCCTACGGGCGAGCCAGAAGCGCTGCCATCCGAGCCGGAAGCGCGCGGTGTCCTCTACCGGTGCGGCGGGCGGTCAGCCGCCTGTAGCCGATTAACGCTCGCCGTCTGAGCCTGTGTATCCTCATACGTCGCCTGCCCCAATAGCTCAGTCGGTAGAGCGTCTCCATGGTAAGGAGAAGGTCTACGGTTCGAATCCGTATTGGGGCTCGGACGTCGGACCTCACCTGAGGGCTTGGGTGAGGCGCCGGCGGGCACGGCGGGGTAGCTCAGGTGGTCAGAGCACACGGCTCATAATCGTGGTGTCGCGGGTTCAAGTCCCGCCCCCGCTACCGCACGACTCGGCACCGACCAGGCACGACCCCGCAGTACCGACAGAGAAGGCATCCCGTGGCCAGCAAGAGCACAGACATTCGCCCCAAGATCACCTTGGCGTGCACCGAGTGCAAAGAGCGCAACTACATCACGCGCAAGAACCGGCGCAACGATCCCGACCGGCTCGAGCTCAAGAAGTTCTGCCCGCGCTGCCGCTGCCACCGCGCGCACCGCGAGACCCGCTGAGCGGCCGCGGGTAATGGAGCGCAACCGCGGGCTCGCCGTCGCGGGCTCGGGTTGTGCCGGGTTGAGATAGCGTCGCCGCATGCCTCTCGACCCTGAGCTGGCGGGGCGTACGTTCGCGCCGACGCAGCCCTACGTGGTGAGCCGCGAGAAGATCGCCGAGTTCACCCGTGCCATCCGAGCCGACCCGGTCGACGGCGGCAACACCGCTCCCCTCACCTTCTCGATAGTCGTGGCGTTCAAGGCGATGACCGGACTGCTCAGCGATCCCGATGTCGGCATCGACCTCCACAACATCGTCCACGGGGAGCAGCGGTTCGACCAGACCCGTCCCGTCCGCGCCGGTGACGAGCTCGTCGCCACCTTGACCGTCGACTCGGTGAGGGCGGCGGCGGGTATGGACATGATCAATACCCGCACCGAGATCACCTCCACCGCCGGCGAGCACGTGGCCACTGCTCACGCCTTGCTGCTGCACCGAGGGGCTGAGTCGTGAGCTGGGAGGTCGGCCACGAGTTCGACAGGGAGTCGTACACGGTGACGCGGGCGGACCTGGTGCGGTACGCCGGCGCGTCGGAGGATTTCAACCCCATCCACTACAGCGACCGGGTCGCCCGGTCGGTGGGACTGCCCGGCGTCGTCGCCCACGGCATGTACACGCTCGCGCTCGCGAGCCGGGCGCTGACCGGATGGGTCGGCGGCCCGGACGCCGTGCAGTCGTTCGGGGCGCGCTTCACCAAGCCGGTGGTCGTGCCCGACACCGACGAGGGGACCGTCGTCGAGGTCACCGGAGTCGTCAAGGCTGCCGACGACGCCTCGGCCACGATCGAGCTCACTGTGACGAACGGGGCCACCAAGGTCCTCGGCAGGTGCAGGGCAGTGGTGCGGTGCTGACGAGGACGGCCGAACCGCTGTCTCGCTGGACGACGCTTCGCCTCGGAGGTCCTCCACGGGCGTTCCTCGAGGTGACCTCGCGCGCCGAGCTGTACGACTGCGCCGCCGCCGCAGACGCCGCCGGTACACGCGTCCTGCTGCTGGGTGGAGGGAGCAACCTGGTCGTGGCCGACGAGGGCTTCGACGGGACAGCCGTCCACGTCGCCAACCGGGGCTACCTCGCCGCCGGGAGCGCCTGCTCGGGCGCCGAGTTGACCGTCGAGGCCGGGGAGGACTGGGACGCCCTCGTCGCGCACACCGTGAGCCAGGAGTGGATCGGCGTCGAGGCACTCTCGGGCATCCCGGGTACCGTCGGCGCGGTCCCGATCCAGAATGTCGGTGCCTACGGCCAGGAGGTGGCCGACACCGTGGCGCAGGTCCACGTCTTCGACCGCGTGCGGCGGCGTGCGCGCACGATGTTCGCCTCCGACTGCGGGTTCGGCTACCGCACGAGCGTCTTCAAGCGGGACCCAGGACGCTATGTCGTCGGGGCCGTCACGTTCCAGTTCCGTCTGGGCGACCTCGGCGAGCCGATCCGTTATGCCGAGCTGGCGCGAGTCCTGGGGGTCCCGGTAGGCGACCGCGTACCGTCGTCGGACGTGCGGCGGGCGGTGCTGGACCTGCGTACACGCAAGGGCATGGTGCTCGACGCGAACGACCGCGACACCTGGAGCGCCGGCTCATTCTTCACCAACCCATTCGTCGCGGCCGACGCCGTACCCCACGGCGCGCCCGCCTACCCACAGGCTGACGGCACCGTGAAGACGAGCGCTGCGTGGCTGATCGAGCAGGCGGGGTTCGGCAAGGGGTACGGCAACGAGCGGGTGCGGGTCTCGTCCAAGCACAGCCTCGCGCTCACCAACCGCGGTGACGCCACGACAGCGGACCTGGTCGCGCTCGCGGCCGAGATCCGAGACGGCGTACGGCGACGGTTCGCGATCACGCTGCAGCCCGAGCCGGTCTGCGTCGGCTGCACCATCTGACAAGGCAATCGGGCCGACATCTCTGGCCTTTCGGGAGCCTCACGCGGCCAGCCACGCGTCGATGTCGCTCAGTATCTGCGCGCGGACGTCGTCGGGGGCGGCCGAACCGCGCACCGACATGCGGGCAAGCTCAGCAAGCTCTGCGTCGCTGAACCCGTGGTCGATGCGAGCCGCCTCGTACTGGTCGAGGAGCCGGGAGCCGAACAGCAACGGGTCGTCCGCGCCCAAGGCGATCGGGATGCCGGCCTCGAAGAGGGTCCGGAGCGGGACGGCAGCCAGGTCCGGATAGACGCCGAGTCCCACGTTGGACTGCGGGCAGATCTCGAGAGTGACGCCTGCATCGGCCAGGTGCGCCACCAGCAGAGCGTCCTCCACAGAGCGCACCCCGTGGCCGATCCGCTGGGCGCCCAGGCCGTCCAGGCACGACCACACGCTCTCGGGCCCACGCAGCTCGCCGCCGTGGGGGGTCGACAGCAGTCCTGCGCTCCTGGCGATGTCGAAGGCCTTCGCGAAGGCGAGGGCCTCGCCCCGGCGCTCGTCGTTGGAGAGCCCGAACCCGACGACTCCACGCCCGGCGTACTGTCCCGCCAGCCTCGCCAGGGCCCTCGCGTCGAGCGGGTGCCTGGTCCGGTTCGCGGCGATGACGAGCTGGACGGGGACACCGGTAGCCGCCGTGGCCTGCCGGGCGGCGTCGAGGACCAGGTCGGTGAAGGCAGTGATGCCCCCGAACAGCGCTGCGTAACCGCTCGGGTCGACCTGGATCTCGAGCCACCGCGAACCCTCCCTCGCCTCGTCCTGCGCGGCCTCGAGAACGAGCCGCCGCACCGACGCCTCGGAGCGGAGCACCGTACGGGCGACGTCGTACAGCCGCTGGAAGCGGAACCAGCCCTTCTCGTCGGCCGCCGACAGCGACGGCGGCCATTCGACGGTCAGCGCGTCGGGCAGCCACATACCTTGCTCGCGCCGCGAGCTCGACAACCGTCGGATGGCGCATGGAGCCGGTGAAGTGCAGGTGGAGGTGGGCCTTCGGCAGCGCGGTGAGCGAGCGTGCGGTCAACCTCGGCCGCTCCGCTCAGCCTAGGAGCTTCTGCACGCGCGTCACGCCCTCGGCGAGGTCCTCGTCTCCCAGGGCGTACGACAGCCGCACGTAGCCAGGGCTGCCGAAGGCCTCGCCAGGTACGACGGCCACCTCGACCTCGTCGAGAATGATCTCGGCCAGCTCGGCCGACGTCCGCGCAACCCGGCCACGGATGTCACGGCCGAGCGCGCCCTTGACCGAGGGGTAGGCGTAGAACGCCCCCCGGGGCTCGGGGCACGACGAACCCCTCGACCTCGTTGAGCATGCCGACGATGGTCCTTGCGCCTCCGGTCGAAGGCGGTCCGCATCATCTCGACGGCGCTGAGGTCGCCGGTGACCGCTGCCAGTGCCGCACGCTGGCAGACGTTGGCAACGTTGGAGGTGAGATGCGACTGCAGGTTGGTCGCGGCCTTGATCACGTCGGCCGGACCGATCATCCAGCCCACCCGCCAACCGGTCATGGCGTAGGTCTTCGCAACCCCGTTGAGCACCACCGAGGTATCGGCCAGCTCGGGCACCTCGACCACGATGGAGCTGAACCGGGTGTCGCCGTACACCAGGTGCTCATAGATCTCGTCCGTGACGACCCACACCCCGTGCTCGTACGCCCACTGCCCGATCTGCCGTACCTGGTCGGGGCTGTACACCGACCCGGTCGGGTTGCACGGGGAGCAGAACAACAGCACCTTCGTACGGTCGGTACGAGCGGCCTCGAGCTGCTGGACGCTGACCAGGTAGTCCTGCGTCTCGTCGGCGAGCACCTCGACAGGGTACGCCGCCGGCCAGCCTGATCGCCTCGGGGTAGGTGGTCCAGTAAGGCGCCGGCAGCAGCACTTCGTCACCGGGGTCGAGCAGGGTCGCGAAGCTCTCGTAGACCGCCTGCTTGCCGCCGTTCGTCACCAGCACCTGCGAAGGCTCGACGGCGTACCCGGAGTCGCGTCGGGTCTTCGCGGCAATCGCCTGCTTCAGCTCCGGCAAGCCGCCGGCCGGCGTGTACCGGTGGTTCTTCGGGTCCTTGGCCGCCTCGACGGCCGCTGCCACGATGTAGTCCGGCGTGGCGAAGTCGGGTTCACCGGCACCGAACCCGATCACGGGTCGTCCCGCTGCCTTCAGGGCCTTGGCCTTCGCGTCGACTGCGAGCGTGGCAGACTCGGCTATCGCGGCGATGCGGCGAGAGACACGCCCGGAGGCGCTCTCGTGGGTGGCGTCAGTCATAGCGACCATCCTCGCACCAGGGCCGCTGCTGCCGGTTGCTCGGTTCGACCCGGCGGGTCCTCACCCCGTACACTCGGATTCTTGGTGGCGTCTGCACTTCACGGTGCCTTGACCTCGGTCGAGTCGCGAAGCCAGGAGCGGCCACCGGAGGGCAGTGGCTCAATTGGCAGAGCACCGGTCTCCAAAACCGGCGGTTGGGGGTTCGAGTCCCTCCTGCCCTGCGACGAGACGACATGACGACGAGGAAGGGAGGCCCCGTGACCGAGACCCGCGCCACGAGTTCGGCGAGTGAGCGTCGACCGACCCCGAGCGGCGGCCGTACCGGACTCGGGCTCTTCCTGCGACAGGTCGTCGCCGAGCTTCGCAAGGTCATCTGGCCGACGCGAGACCAGCTGGTGACGTACTTCATGGTCGTCCTCGTCTTTGTCCTCTTCATGATCTTGTTCGTCTCGGTGTTGGACTACGCGTTCAACACGGCGATGTTCAAGATCTTCGGCTGACGCGCTCAGCGACGGCCACGAGATCAGCGGAAGTATGTGAATAGCCCACCATGACCGAACAGACAGCCTCCAGCGACGTCGGCGCGACAGACGTGACAGAGGCCGACCCCGAAGACACGACTGAGACTGACGCCGGCGACGTCGGCGTCGCCGAGGTCGAGGTCGAGCCTGTCCTCGACCCCCTCGAGGAGTTCCGGGCAGCCCTGCGGGCGAAGCCGGGGGAGTGGTACGTCGTCCACACGTACTCCGGCATGGAGAACCGGGTCAAGACCAACCTGGAGAACCGGATCACCTCCCTCAACATGGAGGACTTCATCCACGAGGTCCACGTGCCCCAGGAGGAGGTCGCCGAGATCAAGAACGGCCAGCGCCGCATGGTGCGACGCACCGTGCTGCCCGGCTACGTCCTGGTGCGGATGGACCTGACCGACGAGTCCTGGTCCGCGGTACGGCACACCCCCTCGGTGACCGGGTTCGTCGGGCACAGCCACCAGCCGGTCCCGCTGAGCCTGGACGAGGTCGAGGCGATGCTCGCTCCTGCCGTCATCACCGAGTCGGAGACACCGCAGCAGCAGAAGCAGAAGAAGGTCGAGTTCACCGACTTCTACTCCGGTGACTCGGTCATGGTCGTCGACGGGCCGTTCGCCACCCTGCACGCGACCATCACCGAGATCAACGTCGACGCTCAGCGGGTCAAGGCGCTGGTGGAGATCTTCGGCCGGGAGACCCCTGTAGAGCTCAGCTTCACCCAGATCGAGAAGGTCTGACGGCTTCACCACCGACCCACAGGCCGCCTCGCAGTACCGACACCACACCTACCTAGGACACCAACCATGCCTCCCAAGAAGAAGAAGATCGCCGCGCTCGTCAAGGTGCAGCTGAACGCCGGCGCCGCGACTCCGGCGCCTCCCGTCGGCACCGCGCTGGGCCCGCACGGCGTCAACATCATGGAGTTCTGCAAGGCCTACAACGCCGCCACCGAGTCGATGCGCGGCACGGTCATCCCGGTCGAGATCACGATCTTCGAGGACCGCACGTTCACGTTCATCACCAAGACACCGCCCGCGGCCGAGCTGATCAAGAAGGCGGCCGGACTTACCAAGGGCTCAGCGACCCCGCACACCGACAAGGTCGGCAGGATCAGCCGTGACCAGGTCCGCGAGATCGCCAACACCAAGCTTCCCGACCTCAACGCCAACGACGTCGAGGCCGCGATGAAGATCGTCGAGGGCACCGCCCGCTCGATGGGCATCACCGTCGCCGGCTGACCCCGTAACCGTGGCAGGGCCGCGCTGGCCCGTCGTACCACACCTGGTGGAACCGAGAAAGGAACCAGCTCATGCAGCGCAGCAAGGCATACCGAGCCGCCGCAGACAAGATCGACCAAGACGTCGTGTACTCGCCCCTCGAGGCGATCAAGATCGTCAGGACCAGCGGATCGACCAAGTTCGACTCCACCATCGACGTCGCGATGCGGCTCGGCGTGGATCCGCGTAAGGCCGACCAGATGGTCCGTGGCACGGTCAACCTTCCCCACGGCACCGGCAAGACCGCCCGAGTGCTCGTGTTCGCGAACGCCGCCAAGGCCGAAGAGGCCCGTGCGGCTGGAGCGGACTTCGTCGGCGGCGACGAGCTGATCGACAAGGTGAGCGGCGGCTGGCTCGACTTCGACGCTGTGGTCGCGACTCCCGACATGATGGGCAAGGTCGGCCGGCTGGGTCGTGTACTGGGCCCCCGCGGGCTCATGCCCAACCCGAAGACCGGGACCGTGACGCCCGATGTGACGAAGGCGGTCAGCGACATCAAGGGCGGCAAGATCGAGTTCCGGGTCGACCGGCACGGCAACCTGCACTTCATCATCGGCAAGGCGTCGTTCGCTCCCGACCAGCTCGCCGACAACTACGCCGCGGCGCTCGAGGAGGTACTTCGCCTCAAGCCCTCGAGCTCGAAGGGCCGGTACCTCCGCAAGGTCACGTTCTCGCCGACGATGGGACCCGGCATCCAGGTCGATCCCAACCGCACTCGCAAGCTCACGTCGGAGGACGACGCCTGAGGCCGGCGATGGTCATCAACAGGTGACCTGACCGGTTCGCGATACGGCGCCCCGGCGACGTATTCTGACCGTCAGCGCCGGACAAACCGGGCGAGACGACGGAGGATGCAGTGATGAGAGTTCGCGGATTTGCTGCCGGAGTGGTTGCTGCCGGCTTGCTCGTGAGTCTGTCCGGCTGTGGCAGCGACACCGGCAACAGCGGTTCAGGCGGCAGTGCAGCCGCGACGCTGACCCAGGCGAACTTCAGCCGGACGGTGACCGCTGCTCAGCAGAGCGCGCGGTCTGCGCACCTCGAAGCGACCATCAAGACGGCCGGCCAAACCATCTCGATGACCGGTGACGTGTCGGGCTTCGGCGACATCGCCTCCACGATGATGGATCTCAAGATCGACGCGGCGGGCAAGAGCCTCGAGATACGACTGGTCCACAAGGTCTTGTACCTGCACGGGGCGCCGATGCCCGTCGGGCACGGGAAGTCCTGGCTCAAGATCAATCTCAACGACCCGCACAACCCGCTCTCCAAGATCCTCGACACTGCCGGACCCCGCAGCCTGGCTACCTACCTTCAGGCCGTCAAGAGCCTGCGCGACCGTGGCGAGGAGACAGTCGACGGCGTCAAGGCGCACCACTACACGGTCACGATCGACACGGCGAAGGCGCTGGCCGCGAACCCGGCGATGAAGGGCATGGATCTGTCCAAGCTCGGCCTGCCGAGGACGTTGACAACCAACGCGTGGCTGGACAGCTCCAACCGCCCGGTCAAGATGACCGTGCAGATGGGAAAGCTCGCGTCCATCGATGCCCACCTGTCCAAGTACGGTGAGCCCGTCTCGGTACACGCCCCGCCGGCCAACCAGGTCGGGTCGCTCAGCCTAGGTCACTGATTTGGCGACCTCCGGGTCGTCCGCGTAGTCTGGTATCACCGAAGACCGCTGGTCGTCAGCCGACTGCATAGTCGGCTGGCCGAAGGCCCAGAGACATCAGGGCGGCCCGCGCAGGTGAACCGGAAAAGGCTCCATCTGCACGATGGCCCTCGCCCTGTGCGCCTGCATGGGGCGTTTTGCTTTCCCGGGTCCATCGAGGCAGCGGCACGACCGAGCAGATGGACAGCTGGGAAGGACAGCCATGGCGCGGCCCGACAAGACAGCAGCCGTTGCGGAGCTGGCGAATGAGTTCCGCGCGAGCGAGGGGGCTGTCCTCACCGACTACCGCGGCTTGAGCGTCAAGCAGCTACAGGAGCTGCGGCGGGTGCTCGGCGACAATGCCAGCTATGCCGTCGTGAAGAACACGCTGACCAAGATCGCCGCCGATGAGGCGGGAGTCGTCGGCTTCGACGACCTTCTGGTCGGACCGACAGCCATCGCGTTCATCAAGGGCGACGCGGTGGAGGTGGCCAAGGGTCTGCGCGACTTCGCCCGTGCCAACTCACCACTCGTGATCAAGGGCGGAATCCTCGACGGCAAGACACTCACCGTCGGCGAGATCGCCAGGATCGCAGACCTCGAGTCCCGTGAGGTCCTCCTCGGCAAGCTTGCGGGGGCAATGCTGGCGACGCTGCAGAACGCCGCCGCGCTGTTCAACGCCCCGCTCGCCCAAGTCGCCCGCCTTGCCGCTGCTCTGCAGGACAAGGCAGCCGAGGACCCGTCCGTGCTCCGCGCCGGGGTCGGCGAGCCAGCAGCTCGGCAGAACCTGCCGACTCGACGGCTGTCGACGAGCCGTCCGAAGCGCCGGTCGACCAGCCGTCCGAAGCGTCGACCGGTCCGGAGCCGGTCGAGCCGGCCACCCCGGACGAGCCCGGCGACTCAGCCCCGCAGCCCGAGCCAGCCGACTCGGCCGCGGTCGACGATGCCGACTCGGCCGCTGTCGACCAGCCGTCCGAAACTTCGGCCGGTCCGGAACCGGTCGAGCCGGCCACCCCGGTGGAGCCAGCCGACTCAGCCCCCAGCCCGAGCCCGACGGCCCGACCGAAGCCTGACCGGCTCACCCGCACTACTCACCCATCCGCCCTACCCACCCAGATCCCGGCTCACGGACCGAGCAGACATCCGAGGCCAGCACTACGGAAGGAACGCCACCATGGCGAAGCTCAACACCGACGAACTCCTCGACGCGTTCAAGGAGATGACCCTGCTGGAGCTCAGCGAGTTCGTCAAGCAGTTCGAGGACACGTTCGGCGTCACGGCGGCAGCACCTGTCGCAGTCGCGTCGGCGGCCCCGACAGGCGCAGACACCGCGACCGAAGAGCCCGAGCAGGATGAGTTCGACGTCGTCCTCGAGGCCGCCGGCGACAAGAAGATCCAGGTCATCAAGGAGGTCCGCAGCCTCACCAGCCTGGGCCTCAAGGAGGCCAAGGACCTCGTCGAGGCAGCCCCGAAGGCCGTCTTGGAGCACGTGACCAAGGAAGCCGCCGACAAGGCGCGCGAGTCCCTGGAGGGCGCAGGCGCCACCGTCACCGTCAAGTGACGCCCTGACGCCGCTCCCAGCGAGGCGACGAGGCGGCCGCTCGAGATGCGGTCGCCCGTCGCCAGCCCCATTCTGGGGCCTGAGCGGCGCCGTTATCGACCCTTGTGCCCAGATAATTTCCACCAATACGGCGAAGTTGCTTGACTACGGCGCTTCCGTTGGGCATGCTCACTGCAGTTCCGCTTGCGGATCGGGTCTGAGCGACGGTTATTCCGGACGCTCCCCGGTTCGACAGCAGTCGTCCCATGGGGTACACTGCTAGTTTGCGCTGCCTCCCGCTCCCTTCGACCCGTTACCGGGTGACTTGGCATGCGTATTGGGATGAGTCCGCGAGCCTTCGGAAGGACCACTCTTGGCCGCCTCGCGCAACGCCAGCAGTAACAGTTCAGCTACCCGTACCAGTGATGTAGACCGCACAGGTCGAGTTTCATTCGCAAAGATCGCAGAGCCCCTGGAGGTACCCGATCTCTTGGCCCTCCAGGCCAACAGCTTCGACTGGTTGATCGGCAACACCGACTGGGTCAACCGCATCGAGCAGGCCGCGGCGGAGGGACGCACAGACGTCTCCCGGAAGTCCGGTCTCGAGGAGATCTTCGAGGAGATCTCTCCGATCGAGGACTTCTCGGGAACGATGAGTCTCTCGTTCCGCGACCATCGCTTCGAGCCTCCGAAGAACACCGTCGAGGAGTGCAAGGAGCGCGACTTCACCTATGCCGCCCCCTTGTTCGTCACCGCCGAGTTCATGAACAACGAGACCGGCGAGATCAAGAGCCAGACCGTCTTCATGGGTGACTTCCCCCTCATGACCGACAAGGGCACGTTCATCGTCAACGGCACCGAGCGCGTCGTCGTCTCGCAGCTCGTGCGCTCACCCGGCGTGTACTTCGAGCGCAGCATCGACAAGACGTCCGACAAGGACGTCTTCACGTCGAAGATGATCCCGTCGCGCGGCGCGTGGCTCGAGTTCGAGATCGACAAGCGCGACATGGTCGGGGTCCGCCTCGACCGCAAGCGCAAGCAGAACGTCACAGTGCTGCTCAAGGCCCTCGGCTGGACCGAGGCGCAGATCCTCGAGGAGTTCGGCGAGTTCGAGTCGATCCGGCTCACGCTCGAGAAGGACCACACCTCGGGCCAGGACGACGCCCTGCTGGACATCTACCGCAAGCTGCGCCCGGGAGAGCCGCCTACGCGTGAGGCCGCCCAGACGCTGCTCAACAACTACTACTTCAACCCCAAGCGCTACGACCTCGCCAAGGTCGGTCGCTACAAGATCAACAAGAAGCTCGGCCAGGACGAGGCGTTCGACCAGCAGACGTTGACGGTCGACGACATCGTCGCGGCGATCCGCTACATCGTTGCGCTGCACGACGGTCGTACCGAGATGCAGTCGCCGCGCGGCCCGATGGTCGTCGAGGCAGACGACATCGACCACTTCGGCAACCGCAGGCTTCGCACGGTCGGAGAGCTCATCCAGAACCAGCTCCGCACGGGGCTGGCCCGGATGGAGCGCGTCGTCCGCGAGCGGATGACCACTCAGGACGTCGAGGCGATCACGCCGCAGACGCTGATCAACATCAGGCCGGTCGTCGCTGCTCTCAAGGAGTTCTTCGGGACGTCGCAGCTCAGCCAGTTCATGGACCAGATCAACCCGCTTGCGGGCCTGACCCACAAGCGCCGGCTGTCAGCACTCGGTCCGGGCGGGCTGTCTCGCGAGCGAGCCGGCTTCGAGGTCCGCGACGTGCACGTCTCCCACTACGGGCGGATGTGCCCCATCGAGACACCTGAAGGCCCCAACATCGGGCTGATCGGCTCGCTGGCGACATTCGGACGGGTCAACTCGTTCGGGTTCGTCGAGACGCCGTACCGCAAGGTCGTCGACGGCACCGTCACGGAGCAGATCGACTACCTGACCGCCGACGAGGAGGACCGGGTCGTCATCGCCCAGGCCAACTCGCCGCTGACCAAGGACAACACCTTCGAAGACGAGCGGGTGACCGTCCGTGAGCGTCGAGGCGAGGTCGACTACGTCCTCGGCAGCGAAGTCGACTACATGGACGTCTCGCCTCGGCAGATGGTCTCGGTCGCGACGGCACTGATCCCGTTCCTCGAGCACGACGACGCCAACCGGGCCCTGATGGGCTCCAACATGCAGCGCCAGGCAGTGCCGCTGATCCGTGCCGAGGCCCCGCTCGTGGGCACCGGTATGGAGTACCGCGCCGCTGTCGACGCCGGCGACGTGGTGCTGGCCAAGGAGCCAGGGGCCGTGACCTCGGTGTCGGCCGACTATGTCGAGGTGATGGAGGACGACGGGCACTACGAGACCTACCGGCTCGCGAAGTTCCGCCGCTCCAACCAGGGCACCTGCGTCAACCAGCGCCCGACGGTCGCTGAGGGCGACCGCCTCGAGAAGGGCGATCCGATCGCGGACGGCCCCAGCACCGACAAGGCGGAGATGGCGCTCGGCCGCAACCTGCTCGTGGCGTACATGCCGTGGGAGGGCCACAACTACGAGGACGCGATCATCCTCAGCCAGCGGCTGGTGCAGGAGGACGTCCTCACCTCGATCCACATCGAGGAGCACGAGGTCGACGCCCGCGACACCAAGCTAGGGCCGGAGGAGATCACCCGGGACATCCCGAACGTCTCCGACGAGATGCTCGCCGACCTCGACGAGCGCGGCATCATCCGCATCGGTGCCGAGGTCGTCCCTGGCGACATCTTGGTCGGGAAGGTCACGCCCAAGGGCGAGACCGAGCTGACCCCTGAGGAGCGCCTGCTGCGCGCGATCTTCGGCGAGAAGGCGCGCGAGGTGCGCGACACCTCCCTGAAGGTCAAGCACGGCGAGAGCGGCATCGTCATCGGCGTGCGGGTCTTCGACCGCGAGGAAGACGACGAGCTGCCTCCGGGCGTCAACCAGCTGATCCGGGTCTACGTCGCCCAGAAGCGCAAGATCTCCGACGGCGACAAGCTCGCCGGACGCCACGGCAACAAGGGCGTCATCTCGAAGATCCTGCCGGCCGAGGACATGCCGTTCCTGGAGGACGGCACCGCCGTCGACATCATCCTCAACCCGTTGGGCGTGCCCGGCCGGATGAACATCGGTCAGATCCTCGAGACCCACCTCGGGTGGGTCGCGAAGAACGGCTGGCAGGTCGAGGGTGACGACATCGAGTGGAAGCAGCGGCTCGCAAGCATCGGGGTCAAGCTCCGGCACGGCCGACACCAACGTGGCCACGCCGGTGTTCGACGGTGCCCGCGAGGACGAGATCTCGGGCCTGCTCGCCGCGACCTTGCCCAACCGTGACGGTGAGCGCCTGGTCAAGGGCGACGGCAAGGCGCTGCTGTACGACGGCCGCACCGGGGAGCCTTTCCCCGCGCCGGTCTCGGTGGGCTACACCTACATCATCAAGCTCAACCACCTGGTCGACGACAAGATCCACGCCCGCTCGACCGGTCCGTACTCGATGATCACCCAGCAGCCGCTCGGTGGTAAGGCGCAGTTCGGTGGCCAGCGCTTCGGTGAGATGGAGGTGTGGGCGCTCGAGGCCTACGGGGCCGCGTACGCCCTGCAGGAGCTGCTCACCATCAAGTCCGACGACGTGCTCGGCCGCGTGAAGGTCTACGAGGCCATCGTCAAGGGCGAGAACATCCCCGAGCCGGGTATCCCTGAGTCGTTCAAGGTGCTCGTCAAGGAGATGCAGTCGCTCTGTCTCAATGTCGAGGTGCTGTCGAGCGACGGCGTCGCGATGGACATGCGAGACACCGACGAAGACGTCTTCCGGGCCGCCGAGGAGCTCGGCATCGACCTGGCCCGACGTCCTAACGAGGGCATCTCCAGCGTCGAGGAGGTGTGACGCGGACGCGTCGCACCTCCTCAGCCCGGCCGAGCCGGCTCGCCGGCCCGGCCACACGAGGCCAGGGATGACCTGGACTCGATCAACACCAGGCAGAACCAAACGAAGCAGCATCTAATAAAGGACGTGTCTTGCTAGACGTCAACTTCTTCGATGAGCTTCGCATCGGCCTGGCCACCGCTGACGACATCCGTCAGTGGAGCCACGGCGAGGTGAAGAAGCCCGAGACCATCAACTACCGCACGCTCAAGCCGGAGCGTGACGGCCTCTTCTGCGAGAAGATCTTCGGCCCCACCCGGGACTGGGAGTGCTACTGCGGCAAGTACAAGCGTGTCCGCTTCAAGGGCATCATCTGTGAGCGGTGCGGTGTCGAGGTGACCCGCTCGAAGGTTCGCCGTGAGCGCATGGGCCACATCGAGCTCGCCGCGCCTGTGACGCACATCTGGTACTTCAAGGGCGTACCCAGCCGCCTCGGCTACCTGCTCGACCTTGCTCCGAAGGACCTGGAGAAGGTCATCTACTTCGCTGCGTACATGATCACCGCTGTCGACGACGAGGCCCGCCACAGGGATCTCTCGTCGCTCGAGGCGAGGATCGACGTCGAGCGCAAGCAGCTCGAGCAGCGTCGTGACTCCGACATCGAGACGCGCATGCGCAAGCTCGAGGAGGACCTCGGCGCCCTCGAGGCCGAAGGCGCGAAGGCCGACGCCAAGCGCAAGGTCAAGGAAGGCGCAGAGCGCGAGGTCAAGCAGATGCGTGACCGCTCGCAGCGCGAGCTCGACCGCATCGAGGAGGTCTGGAACTCGTTCCGGACGCTCAAGGTGCAAGACCTCATGGGCGACGAGATCCTCTACCGCGAGATGAAGCTCCGCTTCGGGAAGTACTTCGAAGGCGCGATGGGCGCCGAGGCGATCCAGAAGCGCCTCACGAGCTTCGACCTCGAGAGCGAGGCCGAGTCCCTGCGCGAGACCATCCGTACCGGCAAGGGCCAGCGCAAGACCCGCGCGCTGAAGCGGCTCAAGGTCGTGTCGGCGTTCATGCTCACCACCAACAGCCCCGACGGCATGGTGCTCGACTGCGTCCCGGTGATCCCGCCGGACCTGCGGCCCATGGTGCAGCTCGACGGTGGCCGGTTCGCGACGTCGGACCTCAACGACCTCTACCGCCGGGTGATCAACCGCAACAACCGGCTGAAGCGGCTGCTCGACCTCGGCGCGCCCGAGATCATCGTCAACAACGAGAAGCGGATGCTGCAGGAGGCCGTCGACTCGCTGTTCGACAACGGCCGGCGCGGTCGTCCGGTCACCGGCCCCGGTAACCGGCCGCTGAAGTCGCTCTCGGACATGCTCAAGGGCAAGCAGGGCCGGTTCCGCCAGAACCTGCTCGGCAAGCGCGTCGACTACTCCGGTCGTTCGGTGATCGTCGTTGGCCCGCAGCTCAAGCTGCACCAGTGCGGTCTGCCCAAGCAGATGGCCCTGGAGCTCTTCAAGCCTTTCGTGATGAAGCGGCTGGTCGACCTCAACCACGCGCAGAACATCAAGAGCGCCAAGCGCATGGTGGAGCGCAGCAGGCCGGTCGTCTGGGACGTCCTCGAAGAGGTCATCACCGAGCACCCGGTCCTGCTGAACCGTGCTCCCACCCTGCACCGGCTCGGCATCCAGGCCTTCGAGCCTCAGCTGATCGAGGGCAAGGCCATCCAGATCCACCCGCTCGTGTGCTCGGCGTTCAACGCCGACTTCGACGGCGACCAGATGGCTGTGCACCTGCCGCTGTCGGCCGAGGCTCAGGCCGAGGCGCGCATCTTGATGCTGTCGACCAACAACATCTTGAAGCCTGCCGACGGCCGGCCGGTCACGATGCCGACGCAGGACATGATCATCGGCATCTACTTCCTGACCCTCGACCGTGACGGTCACGTCGGCGAGGGCCGGTCGTTCGCCTCCGTCGCCGAGGCGCTGATGGCGCTGGATCGCGGGGACATCGCGTTGCAGAGCAAGATCCGCCTCCGGTTCCCTGACGTCGTCCCGCCGGTCGGCTACCCGACTCCCGAAGGCTGGGAGCCCGGACAGCAGCTGACGCTCGAGACGACGCTCGGCCGGGCCATCTTCAACGAGGCGCTGCCGTGGAACTACGCGTACGTCAACGCCGAGGTCGGCAAGAAGCAGCTCGGGGTCATCGTCAACGACCTCGCCGAGCGCTACACGAAGGTCGAGGTCGCCACGGCGCTCGACGCCCTCAAGGACGTCGGCTTCTACTGGGCAACCCGGTCCGGTGTCACGATCTCCATCGAGGATGTCGTCACGCCGTCCGAGAAGCCCGTGATCATGGCTCGGTACGAGGCTCAGGCCGCCAAGGTTCAGCAGCAGTACGAGCGCGGCCTGATCACCGACGAGGAGCGCCGCCAGGAGCTCATCGAGATCTGGAACTCGGCGACCATCGAAGTGGCCAAGGCCATGGAGGCGACCTTCGAGAAGACCAACCCGATCTACATGATCGTCAACTCCGGTGCCCGCGGGAACATGACGCAGGTCCGGCAGATCGCCGGTATGCGTGGGCTGGTCGCCAACCCCAAGGGCGAGATCATCCCGCGTCCGATCAAGGCCAACTTCCGTGAGGGGCTGTCGGTACTCGAGTACTTCATCTCCACGCACGGTGCCCGTAAGGGTCTGGCCGACACCGCCCTGCGCACGGCCGACTCCGGGTACCTGACGCGCCGGCTCGTCGACGTGTCGCAGGACGTGATCATCCGTGAGGATGACTGCGGGACCGAGCGCGGCCTCAGCAAGGTGATCGGGGTAAGGCTCGACGACGGCCGGGTGACGAAGGACGAGTACGTCGAGACGTCCGCCTACGCACGCAACCTCGCAGTCGACGTGGAGCACCCCGAGACCGGGGAGGTCCTCGCCCACGGTGGTGACGACATCGGTGATGTGCTGATCAACAGGCTGATCGACGCCGGCATCCACGAGGTCAAGGTGCGTTCGGTACTGACGTGTGACGCCAAGACCGGGACGTGCGCCAAGTGCTACGGCCGCTCGCTGGCCACCGGCAAGCTCGTCGACATCGGTGAGGCCGTCGGCATCATCGCTGCCCAGTCGATCGGTGAGCCCGGTACGCAGCTGACGATGCGCACCTTCCACACCGGTGGAGTGGCCTCGGCGGACGACATCACCGAGGGTCTCCCGCGCGTCGTGGAGCTGTTCGAAGCCCGCCAACCCAAGGGCAAGGCGCCGATCTCGGAGTCTGCCGGTCGGGTGCGGGTCGAGGACACCGACAAGACCCGCAAGATCGTGGTCGTCCCTGACGACGGCTCCGAAGAGGTGGCCTACCCCGTCAGCAAGCGGACCCGCCTGCTGGTCGAGGAAGGTACACACGTCGAGGTCGGTCAGCAGATGACCGTCGGCAAGGCCGATCCGCAAGACGTCCTGCGGGTGCTCGGGCCACGCAAGACCCAAGAGCACCTCGTCGACCAGGTGCAGGAGGTCTACCGGCGCCAAGCTGTCGCGATCCACGACAAGCACATCGAGATCATCATCCGGCAGATGCTGCGCCGGATCACGGTGATCGAGAGCGGCGACTCCCTGCTGCTCCCTGGTGAGCTGGTCGAGCGGAGCCGCTTCGAGACCGAGAACCGCCGAGTCGTCTCCGAAAGCGGGACCCCCGCCTCGGGCCGACCGGTGCTGATGGGCATCACCAAGGCGTCGCTGGCGACGGAGTCGTGGCTATCCGCGGCCTCCTTCCAGGAGACGACAAGGGTGCTCACCGACGCTGCCATCCACGGGAAGTCCGACCAGCTGCGCGGGCTCAAGGAGAATGTCATCTTGGGCAAGCTCATCCCTGCCGGTACCGGACTGGAGCGCTACCGCAACATCCGGGTCGAGCCGACCGAGGAGGCGCGTGCGCAGGCGTACTCGATCGACTACGACACCTACGAGTACGACTTCGGCCAGTCGACCGGGCAGTCAGTCGCCCTGGACGACTTCGACTTCGGTTCCTACCGGAACTGAGGCCGGCCTCCGTACCTAGCGAGCTCGAGGGCGGTCACCCCAGTACGGGTGGCCGCCCTCGTGCTGTGCCCGTCCGGGCAGGATGTGGAGATGATCGAACGACGCATCCAGCCATGACCGCCGAACACGAGAGGGCGCAGGCCGTCAAGGCGCGTTTTCGGGCGGCGTCCGCGCAGGTGGACAGCCGTCTGTCGGGCGGCGGGCGGCGCAGCCCCGCCGACGAGATGCGCAGCCTCGCCGACGAGGCCGAACGCCTCGACCAGCCCGGTACGTGGGACCGGTACGGCGACTCCGGTCCGGTAGCCGTTCTCGAGGATCACGTCCGCGAGCTTCTCGGCAAGCCGGCGGCGGTGATGTTCCCGAGTGGGATCATGGCCCAGCAGTCGGTTCTCCGGGTGCTGTGCGACGAGCAGGGCTCGCGACGCGTCGCCCTACCCGACCTGTCGCACCTGTTGCACCACGAGCTGGACGGCCCGCTGCTCCTGCAGGGCTTGCGCTACGAACGGCTCACGACCGGTGCGACCTTCCCCTTGGCCCGCCACCTGGAGGCGATTCCAGGCAAGCTCGGGGCTGTGCTGACAGAGCTCCCCCTGCGCGACGCCGGCTACCTGCTGCCGTCGTGGGAGGAGCTGACGGAGTTCTCCCAGGCCTGCCGGGACAGAGGGGTACCGCTGCACTTCGACGGTGCACGTCTGTGGGAGTCGCAGCCTCACCTCGCACACGGACTCCCCGAGATCGCGGCTCTCGCGGACACCGTCTACGTCTCCTTCTACAAGGGGCTCGGAGGGTTGGCCGGCGCCGCGGTGGCCGGGCCCGCGGGCGTGGTTGCGGCGGTTCGTCCCTGGCGCTCGCGCCTCGGCGGCACGCTCAGCACGCTGATGCCGTATGCCCTCGCTGCGCTTCGAGGTCTGCGTGAGGAGCTTCCCCGTGTTGCGGATTACCACGCGCGGGCGCAGTTGCTCGCTGCTGCCCTCCCATCGGCCGGCATCTCGGTGTTCCCGGCTCCGCCGCATACCAATGCTCTGCGTCTGTTCGTACCCCGGGACCACCTCGGGCTGAACGAGCAGCTCGCCTCCTTCATGGAGCGTGAGCGGACGGCTCTGACGCCTCCGTGGGAGCCGGCTGACGTTCCGGGCTGGTCGTGGACCGAGCTGACGGTCGGCCGCGAGACGCTCGGCTGGTCGGTCGCCGAGGCGGTCGACCTGCTGTCTGGTGTCGTCGGGCAGGTGCCGCTGGCCTAGGTCGCGTGCGGATGCTCTGGTCGCCGTCGGGGAAGTGATGTAATCTTAATTACATGACTACATCGCAAACTGACAACGACATCAAGGCCTGGTTCACCGGCCGCCTTCCGCAGGACTGGACCGGTACCGCCCCCACCATCACCATCGACCGCGAGGAGATCACGGTGCTCATCCACCTCGATCCCGTCGAGCTGGCCGACGACGCGTCCGACGAGGCGAAGGCCGAAGCCGCGGCCGGAAGAATCTCCGGTTGGCGCGAGGAGTCGCGTGAAGCCCGGATGGCGGTCGCGAGTGAAGCGCAGCGACGCTTCGAGCGCAAGGTGTCCTGGGGGGCAACGATCGGAGACCTCAGCGCTCTGTTCACCCACCTCGCCCTGCCGGTGATGACCCGACTGCGGCAACCCCAACGGCAGGTCCTCGACACGCTGGTCGACGCGGGCGTGGCACGGTCGCGTGCTGACGCGCTCAAATGGTGCGTACGACTCGTGGGACAGCACAGCGACGAGTGGCTCACGGACCTTCGCTCGGCACTGGAGAACGTCCAGGCCGTACGCGAACAGGGTCCCGCCGCCTGACCGGCAGACCGCTGATCCAGCACCCCAAAGATCCGACCTGCAGGTCGCTATAGCCACCTGAAAGTCGGATCGTACGGGGGGTGGCAGCATGGTCGCGTGGAGGACGGGCGCGACCGCGCGAGCTCGGTGAGCGCCGAACTGCTGCGCGCCGGGGTCCTCGACGTCGACTCGTCCTCGCTGGCACGTTCTCTGTACAGCAGTGACGCGTCGCTGTACCGGGTCCCGCCAGCGCTTGTCGTACGGCCTCGCGACGCCGACGAGGTGCTCGCGACACTCGCCGCTTGCCGCTCAGCAGGGCTCCCGATCACCGCACGCGGCGCCGGCACGTCGATCGCGGGCAACGCCGTGGGGCCGGGCGTCGTGCTGGACTTCTCCGCGTACATGAACGCCGTGGGCCCGATCGACCCTGATGCGGCCACTGCGGTCGTCCAGCCCGGTGTCGTCCACGCTGCGCTGCAGAAGGCGGCGAAGCCGTCGGGCCTGCGGTTCGGGCCCGATCCGTCGTCACACTCGCGCTGCACGATCGGCGGCATGATCGGCAACAACGCCTGCGGCTCCAGGGCCCTCGGCTACGGGCGCACCTCCGACAATGTCCTCGGCCTCGACGTCGCGACCGCCCAGGGGGAGCGAGTCATCCTGGGCCCGGGGCAGGCCACGTCGCCGGTCCTCGACCGCCTGCGCGAACGGGTAGGCACGGACCTCGCCGACATACGGCTCGAGCTGGGTAGGTTCGCTCGTCAGGTGTCCGGCTACGGGCTGGAACATCTCCTGCCGGAGCGTGGCTTCGACGTCGCGCGTGCCCTGGTCGGCTCCGAGGGCACATTGGCGGTCGTCCTCGGCGCGACTGTCCGGCTGGTACGGGACCCGCCCCACCGTGCCCTCGTGGTGCTCGGCTACCCGACCATCGCCGACGCAGCCGACGACGCACCGTCGATGCTCGTCCACCGTCCAGCCGCCTGCGAGGGACTGGACTCGAGAATCGTGGACGTCCTGCGTGCGACCCAGGGCTCCGACGCGGTGCCCGACCTGCCCGCCGGAGGGGCCTGGCTGATGGTCGAGGTCGTCGGCGACACGGCCGAGGAGGCAGTGAGCGCAGCCCAGAGAGTTCGGCGCGACGCCGGCACCACGTCGGCCCGGATCGTCACGCGGACTGCTGACATGCGGGCGCTGTGGCGGATCCGCGAGGACGGAGCCGGGCTGGCTGCCCGCGCCCTGGCGCGGCCCGGCCTCGCCGGCTGGGAGGACGCCGCTGTCCCGCCGGCTCGTCTTGGCGCCTACCTGCGCGACTTCGAGGCGCTGCTCGTCCAGCACGGCCTCGACGGCGTGCCGTACGGGCACTTCGGGGACGGCTGCGTACACGTACGGATCGACTTCCCGCTCGAGACCGACCCGGCCGGAGCGGTCCTGCGCAGCTTCGTGCACGACGCGGCGCGGTTGGCGGCGTCCTACGGCGGGTCGCTGTCCGGGGAGCACGGGGATGGCCGGGCCCGGTCGGAGCTCCTTCCGCTCATGTACCCGGCGCGCGTGATCGACCTGTTCCGGGACGTCAAGACGATCTTCGACCCCGACGGGCTGCTGAACCCCGGCGTGCTGGTGAGACCACGGCGCGTGGACAGTGACTTGAGGCTCACCGTTCGCAGCCATGTGACGAACGGCCTGGCGATGCGTCTGCCCGCTGACGGCGGCGACCTGTCCGCTGCGGTGCACCGGTGCACAGGGGTCGGCAAGTGCCTCGCTGACAACGCCACCGGCGGGGGCGTGATGTGCCCGTCCTACCAGGCAACCCGCAACGAGAAGGACTCCACGCGCGGACGCGCGCGGGTACTGCAAGACATGGTGGCCGGCGCATTCGATGCCGGAGCCAGTCCCTCGTGGCGGGCCCAGGAGGTGACTGACGCTCTCGAGCTGTGCCTTGCCTGCAAGGGGTGCGCCTCGGACTGCCCGACGGGCGTCGACATGGCCACCTACAAGGCCGAGGTCCTGCACCAGCGCTTCCGTGGCCGAATGCGCCCACGCAGCCACTACACCCTGGGCTGGCTGCCGCGCTGGACCGCACTGGCCCAACACGTGCCGCGGCTCGCGAACCTGGCGTTCGCGAGCCCGGCGGTGGCCCACGCCCTACGGTGGAGCGCCGGCATCGACCAGAGACGCGCGTTGCCCCGCCTGGCCCGACAGTCCTTTCGGTCCTGGGCCAGCGGACGCCCACCGGCGGACGGTGACCGGGCAGCCGTGGTGCTCTGGGTCGACACCTTCACCGACCACTTCACGCCGACAGTCGGACGCGGCCGCCGTCGACCTGCTCGAACGAGCCGGGTACCGCGTCGAGGTCCCGGCCGAACCGCTGTGCTGTGGGCTGACCTGGATCAGCACGGGCCAGCTCTCCCGGGCCAAGAGCACGCTGCAGCGGACAGTTGCGGCGCTCGCGAGGTACGCCGACGCGGGTGTGCCGGTGCTCGGGCTCGAGCCCTCGTGCACCGCCGTGCTCCGAGCCGACGCACCGGCGCTCCTCGACGACCCACGCGCCCGCACGCTCGCCGCGAACGTCTACACAGTCGCGGAGCTGCTACAGCGCACCCCGCACTGGAAGCCACCGGACCTCGGGGGCGTCAGCGTGGTCGCCCAGCCGCACTGCCACCACGCCTCGATCCTCGGCTGGGACGCCGACGAGGCGCTGCTGAGAAGCGCCGGTGCACAAGTGCGCCGCGTCGGTGGCTGCTGCGGTCTCGCGGGCAACTTCGGCATGGAGAAGGGTCACTACGAGGTGTCGGTCGCCGTCGCGGAACACGACCTGCTCCCCGCGGTCCGGACAGCGGCAGCGGGCACCACCGTCGTCGCCGACGGCTTCAGCTGCCGTACCCAGCTCGACCAGCTGGCCGGGGTGGACGCGGTCCACCTGGCCGAGCTGCTGAACGGTGCGCGATCGCGCCGAGGCGCAGGTCACGGCCGGGTACCATGACCGTGCCGGCACATACTCGTTTTGACCCTGCTGTGCCCAGCCGGTAATCTTGATCCCTGCGCCTGGGCTACTCCAGGCCTTCTCGTGTGCCCACGGTTCGTCGGGTTCGGATGGCTCCGAATCGCTCGTCACCGGCAAGCCTCGAGGTCTGTGCAAGACCCGCACCGCGCCGGCGACCATCCCGGCGGTGTGACCTCAGATCGGGAGCCATTTCCCGGCCGCGGGGCTGTCGCAGACGCCCACAA
>CAWGOA010000003.1:0-393043 GCA_963824115.1 uncultured Actinomycetota bacterium
CGACTACGCGGCGGCGGGCGGACGCGACCGGCGTATTCGGGGACCTCCGTCGGCCCACCGACCGAGGCGCTGCCGGGCGCCACGGCGTTCATCACCGCCTACCGCGCGGCCGGCTTCCGCGAGGGCTACGGCCAGTACGGCGCGTTCGGCTTCGACGCCGCGAACATCATCGTCGGGGCCACGGCGACGGCGCTGGCCGAAGTGGCGGAGAGTGGTCGGCCGACCTGCGGCGCACGGTAGACCAGGCCGCCCAGGCCTACGACGCCGACGGCATCACCGGGCCCATCTCGTTCGACCGCTTCGGCGACGTCGGGACCGACGCGGTCACCGTGTATCGCCTGGTCGGCGGACAATCGGATCCCCGACCGCACCCAGCCCTGAGGTCCGCTGCGCAACGACCCGGCCGGCACCGTGGCTCCGAGCCGACACCGGACGTACCGACACACCGACGACAACTGTTCTCGCCCGGGATTTGGGTCTATGTTTCCCACCGACCGGGCGAGTTTGAATCTTCTCCGGTCGCTCTGCGAGCACCCCCTGCAACGGAGGTTGATTCAGTGGTCCGACGTCGGCTCGCCGCCGCGGGTGCCCTGGTCGCGGCAGCGGCCCTGGTGCTCTCCGGCTGCGCCAACCAGGGCGGAGGTGGCTCTGCGCAGACCAGCCAGGCCCCCGCCCCCGCCCAGCCCAACAACGCCGCGTTGCCCGCGGGCAACGGTCAGGGCAAGTACGATGTGCTCGCCGGCTTCGGCACGGGGCAGGTCGTCGTAGACCCACTGCCGCACTTCGAACGTCGGCTCGACGTCGAGCGTGACCGTCGTCACGACGCCGAGCGCACCTAGGGCCACCACCGCGCCGGCGAACTGCTCGCCATCCTTCTCGCGGCTGATCTCCACGAGATCGCCGTCGGCGGTGACCATCTCGATTGCGGTGACAGCCGTGGCCAAGTTCCCTACCCGAGTGCCGGAACCGTGCGTGGCGGTGGCGACGGCGCCGGCGACCGAGATGTGCGGCAGCGATCCGAGGTTGGGCACCGCGTAGCCGGTCCCGTGCAGGAGGGTTGCAACGTCGCCGTACCGCATCCCGGCACTGACCTTCGCCGTGGAACGCTCGGAGTCCACGTCGCAGCTCCGGGCCAGGCCGGCCACGGTGATGTGGTCGCCTGCGGTGTCGGCGATGGGGTTGAAGGAGTGTGCCGTACCGAGCGCCCGGATCCGTTCGCTGGCTTTCACAGCGGCCTGGACGTCCTCAACGGACGTCGGAGCGTGCACGGTCTTTGCGCTGAAGTCGATGTTGCCGGCCCAGTTCGTCCGCTGTTCGGTCACGCACATCACCTTATCGACGCCGACGCGTCGCCACGTCGCGAGCCTGCCCCGTCCTGCCTAGTCCCGCTCGCTCCAGCAGGGTGCGGTGAGGCGCTACTCGCCGAACGCCGCCCGCAGCAGCGCGTCACGTTCGGTGATCCGCACTCTCGCGTTGCCGCGCTGGACTCCCAGGAGACCCTCAGCACGCTCGATGGCCCGCCAGCCCTCCCAGTCGACGGCCCTGAGGTTGCGTTCGGCGAAGAGCTTGACGATCTGGTCGGGATCTCCCTTCGGCGCCCTGGGAAGCTGGGGCGCGTCCTCGAGGATCGACGCCACCGTCTCGCGGGCATCGTGCTTGTTCGTCCCGATGACGCCAGTGGGGCCGCGCTTGCTCCAGCCGGCGACGTAGATGCCGCTGAGCGGCTCACCGTCGAGAAGGACACGGCCCGCGGCGTTCGGGACCGTACCCGTGAGCTCGTCGAAGGGCAGGCCGGGTATGGCCAGCCCCCGGTACCCGACAGAGCGCAACACGAGCTGCGCGTCGATCGAGGACAGCCGCCCGGTGCCCAGGGGGGCGCCGGCGGCATCGGGGCGGGTCTCCTCCACGTGCAGGCCCGACACCATGCCGTCGGCGCCCGCGACGATGGCGGCCGGTCGCAGCCAGAACCGAAGATGTACGCGGCGTGGCCTGCCGCCCGGAGGACGGGCGGCCCACTCGCGCAGGACGTCGAGGTTACGTCGCACAGCGGGCGACGTTGCGAGCAGCTGCTCGCTGGCGGCATCGAGCTGCAGCTCGCTCTGTTTGACGACCACGTCGGCGTTCGCGATCTCGCCGAGCTCCCGGAGCTCCCTGGTCGTGAACTTCGCCTGTGCGGGTCCCCGACGGCCGATCATGTGGATGTCGCTGACATGGCTGTGCTCGAGTACGTCGAGCACGTGGTCAGGCATGTCGGTGGCCCGTAGGTCGTCGGCGGTCTTGGCGAGCAGCCGCACGACGTCGACCGCCACGTTGCCCACCCCGATCACGGCGACGGAGCGTGCCGCGAGGGTGAAGGCGTCGAGAGGGGCGTCAGGGTGCCCGTTGTACCAGGCGACGAAGTCCGTCGCCGAGCGGCTGCCCGGCAGGTCCTCCCCAGGTATCCCCAGCCGCCGGTCCACCGCGGCGCCGCTCGCGATGACGACCGCGTCGTAGTAGGTCTGCAGCTCGGCGAGGCTGATATCGGTACCGACCTCGACGTTTCCGAAGAAGCGGGCGCCCTGCTGCTCGAGCACGCTGCTCAGCGCCGCGCTGATCGAGCGAATCTTGGGGTGGTCGGGCGCCACGCCGTAGCGGACCAGGCCGAACGGGCACGGCAATCGGTCCAGCACGTCGACTGACGCGTTCCCGTCACGGGTCAACGCCTCCACCGCGTAGATTCCCGCCGGGCCAGAACCGATGATGGCTACCCGAAGCACGACACCCTTTCTACTCCACCCGCTCGTCTCACCCGCTCGTCCTCCCCGAAGGATCCGACTCTGGAGTAGCTATGGCTACCTCAGAGTCGGATCGTTCGGGTACGAGGGGAGCAGCGAACCGAAGGGGACCGGGTCGTCGAACGGGTCAGGCGGCGGGGTGATCGCGGCCCCGACCATCAGCTCGGCCAGCTCCGTCGCGGCCCGGTCGACCCGCTGGGCGAGCGCCGTGGCGCCATGGCTATGTCCGGTACCCCAGTCCTCGGATGCCGCGAAGACCCCGGTCGGCACGACGACGGCATGCAGGTAGGCGAAGAGTGGGCGCATGGCGTGGTCCAGTGCCAGTGAGTGCCGCGCGGTGCCTCCGGTGGCGGCGATCAGGACCGGCTTCCCGGCCAGGGCGTTCGCATCCAAGACGTCGCAGAACACCTTGAAGAGGCCGCTGTAGGAGGCGTTGAAGATCGGCGTGACGACAATCAGCCCATCGGCGGCGCCGACCGTGTCGAGGGTCGCGCGCAGGTCCGGGCTGGGGAAGCCGGTGAGCAGGTTGTTCATCAGGTCAAGGGCGTGGTTACGCAGCTCGACGGGACCGATCTTCACCTCGACCCGCCTGGCCTGGAGCGCCCGCTCGGTCGCGGCTGCGAGCTGGTCACCGAGCAGCCGGGTCGTGGAGGGCTGACTCACCCCGGCCGTCACCACAGCGAGGTTGGCTGTCGTCACCGCAGGGCCGCCTCGATCGCGCCGTGCTCGCCGGCATCCTCGACAGCTGCGCCGGCCGCCGCCCTGAGGCTGGCGTGCGTCGGCGCCTCTGGTACGTGGGCGGGTCGTAGCGCGTCGAACTCCCTGCGCAGCACCGGAACCACCTCCGCGCCCAGCATGTCGAGCTGCTCCAGGACAGTCTTGAGCGGAAGACCCGCGTGGTCCATCAAGAACAGCTGGCGCTGGTAGTCGCCGAAGTACTCGCGGAACTTCAGCGTCTTCTCGATCACCTCCTGCGGGCTGCCGACGGTGAGCGGCGTCTGCTCCATGAAGTCCTCCAGCGACGGCCCATGCCCGTACACGGGCGCGTTGTCGAAGTAGGGACGGAACTCCCGGACGGCCGCCTGTGAGTGCTTGCGCATGAACACCTGCCCGCCCAGCCCGACGATCGCCTGGTCGGCCGCGCCGTGGCCGTAGTGCTCGAAGCGGCGACGGTACAGCCCGATCAGCCGCTTGTAGTGGTCCTTGGGCCAGAAGATGTGGTTGGCGAAGAAGCCGTCACCGTAGTACGCGGCCTGCTCGGCGATCTCCGGGCTGCGGATCGAGCCATGCCAGACGAAGGGAGGTATGCCGTCGAGGGGCCTGGGCGTCGACGTGAACGACTGGAGCGGGGTGCGGAAGCTGCCCTCCCAGTCGACCACGTCCTCGCGCCAGAGCCGCCGCAGCAGGTCGTAGTTCTCGACGGCGAGCGCGATGCCGTCGCGGATGTCCTGACCGAACCACGGGTACACGGGGCCCGTGTTGCCGCGGCCCAACATGAGGTCGACCCGGCCGTCGGCGAGATGTTGCAGCATCGCGAAGTCCTCTGCGATCTTCACCGGATCGTTGGTCGTGATCAGCGTGGTGGAGGTCGAGAGCACGAGCCGACTCGTACGGGCCGCTATGTAGCCGAGCAATGTCGTCGGGGACGACGGCACGAACGGGGGGTTGTGGTGCTCGCCGGTGGCGAACACGTCAAGTCCGACCTCCTCGGCCTTCAACGCGATCGTCACCATGGACTTGATCCGCTCCGCCTCGGACGGCGCCTGCCCGGTCGTCGGGTCGGGCGTGACGTCGCCGACCGTGAAGATGCCGAACTGCATGCGTGCTCCTGCCCTGACGAAACGCGACGATAATGTCATGTTCAACTAGTTTCCGAATCGCAGTATTCCGGGTACTCGACAGTAGCCAGGTCGCTGGTACAGAGTTGCTGCAGGATGCACGAGCTTGCCATCACGCAGAGCGTCGTGGACGCGGTCAACGAGCGCGTCGACGGCCACCGGGTGGTGAGCCTGCGCCTCGAGGTCGGCAAGCTGTCGGGTGTGGTCCCGGATGCGATGCGCTTCTGCTTCGAGATCGCCGCTGGCCAGACCCTGCTCGAAGGTGCCAGGCTGGACATCGACGAACGGTCCGGTGAGGCCCACTGTCGCGACTGCGGGCGGGACTTCACCCTGAGCGACCTCATCTTGTTGTGTCCGTGCGGCAGCGCTGACGTCGAGGTCACCGCGGGCCGAGAGCTCGTGATCAAGTCGGTGGAGGTGGCCTGACCGTGTGTACGACCTGCGGGTGCGGCGAGGACGGCATCCGGGTGACCACGCTGAACGACCCTGGCCTTCGACAACAGGTCGGCGGCGAACGGCACACCCATGACGGCCCGGGCGCCTACGTTCACGCTCACGACGGCTCACAGCCGCACAGCCATCAGCACGGCCATGACCATGCGGGCGGGCACGAGCACCGAGCTGTCCCGGCTTCCGAGGGCTCGACTCGCACGATCGAGATCGGGCAACAGGTACTGGCGAAGAACGACGCGCTGGCCGCGCTCAACAGACGTTGGCTGTCCGGGCGGGGTATTCGCGCGCTCAACGTGATGAGCTCCCCGGGATCCGGCAAGACCAGCCTGCTCGTGAAGACGATCCAGGAGCTCGGCGCGGAGCGACCGGTCGCGGTCATCGAGGGAGACCAGGAGACGCTGCTCGACGCCGAGCGCATCCGGGCCACCGGCTGCGAGGTCGTCCAGATCAACACCGGAGCGGGCTGCCACCTCGATGCGGACATGCTGCACCAGGGACTCGAGGCACTCGATCCCGCTCCGGGCTCGCTGCTGTTCATCGAGAATGTCGGCAACCTCGTCTGCCCCGCGCTGTTCGACCTCGGCGAGGCCGCCAAGGTCGTCGTCATCTCGGTGACCGAGGGCGATGACAAGCCGCTGAAGTACCCGCACATGTTCGCGGGCGCAGACCTCGTCGTGATCAACAAGACCGACCTGCTGCCCTACGTCGACTTCGACGTCGACGCGTGCACCGCCCGCGCCCGCAGCGTCAACCCCGGCCTGGAGGTCATGGCACTGTCGGTGAAGTCCGGCAGCCGGGCTCGAGAGCTGGTACGGATGGTGCACGACACCTGCACAGACAGTGCTCGACGCCTAAGAATCGCCGGGCCGGTGGCGGCCGGTGCGGCGACCTGTCCCGAAGATGCTTGACACCCCAATTCGGCGAGGAGTAGACAGACCACAACGCCAACAACAGTGAGCCCGTAGGGGCCCTTTCAGGGTTGAGATCCCAGCCCGGAGAGCGTGGCACGATGCAGACTGCCGAAGCCATTGCCGCCGAACAGACCCTCATCCACGTGCTGTGGATCAACGCCGGGCTCAGCTGTGACGGGGACTCCGTCGCCTTGACGGCGGCAACCCAGCCCAGCATCGAGGAGATCGCCCTGGGGTCTCTCCCCGGGCTGCCGCAGATTGCGGTCCACTGGCCGTTGATCGACTTCGAGTGCGGGCCCAACGGCGGCGCCGACGACTTCCTCGAGTGGTTCTTCAAGGCCGACAGAGGTGAGCTCGAGCCGTTCGTGCTCGTCGTGGAGGGGTCCATACCCAACGAGAAGCTGCACGACGAAGGGTACTGGTGCGGGTTCGGCAACAACCCGGCCACGGGCCAGCCGATGACGACGAGCGAATGGCTCGACCGGCTGGCGCCCAAGGCGACGGCCATCGTCGCCGTGGGCACCTGCGCCACCTACGGCGGCATCCACGCGATGGCCGGCAACCCGACCGGCGCGATGGGCGTGCCCGACTACCTCGGCTGGGACTGGAAGTCCAAGGCGGGCATCCCGATCGTCTGCGTACCGGGCTGTCCCATCCAGCCCGACAACCTGTCCGAGACCCTGACCTACCTGCTGTACATGGCCACCGGCCAGGCGCCGATGATCCCCCTCGACGAGGCGCTGCGTCCTACGTGGCTGTTCGGCAAGACGGTGCACGAGGGCTGCGACCGCGCCGGCTACTACGAGCAGGGCGACTTCGCGACCGAGTACGGCTCCCCGAAGTGCATCGTCAAGCTCGGCTGCTGGGGGCCCGTCGTCAAGTGCAACGTCCCCAAGCGCGGCTGGATGAACGGCATGGGCGGCTGCCCCAACGTCGGCGGCATCTGCATCGGCTGCACCATGCCCGGCTTCCCCGACAAGTTCATGCCGTTCATGGACGAGCCGCCCGGCGGCAAGTTCTCGACGACCGCCGTCGGCGCATACGGCGCGGCCATCCGAAGGCTCCGCACGATCACGACGCGCACCGTCGACAAGGAACCGAAGTGGCGTCACAAGGGGCGCCAGCTCACCACAGGCGCGACGCGTACCTGGTAGCAGCGCTCCATCCGTGGTGCCGCTCACTCGGCTCCCGTGGGCAGCACCGTCCTCGAACCGGCCGGAAGGCGAGCAATGACGTCCACCATCCCCAGCCCCACCCGCAACCGTAAAGCTGACAACGGCCTCGTCGAGATGGCCTGGGACCCGATCACCCGCATCGTCGGCAGCCTGGGCATCTACACGAAGATCGACTTCAAGAAGAAGGAGGTCGTCGAGTGTCACAGCACGTCGTCGATCTTCCGCGGCTACTCGATCTTCATGAAGGGCAAGGACCCGCGCGACGCCCACTTCATCACGAGCCGCATCTGCGGTATCTGCGGCGACAACCACGCCACCTGCTCGTGCTATGCGCAGAACATGGCCTACGGCGTCAAGCCACCGCACCTGGGGGAGTGGATCGTCAACCTCGGTGAGGCCGCCGAGTACATGTTCGACCACAACATCTTCCAGGAGAACCTCGTCGGGGTCGACTACTGCGAGAAGATGATCGCCGAGACCAACCCCGGAGTCCTCGAGCGTGCGAACAGCACCGAGGCGCCGCACGCCGGCGACCACGGCAACCGCACCATCGGCGACATCATGCGCTCGCTGAACCCGTTCACCGGTGAGTTCTACCGCGAGGCGCTGCAGGTCAGCCGCTACACGCGGGAGATGTTCTGCCTGATGGAGGGCCGGCACGTCCACCCCTCGACGCTGTACCCGGGCGGTGTGGGCACCGTCGCCACCATCCAGCTGATGACCGACTACATGACCCGGCTGATGCGCTACATCGAGTTCATGAAGAAGGTCGTGCCGATGCACGACGACCTCTTCAACTTCATGTACGAGGCACTGCCCGGCTACGAGCAGTCCGGCCTGCGGCGCACGCTGCTCGGCTGCTGGGGCTCCTTCCAGGACCCCGAGTACTGCAACTTCGCCTACAAGGACATGACCGACTGGGGTCGCAAGATGTTCGTGACCCCGGGCGTCGTCGTCGACGGCAAGCTGGTCACGACCGACCTCGTCGACATCAACCTCGGCATCCGGATCCTGCTCGGCTCGTCGTACTACGACGACTGGGAGGGCCAGGAGATGTTCGTCAAGAACGACCCGCTGGGCAACCCCGTCGACCGTCGTCACCCCTGGAACCAGTCGACCAACCCGAGGCCGCAGAAGCGCGACTTCGACGACAAGTACAGCTGGGTCATGTCGCCGCGCTGGTACGACGGCAAGGACTATCTCGCCCTCGACACCGGCGGCGGCCCGCTGGCACGGCTGTGGTCGACGGCTCTCGCCGGTCTCGTCGACATCGGGTACGTCCAGTCGACCGGCACCAGCGTCAAGATCAACCTCCCCAAGACGGCGCTGAAGGGACCCGTCGAGCTGGAGTGGAAGATCCCGCAGTGGAGCAACACCATCGAGCGCAACCGCGCCCGGACCTACTTCCAGGCGTATGCGGCCGCGGCAGCGCTGCACTTCGCCGAGAAGGCACTCGTGGAGATCCGCGCCGGCCACACCAAGACGTGGGAGACCTTCGAGGTTCCCGACGAGGGCGTCGGCTGCGGCTTCACCGAGGCGGTCCGGGGAGTGCTCTCGCACCACATGGTGATCCAGGACGGCAAGATCGCGAACTACCACCCGTACCCGCCGACCCCGTGGAACGCCAACCCGCGCGACTCCTACGGCACCCCCGGACCCTACGAGGACGCCGTCCAGGGGCAGCCGATCTTCGAGGAGAACGACCGGGAGCACTTCAAGGGCATCGACATCATGCGGACGGTCCGCAGCTTCGACCCGTGTCTGCCCTGCGGGGTGCACATGTACCTCGGCAACGGCAAGAAGGTCGACCGGCTCCACTCGCCCACGCAGTCCGTCACCGGCGAATAGCCGGCGCAGATGGGATCAGCCCAGCCAGCCGAGAGTCCACCGTCCGACGATCTGCAAGCCGCGGGCGACCGGATCGCTGCCCTGATCGACGCGAGCGCGTCCGGCGGTGCGGTCGCTCGCGAGCGGGCTGAGGAGCTGGTCCGGCTCGTGGCCGACCTCTACGGGGGCGGCCTGGAGCGGATCCTCGACATCTTGTACGACCTCGGCCGCCTCGACGACACCGCGCTCGACGCACTGGCATCCGACGAGCTCGTCTCCAGCCTGCTGCTGGTGCACGGCCTGCACCCCTACGACGTCACCACCCGGGTGGAGAACGCGCTGGAGGGCGTGCGTCCCTACCTCGGCACCCATGGCGGTGACGTCGAGCTGCTCGAGGTCACGCCTGACGGAGTCGTCCGGCTGCGGCTGCTGGGCAGCTGCGACGGGTGTCCGTCGTCGTCGGTGACACTGTCCCTCGCCGTGGAGGGCGCGGTCGAGGCGGCGGCACCCGAGATCGTGTCGATCGAGGTGGAGACGTCCGACAGCGCCGCGGCGGCCGGCAGCGGACCGCTGATCCCCGTCGAGTCGCTGCGCTCCCGGCTGGGCCCCACCGACCTGGAGACCGTCGGGGGAGCCTGGGAGCCCGCCCCGCTGCTGGCGGACCTGGCGCCGGGCGAGGTGGGTGGCTTCACCCTCGGGGGCATCGCCGTGCTCGGGTGTCGCATCCAGGACGACCTGTTCGTCTTCCGCGACACCTGTCCGCGCTGTACGTCGCGCATGGCCGGAGCCACCCTCGAGCGGCGGTTGGGCTACCCGGTCGGGGACGGTGTCCTGCGCTGCCCGACCTGTCACAGCCACTACGACGTACGGCGTGCTGGTGCCTGCCTCGAAGCCGAGGGGGACCATCTCTCGCCGCTGCCCCTTCTGGTTCGTGACGGAGTGGCCGCCGTCGCGCTGCCTGCGGTGACCCCATGAGCCCGCAGGCGGGCCGTCCACCGCTCTCAGGCTCGCCGCTGGCCACCTTGCGTCGGATCACGACCAACCGGCCGGCACCGATCACGTTCGAGCGTTGTGAGATGTGCGCCGAGCCGATCAGCGAGACCCACCAGCACGTCGTGAACCTCGAGAGCCGCGCGCTCATGTGTACCTGCCGCGCGTGCTACCTGCTCTTCGCGTACGAGGACGCCGAGCTGCGCTACCGCGCTGTCCCGGACCGGTACCTGTCGTTCCCCGACTTCGTCCTCGGGCCGGGGCAGTGGGACTCGCTGGAGATCCCCGTCGGGTTGGCCTTCCTGTTCCGCAACTCGGTGCAGGGTCGCACGATCGCCTTCTACCCCGGCCCGGCCGGCGCGACCGAGTCGGAGCTGCCGCTGGAAGCCTGGGGCGAGGTCGTAGCCGCGAACCCTCAGCTCGGGCTGCTCCGGGCCGATGTGGAGGCACTGCTGGTACGCGCTCCCGAGCGCGGGCGTAGCCGGCTTCACCTGCAACATCGTCCCCATTGACGCTTGCTATGAGCTCGTCGGCCGGCTGCGTCAGCTGTGGCGTGGGTTCGACGGCGGCAACGACGCCCGTGAGGCGATGGACGCGTTCTTCGAGATGGTGTCGGCGCGCAGCCGTCCCGCACCCCCCGCCGAAGGACGTCGGTTGTCGTGAGCGACCTCACGTTCTCGATCGTCGACGTCTTCGCCGAGCCGTACGCCGCGGCGCCGCAGCTGACCGCCCGGCTGCGGGTCGAGGAAGCGACCGGCCAGGTGATCCATGCGATCGCGCTTCGCTGCCAGGTGCGGATCGAGCCGCAGCGGCGTCGCTACAGCGCGGACGAGGAGAGCGGCCTGCTCGACATGTTCGGCACGCGCGACAGGTGGTTCGACACGCTCAAGCCGTTCATGTGGATGCAGTGCAGCACGATGGTCCAGGGTTTCACCGACATCACCGAGGTCGACCTGGCGATGCCCTGCACGTACGACTTCGAGGTGACCTGGTCGAAGTACCTGCACGCGCTGAAGGACGAGACGATTCCCGTTGTCTTCTTGTTCTCGGGCACGGTCTTCACCCGAGGCGTCAGCGGCTTCGGGGTGGAGCAGGTGCCGTGGGACCGCGAGGCGACGTACGCGATCCCGGTCACCGTCTGGAAGGACATGATCGGCTTACTACTTCCCGAACACCGGCTGGATCCGGCTGAGCCACGACACGCTGGGCAACCTCGCCCACTACAAGTCCGTCCGCGGGCTCACCACCTGGGAGGAGACCGTCGAGGCCCTCCTCGCGAAGGCGGGGGTGGGGCCATGAACCTCGATCGTGTACGAGCGGTCGCCGACGCCGTGCTCTACGAGGGCTACCTCTTGTACCCCTACCGGGCGACGTCGAGCAAGAACCAGTCCCGCTGGCAGTGGGGCGTGCTGGGGCCGCCGGGGGCAGCCGCTGCCGGCATCGGGGAGGCGTCGGACCTGTCCACCTCGTGCGTGGTGCGGGGCGGCCCCAAGGCTGAAGTGCGCGTGCACCTGCGCTTCCTGCAACTGCAGACGCGCGGCGTCGAGGCGGCGGTGGCGGGCGACCCGATGCTGTACGAGCCGGTAGCCGAGCTACGGGCCGGGTGCAGGACCTGGATGAGCTGGGACGAGGCGGTCGCCCACGAGTTCGAGCTCGGTCCTTGCCTGCTGCCCGACGTCGGCCAGGCCCAGTCCCTCGAGGTCGAGGTACCGGGCGGAGAGGACATCGAGATCCTGCGCTCCGACGGCCCCGACGCCGAGGTCGTGGGCCGGCTCGTCCGTCGGCGACGCCCGCTGACAGCCGTCGTGCGGGTGAGCGCCACTCCTGTCGGCGACCAGATACCACCCCAAAGATCCGACTCTCAAGTCGCCATGACCACCTCAGAGTCGGATCTTTCGGGTGGTACGACCCTGGTCAGGCTGCGGGTCGACGTGCAGAACACCGCGGTCGACGCCGCCGTCGACAAGGCCTCGGCAATCGGCTCGTCCTTCATCGGGACGCACCTGATCCTGACGGCATCCGGTGCTCAGTTCGTGTCGTTGCTCGAGCCTCCGGACGACGCGCGGGACGCGGTCGCGGGCTGCGAGCAGAGGCGCTGCTGGCCCGTCCTCGCCGGGGAGCCCGGGCAGGACGACGTCGTCCTGGCGTCGCCGATCATCCTCTACGACTACCCCGAGGTGGCCGAGCAGAGCACCGGCGCGCTGTTCGACTCCACCGAGATCGACGAGATCTTGACGCTGCGGGTGATGACGCTGACCGACGAGGAGAAGGCGGCCGCGCGTGCCACGGACCCGCGGGCGGCAGAGATCATCGACCGCTGCGACTCCATGTCGCCGGACGAGCATGCAGGCGCTGCACGGGATCCTGCGCGACCCGCATGCACGAGTCGACGACGACTCGCTGGGCGCGCTCGGCTCACTGGACCCGGTACGAGACTCGCCGCTGCCCGACATGAGTGACGTTCCGACGTTCACCGAGCTCCCTTCCTACACCGAGGGCGACATTCGAAACGCCGACCCGCCGACGTTCGACACCGGTGGGGCGCCCTGGTGGGACCCGGCGGCGGACGCGGCCGTCCAGCCGGAGGCCGATACGGTGCTGGTCAACGGCGTGGTCGTCGGCAAGGGCAGCATGGTCCGCCTGCGCCCGTCGCGCCGGGCCGACGCGCAGGACCTCTTCTTCGCCGGCCAGACCGCCAGGGTCACCGCCGTCCTCAGCGACGTGGACGGGCAGGTACACGTGGCAGTCGTCCTTGCCGACGACCCCGCCGCGGACATCCACGAGTGGTACGGCCGCTACCTGTACTTCGCTCCGGACGAGCTCGAACCCTTGGGAACCGGTCCGACAAGTGCAAGCCCCGCGCAACGAGAGGAGAGTCGACCATGAAAGCTCTGGGAACCGTCACCGCCTATCTGTTGGCGGCCGCGGCGGTCGCCGCCGTGGCGATCGGACTGAGGTCCATGCCCGACGTCAAACGTTATCTGAAGATCCGCAGCATGTGAGCAGCGAGTGAGGAGCCAATCATGAGCGACAGTCCAGGCGAGCATCTCGCCGAGGAACCGCAAGAAGAACGCGGCGCGCCAGGGTCTCGCGACACCGGCTCGGACGAGCCTGCCGGCGGCCCGGTCGACCGACCAGCCGGTACGTCCGACGAGGAGAGCGACACCTCCGTCGACGCCCAGGGCGCGCAGCACGAGGGTGCCCCCGACATGCCCGCCGGAGACCAGGCCGGCTGAGTCGTGTGACAACCGGCCAGCATCACCGAGAAGCGAATAGGAGGAGTGACATGACGTCTCAGGGCAACGATCCGGACACCGGCGACCGCGCCTTGCCGCCGTACGAGGGACGACGCGAGACGGCGGATGTGGACGGCGAGGGCGAGCTGCGCAGGGACGGCGCCAACGTCGGCGGGGCGACGGGACCGGTCGAGAGCGACGAGCTGAAGGCAACGCCGAAGGAGGACACTCCGCGAGGTGCCGAGGCCTCGCCCGCCGACGAGCAGCCGGCCAGCGAGATGCCGGAGACCGACCTCGACAAGGACATGGTCGGCCCCGACCACTACACCGGGACCGGTTCAGGCGAGAACAAGGCAGAAGGCTCCGACAAGACGTGACTGCACGTGTCCTGGTGGCAGGCATCGGCAACATGTTCCTCGGCGACGACGGTTTCGGACCGGAGGTCGCCCGCCGCCTGCTGTCGGGCGGCACGGAGGAGACGCCGCTGCCCGAGGGCGTCCGGGTCGTCGACTACGGCATTCGGGGCATGCACCTTGCGTACGACCTGCTCGACGGCGTCGACGCGCTGGTGCTCGTCGACGCCCTGCCAGGCGACGGCCCGCCCGGCAGCCTCACCGTCCTCCAGGTCGGGCCCGGACGACCTCGGGGAGGGCGACTTCGACGCCCACGGCATGGATCCCGTGGCGGTGCTCGCGAGCCTGTCGGCGATGGGCGGCGAGCTGCCCACGACGTACGTGGTCGGCTGTAGGCCGGCCGACGTCGGCGAAGGGATCGGGCTGTCGGCGGCGGTGAACGACGCTGTACCGGCGGCCATGGCATCCGTCCGGCGGGTGGTCGACCACATTGTGGCTGCGGCCGGCAACCGACACGAGCAGAAGGTGGTCTAGCCATGTGCTTGGGCATTCCGGGGCAGGTGATGGGACTCCTCGAGGGGTACGGAGGGCAGCTGGCTCTCGTCGACGTGTCGGGAGCACCTCGCCGCGTCAACATCGGCTTGCTTGACGAGCCGCCCGAAGCCGGCGACTGGGTGCTGATCCATATGGGCTTCGCGGTCGAGCTCGTCGACGAGTCGACAGCTGACCAGGCGATGGCGGGGCTGGAGATGATGGGCCGTCCCCGCGACCACAGTGGGGCCGGGCCGTGAGGTCGACCCCGGTCGCATCGCGCATCCGGCGCCGCTTCGTCGTGCGTGGCGTCGTGCAGGGTGTCGGCTTCCGGCCGTTCGTGTACGTCACGGCGAGCGAGCTGTCGTTGACGGGCTCGGTCTCCAACGACTCGAGCGGCGTCGTGATCGAGGTCGAGGGATCGCACCGACGACGTTGCGCGGTTCGAGCGACGGCTGACCGAGCAGCCGCCGCCACTGTCAGTCGTGGAGTCCGTCGAGTCGACCGACATCGCGGCGCGCGGGGGTACCGGTTTCCGGATCGCCTCGTCGTCGCGCACGGGTACAGCCAGGACGCTCGCCTCCCCTGACGTCGCCACCTGTGCGGACTGCCTCCGGGAGCTGGCCGACCCGGCCGACCGCAGGTACCGCCACCCGTTCATCACCTGCACCAACTGCGGCCCGCGGTTCACGATCATCGAGAGCCTCCCGTACGACCGGTCGGCCACCACGATGGCGGGCTTCCCCATGTGCGCCGAGTGCGCCGCGGAGTACGCCGACCCGGCCGACCGCCGCTTCCATGCCCAGCCCATCGCCTGCCCGCAGTGCGGGCCGCAGCTCGAGCTCGTGGTGCGCTCCGGCCCGTCCCACGCCGTCGGTGCGGACGCGTTGGCGCAGGCCCGTCACCTCTTGGCGGCCGGGGCGATCGTGGCAGTCAAGGGTCTCGGCGGCTACCACCTGGCGTGCGACGCCACCAACGAGGCAGCGGTGAGGGAGCTCCGTCGCCGCAAACGCCGCGGCGACAAGCCGTTCGCTGTCATGGCGCGAGACCTGGCGGCCGTACATGCGCTGGCACACGTCGACGAGGCGGAGCAGACGCTGCTGACCGGCTCCCGGCGCCCGATCGTGCTGCTGGCGAGGCGCGACGGTCGCGGGCGGGACGACGACGGTGCGCGCGCACTCCCTCTGGGCGATGCGGTGGCGCCGGGCAATCCGGATCTCGGGGTGATGCTGCCGTACACGCCGCTGCACACACTGCTCTTCGGGCTCGACGGCGACGAGCCCGGCCCCAGGGTGCTCGTGATGACGTCCGGCAACCTTGCCGGGGAGCCGATCACCTACGACGACGCCGACGCGTTGCGACGGCTGGACGGGTTGGCCGACGCGTGGCTGCGGCACGACCGCCCGATCACGGTGCCGTGCGACGACTCCGTCACCCGGGTCGTGGACGGCGAGGAGCTGCCGATCCGGCGCTCCCGTGGCTACGCGCCCCTGCCGGTCGCGCTGCCCGTCGACGTCTCGCCGACGCTCGCCGTCGGCGCCGAGCTCAAGAGCACCTGCTGCCTTGCCCAGGGACGCTATGCATGGCTCAGCCAGCACATCGGCGACATGGACGACCTGGCGACCCTCGAGGCGTTCGCGGCGACCGAGCGGCACCTCGAGCTGCTGACGGGCGTCGAGCCGGAACAGCTCGTGGCCGACCGGCACCCCGGGTACCGGTCCACCGCGTGGGCACGGGCGAACGCCGGGCCGCGTCCGGTTCATGCCGTGCAGCACCATCACGCGCACGTGGCCGCCGTGATGGCCGAGCACGGACTCGACGGCTCCGAGCCGGTGATCGGGATCGCCTTCGACGGCACCGGCTACGGCGACGACGGCGCCGTCTGGGGTGGCGAGGTGCTGATTGCAGACTTCAAGGGCTTCCAGCGCTTCGCTCACCTGGGGTACGCCTGGCTGCCAGGAGGAGACGCGGCCGTCGAGCGCCCTTACCGGATGGCGCTGGCCCACCTCGCGGCGGCGGGACTGCCGTGGGACGACGACCTGCCACCGGTGCGGGCCTGCCCGGAGGTCGAGCGCAGGGTGCTGGCTCACCAGGTCGCGACCGGTTTCGGCAGCACCCGCACGTCGAGCGTGGGCCGGCTTTTCGACGCGGTGTCGGCGCTCGCCGGCGTGCGCCAGGTCGTCGACTTCGAGGCCCAGGCGGCCATCGAGCTGGAGGCACTGGCCCGCAACAGCATCGCCGGCGGGCGGCGCGTACGCGCTGGTCTCTGACACGCGGAGGGTCCGACGGGGAGCCGATCGTGGCGGACACCGCCCGGCTGATCCGGGCTGTCGTCGACGACGTGCGCGCGGGCGTGTCCGCGGGTGTCATCGGCTGCCGCCTCCACGCCGGCCTGGTGCAGTTCCTGCGGGAGGTTGCCGATCGGGCCAGGGACAGCCTGGGCCTGCAGACGGTGGCCCTGACCGGCGGGGTCTTCCAGAACGCCCTGCTGCTGTCGGATAGTAGGAGAGCGCTACGTGCTGAAGGTTTCACGGTGCTCTGCCATCGGCAGGTACCGCCGAACGACGGCGGACTGGCACTCGGCCAGGCGCTCGTGGGGTCAACGAGATGACGAAGGAAGGTCGATAGCCATGTGCCTGGCCGTACCCGGAAGGGTCATCAGCCTCGCGGAGCACGACGACACACGCATGGCCGAGGTGGACTTCGGCGGTGTCCGCAAGGAGGTCTGCCTCGAGTACCTACCCGACGTCGATCTTGGCGACTACGTCATCGTGCACGTCGGTTTCGCGATCCAGCGCCTGGACGAACAGTCCGCGCTGGAGACGCTCAGCAACTTCGAGAAGCTCGGTGTCCTCGAGGAGGAGTTCGGCGACGGCTTCACCCTCGCCGCCAAGCAGGCAGGCATGGAGGTGCCCTCGTGAAGTACCTGGAGGAGTTCAGCAACCCCGAGCTGGCCAAGCGGCTCTTCGACCAGATCCACAGCAGCGCCACGAAACGGTGGGCGATCATGGAGGTCTGCGGTGGCCAGACCCACTCGATCATCCGCCACGGCATCGACCAGCTGCTGCCCGACGCGATCGAGATGATCCACGGCCCCGGCTGTCCGGTCTGTGTGACGCCGCTCGAGATCATCGACAAGGCGCTCGCGATCGCTGCCCGTCCCGGCGTGATCTTCTGCTCGTTCGGCGACATGCTGCGCGTCCCCGGCAGCAGCCATGACCTGTTCCGGATCAAGAGCGAAGGCGGCGACGTGCGGGTGGTGTACTCCCCGCTCGACGCCCTCAAGCTCGCCAGGGAGAACCCCGACCGGGAGGTGGTGTTCTTCGGGATCGGCTTCGAGACGACGGCGCCGGCCAATGCGATGACCGTGTACCAGGCCAAGCGCCTCGGCATCGAGAACTTCTCGCTGCTCGTCTCGCACGTGCTCGTCCCACCGGCGATCGCCGCGATCATGGAGTCGCCCACGTGCCGGGTGCAGGCGTTCCTCGCCGCCGGCCACGTGTGCAGCGTGATGGGGACCGGCGAGTACCCGCCTCTCGTGGACAAGTACAAGGTCCCGATCGTGGTGACCGGCTTCGAGCCGCTCGACCTCCTCGAGGGCATCCGGCGAACCGTCCTCCAGCTGGAGCAGGGCCGCTACGAGCTCGAGAACGCCTACCCGCGCGTCGTCCCACCCGAGGGGAACCCGGCAGCCAAGGCCATGCTCAACGACGTCTTCGAGGTCACCGACCGCGCCTGGCGGGGCATCGGGATGATCCCGCAGAGCGGCTGGAAGCTGTCGCCCAAGTACGCCCAGTACGACGCCGAAGCTCGCTTCGACGTCGGTGGCATCCACACCGACGAGTCGGCGATCTGCCGTTCCGGCGAGGTCCTTCAGGGCCTGATCAAGCCGCACGAGTGTGCCGCCTTCGGCAAGGAGTGCACGCCGCGCAACCCGCTCGGCGCGACCATGGTCTCGTCCGAGGGCGCCTGCGCCGCCTACTACCTGTACCGGCGCCTCGACACCGTGCGTGCTGCGGTACCGGAGCCGGTCGGAGTGGTCAGCCATGGCTGAGCAGCCCATCGCCTTCGCCGCTCAGCAACCCGTCGCCTTCGTCGACATGGACTCCTGGGTCTGCCCGGCGCCGCTGCGCGACTCACCGGCGATCGTGATGGGCCACGGCGGCGGCGGTGCGCTTTCGGCCGAGCTGGTCGAGCACCTGTTCATGCCGGCGTACGGAGAAGCAGGGACCACCGAGCTGGGGGACTCGGCTGTCGTGGATGCCCTGGGGGTCAGGCTGGCGTTCTCCACCGACTCCTACGTGGTGAAGCCGATGTTCTTCCCCGGCGGATCGATCGGAGACCTCGCCGTCAACGGCACCGTCAACGACCTCGCGATGTCGGGGGCACAGCCCCTGGCGCTGTCGACCGCGTACATCATCGAGGAGGGAACGCAGCTCGCCGAGCTGGGCCGCGTCGCCGAGGCGCTGGGCGCCGCGGCTGCTCGAGCCGGAGTACGCCTCGTCACGGGCGACACGAAGGTCGTCGACAGCGGCCACGGTGACAAGGTCTACATCAACACGGCAGGCATCGGCCTGATCCCCGACGGGGTCGACATCTCTCCGCGGAGAGCCCGTCCGGGGGACGTGGTCATCGTGAGCGGGGAGATCGGCGTACACGGCGTGGCCGTGATGAGCTGTCGCGAGGGGCTGGAGTTCGGCACTCTCGTCGAGAGCGACTCCGCACCGCTGAACGGGCTGGTCGCGGCGATGCTCGCCACCGGTGCCGACGTCCACGTGCTGCGCGACCCGACCCGCGGCGGTGTCGCGGCGTCGTTGAACGAGATCGCCCGAGCCTCCCAGGTGGGGGTGGAGATCGTCGAGAGGCAGCTACCCATTCCGCAAGATGTCGCGGATGCCTGCGGCCTGCTCGGGCTCGACCCGCTGTACGTCGCCAACGAGGGCAAGCTGCTGGCGTTCGTCCCAGCCGACGCGGTCGACACGGTGCTCTCCGCCATGCGTGCACACGAGTACGGCAAGACGGCAACCGTGATCGGCTCATGCGTCGACGACCACCTCGGAATGGTCGTGGCCAAGACCGCTCTTGGCGGCACCCGGGTCGTCGACCTTCCACTCGGCGAGCAGCTGCCTCGGATCTGCTGAATGACCCTGAGACCCGACCGTCGAGATACGGGGGACGTGGTCTTCGCGCGGTACGCCTTCCCGCCGAACGAGCTGGGCTACTGCGGGCCCGATGACGCTGCAACCCTCTTGAGCCACGCGTCGACGGGGCACGAAAGCCAGATCGTCACCCAGCGGGCGCCGGCGTTCGACGGCGCCTGGCCGTACTTACAGGTCATCGCGGAGGCCTCCGGTGTCGACGACCCCCTGGACCCGCGGGTCGTCGAGGCCTACTGGATAGGCAACGACCTGCTGGAGTCGGTCGACCCGGAAAGGCTCCTGACGGTCCTCGGTGAGCGCTTCGCGGGGCAGGTCGGAGGTGTCTGGCAGCGGGTCGCGCCAGGGATGGGGCCGCTGGCCCACCACAGCTTCCAGGTGCTCGCCGTGTACCCGTGGACGGGGCTGCTCGACACGCCGAGCCCGGTGCCGTTGTCCATTCTTGACCAGTGCCGTATCAGGTGGGGCACAGTCGTGAGGGTTGATGGCGACCATGCGACGGTCACGTCGAGCCCGTTGACCTGGGAGTCCGGAAGGCTGGGCCTGGGAGGGATGCGCGAGGAGCATGTGCGGTGGTCCCTCGGCGGCGAGGCCCTGTCCACGGGGCTCGTCGTCGGCGACGTGGTGTCGCTGCACTGGGACTGGGTATGCGACCGGCTCAGCCGCGAGCAGGCCGACGCCCTGGCCTCATGCAGCGCCCGCCAGATCGACCTCGCAAACGCGTACGTCTGACCCCACCTCCGCCGAGACGTCAGCGGCGGCCCGGTTCTGTCGGCGTGTCGGACCGCGGATTGACGTCTCGACGGTACCGGCGAGGAGCCCGGCGGCAGGTACTCTGTCGTCGTGAATCCGGCTGACTGGGGACTACTGACCTCGAGCTTCCTTGCCTCGTTCGTCGAGTGCACCGAGGCGCTCACGATCGTCCTCGCGATGGGGCTCACCCGTGGCTGGCGCGCAGCGATCGCCGGCATGGTGTGTGGGCTGGCGGCCCTGCTCGTGTTCACGGTTGCGGCCGGGTACGCCCTGGCGTCCTGGCTGCCCACGTCAGCGCTTCAGCTCGTGATCGGCACCTTGCTGCTGATCTTCGGGCTGCAGTGGATGCGGAAGGCCATCTTGCGCTCGGCTGGCCTGAAGTCGATGCACGACGAGGAGGCGATCTACGCCGAACAGGCCGCCGCGGCGAGCATCGCCAAGTCGAACACCATCATGGGCCTGGACTCGTTCGGGTTCATCGTCTCAGCCAAGGGTGTCTTCCTCGAAGGTGTGGAGGTCGTCTTCATCGTGCTCACGTTCGGTCTCAACGCGGGCAACGTGCCGCTGGCTGCCACGGGGGGAGTGGCGGCCGCACTGGTAGTCACGTCGCTAGGCCTTGTGGTCCACCGGCCGCTGGCGAGCATTCCTGAGAACACACTCAAGTACATCGTCGGCTTGATGCTCGTGAGCTTCGGCACGTTCTGGTCTCTGGAGGGGCTCGGGATCTTCACGGCGTCGGGCAAGAGCCTGAGCTGGCCAGGCGCCGACTGGTCCATCGTCGGCCTGCTGGTGCTGTGGACCGTCTGGTCCCGTGTCCTCATCGGCTGGCTTCGCCGCCGGGCGACGACCTCGGGGAAGGTCGGCAGGGACGTACTCGTATGAGGGTGCTGAAGGTCCTCTGGGACTTCTTCTTCGAGCTGGTGATCGGGGACGACCCGAAGATCGCGGTCGCCGTCCTCGTGTCCTTGGCTGTCGCCGCGGTTCTCCTGCTCGCCACCGCCGTGCCCGAATCGGTGGTCGTCGTGGCCGGAGCCGTGCTCGTGGTCGCGGCCTTCACGGTGGTCCTCGCTGTCGACGTCCGCCGGGCGGATAGGTGACGGAAGCCTGCGCCGTGCCCATCCGCGGGGACGTGATCCGCCTCGGCCAGTTCCTCAAGGTGGCCGATGCCGTCGACCAGGGCAGCGACGTCAAGGCGTTGCTGGCGACCCAGGCGGTGACAGTCAACGGAGAGGTCGAGGTACGCAGGGGCCGCCAGCTCCACATCGGCGACCGCGTCGGCGTCAGCACAGCGGTGTACCGGATCGTGGCGCCTCGCGACGGCGACGACGACCCCGGAGGCTAGCCCGCCGCCCCCAAGGTGAAGTACTCGAGCGGCTCGTAGCGTGGGCCGCGCTGCCCGGGACCGCGCAGGTGCGACTGCACGAGCACGATCTGCTCCACCCGCCAGGTCGGGCCGCGGTACTCCGAGAGAGACTCGACCACCCCGGTGAGGTCACAGGCTGCCGCGTACGGGCAAGGGTGAGGTGCGGCACCTGGCCGTCGCCAGTCAGCCTGGCGAGGCCGCCGCTCTCGTCGGCGATACCCGCGTAGAGCACACGGGCCCGCCACGTGTGCGGAAAGGTCCCCGCCGCGGCGATGGATACGTCGAAGGCCGAGCCGAGGCTGGCGCGCTCTGCCCACCGCGCTGACTGCCTGTCGGCCTCGTGACGACCGCACTCGCCCAGGAACTCGACAGTGACGTGCCAGCGCGACGGGGGTACCCAGCGCAGCTCGGGCAGCGCCGACCGCGCGGGGTCGACCCGTTCCTGGAGGTGCGCCTCCACGTCCGGAGGTAGCAGTACGGCGACGAACAGCCGGCGTGTGCCCGTGGTTCGCGTCCGGCTGGGCTGGCTCAGCGGACGTCGACGAGGTCGACGACGAAGATCAGCGTCTCGCCGGGGGCGATGGCCGACCCGGCCCCTCTGTCGCCGTACGCCAGGTGCGGCGGGATGACCAGCCGGCGACGGCCGCCGACCCGCATGCCTTCGATGCCGGAGTCCCAGCCGGAGATCACCTGTCCGACGCCGAGCCGGAAGGCCAGCGGCTCACCCCGGTTGTACGACGCGTCGAACTCCTCACCGCTGGAATGTGCCACCCCGACGTAGTGCGCGACGACTGTACTGCCGGACGTCGCCTCCGGACCGTCGCCGACCGTGACGTCGGTGATCTCGAGCTCAGCGGGCGGAGCGCCTTCGGGGAAGTCGATCTCGGGCTTCTCGGTCATCGCCCCACCCTAGGCCACCCGCCCCAGCCGGCCACCAGCCCCGGCCGGGAGACCGGGGAGCGGACCGGCGGGGCTACTGCGCGTTGGAGACGTACGACTCGAGCTGGTCCCGCTCGAACTCGAGCTCGCCGATGCGGGACTTGACGACGTCACCGATGGACACGATCCCCTGGAGCACTCCGCCACTGACGACGGGCACGTGCCGGATGCGGTGGTCGGTCATGAGCCGCATCATGTCCTCGACGGTCGCGGTCGGCTCGGCGGTGCGGACCTCGGAGGTCATGATGTCCGCGATCGTGGCGTCGAGTACGCCGGTACCGTCGACGAGCCCGCGAACGATGTCGCGCTCGGACACGATTCCCACGATCGGCTCGTCAGGTGTGCGTGACGACGACCGCACCGATGTTGTGCTCGGCGAGCGTGGCTATCAGATCACGCACGGACGTCTCGGGAGAGACGGTCACGACGTGGTCTCCCTTGCCTTTCAGCACCTCGTTGATATGCATCGGTCGCCTCCCGCATCGTCGTGCCAGCTCCGTGGAACGACCGTAGTCCCGAAGCGCGGTCCCGCGGAAGGGCCCGAACGGGTGCACCTGCCAAGATGTCGCGTGTGACGACCACGCTGGAGGCGACCCGCCGCCGAGACAGCGTCCACCCCTGGCGGCCAGGAGTGATCGTGGCCGGAGTCGTCGGATGGATCACCACGGTGCTCGTGCTGGACTCCCACTCCAGCCACCCCGAGCAACGCGTACTCGGTGTCGCCACGTGGGGCGTCCTCGCCGCGGTGCTCAGCAGGGAATCGTCATTGGTACGGACGCAGGCCGCCGTCGTGGTCGGCTTCGCCTCGGTCGTCGAGTTCACGTTCTCCCCGCTCCTCGGCGTCTATGACTACCGCTTCCACAACGTGCCGATGTACGTCCCGCCCGGGCACGGGCTGGTGTACCTGGGCGCCCTGGCAGTCGGGCGAACCGCCTTCGTGTCGGGTCATCGGCGGCTGTGCACCTCGGCGGTGCTGGTGCTTCTCGGCGGGTACGCGGCGTACGGGCTCTTCGCCTCCTCCCGCCCGGATGCGCTTGGTGCTTTCTGGTTCGTGTGCCTGGTGGGCTTCTTCGTCTGGGGGCCGTCTCCCGGGCTGTACGTCGGGGCCGCCCTGATGGTCACGTACCTCGAGCTCGTCGGCACCAGGCTCGGAACCTGGACGTGGCAGCCCCACGACCCGACCGGACTGGTCTCGATCGGGAACCCTCCGTCAGGCGCGGCCGGGGGCTATGGCTGGTTCGACCTGGCGGCGCTGCTGCTCGCGCCGGCGCTGCTCAGCGGCCTGCAGCGGCTCAGTCGCGATCCTCGCCGACCCCTGCCGGAGCGGTCGAGCCGTCAGCACGCGTCGCGCCCTCGGAGTCCGAGCCGCTGACCTGGCGCTCGTACGGGTGGAGCTCGTGCACGCTGCCGTCCGAGGGCTCCTCCGGATCCGCCCCAGCGGGCAGCGAGCCGACGAACGCCAGCACCTGCTCATGCAGCCGGCCGTTCGTGGCGACCGCGCCCTCCCCGAGCGGGCCGGGTGCGCCGTCCAGCCCAGTGAAGCGTCCACCGGCCTCCTCGACGATCACGCTGAGCGCGGCCATGTCGTGCAATGCGAGCCGCGGCTCGAGGGCGATGTCGACACCGCCCTCGGCGAGGAGCATGTACGACCAGAAGTCGCCGTATGCGCGGGTCCGCCAGCATCGCCGGGTGAGCGACACGAAGTCGGCCCCCCGACCGATGTCGTCCCATTCGTCGAGCGACGAGTACGACAGCGACGCCTCGTGGAGGGCGGACACGTCGGACACCCGGCAGGGCTGGGCCGCGAGCAACGACCTGCCGGTCCACGCTCCTCCTGTCCTCGACGCCCACCAGCGCCGGTACAGCGCCGGCGCGGAGACGACGCCCGCGACGACGACGTCTTCGACCATCAACGCGATGAGGGTCGCCCAGACGGGGACGCCCCGGACGTAGTTCTTGGTGCCGTCGATCGGGTCCACGACCCATCGCCTCGGCCCCCACCCGGACTCGCCGCCCTCCTCGCCGACGACGGCATCGCGCGGGCGGGCCCTGCCCAGCGTTCGCCGGATACCGTCCTCGACGGACTTGTCGGCGTCGGTGACGGGGGTCAGGTCGGGCTTGTCGACCACATGCAGGTCGAGCGCCTTGAAGCGATGCATCGTGAGGGAGTCCGCATCGTCGGCTAGCACGTGTGCCAGGCGCAGATCGTCGGTGTGGTCGGTCCGCATGACTGTCAGGCTAACGGGGCACGGCCCCGCGGCAAGCCCGAGACGCGCGCCACCGCGCGTTTGCACTGCCCTTTAGTCCAATTGTGATTTGCTCGCCTTGGTGACGTACTTGAAGCGTCCCCTATCTCGGGAAAGGCCGCCATGTTCAGTCACATCCATGGGCTACCGCTCCATCCCCTTGCAGTCCACGCTGCCGTTGTGTTCGTCCCGCTGGCCGCCTTCCTGGGCATCCTCTTCGTCGTCCCTCGTACCAGGGCCTGGGCTCGGATCCCATTCGCGGTGATGTCGGTCGCCGGGTTGTTGTCGGTGTTCGTCGCCCGGCAAAGTGGCCTCGCATTCAAGGCCTCTTTGAATCTCGAGCAGCAGGGGGGACCTGTGCTGGCCCTGATCAACAAGCACCAGCATCGCGCGAACTGGCTCTTCATCTTCATGATCGTGTTCGCGATCATCGCGTTGGCGGCGTACTACCTGTCCCGGGACCCGGAGCAGTTCAGCGGTGCACTGCAGATGTCGGTATCCGCCGTGGTTGTCGTCGCGGCGCTCGTGGTGGCCTTCCAGGTCTACCTCGTCGGAGACATCGGGTCGAGGGCGGTCTGGAACCCGACCGGTACCTCGAACTATGGGTCATCGCTCATCACCCACCACGTCGCGCCGCCGCGCTGACGCGAGAGCGGTAGCCGCCGCGTGGCGGCAGTCGCACTCTCGAGCGGCCAACTTCGTCCTCTCGGCGGTGCCTTCCGGCCTCTGGTGGGTCAGTCCTCGTCGCCCTTCTCCCGGCTTACGAGCAGCCGGCGAAACGACTCGACCCGCGCTGCCTCGACCCGGCCCTCGGCGACGGCGTCGTCGAGGGCACACTCGGGCTCAGACTCGGCATGGGTACAGCCTCGAGGACAGTCCACGGTCAGCGCGTACAGGTCGTCGAACGCCTTGATCAGCTGTCGGGGGTCGACATGGGCAAGTCCGAACGACCGGATGCCCGGTGTGTCCACCACCCACCCACCGAAGTCCAGCTCCAGGGCGTAGACCGACGTGGACGTGTGCCTGCCCCGACCGGTCACCACGTTCACCTGTCCGGTCGTGCGGTGCGCGTCGGGGACCAGCGCGTTGACGAGGGTCGACTTCCCAACCCCGGAGTGGCCCACGAAGACGCTGACCTGCTCACGCAGGACGCCGCGGACGCCATCCAGGTCACCGCCCCGTTCGGCGACGACGTACGCGACCCCCAGCGGGCGGTAGATGCTGAGCAGCGCCTCGGGATCGGCGAGGTCGACCTTCGTGAGGCAGAGCAACGGCTGCATCCCGGCGTCGTACGCCGCGACCAGGCAACGGTCGATCAGACGCGGCCGGGGCTCAGGGTCGGCGACAGCGGTGACGACGACGAGCTGCGTGGCGTTCGCCACAACGATGCGCTCGACGGGGTCGGTGTCGTCGGCGGTGCGCCGCAACACGGTCTGTCGCGGTTCGACCTCCACGATGCGGGCCAGGCTGCCGGAGTCACCGGACACATCGGCGACGAGCCGGACCCGGTCGCCGACCACCACGCCTTTGCGCCCCAGTGGGCGCGACTTCATCGCTGTCACCGACCGTTCCCCGCCATCCGTCACGCGCACGGTGTAACGGCCCCTGTCGACCGTCACCACGAATCCGCTCACGGCATCGTGGTACGACGGGCGGTCCTTGGTGCGCGGTCGGGTGTGCCGTCGCGGCCGGTCGAAACGACTCGGGTCGTCGGGGTCGTAGCGCGGTGGGCTCACCCGACCATCGCCAGCCACGCTGCGACGAAGTCGGGATGGGTCTTGGACGTCGTCATCACGTCGTCCACGCGGACACCGGGCACGACGAGCCCCAGTACCGCGGCCGCGTGCGCCATCCGGTGGTCGGAGTAGGTGTGGAAGAGTCCTCCGCTCAACGGGCGCGGCCGGACCGCCAGTCCGTCGGATGTCTGCGTGACCTCGCAGCCGAGTGCGCTGAGCTCGGTCGCGAGAGCGGCGAGACGGTCGGTCTCGTGGCCGCGAAGGTGGGCGATTCCGCGCAGGTGGGTCGGTGAGCCTGCAACCGCGGCGAGCGCGGCGATCACCGGAGTCAGCTCGCCGGCTTCATGCAGGTCGAGGTCGATGCCCTCCAGATGGCCCTGTCCGGTGACGGTGAGGCCTGCGGGTGTGAGCCGGACATCGGCGCCCATCGCCTCGAGGATGTCTCGCAGCCGATCGCCCGGTTGGCTCGTCGACGTCGGCCATCCGGGGATCGAGACCGAGCCGCCGGTCGCCAGCGCCGCCGCCAGGAACGGTGCGGCATTGCTCAGGTCCGGTTCCACCTCTGTGTCAAGCGGTGCGACGGGGCCGGGGGAGACCACCCATCGGTCCGGCTCGGTGTCGTCGACCTCGACGCCCCGTGCCCTCAGCATGTCGATGGTCATCTCGATGTGCGGCGACGACGGGACCGGCTTGCCGTCGTGCCGGACGTCGACGCCACGGCGGTAGCGCGCCCCGGCCAGGAGCAGCGCCGAGATGAACTGGCTGGATGCGGACGCGTCGAGGGTGACGATTCCGCCGGCTACCTCGCCAGAACCCTCGATGGCGAAGGGCAGCGTCCGCTCCGCACCCGCGAACCTGACACCGAGCGTGCCCAGTGCATCCAGGATCTCGCTCATCGGGCGCTCCCGGGCCCGGGGGTCACCGTCGAAGTCGATCCGTCCGGTCGCCAGCGCGGCGACAGGAGGTACGAAGCGCATCACCGTCCCAGCCAGACCGCAGTCGACCCGTGCCGGGCCGGTGAGGTCGTGCGGAGTGACGCGCAGGCCGCCACCCGACTCATCGACCGTCGTGCCGAGCGACGTGAGGGCTGCGACCATCAAGCGGGTGTCTCGGGCCACGAGCGGCCTCGACAGCGTCGCCGGGCCGGTGGCAAGCGCCGCGAGGAGCAGTGCGCGGTTGGTGATCGACTTCGATCCGGGTACGACGACGTGCGCCGACACCGGCGAGGTCGCGAACGGCGCCTCCCACGGGCTCACGACCGACGTCGTCACAGCTCGCTCAGCCAGGCGTGAGCCTGCCCGCCCGCTTGGCCGCCACCTTCTGAGCCCGGCCCGCGCCTCGGCGTGCCATCCACGGCGAGGCTCGGCTTGCCCTCGGTGTCGACGCTCGCGAGCAGCAGTCCGCCGATCATCGAGACGTTCTTGAAGAAGTGCACCTGCTGGTTGGCCCGTTGCTGAGGGTCGGACTCCTCCCAGAACCGGTGGCCGGCCAGAGTCGTCGGTACCAGCGACGCGGCCAGCGCCAGCGAGGACAGCCGCGGCATCCGGCCGGTGGCCAGCATTGCTCCGCCGACCACGTGCACGAGGCCGTTGAGCTGCACCAGTTGCTTGGAGTCGAGCGAGATGGGCAGGGACTGGGTCGCCATGTTGACCACCGGCGCCAGCCGTTCGGTCACGGGCGCGGCGCGAGAGGCGAGGTGCTCGCTGTTCCTCAGCGAGTTGATGCCGCCTGAGATGAACATCGAGGCCAACATGGGGCGAGCGATTCGTCGTACAAGGACCATGACGACATTGTGGCCTATGGAGCGAGCCGGTGCAGATCCCGGGGGAAGAGGGTTACCGAGCGGATGTTCTCCGCCTCGACGAGCCGTCCAATCCAGCGTTCGAGCCCGATCGCGAAGCCACCGTGCGGCGGCATCCCGTACCGGAACGTGTCGAGGTACGACTGGTACGGCGCCTGGTCCTCGCCTCGGGCCGCGAGGGCCGCCACGTAGTCGTCGTACCGATGCAGCCGTTGGCCCCCGGTGACCAGCTCCAGGCCGCGGAAGATCAGGTCGAAGGAGTTCGACCATCTCGGCTCGTCCGGTTGCGGGTGCGTGTAGAAGGCGCGCTTCGCGAGGGGATAGCCCTCGACCGCCAGGAAGTCGCTGCTGTACGTGTCGCGCGCCCAGGCTCCCAAGGCCCGCTCGTGGGCCGGCGCCAGGTCAGGCTCGTCCGGGTCCGCGCCGACGAGCTCCAGAGCGTCGCGGAAGTGGATCACCGGAATCTCGGCAGGCACGTCCGGAATCGCAGACGCCGAGCAGGTCGACCGCCCTCGAAGCGCTGTCGCGGATGCTGGAGACCATGCCGGCCAGCAGGTCGCGCAATACCGCCAGCACGTCGCGGTGGTCTCGGATGAAGCCGAGCTCGACGTCGAGCGACACGTACTCGGCCAGGTGCCGGACCGTGTCGTGCGGCTCGGCCCGAAAAACAGGGCCGACCTCGTAGACCCGCTCGAACATGCCCACGCACATCTGCTTGTAGAACTGCGGCGACTGCGCCAGGTACGCCGGCCGCCCGAAGTAGTCGACGGCGAACACGTTGGCACCCGACTCGGTCGCTGCCTCGACGAGCTTCGGGGTCTGGATCTCCGTGAAACCCGCGTCGTCGAGGGTCTCGCGGAAGCCACGCAGGGACGCAGCGGCGAGCTGCCAGGTCGCGAGCTGGCGCGGGTGCCTCCACGTGACCTGGGCATGGTCGAGCAGGGTCGGAAGACCGGCCGAGATCGCGGGACGCCACAGCTCGACAGGCGGGGTGGCGGCGGGGTCGGTCAGCGCTGAGATCACCGGGTCGACGAGCTCGACCCCCCCGGGCGCCTGGGTGTTGCTGCTGACAACGCCCACCACGTCGACGGTCGTCTCCTCGGTGAGCTCCTCGAGCTGCGACAACGTGACCGGCTCTCGGACCACGACCTGTGCGGTCCCGGACCGGTCGCGCACGACGACGAAGGCGAGCCCGGACAGCCGACGGCGACGGTGGACCCAGCCGCTGATCCGGACCTTCTCACCGTCTCGACCGGCAAACTTCGCGAGGTCGGCCGTCAGCGTTCTCGTGACGCTGCCTGCGGCGGACGGGGGACCGGACGCTGACGGTACGGGTACTGGCACTGACGAAGACATGGACCACCTCGAGGTTCGGCTGCCCCGGAGGCGTGGGCGACGGGCAATTTCGCGGTGCCACCACACCTTCGCTGACGCCCGCGGGCGCCAACCTCGATCTCGTCGGCTTGGGAGTGTCTTCGTCGTGGCCTCGAAGTCCGCCTTACAGCGACCGGCGGCTCTCTGTGCTTCGAAGATCCGCGACTACTCGTCTCCGTCGTTGCCTTGGCCAGCAGTCTAGCCGAGCAGCATGGGGCGACGGCACGGCTTGTGGCACGCTGGGGCAATGTGTGGTCGCTATGCGTCGAGCCGCAAACCCGAGGACCTCGTCGAGGAGTTCGAGGTCGACCGGGTCGACGTCCCCAGGCCCCTCGAGCCCGACTTCAACGTGGCGCCGACCGAGGCTGTGTATGCGGTCTTCGACCGGATCTCGAAGACCGAGCCGGAGGCGCCGCCTGAGCGTCGGCTGGCGACGCTCACCTGGGGTCTGGTCCCCTCCTGGGCCAAGGACCGCAGCATCGGCTCACGCCTGATCAACGCCCGCGTCGAGACTCTCGCGGAGAAGCCGGCGTTTCGCCGCGCCTACGCGAAGAGGCGATGTCTGCTGCCGGCCGACGGCTACTACGAGTGGTATGCCACGTCGCAGCAGGGTCCGCGGGGCAAACCCGTCAAACAGCCGTTCTTCATCACACCGTCCGACGGGGGTGTGCTGGCGATGGCCGGGCTGTACGAGATCTGGCGTGACCCGGCGGTGCCCGCCGAGGAGCCTGGGGCGTACGTCTGGTCGGCCGCCGTCATCACGACATCCGCCGAGGACGACCTCGGCCGCATCCACGACCGGATGCCGATGCTCGTGGAGCGCGCCGGGTACGACGCCTGGCTCGACGCGACAGTGACGTCACCCGACCAGCTTGCCGACGTGCTCGTCCCTGCGGCCCCCGGCCGGCTTCGCGCCTACCCCGTCTCCACCGCCGTCAACAGCGTGCGCAACAACGGCCCCGAGCTGGTCGAGCCGCTCGCGGTGGAGCCCGAGCCCGAGGCCGAGGCGTTGTTCGAGGCGTGACCACCTCGCTGCGCACGATCCGCACACCTCACGGAGACGCCCGCCTTCATGCCGACCGCTCGCGGCACCCCGTTGCCGCGTTGGTGCTCGGGCACGGCGCGGGCCGCGGAGTCGACTCGTCCGACCTCGTCGCTCTCGCCGCCGCCCTGCCCCGGCAGGGGGTGTCGGTGTTTCGCATCGAGCAGCCGTGGCATGTCGCGGGCAAGAAGGTGGCGTGGCGCCCGGAGCTGCTCGACGAGGCCACCGTCGCGTGCATCAACGCGATCCGGGTTCGCACGCCGATGGTCTTGGGCGGCCGTAGCGCGGGTGCACGCGTGGCCTGTCGGCTCGCCAGTGGTCTCGGCGCCGTCGGCTGCCTCGCGTTGTCGTTCCCGCTGCACCCGCCCGGCAGACCGGATGCCTCTCGCCTCCCGGAGCTGCTGGGTTCGAGCGTCCCGACCCTCGTCGTGCAGGGAGAGCGCGACTCCTTCGGCCGGCCTGACGAGTTCCCGCCAACCGTCGATCTCACGATCATTCCCGAGGCCGACCACGGCTTCAGGGTGCCCAAACGGGCGATGCTGACGTCGGACGAAACGCTCGCGCTCATCGTCGAGGCCGTGGTCGAGTGGGTGACCGCACGAGTCGGCTAGGGAATGCCGGTACGCGCATCGGCGTTGTGACGATGGCACCGTTACACACCGAGTTGGTGCACTCGAGAAGCGCGAGGAGATGTGTGCCCGTGCCGGCCACCCTGGTAGCCCCGTCGCGGTATCCCGACCCCATGCGTGCCCCGACGGAGGATCTCAGCCGTCCGTTCGAGGTCGAGCGTCGGAGCCGGCCGCTACCCTTAGACGTGATGACACAGACACCCGAGACCGATGAGACTGTCGAGGAGCGCACCGCACGCTTCGAGCGAGACGCACTGGTCTACATCGACCAGCTGTACTCGGCTGCGATGCGGATGACGCGCAACCCTCAAGACGCCGAGGATCTCGTCCAGGAGACGTACGCGAAGGCCTTCGCGGCGTTCCACCAGTTCCGTGCGGGCACCAACCTCAAGGCGTGGCTGTACCGAATTCTCACCAACGCCTACATCAACACCTACCGCAAGCGTCAGCGTCAGCCGATCCAGGATCCGCACGAGCAGATCGAGGACTGGCAGCTGGCGCGGGCCGAGACGCATACGTCGTCCGGGCTGAAGTCTGCGGAGATGCAAGCGCTGGAGCGGCTGCCCGACAGCGACGTCAAGGATGCGCTCCAGCAGATTCCCGAGGACTTCCGGCTTGCCGTCTATCTCGCCGACGTCGAGGGCTTCGCCTACAAGGAGATCGCCGAGATCATGGGCACCCCTGTCGGCACGGTGATGTCGCGGCTGCATCGCGGCCGAGGTCAACTGCGAACACTGCTCGCCGACTACGCGCGTGACCGGGGCCTGGCCCGCGGCGGGGCCACGGCTCACGAAGAGGTGTCGCCATGAGCTGGGCCGGACACCACGAGATCGACTGCCAAGACATCTTGCGCCGGACGTGCGAGTTCATCGACAACGAGCTTGCCAACGCCGACTACCGGGAGATCCAGGCTCACCTGGACGAATGCGCTCCGTGCCTTCACTACGTCGAGGTCGAGCGGCTGGTCAAGTCGCTGGTGGCCCGCTCCTGCCTCGAGCGTGCGCCGGTGGAGCTTCGCCAGCGCGTCGTCTTCGAGATCCGGCAGGTACAACTCAACCTGCAGCCCGGGCGGCTCGACCTCGACTGAGGTCAAGACACCCGAACGGTCAGGTGTTGGGTCGTTTGCCGTGGTTCGCGCGCTTCTTGCGTCGTGCGCGTCTCTTGCGGCCGGTCTTGCTCATGGTCGCTCCTCCTGAAGACGGGTCGTGCCCGTCTATTCTCGCAGACTTCTCGGGCGGTCACGGACAGAGCGGTGCTCCCGTGGGCGCGACAGCGGCGCGGAACCCGATGAGCCGCACGCCGGGCACCGGCTCCCAGTCCAGTCCGGCCTCGCGGGAGAAGCCCATGGACGCGTACAAGGACTGGGCTGCGACATTGTCGGCAAGGCTGCACAAGACGAGTGCGCCGAGTCCCAGCTCCGCGCAGCGGTCGAGACAGCGCTGCGTCAGCGCCCTGCCCAGACCCTGCCGGCGCGCCGCAGGGTCGACCGCCAGCATCCGGAACTCGCCATCACCGGGTCCCGCGACCTCGCGGTACACCGACCCCGGCGGGCAGAACGTGACAGTTCCCCCGACCGCCCCGTCGACCGTTGCCACCCAGAGTTCCGCACCGTCGAGGCGACTTCGCGCATCGGCAAGTTGGGCTGCGTAGCCGTCGTTCTCGGAGACGAGACCGCCGTCAACATAGGCTCGCACCGAGAGGTCGCCGATCCTCGCCGTGTCGCTCATTTCGGCTCGACGGACCTCGACTCTGACGGGACGGTCAGCACCTGTCGGACGCGGCTCCTCGGTCATCCGCCCAACCTAGTCAGGTTCTGGGCGCGGCTGGATGTCCGGTCCGCACGGCATAGAGTCGCTGGCGTGCCAGCGCTCAAGGAGGTTGCTCGAGACCATACCGACCTCGCTGTCGACGAGGTGGAGTGGCTGCACGTCCTGATCGCCGACTGGCAGATCATCGCGGACCTCTCCTTCGCCGATCTGGTTCTGTGGCTGCCCGACCGCGACGGCAACGGGTACTGGGGTGGGGCGCAGATGCGGCCGACCACGGGTCCGACGGCGTTCGTGGACGACCTCGTCGGCGCCTTCGTGCCGCGGGGGCGCCGGGCACTGCTCGATGCGGCGTTCGACGAGGGCCGGATCGCACGCGAGGGTGATCCCGAGTGGCGCGATGACGTCCCCGTCCGGGTGGAGACCATCCCCGTACTGCGACACGGCGCCTTGCTCGGAGTGGTCGCACGCAACACCAATCTGCTGGGCGTGCGTACCCCGAGCAGGCTCGAGCTCTCGTACCTGCAGACCGCCAGCGACCTGACGCGGATGATCAGCCTCGGCCGGTTCCCCTATGAAGACGATCCCCGAGACACGTCGATGTCGCCTCAGGTCGGCGACGGGTTCGTCCGTCTCGACGAGGACGGGATCGTCACCTATGCAAGCCCGAACGCCCAGTCCGTCTACCACCGCCTCGGGTTGAGCCGCGACCTCGTCGGGGAGCCGTTCGCGGCCCTTACCCAATCGCTGGTCCCGACGTCCGCCGAACCGACTGACGAGACGCTCTCGGTCACCTTGTCGGGCAGGCGACCTCGGAGCACAGAGATCAGCAACGCTGATGCGACAGTCCTGGCCCGGGTATTCCCGCTTCGCCCCGGGGACAACCACGAGGGTGCGGCCGTCCTGCTGAAGGACGTGACCGAGCTCCGCAGCAGGGAGCGCGACCTCCAGACGCTCGATGCGACCATCCGCGAGATCCACCATCGGGTCAAGAACAACCTGCAGACGGTTGCCGCGCTGCTGCGGCTGCAGTCTCGTCGGATGGACGCGCCGGAGGCGCGGTTCGCTCTCGACGAGGCTGTCCGCAGGGTCGGGTCGATCGCGATCGTGCACGAGACGCTGAGCGAGACGCTGAGCGAACGGGTCGACTTCGACGAGGTGTCGGACCGGCTGAGCGCCATGGTCTGCGATGTCACGTCGGAGTACGGCGACGTCACGACGACGCGGACCGGAAGCTTCGGCTCGCTGCCCGCGCAGGTCGCGACGCCGCTGGCGGTGTCAGTCACCGAGATCATGCACAACGCCGTCGAGCATGGTTTCGCGGGTCGGCCCGGCACACTGGACATCCGGGCCGATCGGACCGGTCGCGGACTGCGGGTGGTCATCGCCGACGACGGCGTCGGACTGCCGGCCGGGTTCGATCCGGCCACGTCGGGCGGCCTCGGACTGTCGATTGTGCGGACGCTGGTGGAGTCGGAGCTGGGTGGTGACATCTCGCTGAGCACGGGTCCCTCGGGGGGTACGACCGTGACGCTGTCTATTCCACTCAGCGTCGATCCGGTTCAGCGGTGAGCGAACGAGGTGAGGCTGCCTCTGAGCTCAGGCGCGGATCCGGGCCCTGGCCTTGCGCCGCTTCAGTGCTCGCCGCTCATCTTCGGACATGCCGCCCCACACCCCGTGGTCTTGACCTGCCTCCAACGCCCAGGCAAGGCACTGTTCGCGCACGTCGCATCGTCGGCACACGGCTTTGGCCTCCTCGATCTGCTGAATGGCCGGACCAGTGTTACCGATCGGAAAGAACAGCTCCGGATCCTCGTCGAGGCACGCGGAACGGTGGCGCCAATCCATGGCGGTGCAGCTCCTGTTCGAACAGTGGGGTATGACGAGTCCTCGCCATACGGGCGCGGCACTTCGTGAAGTATTTCACGAAGCAAGCCCGGGACAGTGCACAACGGCATTGCCCTGCGACATGCCGCAGTTACAAAGAGATCGTCGCAAGACTATCGGGCAGACACAACCCCTGGAGGGCTGTCGGTTGGGTCACATGTGTCAGGCTGAGCACGTAGAGTAATCATCGCACGTCAGAGCGTGCTTACGAACGGGGATAGTTGCGGCGAATGCGGTAATTGCCGGTAGTGTCCTCGGTCGGCTTCGCTCGCTACGCTGAAGCCTATGCATGGGGAGGCGACGCGGTGGATCCGGGGTGCGGCTGCGCTGGTGGCACTCGAGGCACTGGCCCTGATCGCGTTCGCCATAGCGGCCATGTTCACCATCAACTCCGACCGGTTCGTCCTCGGGGCGACCAACGCGTTCTTCTTCTTCGTCTACGGCCTCGGCCTCGGTGTGTGCGCGTGGGGGTTGGCCCGTGTGCGGACCTGGTGCAGGGGGCCGATCGTGCTCGCCCAAGTCATCCAGCTCGGCATCGCGTGGAGCTTCGCGGGCTCGGCGACGCTCTGGCTGACGATCGCCCTCGCCGTGCCGGCGCTGCTCGTCCTCGGCGCTGTGCTTGCCCCTTCGACGACTCACGCGCTGTACGGCGGCAAGCCGGCTGACAGTGGCTGAGCCCGGGTCGCACGACCAGTCCCCCGTCCTCGACCTGCAGTCGATGCTTGACCTGCTTGCGGCCACCGTGGTGAACGCGCTGGGGTTCGCCGCCGCAGCCGTCAACCTGGTGGAGTCGCCGCACCGGGTCGTCGTTGTGTCGGTCGCGGGTCCCCAGGAGGTTCGCGATCGGCTGGTCGGCACACATGACAGCCTGCAGAGCTGGGAGCGTCTGCTCGCCGCGGGACAGGACTGGGGGCGGCTCGTCTTCGTCGACCATACCGATGCGGACGCCGTCGCACTCGTGGAGCCGGAGTCCTGGACACCCGACCTGGTCGTGTCGGACGATCCAGACGCCTGGCACCCGGATGACTCGTTGTTCGCGCCGCTGTGGGCGAGTGACGGCTCCATGCTGGGCATCTTGTCCGTCGACCTGCCACGTGGTGGCAGGCGGCCCGACGCCGAGACCCGCCAGTCTCTCGAGGCGTTCGGCGTGTCAGCGGCCCTGGCAATCGAGCACGCCACGCTGCGCGCACGAGCCGAACAGTCCGAGGAGCTCTTCCGGGAGGTGTTCAGCGCGAGTCCGCTCGGGATGGCCCTGCTGGATGCCACCGGAGCGATCGTCGTGGGCAACGACGCCCTGTGCCGCATCCTCGAACGGACCCCGTCGGAGATCGCCGGGCGTCAGCTGAGCGAGTTCAGGCATCCGGAGGACACGAGGAGGCTGTCCGACGAGGCGGGCCTGCCGAAGCTGGAGGGCACGCGCGGTGGCGAACGGTTGCTGCGAGGAGACGGGACGGTCGTGTGGGCGGAGGTCACCCAGACGTACCTTCGAAGCGGGGGCCAGGTCGTCACCCAGGTCAGGGATGTCACGGAGCAGCGTGAGGCCGTCAGCCGGCTACAGCACCTCGCGACGCACGACCCGGCCACCGGAGTCGGGAACCGCTCGCTCCTGCTCGAGCGACTGCGGTCTGCGCTCAGGAGCCAGGCAGTAACCAAATGCCAGATCGCGCTCCTGTTCATCGATCTCGACGGCTTCAAGCGGGTCAACGACGACTTCTCCCATGCTGTGGGAGACCAGGTACTGCGGGCTGTCGCTAAACGGTTGCTCGCCCTCGTCAGACCGAGTGACTGCGTGGTGCGGTGGGGAGGTGACGAGTTCGTCGTGCTAGCCCATCCGCTGCACGACAGGCAGGCCGCCCTCGACCTGGCCGAACGAGTCGCGTCGGCGTTGTCCACGCCGTTCGGAGTCGGCGATATCAAGACCTCGGTCACGTCGAGCATCGGTGTCGCTTTCAGCGACCCCGACGACGACCTCGGCATCGAGGACCTCCTGCGCAACGCCGACACGGCGATGTACCGCGCCAAGCGCAAGGGCAAGAGCTCGTTCGCAGTGTTCGACGGTGACGTGAAGCAGTGGGCCGCGCACAGCCAGCCATGTCGAGACTCTGCTCGGGCACGCCGTCGAGGCCGGGCGTGTGGTCGTGCACTACCAGCCGATCGTCGACATCGACGACGGCACTGTCACGGCCGTGGAAGCACTCATGCGGCTGCGTGACGACGACGGCGAGCTCTTGTACCCGGAGTCGTTCCTGTCGACCGCGCATGAGACCGGCCACCTCGAGCGGTTGGAAGGCGCCGCCTTGCTTGCGGCCTGCCGCGATGCGTCGACCTGGACGTCGCTGGGCTACCCGTTGCGGCTGTCGATCAACCTGGACGTTGGCCGGCTCGTCGACCTCGCGGCGTTCGAGCGCGACGTTCGAGCGGTCCTGGACGACTCGGGTCTGCCCGTGCGACAGCTGGTTTTCGAGCTCAACGAGCCCTCGCTGCAGCGCGAGCCCCCTCTAACCCTCACCGGCCTGTCCGAGCTGCTGGACGCCGGTCTGAGCTTCAGCCTCGACGAATTCGGGGCCGGGTTCGGGTCGGTGGCCTGTCTTCGGGCCATCAGGTTCTCTGAGCTCAAGATCGACCGCAGGTTCATCCAGGAGGCGGCGACCGACGCAGTGGCGGCAGCGGTCGTCCGTGCCTACGTGACACTCGCCGCCGAGCTGGGCATCCGGTGCGTCGCGAAGGGCGTGGAGACGCGCGAGCAGGACGCTTTCCTGCGATCGGCCGGGATCAGGCTCGGTCAGGGCTTCCTGTACGAACAGCCGCTGCGCCCCGAGGCGATGACACAGTTCCTGCTGGACCGGACGGGCGGCCCCGGCTCGAGCGGCACCGCTGTACCGACATGGCTACCGCTTCGAGCCGAGGACTGAGCGCCGCCGGTCCCGGGGTCAGGCCTGCTTCGTCTCAGCGAAGATCGTGGCGATCTCGTCGATCTTCGCCAACAGCTCGTCGGCCTTCGCGGCGTCGAAGCTGTCCTTGGTACCCGAGGCGCCGGCGAGCTTGGTCGCCTCGTTGAACAGGGTGTGCAGCTGTGGGTACTTCTCGAAGTGAGGCGGCTTGAAGTAGTCCGTCCATAGCACCCACAGGTGGTGCTTGACGAGCTCCGAGCGCTGTTCCTTGATGATGATGGCGCGGGTACGGAAGTCGTGGTCGTCGTTGGCTGCCACCTTGGCGATGATCTGCTTGATCGACTCGGCCTCGATTCGAGCCTGGGCCGGGTCGTACACGCCGCACGGGAGGTCGCAGTGAGCCGAGACGTCGAGCGTCTGGGCGAAAAGGCGGAGGGCCATAAGGGTCCTTTCGATAGGGCACGCTGGGTGTCGATGGAGGGTGCTTTCCGCACAGTACTGTGCCCCCAAAACCGCCGCCGAACCGAGGTGAGCACGATGAAGATGCCCGTCTTCGGGCTCGCCGTCGTCCACGGTGTGTCCATGGAGCCGACCTTGTACGACGGCGACCGGCTGCTCATCCGGTACTCCGCCAGCCCGCGGATCGGAGGGCTGGCCATCGTCCGGCTCCCCGGCCGTCCGATCGCCGTCAAGCGGATGACCCGGCGGGTCGACGACGGCTGGTGGGTCGAGCGGGACAACCCCGACGAGGGTGTCGACTCCTGGCTGGTCGGCGCGATCGCACCCGAGGACGTCTTGGCCCGGGTCGTGGCGCGGTTGTGGCCGCTGCCTCCGCGGCGCCTCTGACGAGACAACTAAGGTCGCTGGCCATGGGGCCGCTGCCCAGGCAGCGATGGTGGGGGGTCGTTAGGGTGGCGGACATGTTCGCCGCCTTCGCCGAGTCCACGGACGCCGACGACCCGCTCGCGGGCCTGAGTCTCGGAGACCGTCCCGCACCGCAAGAGCGCGACGGTTGGGTCGTGGTCGATGTCCGGGCGGCGTGTCTCAACCACCACGACATCTGGTCGCTGCGAGGAGTCGGGCTACCTGCCGACCGGCTGCCGATGATCCTCGGATGTGACGCCGCCGGTACCGATCCCGACGGCAACGAGGTGGTGGTGCACGCCGTGATCAGCGACCCCGACTGGCACGGCGACGAGACGCTGGACCCCCGCCGCTCGCTGCTGTCGGAGCGGTTCCCGGGCACGCTGGCGAAGCGGGTGGCGGTTCCCCGTCGCAACCTCGTTCCGAAGCCGGCGTCGCTGTCGTTCGAGGAGGCTGCCTGCCTGCCGACCTCGTGGCTCACCGCCTACCGGATGCTGTTCACCCAGGCCAGGCTCAAGCCTGGCGACAGCGTCCTCGTCCAGGGCGCCGGTGGCGGGGTCGCGACGGCGCTCATCTCGCTGGGCCGGGTGACCGGTCTGCGGGTCTTCGCGACCAGCCGCTCCGAGAGCAGACGTACCCAGGCGCTGAACCTCGGAGCCCACGACGCCCTCGAACCCGGCGCCCGGCTCCCGGAGCGGGTGGACGCCGTCATGGAGACCGTCGGAGCGGCGACGTGGAGCCACTCCGTCAAGTCCTTGCGCCCCGGGGGGACGCTCGTCGTCTCGGGTGCCACATCGGGATCGCAGCCTGACAACGTGGAGCTGACCCGGATCTTCTTCCTGCAGCTGAGGGTCCAGGGGTCGACGATGGGTACGAGCGAGGAGCTTCGTGGGCTCGTCAGCTTGTTGGAGCTGACCGGTGTGCGGCCGCTGATCGACCGGGTACTGCCGCTCGAGGCTGTCCGCGAGGGGCTGGCCGCGATGATGTCCGGCGACGTGTTCGGCAAGGTGGTCGTCAGGCCCTGAGGCCTCGACCACCCGTCACCGCGTCGTCAGTCGGGGTCGTCGAGGCGGGCCAACCAGGTGGCGAGGCGCTCGATGGGTATCTCGAACTCCGGGTTGAGGTCGACGAACTCCCGAAGTCGTTCGGCCAGCCAGTCGAGCGAGACCTCCTCCTCGCCGCGGCGGGTCTGGAGCTCCTCGATGCCGCGGTCGGTGAAGTACATCGGGCCGTCAGGCGAACGCCGCGTCGAGGATTCCGCGCAGCTCGTCTTGGTGCACCTTGACCTGCCCGACCGACGGCGCCGCCGATTCCGTGCGCGAAACCCGCTCGAACGCGATCCCCCCGAGCTCAGGGGCCAGGTTGAGCACCATGTGCGGCCACGCACCCATGTTGGCCGGCTCGTCCTGCACCCAGCGGATGCGCTCCAGGTTGGGGTACTTGGCCATCTCGGCCTTCACCTCGTCCACGGGTCGCGGGTAGAGCTGCTCGAGGCGGGCAATCGCGGTGCCCGAGCCGGCGTCACCAACACGCTTGCGTTTCTCGATCAGGTCCCACCCGATCCGCCCGGTGCACAAGAGCAGCTGGGTGACCGCAGCCGGATCGGCCACGTCGCTGCCGATGACCGGCTGGAACGTACCGGACGTGAAGTCGTCAGGCTGCGAGGTCGCGTCCTTGCGCCGGAGCATCGACTTCGGCGTGAAGACCACCATCGGGCGGTGCTTGCTGCCCAGCGAATGCCGCCGCAGCAGGTGGAAGTAGCTCGCCGGCGTCGATGGCTGGGCGATGGTGAACGCGTCGTCGGCCGCGAGCGTCATGAACCGCTCGATCCGGGCCGAAGAATGGTCGGGACCCTGGCCCTCGTAGCCGTGGGGGAGCAGGAGCACGACCCCCGACCGCTGCTGCCATTTGGCCTGGCCGGCGGAGATGAACTCGTCGATGACGATCTGCGCACCGTTGACGAAGTCGCCGAACTGCGCCTCCCACATGGTGAGCGCTTCCGGGCGCGCCACCGAGTAGCCGTACTCGAACCCCATCGCGGCGTACTCCGACAGCAGTGAGTCGTAGACGTAGAACTGCGCCTGGTCCTCGGAGAGGTTCTGCAGCGGAGTCCACTCCGCGGCGTTGACCCGGTCGATGACCGTCGCGAACCGCGACACGAAGGTGCCGCGGCGGGTGTCCTGGCCGGCCAGCCGCACCGGGCGGCCCTGCATCAGCAGCGACCCTAGCGCCAAGATCTCCCCGGTTCCCCAGTCGATCGGCCCCTCGGTGATGGCAGCGGCTCGACGCTGCAGCTGTGGGAGCACCTTGGGGTGGACCGTGAAGCCTTCCGGCGCGTTGACGTGGGCGTCGGCGATCCGCTTGAGCACCTCGCGGGAGATCGCGGTCTCGGCGCCGCCGTGGGCCTCGTGCTTCTTGGGGTACTCGGGTACGGTGACGTACTCGTCGGGGGACGACGCCTTGACGTCACGCACCTCGGCGAAGACGCGCTCGAGTTGCTGCTGGTAGTCCTTGAGCGCCTGCTCGGCCTCCTCGACGGTGATGTCACCACGACCGATCAGGGCCTCGGTGTAGAGCTTGCGGACCGAGCGCTTGTGCTCGATCAGGTCGTACATGAGCGGCTGGGTGTACGACGGGTCGTCGCCCTCGTTGTGCCCGCGCCGCCGGTAGCACACCAAGTCGATGACGACGTCTTTGTTGAACGCCTGGCGGTACTCGAAGGCGAGCTGTGCGACCCGCATGCACGCCTCCGGGTCGTCGCCGTTGACGTGGAAGATCGGTGCTTGCACCATCCGGGCGACGTCGGTGCAGTAGAGCGAGGACCGTGACGATGACGGCGAGGTGGTGAAACCGACCTGGTTGTTGACGACGACGTGGACCGTGCCACCGGTCCGGTAGCCCCGAAGCTGCGACAGGTTCAGGGTCTCCGCTACGACACCTTGGCCGGCGAAGGCGGCGTCGCCGTGCACGAGCAGGGGGAGGACCGGGTAGGCGGCTCCCTTGTTGAGCAGGTCCTGCTTGGCGCGGGCGATGCCCTCGAGAACCGGGTCGACCGCCTCGAGATGTGAGGGGTTGGCGGCGACCGAGACTTTGATCGTGGCGCCGCTGCCGGCCGCGAACTCTCCTTCCGCTCCGAGGTGGTACTTCACGTCGCCGGAGCCCTGGACCGTACGCGGGTCGATGTTGCCCTCGAACTCCCGGAAGATCTGTGCGTAGCCCTTGCTCACGATGTTGGCGAGCACGTTGAGGCGACCGCGGTGCGCCATGCCGATCGCCACCTCGTCGAGGCCGGCGTCGGCCGCGGCCTCGCAGATCTCGTCGATCAGAGGGATCGTGGTCTCGGCGCCCTCGAGGCTGAAGCGTTTCTGGCCGACGAACTTCGTCTGCAGGAACGTCTCGAACGCCTCGGCCTGGTTGAGCTTGTGCAGGATGCGGAGCTGCTCCTCGCGAGGGGGCTTGGTGTGGCCGCGCTCGACCCGCTCCTGGATCCAGCGGCGCTGCTCCGGGTCCTGGATGTGCATGTACTCGATGCCGGTCGTACGGCAGTACGAGTCGCGCAGGATCCCGAGGATCGTGCGCAGCTTCATGAACCGCTGACCCCCGAAGTTGCCGGTGGCGAACTCGCGGTCGAGATCCCACAGGGTCAGCCCGTGGGTACCGACCTCGAGGTCGGGGTGACTGCGCTGCTGGTACTCGAGCGGGTCGGTGTCGGCCATCATGTGACCGCGCACCCGGTACGCGTGGATCATCTCCAGGATGCGGGCCTGCTTGCTCACCTCGTCGTCGTGGTTGGCCGAGATGTCGGCCGCCCAGCGGATCGGCTCGTAGGGGATGCGCAGGGCGCGGAAGATCTCGTCGTAGAAGCCGTCGTCGCCGAGCAGCAGCCCGTGCAGGCGGCGCAGGAACTCGCCGGACTGGGCGCCCTGGATCACCCGGTGGTCGTAGGTCGAGGTCAGGGTCATGACCTTGCTGATCGCGTTGCGAGCGATGGTCTCCTCGGACGCGCCCTGCCATTCCGGCGGGTACTCCATCGCTCCGACCCCGATGATGCAGCCCTGGCCCTTCATCAGCCGGGGTACGGAGTGGTTGGTGCCGATCGTGCCGGGGTTGGTCAGGCTCACCGAGGTGCCTTGGAAGTCCGCGACCGTCAGCTTGTTGTCCCGCGCGCGCCGGACGATGTCCTCGTAGGCACCCCAGAACTCCGCGAAGCCGAGCCGCTCGGTGGCCTTGATCGACGGCACGACGAGCTGGCGGCTGCCGTCGGGCTTGGCGAGGTCGATGGCCAGCCCGAGGTTGATGTGTGCGGGCTTGACCAGGTTGGGCTTGCCGCCGATCACCTCGAACCCGGTGTTCATCTCGGGCATCGCCTTGATCGCCTTGGCCAGCGCGTAGCCGATGATGTGCGTGAACGACACCTTGCCGCCCCGCGCCCGGGCGAGGTGGTTGTTGATGACTATCCGGTTGTCGATCAGCAGCTTGACCGGAACCGTTCGCACGCTGGTGGCCGTCGGCACGGTGAGGCTGTCGTCCATGTTGGCGACGGTGCGTGCCGACGCCCCTCGGAGGATCACGTGCTGCGGCTCGTCCGAGGCGTCGTTGGTGTCGTCTCGCTGAGGCGGGTCCTTCGGCACCGGTCGGTCGGAGGGTACGGATTTCGCGGCTATGGGCTTCGGGATGTCGCGTGTTCGGGTGGGGGCCGCCGATGAGGTCGCTGGCGACCCGGTCGCCGCCGCCGGTGTCGTCGTCGGCGAGGTTGTCCGTGGCGTCGGCGCGCGGCCAGGGCCGTCTGTCGGGGCCGGCTTGCTCGCCGGCGGCGTCGCTGTACGCGGTGTCTCTGCCTCCGGCCGGGACGCGGGCTTGGCGCCCGCTGGTGGGGCCGTGCCGTGATGCCGTTGCCGGATGAAGCCGAGGTGGTTGCGGTGGGCGTTCGGACTCGGCTTCGCCGATGGCCGGTCTTCGTCTGGCGGGCGTCGGCGCCGGCGGTGTCCCGGTCGGCGAACAGCTCGCGCCATGCCTCGTCCACCGAGTCCGGGTCTTCGAGGTAGCGGTCGTGCATCTCGTCGACCAGCCATTCGTTCGCACCGAAGTCCGTCATTGAGCTGCTGTGCGGAGTCTGGGACACGCTTACGTTTCGCCTCTTCTACTGTGGAGCCGGGTGGTGAGTCAGTGTCTAGGCTAACCCTCGTTCCACAGAAAGGGCAGGTGAGAGGCCACGCGCCTCATCGGTCGCGAGCCTGCGGACGAACTTGAGTCCGGACCAGGTGTCATCGACGGCGGCCACCAAGACATCGACGAGTCCGGTGAGCAGTCCGCGTCCACGCACGGCGGCCTCGTCGAGGTCCGTGAGCATCCCGCTCGACTTCTTCGGCCAGGAGATCCACAACGCCCCGTTGACGACGATTCGAGACGCCAGGAGGTCGACCCGTCTTCTCCAGCCGGGCCCGGTCAGGGCAGAAGCACCAGGCGATGTCGATCGGGCGGGTCGGGAGCCTCCGGAGCACTGTCACGCCCGAAGGCCACGACAGCTCGAGGTCGTCGGGCGCGCCGTCGACGTAGATACGGTGACCTCGCCTGGCACCGATCTTCTCGGTGATCGGCTTGCCCGAGTACCCAGCCACGTGCGCCCTCTCCTCGCCAGCGACCAGCAGCCTAGCGGCGGGCCGGTCGCTGGCGGGGGAGTGGTCAGAGACCGCTTGGAGCGATGCTGACTCTGGCATGGGCGATGTTGATGACCGCGAGGCTGCCGTCGAGCAGAGTGACCCGTAGCGCTGTCACGTCGATTCCGCGATGTGTCCGGCTGACGACATTGGACTCGATCCTCGCGACTCCGGGAATGCGAAGAACTCCACTGGCGGGAATCTTGACGACGTGACCGTTGTACAGGATCGTGCCCGTCGAGGTACCCCGAGCGTCCTTGGTGAAGCGGCCCTTCGAGCTCAAGGTGACGTGCGCCTTGGCGACCACGCCCTTGACCCGCAGGGTGCTCGTCACGTTGGCAGCCGCGACTGCAGCGCGCTCGTACGCATCAGCCGTGCCGGCATTGACTGATGCGCGCTGGCTGGTGGTGAGGGTCTTGGCGTTGGTCTGCCCACCGACGTGGACCCGAGCGATGCTGCGGCTCTGCACCTTGCCGGCAGTGCCCTGGCAGGGCATCACCAGAAGGGGAGTCGGGCCGCTCGTGGCATGGCTCGACATCCCGCTCGCCTTGGTGGCGTATGCCTCCCCGTTGAACAATCCGAAGCGCACACCGTCCTGGATCCCCGAATGGCTGTGGGCCAGGTACGTCGTGGTGTGGGTGGCGTCGATCCGAAGCCGGATCGCGTCGACCTTCGCGGAGGCTGCGTGGGCGCCTCTCGTGGTGCTGCCCGTGCCGAGCGTCAGCGAACCGAAGCCCGCCAGTGGGAGGGTCACGCCTCGGGCCGGCACCGGGTACGCGATCCCGTCGAGGGTGATGCTGGCCAGACCTACCTTGGTCGTGGCGTGAAAGCCGGTGGCACTGTGCCAGCTGTGCGAGATCGACGACACGCCAGTGAGGACCAGCCCGGTACCGGTTGAGTCGGGAGCAGTCACGCTGGCGATGCTGTGGGTGGCCCAGGAGGCCACGGTGCTGCCCACCTTCTTCGTCCAGACGTGCGTCTTCACCGCCGACATGGTCACGCCGCTCTCGGTAAGGTTCGCCTCCGCGTTGGTCCTGCTCAGTCCGGCGAGGTTGGTGCAGGCGAGGATCTGGAACGCCGACCGGTCCGAGCTGGCCGGTACGCTTCCGCCGCTGATGCGGCTGCCATAGCCGGAAGCCTGCATGGCGTACCGCGTGGGGGTGGCCGCGGAGTGCGCGCCGGCTGTGCCGGCCTGCACCGGCGGCATGACAAGCACGGCTCCGCCGGCAGCGAGCGCGACAGTAGCGATGAGGGGGACGGTTTTCCTGTGCACGGTGAGGACCTCCGAGGGCCGTTAGGTTAACTGTGAGCAAGCACATGCTCACGGAACATGAAACGAATTGGTGGACGGATGGGTAGGCCGAACGGTCAGAAGATCAGCCGTTTGGCGTACTAAAAGGACTAAACGTCGATTAAGGACATTCCCCGAACGCCAACTGCGGGATGACGGATCGCCACCCAGCCGGACTTACAATCACTGCGAGCACTTCCGCGATCACGATGAGCGCCCGGAGGGTCATGACCAGCGAGCCGCCGGTGAGCGTGCGCCCGGAGTCGCGGTGGCCCGCCGCCTTCGCCGTCATGGCCGTCGTCGTGGTACAGCTCGTGCTGCCGGAGACCTTGATCTATGGCCCGCGATGGCTGTTGCCCGTGGTCGAGGCAGGGCTGCTGGTCGCGATCTTGGCGACGAACCCGAACCAGCTGACCCGGGAGTCACGCGACATGCGGCAGGTCTCCCTGGCTCTGAACGGCGTGATCGCCGTGGCCAACGCCGTCTCGCTCGGGCGGCTGGTGAACGCGCTTCTGAACGGCAGTCCCACATCCGGGCGGCAGCTCATCTTGTCCTCACTGGGAATCTGGCTGACCAACGTCGTCGTGTTCGCTCTGCTGTACTGGGAGCTGGACCGGCGAGGACCTCGCGCTCGAAGTATCGGCGAGGGTGCCGAGCCGGAGCTGCTGTTCCCCCAGATGACCCTGGACCAGGCGCGGTTCGCGGCCTGGATGCCGTACTTCGAGGACTACTTGTACGTCAGCTTCACGAACTCGACGGCGTTCAGCCCCACCGACACGATGCCGTTGTCGGGCCGGATCAAGATGGCGATGCTCGTGCAGTCCTTGCTCTCGCTCGTGACGATCGCCTTGGTCGGCGCCCGGGCTGTCAACATCTTGGGCTGACTCGCCATTCCACGGAGCCAGAGCCTGAGCAGTCGGGGCTACCTGGGACCGGACCTCGGCAGCTGGCAGGGGCTAGCGGAGCCGGCCGCGCACGCCGACGACTGCCAAGGCCAGGCCCACCAGGAAGATAACGGGGCCGGCCGATGCCCAGAACGTCGAGTTGGTCATCGCGCTGCCACTGGATCACGCCGAAACCTTGCAGGCTGAACACCGCCCCCGCGAGCGCGATCACGACTCCGACAACGACCAGCCCCGGCCTACGCATCTGCGAACTCCCTCATGTACATGCCGATGACGCATCGCCCACGTCCTCGCGCGGCACTTCCTGCGACGGTAGCCGTCGACACGGCCGCTCAAAGCCCAAGGGTCGAGCTTGAGGTAGTTCGGGCTGCCTCTCTCGGATCTTCGGGAGCGGAGCCGCGGCGTTCACGGCCGAAGGAATGTCTTGATCGCGCGTCGCTCGTCCATCGCCCGGTAGCCGTCGGCGACCTGCTCGAGCGGCAGCGTCAGGTCGAACACCTTGCCAGGGTCGATCTCACGGTTGCACACCAGCGGGATGAGCTCAGGCAGGAAGCGGCGAACCGGTGCAGGGCCGCCGAGCAGACCGACGTGCGCCCGGAACAGGTCCTCGCCAGCCAGGCTGACGCCGTGCGGGACGCCGACGAAGCCTACGTGGCCGCCCGGTCGCGTCGAGCGGATGGCCTGGGACATCGACTCCGCCGTGCCGACGCACTCGAGTACGGCGTCCGCGCCGACACCGCTGGTGAGGTCCTTGACGCGGGTGATCCCTTCGTCACCGCGTTCGGTGACGACGTCGGTGGCGCCGAAGGTGAGCGCGAGCTTCTGCCGGGTCTCGTGCCTGCTCATCGCGATGATCCGCGCAGCGCCCATCCGGGACGCAGACAGCACGCCGAGCAGCCCGACCGCGCCGTCACCGACGACGACGACTGTGTGACCGGGTTGCACGTTGGCCGCGACCGCCGCGAACCAGCCGGTGCCCATCACGTCCGACAGCGTGAGCAGGCTTGGCAACAGGTCGTCGTCCGGGACGTCGGGCGTCGACACGAGGGTGCCGTCGGCGAGCGGGACGCGGAGCAGGTCGGCTTGGGCGCCTCGGACAGGCAGGCGGTGCAGGCAGGAGGTCTGAAAGCCGGCCCGACAGTTCGGGCAGGTGTTGTCAGAGGCCAGGAACGAGCCGATGACGAACTGGCCGGGTCGGATGGACTGGACCCCGCCGCCGACCTCCTCGACGATGCCGCAGTACTCGTGCCCCATCCGGGTTGGCTCGCTCACCTCGTTGATGCCGCGATAGTCCCAGAGGTCTGAGCCGCACACGCAGGTGGCAGACAGCCGGATGATCGCGTCCGTGGGATCCACGATCGTCGGGTCGTCATGCTCCTCGAGCCTGACGTCGCCGGGTGCGTGGAGGACAGCTACTCGCATGAGGTGTTCCTTTCAGCCAACTGGAATGTGCTGGCACGCCGGAGTACCGGCCGGTGCGAGTCGCCCAACAACATGGCGGCGCTGAAGTCCTTCGTGTCGGCGATTTGCGTCACCGGGACTGAATGTGTCTTGATCTGCTCGGCCTCCGTACCCGATTCGGCGGTAGCCAGCCGTTCGACATCGGCTCGCGGCTTCGGACGGCCGTCGCAGACCGGCCGGTTCAAGGACGGACGAGCTTTGGCGCGGCTTACCATGAGTGATGACGTCCGAGGCTGCGAGCTCATCGGGTGGGCAGCCGGCGTCAGGCCCGAGGGCCAGCACACTGGCCTGGCAAGGGCTGGCCAACCGGTTGGTCCGCGGCCTGCTTCGCACCCCGCTGGTATGCCGTGTCATCGGCAGAAGTCTGGTCACCGTGTACGTCGTGGGCCGTACGTCCGGGCGACACTACGCAGTCCCGGTCGCCTACCAGCCCCACAAGGGCGAGCTGATCTTCGGTACGCCTTTCGCGTGGGGCCGGAACCTGCGCAGTGGCGAGCCGGTCGACATCCGCCTCAAGGGCCGGCGACGACCGGCCGACGTGGTGGTGGTCAGCGACGAGGAGGGTGTGGTCGAGCTCTACGCGGTGATGGCGCGTCAGAACCGGCAGTTCGCCAGCTTCAACATGATCGGCCTGGACGCGGACGGTCAGCCCGAGTCCTGACGACCTGCGGCTGGCTTGGGCCGCGGGAGCCAGGGCGTTCCGGCTGAAGCCGCGCTGACCGGCTGGCGACAGTGCTCGCGCGGGGAGGACACTGAGCGTCATGCGAGCCCGCGAGCCCGACCGCTGCGGCTACGCCGCCCGGCCCGGTGAGCGCGTCTACTGGGAGCAGTACGCTGACGCGCCGGCAACCGTGCTGCTGCTGCCGACCTGGGCGACGCTCCACTCTCGCATCTGGAAGCTGCAGGTGCCCTGTCTGGCCCGCCACTTTCGGGTCGTTACCTTCGAGCCACGCGGAAATGGCCGCTCCGACCGTCCGCGGGACCCGCTCGCCCACGCCGACGTGGAGCTGGTCGCCGACGCCGTCGCCGTCCTGGACGCGACGGACACGGCGGCTGCGGTGTGCGTCGGCGTGGGCGAGGTCCTTGCGGGCGGTGGCCACTGCGTGCAGGTCCGGCACCCGGTCCGGTTCAACCTGGTACTGCGCCGGTTCGTCGAGTCGGTAGGCATGTGGTGAGGGCCCGCGAGCCTGACGTCACCGGGGACGTCGAGTCTGACGGAGTCACGATTCACTACGAGGTGTTCGGTACGGGGCCGACCACCCTGCTCTTGATGGGGACCTTCCCGGTTGTCGACGGCCGGCAGTGGAAGGCTCAGGTGCCCTATCTTGCCCGCCACTTCAGGGTCATCACCGTCGACCCGCGCGGAAATGGCGGGTCCGGACGGCCGCGCGGGGCCGCCTCCTACTCCGATGAGGTCAACGCTGCCGATGCAGCCGCGGTGCTCGACGCGACAGACACCGCCGGGGCCTTCGTGCTGGCCCTCTGTTCGGGTGTCAAGTGGGCGCTCGTCCTCGAGCACGCCCATCCTGGGCGGGTGCTGGGCCTCGTCGCCATCGCCCCAGGGGTGCATCCGCTCGCCCCCAACCCGCATCCGCTCGATCCGGTCGACGATCCCCGCTGGCTGGGCGACTTCCCTGGGTGGATCGAGTACCACAGCCGCGAGATCACGCCCGAGCCGCACTCCTCCAAGCTGTACGACGACCTGCTCAGCTGGACCGCGCAGACCGATCTCGAGACTCTCACCGCCCGGACGCACGCGCCCCTGCGTCCGGCGGACGAGGCCGAGGCTCTGGCGCTGTCCGCGTCGCTGTCGTGCCCGGTGCTTGTGGTGCACGGCACCGACGACCACTGTCAGCCGCTCGAGAGAGGTCGTCGGTTCGCGGCGGCCAGCCATGGCCGGCTCGTCGTCCTCGACGGGGTCGGTCACCTGCCGCACGGGCGCCATCCCGTCCTCGTCAACGTCTTGGTCAAGGAGTTCGTCGACATGCACACGACTGGCGAGCCCCGCCCACGTACCTGGCTGTTCGCGCGAGAACGCCGGCGCCGGGCTCTGTGGGTGTGCTCGCCGATCGGGCTCGGACACGTGCTGCGCGACATCGCGATCGCCCGCTCGCTCCGGGACACCGTCCGTGACCTGGAGATCCAGTGGCTGGCCCAGCCACCGGTGGCCGCCGTGCTCGAGGCCGAGGGCGAGATCATCCATCCGGCCAGCCCCGAGCTCGCGTCGGAGTCGGCGCATTGGGAGAGCGAGGCTTCCGGGCACGACCTGCACGCCTTCAACGCCTTCCGTCGCCTGGACGAGATCTTCTGCGCGAACTACATGCTCTTCGACGACATCGTCCGCGAGACCCCGTACGACCTCTGGGTCGGCGACGAGGCGTGGGACGTCGACCACTTCCTCCACGAGAACCCCGAGCGAAAGATCGCGCCGTACGCGTTCCTCACCGACGTCATCGGTTTCCTCCCCGTGGACGCCGCCGATGACCCGCGTGAGGCAGAGCTGTGCGCCGACTACAACGCCGAGATGATCGAGCACCTGGCCCGGTTCCCCTACGTGCGCGACCGCTCGGTGTTCATCGGCGGGTTCGACGAGCTTCCCGACGCCTCGTTCGGCGCCGGGCTTCCCGGCATCCGGGACTGGTCACGGAAGTGGTACACCACGGTGCCGTACGTCGTGCCGTTCAACCCCACCGCCTACCGGCGAACGAGCGCCCTGCGCCAACGCCTCGGCTACGGCACCGGCTACCCCCTCTACGTCGCTGCCGTCGGCGGGACAGCGGTCGGGCTAGACCTGCTCGGGCTCGATCGCGGAGGCCTTCGCGATCGTCCGCAAGGAGCAACCAAACGCCCGGATGGTCATGGTCACCGGCCCACGGCTGCAGCCAAGCGAGCTGCCCGAGGTCGAGGGCATGGACAAGCTCGGGTACGTCCCGTACCTGTTCGAGCACCTGGCCTGCGCGGACGTCGCAGTCGTGCAGGGCGGCCTGTCGACGACGATGGAACTGGTGGCGGCCCGCCGCCCGTTCATCTACTTCCCGCTCGCGCGTCACTGGGAGCAGCAGCACTTCGTCACCCACCGTCTCGACCACTACCGGGCCGGCCAGCGCATGGACTATGCCAGTACAGAACCGCCTGCCCTCGCAGCCGCGCTGCTCGCGGCCGGGAGGCAGCGGCCGGCCTACCGGGCCGTACCGCGCGGTGGCGCGAGCAAGGCAGCGGGCCACCTCGCATCCATCCTCACTCGCTGACCCCGAGCATGTGTTGCCGCCATCTGGGCCACCTCGCCAAGGTTTTGCGGTCGTTACGGTAGCCGGGTGCGGATCGAACGGTCTTGGGTGGGCGATTCCGTCCGCGGTGGTCGGGAGCGGGGCTCCGTTGTGGTGCTCGCCGGGCTCTACCCGGTCACCGGGGTGGCCAGCGGCAACCCTGACTGCTTCTCCAGGGGGAGCCGAGGGTCCCAGCTTGAACCTGCCCGGTGAAGCTCAACGAGGAAGGTCGGCACGTCAGACGGTAGCGCCACGCACCCCGACTCGTCAGTCTGGTCGGCCGCGGTCCGGAGTCGAAAAGCGGCTGATCAGCGGCCCCTCGCTCCGCATGCCGATGAGCGCGATGTCCAGGAACCGTTTCCAGGCATCCGGAGATGAGTCGCCGAGGGCTTGCACGAGGCCGCGGGTGGCCCAGACCAGCGCCATCACGTCACCTGAGGTGATCTCAGCGTTCAGCGCTCCCGCCTTCACCGCCCGCGTGGTGAGCTCCTCGATCGCTGATCGGATCCGGAGCGCGCTGGCATCGTCGGTCGTGCGCGCGAGCAGGAGGTGTGCGTAGCGCCGGTGGTCGGCGAAGGACTGGCCGAGCGCACGGAGAAGGTCTTCGATGCCACCACCGTCGGTCCGCGAGAGAGCCTGTTCTGTGGCGTCGAGAATCTCTTCCAGAGCGAGCCGTCGAAGCTCATCGACAAGCGCGTCCTTGCTTGCGAACCGGCGATAGACGGTCCCGACGCCTACGCCTGCTCGTTCCGCGATCTCTTCCATGCACGCCCCGGAGCCGTGCTCGCCGAACACGTCGCGAGCCGCGTCGAGGATGAGCAGGTGGTTTCGTGCCGCATCGCGTCGCAGCCGCCGCAACGGGCTACGGAGCGCGGCTCGCGCCGATCGGTTGCGGGTCGTCTCCTCATCCCCAACGCGAGCGTCCACAGCGGTGGTCCGCTCATTCACTCTTGTCGCCGACAACGGTTCCGGCCGCGAGCATCGCCAGTTCTGCGTGCTCCGGCTCGTCCTCGTCCAGCCGCCGCTGGCGTGTCGATGGGATCAGCAGGCCAGCCACGGCGGCGAGTACCAAGGCGCCGGCCATGACCGCGAACCCGATCGTGTAGCCGGCCTCCTTCGGCAGTCCCGAGGGCTCGATCTGCGACGTCACGATGCTGGCCATGACTGCTGCGCCGATGCTGCCCCCGATCGTACGGATGTTGGCGTTCATGCCGCTCGCCACACCAGTCTGCTCCGGCGGCACCGATGCCACGACCAGCGCGGACATCGCCGCGAACGCTAAGCCGAATCCGACTCCCATCAACGCGTTGGACAGGTATATCTGCCACGGGTGCTGGTGCGCGAAGGCCAGCATCAGCATCGCCGCACAGCCGATCAGGCACCCGGCTACCACGAGCACCTTGCCGCCCAGCCGGCGAGCCAGCCTGCCAGCGAACATCCCGACGACGAACATCGTGATCGCCGAGGGCAGCAGCATGAGCCCCGACCGGGTGATATCCGCCCCGAAGCCGTACCCAGCGCTCGACGGTGTCTGGACGAACTCGGGCAAGAAGGCGAATGTGGCGTACATCCCTACGCCGATGAGCAGCCCCACCAGATTGTTGGTCCAGACAGCCGTTCGCCGCATCATGGTCATGTCAATCAGGGGTGTCGTCGCGCGCAGCTCGCTGACTACCCAACCCACGCAGCTCACGACTGCCCCGATCAGCAGCCAGACGATGCGCCCGGACCCCCACCCCCACTCGGTTCCTTCACTCAGTGCGAGCAGGAGGGCGACAAGCCATACGGACAACAACACCGGCGGCAGCCAGCTGATCCGCCCGGGTGTGCGCACCGGGGACTCGGGACGAACACGATCGCCGAGACCGCCGCGATGATCGTCAAGATCATGGGCAGCCAGAACAACCAGTGATAGCTCAGCAGGTCGACGATCGGTCCCGCCAGGACGATTCCGAGCCCTGCTCCGACAGCGGTCAACGCAGCAAGTGCGCCCACCGCACCGGAGACCCGCTCGTGCGGGAACTCGTCTCGGATGATCCCGAACGCGACGGGAACCATGCCACCGCCGGCGCCCTGGATGACCCTGGCGACGATCAAGACGCCGATGGACGGGGCGACTGCGGCCAGCGCTGAACCGACCGCGAGCGCGATCAGCGTGGTCACGAAGACGTGCTCCTTGCCGAGCATGTCGCCGATCCTCCCCAAGATCGGCGTCATGATGGACGCGGACAGCAGGTATGCAGTGAGTACCCACGTGACGGCACTCTGCGTCGTGTGTAGCTCCCGCTGGATCGTCGGCAGCACCGGGATCACCAGCGACTGGAGCAACGCGAACGCTGACACACCGATCGCCAGCACGGCGAACGTGAGTTGATGATGGGCGCGACGCTCACTGAGGGACATGCCCGACCTCCGAATCGGAATCAAGACTCCGGTACGGGACTGACCGGAACCGGAGTCGATGTTCCGGCGCCGGGGTGGCGAAGTCCTACCCACGGACTCGTCAGGCGATCGGAGCCCGCTGCTCGCGAATGCCGTGATGCGCCGGCCTACCTGATCGCCGGGCATGCACAATGCCTCCATGGAACGCGTACGTGGAATCGGTGGATACTTCCTGCGGGCCGCTGACCCAGCGGCCCTAGGCGCGTGGTATCGCGAGTGCCTTGGCCTTGACGCCGATGACAACGGTCTTTGGCACCAGGAAGTCGGGCCCACCGTGTTCGCGACGTTCGAGCCCGAGACCGACTACCTCGGCTCCCGCGCCCAGCAGACCATGCTCAACTTCCGGGTCCGCGACCTGGATGCGATGCTCGAGCAGCTGCGCGCCAAGGGAGCGGACGTGGCTGACGAACCGCAGGAAATGGAGGGTGTCGGTCGATTCGGCTGGGTCACCGATCCCGAGGGCAATCGGATCGAACTGTGGCAGCCCGCCTGACCACGAGGCCAGTCTCGTCACGTCGTCCGGCTTCGTGCAGGTCCGCGGACTCGACGGCCTCCGCTTCTGGCTACCCGTTGGCATGGCTGAGGCAAGTCTCGGTCATCGGGTCGGCGGCTCGAGCCACGCACATCGCGGCCGGCCACAAGGAGCACGCACGAGCCAGGAACATGTATGGATCGCTGAGCCGCAAGCCGCACACGTTCGATCATGGCGAGCCCCGTCAAGCCCGGTGGTCGGAGGCTCCAAGCAGATCGATCTGGGTGACTGGGTCGACCTGACGACCACTAAGCCACCGCACCGGCCGTACGAGCGCTCATAGCGCCTTACCAAGATCGAACTCATTTCCTTCCGGGTCACGCATGAGCGTCCATGCATATCCGTATTCGTCTCTGTCAGCTACTCGAGTGCCCCCAAGCCTGACAAGTCGTGCGATCTCCGCCTCGATGTCTGCGGCGATGACGTCCAGATGCACGCGGTTCTTGACCGCCTTCGGTTCGGGCACGCGCGCAAACATCCAGGTGGGTTCGGCGTCAGGTGTGCCGGGCGCCCAGCCCGCCCTGTCGCGGCGTCCCTAGAAGCCGATGCTGGAGAACTCGTCGACGACTCCGGGTGAAGGGGGCGGTCGATCGCGGCGGACCAGAAGCGACCTACGGTGAGGGCGTCGGAGCAGTCGAACACCACGCAAGCGATCTTGACGGTCACGAACTTCCGGGGCCGTCGGGCCCGACCGATCTCGACGCTGGGCCCTCGCCTGTCAATGCGGGTCGACCCTTGAGCGGCGTAAGAGCCCGGCGCTGCGCCACCGCTAGGTCCCAGCAGATGCTCGAGATGCCCACGGCTCAGTTGACGGAAGGAGGCCCTTGGTCCGGAGCTACGACGGTCGTCAGCGGCCTGCAACTATCAGCCCGGCTGAAGCTCATCGTGGGGGACGCGCGGCCGTCTGCAACGGAACGGTGATGCTGCCAGCCAGGCCGACCGTGGACCGCGGCTGCTGGTGGAGCTGCCGTTCACCGTGTCCGAGGCGGTGCCGGTATGACAGCGCCGCCGCCGATACGGGTCTTGATCGCCGACGACCAGCAGCTCGTGCGGACCGGATTCCGCATGATCCTCACCACCCAGTCCGACCTCACCGTCTCGGCGAGGCCAGCACCGGCGCCACCGCCATCGCGTTCACGCGCAAGCTGCAACCCGATGTCATCTCGGTGGACATCCGCATGCCCGACACCGAGGCATCAAAGCGACTCGGCCGTTCATCGTCACCGCGACCAGATGGACCTGCGGCGGCAGCCATGACCACGGCTGGCGAGTAAGGCCGATCGCGCGTCGACCGCCCCTCCCTGCTGATATCGGGCCGCCAGGGTGACCGGCCGCCAGCAGCCGACCTCCAGCCCAGAGTCGTCGACGCCGCCACCGGCGAACTCTTCCGCGACCATCTTGACCACGACACGACTACCAACCCAACAAAGCCCCCACAAAGAACTAGCCCGAACCTACAAATCGCAGGTCCGGGCCATTTCGATGTCCTGAGACATCACAGGGCGCCCCCGGCAGGATTCGAACCTGCGCTCCCGCCTCCGGAGGGCGGTGCTCTATCCCCTGAGCTACGGGGGCTCAGGCGAAAGCACAGGTTATCAGCGCGAGCTGGCCTCCTCATAACGTCACGAGCACCGCCGGAAGTGGCTAGCGTCGATACGTGCCCGACCGACAAGTCCGCGTGCTCGTGGTCGAAGACTCCGCCACGATCAGGTCGTTGATCGCGATCAACTTGTGGCTCGCCGGGTACGACGTGATCGAGGCGCGGGACGGTCAGGAGTGTCTCGACGTCGTCTCATCCGCACGACCGGATGTGATCACGCTCGACGTCGCCATGCCCGGACTCGACGGGTTCTCGACCGTAGGAATACTCCGCGGGGACGTCGCCACGGCAGGCATCCCCATCGTGATGGTGACGGCGCGCGCACAGGCGACGGACCTGGAACGAGGAATGGCGCTAGGCGTCGATGCATACCTCACCAAGCCCTTCGAGCCGTCGGAGCTGGTCGAGCTCATCCGGTCCCTGGCGTCGCGGGGGTAGGCCGCTACGCCCGATAGGATTGGTCGGTGACCCCCGAGGAGCTCTCGCAGACGATCGTCGACGCTCTCGTCGCGCTCGACTCGCGCGGCGCGCTGACGCTGCCCGACGTCACTCCCTCGAAGGTCGTCGTGGAGCGCCCCAAGATCAAGGAGCACGGTGACTACGCGACCAACGTCGCGCTGCAGCTGCCAAGCGGGCCGGCCTCCCCCCGCGAGAGCTGGCCGAGCTCCTCGCCAAGGAGCTCAGGCAGTCGGCGGCGATCTCCGACGTCGACATAGCCGGGCCTGGCTTCATCAACATCACCGTCGCGCCCTCCGCTCAAGGCGGCATCGCTCTGGCGATCGTCGAGGCGGGCTCGTCTTACGGCAGCTCCGACCAGCTCGCCGGGCACCGGATCAACCTCGAGTTCGTCTCCGCCAACCCCACCGGACCGGTTCACATCGGCGGTGGACGCTGGGCGCCCGTAGGCGACAGTCTGGCTCGCGTCTTCACGGCCCTGGGGGCCGATGTGACACGGGAGTACTACTTCAACGACCACGGTGCGCAGATCGACCGCTTCGCACGATCCCTCCTCGCCGCTGCGCGCGGCCAGGAGCCTCCCGCAGACGGGTACGTCGGCGCGTACGTCGCCGACATCGCCACTGCCGTGATGACGGCCCATCCGGACGTGTTGGACCTGCCGGACGACCAAGCCCAGGAGGTCTTTCGACGTGAGGGCGTCGACTCGATGTTCGTCGAGATCAAGCAGACCCTCCATGCCTTCGGCGTCGACTTCGACGTCTACTTCCACGAGCAGACCCTGCACAACTCCGGCGCCGTGGAGCGGGCCATCAAGCGACTCACGGAGATGGGCAACACCTACGAGGCGGACGGGGCGCTGTGGCTGCGGTCGCAGAAGTACGGCGACGAGAAGGACCGGGTCATCATCAGGTCGGACGGGCGGCCCGCGTACATCTCGGGTGACCTCGCGTACTACCTCGACAAGCGCGAGCGTGGCTTCGACCTCGTCGTGATCATGCTGGGTGCCGACCATCACGGCTATGTCGGCCGGTTGATGGCGATGTGCCAGGCCGTTCGGCGACAAACCGCATGAGAACCTCGAGGTGCTGATCGGGCAGATGGTCAACCTGGTCAAGGACGGGCAGCCGCTGCGGATGTCGAAACGCGCCGGGACCGGTGTCACGATCGACGACCTGCTGGACGCCGTCGGAGGCGACGCCGCCAGGTACGCGCTGGTGCGCTACTCCAGCGACAGCAACATCGACCTCGACCTCGAGCTCTGGGCGAGCGCCAGCAACGACAACCCGGTCTACTACGTGCAGTACGCCCACGCCCGGCTCTGCTCGATACTGCGCAACGCCGCACAGCTCGGTCTCGCACCTGCCGCAGAAGGCGAGTTCGACCCCGGCGCGCTGTCGCACGAACGCGAAGGCGACCTGTTGCGGGCGCTCGCCGAGTTCCCGAGCGTGGTCGCGAGCGTGGCCGAGCTGCGCGCTCCGCACCGGCTGGCCCGATATCTCGAGGCCACAGCGGCGACGTTCCACCGGTTCTACGACGTGTGCCGGGTGCTTCCGCTCGGCGACGAACAGGCGACCGACCTGCACCGCGCGCGGCTGCTGCTCGTGGACGCGACGAGGATCGTGATCGCCCGCGGACTGGACCTCCTCGGCGTCTCGGCTCCGGAGCGGATGTAGCCGTGTGTTGCCAGCTCCCGTCCGAGGTGCGCTGACGTGAAGGTCGCGATGCTCGGCTGCGGCGTGGTCGGCGGCCAGGTCGCCCGGCTGCTCCTCGAACAAGCAGACGACCTGGCGGCCCGGATCGGGGCGCCGCTGGAGCTCGTCGGCATCGCGGTCCGCAGACTTGACCGCCCCCGCCCCGTCGACCTGCCGCGTCAGCTGTTCACCGACCAGTGCCGAAGAGCTGGTCACTCGAGGAGACATCGACGTCGTGATCGAGGTGATCGGCGGTATCGAGCCGGCCCGGTCGCTGATCTTGGCCGCGCTCGGCGCCGGGGCGTCGGTGGTGACCGCCAACAAGGCACTGCTGGCCGAAGACGGTGCCACGGTGTTCGAGGCGGCTGAGAAGGCAGACCGCGACGTGTACTTCGAGGCGGCGGTCGCTGGGGCGATCCCGATCATCCGCCCGTTGCGCGAGTCGCTCGCTGGCGACCGGGTACGCCGCGTGCTCGGCATCGTCAACGGGACGACGAACTTCATCCTCGACCAGATGGACACCTCGGGTGCCGGTTTCGACGAGGCGCTGGAGCAGGCGCAGTCCCTCGGGTACGCGGAGGCCGACCCGACCGCCGACGTCGACGGGTTCGACGCCGCGGCCAAGGCCGCCATCTTGGCCGGCCTTGCGTTCCATACCCGGGTCACCGCCGCGGACGTCTACCGCGAGGGCATCTCCGACGTCACCGCCGGAGACGTGGCGGCGGCTCAAGAGATGGGTTCGGTCGTGAAGCTGCTCGCTATCTGTGAACGCGACGAGACCCCCAACGGCGACACCGTGTCCGTACGCGTCCACCCCGCGATGATTCCGCGCGCGCACCCCCTGGCGAGCGTGCGCGGCGCGTTCAACGCGGTCTTCGTGGAGAGCGACGCCGCCGGGCAGCTCATGTTCTACGGGCCCGGTGCGGGCGGGGCGCCGTCGGCCAGCGCCGTGCTCGGTGACGTGGTCACCGTCGCCCGCAACCGGCTCAACAACGTGACGGGAGCAGGTGAGTCGACCTACGCCCAGTGTGAGATCGCCCCGATGGGTGAGGCCGTCACCCGCTACCACGTCGGGATCGACGTGGACGACCGTCCCGGAGTGCTGGCGGCGGTCGCCGAGCTCTTCGCTCGCCATGACGTCTCGATCCAGACGGTTCGGCAGGAGGGGCGGGGAGACGACGCGCAGCTCGTCGTGGTGACCCACACCGCGAAGGACTCCGCGCTCGCAGCCACCGTCGGTGACCTGCGGTCACTGCCGACCGTGCGGGGCGTCACCTCGGTCATGCGCGTCGAGGGAGCACCGGGGTGAGCTCCGACGCGCCACATCAGTGGAGGGGTGTCATTCGCGAGTACCGCGGCTGGCTACCGGTGACCGACGAGACCCCCGTCATCACGCTCTGCGAGGGTGGCACCCCCTTGGTGGAGTCCGAATGGCTCTCGGAGGCGACCGGCTGCACGGTTTGGCTCAAGGTCGAGGCCGCAAACCCCACCGGTTCCTTCAAGGACCGTGGGATGACGATGGCCGTGTCCCATGCCGCCGAGCAGGGCGCGAAGGCCGTCGTGTGCGCCTCGACGGGCAACACGTCCGCCTCGATGTCCGCGTACGCCACGCGGGCCAAGATGACGCCGATAGTCCTCCTCCCGCAAGGGAAGATCACGCGCGGCAAGATGGCACAGGCAGTCGTACACGGGGCCCGGATCATCCAGGTCAGGGGCGGCTTCGACCAGTGCATGCAGCTGGCCCGTGAGCTGTCGAAGGACTACCCCGTCGCGTTGGTCAACTCGGTCAACCCTGTGCGCTTGGAGGGGCAGAAGACGGCGTCGTTCGAGATCGTGGACTTCCTCGGCGACGCCCCCGATGTGCATGTGCTTCCCGTCGGCAATGCGGGCAACATCTCGGCCTACTGGAAGGGCTTTCGTGAGTACGCCCACGCCGCGCGGGCTACCCGGACGCCTGCCCTATGGGGCTTCCAGGCGCAGGGTGCGGCACCGCTCGTGACGGGACGAGTCGTGACCCATCCCGAGACGGTGGCGACCGCGATCCGGGTCGGCAACCCGGCGTCGTGGCTCTTGGCCGAGGCGGCCCGGGACGAGTCCGGCGGGCTGATCGCGGCGGTGTCGGACCTGCAGATCCTCCGGGCCCAGCAAGACCTCGCCCTCCGTGACGGCGTCTTCGTCGAGCCGGCGTCGGCGGCCGGTGTGGCGGGCCTGGTCGAGCGGAACGCCGAGGGTGGCGTCGACCCGGGGCAGACGATCACGGTCACCGTGACGGGGCACGGCCTGAAGGACATCGACACACCGTTGGAGTTCCGTGGACTACCGAAGGACCTCGTCATCGACGCAGACATCGGTCAAGCCGCGGTCGCCGCGGGCCTCGTCGATGGGTGACCTCGTCGCAGCGGCGGTCGGTGTCCGGGCGCCGGCGACCAGTGCCAACCTGGGCCCCGGCTTCGACTCGTTCGGGCTCGCCCTCGACCTTTGGGACGTCGTCGAGGCACAGGTCACGAGTGGCGGTGTGCACGTGGACGTCTCCGGCGAAGGAGCCGGGAGGCTGCCGCTGGACGAGTCCCATCTCGTGCTGAAGGCGATGCGAGCGGCGTTCGAGACCTGTGGCGTCGAACAGCCGGCGCTGCGACTGACCTGCCGCAACGCGATCCCGCAGGGCCGTGGTCTCGGGTCCTCGGCGGCGGCGATCGTGTCGGGCCTGCGGCTTGCCGACGCCCTTCTCGGCGGCGAGGTCATGTCCGTCGACGAGATGCTCGCGCTGGCGATGACGCTCGAAGGACACCCCGACAACGTGGCCGGCTGCCTGTTGGGGTCCCTCACCATCGCCTGGGTGACGCACGACGGTCCTCGGGCAGTGCGTCTCGACGTGCAGTCAGACATCCGGCCGGTGATCCTCGTACCGTCCGCCGAGCTCTCGACAGACCTGGCCAGAACTCTGCTCCCGTCCCGGGTACCCCACAGCGCAGCCAGTGCCAACGCCGGGCGGGCGGGCCTTCTCGTCGCCGCGCTGACGACCCTTCCGGAGCTGCTCTTCGAGGCGACACAAGACGCGCTGCACCAGGAGTACCGGCGCCCGGCGATGCCGGAGTCGCTCGGGCTCGTCGACTCCTTGCGGGCTTCGGGCGTGGCCGCCGTGGTGTCCGGAGCCGGTCCGGGCGTGCTTGTGCTGGAGACCTCGGAAGACACCGGCCAGATCCGACGTATGACACCCTCCGGCTGGACGCTGATGGAGCTCGCAGTGGCACCGAGGGGTGCTGGCCGGGTGTGATCTCGCCTCCGGTAGAGGCCGGGTCGACGGAAGCTTTCGGAGCAGGTTTGACACGCTCGCGCGGGGCGTGCGGCCTCGAACGCCGACACGACAGTTGGCGTCCTGAAGTGCTACTGTCTGACTAGCGACGGTCCGTTGTGACCGATCCTCTTCGGCGGGGCCGCCGAGAGCGCTCAGAAGATCCTCTTTGGAAGTACCTCCCCCGTTTGTTGCGGAGCACCCTGAGGCTGAACGCATCTCCGATGTCTCGAAGAAGCACTTTTTCCATCTCTGGCGCGGATTTGACGCGCTACGAACGTGGGAAGGACCTCACGTGACCCAAACCTCCGAAGCCACCGCGTCGGGCGTTGCCGAGACCTCGGCAGCACGCCTGAAAAAGTCCGGTGGCCTCAGCTCGATGTTGCTTCCGGAGCTCAAGCAGCTCGCGAGCAGCCTCGGCATCAAGGGCACCGGCGCCATGCGCAAGAGCGCGCTCGTCGATGCCATCTCGGCCGCTCGGTCGGCCACCCAGAACGATGGCGCCTCCCAGCAGACCGACCTGGCCTCGGGACGGGCGCCTCGAGACGAAACGACCGAAGCCCGTCAGACCGTGCCGGCCGAACCAGACACGTCGGCGAGCTCAGCAGAGCCGACCACGGCGCCGTTCACGCCAGACGAGATGAACGGCCATTACGACGGCGACGCCCGAGCCGAATCTCCGGCCGCAGGCGACCTATCGCGCGACGCCGGCCGAGACACCCAGCAAGACCGCGAGGCCCGCTCCGATCAGGGCCGTCGGGTCCAGGCGCGTAGCCGGGACCGTAACCGCGACACCTCATCTCGATCTGACACCGACCGGGACCGCGACGCGCGCGACAACGGTTCGCCGGTCGGCGACAACTCCCGCTCCGGAAGGGAGAGCACCCGCGAAGTCGGCGCGCAGGACCGGGACGGACCAACCGCGACGCCGGGCAGCGAGAGGGCCAGCAGCGCGACGGCCAGCCCGGGCGCGACGGCTACCGCGACGACGACCGTGGGGGCAGCCGCAACAGCCGTCGCCGCAACCGTAACCGTGACCGCTTCCGCGACCGTGACAAGCGCCGCGACGGCAACGACTCCGAACCCCAGGTCAGCGAGGACGACATCCTCATCCCCGCCGCCGGGATCTTGGACCTCCTGGACAACTACGCGTTCGTCCGCACCACCGGGTACCTGCCCGGGACCAACGACGTGTACGTCGCCTTGTCGATGGTCCGCAAGTATGGACTGCGCAAGGGTGACGCCATCACCGGCGCCGTGCGCCAGCAGGCGACAGACGGCGAACGCCGCGAGAAGTTCAACCCGATGGTTCGGATCGACACCGTCAACGGTGCAGAGCCCGAGGCATCGAAGAACCGGATCGAGTTCTCCAAGCTGGTCCCGCTATACGCACAGGAGCGCCTGCGCCTGGAGACCGAGCCGACGTTGCTGGCCGCGAGGATCATCGACATCGTGGCGCCGATCGGCAAGGGTCAGCGCGGTCTGATCGTGTCACCGTCGAAGGCAGGCAAGACGCTCATCCTGCAGGCGATGGCGAACGCCATCACGACCAACAACCCCGAGTGCCACCTGATGGTCGTGCTGGTCGACGAGCGACCCGAAGAGGTCACCGACATGCAGCGCGCGGTGAAAGGTGAGGTCATCGCCTCGACCTTCGACCGCCCCGCAGAAGACCACACGACCGTCGCCGAGCTGGCGATCGAGCGTGCCAAGCGGCTCGTGGAGCTCGGGCATGACGTGGTGGTCCTGCTGGACTCGATCACTCGCCTCGGTCGCGCCTACAACCTCGCGGCACCGGCGAGCGGCCGCATCCTGTCCGGTGGCGTGGACTCGTCGGCGCTCTACCCGCCTAAGCGTTTCTTCGGAGCCGCGCGAAACATCGAGGACGGCGGTTCGCTCACGATCTTGGCCACGGCCCTCATCGAGACTGGCTCCAAGATGGACGAGGTCATCTTCGAGGAGTTCAAGGGCACCGGAAACATGGAGCTCAGGCTGCGTCGCGAGTACGCCGACAAGCGCATCTTCCCTGCCATCGACGTGGACGCCTCGGGTACTCGCCGGGAGGACCTGTTGATGGGCAAGGACGAGCTCCAGATCGTGTGGAAGCTCCGTCGCGTGCTGTCGGCCCTGGACGGCCAGCAGGCTCTGGAACTGCTGCTCGAGAAGCTGCGACAGACCAAGAGCAACGTCGAGTTCTTGATGCAGGTCAACAAGACGACCCCGACGGCTTCCGGTCTCCGCAACAGCGGCGAGGACTGACCAGCGCGTCAGTAGCAGCGGGTCAGCCTAGGGGTAATCGGTGCAGCCGGGAGTCGGTGAAACTGTCGGCGGTCGGAACTATATTCGACTCTATGTTCGATCGCCTCCCCGGATGCCCAGCTGGTCTGCGACCTGGTGTCCGCGCAGTCGTGGCCTGAGTCTCGTACGGCTGACGAAGCCACCGTCGAGCTGATCGACCAGGCGATGGCCTGGGAACGCGTCGCGGCCTGGGTGGAGTCGCATCGGTTGGAGACGATACGGCGCTTCGCCGCGGCCCGGACAGAGGCGGACTCCACGTTGGCCGACGGGATCGAAGAGTCGTGGTCCGAGCGCACTGCCGGCGAGCGGGCATCCCTGCGCCGGTTGAAGAGGAGTCTTGAGAGCGAGGCCGGCAGGTTCGCAGCCGAGGAGATCGCGCTGGCACTCAACATCTCACCGTCGTCGGCGCACAAGCAGCTGAGCCTTGCCCGCGACCTGCAACTGGTGCACCGCGACCTGAGGGAAGCCCTCGAGCGCGGAGAGATCAGTGGGTTCGTCGCGTGGATGATCGTGCAGGCCACCAGCAAGCTACCCGACGAGGCGCGCCGGGTCATCGACGAAGCCGTGACCCATGACGCCGTCGAGCAGCCAGCGGGTCGCGCGATCGCCGCCGCGAGGGCACGGGTCAGCGAGGCGGACGACTACTCCGAGGCCGCAGCCGTTCGAGCCGTCGAGGACAGGCACGTGTACCTGAGGCCGCTCGACGACGGGCTCGCGCTCTTCGGTGCAGTACTGCCGGCAGACGACGCTATGCGCGCCTACACGCGTTGCGACGACGCCGCTCGTGCGGCGAGGCAGGCGGGGTCTCCCCACAGCTTGGACAAGCTGCGGTGCTGACGCCTTCGTCGAGGTCATGCTGCGGTGCGAAGGTGCCAGGGAATCCGATGACGGCGAGGCATCGACGTACACGTTCCCACCAGCCCGGCCGGTGACCGTGTCGGTAGTGATCTCGTTGACGAGCCTGCTAGGGCTCGACTCCAAGAGCGCGTGGCTCGACGGCTACGGCACCATCACAGCCGGCACCGCCCAGCGCATCGTGGCCACCGGCGATGTGACCCTCAACCGGCTGCTCTGCGATCCTGACACCGGGGCAACTCTCGTGGTCGACCCCACCCGCAACACCTCGACCCCATCTCTTGTGCACGCAGTCTCGTGTCGCGACCGCAGCTGCCGCTTCCCGGTCTGCGGTGCCAGGATCCGGCACCTGGACCACATCCAGGCCCGCGTAGACGCCGGCCTCACGACGCGGAACAACATTCACGGCCTCTGCATCCGCTCGCACCTCGCGAAGCATCATCCGGGGTGGCGCGTGACTGGTGACGCAGACACCGTCGTCACCTGGCAGACGCCGACCGGCCGGCGCTACTACTCGCTCCCACCGCCGGCAAAGGGCTACGGGACGGGGCCACCCGGTGAGCTCGACAACCCGCTCGACCTGCCCTCATGGCTCAGCCGACAGCAGCGGCTGCGCCGCGTGATCTCGGCGACCGACGATGCGGCGTAGCACAGTGCGGCTCGGAATGCGCCCGGGTGGATTAGCGTTGCACACACAGTCGGTGACAGACTGACATGTCGGTTCCGGTTCACGTCTCGCGGCCTACGCGGGCGACCCGGCGACCATGAGACGTAAGGACCACGCATGAAGAAAGACATTCACCCCGCATACGTCGAGACCCAGGTGACGTGTACCTGCGGCAACTCGTTCACGACCCGGAGCACGTCCACCAGCGGCTCGATGCACGCGGACGTGTGCTCGAACTGCCACCCCTTCTACACCGGTAAGCAGAAGATCCTGGACACCGGTGGCCGAGTGGCCCGTTTCGAGGCCCGGTACGCGAAGAAGACCGCCAAGTAGCTCCTCCGACGCCGGCCCCCGCAGACATGCGTGGGCCGGCGCCGTTGTTGTACGGGCGGTTGTGCGGAGCAAGGGAGGCTGGCGATGTTCGACACCGTGGAGGGTCTTGCGGCCGAGCACGCCGCGATCGAGGAGCAGCTCGGCCAACCTGACCTGTTCTCCGACCCGGTGCGCTCGCGGACGCTCAACCAGCGGTACTCCGTGCTGACAGCGGTTCTGCGCGCCTACCACGACTGGCAGGCCACCGTCGGTGACATCGAGGCGGCTCGCGAGCTCGCCATGGAGGACGACACCTTCGCGGCGGAGGCGGAGCGCCTCGACGGACGGCGGCTCGAGCTCGAGGAGCGACTGCGCCACCTCCTCGTACCGCGTGATGCGGTCGACGGCAAGGACGCGCTCCTCGAGATCAAGGCCGGCGAGGGCGGCGAGGAGTCGGCGCTGTTCGCCGGCGATCTCCTGCGCATGTACTCGCGGTATGCCGAACGCCGCGGCTGGAAGCTCGAGGTTCTCGACGAGACGCCCAGCGACCTCGGAGGCGTGAAGAGCGCAACCGTTGCAGTGAAGGCAAGAGGCACCTCCGAGCCAGGCGAGGCGCCCTACGCTCTGCTGAGGTTCGAGGGCGGGGTGCACCGGGTGCAGCGGGTACCGGTCACGGAGTCGCAGGGGCGAATCCACACGTCTGCGGCCGGCGTTCTGGTGATGCCCGAGGCCGAGCCGGTGGACGTGACTGTCGACGACAACGACCTGCGCGTCGACGTGTTCCGGTCCTCGGGTCCCGGCGGGCAGAGCGTCAACACGACAGACTCGGCCGTGCGCATCACTCACGTGCCCACCGGCATCGTCGTGTCCTGCCAGAACGAGAAGAGCCAGCTCCAAAACCGCGAACAGGCAATGCGCGTGCTCCGCGCGCGGCTGCTGCAGATGGCTCAGGACCAAGCCGACGCCGAGGCCTCCGACGCTCGCCGGTCCCAGGTACGCACGGTCGACCGCTCCGAGCGGGTCAGGACCTACAACTACCCCGAGAACCGGATCACCGACCACCGCGTCGGCTACAAGGCCTACAACCTGGACCAGGTTGTCGACGGTGACATCCAGGCGGTCATCGACGCCCTCGTCTCGGCCGATCTCGAGGACCGCCTCGCCGCCGTCGACTCCTCCTCGTCCTGACGACTCGATGAGCGCGTCTGCCCGCGAGACGTTGGACGTGGCCACCGAGACCCTCCGGCGAGCCGGTGTCGAGTCGCCACGGCACGACGCCGAGACGCTGCTCGCCTGGACGCTCGGTGAGCGGCGCGCCGCCCTCGGCGCCGAGATCGAGCTGAGCCACACACAGGTGGAGCGCTTCTCGAGGGCGCTGGCCCGACGAACGGCGCGTGAGCCGCTCCAGCACATCACGGGGACCGTCGGGTTCCGGTACCTCGACCTCGCCGTCGGGCCGGGGGTGTTCGTCCCGCGCCCCGAGACCGAGGTGCTTGCCGGGTATGCCGTCGAGGCGCTGCGCGGACTCGTCGCGGCAGGGTTAGCCACCCTCGAGCAGTGGACCTGTGCTCAGGCTCCGGAGCGGTTGCCGCCGCGCTCGCATCGGAGGTCCCCGAAGCTGTGGTCACCGCTGTCGAGCTGTCGGAGCAGGCGTACGCGTTCGCGCTCACCAATACCAGTCCCTACGGCGTCGACGTCCGGCTGGGCGACATCGCGCACGCGGTCGACGACCTCGCTGGTCAGGTCGACGTGGTCACCGCGAACCCTCCGTACATCCCGCTCACCGCCTTCGAGTCGGTGGCGCCCGAGGCGCGCGACTTCGACCCGCCGCTGGCCCTTTGGTCCGGCGTTGACGGGCTGGATGCCATCCGCCGCGTGGCGGAGGTCGGTGCTCGGCTACTGGTCGACTCCGGCCTGCTCGTGTGCGAGCACGCGGACTCTCAGGGAGAGGCTGCGCCGCAGGTCTTCTCGGCGAGTGGGTACTGGAGCCAGGTGCGCGACAACAGCGACCTGGCCGGCCGGCCGCGCTTCGTCAGCGCGCGCCGGGTGGCCCGCGCCGCCGGCCAGGCTGGCACCATAGCCATGTGACGTCTGTCTATTCGCTCAACGACCCGACCCAGCGTTCCGAGGGCTTCGCCGAGGCGAAGGAGTCGCTGGCCTCGGGCGCACTCGTGGTCATGCCGACCGACACGGTGTACGGCCTGGCCGCCGACGCCTTCGACGCTACTGGTGTCCGCCGCCTGTTGCGGGCCAAGGGACGCGGACGCGACATGCCGACGCCGGTCATGGTCGGATCCATCGACACCATGCGCGCGCTCGCCACGAACCTGAGTGCCGAGACACGCGAGCTCGCCAAGGCGATGTGGCCTGGAGCGCTGACCATCATCTGCCGCCAGCAGCCCAGCCTGCGCTGGGACATAGGCGACAGCAGAGGGACCGTGGCGCTGCGCGTGCCCGCCCACGGCGACGCCATCGAGCTGCTGCTCGACAACGGCCCGCTCGCCGTCAGCTCGGCGAACACCACGGGTATGCCGCCCGCGACAACTGTCCAGGAGGCGCAGGAGATGCTGGGGGAGACGGTCGACGTCTACCTCGACGGCGGACCGACCCCGGGTCCGGTGCCGTCCACCATCGTCGACGCGACCGGCGACGTGCTCAGAGTGGTCAGGATCGGCGTGATCACGCTCGAACAGCTTCGTGAGGTCGTGCCCTCGATCGAAGGACCCGACGATGACGCTCAGCCTGAGGTCTTCGAGGGGTTCGCCTCGCCCGGGGACGACGAGTCCGACGACGTGGACATGGGCTACGACGAGCAGGATGTGGCCGATCATGCGGGTGGCCAGGAGCCTGCGGGCGGCCAGGAGCCCGCTGACGACGACTCGGACGACGTGGATCTGGGCTACGACGAGCAGGATGTCGGCCGATCATGCGGGCGGCCAGGAGCCTGTCGTGGGGGCCAGGAGCCCGTCGACGACGGCTCGGACGATGTGGATATGGGCTACGACGAGCAGGATGTCGCTGATCATGCGGCGGCCAGGAACCGGGTTCGGCGGACCAGGCCGAGCTTCCTCCGCGGCCGGACTGATGCGCGAGTACGCGCTGATCTTCATCGTCGCCTTGGCGGTCACGTACCTGCTCGCCGTGCTGGCGCGAGAGCTCGCCATGCGGACAGGGGCGTTCGCCCGGGTACGCGATCGCGACATCCACGAGATCCCGATCCCGTACTTCGGTGGGGTGGCGATGATGGCGGGCCTCGTGGCGGCCTATGTCGTCGCCATCCATATGCCCTCGCTCGAGAGCTCGGCCAGCCACAGCGTGATCTTCCACGACACCCGAGCGGTCCTCATCGGTGGCGCCGTCATGTGTCTGGTCGGCGTCCTCGACGACCTCTTCGAGCTCGACGCAGTCACCAAGCTGGTCGGCGAGGGACTCGCTGCCACCCTCGTCGTGGTGCAAGGGGTGCAGATCCTCTGGATCCCGTTGCCCGGCCGGGGAACGCTGCCGACGTTCACCCTCGGCGGGTCGCAGGCCGCACTGCTGACCGTGCTGCTGATCGTGACCACCGTCAACGCGGTCAATTTCGTGGACGGGCTCGACGGTCTGGCGGCGGGGGTGGTAGGGATCGGCGCCATCGCGTTCTTCACCTACTCCGTCGTACTGGTCTTCGTGAACCACGCGGAGACCGCCACGACCGCGGCGATCCTGACCGCCGCCCTCGCTGGTGTATGCGTGGGCTTCCTACCCCACAACTTCTTCCCGGCCAGAATGTTCATGGGGGACTCCGGCGCCCTCCTGATCGGCTTCATGCTCGCGTGCTCGGCGATCAGCCTCACCGGCCAGTACCCGACGTCGCGCATCTCCCAGGGGTTGTTCGGGGCGACGGCCAGTCTGCTGCCGGCCATGCTTCCGCTGATCTTGCCGTTCGCCGTCTTGCTGGTGCCCTTCGTCGACCTGGTGATGGCGGTGATCCGCCGTACTCGCGCCGGACTGTCGCCATTCTCGCCGGACAAGAAGCACCTGCACCATCGGCTGCTCGAGATCGGGCACTCCCAGCGCCGGGCGGTGATGGTCATGTACCTGTGGGCCGGGTTGGTCGCCTTCGGGAGCGTGGTGCTCAGTCTGTTCTCGGGCTGGTGGTCCGCCGCCGGTCTGACCACGATGACGGCGACGGCCCTCCTGCTCACGTTCGGGCTCCCCGGCCACGAGGGCATCATCTCGGCCGAGGACGTCTAGCCCGGCGCTCGTGCTGCGTACTGCGCTGCGGGCGGCGGACCTCGATGCGGCGGGTGGCGCGCCCGCCAGCCCCGTGGCAGGCTGCAGATAGCAATTCTGTGGACTTTGTGCTATTTTTCACAAGCAGTGTGGAGTGTGCACTCCGACGCGACACGTTGACCACCCCGAGCGATCGAGGAACGGCCGCCATCATGACGACCAGAGCCACGTACCGAATCCCGGTAACCGCCCGGGCTGCCGCAGGCCGTGACACGCGCCCGGCCGGACACTCAGCCAGCCGAGTCGAGCACGAGTGCACCGGCGACGGGAGCCGTTCGGGTGGAAGGCGATGACGATGCCGGCGCAGAGATCGGCGCCTGGGAGCTCGTGGGGATCGGCGGCTTCGTCGTGGGCTGCGTCGTCGCGGGCCTCGTGCTGGGCTGGCTCGCCGACGACCACTGGACCAGTTCGCCGGTGGGGATCCTCGTCGGTCTCGGTACCGGGATCATCGTCGGGATCGTGGGCTCCGCGGTCCAGGTGGCCGGCTACCTCCGAGGTTGACCGCTCGACGGGCGATGGCGGATCGATCGGACGGAAGTCATGACCTCCTCACTTGCACGCGCCTTCGTCAGACAGCGGCGCACCGTCTGGCTGGCCCTTGGACTCTGCGTTGCCGCCATGTGGATCAGCATCCCGCTCGGCAAGTGGCAGGTCGGAGTGTTCCTCTCGATCGGCATCCTGCTCAGCCTGGTCAACCATGTGCTGACCGAGCGGACCCTGCTCACCTCGGTCGAGCTCGGTGAGCTGCTGAGCCGCAAGCAGTACGCGACCTCTGCGCTGGTCCGACTGCTGGGCGTCTCTCTCGTCGCGGTCGTGGTGACTGTAGCGTTTTGGCCTAACGGCGCCCTGGTGCTGTTCGGTCTCGCACTGTTCCACATGATCGTGCTCGTATTCACCGGCATCCCGCTGCTCAAGGAGATCAAGAAGGCATGAGCGCATCGCAGGTCTTCACGGCGAGCACCGACATCCAGATCGGCGTGCACCCGACTTTCACGTTTCTGGGGATGACTTTCAACTCTGACACGATCTACTCGACGCTCATCGCTGCTGCCGTCGTCATCGTCTTCGGCCTGATCATCGCCCGCGGCGCAGATGTGCGAAAGCCGACCAAGGCCCAGCTGCTCTGGGAGGGCCTCGTCGAATGGGTCACCGAGCAGGTCGAGGCGAACCTCGGCCGAGTCAACCCGTTCGTGGTCCCTCTCGCCATCACCTTGTTCGCATTCATCTTGATCGCGAACTGGCTCGAGCTGATCCCGAGCCGTGAGAAGCTCACGTCCCCCACCGCCGACGTCAACTTGACCTACGCGCTCGCTTTGCTCGTCATCGTCGGCGTGCACATCTACAGCGTCCGTCAGCGCGGAGTGAGGGGATACATCCACCACTACTTCGAGCCGTACGCGATCCTCTTCCCGATCCTGCTGATCGAGGAGATCGTCAAGCCGTTCACCTTGGCGCTGCGGCTCTTCGGCAACATCTTCTCCGGCGGCATCATGCTCGCGATCATCGGACTCATGCCAGCCTGGATCCTCTGGATACCCAACGGGGGCTGGAAGCTCTTCGACGCTGCGATCGGGCTGATCCAGGCCTTCATCTTCGCCTTGCTGACCATCTTGTACTTCGGGATGGCCGGCGCCACCCATGGCGACGAAGCCCACGAGGGCACCCCCCACGACGCGGTCGAGCCGAGCGTCTCGGCGCAATCCCAGACGAGAGGACCCCTGGTCGAAGCGGCACACTGATCTGCACGACAGCCAGCTGACCGGTAGAAAGAGTTCACACATAGGCGTAGGGCGACGGTCCGACCGCCACGAGTAAGGGAGAAACATGGCAGTAGACAGCAGCCTCGACTCGGCGATCAAGACGGCCGGCGCGTTCGTCGGCGGCGGCCTTGCGCTCGGTGGAGGCGCCATCGGCGCCGCCATCGGTGACGGCCTCGCCGGTAGCTCCACGATCCAGGGTGTGGCACGCCAGCCGGAGGCCCAGGGCCGGTTGATGACGTTGTTCTTCTTGACGGTCGGCCTGGTCGAGGCGATGTACTTCATCAACCTCGCCTTCATGGCCCTGTTCGTCTTCGTCCTCGGCAAGTAGGCCCACTGCGTGAACGGAGTCTGAGCTGATGCGTACGACGAACCTGGCGAGCAACTTCCTCGTTCCGAACGGCACGTTCTTCGCCGAGCTGGTCGCCTTCCTCTTGGCCCTGTTCGTGATCTGGAAGTGGATCCTTCCGCGTATCAACAGCCATCCTGGCTGACCGGCAGGAGGCGATCGACCGCGAGTTCAGCGAGCTCGAGGAGGCGAAGGCCAAGGCGGAGGCGACCGAGAAGGAGTACCGCGCCCAGCTCGCAGACGCCCGCCACGAGGCGGCCCGGCTGCGGGAGCAGGCGCGCGAGGAGGGGGCCTCGATCATCGCCGAGATGCGCGAGCAGGCCCAGTCCGAGTCCGCACGGATCCTCAAGCACGCGCAGTCGCAGCTCGAGGCCGAGAAGCAGCAGGTCCTCACCCAGCTTCGGACGGAGGTAGGTGCGCTGGCCACCACGCTCGCCGGCCGGATCGTCGGAGAGTCACTCGAGGACGAGGCCAGGCAGCGCCGTACCGTCGAACGGTTCATCTCCGAGCTCGAGAACGAGTCGTCGTCGGACCGGGCCCCGAACGACGAGCCCTCGAAAGACCAGTCCTCGGCAGACCAGTCGTCGGTAGCGAGCAGTTGATGCGTGGTATCTCAGCCGAAGGGCTCGCCGACTCGGTGGCGAAGGTCGAGGAGCTGGCCGGCTCGGGCGATGCAGCCACGCTTGGGGTCGGAGCTCTTCGCGGTGGCCGGTCTGCTCGGGCACGAGGCGGCGCTGCGCCGTGCGCTGACCGATCCGTCATCGAGCCGCGATGCCAGGCAGCAGCTGGTCCGTGCGATCTTCGACGGCAAGCTCGGCGACGACGCGATCGACGTGGTCGCGACGGCCGCCGGCTCACGCTGGTCGTCGGCAAGCGACTTCGTCGATGCCGTCGAACAGCTTGCAGCGCTTTCGTACGTCATCTCCTCAGAGCGCGCGGGCGAGCTGACCGAGCTCGAGGACGAGCTGTTCAGGTTCGGCCGCGTGATCTTGGGCGACCCCCAGCTGCGCGACGCGATCACCAACCGCCAGGTGCCCGCCGAGCACCGCCAGGCCCTCATACGGTCTCTGCTCGAAGGCAAGGCGTCGGCCCCGGCCGTCGCCCTGGCCGTGCACGCGGTGGCCTCCCGGCAGCGCTCGGTCGAGCTGGCCCTCGAGAACTACCAACAGGTCGCGGCTGACCGCAGACAGCGCCTGGTGGCGGTCGTCCGGTCGGCCGTCGACTCTGAGCGAAGACGCAGCGAGACCGGCTGGCCGCTGCACTGGGCAGGCTGTACGACAGCAAGATCCAGCTCAACGTCGTGGTAGACCCCGAGGTCCTCGGCGGGGTCCGGGTGGAGCTCGGCGACGATGTCATCGACGGCTCCGTGTCAGCCCGCCTGGACGAGGCGGCCCGGCGACTCACCTCATGAACGGCAGCACTACAACTCGGCACGACCGACGACGCTGAGTCGTCGCACCACAAGAACCAGGAGAGCAGGGAACATCATGGCGGAGCTCACGATCAGTCCGGACGAGATCCGGGATGCGCTGCAGCGGTTCGTCTCGGACTACCAGCCGGAGACCGCGGCTCGCGAAGAGGTCGGCACCGTGGCGGAGGCCGGAGACGGCATCGCCCGCGTGGAGGGTCTTCCGTCGGCCATGGCCAACGAGCTGCTGGAGTTCGAAGACGGCACCCTCGGCATCGCGCTGAACCTCGACACCCGCGAGATCGGCGTCGTCGTGCTGGGTGACTTCTCCGGTATCGACCAGGGCCAGACCGTACGCCGCACCGGCGAGATCTTGTCGGTGCCGGTGGGCGACGCCTACCTCGGGCGGGTCGTGGACCCGCTCGGCAACCCGATCGACGGCCTGGGCGAGATCAAGACCGACGAGCGGCGCGCACTGGAGCTGCAGGCGGCCTCGGTCGTGCAGCGCCAGGGCGTCAAGGAGCCGATGCAGACCGGTATCAAGGCCATCGACTCCCTCACCCCGATCGGTCGCGGCCAGCGGCAGCTGATCATCGGCGACCGGCAGACGGGCAAGACAGCGATCGCCATCGACACGATCATGAACCAGAAGGCCTACTGGGACTCCGGCGACCCCGAGAAGCAGGTGCGCTGCATCTACGTCGCCATCGGACAGAAGGGCTCGACGATCTCCGCGGTCCGGGCGGCGCTCGAGGAGGCCGGCTCTCTGGAGTACACGACGATCGTGGCCGCGCCCGCCTCCGACGCTGCGGGGTTCAAGTACCTCGCGCCCTACACCGGCTCGGCGATCGGCCAGCACTGGATGTACGCGGGCAAGCACGTCCTGATCATCTTCGACGACCTGACCAAGCAGGCCGAGGCGTACCGCGCGGTGTCGCTCCTCCTGCGCCGCCCGCCAGGCCGCGAGGCCTACCCGGGCGACGTCTTCTACCTGCACAGCAGGCTGCTCGAGCGCTGCGCGAAGCTGTCCGACGAGCTCGGCGCTGGCTCGATGACCGGCCTCCCGATCGTGGAGACGAAGGCCAACGACGTCTCGGCCTACATCCCGACCAACGTCATCTCGATCACCGATGGGCAGATCTTCCTCCAGTCCGACCTCTTCAACGCCAACCAGCGCCCGGCCATCGATGTCGGTGTCTCGGTGTCGCGGGTCGGCGGCGCCGCGATGACCAAGTCGATGCGCAAGGTCACCGGCTCGCTGAAGGTCGACCTGGCCCAGTACCGCGCGATGGAGGCGTTCGCGATGTTCGCGTCCGACCTGGACGCGGCCTCTCGCAACCAGCTCGACCGAGGCAGCCGGCTCATGGAGCTGCTGAAGCAGCGGCAGTACTCGCCGTACCCCGTCGAGGAGCAGACCGTGTCGATCTGGGCCGGCACGACCGGAAAGCTCGACCCCGTTCCGGTCGAGGACGTGCTGCGCTTCGAGCGCGAGTTCCTCGACTTCCTGCACCGCGAGCACGGCGGCGTGCTCGACACGATCCGTGAGTCCGGTGACTTCACCGACGACACGGAGACGGCTCTGAAGGACGCCTACGAGGAGTTCCTCGGCCAGTTCGAGACGAACGAGGGGCAGTCCCTCCACGCCGGGCACGAGGAGTTCGACGCCATGGACCACGAGGACGTCGAGCAGGAGCAGATCGTCAAGCAGAAGCGGGGCTGAGCATGGTCGCGACGCTGCGTCAGCTGCGTGGCCGGATCAAGTCGGTCAACGCCACGAAGAAGATCACGCGCGCTTTCGAGCTCATCGCGGCCTCTCGAGTCGTCAAGGCGCAGCAGCGGGCATCGGCGGCAGCGCCGTACGCACGCGAGCTGACCCGTGCGGTGTCCGCCGTTGCGACCTTCAGCAACGTCGACCACCCCCTCACCACAGAGCCTGACGACTCCCGGCGAGTCGCCGTCCTGGTCGTGACAAGCGACCGGGGACTGGCCGGCGCGTACTCCTCGGCGGTCCTCCGCGACGCCGAACGTCTGGGCGAGCAGCTGCGGTCCGAGGGCAAGGAGATCGACCTGTACGTCACCGGCCGCAAGGGGGTCGCGTACTACTCCTTCCGGCAGCGTCCCATCGTGGAGCGCTGGACAGGTTTCTCGGACACGCCAAACTATGACGTAGCCCGGGAGATCGCGGACAAGCTGATCGAGGCCTTCGTCGCAGACGAGGGCGAGAACGCCGTCCACGAGGTCCACGTCGTCTACACCCGGTTCAAGTCGATGCTCATCCAGGAGCCGACGACAGTACGGCTCTTGCCGCTCGAGGTCGTCGAGGCCGAGGAGCGGGCCGCCGGACGACCAGCTGCTCCCGCTGTACGACTTCGAGCCGTCACCGGAAGAGGTGCTCGACGCTCTGCTGCCCCGATACGTCCAGAGCCGCATCTACTACTGCCTGCTGCAGGCCGCAGCCTCGGAGCTCGCGTCGAGGCAACGTGCGATGAAGTCGGCGACGGACAACGCTGAAGAGCTGATCTTGAAGTACACCCGCATCGCCAACCAGGCCCGCCAGGCCGGAATCACCCAAGAAATCAGCGAAATCGTCGGTGGCGTCAACGCGCTCGCCGACGCGAACGCCGGAAGAGAGTGAAGACATGACCGCCATCCTGAGTGACGACACCGAAACCGAGAAGAGCGACGCCGCCGTCGGCAGGATCGCCCGCGTGACCGGACCGGTCGTCGACGTCGAGTTCTCGAGCGACAACATGCCCGACATGTACAACGCCCTGCACGTCGACCTCACCCTCGCCGGCGAGACGAGGACCCTGACCCTCGAGGTGGCCCTGCACATCGGCGACGGCATGGTCCGGGCCATCTCGATGCAGTCCACCGACGGGCTCGTGAGGGGCGCCGTCGTCACCGATACCGGTGGTGCCATCAGCGTGCCCGTCGGGGATGTGACCAAGGGACATGTCTTCAACACCATCGGCGACTGCCTCAACCTGAAGGAAGGTGAGGTGCTCGACGTGCAGGAGCGGTGGGAGATCCACCGGAGAGCACCTGCGTTCGACTCCCTCGAGCCGAAGACCGAGATGTTCCACACCGGCATCAAGGTCATCGACCTGCTGACGCCGTACGTTCAGGGCGGCAAGATCGGCCTGTTCGGCGGAGCCGGGGTCGGCAAGACGGTGCTGATCCAGGAGATGATCGCTCGGGTGGCACGCGACCACAACGGCGTCTCGGTGTTCGCCGGGGTCGGTGAGCGTACCCGAGAGGGGAACGACCTGATCGCCGAGATGACCGAGACCGACGTGATCGGGCAGACCGCGCTCGTCTTCGGTCAGATGGACGAGCCGCCGGGCACCCGCCTGCGAGTCGCATTGTCCGCGCTGACGATGGCCGAGTACTTCCGCGACGTGCAGAACCAGGACGTGCTGTTGTTCATCGACAACATCTTCCGGTTCACCCAGGCCGGCTCGGAGGTTTCGACGCTGCTTGGCCGGATGCCATCTGCCGTGGGCTACCAGCCCAACTTGGCCGACGAGATGGGTGTGCTGCAGGAGCGGATCACGTCGACACGTGGACACTCGATCACCTCGATGCAGGCGATCTACGTGCCCGCCGACGACTACACCGACCCCGCGCCGGCCACGACGTTCGCGCACCTCGACGCGACGACCGAGCTGGCCAGGGAGATCGCCTCGCTCGGCATCTACCCGGCCGTGGACCCGCTCACCTCGACGTCGCGGATCCTCGACCCGCGCTACATCGGCGACGACCACTACAACACCGCCGTACGGGTCAAGCAGATCCTTCAGCGCAACAAGGAGCTCCAGGACATCATCGCCATCCTCGGCGTCGAGGAGCTCTCCGAGGAGGACAAGGTCGTCGTCGCGAGAGCGCGGCGGATCCAGCGGTTCTTGTCGCAGAACACCTACGTCGCTCGGCAGTTCACCGGCCTCGAGGGATCCACGGTGCCGCTCGACGAGACAGTCGACGCGTTCACGAAGATCTGCAACGGCGACTACGACCACGTGGCCGAGCAGGCGTTCTTCATGTGCGGCGGGCTCGAGGACGTCGACCGCAAGTGGGAGCAGATCCAGAAGGAGACGTCTGGTGGCTGACGCCGCCCTGCAGCTCGAGCTGGTCGCCGCCGACCGGCTCGTCTGGTCCGGTCAGGTCTCCAGCGTGATCACCCGTACGACAGAGGGCGAGCTGGGTATCCTCGCGAACCATGCCCCGCTCATGGCGGTCCTCGTCGGGACGACGGTCGAGGTACGCCCTGTCGAGGGTGACCGATGGGTCGCCGCGATCGACGGCGGCTTCTTGTCGGTGGCCAACAATCGCGTCTCGATCCTCGTGGAGCAGGCCGAGATGTCCGATGAGATCGATGTGGAGAGGGCTCGTCGCGACCTGGAGCAGGCGAGGACTGGGTCCGACGACGAAGGTGGCGACGAAGTAAGGGTGCGACACGCCGAAGCGCGGATCCAGGCGGTCGAGAAGGCCTCGTAGCCTGTGGTGACGCCGGGTGGGAGCGGGGGCTCTCACCCGGCGTTGCTACCTTCGCGACAGATGAAGCAACCCGCGAGAGGAGGCCGAACGTGGAGTGGTGGAATGCCATTCTGGACAGTTTCGGCTCGATCCTCGGCTTCGTTCTGCTCGTGTTCGTGTCGCTGTTCGCGCGCCGGCGATGGTTGAGCAGGGGTGGCGGCACCTTCGAGTGCAGCGTACGAATCGCTGCTCCCGGGCGACCCGGGCGCGCCAAGTCCCCCAGGGGGTGGATGATCGGCCTCGGCCGATACGCCGGAGACGACCTGCAATGGTTCCGCACCTTCTCGTTCTCCCCGCGACCCCGCTACGTGTTCAGCCGATCCATGCATGTGCTGGGGCGGCGGACTCCCCATGGGGCCGAGGCCTTCGCGCTGTACGCCGGGCACGTCATCACCGACGTCGAGATCGACGGTGCGGGCCGGATCGAGCTGGCGATGAGCGATCGCGCCCTGACGGGCTTTCTCGCCTGGACCGAGGCGGCCCCGCCCGGTCACGACCGACTGCTCGCGTGAGAGGCCACCGATGCCAGACTCCAGCCCACCGACCCGGCTCCAGCATGTCGTGCTCTTGAGCTTCCCCGAGCCGTTGACGCAGCCCGACGAGTCGCGGCTCCGCGGGATCGTTGCGGGCTGGCCCGAGAAGATCGGCACCATGAGTGAATGCCGGTTCGGTCGCGACCTCACAGGTGAGCGCTCCCGCGGCTATTCGTACCTTCTGCACACGGTCTTCCCCGACCAGGCGGCGCTGGCTGCGTACGTAGCCCACCCGGCGCACCAAGAGCTGGTCGCCCTCCTCGACGCCCGCGGCTGCACCCGGCTTGCGTTCGACTTCTGGCTTGACGACACGACCGACTTCTCGGCCCGACGCGGCTAGGGTCGAGTCATGGTGAACCTGACCCGCATCTATACCCGCACGGGCGACCACGGCACCACCCGGCTCGGCGACATGACCGAGGTGAGCAAGACCGACCTGAGGCTGGCCGCGTACGCCGACGTGGACGAGGCGAACTCGCACATCGGCTACGCCCTTGCCGCCGGTGCGCTCGCCGCCGACGTGGTCGACGTCTTGGTGCAGGTACAAAACGACCTCTTCGACGTGGGAGCGGACTTCGCGACCCCCGTCGTCGAGGCACCCACGTCGGTCCCGCTCCGAGTCGAGGACGGGTACGTGAGCCGGCTCGAAGGCTGGTGCGATCACTACAACGAGCCGCTCGAGGCGCTGCGGTCCTTCATCTTGCCCGGTGGCACCCCTGGGGCGTCGCTCCTGCACGTGGCGCGGACCGTCGTCCGCCGGGCCGAGCGCGCCGGGTGGACGGCGTACGAGAGCCATGCCGACACGATGAACGTGCTCGCGATCACCTATCTCAACCGGCTCAGCGACCTGCTCTTCATTCTGGCGCGCCACGCCAACCGCGCGCGCGGAGACGTGCTGTGGCGCCCCGGGGGCGAGCACGCTCGCGCCTAGATCCCTGCTTCATCACGATCTGGGAAATACGGTGGACGACACGCGGGGGAACCGGACAACCTTGTTATCGCGTCGAACGTGATAAGTAAGGACGACGCCATGTTTACCGGGGGAGGGGTCATGGTCGCGAACCGGGCCACAGCGGAGCAGATCGTGGTGGGTGCTCATCTTGACGTGCGAAATGTCGAGTGCATCCGCAACGCTCTCAATGCGGCGCTCGCGCGCCCTGACTGCGACGTCGTCGTCGACATGCGCGATGTGGTCATGATCGACGCCGCCGGCCTCGGCATGCTCACGGCCGCGCATCTTCGGGCCGAGCGGGCTGGCCGGTGTCTGGTGCTCCGCTACTGCTCCGACGACATCCGCCGGGTGTTCGCGGTGACCCACCTCAACCGGGTGTTCCACATCGACCGCACGTTCGAGCTCTTCGCCTGACGACAGTGACAACCCTGCCCGGTCAGGTGAAGACGCGGTCCAACGTGCGCAGCTTGTTGGTCGCGTCGAGTGCAGCGACCTTGTACGCCTCGGACAGGGTCGGGTAGTTGAAGACGGTGTCGACCAGGTAGTCGACGGTACCGCCGCACCCCATCACGGCCTGCCCGATGTGGACCAGGTCGGTGGCACCCGTACCGAAGATGTGCACGCCGAGGATGCTGCGGTCGCGCGCGTGCACGATGAGCTTGAGCATGCCATAGGAGTCGCCGACGATCTGGCCACGCGCCAGCTCGCGGTAGCGTGAGAGACCGACCTCGTACGGGATCGCCTCGGTGGTCAGGTCCTTCTCGGTGCGGCCCACGAACGAGATCTCCGGGATCGTGTAGATCCCGATCGGCTGAAGCTCCGGGATCGTGGTCGCGGGCTCGCCCATCGCATGCAGGCCGGCGAGTCGGCCCTGCTCCATCGCGGTCGCTGCCAGCGCGGGGAAGCCCACCACGTCTCCCACGGCGTAGATGTGGTCTGCCGCGGTTCGAAAAGAGCTGTCGACCTCGATCCGGCCGCGCTTGTCCGCGGTGATGCCGGCCTTCTCGAGGTTGAGCTCGTCGGTCGCCCCCTGGCGGCCGGCCGAGTACATGACCGCCTCGGCCGCGATCCGCTTGCCGCTGGCTAGCGACGTGACGGTACCGCGCTCGCCGATCTCGACCTTCTCCACCTGCTCCCCGAACCGGAAGGCCACCGACAGGTCGCGCAGGTGGAAGCGCAACGACTCCACGATCTCCTCGTCGCAGAACTCGAGCATGCTGGGCCGCTGGTCCACCACCGTGACCCTGGTGCCGAGAGCGGCGAACATGGATGCGTACTCGATTCCGATCACACCGGCGCCGACCACGACCATCGAGGCCGGTATCGACTCCAACGTCAAAATGCCGTCGGAGTCGAGGACGCGGCGGTCGTCGAACTCGACGTGTGACGGCCTGGCGGGCTTCGTGCCAGGCGCCAAGACGATCTTGTCGGAGGACATCGACAACCGGTCGGGCCCGTCGATCGTGAGCGTGTGCGGATCCGCGAACTCGGCGGTACCGGCCACCAGGTGGATGTGGTTGCGGAGCAGCTGGTTGCGGACGACCTCGACCTCGCGGCCGATGACGTGCTGGGTGCGCGCCGTCAGGTCGGCGATGGTGATGTCGTTCTTCACCCGGTAGCTTGCGCCGTAGAGGTCGCGCTGCGACATGCCGGTCAGATAGAGCACGGCCTCGCGCAGCGTCTTGCTGGGGATGGTGCCGGTGTTGATGCAGACGCCACCCACCATGGTGCGGCGGTCGACGACGGCGACACGCTGGCCGAGCTTGGCAGCCGCGACGGCGGCGCGCTGGCCGCCGGGACCGCTGCCCACGACGAGCAGGTCGTAGTCGTACGGATGATCGCTCACTGCCCAATCGTGTCTGGCTGCGACGCCCTGCGCAACTCTGCGTGCCGAGAGCATCGCGGAGGCTCTCGGGGATCGCCGCTAGGGTCGTCGTCGTGTCCACGCCGCCGACGCAGAAGAGGGTCAGTTGGGCTGAGCTCTTCTTCGACCTCGCCTTCGTCTTCGCGATCACCGAGGTGTCGGCCCTACGGCTCCGGCCGCCGCGTCGGGTGCGGTTTCGACGGCGGGGTCTGACCGCCGGCACGGCTGACGGGACAACGTCGATCAGCCGCGCACGCCTATGGCGTACGCGGCTGACGAGTGTGGTGTGACCGAGGGTGATCAGGTGCTCTGCTGGGCGTCCTTCACGTTCTGCGCTGAGGACTGAGCCTCGCTCTGGACCGTCTGTGCTGCCGACTGCCCTTCGGACTTCACCGTGTCGGCGGCCCCCGTTGCGCTGTCCTTGACGGTCTGCACTGCCTGCTGGGCGGGCTCCTGTAGTTGGTCCTTGAGCTCCTGCGCGACCTGCTTCGCCTGCTCCTTCGCGGGCTCCGCGAGGTCGGATGCCTTCTCCTGGAGGGCCTGCGCCGCCTGCTGCTCCGTCGAGCTCGCCGGAAGCAGGCTCGAGACCAGCCAGCCCGCTGCGAAGGCAAGCAGGCCCGCGGCGAGCGGGTTGCCCTGCGTGCGCGAGCGCGCGATGTCGGGCGCACCGGTCACTGCGTCGCCGAGTGAGGATGCGGCGGACGAGACGCTCGATGAGGCGGCTCCCGCCGTATCGGTCAGCGTCGAGGTACCCGACGAGGCGCTTCCCATCACGCGGTCCTTGAGACCGGATACGGCGCCGCGCGTCTTGTCGACACGACGACTCACGATCCGGCTCGGGCTGACCTTCTCGTTGAGCGCGTCGACGTCGTAGCTCAGCTCACGCCGGGTCTGCTCGATGTCACGCTTCAGTTCCTCTGGGCTTTGAGCCATTCCTTGTCCTCCTTCAAAGACTCAACCGTCTGCTCTGGCATCGGGCTGACTTGCTTGAGCTGATTGCGACCTATGACGAACAGGACCGCTCCGGCGACTCCCCACAACAAGGTGACGACCAGTGCTGCAATCCACAGATCCATGGCCTTGTCCAGGAGCCACATGAGCGTGAGCGACGCGAAGATCGCCACCATCCAGGCCGCGAACCCCGCGCCGGCCAGCATGCCGGCGCCCTTGGCGGCCTTCTGGGCTTCCGCGCGGAGCTCCGCCTTGGCGAGCGCCAGCTCCTGGCGCATGAGCTCCGACAGGTGCGTCGTCATCCGCCCGACGAGCGAACCTACTGACTGGTCCTCGACGTCGGGCGGCTGGTTGGCCGCGCTGGCGCCCTCGGCCCGAAAGTCGCTGTCGTAGTCGGGGGGAACCGACCCTCCCGTGTAGGAGCTGCTCACGAGCGGTACCCCTGGTCGGACGGGTACGTCGCGGAGGACTGCTCTCCTGCCACGTCGTACGGACCGGGCTCTTCGGGCACGTACGCGCCGGCGTCGGCGACCTGGGTCTCCCCGGGCACGTACTCGGCTGCGTCGGCGGGGTAGGCCAGCTGGTCCATCTGGGCGCTGCCGTAGGCGGGAGTGTCCTCGGTGTACACCTCGAGCACAGCGGCCGACTCCACGGGCGAGCCCAGGTAGCTGGAGGGTGTGGTCTGCGTGTAGCCGGTGCCGAGCTCGCTCGAACCGTCTGCGGCATCGTCGCTGCTGCGGTTTGCCATGACTCCACGGGTCAGCCGGCCAACGACGACTCCGGCTACGGCGGCACCGATCAAGAAGGTGCCGGGCTTGCGCCTCGCGTAGCTGCGGACCTCGTCCAGAAGCTGTGCCGGCTCGCGTTGCTCGATGAAGTCAGCGACCTTGTGGGTGATATCGGCGCCTTCGCGCGCAAGCTGGGTGGCCAGGCCGGACTGTCCGCCCTGGTCGGACATGTTGCGCAGCTCGTCTGCGAGCGAACGGAGCCCACCGACAGCCTTGTCGCGCTGGCCGACGGCCTGGCTCGTGAGCTCGGTCCGGGTCTGGTCGGCGAGTTGGCGCGTCTGGTCTCGCACGTCGGACACGACCTGACCGGCCTGTTCTTTCGCGGTGCCGACAACCTGCTGGGTCGCCTCGGCGGCAGCGTCCTTGACGTTCTTTGCCTCATTCTTGGCGGTATCTGTCGTGCTCGGAGCCTCGGCGCTGGTGCCGCTGTCGTACTCCACGGCGGCATAGGGGGTCGGGTCCGTCGGTGTGACCTCTGCCACTGGCAGGTCAGCCGTCCCGAGCGGATCCAGTGGATCGTTGTGGGATGTCGTCATGTAAAAGCTCCTTTGTCATCGGTGGCGTGCAGTGCTCGGGCTGGTGCGGCGGAGGACCGTGCAAGCCGGGCTGCTGCTCGCGAACAGCAGCAACTTACAGTGTAAACTTGAGATCTCCCAAATCGCTGACGCTGTCAGAACAGGCGAGCCGCAGGGTCGTCCATCCCTCGCAGCAGGTCGTAGTCCACGGTGATGCAGACAATGCCGCGATCTGATGCCAGTACCCGCGCCTGCGGTTTTATCTCCTGCGCCGCGAAGATTCCTCGCACCGGGTTCAGCAGCGGGTCCCGGTTGAGCAGCTCGAGATAGCGGGTGAGCTGTTCGACGCCGTCGATCTCGCCTCGACGCTTGATCTCGACGGCGACGCTCGCGCCGGTCGAGTCGCGACACAGCAGGTCCACCGGGCCGATCGCTGTGGGGAACTCCCTGCTGACCAAAGTCATGCCCTCGCTGAGCGATCCAGGGTGGTCGGCGAGCAGCTCCTGGAGGTGGCGCTCGACCCCGTCCTTGCGCAGGCCCGGATCCGCTCCGAGCGGATAGGTGGTGTCGCTGACGATGTCGTCGATGACGATGCGGAGCGTGTCACCGCTCTTCGCCTCGACCACCCACTCCGCGCGGCCCTCGTCGTCGATTCCCTCGATCAGACTGCACGGAGGGGACATCCAGTTGAGTGGCTTGTACGAGCCGCCGTCGGAGTGGACCAGGACCGAGCCGTCCGCTTTCACGATGAGCAGCCGGTAGGCCATGCGGCAGGTGGGCGGTGAGCCGGCCGGCGTAGTCGACCTGGCATCGGGCGATCACGAGGCGCACGGCCCAGACCTTACCGAGGAGCGGTCTGCGCGGCGGCCTCGACCTCGTCCGGCGGCGTACGGTGAGCGTGCGAGACTTCCGGCATGGACGAGGCTCACCGGATCCGTGCCAACTCCATCCTTCCTGCGCGTCGCGAACGCGTCACCTTGGTGACGGCCGACGGCCTCGAGCTGGTAGCGGAGCTGGCGCTGCCCGCGTCGAGCCCGCCGGCTGCGACGATGCTCTGCCTGCATCCCCTGCCGACCCAGGGCGGGATGATGGACAGTCACGTCTTCCGCAAGGCGGCAGCCCGGCTGCCCGCATTGGCGCGGATCGCCGTCTTGCGCTTCAACACCCGTGGCACCAGCAGCGCCCAGGGCACGAGCGATGGACGGTTCGACGAGGCGCAGGACGAGCGCTACGACGTGGCAGCGGCGATCGAGTACGCCGAGTTCAACGACCTGGCCCCGATCTGGCTCGTGGGGTGGTCCTTCGGCACCGACCTCGCGCTGAAGTACGGCAACGACCCCGGTGTGACGGGAGCCATCCTGCTCTCACCGGCCTTGCGCTACAGCACCGACGGCGACCTCGCCGCCTGGGCAAAGAGCGCCAAGCCGCTCGTGGCCGTCGTTCCTGAGTTCGACGACTACCTGCGTCCAGCGCAGGCGATCGAGCGGTTCGCCGCCGTACCGCAGGCAGAGGTGGTCGCCGTGCCCGAGGGGAAGCACCTCTGGGTGGGACAGGCCGACATCGTCCTCGACCTGATCGTCGATCGGTTGAACCCCGACGCGTCGCCACTACCACGGACCTGGGACGGCGAGATGGACCACGTCGCCCCGAGTATCGTCGCCGGGCCCTCCTGACCGGCTCCCGGCTGACGCGCTACGCGCCGGAGGGCGTGCCCGAGGAGCTGCTGCCGCCCTCGGGATTCAGCACCTCGTCCGGCTGCCCGAATGACGCCACGAGGTCGCGCAGCTGACTGAGCTGCGCAACGATGCCATCGCGGCGCTTCTGCAGGAGGCTGAGCTGGGTCCGCGCGGCAGCCAGCTGCCGGTCGGCGTCCGACCCGGCGTTGGCGACGATCTGCTCGGCCTGCTTGCGGGCCGCGCTGACAAGCTGCTCGGCCTCGTGCCGCGAGCGAGTCAGTGACTCTTCGCTGGCCGCCATCGTCTGCTCACGATGCCGGGTGGCGGTGGCGATCGCCTCCCGCGTGCGCTCGTCGGCGGCGGTGGCGCGCGCCTCGGCCTCTTCGACGAGCCTTGCGGTCTCGGCAGCGGCCGTTGAGTGCCGGTCGGTCGCCTCCTTGGTCATCCGCTCCCGCTCGACCGCGAGAATCCGCCGGGCCTCTGCGGTCTCACGGTCGGCCGCGGCTCTGGTCTGCTCAGCCTCGCGCTTGGCGCTCTGCACCAAGGTCGTTGCCTCCTGGCGCGCAGCGATCTTGACCTGGTCGGCCTCCCGGTTGGCGGCAGCCAGGATGTCAGACGCCTCGGAGGCCGCAAGTGTTCGGTCCGCCTCCGCTTCGGCGAGCACCGTCTGGCGACGTTGCTCGATCTCCTGCAAGGTGGTCGCGCGGATGTCGGACGCCTCCTTCTCCGCATCGGCGAGCAGGGCGGCCGCCTCCCGTTCGATGCGGGTCCTGGACTCGTCAGCGGCCTGCTGAGCCTGCGTGGTGACGTTGCTCGCCTGCTCCTCGGCGATCCGCAGCATCGCTGCCGCGTGGTTGCCGAGACCGGCGTACGTCGGGGTCTCCATCTCCGCGAGGCGGCTTTCGAGGTCTGCGATCAACGCCTGAAGACGTGCGACTTCGCGCCCCGCGGACCTGAACTGATCGGCCGACATGATGGCTTCGTGCTGCTGCTGCGCGACGAACGAGTCGACGGCCGCCTTGTCGTAGCCACCGCGCCGTACCACGGCGAACGACGGGCTCACGAGACGCGGCATCGGCGCCTGGACGGTCTGCGGCTGCACCATTGCCGCGGGCGCAGAACGTTGGCCGGCCGGCTGAGCCGGGGGCTGCGGGGGTGGGGCCTGCGGGGTGGGGGCTGCTGGGGCAGGGCCTGCGGTGCGCGGACCTGCTGGGCGGGGGGTTGTGGGGAGGGGGGTTGCGGGGCGTCCGGCTGCTGCGCGGCGACCGGTGGCGTCGTTTCGACCTGAGTCGTCTGCTGGCGGGCGTCGGCGACCGGCTGCTCCGTGCGGGGTGGTGCGGCCGCGACCGCCGGCATGCGCTGAGTCTCCTCAGAGTCCGCCAGCTGCGCATCCACGTCGTACGCTGGGTCGGCTCGTTCCTCGAAGAACCAGAGTCCGGACTCGCCCTCGGGCTGGTCGGTCATTGGACACCCCCATCGCGTCGGTCTACTCGCCGACAGCAGGGTACCTCCTCCGGATACGGCCTCGGCGACCATCCGACAGGTGTCCGAACCGTGATTACCCACGTGAGCGAGCTCATCGCGGATCGGTGGAGTCCTCGTGCTGACCGCCCCGCGGGTGCGGCTCGACCAGCTCGACCAGCACGCCTCCCGCGTCCTTCGGGTGGATGAAGTTGATCCGGCTGTCGGCGGTACCCCGACGCGGAGTCTCGTAGAGCAGCCGCAGGCCCTTGTCCCGCACGCAGGCCATCGCCTCTTCGATGCTTGTCACCCGATATGCGAGCTGTTGCAGACCAGGCCCCGAGCGGTCGATGAACCGGGCGAGCGTTGATTGCGGCGTGAGCGGTGCGAGAAGCTGCAGCCGGGGTCCCGAGCCGACGTCCAGCATCGCCTCGCGCACTTCCTGGTCCTCGTTGACCTCCTCGTGGACGACGACGAAGCCGAACGTCTCGACGTAGAAAGCGATGGCCTCGTCGAGGTCCCATACCGCGACACCGACGTGGTCGATACCCACGATGAGGTCGGCAGGAAGCATGTGCCCATGGTGGCGGCTGGTCCACGCGGTGGGCAAGCCGGAGGGCCTCGTCCGAAGGGCCGCGGCGGCCGTCTGGGTATTCTTCACAGCAAGCTGCGCCGCTGAACAGTGGTCGGCGGCCCCAAGACCCAGGAGGACTCGATGACCGGCAGCGTTCTGGTCGCAGGGGCACGAACGCCGATCGGACGGCTGCTCGGCGGCCTCAAGGACCTCTCGGCCACCGACCTGGGCGGCGTCGCCATCAGGGCCGCGCTCGAGAAGGCCGAGGTGCCGGCCGACCTGGTCGACTACGTGATCATGGGCCAGGTGCTCCAGGCGGGCGCTGGTCAGATCCCGGCTCGGCAGGCGGCCGTCAGGGCCGGGATCTCGATGACTGTGCCTGCACTCACCGTCAACAAGGTGTGCCTGTCCGGGATCAACGCGATCGCCCTGGCCGACCAGCTGATCCGCGCTGGGGAGTGCGAGGTCGTCGTGGCCGGGGGGATGGAGTCGATGACCAACGCACCGCACGTGCTGATGAAGTCGCGTGAGGGATATCGGTACGGCGACGTCAACGTCCGCGACAGCATGGCGTACGACGGACTCTGGGACGTCTTCACCGACCAGCCGATGGGTGGTCTGACCGAGGCCCGCAACTTCGGGTCCGAGCAGCTCGAGCAGGGCGGAGCAGGACGAGTTCTCGGCCGCCTCGCACCAGCGCGCAGCGGCGGCCTGGAAGAACGGGTTCTTCGCTGACGAGGTCGTGCCTGTCGAGGTGCCCCAGCGTCGAGGTGATCCCTTCGTCGTCTCCGAGGACGAGGGTATCCGCGGGGACACCACCGTCGAGTCCCTCGCGAAGCTGCGACCGGCTTTCGGATCGAACGGCACGATCACGGCGGGCTCGGCGTCGCAGATATCCGACGGCGCCTGTGCGGTGGTCGTCATGAGCAAGCCGAAGGCCGAGGAGCTCGGGGTCCAGTGGCTGGCCGAGATCGGGGCGCACGGCCAGGTGGCCGGACCCGACTCGACGCTGCAGTCTCAACCTGCCAACGCGATCAGGGCCGCTTGCGCCAAGGAAGCGATCTTGCCGGCCGATCTCGACCTGGTGGAGATCAACGAGGCCTTCGCGGCTGTGGCGATCTCCAGCACCAGGGAACTGGGTCTGATGCCCGACTCGGTGAACGTCAACGGCGGTGCGATCGCCCTCGGTCACCCGATCGGCATGTCCGGCGCCCGCATCGTGCTCCACCTTGCGCTCGAGCTCGCTCGCCGAGGTGGCGGTGTGGGGGCCGCCGCGCTGTGCGGTGGCGGTGGCCAGGGAGACGCCCTCATCCTGCGCGTTCCCAGGTCGTGACGTCCGGCGGCACCGTGTCCGGTGGGATGCAGCACGTCGGGCGCCGGGCGGCTCGCTCGCAGCTCTCGGTCGACACGCTCGTCTCGATGGCCCGCGAGGGCGACCAGCGGGCGGTCGCGCGTCTGATCTCGATGGTCGAGGATGCGTCGCCGCGGCTGCGGGAGGTTGCGGAGCGACTCGCGCCCCACACCCGGCACGCGGAGATCATCGGGATCACGGGCGCTCCGGGGGTAGGGAAGTCGACGTCGACCTCGGCACTGGTCACGACCCTTCGACAGTCCAGCAGGCGTGTGGGCGTCCTTGCCGTCGACCCGTCGTCGCCGTTCTCCGGTGGCGCCCTGCTGGGAGACAGGGTGCGGATGCAGGAGCATGCGACCGACGACGGCGTGTACATCAGATCGATGGCGAGCCGAGGGCACCTTGGCGGGCTGGCGTGGGCCGCACCGCAGGCGATCCGGGTCCTCGATGCCGCCGGGTGCGACGTGGTGCTGGTCGAGACGGTCGGGGTCGGGCAGTCCGAGGTGGATGTCGCCGGCCTGGCCGACACGACGGTCGTCCTCCTGGCGCCGGGAATGGGCGACGGCATCCAGGCGGCGAAGGCGGGCATCTTGGAGATCGGCGACGTGTATGCCGTCAACAAGGCGGACCGAGACGGTGCCGACCAGGTCGTTCGGGAGCTGCGGTCGGTACTCGGTCTCGGGTTCGTCGCCGGTGCGTGGCGGCCACCCATCGTGAAGACCGTCGCGCAGACCGGCGAGGGGGTCCCCGATCTGGTCGACGCCATCGCCCGTCACCGGCAGCGGCTCGAGTCCGCGGGCGAGCTCGAGGTTCGGCGCCGAAAGCGGGCTCGCGACGAGGTGGAGGCAATCGCCGTCACTGCGCTGAGGCGCCGATTCGGGGACCTGCACGGCCACGCCGATCTCGATGCACTGGCTCAAGCCGTATCCGTCGGGGCCATTGATCCCTACACTGCTGCTGACAGGCTCATTGACGCGCTGTGACTCATCCGGCGCGCCTCACGATCGGGGGGCGATCGGTTTGTTAGACATATTCGTGAAGTATTGCGCTGCGACTACCCGGTCGTGGCGGTTCGGCATGGCCGGTGTACTCGCGTACCGAGGAGAACACGATGACTGATGTGGCGAAGAAGGGCATCACCTTCCTCATCATCGCGTTCGCCCTCTTCTACCTGGTGACCCAGCCTGCAGGCGCCGCAGACGCGGTCAAGACAGTTGCCGGTGGCATCGGCCAGGTGTTCGACGCCATCCTCAAGTTCTTCAACGCGCTGTCCAGCTGAGCCTGCCCATGGTCGGGAAGGTCCAGGGAGCGTTTCCCTTTCTCGGTGAGACGCTGTGGAAGTTTCTCGTCGACCCCGCGATCGAGTCGAATCTGCGGTCCGGAGAACACGTGAAGCTTGCCTTCAACAAGCACTGGGCGGCCTACTGGCAGGTTCTTCTCGAAGGCATCCTCGTCGTCGTACTGGTCGCGATCTGCCTCGACAGCACCCTGCAGGGCGGCTGGTGGATCGCGGCATGGCTGGCCGTGTTTGTGAGCCTGCACGCCATCTGGCTGTTTCTGCGGATCAGGTCAGACGTCTTCGTGGTCACCAACCGGCGGGTGTTTCGCGTACGGGGTCCGGTTCGCTGGGGGTTCGCGACGATGCCTGCTGCACGGATCGTCGACTACAGCATCCATGAGTCGCCGTTCGCGAAGGCGGTCAGCTACGGTCATTTCATCTTCGAGTCCGCAGCGCAGGAGCAGGCGTTGCGTGAGATCCGCTACGTTCCGGACCCCTCGGTGTGCAGCGCCGAGATCCAAGACGTCGTGCAGGGGGTCAACAACGACTCCGAGGAGAGCGTCATGCCCGGCGGCTCGGACACCTGAGAAACCCAGATGGTGACGAACCGGACGCTCGCTTTCGACCCCATCGAAGAGGCGGCTCGGCAGTGGGGGCTGCGCTGGGGATCCGTTCGCGAGATGCGCGCCGTCACGAGCCTGATGCGGGTGCAGCAGCTGCTGCTGTCGGAGCTGGACGAGATCTTGCGCCCCTACGGTCTGACGTTCGCCCGCTATGAGGCCCTCGTCCTGCTGAGCTTCTCCAGGCGCGGGTCGCTGCCGCTCGGGAAGATGGGCGACCGGCTACAGGTCCACCCGACCTCGGTCACCTCGATCGTGGTCCGGCTGGAGGCGTCCGGGCACGTTGTCAGGCGTCGCCACCCCACCGACGGTCGCACGATCCTGGCGGAGATCACCGCGTCGGGCCGCTCCCTCGTCGAGGCGTCGACGAAGGATCTGGTGGCCGCCAACTTCGGCCTCGGATCCCTTGACCACGAGCAGCTCGACTCGCTCTCGAGCCTGCTCAGGCCGATCCGGCTGGCCGCGGGTGACTTCACCGCCGAGCAGCCCCCGAGCCGGTGAGCGGCGCTCGTTCTTACCCTCTCGACGCATCGGATCGTGTCGGAGGAGAACGAACGGCGACTATCATTACTAGGACGTCCTACTATCTCAGCGATGAGACACCCGAGCTCGGCGGCCACGGACGCGGGGCTTCATGCGACAGGAGCAGTCGATGAGTGACACCGACATCCAGGCTGGCCGCGAGCGCTGGCAGCAGCGCTACGACGCCTCTCGGGTCAGGGAGGCCGACTTCACCACCTTGTCGGGCACCGAGGTGGAGCCCGTGTACGGTCCACCGGCCGGCTCCGACTACCCGGGGTTCGACTCGATCGGGTGGCCCGGCGAGTTCCCCTTCACCCGGGGCCTGTACGCCACCGGCTACCGCGGGCGTACCTGGACGATCCGGCAGTTCGCGGGCTTCGGGAACGCCGCCCAGACCAACGAGCGCTACAAGATGATCCTCGACAACGGCGGGGGCGGCTTGTCGGTCGCCTTCGACATGCCGACGCTCATGGGCCGAGACAGCGACGACCCGAAGGCACTCGGAGAGGTCGGCCACTGCGGTGTCGCCATCGACTCAGCGGCCGACATGCAGACCCTGTTCGCCGACCTCCCGCTCGAGGACGTCACCACCTCCATGACGATCTCCGGGCCGGCCGTGCCCATCTTCTGTATGTACATCGTGGCCGCCGAGCGTGCAGGAGCCGACCCCCATCGCCTGAACGGGACGCTGCAGACCGACATCTTCAAGGAGTACATCGCCCAGAAGGAGTGGTTGTTCGGTCCCGAGCCACACCTGCGGCTCATCGGTGACCTGATGCAGTACTGCGCCGCCGAGGTTCCGGACTACAAGCCCCTCAGTGTCTCCGGCTACCACATCCGCGAGGCGGGCTCGACCGCCGCGCAGGAGCTCGCGTTCACGTTGGCCGACGGGTTCGGCTATGTCGAGCTCGGCAAGTCCCGCGGCCTCGACGTGGACACGTTCGCGCCTGGTCTGTCGTTCTTCTTCGACGCGCACGTCGACTTCTTCGAGGAGGTCGCCAAGTTCCGCGCGGCTCGCCGGATCTGGGCCCGGTGGATGCGTGACGTCTACGGCGCCAAGACCGCGAGGGCTCAGTGGCTGCGCTTCCACACCCAGACCGCCGGCGTCTCGCTCACAGCGCAGCAGCCGTACAACAACGTCGTGCGGACGGCTGTCGAGGCCCTCGCGGCCGTGCTCGGCGGCACCAACTCCCTGCACACGAACGCCCTCGACGAGACCCTGGCCCTGCCGACCGAGCAGGCAGCCGAGATCGCCCTACGCACCCAGCAGGTGCTGATGCACGAGACAGGGGTCGCCAATGTCGCCGACCCGCTCGGCGGCTCGTGGTACGTCGAGGCCCTCACCGACAAGCTCGAGGCCGAGGCCGAGGCCATCTTCGCGACGATCCGCCAGCTGGGCGGCGGCGCGGACCGCGAGCACGCCGTCGGGCCGATGACGTCCGGGATCCTCCGCGGGATCGAGGACGGCTGGTTCATGTCCGAGATCGCCGAGTCCGCCTTCCAGTACCAGGTGGCGGTCGAGAAGGACGAGAAGCTCGTCGTGGGCGTCAACTGCCACACCCGGTCGGTGACCGGCGACCTGGAGATCCTGCGCGTCTCGCACGAGGTCGAGGTGGAGCAGGTGCGCGCACTGGCCGAGCGTCGCGCCCAGCGCGACGACGATGCCGTCCGTGCTGCGATCCACGCGATGGTCGAGGTGGGCCGGACGACCGACAACATGATTCCGGCCATGCTCGACGCGGTGCGCGCCGAGGCTACGCTCGGCGAGATCTGCGACGCGCTGCGGGCCGAGTGGGGCGAGTACCGCGAGCCTGCCCGGTTCTGAGCGACGGGCACTCCTGCGCCCGCCAGCAGTTCCCTAGGATGGTGCCATGACGGTTCCGCAGTTCTCCCGCCCCGGCGCGATCGACCTCTCCGCGCTGCGCAAGCCCGCCGCCGCGGGAGCGCGCCCCGCAGGCGGACAGGCCCCGGCGGGGTCCTACGACTTCGACGTCGTCGGTGAGCAGGCGCTGCGCGTCGATGTGGTCGAGAAGTCGATGTCGGTCGTCGTCTTGGTCAGCTTCTGGTCGGCGAAGGTAGCGGCGTCCGTCGAGATCAACGCCACCCTTACCCGCCTCGCCGACGAATTCGGGGGTCGGTTCCTCTTCGCGAGGGTAGATGTCGGCAGCCAGCCGGAGCTCGGCCAGGCCCTCGGCATTCCGCAGGTGCCGCTCGTCGTCGCCGCCCTGCGCGGACAGCTGGCCCCGTTGGTTCAGGAGCCTCTTCCGGAGGCGGAGATGCGCCTCGTGCTCGACCAGGTGCTCCAGGCGGCGGCCGCCAACGGCATCGCAGGCGTCGCCGACCCCGTGGCAACGCCGGACCGCGACCAAGACGACGGTCTGCCGCAGGAGGTCCCGTCGCGGTACCCAGAAGCCGAGGAGGCGCTGCTGTCCGGCGACATCGAGGCGGCGATCGAGGGCTACCAGGAAGCTCTCAACGCCGCGCCGGGCGACCCCGAGGCCACGGTCGGACTCGCCCGCGCGGAGCTGCTCAAGCGCACCCAAGGCGTTGACGCAGCCGCGGCGCGGGCCGCCGCAGCCGCGAGCCCGGATGATCTGAACGCGCAGACGCTGGTTGCCGACATCGATCTGCTCGGCGGCAACGTCGACGATGCCTTCTCGCGGCTCATCGAGCTCGTTCGCCGCACGAGTGACGGGGAACGCGACGCGGCGCGCAAGCACCTGGTCGAGATGTTCGGGGTCGTCGGTGACGACGACCCGCGGGTCGTCAGGGCGCGCCAGCAGTTGGCCAGCGCGCTGTTCTAGGCACGTCCGAGGATCACCCGTGCGGATGTACCTGAGCTCCTTCCGGCTGGGCGACCATCCCGAGCACCTCGTGCGGCTGGTCGGCACGGGCAGCCGGGTGGCTGTCCTCGCCAATGCGATCGACGAGCGCCGCCCCGGTGACGCCGCCGACCACCGGTCGCAGGCCGTACAGACCGAGATCGACGCCATGGCCGGTCTCGGCCTCAGCGCCGACGAGCTTGACCTCCGTGACCACTTCGACGACGAGAGGGGGCTGAGGACAGCGCTCGAGACGTACGCAGCCGTCTGGGTGCGGGGCGGCAACGCGTTCATGCTGCGGTACGCGATGAGCAGAAGCGGCGCGGACGACGTCCTCGTCGACCTGGTGGGGCGCGATGCGATGGTCTACTCGGGCTACAGCGCCGGACCATGTGTTCTTGCTCCCAGCCTTCGCGGCATCGAGCACTGTGACGATCCGGACGCCGTCCTCCGGACGTATGACGCGCCGGTCATCTGGTCGGGACTCGGTCTGCTGGACTATGCGATCGTCCCGCACCTGAACTCACCGGGCCATCCCGAGACGGAGCTGGTGGCTGTGGTCGCCCGGCACTACCGGGAGCATGGCGTGCCCCACAAGACTCTGCGCGACGGGCAGGCGCTGGTCGTCGAAGGCGGCGTCACCACGCTCGTGTGATCCGCGGGCGTCGCGTCAGCCCGACACCGGGTACGGCCGGCCGGCGTGCAGGAACGCGGTACTTCCAGCCGACGCGGCCGCGACAGCGGACCTGACCCGGTCTCCGGTCGGAGCCCGACTGTGCGCCCCGAGGTCCGCCGGCGCGCACCAATGGACAGCGGAGATCTCCCGCGGTTCGAACACCATGGTGTCGACCATGTCGGCGTCGACGGTGCCCAGGTCGAACACGAAGAGGCAGGCATCGTCCCATCCCGCCCACGGCGGGAGCCAGTCGACGACAAGAAGCCCGAGCGGCTCGAGCAGGACACCCAGCTCCTCCGCGATCTCTCGCTGGACGGCGTCGTGCGGTGACTCGCCAGGTTCGACGACTCCGCCCGGAAGGTCCCAGTCCGGCTTGTACGTGAGCTCACACAGCAGGACACAACCCGACTCGTCGCGCAGCAGGCCCTGAGAGATCACCCGCTTCTTGGGCAGGCCGGAGTTGAGGATCGCGCGGAAGCCGTCGGGGCTCTCGGGTCGGGGATCCGTGGCCAGCCGCGCCAGCAGGACGTAGTCGCGGCGCGCGCCACTTCGGATGCGCAGGCTTCGCACCAGACCTTCTCGCCGAAGCCCGGCGCGAGCCGCCAGCCGCAGTGAAGCGAGGTTGCCAGGCTCGACGTGAGCCTCCACGCGGGCGAGCCCGAGGTCGGCGAAGCAGTACTCGACGAGCAGGCGGACCGCACGTCGTCCGGTGCCCGCACCGCGACGACCGGCGTACAGCGTCCAGGACAGCTCGCCCACCTCGTCGGCTCCCCGCCGGACCTCGACGCTGCCCGCGACCTCGCCCGCGCGCTCGATGACGAAGCTCACGGTGCGCCGCTCGTCCGCGTACTCCTCGCGCCACCTCGCCACCGCGGCCGCATGCTGCTCGTGTGTGGGGATGGCGTCCGAGAACCCGAACCACAGCGCCATGAGGTCGTCATGCTGGAGCCGGGCCGGTTCGATGTCGTCGTCGCTCCAGGGCCGCAGGACGACGTCGCCGTCGTACAGTGTCGGCTGTGGGGGGACCGTCACGTCACGGTCGGGCGCCGGAGTCCGGCTTTGCGGGCGCGTGCCGAAGCCAGATCGTCGCCAGCGGAGGCAGCGAGACGACGGCCGAGGCGGGTTGTCCGTGCCAACCCTCGTCGGTAGCCGTGACCGCACCGAGGTTGCCGACGCCGGAGCCGGAGTAGCTCTCCGAGTCGGTGTTGAGAACCTCCTCCCAGCGACCGGCCGCGGGCAGCCCGAGGTGGTAGCCGTACCTCGGGATGGCCGAGAAGTTGGACACACAGGCGAGCCGCGAGCCATCCTTGCCGAAGCGCTGAAAGCTGAAAACGTTGCTCGTGCTGTCGTTGGCGTCGATCCAGCCGAAGCCCCTCGGGTCCTGGTCCCACGACCACAGCGCCTCGGTGGACGTGTACGCGCGGTTGAGGTCCTTGACGAGCCGGTGCACACCCAGGTGCTCGATGTGGTCCAGCAGCCACCAGTCCAGCTCGCGGCTCTCGGCCCACTCGGACTCCTGGGCCATCTCGATGCCCATGAAGATCAGCTGCTTGCCGGGATGCGCCCACATGTAGCCGAGGAAGGCCCGCACGTTGGCGAGCTGCCGCCAGCGGTCACCGGGCATCTTGCGCAGCAGCGAGCCCTTGCCGTGCACGACCTCGTCGTGGGAGATCGGCAGCACGTAGTTCTCGGTGTACGCGTACATCATCGAGAACGTCATCTGGTGGTGGTGGTACTGGCGGTGGATGGGGTCGTTCGCCATGTAGTCGAGCGAGTCGTGCATCCAGCCCATGTTCCACTTGAAGCCGAACCCGAGCCCGCCGAGATGGGTCGGGCGGGTGACACCCGGCCACGCCGTGGACTCCTCGGCGATCACCACAGTCCCGGGCACGCGGCGGTAGCAGGTGGCGTTGACCTCCTGCAGCAACGCGACGGCCTCGAGGTTCTCGCGTCCGCCGTACTGGTTGGGTATCCACTGCCCAGGCTCTCGCGAGTAGTCCAGGTAGAGCATCGAGGCCACGCCGTCGACGCGCAGCCCGTCGATGTGGAACTCCTCGAGCCAGTACAAGGCGTTGGCGACGAGGAAGTTGCGTACCTCGGGGCGCCCGAAGTCGAAGATGTACGAACCCCACTCGGCGTGCCAGCCTTTGCGCGGGTCGGGATGCTCGTACAGCGGGGTGCCGTCGAAGCGGGCGAGCGCCCAGTCGTCGGTGGCGAAGTGGCCGGGCACCCAGTCGAGCAGTACGCCGATTCCTTCTTGGTGCAGCCGGTCGACGAGGAACCGGAACTCGTCGGGGTTGCCGAATCGAGACGTCGCCGCGAAGTACCCGGTGACGTGGTAGCCCCAGGACCCGGCGTACGGGTGCTCCATCACCGGCATCAGCTCGACGTGCGTGAAGCCGAGATCCTTGACGTAGTTGACCAGCTCGTCGGCGAGCTGCTCGTAGGACTTGCCCTGACGCCACGACCCCAGGTGCACCTCGTAGACGCTCATCGGCTGCTCGGTAGCGCGTTCGGACCGGGACGCCACCCACGCTGAGTCGCTCCACTCGTATCGTGGGGTGAAGACGACCGAAGCCCACTTCGGCGGTTTCTCGGCGTACTGCGCCATCGGGTCGGCCTTCTCGCGCCAGGTGCCGTCGGGACCGCAGATGACGTACTTGTACAAGGTGCCGTCACCGACGTCGGGCACGAACAGCTCCCAGACCCCCGAGGTCCCGAGCTCGCGCATCGGGTGGGCGCGGGGGTCCCAGTGGTTGAAGTCGCCGGTGACGCGGATGCCTGTGGCGCTCGGGGCCCACACAGCGAACGACGTTCCGGTGACCTTGCCTGTGGAGCTGTCATAGGTCCGCACGTGCGAGCCCAACACATCCCACAGCTGCTCGTGCCGGCCCTCGTTGATGAGGTGCTGGTCGATCTCGCCGACAGTGGGCAGGTAGCGGTACGGGTCGTCGACGGTCTGGCTCGGGAAGCCGTCGTACTCGACCTCGAGCCGGTAGTCGGGAACGGTGCTCTGCGAGAGGACCGCGACCCAGACCCCGTGGTACTCGTGTCGCATCGGCACGACGTCGGAGCCGGTCTTGACACGCACCGACTTGGCAAGCGGGCGCAGCGCGCGCACGGTCACATGCTTGTCGCTGAGGTGCGGGCCGAGGATGCTGTGCGGGCTGCCGTGCAGGCCGGCGATGAGCTGCTCCAGCTCATCTCGGGGGACGGCGACTGGCGCGGGCGCTGGCTCGGTTGTCATGACACCTCCTCGGCGGCGAGACGGGCAATGGCCTGCAGGGGGATGGAGAGCCACAGCGGCCGGTTGCGCGCCTCGTAGACGGCCTCGTACACCGCCTTGTCGGTCTCATAGGCCCGGAGCAGGACCCGGTGGTCGTCCGGCTTCTCGCCGGCCGCGCTCGCGTAGCCCTCGATGAAGGCGTCCCGGTTGCGGGCGGACCACTCGTTCGCCCGATAGCTGAGGTGCTCGCCTGTGCCGAACTGGCGCAGTGTCGCGCCGGCGGCGTAGTCGAACGATCGCAGCATCCCTGCGACGTCGCGCAGCGGGGAGTCGAGCGCGACCCGCTCGCTGAGGCTCTTGGCCGGCTCGCCTTCGAAGTCGAGGATCTTCCAGCCCTTCACCGTGCGCAGGGTCTGCCCCAGGTGCAGGTCGCCGTGGATCCGCTGTACGTCGATCGGGTCGTCGAGGTCGGCGATCGCCGCATAGTGAGAGCGAAGCCGTGTGGCGTACTCGGTCGAGCTCTGGCACTGCCGCCATGGCGGTGTCGAGGCGCAGGCTCATGGCCTCCCCGAGACGGGCCAGCTGCGGACCGCTGAGGGTGTCGGTCTCGAACAGCACGGCGAGGTCGGCGTGCACCTCTGCGGTCGCTTCGCCCAGTCGCCACGCTTCGCCGGCGAAGTCGCCGCCGACCTCCTCCGGGTGCAGGTCCTCCTCGACCAGCAGGTCCCGAACGCTCACGAGGGCGATGTCCCAGCCATCGGTGCCGGTGCGCAGGAAGGTCTGAAGCATGCCGAGGTGACCGCGGTGGGCGGCACCGTCGGAGTCCTGCCACTCGGACTCGATCCAGCCGAGCAGCGGGGCGACGTGGGTGCTCTCCTTCTGGGTCAGCGCGCGGTGGATCTCGATGTCCGGGTTGCCGCCCGGGCTCAGGCGGCGGAACAGCTTGAGGATCGCCTGCTCGCCGTACGCGATGGACGTGTTGGACTGCTCCTGGGTCATCACAGTGCCCGGCACCGACAAGTCGGGCAGCACGGCCTCGTCGAGGACGTGGAAGCTCACCGTGTCGTCAGCGGTCTGCCGGTGGAACCCGTCGAGCAGCGCCTCGGCCCCCGATTTGAAGTACACGCCGTCGTAGGCGACCACCTTCCCGAGCTCCGGGTGCTCGAGCTCTCCGACCAGGGCGTGGCCCATCTCAGGGTCGACCGAGTCGCGGTAGACGACCGGGAACTGGTACAGATCCTGCTTGCCGTCGTCGTACTGCACCGTCACGATCTCGATGCGGGCGCCCGGCTCGACGGCGGAGCGCCACTCCAGCGGCCGCAGCTGGGTCACCGAGAAGTTGCGGCCCTTTCCGCTGAACCATCTGCGGCTCGCGAAGTACGCCGAGACCAGGTCGGGAAAAGCAGCCGTCACGTCGGTCGTCCCTCCTCGTAGCGGGAGATGAGAAACCAGTAGAAGCCGTGCCCGGTCAAGGTCAACAAGTAGGGGAGTTCCCCGATCTCGCGGGAATCTCACGTGCCCGATCATCTCGATCGGCTCGTAGCCCTCCCACCGTCGTAGGTCGAGCTCTACCGGCTGAGGGAAGCGAGACAGGTTGTTGACGCACAAGACGGTGTCGTCGCCGAAGTCGCGGCTGAAGGAGAACACGCTCGGGTTGCTGCCGCCCAGGTCGCTGAAGCTGCCCATGCCGAAGGCAGGGTGCTGCTTGCGGGCCTGGATCATCCGCCGGGTCCAGTGCAGGAGAGACGAGGTGTTCTCGACCTCCGCCTCGACGTTGACCGCCTGGTACCCGAACACGGGGTCCATGACCGTCGGGAGGCTGAGCCTGCCCGGCGTCGCGGTGGAGAAGCCCGCGTTGCGGTCGGGCGTCCACTGCATCGGCGTTCGGACCCCGTCGCGGTCGCCCAGCCAGATGTTGTCACCCATGCCGATCTCGTCGCCGTAGTACAGCACCGGTGAGCCGGGCAGCGACATCAAGAGGGCGGTGAAGAGCTGGATCTGGTCGACGTCGTTGTCGAGGAGCGGAGCGAGCCGCCGGCGGATGCCGATGTTGGCCTTCATCCGGGGGTCCTTGGCGTACTCCGACCACATGTAGTCGCGGTCGTCGTCGGTCACCATCTCGAGCGTCAGCTCGTCGTGGTTGCGCAAGAAGATGCCCCACTGACAGTTCGCCGGGATCGGTGGCGTCTGCTCGAGGATCTCCGAGATCGGGTAGCGCGACTCCCTGCGGACGGCCATGAAGATGCGCGGCATCACAGGGAAGTGGAAGCACATGTGGCACTCGTCGCCGCTCGTGGCGTCGCCGAAGTAGTCGACGACATCGGCCGGCCACTGGTTCGCCTCCGCGAGGAGCACCCGCCCGGGGAACTCGGCGTCGATCGTCTTGCGGACGTTCCTGAGGAACTCGTGCGTCTCGGGCAGGTTCTCGCAGTTGGTACCGGGCCGCTCGTACAGGTACGGCACCGCGTCGAGGCGGAAGCCGTCGATGCCCATGGTGCACCAGAACCGGAGCGCGTCCAGCATCGCCTCGTGGACCGCCGGGTTGTCGTAGTTGAGGTCAGGCTGGTGGCTGTAGAAGCGGTGCCAGTAGTACTGCTGGCGCACAGGGTCCCAGGTCCAGTTCGACGGCTCGGTGTCGACGAAGATGACCCTGGCTTCGCGGTACAAGGTGTCGGTGTCGGACCAGACGTAGAAGTCGCCGTAGGGCCCTTCGGGATCCGTGCGCGACTTCTGGAACCACTCGTGCTGGTCGCTCGTGTGGTTCATGACGAAGTCCACGATCACCTTGATGCCGCGCTCGTGTGCCTCGTTGAGCAGCTGTCGGAACTCCTCGAGCGTGCCGACCTCGGGGTCGACGTTCACGAAGTTCGAGATGTCGTAGCCCCCGTCGCGGAGCGGGGAGCTGTAGAACGGCGGCAGCCAGAGGCAGTCGACGCCCAGCCACTGGAGGTAGTCCAGCCTGTCTCGCAGGCCGTTGAGGTCCCCGACGCCGTCGCCGTTGGAGTCCTTGAAGGACCGCACGAGGACCTCGTAGAAGACGGCCCGCTTGAACCATAGGGTGTCCTCGGCCATCGGTCAGGACCTCCTGACCGAGAGGATGTGGGCGGGCTCGAGGAACGGGTCGAGCCGCACGTAGTTGTGCTCACCCCAGCGCCAGGTGGCACCCGATATCTCGTCGACGCACGACGAACGTCTCGTGCCAGTCGTAGCCCAGCGCCGGCATGTTCAAGTGCACGACCGTCTCGCGGGTACCGTGCGGGTCCACGTTGACCACGACGATGACCGTGTCGTCGAGCTCTTCGCTCGTCGCGCGCTTGCTGAAGCACAGGATCGAGTCGTCCTCGGTGCTGTGCACCGTGATGTTTCGCAGCAGCTGCAGTGACCGGTGCCGGCGACGGATCTCGTTGAGCGACGTGACGTAGGGGGCCAAGGTCCGGCCCTCCTTCTCGGCCTCCGCCCAGTCGCGCGGGCGCAGCTGGTACTTCTCGGAGTCGAGGTACTCCTCCGAGCCGGGCCGCACCGCGACATGCTCGAACAGCTCGAAGCCCGCGTAGACGCCCCAGGAGGGCGATCCCGTAGCCGCGAGCGCGGCGCGGATCTTGAACGCCGCCGGTCCGCCGTACTGCAGGAACGCGGACAAGATGTCGGGGGTGTTGACGAAGAAGTTCGGCCGCATCAGCGCGTCGGTCTCATGGGAGACCTCGTCGAGGTACGCCTCGAGCTCCCACTTCGCGTTGCGCCAGGTGAAGTACGAGTAGGACTGGTGGAAGCCGACCATCCCGAGGCCGCGCATCATGTACGGCCGGGTGAAGGCCTCGGCCAAGAAGATGACGTCGGGGTCGGTTCGCCGGACCTCTCCGAGAAGCCACTCCCAGAAGTACAACGGCTTGGTGTGCGGGTTGTCGACGCGGAAGATCCGCACACCGTGGTCCATCCAGTACCGGAGGACCCGCAGGATCTCCGCGCGCAGGCCCTCGTAGTCGTTGTCGAAGTCGAGCGGGTAGATGTCCTGGTACTTCTTCGGGCGGGTTCTCGGCGTACGCGATCGAGCCATCGGCCCGCGTCGTGAACCACTCCGGGTGGGTCGATACCCAGGGATGGTCCGGCGCGCACTGCAGGGCGAAGTCCAGGGCTACCTCCAGCCCGACGTTGCGCGCTTCCGCGACGAAGTCGTCGAAGTCGTCGATCGTGCCGAGGGCGGGGTCGATGGCGTCGTGGCCGCCCGCTGCCGAGCCGATGGCCCACGGGGACCCGGGGTCGCTGGGAGACGGCGTGAGGGTGTTGTTCGGGCCCTTGCGGTTGACCTCGCCGATCGGATGGATGGGCGGGAGGTAGACGACGTCGAAAGCCATGTCGGCCACGGCCTGCAGACGCTTCGCCGCGGTGGCGAACGTCCCCGACGTCCAGGTGCCGCCAACTTCGTCGTAGGCCGCGCCCTCGGAGCGGGGGAAGAGCTCGTACCAGGAGCTGTACAGCGCGCGTTCCCGGTCGACGAACACCGGGAACGGACCTTCGCTGGACAGCAGGTCGCGGAGTGGGAAGGCGTGCAGGGCGGCCGCGACCTCGGGGCTCGTCAAGGCGGCAAGGCGCACGGGGACCGGCAGCAGGGTGTCTCGACCCGCCGCCGCGGCCGCGGTGAGGGTCTTGCGTGCAGCCGTCGCCTCCGCGGTGTCGGCCGGTACCGCCTCCAGCGCCCGCTTCAGGACCAGGTCGCCCTCGGTGAACATCAGCTCGACGTCGATCTCGGCCGCGATCTTGATCTCCGCGTCGTGGCGCCAGGTGGCGTACGGGTCCGACCAGGACTCGATCCGGAAGGACCACGCCCCCACGGAGTCCGGCGTGACGCTCGCCTCGTAGCGGTTCGGGAAATCCAGCTCGGTCATGTACACGAGGGGCCGATCCCGGCCCTCGGCATCGGTGAGCACCACTCCCGCCCCGAGCTGGTCGTGTCCCTCCCGGAAGACGACTGCCTGGACGGTGAAGGGCTCGTCGACCGAAGCCTTGACCGGGTAGCGGCCCAGCTCGATGACGGGGCCGACATTCGTTATCGGGATGCGCTCAACCATTGGTGCCGAACCTATCGAAGCTCATGATGGGCCGCACACTATCTCGCCATGATGAGACAGCTCGCCGAGCGGACAAGAGTCTCCAGCCGAAAGGGTAAGAATGTCCGATCGAGCGGCGGGAGTGCTCCACCGGACCCCTGCTGTGGCGGTCGGCTGGAAGGCTTGCGCCTTCTGGACCGTCCTGCGAGCTCTACGGTGATTCGTCTGCTCGCTCGAAGGAGGAACCCCCCGGTCTCGCAGGGGAGTCAGGACTGCGAGACCGGGGGGTAGCTGTTGCGGCGCCGAGATGTGCCGACCGCGGCCGGCACATCTGTGCGGCCTGTCAGGCGATGCCGGTCAGACCCCGTCGGTTTCGGATCTGGCGGGTGAAGATCCCGAAGATCGAGTCCATCACCATGCCGACGATGAGGATCACGATCATGAGCGCCAGGAGCCAGGGCTGGCCGTTCTGGACGCCCTCGGAGTACTTCAGCGCGCCACCGAGCGACGAGTCGCCACCGCCGATCGGCACCAGCAGCTCACCGGCGAGCAGGCTCCGCCACGCGAACGCCCAACCCTGCTTGAGACCGCCCATGTAGGCGGGCATCGCGGCCGGAAGCACGATGTAGCGATAGCGGTTGAAGCCCTTGGCGCCGATCATCTTGCCGGCGCGGAGCAACGGCGGCGGAACCTCGTCGATGCCGCTGATGACACCGGCTGCTACCGACGGAGCGGCCCCCAAGATCACGACGAACAAGATCGCGCTGTCGTGCAGCCCGAAGAACGCGATCGCCAGCGGGAACCAGGCGATCGAGGGCATGGTCTGCAGCCCTGCGATCAGCGAGCCGATGGCCAGTCGCAGCGTCCGCCACTGCACGACCGCGATACCGAGCAAGGTGCCGATGGCGATCGCCAGCGCGAACCCGGTCAGGCCTCGCTTCATCGTCTTGCCGAGCTCCTCCCAGAGGGTGTGCTCGTGGCCGACGCCAGGGGGATTGTCGGTGAGCTCGAGCCAGAGCCGGTTGAAAGGCCGTCGCCGGGCTGGGCAGGATGTAGTCAGGCTTCCATCCCGAGATCACCGCGACTTGCCAGATGGCAAGCACGATCGCGATGGCGAGGACCTTCGGCCACGCTGCTGCCCAGGTGCGTCTGGCGAAGCTCGTGGTGGTGCTGCGCTCGCGAGAGACCCGGGTAACGGTGAGCTCGGTGAGCTCTGCCTCCGACAGCGGGGCCGGCGGTGGAGGCTGCGCGGTGACGTCAACGGACATGCTGGGCTACCTCGGCCTTCAGTTCATCGGTGAGCAGCCCCGAGAGGGCGGCGATACCTGGGTCGTCGAAATGGCGTGGGCGAGTGAAGTCGACCTTGAACTCGGTCTTGACCCGTCCCGGCGAGCTGAAGAACAGCACTGTGCGGTCCGCCAGACGCACGGCCTCGCGGACGTTGTGTGTCACGAACACGATCGTGAGCCCGAGCTCGGAATGCAGGCGCTCGATCTCGTCGTGCATCGAGTCGCGTGTCATCGCGTCGAGCGCGGCGAACGGCTCGTCCATCAAGACGATCTCGGCCTCCTGCGCCAAGACACGTGCCAGCTGGGTCCGCTGTCGCATCCCGCCGGAGAGCTCGTGCGGCCGCTTGTCCTGCCGGCCGCCGAGGTGCACCAGCTTGAGCAGCTCGCTGACGCGGTCAGGCCTCTCGGACTTGGGTACGCCGCTGCAGCTTGAGCGCCAAGTCGACGTTCTGCCCCGCCGTCAGCCACGGGAACAAGGTGGCTTCCTGGAACATGAACGCGACCTTGCGGCCACCCGTCTCGATGGTCCCGGTGCTGGGCTTGTCGAGGTCAGCGATGAGGTTGAGCAGCGTGCTCTTACCGCATCCGCTGGCTCCGACGATGCAGAGAAACTCCCGCTCTGCAACGTCGAGGTCTACCTCTTTCAGGGCCACGTTGAACTCGCTCCCGTGGCCGAAGGTCTTGCTGACTCCCTTGATACGGATGGCCGTCCCGGAGCCAGTGGCTCCGGGAGCGGCACCCGTGTGCGTTGTGGTTGTCACTGCGTGGTAGGTCCTGACACTGTCGGCTCACCTGCAGCGGTGAGCAGCTTGTTGAGCGGGCTGAGGTCGTAGATCTTGTTCAGATCCGAGACCGGGTCGAGCAGCTTGACGGCTTGTGCATGCTTGGCTTCGTCGAGCAGCGTGTTGGCCAGCGGGTCGTTCGTGAAGGTGAGCTGCTTCCAGGCAGAGTCGAGAGCGGCGGCTGGTATTGCCGCGCCACCGGTGATCTTCTGGATCCGAGTCGACACCAGCTGCTTGGCGGCGTCGGAGTTGTTCTTGATGTAGTCGTTGGACTGGATCTGGCCTTGGAGCAGGGCGTTGACCAGGTCCGGGTGGTCCTTGAGGAAGGTCGTTGTTGACCAGCAGCTCCGTGGTGGTGAACTGACCCTTGGGCCACAGGTCCGCCTCGTTGACCAGCACGTGCGGCGCCCTCGGACACGAGGATGGATGCGTAGGGCTCAGGCAGCCAGCCGCCCGCGACCTGACCCTGCTTGATACTGGGTGACGGTGTCGCTGTTGTCCTGCGCGAGGACTGTCACGTCGCCAGTGCCGTCGGAGGTCTCGTTGAAGCCCTTGCCCTTCAGCCAGTACTTGAAGGCGACGTCTTGGGTGTTGCCCTGTCCCGGGCGTGGCGATCGTCTTGCCCTTGAGGTCGGCCGACTGTCTTGATGTCCGGTGCGACGACGAGGGAGGCGCCACCGGAGGTCGCGCCGCTGATGATGCTGACGTTGTGCGACGTCGCGTAGGCCTGGATCGAGGGGCTGGGGCCGATGTAGGTCGCGTCGAGGCTGCCGTTGAGCAGGGCCGCCTGAGCATCGCTGCCGCTGTTGAAGTCGAAGACCGACAGCTTGCCTTTGTCCTTGGCCAGGTTCTTCGCGAAATAGCCCTTGTCGATCCCGACGATCGCACTGGCGTGGGTCAGGTTCGGGAAGTACCCGAGCTTCACGGTGGTGGTGGAGCCACCACTGCTGTTGCTACTGCTGCCGTTGTTCGAGTTGCAGGCTGCGAGGGAAGTCGCGAGAACTCCCACCGCGACAAGCGCCCCGAGCCGACGGAAGCGCGTTCCGGTCTTGAGAACCGACACGTGTTCCTCCTAGTTAAGTAATGTTAGGTAAACTACTCGACAAAGAGTACATCCGCACTCGGTCCACCACCTGCCATTTCGAGTATTTGTCACTTGTGACGCCGCCCACAGGCCCGAATGGTGGGGTCGCGCATGGCCCGAACGGGTCATGGCCCGCACGTGACACATCACGCCGCCGGGATATCCGAACACGCTCCGTGAGGAAGATCCCGAGGGAATCCGCGCATCCAGACGACTGTCGCAAACGTTTACCGATACCGTTTCTTGGTGCGCGCAATTCGACGGTTCACCGTCCGTCCGGTCCTGCCCGACACCCTGCGGCCCCTCGAGGACCTGGTCACCAACCTGCGGTGGTCGTGGCATCCGGAGACCCAGGACCTCTTCCAGTCGGTCAGCCCGGAGGCGTGGGCCGCGTCGCACCACGACCCGGTCAGGTTCCTCGGGAACATCCCACCCGGGCGGCTGAGGGCCCTCGGCAACGACAAGCGGTTCATCAAGCGGCTCGAGCTCGCCCGGGCGGACCTCGACGAGTACATGACCGGCAACCGCTGGTACCAGACGCTCGGCAGCGAGGCGCCGCGCGCCATCGCCTACTTCTCCCCGGAGTTCGGGATCACCGCCGTGCTGCCCCAGTACTCGGGCGGGCTGGGGATCTTGGCAGGCGACCACCTGAAGTCGGCGAGCGACCTGGGGGTGCCGATCATCGGGGTCGGTCTGCTGTACAGACACGGTTACTTCCGGCAGTCCCTGTCGCGAGAGGGCTGGCAGCAGGAGCGGTACCCCGTCATCGACCCGGATGAGCTTCCGATCACGCTGCTGCGGGAGGTCGACGGCGCGCCGGTGAAGGTCAGCCTCGCCGTGTCCGGCGGCCAGCAGCTGGTGGCGCACGTCTGGGTGGCGCAGGTCGGGCGCGTGCCGTTGCTGCTCATGGACTCCGACATCGAGGAGAACGCGCAGCCGCTCCGTGAGGTGACCGACCGGTTGTACGGCGGCGGTTCGGACCACCGCCTCCTTCAGGAGCTGCTCCTCGGCATCGGCGGTGTCCGGGCGATCCGGAGGTACTGCACGATCACCCAGGCACCGGCCCCGGAGGTCTTCCATACCAACGAGGGCCACGCCGGCTTCCTCGGTATCGAGCGGATCCGGGAGTTCATCACCGAGGAGGGTCTGGACTTCGACTCTGCTCTGGAGAAGGCACGGGCAGGGACCGTCTTCACGACCCATACCCCGGTGCCGGCCGGCATCGACCGCTTCCCGCGCGAGCTGATCGAGATGCAGTTCGGCGGCGAGAACACGACGGCGGGGCTTCCGGTCGGCAAGATCTTGGCGCTCGGCACGGAGGACTACGAAGGCGGCGACCGCACGGTCTTCAACATGGCGGTGATGGGCTTCCACCTCGCGGGACGGGCCAACGGCGTGAGCAAGCTGCATGGGCATGTCTCCCGGGAGATGTTCGCGGGGCTCTGGCCGGGCTTCGACGAGCAGGACATCCCCATCACGTCGATCACGAACGGCGTGCACGCCCCGACCTGGGTGGCACGCGAGGTGTTCGAGCTCGCTGAGCGCGAGGGGGTCCTCGAGACCATCGAACGCTCCCGCGACTGGAGCGTCACCGAGAAGATCCCGTCGCGGTCGCTGTGGGAGACCAAGCGCGAGCTTCGACGCCATCTGGTCGATGACGTACGCCGCCGGGTCCGGGAGTCGTGGCTGACCCGCGGTGCGACGTCGGCAGAGCTCGGCTGGGTGGACTCGGTCATGGACCCGGACATCTTGACCATCGGCTTCGCCCGTCGCGTCCCGTCGTACAAGCGGCTGACCCTGATGCTGCGCGACCCCGAGCGGCTCAAGAGCCTGTTGCTGCACCCGGAGCGGCCGATGCAGATCGTCATCGCAGGCAAGTCGCACCCGGCCGACGAGGGCGGCAAGAAGCTGATCCAGGAGATCGTCCGCTTCTCCGACGACCCGGAGGTCCGCCATCGCATCGTCTTCTTGCCGAACTACGACATCGCGATGGCACAGCCGCTGTACCCGGGGTGCGACGTCTGGCTGAACAACCCGTTGCGGCCGTACGAGGCATGCGGGACGTCAGGGATGAAGGCCGCCCTCAACGGCGGTCTGAACCTGTCGATACTCGACGGCTGGTGGGACGAGTGGTTCGACGGCGACAACGGCTGGGCGATCCCGTCCGCCGACGGCGTGGAGGACACCGAGCGGCGAGACGACATCGAGGCCGCAGCTTTGTACGACCTCCTCGAGGACGAGGTGGCGCCGCGCTTCTATGACGTCGACGGCGACAAGCTGCCCAGCCGCTGGATCGAGATGGTCAGACACACGCTGACGTCGCTCGGACCGAAGGTGCTGGCGTCGCGCATGGTGGCCGACTACGTCCGCAAGCTGTACACACCGGCCGCCGAGGGAGCCCGCCGGGTCGCCCAGAACAACCAGGCGGTCGTCGATCTCGCGTACTGGAAGGCGAAGGTACGTGCTGCCTGGCAACAGGTGCGCATCGAGCATGTGGAGTCGAGTGGCGTCAGCGACGCCCCCGCCCTGGGGTCGCGGTTGACGGTGCGGGTCTTCGCCTCCCTCGGCGAGCTGACCCCCGCCGACGTCGACGTCCAGGTGCTCCACGGCCGCGTGGCCGGCGACGACCAGCTCCGCGACCCGCGTGTCACGAGCCTGAGCCACGCCGAGTCGTACGAGGCGAGCCGACACCGCTTCGAGGCGGAGATCCCTCTCGAGGACACCGGCCCGTTCGGCTACACCGTCCGGATCCTCCCGAAGCACGACCTGATGGTGTCCTCCGCAGAGCTCGGGGTCGTCGCCTGGCCGCCCAACGTCAACGACACCGAGATCAACTGACCGCGACACGTCACCGGCGGCCCGGATCTGTCGGCGTGTCGTCTGCCTGATCGACGTCTCGGCGACCCAGCTCGCCTACCCGGCCAGTCCGGCGGGCCCGGTCGGCACGGCCTCGAACAGCGCGAGGCAGTGGTCGAGCAGCCTGAGCGTCGACCCTGGCTTCCACGGCTCCATGATCGATGCCGGAGTATCGGTCCGCACGATCTCCAGATAGTGGTCGGCCCAGGCCTGCGGGAGGGTGACGTCGACCGGCTCGGAGCCCGCATGCAGCCAGAGCAGGTACGACGTGTCCCTCCGGCGTACTCCCCGGCGGTCGACCGCCCGTAGCTGGTCACCCGCGAGGAAGATCCCGAGCGTCGCCGTCGAGCGGTCCTGCCAGTCGGCCACGGTCATCTCCTTGCCTGCTGCGGTGAGCCAGGTGATGTCCTTGCCGCCGGAGTCGTCCTGCGGCTGGCCGTCGAAGAAGTACCGCCTTCGCAGGACGGGGTGGGCAGCACGAAGTGCGAGCAGACGGCGAGTGAGGTCGTGCAGGTGGCTCCAGTCCGCGTCCTCGCGCCAAGACACCCACGAGACGTCGTTGTCTTGACAGAAGGCGTTGTTGTTGCCGCGCTGGGTTCGCCCCCGCTCGTCGCCGGCCGTCAGCATCGGTACGCCGGTGGACAGCAGCAGGGTGGCGAGCAGGTTCGCCGCCTGCCGCTGGCGGAGCGCGCGTATCCCTGGGTCGTCGGTCTCTCCCTCCGCGCCGCAGTTCCAAGAGTGGTTGGCGTTGCTGCCGTCGCGGTTGTCCTCGCCGTTGGCGCAGTTGTGCTTGTCGTCGTAGCTCACCAGGTCGCGCAGAGTGAAGCCGTCGTGGGCAGTGACGTAGTTGACGGACGAGAACGGCGAGCGTCCGTCGTCGGCGTACAGGTCGCTCGACCCCGAGAACCGCGACGCCAGCTCGCGGACTCCACCCGACTGCCCGCGCCAGAAGTCCCGGACACCGTCGCGGTACTTGTCGTTCCACTCGCACCACGGTGGTGGGAACCGGCCGACCAGGTAGCCCTGGCTCGTCGCGTCCCACGGCTCGGCGATGATCTTCGCCCCGCGGAGCACGGGGTCTTGGTGGATCGCGGTCAGGAACGGCGCCCTCAGGTTGACGTTGCCCTGCGGTCCCCGCGCGAGCGCGGACGCCAGGTCGAACCGGAACCCGTCGACGTGCATCTCGCTGACCCAGTACCGCAGCGAGTCCATCACGAGCTGGAGCACCTGCGGCTCTGAGGCGTTGACGGTGTTGCCGCAGCCGGTGAAGTCGACGTAGCGCCCGGACCCGTCGTGTCGGTAGTACGAGCCCTCGTCGTACCCGCGGAAGCAGACGGCGGGCCCGGTCGTCGCTCCCTCGGCGGTGTGGTTGTACACCACGTCGAGGATCACCTCGATGCCTGCCGCGTGCAGGTCCTTGACCATCTGCTTGAACTCGGCGACCTGTTCGCCGCGGGAACCGGAGGACGAGTACCCCGCATGAGGAGCGAAGAAGCCGATCGAGTTGTAGCCCCAGTAGTTGACCGTTCCCCGGTCGGTGAGCCAGGGCTCGGTCAGGAAATGGTGCACGGGAAGCAGCTCGATGCTCGTCACGCCGAGGTCGCGGAGGTAGTCGACGACCGCCGGGTGCGCCACGCCCGAGAAGGTGCCGCGCTGGTGCTCCGGTACCGCCGGGTGCAGCTTGGTGAGGCCCTTGACGTGTGCCTCGTAGATGACGGTCCGGCCCCAGGGGATGTCGAGGCGGTGGTCGTCACCCCAGTCGAAGGTGTCGAGGCCGACGACGACGCTGCGGGGCACGTAGGGTGACGAGTCGCCGGGGTTGCGGGCGAGCGAGGGCCGTGCGGCGGCCAGCGACGAGTGAGGGACCAGACAGCCGTCGATGGCACGGGCGTACGGGTCCAGCAGCAGCTTGTCGGGGTTGAATGCCTGGCCCGCGCCGGGTCCCACGGGCCGTCGACGCGGAACCCGTAGAGCAGTCCCGGCGCGGCCGCGGGCACGTACCCATGCCAGACACCGAGCGTGCGCTCGCTCAGCGGCAGTCGTCGTTCGACGTCTGTCGTCGAACAGGCACAGCGAGACGCTGTCGGCGCCCGGAGCCCAGACGGCGAAGTTGGTGCCGGCCCCGTCGTAGGTCGCGCCCAGGACCTGGTGGCGCCCGGGCCACAGGTCGGGCACTGTCACCGCCGGGGTGGTCATGGGGACATCCTGCCGAGGCCGGGCCGACCTCCTGTGGCCGGGGCGGTCGGATAGCCTCGCCGTCATGGCTCAGTACGTACGGCTCGAGGTCGAGTCCGCCGTCGCCACCTTGCGCCTCGACCGGCCGCCGATGAACGCCCTGGACGCCGCCATGCAGGACCAGATCCGGGCAGCTGCCACTGAGGTGGCCGAGCGCGACGACGTGCGTGCAGTCGTGCTGTTCGGGGGAGAGAAGGTCTTCGCGGCGGGTGCAGACATCAAGGAGATGGCCGCCTACTCATATGCCGACATGGTGGTCAGGTCGGGAGCGCTTCAGGCTGCGTTCACCGCGGTGGCCCGGATCCCGAAGCCGGTGGTGGCCGCGGTCACGGGCTACGCGCTGGGCGGCGGTTGCGAGCTGGCGCTGTGCGCCGACGTGCGGATCGCCGCCGACGATGCGTTGCTCGGCCAGCCGGAGATCTTGTTGGGCCTCATTCCCGGCGCGGGCGGAACTCAGCGTCTGACCCGGCTGATCGGGCCGTCGAGGGCGAAGGACCTGATCTTCACCGGCCGGTTCGTAGGAGCCGAGGAAGCGCTCGCCATCGGACTGGTCGACCGGGTCGTCGCACCGGACCACGTGTACCGGGTCGCCCTGGAGTGGGCGTCGGGGTTCGCGAAGGGGCCGGCATTGGCCCTACGCGCAGCCAAGCAGGTGATCGACTCCGGCCTCGAGGTCGACCTTGCCACGGGGCTGGAGATCGAACGCCAGCAGTTCGCGGCTCTGTTCGCGACGCAGGACCAGAAGACAGGCATGTCGTCATTCCTTGCCAAGGGACCCGGCAAGGCGGTGTTCGAAGGTCGCTGAGGCCGTCCAGGTAGCGTCGGGTGGGTCGTCTCACCGGCTCACCGAACCAACGAGGAGGACAACCAGTCCATGAAGATCGCGGTCTGCGTCAAGTACGTCCCCGATGCCAGCGCGCACAGGACGTTCGGACCTGACAACACCGTCGATCGCGGCGCCGTCGACGGCATGCTGTCGGAGCTGGACGAGTACGCCGTCGAGGAGGCGCTGAAGATACGCGACGACCTCGGAGCCGGCGAGGTGGTGATCGTGACGGTCGGTCCCGAGCGAGCCCGGGCCGCGATCCTCAAGGCGCTGCAGATGGGCGCCGACGCGGGAGTCCACGTGCTCGACGACGCGATCCACGGTTCGGACGCGATCGCGACCTCCCTGGTGCTGGCCCGGGCGCTCGCGCGGCAGGCAGCAGACCTGGTGATCTGCGGCATGGCGTCCACCGACGGCTCCATGGGCGTCGTCGCGGCGATGCTCGCCGAACGGCTCGGGCTGCCGCAGCTCACGCTCGCGTCGGAGGTGACGCTCGAGGGGTCATCTGTACGAATCCGCCGAGACGGCGACGTCGCCACGGAGATCGTCGAGGCGACCCTCCCGCTCGTGCTGAGCGTCACGGACCAGTGCAACGAGCCCCGGTATCCGTCGTTCAAGGCGATCATGGCGGCGAAGAAGAAGCCGGTGGACGTGCTGACCGTCGAGGACCTCGGCATCTCCGCCGACGAGGTCGGCCTCGACGCAGCGTGGACGAGGGTCACCTCTTACGCGGAGCGGCCGCCGCGCACCACGGGAACGATCGTCACCGACGACGACGGCTCGGGAGCGGGTCGTCTCGTGGACTACCTCGCCAGCCAGAAGTTCATCTGAGGAAGGCGGAGAGCAATGAGCGCGGAGTCCATGAAAGAAGTCCTCGTCCTCGTCGACCACGTCGACGGTACGGTGCGCAAGACGACAGCTGAGCTGCTGACCCTGGCTCGTCGACTCGGTGAGCCGTCGGCTGTGTTCATCGGCTCCGACGTGGCCGCGGCGCGCGACGCACTGTGCTCGTACGGTGCGGAGAAGATCTACGTCCTCGACAGCCCCGAGCTCGGTGAGTACCTCGTGGTGCCCAAGGTGGAAGCGCTTGCCGAGCTCGTGGCGTCGACATCGCCAGCGGCTGTGCTCGTCACCTCGGGCGGTGAGGGCAAGGAGATCGCCGGCCGGCTCGCGATCAAGACCGGTTCCGGGCTGATCACGGACGCTGTCGACGCCCAGAGCGGAGAGGGAGGACTGGTCACGACGCAGGCGGTCTTCGCGGGCAACATCACGGTGACCGCCGTGGTGACTCATGGCGTGCCGGTGGTCTCGGTCAAGCCGAACTCCGTGACTCCTGAGCCGACGTCTGGAGCCGGGGTCGAGGAGCAGGTGACGGTGTCCGTCAGCGAGCAGGCGAGGACCGCGAGGATCGTCGAGCGCCGCCCGCGTGAGTCGACAGGGCGGCCCGAGCTGACCGAGGCCTCGATCGTCGTATCGGGTGGCCGGGGCACAGGCGGGGACTTCACGACCGTCGAGGCGTTCGCCGACGCGCTCGGAGCGGCGGTCGGCGCTTCTCGAGCCGCGGTCGACGCGGGGTGGTACCCCCACGCCTACCAGGTCGGTCAGACCGGCAAGACGGTGTCACCTCAGCTGTACGTGGCTACGGGCATCTCCGGCGCCATCCAGCATCGGGCGGGCATGCAGACCTCCAAGACGATCGTCGCTGTCAACAAGGACTCCGAGGCGCCGATCTTCGAGCTCGTCGACTTCGGGGTGGTCGGCGACCTGCACAGCGTCTTGGCGGCGGCGACAGAGCAGGTCAACGCCCGGAAGGGCTGACGGTCCCCGCCCGATGGCGCGGCGGCGTCGGTGTGGGCGCCAAGACCTCCGCTGCCGTCGCGGTCACGGCGGCCACCGCGAGCACCGACGGCCACGGCCCCAGCTTCTTGGCCAGCGGGTGTGAGCCACCCATGGCCGTCACGTACAGCGCCGACAGGCCGGCCGCGGTGACCGGCCCGTACCGGTTCGCCCACTCGCGTGCGCACCAGGCGCCGGCGGCCGCGAACACCGCGCCCCCGAGACTGCGGTTTCCGGTGTAGCGGGCGGTGGCGAAACCGCCCACCAGACCTGCGGCGGAGACGGCCGACGGAGTGACGACTGACGGTAAGCGCATGAGATCACGGTAGCGCCGACTGCCCACGTACGGGCACTCAGCTCCAGGTGTCGTCTCGACCATCGCCCCCGCAGCCAGCGGTCATGGGTGGCGATGACGACCGTTCCCGGACTGTGCCCCAGCGCGTCCTCGAGCTCGCCGGCCAAGGCCAGCGAGATCGCGTTGGTGGGCTCGTCGAGGAGCAGGAGGTCGGCTCGCTTCGCGACCAGCACCGCCAGGGCGAGCCGGCGCTGCTGACCGCCACTGAGTACGCCCACCGGCCGGCTGAGCTCGCCCGGATGAAGAAGCCCCAGCTCCGCGAGCGGTACCGGTGAACCGGTGAGTCGGTCGTACACCTGGTGCGGCGTGAGCTCCGGACGGCTGAACCGAACGTCCTGCGGCAGCAGCGCGACCCGTCGCGCGGCCACGTCGAGGGTGCCGGCGTCGAGGGGCACCCTCCCGGCGAGGACGCCGAGCAGGGTCGACTTCCCCGACCCGTTCGGCCCGGTGACGAGAAGGTGGTCACCAGCGCCGATGTCCAGCCGGTCGAGGCTCAACCGATCGCGCACGTACAGGTTGCGCCCGGAGACCGACGCCACTCGGCTGTCTGCCCCGGTGAGCGGCTGCGCGAACGCCAGCGGCCGTGGTGGCTTGGGGACCGGGTCACGCAGCAGATCGTCGATCCTGCGCTCGGCGTCTCGTACCCGGCGGCGGATCGTTGCCTGCACGTTGGCGCCCTTGAACTTGTAGATGAACTTGTCGCCGTCCTTCGGCGGCCGGTCGTGCGCCACCTGTCTGGCAGTGGTCTTCGCCGCGCGGCGAAGGGCGGCCAGCTCGTCCTGCTCGTCGGCGAACGCCTCCTCCCAGCGGCGTCTCGCGGCTCGCTTGTGCGCGAGGTACGTCGAGAAGCCGAGGGACGTCCGGTTGCCGCCCGACCCGTCGACGCCGAAGTGGGATGCATCGAGGTCGACAATCTCGGTACACACCCGGTCGAGCAGGACCCGGTCATGGCTGGCGATGACGACAACGCCGGGAAGCGAACCAGGAACTGCTGGAGGAACTCCATCGCTGCGTCGTCGAGATGGTTGGTCGGCTCGTCGAGGATGAGGCACCCGGGCTGCCGGGTGATCAGGGCCGCCGTTGCGAGGCGGGTCCGCTCCCCGCCGGACAGCGTCGCGACGCGGCGGTCCGGGGACAGGCCGGAGAGCCCGAGCCGCGCGGATGCCAGCTCGGCCCGCCTGCGCGCGCCCCAGGCCTCGTGCTGTTCGGCCCAGGCGAGGGTCCGGGCGTACTCCTCGGCCGCCAGTGGCTGGTCGAGCTCGCCAGGCGAGCCGTTCGAGCCGGAGTACGGCGTCGTGCAGTGGGGCGAGCGCCTCGGCAAGCGTGTCGGCGACCGTCGCCTGCCCGCGCAGATCGGGCTCCTGCTGACAGGTAGCCGAGGTCGGGTGGCCGGGTCACATCGCCGGAGTCGGGGTCTTCGACGCCAGCCAGGAGGCGCAGCAGCGTCGACTTGCCTGCGCCGTTCTCGCCGATGACGCCGACCGGACGGCCGGGGTTTGCGACGAGGTCGACGCCGTCGAGCACGACCCGGTCACCGTAACTGAGCGACAGGTCACGGGCGACCAGCGGGAGGAGGGATGACATCAGCGACACCGACCGTTGGGTGAGGGGCTCGCCGGGCGGTACCTCGGACGCGAGCGGGGCTGAGATCAGGTCCACATGATGGCAGCGAGTCTAGGTGACTGCCACCCGCGTGAACAGTAGTTTGCAGCGCATGAGCGTCGTAGGGCCCGGCGCAACCCGCCCCGCCCAACCTCCGCGTCGTCGTGATGGGCGTGTCCGCGTCCGGGAAGAGCACGGCGGGCGAGCTGCTGGCACGCGAGCTCGACGTCGCCTATGCGGACGCCGACGACTTCCATCCCCCGGACAACGTCGCCAAGATGCACGCCGGTGTCGCCCTCACAGACGCCGACAGAGCTCCGTGGCTCGAGGCGATCGGGCGGTGGCTGGCCGAACACGCGGACACAGGTGCCGTGGTGACCTGCTCAGCTCTGAAACGGCGCTACCGCGACACGCTGCGCTCCTATGCACCGGACATCTGGTTCCTGTACTGCCAGGGCAGCATCGAGCTCATCAGCGACAGGATCAAGCACCGGATGCACCACTTCATGCCCGCTTCGCTGCTCACGTCACAGTTCGCGTCGCTCGAACCGCCCGGGCTCGACGAGCGCGCAGTGACCGAGGCGGTGTCGCAGCCGCCGGAGCAGATCGTCGCCGGCTTCCTGGCAGAGGTTTCGAGGCAGACAACCGGGTCGGCGGAGTAAGGAGAGCGACCATGCGACAGCAGACGACCGTGATGCTGGCGGCGCACAGCACGGGACACGACGTCAGGCTCGTCGTAGCCGCCCTCGCCGGGATTGCCGTGCTCGTGCTCCTGGTGACGCTGCTCAAGCTCCACCCGATGCTGAGCCTGACCCTCGGGGCGCTGGTGGTGGGCGCCGTTGCCGGGGAGAACCTCAACGACACGGTGACGTCGTTCTCGACGGGGGTCGGGGCCACGGTCGCCAGCGTCGGAGTGCTGATCGCGCTGGGTGCGATCGTCGGGCGGCTGCTCGTCGACTCCGGCGGTGCGGATCAGATCGTCGACACGATCGTCGGCAAGGCGAGCGACCGGGCGCTGCCTTGGGCGATGGCCGCGGTGGGAGCCCTGATCGGCCTCCCGATGTTCTTCGAAATCGGGCTCGTGCTGCTCATCCCGGTGATCCTTCTCGTCACCCGGCGCTCGGGACTGCCTCTGATGAAGATCGGGATCCCCGCTCTGGCCGGGTTGTCAGTCATGCACGGCCTGGTGCCTCCGCACCCGGGTCCGCTGATCGCAATCGCGGCCCTGCATGCGAACCTCGGGCTGACCCTGGGACTCGGGATCTTGGTGGCGATCCCCACGGTGATCATCGCGGGGCCACTGTTCAGCACCGTCGCCGCCCGTTGGGTCCCGGTCGGGGCGCCCGCGCTCTTCGAGCGAGCTGACTCCGAAAACGATGCCGACGGCACCGCCCAGCGGCCCAGCTTTGCCGCCACCCTCGCCACCGTCTTGCTTCCCGTCGTCTTGATGCTCGCCAAGGCGATCTACGACATCGCCGTCAACAGCTCGGGTACGACGACCAGCCCCCTCGACTTCATCGGCACCCCGCTCGTCGCGCTGCTGATCACCGCACTGGTTGCCATGGTGACTCTCGGTCGAGGCGCCGGCTTGTCCCTGTCGGAGCTCTCGGACTCCGTAGGGAGCTCATTCGCCCCTATCGCCGCGATCACCTTCATCGTGGCGGCCGGTGGTGGGTTCAAGCAGGTGCTCGTCGACTCCGGCATCGCCACGGTGGTACAGCGGGCCGTCCAGAACAGCAGCATCTCGGCGCTCTTCTTGGCCTGGCTCGTGGCTGTGGCGATCCGGCTCGCTACCGGCTCGGCGACGGTGGCCACTATCACAGCGTCCGGCATCCTCTCCGGCGTCGCCGGCGACCTGACCACGACGCACACCGCCTTGCTGGTGCTGGCGATCGGCTGCGGTTCGCTGTTCTTCTCCCACGTCAACGACGCGGGTTTCTGGTTGGTACAGCAGTACTTCGGGGTGTCCGTGGGCCAGAACCTGGCGACCTGGTCGGTCATGGAGACGCTGGTCTCTGTGGTCGGCATCATCTTGGTGCTGGCGCTCGGCATCGTCATCTAGCGCCACCGTCGCTTCGGGCCGCGTACAGGTTCCCAGGAGCGCCGCCTCCGCGGTGTGATGGAAGAGCAGGTCGAGCAGCACGGCTGTACGTTGGGTACGAAAGTCCATGCCGACATTCGTCCCCGGGTGTGCCGACAGCCGCTGCGCCTCGTCGCGCCCACTTCGTGCTGCGCGACGAGACTAGGGTCGAGCCGTGGACGAGGGGGCGGGCTACCGGGAGGACCTGGCACCCGAAGAGCTCGAATTCCAACGACTGTACGGCCCCTGGGAGGCTTTCACCCCGCAACAGGCACGGGGGCTCTTCGACGGCATCGGCATCCGCTGGTGGATCGCCGGCGGCTACGCCATCGAGGCGTTCACGGGTGTCCCGCGCGAGCACGAGGATATCGACGTGTCGATCTTCCGGCGCGACGTGCCCGTGCTCAGGGCCGCGCTGGAGGGACGCCTGCACCTGTGGTCAGCCGGGTCGGGATCGCTGCGACCGGTCGACGACAGGTTTCCAGAGCCGGCCCCGGACGCCGACCAGATCTGGCTGCGAGAGCATGCTCTGTCACCGTGGAGAGCCGACGTCCTCCTGAACCCAGACGAGGACGGCCGCTGGGTGTCGCGGCGAGAACCGTCGTTCGTCGCGCCGTTGGACCAGGTGACGTGGGAGCTCGACGAGATCCTCTACCTGCGCCCGGAGATCGCGCTGGCCTTCAAGGCGAAGCTGACCCGTCCCAAGGACGAGCGTGACTTCGCCGTGACCGCGCCCCTGCTCGGCGATGCGGCCCGGCTGTGGCTCGGCGACTACCTCGCCCGGATGGAGCCGGCTCACGCCTGGCGCCGGGCACTCTGAGGGGGCATTAGGCTGGACCGGACATGACCTCGCCGTCCCCCGTACCGCTCGCATACCTCGATCACGCCGCAACGACGCCGATGTATCCCGAGGTGGTCGAGGCGATGGTTGAGCAGCTCGGCCGCGTCGGCAACGCCTCCGCACTCCACGGCTCGGGACGGTCGGCCAGGCGGGTGGTGGAGGAGTCCCGCGAGATGATCGCCGCGGCCGTCGACTGCCGGCCCTCCGAGGTCGTGTTCACGTCAGGTGGCACCGAGGCCGACAATCTTGCGCTCAAAGGGTTCTTCTGGGCGCGCCGTAACGCCGATCCCGCGCGGGTACGCATCTTGTCGACGACTGTCGAGCACCATGCGGTGCTCGACTCGTTGCAATGGCTCGACACCGAAGGCGGGGCCGTTGTCGAGCTGCTGCCAGTCGACCCCGACGGCCGGCTCGACGTCGAGGCGCTGCGTGCGTCGGTCGAGCGCGACCCAGGCAGCGTCGCCCTCATCTCCGTGATGTGGGCCAACAATGAGGTCGGTACCCTGCAGCCGGTCGACCAGGTCGTGGCGATCGCCGCGGCTCATGCCATCCCCGTGCACTCCGACGCCGTCCAGGCGCTGGGGCAGGTGCCTCTCGACTTCGCAGCGTCGGGCCTCGACGCCCTGACCATCGCGGGCCACAAGATCGGCGGTCCGGTCGGAGTGGGCGCGCTGCTACTGCGCCGTGAGGCCCAGCTCGTACCGCTTCTGCACGGCGGCGGCCAGGAGCGCGACGTCCGGTCCGGGACGATGAACGCGCCGGCCAGTGTCGGGCTCGCGGTGGCCACGGAGCTCGCGGTCAAGGGCCAGCCCGAACGGGCTCCAGCTCTGGCCGCGCTGCGCGATGAGCTGATCGCCCGCGTACTCGAAGCCGTACCGGACGCTCAGCTCAACGGTCCAGCGGGTGAGGGGCGGCTGCCGGGCAACGCACACCTGTCCTTCCCGGGGTGCGAGGGCGACTCCTTGTTGATGCTGCTCGACGCGCAGGGTATCGAATGCTCGACCGGTTCGGCCTGCTCGGCGGGCGTGCCGCAGGCCTCGCACGTCTTGCTCGCCATGGGCCGAGACGAGGCGATAGCCCGTGGGTCGCTGCGGTTCTCCCTCGGGCACACGTCCACCCGGACCGATGTCGCCCGGGTCTCAGAGGCGATCGGACCTGCCGTGCAGCGGGCCCGTGCCGCTGGGATCGGCGCTACGGCAGGGGACCGGGCGTGAAAGTGCTCGCTGCCATGAGCGGCGGCGTCGATTCCGCCGTTGCCGCCGCTAGAGCGGCCGAGGCGGGCCACGACGTCACCGGCATCCACCTCGCCCTGTCGCGCAACCCGCAGTCGTACCGCAGTGGCGCGCGCGGCTGCTGCACGATCGAGGACGCCAACGACGCGCGGCGTGCTGCCGACGTGATCGGGATCGCCTTCTACGTGTGGGACCTGAGCGAACGGTTCCATGAGGCCGTGGTCGACAATTTCGTCAGCGAGTACGCTGCGGGGCGCACGCCGAACCCCTGCCTGCGCTGCAACGAGAAGATCAAGTTCGAGGCAGTGCTCGAGCGTGGGATAGCGCTCGGTTTCGACGCGGTCGCCACGGGCCACTACGCAAGGCTTGAAGAGGGGGCGGACGGTCTCGTGCACTTGCATCGCGCCATCGACGCCGGCAAGGACCAGTCGTACGTGCTTGGCGTGCTGACCCAGCGACAGCTCGCGCACTCCTTGTTCCCCCTCGGCGACACGGCCAAGGACGGTGTTCGGCGCGAGGCCGAACACCGCGGGCTGGCCGTCGCGGCCAAGCCGGACAGCCACGACATCTGCTTCATCCCAGACGGGGATACGGCGGGATGGCTGCGGGGGAGGCTCGGTAGTGGGTCGGGCGAGATCGTCGACGGGTCGGGGCAGGTACTGGGCAGCCACGAAGGCACGTTCGGCTTCACCATCGGTCAGCGCCGTGGGTTACGCCTCGACCGTCCGGCGCCGGACGGGAAGCCGCGGTACGTGCTCGACATCGAGCCGGTGTCGAGAACCGTGACCGTGGGACCTCGAGACGAGCTTCGGGTCGACGCCGTCGTCGCGACGGGGCCGACGTGGTGTGCCGCCGTTCCCTCGTCGACCCTCGAGTGCGGAGTACAGCTGAGGGCCCACGGGGAAGAGCACCCGGCCGTCGCCCGGATCACAGCCGACCGGGTCGAGATCGACCTCCTCGAACCCGCGGCGGGCGTCGCACCGGGTCAGGCGGCGGTGATGTACGCCGGTACTCGTGTCGTCGGCAGCGCCACCATCGCCAAGACGCTCCAGACCACCCGAAAGATCCGACTCTGAGGTGGCTATAGCGACTCCAGAGTCGGATCGTTCGGGGGTACGACGCGGGTGAACCACCAGGCGACCGGTATCGGCTCGATGCCCGGCGAGGACTTCGGCGACAGCTTCCAGGTCGTGCTCGGCGAGGTCGGAGACCTGCCGTTCCTCCCGGAGCTGCCGAGCCGTGGTTCATCGGCCACGATGGTCGGCCGGACGCTCGGTCTCGTCGGCGAGCTCGGGGCCGACCTTCAGCCGGCCGGTTGGCGGCTGACGGATGCGGCGGGTGCGGACCAGAGAAGGGCCCGGTCTCTGCTGTCGCAGGACCTCGACCGGGTCGAAGAGCTCTGCCATGGCCGCGCCGACAGCTTCAAGGTCCAGGTCGTCGGGCCGTGGACGCTGGCAGCTCTCGTCGAGCGCCCTCGCGGCGACAAGGTCGTCGGGGACCACGGCGCCCGCCGTGACCTCGCACAGGCACTCGCCGAGGGTGTACGAGACCACGTCGCCGACATCCGCCGCCGCCTCGGCGGTGCGGCGGTCGTCGTACAGCTCGACGAACCCGCCCTCCCCGCCGTCTTGGGAGGCGGGATACCGACGGCAAGCGGTTTCTCGCGGCACCGGTCGGTAACTCCGGCCGACGCCGCTCAGACGCTCGATTGGCTCGACGAGGCGGTCGTGGCCGCTGGCGCGACGAGTGCCGTGCACTGCTGCGCCTCCGACGTGCCGTTCGCCATGCTGCGGGAGACGTCCATTCCGGCGGTCTCCTTCGACCTCTCCCTGCTCACCAGGCCGCAGTACGACGACGTCGCAGAATGGGTTGACACCGGTCGCGACCTGTGGCCCGGCGTCGTACCGGCCGTGGATCCGGAGGGTCGGGAGCCCCGCGACGTGGACCTGACCCATCGCGTGCTCGGCTGGTGGTCTGCACTCGGGTTCTCCGAAGCCGACAGCGTGCCCTCGACGACCGTGACCCCCACCTGTGGGCTTGCCGGTGCCAGCCCGACGTGGGCGCGCCGAGCCCTCGAGCTGGCCCAGCGGGTGTCTCGAAACCTGTCGGAGGGGGAAGGCAGGATGGAGTCATGAGCGAGCCGGTGGCCCCCGACATCTCGCCCGCGCCTGCCTCTGCACGCGAGCGTCATGCGGCGGTGGCCGAGGAGGTGGAGGCGCACCGGTGGCGCTACTACGTGCTCGACTCGCCGAGCCTCAGCGACGGCGAGTTCGACGCGCTGATGCGCGAGCTGGAGTCGCTCGAGGACTCCTATCCCGAGCTGCGCACGCCGGACTCGCCGACACAGAAGGTCGGCGGGGCTGTGTCGACGCAGTTCACGGCCGTGGAGCATGCCGAGCGGCTGATGAGCCTGGACAACGCGTTCTCGTTCGAGGAGCTGGACTCGTGGGCGGCCAGGCTGACGCGTGACGGCGCGGGTGACGCCGACCTGCTGTGTGAGCTGAAGGTGGACGGGCTCGCGATCAACCTCACCTATGAGAACGGCCGCCTCGTGCGCGGTGCCACGCGCGGCGATGGCCGTACGGGCGAGGACGTCACCCCCAATGTGCGCACGATCGAGTCGATCCCTGACCGGCTGAGCGCAGAGTCGCCGTACCCGGTGCCGGAGCTGGTGGAGGTGCGCGGGGAGGTGTTCTTCGAGGTCGCGGAGTTCGAGAAGCTCAACGAGGCGCTCGTCGCGCAAGGCAAGGCGCCGTTCTCCAACCCGCGCAACTCGGCCGCGGGCTCGCTGCGTCAGAAGGACCCGCGCATCTCCGCCACTCGGCCGCTGCGGATGGTCTGCCACGGCCTCGGTGCGCGCCGGGGCTTCGAGCCGACCCGTCAGTCCGAGGCCTACGCCGCGCTGGCGGCGTGGGGACTGCCGGTCAGCGACCGCGCCAAGGTGCTGCCAGACATGGCAGCGGTCACCGACTACATCGAGTACTACCGCGCGCATCGCCACGATGTCGAGCACGAGATCGACGGTGTGGTGATCAAGGTCGACCAGGTGTCGCTGCAGCGGCGGCTCGGCTCGACCTCGCGGGCGCCGAGGTGGGCGATCGCTTTCAAGTATCCCCCGAGGAGGTCACCACCAAGCTGCTCGCCATCGACGTCAACGTCGGCCGTACCGGACGGGTCACGCCTTTCGGCCGGATGGAGCCCGTACGGGTATCCGGCTCGACCGTGGAGCTCGCCACACTGCACAACGCGTCGGAGGTCCGGCGCAAGGGCGTCCTCATCGGCGACACGGTGGTGCTGCGCAAGGCGGGCGACGTGATCCCCGAGATCGTCGGACCTGTCGCCGACCTGCGCACCGGGGCCGAGCGGGAGTTCGTGATGCCCACGCTGTGCCCGTCGTGCGGGACAACCCTCGCTGCGGCGAAGGAAGGCGACGCCGACATCCGCTGCCCGAACTCCCGCACCTGTCCGGCCCAGCTGCGCGAGCGGGTGTTCCACGTCGCCGGCCGCGGTGCGTTCGACATCGAGGGACTCGGATACGAGGCAGCAGCCGCGCTCCTCGACGCCCAGGTCATGGTCGACGAGGGCGACCTGTTCGATCTCGACGAGCGCGCCCTGCTCGGTGTGCCGCTGTTCACCAAGCAGAACGGCGAGCTCAGCGCCAACGGCGCCCGGCTGCTCGCCAACCTCGACAAGGCCAAGGACCAACCACTATGGCGTGTACTCGTCGCCTTGTCCGTCAGGCATGTTGGCCCTACGGCCGCGCGGGCGCTGGCAGAGACGTTCGGGTCGCTGGAGGCCATGCAGGCGGCGTCTCTCGACGAGATCGCCGCGGTCGACGGGGTCGGTCTGATCATCGCCGAGGCGCTTGCCGAGTGGTTCGACGTCGACTGGCACCGGGAGGTGGTCGAGAAATGGCGGGCAGCGGGGGTCCGGATGGCCGACGAGCGCGACGACTCGATCCCCCGCACCCTCGAGAGCCTGTCGATCGTGGTGACCGGATCGCTCGAACGATGGTCGCGAGACCAGGCCAAGGAGGCCATCGTGCAGCGCGGCGGCAAAGCCAGCTCGTCGGTCTCGAAGACGACGGCGTTCGTCGTGGTCGGCGAGTCGCCTGGGTCGAAGTACGATAAGGCCGTGTCGCTCAAGGTGCCCATCCTCGACGAGGACGGTTTCGCGGTCCTGCTCGGGGACGGCCCCGAGGCAGCCCGTCAGGCAGCCCAGATCGGAGCCGTGTGACGTATCCGCTGGGACCCGACCACCTGCACGCCCACGGGCATGCAGGCCTGCCCGCGGACATCGATCCCACCGGAGTGCCCCTCGACGAGAGCGGCAACGAGGCGTTCGTCTTGTTGCTCGGGCTCGGGGTCGCCGTTCTTGCCTTGATCTGCACGCTCGGCTGGGTCGTCTTCCACCACCTTCAGCTCGGCTGACGGGCGTACCCGGCGCCGCCCGAACGGCCCCATAGGATTGAGCCATGGCCGATCCCGACGACTCCCGCCCGAGCTCGGAGGAGGCACCCGTACAGCCGTCGATCACCCGCGACGAGGTGGCGCACCTGGCGCGCCTGGCGCGCATCGACCTGACCGACGCCGAGCTCGACCACCTGGCGCCCCAGCTGTCCGTCATCTTGGACTCCGTGGCCGCCGTCAGTGCTGTCGCGGTGCATGACATCCCGCCCACCTCCCACGCGGTCCCACTGCGCAACGTGTTCCGGCCGGACGAGGTCAGGCCGAGCCTGTCGCCGGAGGCCGCCCTGGCGGCAGCGCCGGCGGTGGAGCAGCAACGCTTCAGCGTCCCGAGGATCCTGGACGACGAGGCATGACCGACATCGTCCGACTGTCGGCCGCCGAGCTCGCCGACGCGCTGGCGGCGGGCGAGCTGAGCTCGGTCGAGGCCACCCAGGCGTCGCTCGACCGGATCGCCGACGTCGACGGTGCCGTCCACGCGTTCCTCCAGGTGGACGCAGTCGGCGCCTTGGAGCAGGCGGCGGCAGCGGACGCGCGCAGGGCGCGAGGAGACGATGTCCCTGCGCTGCTGGGTGTCCCGATCGCGGTCAAGGACATCGTCGCAACCAAGGGACTCGAGACGACCGCCGGTTCGCGAATTCTGGCCGGCTGGGTTCCCCCGTACGACGCGACGCTCGTCACCAGGCTCCGCGCGGCCGGCCTGCCCATCGTCGGGAAGACCAACATGGACGAGTTCGCGATGGGCAGCTCCACCGAGCACTCGGCGTTCGGTCCTACCCACAACCCGTGGGACCTCGACCGGGTCCCGGGCGGATCGGGCGGCGGCTCGTCGGCTGCCGTGACGGCGTTCGAGGCGCCGCTGGCGGTCGGTACCGACACCGGGGGATCGATCCGACAGCCGGGGGCGGTCACCGGCACCGTCGGCGTCAAGCCCACCTACGGCGGGGTGTCGCGCTACGGTCTGGTCGCGCTCGCAAGCAGTCTCGACCAGGCGGGCCCGGTGACCCGCACGGTGCTCGACGCGGCGCTCCTCCACGACGTCATCGGTGGGTACGACCCGATGGACTCCACGAGCATCGACCTGCCCGACGGATGGCCGTCGATGGCCGAGGCCGCGCGCCGAGCAGACATCACCGGGCTCCGCGTCGGTGTGGTCAAGGAGCTGAACGGCGAGGGCTACCAGTCCGGGGTGCGGTCCCGGTTCGACGAGGCGGTGCAGCTGCTCGTCGACGACGGCACAGACGTCGTCGAGGTGTCGTGTCCTCATTTCGAGTACGCCCTGGGCGCCTACTACCTCATCCTCCCCAGCGAAGCCAGCAGCAACCTGGCACGGTTCGACGCGATGCGTTACGGCCTGCGGGTCGCGCCCGAGGGGGTGCCCGCGCCGAGCGCGGAGGAGGTCATGTCCGCGACCCGCGAGGCGGGATTCGGCGACGAGGTCAAGCGGCGGATCATCCTCGGCACGTTCGCGCTGTCGAGCGGCTACTACGACGCGTACTACGGGCAGGCACAGAAAGTGCGCACGCTGATCGCGCGAGACTTCGAGGCCGCGTTCGATCAGGTGGACGTCCTCGTGTCTCCCACGGCTCCGACGACGGCCTTCCGGATCGGCGACAAGGTGGACGACCCGCTGGCGATGTATCTCAACGACATCGCCACGATCCCGGCCAACCTGGCGGGCTTACCAGGTATGTCCCTGCCCAGCGGTCTGGCCCCCGAGGACGGTCTGCCCACCGGCATCCAGATCCTGGCACCTGCGCTGCGAGACGACCGGCTGTACACCGTGGGGGCAGCCCTCGAGGCCCGGCTCCAAGAGCGTGTGGGGTGGTCCGCTCCTCGACAGGGCACCTGCCCTGGGGGTGATGCGATGACGACGACCGCGAGCAGGCCGACGCCGTTCGACGAGGCTGTCGAACGGTACGACCCGGTCCTCGGCCTCGAGGTTCACGTCGAGCTCAACACGGCGTCGAAGATGTTCTGCGGGTGCACGGCGACTTTCGGCGGCGAGCCCAACACCCAGGTGTGCCCCGTGTGTCTCGGGCTCCCCGGAGCCCTTCCTGTGGTCAACGCGACGGCTGTCGAGTCGGTGATCCGGATCGGCCTGGCACTGAACTGCACGATCGCCGAGTGGTGCCGGTTCGCGCGCAAGAACTACTTCTACCCCGACATGCCGAAGAACTTCCAGACGTCGCAGTACGACGAGCCGATCGCCTACGACGGCTACACGGACATCGACGTGGACGGCTCGACCGTGCGGGTGCAGATCGAACGCGCCCACATGGAGGAGGACACGGGCAAGTCGCTTCACGTCGGTGGTGCGACCGGCCGCATCCACGGTGCCGACCATTCGCTGGTCGACTACAACCGGGCCGGCATCCCGCTCATCGAGATCGTGACGAAGCCGATCGAGGGCACTGGCGCCTCGGTGGCGGCGGTGGCGCGGGCGTACGTCGCGCACTTGCGTGACCTCGTCCGCGGGCTCGGCGTCTCCGACGTCCGGATGGATCAGGGCTCCTTGCGATGCGATGTCAACCTGTCGCTGCGGCCGGACACGTCGGCGCCACTGGGCACCCGCAGCGAGACGAAGAACGTCAACTCGCTGCGCTCCGTCGAGCGTGCGGTCCGGTTCGAGGTCTCGAGACACGCGACAGTGCTGTCCGAGGGCGGCGCCATCGTCCAGGAGACGAGGCACTGGCACGAGGACACCGGCATCACCACGCCCGGCCGGGTCAAGGAGGAGGCGGAGGACTACCGGTACTTTCCCGAGCCCGACCTGGTCCCGATCGCGCCGGACCCGGCATGGGTCGAGCAGCTGCGCGCGACCCTGCCCGAACCGCCGAGCCGGCGGCGACTCCGGCTGCAGACCGACTGGGGGTTCTCCGACCTCGAGGTACGCGACGTCGTCGGGGCCGGCGCGCTCGACCTGATCGAGAAGACGGTCGCCGCGGGAGCGGCGCCGTCGGCGGCAAAGAAATGGTGGCTCTCGGAGCTGGCTCGGCGCGCGAACGACGCGGGCAGCACGCTGGAGGCGCTGCCGATCACACCCACCGACGTGGCCGAGCTGCAGGCTCTCGTCGACGCCGGCCGGGTCAACGACACCCTCGCCCGGCAGGTGCTCGACGGCGTCCTGGCAGGAGAGGGGTCGCCGGAGGACGTCGTGACCGCCCGCGGTCTCGGCGTGATCTCCGACGACGCCGAGCTGTCCGCGGCCGTCGAGCGCGCCATCGACGCGAACCCCGACGTGGCGGCGAAGATCCGGGCCGGCAAGGTGGCCGCGGCGGGCGCGCTGATCGGCGCGGTGATGAAGGAGATGCGCGGCCAGGCCGATGCGGCACGGGTACGCGAGCTGGTACTGGCCAAGCTTTCCTGACCTCCGGCCCGTGATCGGCGGGCTCCATGACTAGGTACCGAGGAGAAGACCGTGTTGGTGGTGCTGCCGTTCTCGCAGGATGAGCTGGACGACGTACCCGAAGGGTTCGACATCATCACGGCCGACGCCACCCACGATTGGCCGACCTCGGCGCGCGAGGCGCAGTTCTACGTGCCGAGCTACCAGTTCACGCGGCGGGTCGTTGGCGTCATGGCTGAGATGCCGCGGCTGGAGATCGTCCAGACCCTCACGGCAGGCGTCGACCACATCCAGGGCTCGGTGCCTGACGGGGTCACGCTCTGCAACGCCGCGCAGGTCCATCACACCGCGACCTCGGAGCTTGCGGTCGGTCTGATGATCAGTGCCCAGCGGCACCTCCCGGACCTGGTCCGCAACCAGGACAAGCAGGTGTGGGACCAGCAGATGTCCTCGTCACTCGCCGACAGACGGGTACTGGTGATCGGCGCCGGTCACATCGGGAAGGCCATCGAGCAGCGCCTCGCCGGCTTCGAGTGTGAGACCACGCTGGTCGGTCGGACCAGCCGCGAGGGGGTCCGCGGCATGGCCGAGCTGCCCGAGCTCTTGCCGGACGCCGACATCGTCGTCGTCATCGTGCCGTTGACCGACCAGACCCGCGGCATGGTGAACGCCGCATTCCTGGCATCGATGCCTGACGGGGCACTGCTGGTCAACGTCGCTCGCGGACGCGATCGTCGTGACGGCCGATCTGCTCGCGGAGCTGCGTCGTGGCAGGCTGCGAGCCGCCCTCGACGTGACCGATCCCGAGCCGCTGCCGGCCGGCCACCCGCTGTGGTCTGCACCGGGCGTGATCATCACTCCGCACGTCGGCGGAGCCTCGACAGCCATGTGGCCGCGGTCCTTCCGGCTGGTGAGCGAGCAGCTGCGGCGGCTGGCGGCCGGTGAACCCTTGCTCAACGTCATCTCCTGACCGCCGACACGTCACCGCCGCCCCGGATCTGCCGGCGTGTCGGCCGCCGATTGACGGCTCGACGTCACGCGCGGGCCTCGACGGGGCGGTACTCGATGCGTCGCCCGAAGAGCCGGCCGTAGGCTTCGGCCATGATCGACATCAAGCCGCGCAGCCGTACCGTCACCGACGGACTGGAAGCAACCGCATCGCGGGGGATGCTCCGCGCAGTAGGGCTGGGAGACGACGACTTCCGCAAGCCCCAGATCGGGGTCGCGTCGTCATGGAACGAGATCACCCCATGCAACCTCTCCCTCGACCGGTTGGCCCAGGCTGTGAAGGAGGGGGTGCATTCCGCCGGCGGCTACCCACTGGAGTTCGGGACCATCTCGGTCTCGGACGGAATCTCGATGGGCCACGAGGGCATGCACTTCTCCCTCGTCTCCAGAGAGGTCATCGCTGACTCCGTCGAGACGGTGATGATGGCGGAGCGCCTCGACGGGTCGGTACTGCTGGCCGGCTGTGACAAGAGCCTGCCCGGGATGCTGATGGCAGCGGCGCGGCTCGACCTGGCGGCAGTCTTCTTGTATGCCGGATCGACGATGCCCGGCCGGGTCGGCGACAGGGACGTCACGCTCGTCGACGCGTTCGAGGCGGTCGGGGCCTGCATGGCGGGGCTCATCGACCGCGCCGAGGTGGACCGGATCGAACGGGCCGTCTGCCCAGGCGAGGGCGCCTGCGGCGGCATGTTCACCGCCAATACGATGGCGTCGGTGGCCGAGGCGCTGGGCATGTCACTGCCGGGCTCCGCTGCGCCGCCGTCGGCCGACCGCCGACGAGACGGCTATGCCCACCGCTCGGGCGCGGCGGTCGTCGAGCTGCTTCGGCAGGGGATCACGGCCCGGCAGATCATGACCAAGGAGGCATTCGACAACGCCATAGCCGTCGTGATGGCGCTCGGCGGCTCGACGAACGCAGTACTCCACCTGCTGGCGATCGCGCACGAGGCCGGTGTCGAGCTTTCCCTCGACGACTTCAACCGGGTGGGTGCGACGGTGCCGCACCTGGGAGACCTCAAGCCGTTCGGCCGGTTCGTGATGACCGACGTCGACCGCGTCGGTGGCATCCCCGTCGTGATGAAGGCCCTTCTCGATGCCGGCCTCTTCAACGGTGACTGCCTCACCGTGACCGGGAAGTCCATGGCCGAGAACCTCGAGGAGATAGACCCGCCAGACGTCGACGGCGTCATCATCCGGGAGATGTCGAAGCCGATCCACGCCACGGGCGGGCTGACCATCCTGCGTGGGTCGTTGGCCCCCGAGGGCGCGGTCGTCAAGACGGCAGGCTTCGACGAGGACGTGTTCGAGGGCGTGGCCAGGGTCTTCGACGGGGAGCGCGCGGCCCTCGACGCGATGGCGGCTGGCGTCATCGTGCCCGGCGATGTCGTCGTCATCCGCCAAGAAGGCCCCAAGGGTGGGCCTGGGATGCGTGAGATGCTGGCCATCACCGGGGCGATCAAGGGTGCCGGCATGGGCAAGGACGTGCTGCTGCTCACCGACGGGCGCTTCTCCGGCGGTACGACTGGGCTCTGCGTCGGGCACGTCGCACCGGAGGCCGTCGACGCGGGGCCGATCGCCTTCGTCCGAGACGGCGACCGCGTCCGGCTCGATGTCGGCCACAAGACACTCGACATCCTCGTTGACGCGGCGGTGCTCGACGAGCGTCGGCAAGGTTGGGAGCCGATGCCCCCGAGGTACCGGTCCGGCGTGCTGGCGAAGTACCGCAAGCTCGTGCAGTCGGCCGCTGTCGGGGCCGTCTGTGGCTGAGCTTCCCCGCGGCCCCCAAACCCTGTGAGCAAGGTGCACGCGCGGATCGACTCCAAGATCCGCGCGTTCATCGAACGACAGCACGTGTTCTTCGTGGCGACGGCTCCCAGCGGTCGCGACGGGCACGTCAACGTCTCACCGAAGGGGATCGGCGGCACGTTCGTCGTGCTGGACGACCACACCGTCGCGTACCTCGACATCACCGCGAGCGGCGCCGAGACCATCGCCCACCTCCGTGACAACGGCCGCATCACCCTGATGTTCTGTGCGTTCGAGGGCCCGCCCAACGTCGTCCGCCTGCACGGCCATGGTCACATCGTGTCGCTGTACGACGTAGGGTTCCACGACCTACTCCGTCACTTCAGCGAGCACCGCGGCGCCCGCGCGGTCGTGATCGTCGACGTCGAGCGGGTGTCGGACTCCTGCGGGTACGGCGTGCCGGTCTACGCACTCGTCGGTGAACGCGACCTGCTGCCTGCTCACATGGACCGCAAAGGCCACGCGGGACAGGTCGAGTACCGGCGTCAGAAGAACGCCCTCAGCGTCGACGGACTGCCGGCCTTCGACTTCGACCCGCCCACCGATGTCGAGATGGACTGATTCGGCCACCGGTTGGCCTATGGTCACAAGGTGGCCTTGGGGACGGCGGCGCGTCTACTCGTCGGCTGCGTCGCGGTGTCGGCTGCCGTCAGCGTCGCTGCTCCGGGCCAGGCCGCTGACCTGGAGGGCCGCGCCGACGTGGCGGCGCCCGGGTCGCACGTTCCCGCGAACCGTGAGAGCATCTTCGCCCACCGGATCCTGGTGGCCTACTACGGTACCGCCGGCAGTGGTGATCTCGGCGTGCTCGGAGCGTCGCAGCCCCGGCGTGATGACGCGCCGACTGCGCGCCGCCGCCCGGCCGTTCGGCACACCGAAGCGCACAGGTGCAGATCGTGTACGAGCTCGTCGCATCGGTCGCCGACGCACATCCCGGAGCCGACGGGAACTACAGCCACTACATCTCCCGCTCCGACGTCCTCGAATACATCCGGGCGGCGCACCGGCACCACGCGCTGCTGGTGCTGGACCTGCAACCCGGACGGGAGAGCTTCGTACCGCAGGCCCGGCACTTCCGGTGGGCGCTGCGGCGGCCGTTCGTCGGTCTGGCCCTCGACCCCGAGTGGCGGATGGGCCCGGGTCAGGTGCCCGCCCAGACGATCGGCTCGGTCAAGGCGGGAGAGGTCAACCACGTGTCGCAGCGTTCGTCACCGGGATCGTCCGCGGCAACTCACTACCGCAGAAGCTGTTCGTGATCCACGAGTTCCGCACCTCGATGGTCAAGCACATCGGCCGCGTCAAGCTGCACCGCCAGCTCGCGATGGTGCAGCACATCGACGGGTTCGGGAACCGCGGAGCCAAGCTCGCGACGTACCACGCGGTCGCTCGACCGGATCAACATTCACCATGGGCTTCAAGTTGTTCTACCGCCAAGACACCGACCTGTTCACGCCGCGCGAGGTGAAGCGGATCCGCCCTAGGATCCACTTCGTCAGCTACGAGTAGCCCGGGCAGCCTTCATATGCCGGATGGCGGGCCCACATGCTGAGACACGGGACACCCCGGGCTTGACGATTTCCCCGGCGTCGGCGACGGTGGAGGCATGCGTCTGGTTCTCCTCGTACGCACGGACGCGCAGGTACGGTCTCGCTGACCGAACACCCGCGCGTCGCCCCTCGAATGCCCACCGGGCCGGGGGGCTTTTTTGTGGCATCACGCCGGACACCAGTCGCTATCGATCGCAGGAAGGCAGACATGGCAGAGCAGATCACCGGGGCGCAGAGCCTGATCCGCTCACTCGAGTGTGCAGGCGTCGACACCGTCTTCGGGATCCCGGGCGGGGCGATCCTCCCGGCGTACGACCCACTGCTCGACTCGACGAAGATCCGCCACATCCTCGTCCGCCACGAGCAGGGCGCGGGCCACGCCGCCGAGGGTTACGCCGCGGCCACCGGCAGGGTCGGCGTCTGTATGGCGACCAGTGGGCCGGGTGCGACCAACCTGGTCACCCCCATCGCGGACGCGATGATGGACTCGGTGCCGATGGTGGCGATCACCGGCCAGGTGGCCAGCGCCGCGATCGGCTCCGACGCCTTCCAGGAGGCCGACATCCGCGGCATCACGATGCCGATCACGAAGCACAACTACCTGGTCACCGATCCCGCCGAGATCCCGCGCGCGATCGCCGAGGCGTTCCACATCGCGTCGACCGGTCGCCCCGGTCCGGTGCTCGTCGACATCGCCAAGGACGCGCTCCAGGCCATGACGACCTTCGAGTACCCCACCACGCTCGCGCTGCCCGGCTACCGCCCGGTGACGAAGCCGCACGCCCGACAGGTCAGGGAGGCCGCCCGGCTGATCGTCGCCTCCCAGCGCCCGGTGCTGTACGTCGGTGGCGGCGTCATTCGGGCCGAGGCCAGCGCGGAGCTGAGGGCGCTCGCGGAGCTGACCGAGATCCCGGTCGTGACGACGCTCATGGCGCGCGGAGCCTTCCCCGACAGCCACCGCCTCCACCTGGGCATGCCGGGCATGCACGGCACGGTGGCCGCCGTGGGCGCGCTGCAGCGCAGCGACCTGCTCATCTCGCTCGGCGCCAGGTTCGACGACCGGGTGACCGGGCGGCTGGACTCGTTCGCGCCGGACGCCAAGGTCATCCACGCCGACATCGACCCGGCCGAGATCTCGAAGAACCGCCATGCCGACGTACCGATCGTCGGTGACTGCCGGGAGGTGATCGTCGCCCTCACGTCGGCGATCCGCGCCGAGTACGACGCGGGTCACCGCGGTGACTCCGCGCCCTGGCTCGCGGCCTGCCAGGCATGGCGCGACCGGTACCCGCTCGGCTACGAGGAGCACGAGGGAACGTTGTCGCCGCAGTACGCCATCTCCAGGCTCGGTGAGATCGCTGGGCCGGACGCCGTCTACGTCGCCGGCGTAGGGCAGCACCAGATGTGGGCGGCCCAGTTCATCGACTACGAGCATCCGCGTACCTGGATCAACTCCGGCGGCCTCGGCACGATGGGCTACGCCGTACCCGCCGCGATGGGAGCCAAAGTCGGCCGGCCCGACGCGACTGTCTGGGCTATCGACGGCGACGGCTGCTTCCAGATGACCAACCAGGAGCTCGCCACGTGCGCGCTCAACGGCATCGCGATCAAGGTGGCCGTGATCAACAACTCGAGCCTCGGCATGGTCCGTCAGTGGCAGACGCTCTTCTACGACGGCCGGTACTCCAACACCGACCTGCACTCGGCCCGGGTACCGGACTTCGTCAAGCTGGCCGAGGCCCTCGGCTGCGTCGGCCTGAGGTGCGAGACCGCGACCGAGGTCGATGCGACGATCACGAAGGCCATGGAGATCAACGACGCGCCCGTCGTGATCGACTTCATCGTCAACCCCGACGCGATGGTGTGGCCGATGGTCCCGGCCGGCACGAGCAACGATGCACTGCAGATCGCCCGCGACCTCAAGCCGGACTTCGAGGACGAAGCGTGACGACGAAGGGCGAGGAGCTGCCGCGATGACCACCCACACGCTGTCCGTGCTGGTCGAGAACAAGCCCGGGGTCTTGGCCAGGGTCGCCTCGCTGTTCTCGCGCCGCGGCTACAACATCGACTCGCTCGCCGTCGGGTCCGACCGAGCACCAGGAGGTGTCCCGGATGACCATCGCCGTCAATCTGGACGACCAGCCGCTGGAGCAGGTCACCAAACAGCTCAACAAGCTCGTCGAGGTGCTGAAGATCGTCGAGCTCGAGGGGCCGGGGGCGATCGAGCGCGAGCTCGCGCTGGTCAAGGTCAGGGCCGACGCCCAGACCCGCTCCCAGGTCCTGGAGACGGTCCAGCTGTTCCGGGCCAAGGTCGTCGACGTGGCCGTGGACGCGATCACGATCGAGGTGACCGGCAACCGCGACAAGCTCGAGGCGATGCTGCGCGTCCTCGAGCCCTTCGGTGTGCGCGAGCTGGTCCAGTCGGGCATGGTCGCGATCAACCGGGGGAGCCGCTCCATCACCGACCGCAACCTGAAGCCACCGCCACCGGTCGCCCTGCCCAGACCCGCCTGACCGCTCGTCGCCCTAGCGAGACCACACATAGCCCCGACCTCAAGGAGACTGAACCACGATGGCCGACATGTTCTACGACGACGACGCGGACCTGAGCCTGATCCAGGGCCGCAACGTCGCCGTCTTGGGCTACGGCAGCCAAGGTCACGCCCATGCGCTGTCGCTGCGGGACTCCGGCGTCGACGTCCGGGTCGGGCTGCTGGAAGGATCGCGGAGCCGGGCCAAGGCCGAGGCCGAGGGCCTGCGGGTGGTGACTCCGTTCGAGGCCTGCGAGGAGTCGGACTTCATCGTCGTGCTCGCGCCCGACCCGGCCCAGCGATCGCTGTACGCCGACGCGATCGAGCCGAACCTCGTCGAAGGCGACGCGCTGCTGTTCGGCCACGGCTTCAACATCCGCTTCGGGTACATCGTGGCCCCGGCGGGAGTCGACGTCGTGATGGTGGCTCCCAAGGGACCTGGCCACCTCGTCCGGCGCGAGTTCAGCGAGGGACGCGGCGTGCCGGTGCTCGTCGCAGTCGAGCAGGACGCGAGCGGGCTCGGCCTGGCCGCTGACGCTGTCATATGCGAAGGCGATCGGCGGCACGCGTGCCGGGGCGATCAAGACGACGTTCACCGAGGAGACCGAGACCGACCTCTTCGGTGAGCAGGCCGTGCTCTGCGGCGGCGCGTCGGCGCTGATCCAGGCGGGATTCGAGACGCTGACGTGAGGCGGGGTACCAGCCGGAGGTGGCTACTTCGAGTGCCTGCACGAGCTGAAGCTCATCGTCGACCTGATGTACGAGGGCGGCATCGCGAAGCAGCGCTGGTCGGTGTCGGACACCGCCGAGTACGGCGACTACACGTCCGGTCCGTACATCATCGACGCGTCGGTCAAGGCCCGGATGAAGGACGTCCTCGCCGAACATCCAGGCGGCGCCTGGGCGGCCGAGTTCATCGCCGACCAGGACGCCGGGCGCGCCGAAGTTCAAGGAGTTCCGCAAGCAGAGCGAGACGCACCCGATCGAGCAGACCGGTCGCGAGCTCCGCAAGCTGATGAGCTGGGTCAAGTCGCGACGACGACTACACCGAGGGCAGCGCCGCCCGCTGACCGCATCTCGACCCGACAGCCGACTGTGAGGTAGCCATCGCGCTTCCGAGTCGGATCTTCGGGTGGTTGCCGGTCGGGTGGTCGGCGGTCGCTGGGCAACGCTCGATCTACACTGGCGGCGCACGGGGGCACAGCGTGGTGTTCGCGAGCAGGCGCGCTCACGCGCCGCCGACGACCATGACTCGCCGAAGGGCAGCTGCTGTGACCAATGCCTGTCGTGCTGATCGCCGAAGAGCTGAGCCCGGCGACCGTGGACGCGCTCGGCCCCGACTTCGAGATCCGCCACTGCGACGGGGCCGACCGCGCCGAGCTGCTGCCCGCGATCGCCGACGTCGACGCGATCCTGGTCCGGAGCGCGACCAAGATCGACGCCGAGGCGCTGGCGGCGGCCCCGCGGCTGAAGGTCGTCGCCCGCGCCGGTGTCGGACTCGACAACGTCGACGTCCGGCAGGCGACCCAGCCGGCGTCATGGTCGTCAACGCGCCGACCTCGAACATCGTGAGCGCCGCCGAGCTCGCCGTCGCCCTGCTGCTCGCCGCGGCCCGGCACATCGCGCCGGCGAGCGCGGCACTGAAGCTGGGTGAGTGGAAGCGGTCGAAGTACACCGGCATCGAGCTGTACGAGAAGACCCTCGGGATCGTCGGCCTCGGCAGGATCGGCGTGCTCGTCGCGCAGCGGCTGAGCGCCTTCGGGATGAAGGTCATCGCGTACGACCCGTACGTCCAGGCCGGCCGAGCCGCCCAGCTCGGCGTACGGCTGGTCGGCCTCGACGAGCTGATGGCCGACGCCGACTTCATCTCCGTCCACCTGCCGAAGACGTCGGAGACGGTCGGGCTGATCGGCGAGGAGCAGCTGCGCTCGCTGCAAGCCGACGGCGCATCATCGTCAACGCGGCGCGCGGCGGCATCGTCGACGAGCACGCGCTGCACGTCGCGCATCAAGGAGGGCCGGCTCGGCGGCGCGGGTCTCGACGTCTTCGCCACCGAGCCGTGCACGGACTCGCCGCTCTTCGAGTTCGACAACGTCGTCGGCGACGCCCGCACCTGGGTGCGTCGACCGACGAGGCGCAGGAGAAGGCCGGGATCGCCGTCGCCCGGTCGGTTCGGCTCGCGCTGAGCGGCGAGCTGGTGCCGGACGCCGTCAACGTTCAGGGCGGCGTGATCGCCGAGGACGTCCGGCCCGGCATCCCGCTGACCGAGAAGCTCGGCCGGATCTTCACCGCGCTCGCCGGCGAGGTGGCCCAGCAGCTCGACGTCGAGGTCCGGGGCGAGATCACCCAGTACGACGTCAAGGTGCTCGAGCTGGCCGCGCTCAAGGGTGTGTTCACCGACGTCGTCGAGGAGACGGTCTCGTACGTCAACGCCCCGCTGCTCGCCGCCGAGCGCGGCCTCGCTGTCCGCCTCGTCACCGATCCCGACAGCCCCGACCACCGCAACCTGGTGACCCTGCGCGGCACGCTGGCCGACGGCGTCGCAGGTCTCGGTGTCGGGCACCCTGGTCGGGATCCACCAGCGTGAGCGGCTGGTCGAGGTCAACGACTACGACGTCGACCTGGAGCCCGCCGACCACATGGCGTTCTTCGTGTACGAGGACCGCCCCGGCATGGTCGGCGCGATCGGGCGCATCCTCGGCGAGGCCGAGATCAACATCGCGCGGGATGCAGGTCGCGCGCGACCACCAAGGCGGGCTGGCTCTGGTTGCTCTCACTGTCGACAGTGCCATCCCGGGCGCCGTCCTTGACGAGATCTCGGGCGAGATGCGGGCGCACGTCGTCAGAGCGGTGGACATGTCCTGACCGGACGGACCTCTGGAGTAGCCGCGGACCGGTCGTGGTCAGCGACGCGAGGCGATGAGGACCGCCGCGTCGACTGCCACCATCACCTCGACGGTGGTGAACCTGTCGTCGGTCAGCCACTGCTCGCGCATCGTGTCGACGCGGCCCTCGTACATCGGCGGCCAGGTCGTGCACGGCGTGAAGTCGTCGAGGACGACGATCCCGCCCGGCTCGAGCATCTCCGCCACTGTGTCGGCGCCGGAGCGCTTCGCCTCGCGTACGTCGAGGAAGAGCAGCGAGAACGGCCCGTGGTCGCGCAGCGCGCCCCAGTCGCCGGTGAGGACCTCGACGCGGGGCTGGTCGCGAAACAGCTCGGTCACCGCATCCGCGAGGCTCGCGTTGACCTCGGCCGTGACGACCCGGCTGCCCTCGCGGGCCCCGTGGACAGCCACGCGGCACCGACCCCGCAGCCCGTGCCGCACTCGCCGAGCGTGCCTCGCGGCTCGCCGCGAGGGCCGACAGCAGCCGGCCCGTCTCGAGGCGGCTCGAGGTGACGAAGCCGCGCCGGCGGGACAGGTCGAGCGCCCGGCTGACGACGGGAGGAGGTCCACCGGAGCGCTCACGCCCCGAGTGTGTCACAGCGGCCGGCGGCGCCAGGCCATCTCGATGGGCGAGACGGTTGTCCAAATCGGTGGCGCCCGAGCGCCGCTCGCCGGGTAGCGTCGCAGCCATCATGCGGTTGTGCGTAGTAATCCTTACCTCGCCGCGGCGGGGCCTTCTAGGCCAACACCTCGCCGCGGTGTCTGGGCGTTGGCCGACCGCGTTGCCGAGGAAGCCGACCGGTGCCGACCGCATCGAGATCGCCTCGTGACTCCGACCCTGGACCCGCGTGACCCGCGCCGTCCGTCGTGGTCCTCGCCCGTCGACGCGGGAGGCCGGCTCCGACTCAGCCGTCCCGCATCCGACCACCACGAGATCACGAGGCGATCACCGTGTACGACATGTACCCCGAGTGGGGACCAGCCCCCCACGACACCGAGCATCCCGACCGTCCGGCGAGGCAGTCGCAGCCCGTACAGGAGTCGCTGGACCACCGAGACAACGGCGGCCGAGCGACCCGACGACAGGTGACGCCCGGAGCAGCACTCCTAGGATGGGTCCCGTGAGCCGAAGCATCTCGTTGGCGGTGATCGGCGGCGACGGAATCGGTCCCGAGGTCACTGCCGAGGCCGTGAAGGTGCTCGACGCGGTCTCGACGATCGACGACGTCACGTTCGAGCGCACCGACTACGACCTCGGAGCCGACCGCTGGCACGCGACCGGCGAGGTGCTGCCCGACTCCGTACTGACCGAGCTCCGTGAGCACGACGCGATCCTGCTCGGAGCGGTCGGCGGCAGACCCAACGACACGTCGATGCCCCCGGGCTCGCTCGAGCGGGGACTGTTGCTGAGGCTGCGCTTCGAGCTGGACCACTACGTCAACCTGCGCCCGTCGCGGGTGTACCCGGGCGTGCCGACGCCGCTTGCCGATCCCGGCGACGTCGACTTCGTCGTCGTCCGCGAGGGGACCGAAGGCCCGTACGTCGGCAACGGCGGCGCGTTGCGCACGCGGGACGACCGCGGAGGTTGCCACCGAGGTCAGCGTCAACACCGCCTACGGCGTCGAGCGCGTCGTGCGCGACGCCTTCGCCCGCGCCGAGCGTCGTCCGCGACAAGCACGCTCACCTGGGTGCACAAGACCAACGTGCTGTGCACGCCGGCGCGCTGTGGGCCCGCATCGTGGGTGCCGTGGCAGCCGAGCACCCGGACGTCGCGGTCGACTACCTGCACGTCGACGCGGCCACGATCATGCTCGTGACCGACCCCGGCCGCTTCGACGTCATCGTCACCGACAACCTCTTCGGCGACATCCTCACCGACCTCGCCGGAGCGGTCACCGGCGGGATCGGCCTGGCCGCGAGCGCCAACATCAACCCCGACCGGACGTCGCCCAGCATGTTCGAGCCCGTCCACGGATCGGCCCCCGACATCGCCGGGCAGCGCAGAGGCCGACCCGACGGCCGCGATCTTGAGCGCGGCGCTCTGCTCGACCACCTCGGGCTGACCGACGCCGCGCCCAGAGCGTCGAACGGGCCGTCTACGACGACGTCACGGCGAACGCCGGGCGGCCGCGTGCGACGGACGAGGTCGGTGACGGCATAGCCGAGCGACTTGTCACCCCGGTGAGTTAGCGTGCTCCCATGAGCAAGTCCCGACAGGTCGCTGTCGAACGACACCCGTCCCCGGTCCCGGACGCGCGCCGGGCCGAGATCCTCGCCGACCCCGGATTCGGCCTGCACTTCACCGACCACATGTTCGTCTCGGAGTGGACCCCCGAGGCGGGTTGGCATGACGCGACGGTGCGGCCCTACGGCCCGTTCAGCGTCGACCCGGCGAGCTCGGTGCTGCACTACGCGCAGGAGATCTTCGAGGGCACCAAGGCCTACCGCCACGCCGACGGGTCGGTCTGGTCGTTCCGGCTCGACGCCAACGCCGCCCGGTTCCAGCGCTCGGCGGTGCGGCTCGCCCTGCCGCAGCTGCCGACAGAGCGACTTCGTCGACGCGGTGAAGGCGCTCGTCGACAGTCGACCGACAGTGGGTGCCCGGCGGTGCGGAGCAGTCGCTCTACATCCGGCCGTTCATGTTCGCGTCCGAGGTCGTTCCTCGGCGTGCGGCCGGCCAAGCACGTCACGTTCGCGGTCATCGCCTCGCCCGCCGGTCCCTACTTCAGCGGCGGGGTCAAGCCGGTCTCGATCTGGCTCAGCGAGGAGTTCAACCGTGCCGCCCCGGGCGGCACCGGTGCCGCCAAGTGCGGCGGCAACTACGCCGCGAGCCTGCTCGCCCAGCAGGAGGCGATCGACAACGGCTGCGACCAGGTCGTGTTCCTCGACGCGGCCGAGCACTCGACGCTGGAGGAGCTCGGCGGGATGAACATCTTCTTCGTGTACTCCGACGGCACCCTCGTCACCCCCGAGCTCAACGGCTCGATACTCGAGGGCGTCACCCGGTCGTCGATCATCGAGCTGGCCGACGAGCTGGGCTACAAGGTCGACGAGCGGCAGGTCACGATCGACGAGTGGCGCGAAGGCGTGGCCAGCTCCGAGATCAGTGAGGTCTTCGCGTGCGGCACGGCGGCCGTCCTCACGCCCATCGGCATGCTCAAGTGGCGCACGGGCAGGTCTCGTGCGGGGAGAGCGCCGGCCCGGTCACCCTCGAGCTGCGCCAGCGGCTCGTCGACATCCAGTACGGTCGGGCCGCCGACACGCACGGCTGGATGCAGCGGCTCGTCTGAACGGGTCCGAGACAGCCGTGCCTACCTCTCACCCCACGACCATGGTGGGTCGCTACGCGCTCCTCACGAAGGTCGGGGAGGGCGGGATGGGCGTCGTGCACCTGGCCGAGTACCCGGCCGGAAACCACGTGGCCATCAAGCTGCTGCGGCCGCACGTCGTCAGCGACGACCACGGCCGGGCCCGGATGGCGCGCGAGGTCACGTCGCTGCGCCGGGTCCGGTCGCCGCGCGTGGCCGAGGTCTACGACGCCGACCCGTGGGGCGAGACACCGTACATCGTCACCCGCTTCGTGCCCGGGCCCTCTCTGCAGGAGCGGGTCGCGTCAGTGGGGCCGCTGTCGGGCGGCGAGCTCGACAGGTTCGCCTGGGGCCTGGCTCAGGCGCTCGCCGCGGTACACGACGCCGGTGTCCTGCATCGAGACATCAAGCCTCGAACGTCCTGCTCGAGGGCTGCGACCCGGTCCTGATCGACTTCGGGCTCGCTCAGCTCTGCGACGACGCCAGGATCACCTACAGCGGCTGGCTTCTCGGCACGCCCGGCTATCTCGCTCCCGAGATCCTCTACGGCGACGACCCGACGCCGCAGGCCGATGTGCACTCATGGGCGGCGACCGTTGTCTACGCCGCCACCGGCAAGGGGCCGTACGGCACCGGCCCGGCAGTCGCGGTCATGGACCGCGTACGGCGAGGTGAGCACGACCTCGCCGGCGTGCCCGACTCGCTGTACTGGGTCGTCCGGCAGGCTCTGCAGCCCCGATCCGGGCGACCGGCCGTCGTCTCGGCAGCTCGCCGACTGGCTGGCCGGCCTGGGAGCCGGTACGAACGGCGCCCCGGCGACCGCTCAGCTCACCTACCGGCAGCCGATCCAGCAGGCGCGGGTCGCGCCGCCGCGATCCTCTGGCGGCTCGGCCGTCGGCTCCGGCGCTGTGTTCCCCACCCAGGGGCGCGCCGTGGCGCAGCCGGCCCATCCCGCGCCGGACTTCGCCGCCCAACGACCCGTGGCGCCGTCGTCGCTCCCGGTTGCTGCCGCGCGGCGCCGCCCGGGGGTCCTCGCCAGGATGTCGTTCTGGGGAGCCGTCGGCTGCCTCATGGTGGCGGCGTTCGTCACGGCCCCCGTAACGGCCGCCCTGGCGGTGTGCCTCGCCGGGTGGGCACTGCGCACGGTCCACGTGCGCACGACGCGGCTCAGTGGCTGGCGGTCGAGCCGTGGCTACCGGCGCGGCGACGCCGTCCTCGCGACGGCGTGCACTCCGTGGTTCGCGCTGTTGGCTTTCCCGGGCGCGGTCGTCAACGCCGCTGTGGCGCTCGTCGACGCGGCGCTCGTCGTCTTGATCGCCACTCTCGCGACGCCGCCGCGCACCCTCGTGTACGTGCTCGCGCTGGGTGGCATCGCAACCGGCGTGTTCGTCTACTGGGGGCCGTTCAGCCGGGAGACCCGGGCCGGCGGCGCGGCGGTGGCGAGGGCGGCCCTGCGGTCGCGAACGACTGCCCTCGTCGTCGTCGGCCTGCTGTGCGCGCGGGGCGGTCGCGCTGCACGGTGACGCGCGAGGTGGCCGGCCCGGCGTACTCGCCCCTCCCGGCGCCGCCGTGGGCGCACAGCCTGCGCACCTCCCTTCCGTGACGCACATAGCCGAAGGATCCCGGCTCTCAAGTGGTCACGACGACGTGTGAGTCGGATCGTTCGGGTGGGTGAGCGGGACAGCCACTCGTCCGTACCCGCGATGGTGTGGCAGACTCGAGGCGTGACGCAGTACCGCATCATCATCGCCTAGCGCGCACGTCTCTTCGTGCGCGCCGACCTCTCGTTCCCGACGGGGGGTCTTTTTGTTGCTCCCACAAGCGAGGACCGAGACGCATGAGCTCCGCCGCCGACTTCCACGTGTACGACACGACGCTTCGCGACGGAGCCCAGCAAGAGGGCCTCAACCTGTCCGTCGAGGACAAGCTGCACATCGCCCGGCACCTGGACGCGCTCGGCGTCGGTTTCATCGAGGGCGGCTGGCCGGGTGCCGTACCGAAGGACACCGAGTTCTTCCGCCGAGCACGCGATCGAGCTTCTCCTGACAGAACGCGACCCTGACCGCCTTCGGTGCCACCCGACGGGCCGGAGTGCGCGCCGCCGACGACCCGCTGGTCGGCGCCCTTCGCGACAGCGGCGCGACGGTGGTCACCCTCGTCGCCAAGAGCCACGATCGGCACGTCGAGCTTGCTCTGCGCACCACGCTCGACGAGAACCTCGCGATGATCCGGGACACGGTCGAGCACCTTCGCGCAGAGGGTCAGCGGGTCTTCCTGGACGCCGAGCACTTCTTCGACGGGTACCGGGCCAACCGCGCCGTACGCGCTGGAGGTGCTGCGGGTCGCCGGCGACGCCGGGGCGGAGATCGTGGCTCTGTGCGACACGAACGGCGGGATGCTCCCGTCGGAGATCGCCGACGTGGTGCGAGACGTCGTCGACGCGACTGGCCTGCGGGTCGGCATCCACTGCCACAACGACACCGGATGCGCGGTGGCGAACACGCTGACGGCTGTCGACGCCGGCGCCACCCACGTCCAGGGGACGCTCAACGGCTACGGCGAACGGACCGGCAACGCCGACCTGGTCGCGGTCGTCGCCAACCTCGAGCTCAAGCTGCAGCGCGACGTGCTGCCTGCGGGTCGGCTGCGTGAGGCGACCCGGATCGCCCACGCCATCGCCGAGGTCACCAACGTGGCGCCGTACTCCCGCCAGCCGTACGTGGGCGCGTCGGCGTTCACGCACAAGGCGGGCCTGCACGCGAGCGCGATCAAGGTCGACCCCGCGCTGTACCAGCACACCGAGCCCGCGGAGGTGGGGAACGACATGCGGCTGCTCGTCTCGGAGATGGCCGGCCGGGCGTCCATCGAGCTGAAGGGACGCGAGCTCGGGTTCGACCTGTCCGACGACAAGGACCTGGTAGCCCGGATCACCGCGCGGGTGAAGGCGCTGGAGCTGGCCGGTTACACGTTCGAGGCGGCCGACGCGTCGTTCGAGCTGCTGCTCGTCGAGGAGGTCGAGGGCCGCCGGCCGTCGTACTTCGAGGTGGAGTCGTGGCGGGTCATCACCGAGTCCAACCCGACCAGCGAGGCGGTGTCCGAGGCGACGGTCAAGCTACGGGCGGGTGGCGACCGGATCGTGATGACGGGGGAGGGGAACGGCCCGGTCAACGCACTCGACGCCGCGCTACGGCAGGCGATCGGGCAGGCATACCCGCAGGTGTCGAAGCTGGAGCTGATCGACTACAAGGTCCGCATCCTCGACCAGGGCCACGGCACGGACGCCGTCACCCGGGTACTGATCGAGACCGCCGACGACACATCGTCGTGGGTGACCGTGGGCGTCGGGCACAACGTCGTCGAGGCCTCCTGGGCAGCCCTTCTGGACGCCGTCACCTACGGCCTGCGCCGGGTCCTCGTCTCCGCCCCCCAACCACCCGAACGCATCCGACTCTGGTGTCGCTATAGCCACCTGAAAGTCGGATCGTTCAGGTGGTGAGATCGCGTCGCACACCTCGACCAACGTCGACCTGAGCCGTGCGCCGCGGGCGGCGAAGTCCCGCTGGGCCGCCAGATAGGCAGCCTTCCCGGCGGCGGTCTCGATCGTGACAGGCTCGACACCGAGACCCGTGAGGTCATACGGCGAGGCCCGCATGTCGAGTTGTCGTACCTCGAAGGCGAGCTCGAAACAGTCAGCCACCAGCTCGGACCGGGTCAGCGGCGCCAGCGTGTACGCCCACCGGTACAGGTCCATGGTCGCGTGCAGACAGCCGGGCTGCTCGAGGGCCACGCGCCGAGCCGCGGTCGGCTGCACGATGTTGCGCGGCCGCGCCGGCTCGGTGAAGAACCGGAAGGCGTCGAAGTGCGTGCACGTGATCCGGTGCGACTCGACCACCTCGTCTGTGCCGCGGCTCCCGAGCCTGAGCGGGTACGTCGAGTGGCGGACCCGTTCCGGCGGCTCCCGGTACACCATCGCCCACTCGTGCAGACCGAAGCAGCCCAGATGCGGCGGACGGGCGGCAGTGGCCGACAGCAGTCGCCTGATCGACGCCACCTGGCCGAGTCGCGCCGCGACCAGCCCTGGGTCGAGGTGCGCGCCCTCGTCGCTGACGCGATATCCGTTCACGTCGGCGTAGGAGGCCGCGGCGTCGCCCGTCAGTCCTACGCCGATACCCGGATGCCACCGCCGCAGTGCGGCCGGCCGGTAGGAGTAGTACGTGAACAGGAAGTCGTCGACGGGATGGGCGACCGCCCGTTCGCGGCGTCGCAGGTGCGGCGTGATCCAGCGGTCCACCCGGGCCTCATGGGCAGTCCGGCGTCGCTGCCAGGTCGCCTCGTCGAGCCACTGCACCCCGCAAGCCTAGATAACCCCGGTCCCTCTGACCCGAAAGATCCGACTCTGGAGCTGCCATAGCGACCTGAGAGTCGGATCGTTCGGGTGGTCAGACGGCTCGTGCCGAGCCGCGCCGACAGCACAGGTAGGCTTGCGCGTCGTGAAGATCGCGCGGTTCACGACGGGTGAGGAGCCGATGTACGGCGTGGTCGGCGGCGCCGACGGGGACGAGATCGTCGCGTCGGTCGTGGGCGACCCCCTCTATCAGGGAGTCGAGCTGACAGGCGAGCAGTACTCCGTCGCCGACATACGGCTGTTGGCACCGGTGATCCCGCGCAGCAAGGTAGTCGGCGTGGGGCGCAACTATGCCGCACATGCCGCGGAGCTCGGAAACGAGGTGCCCAGCGAGCCGCTCGTCTTCCTCAAGCCCAACACCTCGGTCATCGGGCCGTTCGACCCGATCGTCTACCCGAGCGTGTCCAATGAGGTCCACTACGAAGGCGAGCTGGCCGTCGTGATCGGCCGGATCTGCCGTGACGTCCCGCCCGCGAAGGTCGCCGAGGTGATCTTCGGCTACACGGTCGCCAATGACGTGACGGCGCGCGACCTGCAGAAGAAGGACGGGCAATGGGCCAGGGCCAAGGGGTTCGACTCGTTCTGCCCACTGGGGCCTTGGATCGAGACCGACATCGACCCCAGCGACCTGCTCGTCTCGACCACGCTCAACGGCGAGACCAAGCAGAGCGGCAGTACCAGCCTGATGCTCAACGACGTCGCGGCGATCATCGCGTACGTCTCGTCCTTCATGACGCTGCTGCCCGGCGATGTCATCGCGACCGGGACTCCCGAGGGTGTCGGTCCGATGAAGCCGGGGGACGAGGTGTCGGTGACCATCGCCGGCATCGGGACTCTGACCAACCGGGTGGTCACTCGTGAGTGACGCTCCGGTCGAGGTGCTCGGCGACCTACCACCGAGCCAGGTCAGGTTGCGCTTCCCGCCTTCGCCGACGGGATCGCTGCACCTTGGCAACGTTCGCAGCGCGCTGTTCAACTGGGCCTTCGCCCGGCATTTCGGCGGCACCCTCGTCCTGCGGATCGAGGACACCGACGAGGCGCGCAACACCGAGGCCGGCCTCGCATCCGTCCTCGACTCCTTGCGCTGGCTCGGGATCGACTACGACGAGGGCCCGGAGGTCGGTGGCCCGTTCGAGCCGTACATCCAGTCGCAGCGGCTGCAGACCTATGCCGAGGTGGCGGTGCGGCTGCGTGAGGCCGGCAGGGCCTACGACTGCTACTGCACGCAGCTCGAGCTCGAGGAGCGCCGCGAGCTGGCGCGGCGCGAGGGTCGCACGGCCGGGTACGACGGTCACTGTCGCAGTCTCACTCCCGAGCAGGTGGCCGCGTACCGGGCCGAGGGCCGCAGCTCGGTCCTGCGCTTTCGGATGCCGGACGCGCCGATCGTGTTCGACGACCTGGTGCGCGGCGAGATCACCTTCCTTCCCGAGCACGTGCCGGACTACGTCTTGGTACGGCCGAACGGCCATCCGCTCTACACGCTCGTCAACCCCGTCGACGACGCGCTGATGGAGATCACCCACGTGCTGAGAGGTGAGGACCTGCTGTCGTCGACACCACGGCAGATCGCGCTGTACGAGGCGCTGCTGGAGCTCGACATCGGGCGCGGAAGCCCACGGTTCGGCCACCTCCCCATCGTGATGGGAGAAGGCAACAAGCGGCTCTCGAAGCGGGACGCGGTGTCCGGGCTCAACGTGTACATCGAGCGCGGGTTCCTTCCCGAGGGGGTGCTCAACTACCTGGCTCTTCTGGGCTGGGGGATCGCCGATGACCGCGACGTCTTCTCGATGGAGGAGATGGTGGCTGCCTTCGACATCCGGCGGGTAAACCCCAACGCGGCGCGTTTCGACCTGAAGAAGTGCGAGTCCATCAACGCCGCGCACCTCCGCGCGCTGTCGGACACCGAGGTTGCCGACCGGATCGTGCCCTTCTTGCAGCGGGCGGGGCTCATCGGCGACGAGCCGACGGACGACGAGCGCGAGCTGCTCGATGGCGTGGCGCCCCTGATCAAGGACCGCATGACGACCCTGAGGGAAGCCGTCGACCTGGCCGGCTTCCTCTTCGTCGCGGAGGCCGACTTCGCCGTGGACCCCGACGACGCGACGTCGTTGCTCGACGCCGACGGCAAGACGGTGGTCAAGGCGTCGTACGACGCTCTCACCGTCCTGACCGACGACTGGCACGCCGCCCCCATCGAAGCGGCCCTTCGCGCCGTGCTCGTCGACGGCCTGGGCCTCAAACCTCGCAATGCCTTCGGACCCGTCCGTGTGGCAGTGACAGGGCGGCGGATCTCACCGCCACTGTTCGAGTCTCTCGAACTGCTCGGGCCGGACCGCTCTTTGGGCCGACTCGCCGCCGCCGCCGCCGGCTAGCCGTGCAGGAGCCGCAGCGGACGCCCGCAGTCGCCTTCCACAGACGGCTCCCGCGAGGTCGAGGCTCGTGGTGGCGGCTGTTCGTGTGCGTGGTGCTGTGCGGTCTCGGCGTGGTCGTGACGTCGCTCGTGGCGGCGATCCTCGTCTTGGTGGCGGCCAGGCTGCTCGGGTACTCCGACTTCAAGCTCGACCCGTCCAATGGTGTCGATGCCGGAGAGATGCTGGCCACCAACCTCGGCCTCGCACTGCTGATCCCGGTCGCCGCGGGGCTTCTGCGTGGCCTGTACCACGTGCCGCCTGGGTGGCTCATGTCGAACCGGCCGGGCATCCGGTGGCGCCGACTCTGGATGGCGGCCGGAGTCTCGGCAGTCGTGTGGTCTCCCTTCCTGGTGCTCGGCACGATCGGGGCGGCCGTCCAGCGCGGGTCGCCGCCCGGACGTGGAGTCGTCTGGTTCCTGCTCGTCGTCCTGCTCACCACACCACTGCAGGCGGCCGGGGAGGAGAGCCTGTTCCGCGGGCTGATCCTGCAGTCCCTCGGCGCCACCCGGCTACCGACCTGGGCATGCTGCGCATCCAGCGGCGTGCTGTTCGCGGTGGCTCATCTCCAGTTCGCGCCGCCCCTGTTCGCCGATCGGTTGCTGCTGGGCACCGTGCTCGCATTCGTCGCGGTCCGTACCGGCGGGCTCGAGGCCGGCATCGCGATCCACGCGGTCAAGAACATCGCGGTCTTGGTGCCGGCCGGTCTTGTCGGCAGCGTGGGGGATGCCCTCGACCCGCATGGTGTCACGTGGGTGCCGCTCCTCGTCGATGCGGTGCTGCTGGGTCTGGCCGTGCCCTGGATCCTCGCGGTCTCGTCGAGGCGAGCCCGGCCGGCCCCCATCGCGCCGCTGCCACCGGCGTACCCTGGCCCGCCGCAGGAGCGCGGTGGGTCATGACGCCGGTTCCGCGGGACTGGCGTAGGAGGAGTTCTGTACGCTTCCGGAAAGACAGGGGACGCAATGACGAGGCATGAGGAGCTGGTGACCGAGCCGGAGCCTAGTCCGGACGTCGCTCGCATGCGCCAGCTCGTACACCGTCGCCTGCGGGTGTCCGAGCGACATCCCTGGCTCTATCCCCTTGCTGTGTGGGTCAACCGGTGTCGTCGGCGCATGCAATGGTTGCGCGGCGACGAGGCGTGGGCCGCGCGCCGTGCGCCCGAGTCGTTCCCGGTCAGGGTCAAGTCGCACAAGTCGTTGCTGTTGAGGCAGCTCGGTGACTCGGAGATGTACCTGCAGCACAACAAGGTGACCAACCTGCGGCTGGCCGCCCACCGCCTTGACAGGGTCCAGATCCGGCCCGGTGAGACGTTCTCCTTCAACCGGCTCGTCGGCAACTGCACACGGCGACGCGGCTACGTCGAGGGGATGCGGTTGTCGAACGGCGAGGCGGTCCCCGGTGTCGGCGGCGGGATCTGCCAGCTGGCGAACCTCATCTACTGGATCGTCATGCACTCCCCCCTTACGGTGACCGAGCGGTCCGAGCACTCCTTCGACCCGTTCCCGGACAACGGTCGCGTGTTGCCGTGGGGTACGGGCTGCAGCATCGTCTACAACTATGTGGATCTGCAGCTTCGCAACGACACGGCGTCGACGTTCGAGCTACGGCTCGGCGTGGGCGACCGGTATCTCGAAGGCGAGCTGCGCGCCGATCGCGAGCAGGCGACGTCGTACAAGGTCTTCGCCCGTCGGGAGTGCTTCTACCGCCTTGGCACCGAGCACTTCCGTGCCAACGAGATCTGGCGGACAGTGATCGACCGCCGCACGGGCAACACCATCGGGGAGGAGCTGCTCCGGCGCAACTGTGCCCTGGTGAAGTACCTTCCGTCGGGTGTGCCAGTGGTCGAGCTCGCTACACCCGTGAACGGACGGGTAGCGGACCCGCGTACCACGGTGGACTCACTGCCCGGAGCGACCGCCGCTTCGTCGTAGGGCGCTGCTTTTGGCGGCGGCCGACCGCTCCGGTATTGTCGGCCGTCGGCATCGGCGTCGCGTCGTGCCATTGGGGTATGGGGTAATTGGCAGCCCGACTGGTTCTGGTCCAGTTAGTCTAGGTTCGAGTCCTAGTACCCCAGCGACTCGGCTGTTTCGGAGCTGATCCGATATCGTCGAGTCCGCTCGATGGCCCCGTTGTGTAGTGGCCTAGCACGCCGCCCTCTCAAGGCGGTAGCGCGGGTTCGAATCCCGTCGGGGCTACCATCGTGAAAGGCCCTCTGGCCTGCGGAAACGCAGGTCAGAGGGCCTTTGCCGTCCCGGGCTGTGGGGCAGTTGGCAACAGTCCCGGGCTCATCGGCAGGATCGCTCGACCTGCGGCAGATGCGGACGTCCCGATGGTTGCGAGCCGTCACCGGATCACCGGACAACAATCGTCGGCAATGCGTTCTAGGCTATCTCGATGCCTGCCGATCGCTCGACGGACGACCTCACTATCCGGCCCCTCACGTCCGACACCTGGCCTGCCTTCGCAAGGCTGGTCGAGCGGCACAACGGCGTGTTCGGCGGCTGCTGGTGCACGTGGTTCCACACGCTGTCCCGCGACAAGGACAAGAACCGCACCTACGAGAGCAATCGTGATCTCAAGTGCCAGCTCGTGAAGAGCGGGCGTGCACACGCCGCGTTGGTCTTCGACGGCGACGAGGCGGTGGCCTGGGCGGAGTACGGGCCACCGGAAGAGCTGCCCAACATGAAACATCGCCAGGAGTACGAGGCAGGACTGGTCGAGGCGCCCGACTACCGGATCACCTGCATCTTCGTGGACCGACGCTACCGGGGGCGCGGGGTCGCGGCGCTGGCCCTCCGAGGGGCGCTCGACCAGATCTCCCAGGCGGGTGGCGGGATGGTCGAGGGATACCCGCACGACATGTCGAAGCAACCCGAAGGCAAGAAGATGTCGTCGTCCTTCCTCTACAACGGCACCCGCCGGATGTATGAGGAGGCCGGGTTCACCTACCAGCGGTCCAAGGGACAGCAGAACTGCGTGATGACCCGGACGATCACTCCAGCCTGACCTGGGGTCGGGCCGGACGCTCTCGCGCCGCACCTGCGGCGAATAGGCAAATACCAAACGCAAACGCCGCCCCCGATGACGATGCCCTCGATCACCTAGCCGGCGCAGGCTCCAGCTGGTCAAGTGAGCCAGTAGTTAAATGAAGGCGAATGCCAGCCCTCCGAAGGATCCTTCCGCGATAGTCGACTACCCAACCCCTGGTGGCTCTCTTACGGCGGCAGCGCGGGTTCGAACCCCGTCGGGGCTACACCTGGTCGGCCTTGACACGGCAGGATCGCGTCAGCGGCGGGCACTCGCCGGGGCAACGTGTGCTCGACCTGCAGTCTCGTCGATGGTCGGGCGACGCCAGTTCATCGCCCGGCTGCGCGGGGCGTACTGTGGCCCGTCCCAGCCGACTCGATGGCGTGCTTGATGGCCGGTCCTACGCTGTTGTCGAACGACGGGTCACCGTTGCCGTACAGCGCGATGACGTGACGCAGGATCGGGAACGACGAGGCGCCGCTGGACTGCGTGTACACCGGCTCGACGTAGAGCATTCGACCGGCTAGCGGGATCGTCTCCGGTACGCCGAGCACCACCCTCGAGTTGCCGCCGCGCTGCAGAGTCAGCGCCTTGGTGATGTCGGTGTCGGACTCGATGTCGTTCTGCACCTGGGACGGCGACTCCCCACCCGAGCCCGACGAGAAGGTCAGCACGGTGAACTTCCCGTAGTTCGGCCCCGGTTCGGCGTTGACGTAGACGAAGGCCGCGAGCTGTCGCCCGTTGAGGGTCACCATCGGGCTGGACAGCGAGTACTGCTGGGCGCCGTAACCGTTGGGGGACATCGACATGTATCTCGACGGAAGCGGTGCGCTCGACCCACTGCCGGGCTTCGCGTTGTTGCCCGTGGAGGCCGCGACCGTCGGATCGGTCGGCACCGCCCAGAAGTCGTTCCCGCTATAGAAGCTGTCCGGCTGCGTCACGTGGTACTTCGCGAGCAGGTAGCGCTGCACGTTGAACAGGTCCGTGGGGTAGCGCAGCTGGGAGAGCAGGTTCGGGGCAATGCTGGACTGCGGCTCTACCAGACCGGGGAAGGCCGACTCCCAGGTCTTGAGCAGCGGGTCCGGGTGTTGCTGCTGGTTCCACTCGTACAACGTCACCTGACCGGTGTAGGCGTCGACGACGGCCTTCACCGAGTTCTGGAGGTAGTTGACCCGCGTGTTCGGCTGGCTCACCGATGCGCCGTTGGCCGTGAGGGTGGTCGCGCTCGCCGTGTGCAGGTTGACCATCTGCGAATCGGGATAGTTCGACGACGTCGTGTAGCCGTCGACGATCCACTTGATCTTCCCGTTGACCACCGCAGGGTAGACATCGCCGTCGAGTGTCAACCACGGCGCGACCTTCGCCACCCTGGCCCGGGGGTTGCGCACCGTGAGCAGCCGTGAGGCGCTGTTGAGCTCGGAGCTGAAGAGAAAGTTCGGGGAGCGCATCTGGACCGCGAACAGGACCCGACTCAGGGTCGAACCGATTGGGATCCCGCTGTGGCCTTGATAGGTCGTGTGTGTCGACGTCACGGGGCCGTTGCCTCCCGGGTGGTCGAGCTCCAGCTTCTGGGCACTGCCGGCAGGCTGTCCCACGATCGAGTACGACGACGGGCTGAAGCCCTGACCGAAATAGATCTGTGGACGGGTTACCGGGATCTCCTGGCTCGGGGGGATGCCGCCGTCGAGAAACACCGGGTTCTGGGTCCTGGGGTCCACGTCGGTGGTCGGCGCGGCCACGATGCCGTACCCGTGCGTGTAGACGAGATGGTTGTTGACCCAGGTCGACTGAGGGATCGCGCTGCTCTGCAGCTCGCGTACCGCGAGTGCGACGTCGCGCTTACGGCCGTTGATGTCGTAGTGGCTGGTGTCGAGCGTCGACTTGAACCCGTAGTAAGCCTGCAGCTGCTGCTCGACGTTGAACGTCGGCGAGAGCTGGTTCGGGTCGATCAACGACACCTGAGCGGTCTTGCCGGCCAGGTGGACCAGATGTGCAGCGCTCAGCCCGTTCGGCTTCGACGCGGAGGGCGTCGACGTGATGTCGCCGTCGAGACCGAAGGCGGTCATGGTGGCAGCCAGGTTGTGGGAGATCTCGCTGCGGTCGAGCGTCGCCGCGCTCGGCGCCTCGCGGTAGTGGTACAGCAGCTGCGGCCAAGCGGAGCCGACCACCGTAGAGGCGACCACCATCAGTAGGAGGACGCCGCCCAGCAGGCGGACGCGACCGAGCGCAGCGAGCCGTCCGAGCGCACCGCCAGGGGTGGCGCGGTCGACGAGGAGTGCGTTGGCGAGCAGGGCCAGAGCGCACACGACGGCGATGGCCACCAGGACGTACTTGCCGGGCAGCGCCGCGTTGAGGTCGGTGTAGCCTGCGCCGGTCACCGGTCCGCGCGGGGATGTGGTGAGACCGTAGCGGGAGACCCAGTAGCCCATGGCCTTCAGCACCAGGAATGCCGCCAACAGCAGGGAAAGCAGCCTGGCGATGCCGGGCGTGATCTTCTGGCGTCCCCTTCTCAGCCGCCACGTGCCGTACCAGTAGCCGCCGATCACGGCGATCCACAAGCCGTAGGACACGGCCTGCGAGAGCAGGCTCACCACCATGGCGTGGAACGGATAGACGTCGACGAAGAAGGAGATGTCCTTGTGGAACACCGGATCGGTCGCGTGCCACGGCGCGGCGCTGCGCCACATGAGGTAGGTCTGCCAACGGCCGGCCGCCCGCTGACCGACGAGGACCCCCGGGATGACGATGCCGAGGAGCACGACGAGCGGCCATACGCGCGGTTCGTACTTGCGGAAAAGCCAGCGGAAGGTGTCGTCGTCGGGGGACAGGTACAGGGCGGGTATGCGTCGCAGGGCAACGATTGTCAAGCCGCCGACGACTCCGGCGAGACCCCCGAAGATGCAGAACAGCAGGACCTTCGCCTCGAGTATCGTGACGTAGACAGGGCCCTCGTGGACCGAGTCGAACCACATGTGGGTCGTGATCAGCTGCACGGCTACGACGAACAGCCGCCACAGGACCACGAGGGCAACCGCCACCGCGACCAGACGGATGCCCCATCGCTTGATGGTGGGAACTCGTGTCGCGGCCCCCCTGAGGAAGTTCCTGCTGGTCGCCAGTCGCGTGAAGAGTGCTGGAACCGCCGGAGCCGTCTTAGAGCGAGCTCGGCTCGGTGTTTTCATTCGTGTCAACTCCGGACTCTTCTTCGGGGGACTCATCATCGGGGTCTTCGGTCGGCTCGCGGCTGTCCGGGTCGTGTTTGGCCATGTAGGCGTCCACCACGGCGCCAGGCTCGCCGTCGAGGACGATCTTCCCGGCTTCGAGCCAGATGGCCCGGGTGCAGGTCTCGCGGATGATTCCGAGCCCGTGGCTGACGAGGAACACCGTGCCGGCCTGCTCACGGAGCTCCTGGATGCGACGCTCGCTGCGGCGACGGAAGTTGGCATCGCCGGTGGCCAGGGCTTCGTCGATCAGGAGGATGTTGGGGACGCGGGCCGCCGCGATGGCGAAGCGCAGCCGGGCGCCCATCCCGGACGAGTACGTGCTCATCGGCAGGTGCACGAAATCGCCGATCCCGGCGAACTCGCAGATCGCGTCGTACTCTTCGACGATCTCTGCCGGAGTCATGCCGATGGCCAGGCAGCCGAGAAGAATGTTCTGGTCGCCGGACATCGCGTTCATCATCGCCGCGGACACGCCGAGCAGGGCCGCCTGACCGCGGGTCCACACCACACCCTGCGACGGTGCCATGAGTCCGGCGATGGCCCGTAGCAGCGTGGACTTCCCGGATCCGTTGGGTCCGATCAGTCCGATCGCCTCGCCGCGGTAAGCAGTGAAGCTCACCCCGCGGACTGCGTGGATGGAGCGTTGACCTGGAGTCTCCTCTCGGAGGAGCAGCCGCCGGATCGCCGCCGGCGCACCACCCCGCCCCGACTTGCCGACGATGCGGTAGGTGAGGTGCACATCGTCGGCGACCACAGTCTGCCCGGTGCGCTTGGCAACGGGCGCCGGCTCCCCTGCGGCCGTCGGGAGGGTGGGGGTCTCAGACATTGCCGTACGTCTCCTCGCCCCGCCAGAAATAGAGATAGGCCACGGCGAGGGTGCCGAAGCTCCATGCAGCGGCCATGATCCAGTTCGTCAGCGTGGCTGGGCTGGCGACCAGCAGCGCATGCCTGGCCAACGTCAAGAAGATGTACCCAGGGTTGAGCTTCAGGACGGCACCCACCAAGGGCGCGTGGTTGGCGGTGACATGCGTGAGGCTGAACATGACGCCGGAGCTGAACGTCCACACCCTCGACACGAACGGCAGAATCTGTGTCGTATCTGGGATCTGCGCGCCGATGCGGGCGACGAAGAACGCCAGGCCCAGGCAGAACAGTGACTGCAGAGCCAAGACGGGCACGAGCTCCAACCAGCGCCACGACGGCGGCACTCCGGTGAGGAGCAGGATCGGAACCAGTACCACCAGTGCGTTGAGCAGCTGCAAGAAGGCCACCAGCGTGGTCGACACCGGCAGCACCGCGCGCGGGAACTGCAACGCACGCACCAGCCCGAGGTTGGCGGTGATCGACCGGGCACCCGTCACCAGCGAGGTCGTACAGAAGGAGAAGACGATGACGCCGACCGACAAGAAGGCGATGAAGTTGGGGACACCCCGGTTGGTATGCAACAGCAACCCGAAGATCAGGTAGTAGACGAGGATGTTCAGCAGCGGCGTCAGCAGCTGCCACGCCTGGCCGAGGAAGCTGCGCTGGTAACCGACCGCGGTCGACGCCATCGCGTACGCGGCGACGAACCACCGGCGTTGCCACAGCCGGCGGGAGTACTCGTCGATCGGCAGCCGGGCGCCGGCGCGCGTCAAACCACGAGCGGGAGGTGCGTCGATAGTCATCGTGTGCCCCGTCCATGGACCCGCGACTCACCCACGAAGCCTGACGGGGTCGCATCGGGCCGGTCGGCCAGCACGGTGATGCCCGCCGGCTCGGGCGTCGCAGCTCCGGCGAGCCACCTCGAGCGCCTCACAGAGTTGAGGCTGGTCATTGATGTGCTCCTATCCGGACACGCACCTGGTGGAGAAAGCGTCGCTGCGCCTTGTTCAGCCGGTCCGCAAACACCTTGTCGAGCAGCTCCGCGTCGGCGAGCGAGACGCCGTCGACGAACCGGGTGACGATCGCGGCCACCTTGGCGGCCAGGGCGTCCACGCGAGCCTCGCTGGCTCGAGACCGTAGCCGGCGGACCTCCTCGAACAAGCCGACGAACTCGGCCGCGGCCATCGGGTCACTCAGCAGGCCGCTCGCCTGGGTCAGCACGCCGGACATTCCCTCCGGGTGCACCGCGTCCAGCAGCGCCGCCGCCCATTCCTGACCGGTCCTCAGCTCGTCACTGGCCCCGATCACCCCTGACTCCCGCAACGCCTGGGTCAGCGCTTGAACGGGCTGGTCGAAGACCCCAGAGCTCGCCAGCTCGCGCAGCCGATCCCGGGTGGCGGCAAGCCGGGTGATCTCGTCGTCGAGCTCGTCCGCCAACGCCAGCAGCGGATCCGACGCCGGGCCGCCGGCCTCCGGCGAGTCGGACAGTCGGGCAGCCACCTGCGGCAGCGGCATGCCGAGCGCCCGCAGCCGCACGGCGCGCACCAGCGTGATGAGATCGCGGCTGGTGTACCGGCGGTAGTCGTGGGAGTCACGATGTGGTTCCGGCAGCAACCCGACGGCGTGGTAGTGGCGAACAGTGCGCGTGCTCACGCCCGCCAGTCGCGCGACCTCGCCGACCGAGAGGCGTCCCGGCCTCGTCTCACGTCCGTCCACAATGCCAGAGAACACCTTGACGTTGCGTCAATGTCAAGCGCAGGGGCGGCGCGGCGGGGGTGACGTGTGCCACTGCCGAGTCACCGGCACCCCGCAGTCGTCAGCCGCTGGGTCGCCTCGACGTGCCCGCGGAGGCGTCGAGGCGGGTCCGGCGACCGTTCACAGAGGTCGGCTGCAGAACGCCGGTGTGAGGGGACCTTCGGCCACGTAGACCAGCCAGCGGCCATCTCGCTTGGCAGCCAGTCGGCAAGATGGCGACCAGTGCTTGATCGAGTACACGGCCGTACCCGCGCGCAGGTAGCCGGCGTCGCCGTCCTCCGGTCGCGGTGTGGCGCGGTGAGTCTGGTCGTTGAGCTGGCTGAAGTCGCAGCGTACCCGGAACTCAAGGGTCGCGACCTCGACCTTCTTCGACGTCTGGTGTGCAGGGATGATCGCGAGGTACTGCCTCTGGTATGCCTGCAGGAAATCGACGTAGTCGACTGCGGCGTGACCTGCCTTCGAGACGTCGGGGCAATGACTTCGGCGTGAGTGAGCCGGGTCCACGCCCGACGTTGCCGCGCTGGCCGGCTTCGACGCCGACCCGGAGGGCGTGGCGCCACAGGCGGACAGCAGACCGACAAGGCTGCCGGCAAGGGTCACTGCAATCAGGTTGGCGAGTCGCATCGTCGGCTCCGTCTCGGACCAGGGGGATGTCGGCTAAGACGCCGCTCGTCTCGTAGTGGTTCCCCCGTAGACACCGGCCTGGCCCGAACGCCCCGATACCGGGGCCGCACCGGTCACTCAGCGGTAGGCCTCGGCCTGGATGCGGTACAGGGAGGCGTACTGGCCGTCGGCTGCCATCAGGTCGTCGTGCCCGCCGACCTCCACGACGCGCGAACCGTCGAGGACGACGATGAGGTCGGCCATCCGCACGGTGGAGAACCGATGGGAGACCAAGATCATGATGCGGCCGCTCTCGCGGGTGGGGCCGCTGCGCGCGGCATGCGCGTAGCGCTGGAACAACGCGTGCTCGGTCTCCGCGTCGAGCGCCGCCGTGGGCTCGTCGAGCACGAGCAGCAGGGGCTCGTCACGCATGAAGCCGCGCGCCAGGGCCACCTTCTGCCACTGCCCGAAGGACAAGTCGACCCCGTCGGTCCACGACGGCCCGAGCTGGGTGTCCAGCCCGCGTTCGAGCCGCTCCACGACGTCATGCGCACCCGCCTTCTCGACGGCCGACAGCGCCGCACGGGAGTCGTGGACGCGGGGAACGTCCCCGACGCCGACCGACTGCTGCGCCGGGAGCTCGAACCGGTAGAAGTCCTGGAACGCTCCCGCCAGCCTTCTGCCGCCAGTCCTGGACCGCGATGTCTTCCAGTGGGACGCCGTCGACCAAGATCCGGCCCGAGGTCGGCGCGTACATCTGTGCGAGCAGCTTGACCAGCGTCGACTTTCCTGCGCCGTTCTCGCCGACCACGGCGACCACAGCACCCGCGGGCAGCATCAGGTCGACGTTCTCGAGCACCAGCCGTGGGCTGCCGGGATAGGCGAAGGACAGCCCCTCGACCGCGATGCCCTCCGTCAGCCGGTCGGGAGCGGGCACGTCGGCCGCCGGACTGCGCGGCGGCGTAGTCCTCGAGCCACGCCAGCCTTCGTGAGCCGTCGAGCCAGACACCGCGCAGGAAGCCGATCTCGCCCACGGTGGCGCCGATGTACCCGGACAGCCTGGCGCCGGCGGCGAGCACCAGCAGCACCGAGCCGGCGGATGCGTGGAGGCCCTCCGCCACGAAGACGACCGCGGCGACGTACCCCAGGCCGAAGATCGCCCACGCGAGGGTGTGCCAGACCGCGCTCGTCCAGCGCGCGCTCGCGGTCACGCGTACCAGTGCTCCCATTCGGTCCGTCGACGGATGGCCATCTGGTCACCGACTCCGAGAACCCGCAGCTCCTTGGCGGGAGATGCGGTCGTGGTCGTCACGTACAGGTGCTTGGCCAGCCGGTCGGCCTGGGCGCCACGCTCTCGGGCGCGCCGCTCGACGGTGGGTCGCCAGCTGGACGTCCACACCGTCGGCACGGCGAACAGCACCAGCAACACCAGGGCCGGGTCGATCGACATCAGCATGGCGATCGTGATCGCGAGACGGAGGATGAACCCGCAGGTGGAGAACATCGACATGTACATGTGGTCGAGCACGAAGGTCTGGTCGCGCAGCACCGCGAGCCGGTCGAGATAGTCGGGACGCTCCTGGTGCGCGATCGTCACCACCGACGCTTGCAGCTGGGCGACGTGGCGTTCGAGGGCGATCGACACCTTGTCGCGGAACCGGCGCTGCAGGCGCGTCGACACGGTGCGCAGGAACCAGGTGAGCATCGCCGACAGGCCCATCCCCAGCGCAGCGACGACGACGAGCGGCCTGTTGTGGTCGATCACGCCCTTGCCGAGCAATGCCAGCCACAAAGCGATGAGCGCATCGGGCACCGCGGAGAGCAGAGAGAGCACGAACGCCACGACGATCAGCCGCGGCTCGTTCTGGTAGCCGAGCTTCACCAGGCGCCACATCGACTCACCGGCCGGCGGCAGGTCGTCGAGCCCTCGCGGACCGGCTCCTTTGCGCTCAGCTGAGCGTGTCATAGGACATGCCATCTTCGTCGATCGTGAGTCCGGGCTCGTCGAAACGCTCCGCCTGCAGGTCGAACATCGTGCGGTAACGGCCGGTGGCGGCCATCAGCTCGTGGTGGCTGCCGAGCTCGACGACTCGGCCGTGCTCGACCACACAGATCCGGTCGGCATGCCGGACGGTCGAGAAGCGGTGGGAGACCAAGATCGTGGTCACACCGCGAGTCGCCTCGAGGACCCGCTCGAAGATCACCGCCTCACCGCGGACGTCGAGCTGGGCGGTCGGCTCGTCGAGCAGCACGAGACCCGCCCCCTGGCGTACCGCGCACAGCGCCCTGGCCAGCGCGATCCGCTGCCACTGCCCGCCGGACAGGTCGACGCCGCCGTCGTACTGCTTGGACAGAGGGGAGTCGAGGTCGGCGAGCCCCTCGGCACCTGCGGCCGCGAGAGCGGACAGGATGTCGTCGTCCGAAGCGCCCGCGGGCGCGATGTTGTCGCGCAGCGAGAGCTCGAAGTGGACGAAGTCCTGGAACACCGCGGTCACACGTGAGCGCCAGGCGTCCACGTCGAGGTCGCGCAGGTCGACGCCGTCAACCTCGATCGTCCCCGCCTCAGGGTCGTAGAGCCGGCAGAGCAGCTTCGCCAGGGTGGTCTTTCCCGCGCCGTTCTGACCCACGATCGCCAGCGACGACCCTGCGGGGATCGTCAGGTCCAATCCGTCGAAGACCGGTCGGTCGGCACGGGGATAGCCGAACCGGACGTTGCGGAACCGGATCTCGCTCTGCGGCATCCCGGTCGCCAGGTGCTGCCCGCGGCGAGACAGTGCGCCTACCCGTGCGGTGGTGTCGGCAAGCCGGAGGACCGCGGCGACCGGGGCGGCCGCCCCGTCGAGGGCCCAGTTGAGCCCTCCGAACGCGATCAGACTGGTGCCCACGGCGACCTGCGCATAGACCACCACCTGGCCGAGCGACAACCGGCCGTCGGTTGCGGAAAGTGCCAGCGAGGTGAAGACCACGACGTTGGCAGCCGTCACCAGCAGCATGCAGAGCACGAGCGGGCGCTCGCGCAACCGGGTTGCCGCCTGCTGCAGGTCGAACAGCTGCCGCCGGCGCGCGGTGAACCGGTCGACGGTCCAGTCCGCCAGCCCGAACATCCGCAGCTCCTTGGCCGAGCTCGGACCGACCGCGAGCCGGTAGGCGTAGTCCGCGTGCTTGCTGGCCTCGCGGACTTCGACGGTGTTGCGGTCCCTCCAGATCCCGCTCTCCCGCAGCAGCCAGTGGGTGGCGAGCCAGGCGCCCGCCAGCAACGGCGGTGCCCACCAGGTGTACCCGAACAAGACGAGCGCCGAGGCGATCCCGGCCCCCATGTCGACCAGGCTGGACGCGATGAACGGCAGGTTCACCTCCATCGGCGGCCCCGCGATGCCGTTGTCGAACTCCCGGGCCACCGCCATGTCGCTCGCGAGCTCAGGGTCCTCGAGATGACCCACACCCGGCGGGCGTACGCAGGCCTCGGTCATGTGGTCGTAGAGCCACGCAGACAACGTGTTACCGAGGTTCTCGCTGACCGCCTGGTGCACCGGGTTGACCACCTGGAGCAGCACGAAGACGACGCCCATCCACACCAGCGGGATGGTCAACGAGTGCCCACGGGTTACGGCGCCGACGACCACCCCGATCACCACGGAGAAGGCCGCAGGCAAAGCGGAACGAAGCACCAGCAGCATCCACCACAGCACCGCGAGAGAGCTGTCGGCCTTGTGGAGGGAGCCGAAGAAGGCCACCTCCTGCCGGTGCCGGATCCGTTGCAGCATGGCGGCTACGCTAGCCCGACGAGAGGGCAGATATGGCACGGGCGGCCAACGACTCCCAGGGGCGGGCGGCCACGGCTGGGATGCCCAGCCGGGTGCACTGCTCGCGTATCCATTCGTTCTTCAGCCAGCTCGTATGCGCTCGAAAGGACTGGTCGCCACCCTCCCGGCTCTGGAAGTTGGTCGCGATCTGCACCGCGGCGTTCTCGAGGAGGAAGACCGCCCCTACCCGACCGTCGGAGGTCACGCTGAGGTCGCCGGGCACCCCCAGTTCCGGCAAGACGTAGTCGCCCTCGATGATGACCTGCCTACCGCCGCCTAGCCGGTTCGCGATGACGGACCGAAGGGCAGGCTGGTACACGCTTCGCGATACCTCGATGAAGTGCTCGACATGCTGCTCGTCGGAGAAGGCCCTGAAGTCCTCCCAGTTGGTGCGCCAGAAGTGGAGCAGCGGCTCCTGCTCCGGAGTGGTCACCGTCAGTAGGGCGGCCTCGAAGTCGTCGATCTCGATGACGCCGACCCCGTAGTAGTCGGCCAACTGGTAGGCGAGGGTTGTCTTTCCCACCCCGCTCGCACCACCGAGAAGCAAGACGTCCCACGTCCTGCCTGGCGCATCCATCTCGTCAAGGTACTGACGGTCGACGACGGCTTCTAGGGCCGGTCGATCCGGTAGACGAAGTGGAACGCGTCGTCGATCGGGTTGTCAGGCGTCATGTCGCCCTCAGCGATCCGCCGGAAGCCGGCCCTCTCGACGGCGTGCCACGACGCGGTATTGGCGGCCACGACGGCAACCAGCACTGCCGGCGCCACTGGGTAAGCCGTCCAGGCGTCCGCCACGATCGCGGATATCATCCGAGCTCCCAATCCGCGCCCACGCATGGCGGCCTCACCGATGAGGTAGTCGAGCTCGAGCGCGCCATCAGGAACGTCGACGAGTGCAGCAAACTCGGCCAGCTCTTGCGGATAGTCGCTGATGACCGAGCGCTGCACCAGCCCGATCGGACGACCGCCCAGCGACACGACCAGGTCTTCGCCCGGCTCCTCGCCCCGCACGCTCGGCCCGAAGTCGCGCTCGACAGCCTGCGCTGTGGTCTCGTGGTTCCACCATCGCGAGACCTGACCGTCCCGCAGCCAATCGCCGAGCAGCGGCAGGTCCGCGGCGGCCAACGGTCGCCACGTCAGAGGGGCATCGAAGTTGCTCATTTCGCGAGCCTAGATTGCCTCGTGACGCCAGGCGGTGTTCGCTCACAGGTCCAGCTGATCGAGGACACCGCGGATCCTGACCGGTCCGGAGGTGTCGAGCTCGATGCAGGTACCCATGGCCATGGGCGCGATGACCTCTGCCGCGTCCCGGATCCTCTGCAGGGTCGCCTCGTCCGGAGGTAGGTGCGGGCCGTCCGACCTGGCCCGAGCCTCGTACCGGCTCGCGGCGACCGCCGGCGGTACTCTGCACAGCACCTCGACGACGGGTCTACCGAGCCGTGCGAGTGAGCCGGTGACGCGTTCGGTGTCACGCCCAGGCGCGACCCAGATGTCCACGACCGCACAACCGATTGTCCCCTCGAGCCTCTCGAAGAGCTCTTTCTCGGCGTCCAGTCGCAGGACGAACCGATTCTGGCTTGCGCTGCCCGAGGCGTAGCGTCTCTCCTTGATCGTGTCGAGGGAGAGCATCGGCACTCCAAGCGCGGCTGCCAGTGCCTCAGCCAGCGTTGTCTTGCCAGCCCCCGGGACACCGGTGACGACCAGGACCGTCGATCGTCTTCCCGCCGGAGCTGTTCCCTCCACGCGACAATCCTCGCCCTTGACGAGCCCGGACGCACATGTCCGATTCCCGCCAGTCATGGTCGGTGCGGTGGGGTTGAATACAGATATGAAGACGATGTACACCGCGGTCTCTGACCAGGAGCGCTGCTACCGCGCGGTGCTCGGCAAGGACCGCAGGTTCGACGGCGTCTTCTACACCGGCGTCCGTACGACCGGGATCTACTGCCGGCCGTCGTGCCCCGCCGTAACGCCTCGCCGCAAGAACGTCGTGTTCTATCCCACGGCGGCCGCGGCTCAAGGCGCCGGCTTTCGCGCCTGTCGTCGCTGCCGCCCAGACCTGACGCCGGGCTCACCCGAGTGGGACGTCCACGCCGACGTGGCCGGGCGCGCCATGCGGATGATCTCCGACGGAGTGGTCGAGCGCGAGGGCGTACCCGGTCTGGCCGCACGTACCGGCTACACCCCGCGTCATCTCAGCCGGGTGCTCACCTCGCAGCTCGGCGCCGGACCGCTCGCACTCGCGAGAGCCCAGCGTTCGCATACCGCCCGGATCCTCATCGAGACAACGGATCTGGGGTTGGCAGACGTGGCGTTCGCCGCAGGCTTCACGAGCGTGCGCCAGTTCAACCAGACCATCCGCGACGTGTACGCCGCGACACCGTCCCAGCTACGAGCGACGAGGCGGGACGGGCGCGCCCTCGCCGACGGCCCCGGGACGATCACCGTGTCGCTGGCCGTGCGTCAACCCTTCGACGCAGCCTCTCTGCTCGACTTCCTGATCCCACGCATGCTGACGGGCGTCGAGGAGTCCGATGCGGGCTCGTACTCGCGCACTCTGCGGCTGCCGCACGGGCTCGGCCGGGTCCGCCTGACCCCGCAGACCGACCGGGTCGAGTGCCGGCTCAACCTGGCCGACCTCCGCGATCTGTCCGCCGCCGTGGAGCGTTGCCGCCGACTTCTCGATCTCGACGCCGACCCGGTGGTGGTCGACGGTCACCTCGCCTCCGACGAGCTGCTCCGGCCGCTCGTGCTGAGACGCCCCGGGGTGCGGGTCCCTGGACACGTCGACGGATTCGAGGTGGCCATGCGTGCTGTCGTCGGTCAGCAGATCTCGGTCGCCGGTGCGCGGACGGTCACCTCGCGACTGGTGGCGTCCTACGGCGAGCGCGTCGAGGCACCGGGCACGCTGACGCACGCGTTTCCCACCGCCGATGCGATCGCGGCCGCTAGACCCGGATGCGCTGCCCATGCCGCGAGCCCGAGCACGTTCGCTGGTCGGACTGGCCGCGGCAGTCGCAGCGGGAGCCGTTGTCTTGGACCGCAGCGCGGATCGTCGCGACGTTCGTGCAGCGCTGCTGGCGCTGCCCGGCATCGGTCCCTGGACAGCCGACTACATCGCCTTGCGGGCACTCGGCGACCCCGACGTCTTTCTCGCCACAGATCTCGGCGCCAAGCATGGTCTGGCCCGGCTGGGTCTCGCCGGGTCGGCCGGGGACACTCTGGACCGGGTGGCCCGTTGGAGCCCGTGGCGGTCTTATGCCCTGACGCACGTCTGGAGCACCTTGAGTGAGGAGAGTGGAGCATGACCACGTCCGTTCTGGTGATGGAGTCGCCCGTTGGGCCGATACGGCTGGCGGCCGACGAGGAGGCGATCACGAGCGTGATGTTCGCCGACCTGGATACGGCCGTCACCGATCCCGACGCCGAGGTCGCGCCGCTGCTGGGTGAGGCCCGGCGTCAGCTCCGGGGATACTTCTCGGGAAGCGTGCGCACCTTCGACCTACCGCTTGCACGCCGGGGCACGGTCTTCCAGCGACGGGTCTGGTCCGAGCTCGAGAAGATCCCGTACGGTGTCACGTCCTCGTACGGCGAGATCGCCGGCCGCCTCGGGTTGCCGATGGGGGCATCCAGGGCCGTCGGCACCGCCAACGGCGCCAACCCGATCGCGATCGTCGTACCCTGCCACCGGGTGATCGGGGCCAAGGGCAAGCTGGTCGGTTACGCCGCCGGCCTGGAGCGCAAGAAGTTCCTGCTCAACCTGGAGTCGGCGGCGAAGCCGCTCTTCAGCTGACGCCGCCATGGCTCACCCGGTCGAGCGAGACGTGCAACCGGTGGCCGAATGCCGGCAGTCGGCCCCGGGTTGACGTTTCGGGGTCAGTCGCCGGTACGGCGCAGTGACTCGGTGAGCCTCTCGGCCGCGGCAAGGACGGCGGGTGCGTGCATCCGGCCCGGCTGACGGGTCATCCGTTCGAGTGGCCCCGAGACGCTGATCGCGGCGATCACCTTGCCTGACGGCGAGCGCACGCCGGCCGAGACCGACGCGACCCCGGCCTCGCGTTCGCCGACACTCTGGGCCCAGCCACGACGCCGGATACTCGCCAAGAGTGGCGGCGTTGAACGCGGCACCGTGCAGGCCGCGGTGGAGGCGGTCCGGCTCCTCCCATGCCAGCAGGATCTGCGCGGCGGAGCCGGCGAGCATGCTGAGCTGGCTGCCGACCGGGATCGAGTCTCGCAGGCCGGACGGCCGCTCGGCCGCCGCCACGCAGACCCTCGCGTCGCCTTGCCGACGAAACAGCTGTGCCGACTCGCCGGTGATGTCGCGTAGCCGAGCCAGGACGGGACCGGCGGCCGCGAGCAGGCGATCCTCGCCGGCCGCTGCGGACAGCTCCCCGAGCCGCGGCCCGAGCATGAAGCGCCCCTGCATGTCACGAGCCACGAGACGATGGTGCTCCAGCGCCACGGCCAGGCGGTGTGCCGTCGGCCGGGCCAGACCGGTCGCGGTCACCAGACCGGCCAGCGTGGCCGGGCCGGACTCGAGCGCAGACAGTACCGAGGCGGCTTTGTCGAGCACTCCGACTCCGCTAGTGTTGTCCATAGAACGATACTGACGTCTCAGATACTGATATGCAAGTCAGGAGCGAAATGTCGACCAGCACAGCATCGCCGGCACTGACCTTGGCGGAGAAGGTCTGGTCCGACCACGTCGTCCGCAGTGCCGACAACGAGCCCGATCTGCTCTACATCGACCTGCATCTCGTCCACGAGGTCACCAGCCCGCAGGCGTTCGAGGGGCTGCGGCTCGCCGGCCGGTCGGTACGCCGCCCGGACCTGACGCTCGCGACCGAGGACCACAACATCCCCACCCTCGACGTCGACAAGCCGATCGCCGACCCGGTGTCACGGGCGCAGGTCGACGCCCTGCGCGCCAACTGTGCCGAGTTCGGAATCCGCCTGCATTCCCTCGGCGACGTCGAGCAGGGCATCGTCCATGTCGTCGGCCCGCAGCTGGGCCTCACTCAGCCCGGCATGACAGTCGTCTGTGGCGACTCGCATACCTCCACCCACGGCGCGTTCGGCGCGCTGGCGTTCGGGATCGGGACCAGCGAGGTGGAGCACGTGCTCGCGACCCAGACGCTGATGCAGGCACGGCCCAAGACGATGGCCGTCACAGTCAACGGTCGGCTGCCTGTCGGGGTTACCGCGAAGGACCTGGTCCTGACCCTCATCGCCCAGGAGACCACCGGCGGCGGGCAGGGGTACGTCGTCGAGTACCGGGGCGAGGCGATCGAGTCGCTTTCGATGGAAGCCCGGATGACGATCTGCAACATGAGCATCGAGTGGGGCGCGAAGGCGGGTCTGATCGCGCCGGACGACACGACCTTCGAGTACCTCCTCGGCCGGCCGCACGCACCGAAGGGTGCGGACTGGGATGCGGCCGTCGCGTACTGGCGCACGCTCGTCTCCGATCCCGACGCGGTGTTCGACAAGGAGGTCGTGATCGACGCCGCGTCGATCACGCCGTTCGTGACCTGGGGAACCAACCCGGGCCAGGGCGTTCCGCTGGGTGGCGTCGTACCGAGTCCCGGCGAGTTCGGCGACGCCTCCGCCCGGGTCGCCGCAGAGCGAGCGCTCGAGTACATGGCGCTGGAGGCCGGCACCCCAATGCGTGACATCTTTGTCGACACGGTGTTCGTCGGCTCGTGCACCAACGGGCGCATCGAGGACCTGCGGGCCGCGGCCGAGGTGATCGCCGGGCGCCACGTCGCCGACTCCGTACGGATGCTCGTCGTACCGGGATCCACTCGTGTGCGCCTGCAGGCCGAACACGAAGGGCTCGACGTCGTCTTCAAAGAGGCCGGCGCGGAATGGCGAGGTGCCGGCTGCTCGATGTGCCTTGGCATGAACCCCGACCAGCTCCAGGTGGGCGAACGCAGTGCGTCGACGTCCAACCGGAACTTCGAAGGGCGGCAGGGCAAGGGCGGTCGCACGCACCTGGTCTCGCCACTCGTCGCCGCAGCGACTGCTGTGACAGGCCGGCTGTCGTCGCCCGACGACCTGGAACTCTGACCGAGGAGACCACACGATGGACAAGTTCACCGTCCACACCGGTACGGCTGTCCCGCTGCGCCGCGGAAACGTGGACACCGACCAGATCATCCCGGCCGTCTACCTCAAGCGGATCACGCGGACCGGTTTCGAGGACGGCCTTTTCGCGGCCTGGCGCAACAATCCCGACTTCGTCCTCAACCAGCCGACGTATCACGGCGCAAGCATTCTGGTGGCCGGCCCCGACTTCGGCACCGGCTCATCGCGAGAGCATGCCGTTTGGGCCTTGCTGGACTACGGTTTCAAGGTTGTGCTCAGCTCTCGGTTCGGTGACATCTTCCGCGGCAACTCCGGCAAGGCCGGTCTGTTGGCGGCCGTTGTGGAGGAGTCCACAACCGAGGCCCTCTGGTCCCTCATCGAGGCCGAGCCGTCGACCGAAGTGACGATAGACCTTGTGCGCAAGGAAGTTTGCGCCGCCGGCTTCGTGGGCTCGATAGACATCGACGACTACACGCGTTGGCGGCTGCTCGAAGGCCTCGATGACATCGCGATCTCGCTGAGCCACGACGACGACATTGCAGCGTATGAGTCCCACCGCCCGTCCTTTAGACCCGCCACGTTATGAGTTTGCGCGGCCGAGTCAACCCTGAGACCGACTCTCAAGGGCCTCACCTGCGGGAATCCCCAATAAATAAAGGCCGCAGGTGGGTGTGTCGAGTGCGTTCACGCTCCTATGATGATTAGCGTCTTTTCAGGGTCGGGCGAGCGCTCGGCGGTCCTGGGCTCACGGAAGGAAAGTCAGTGAACAAGAGCCAACTGATAGAAGCCCTGTCTCAACGCTTCGAAGGAAACAAGTCGGCGGCCCGGCATGCACTCGAGTCCGTCGTCGACACCGTGACCCGAGAAGTGGTCAAGGGGGAGAAGGTCGCGATCACCGGGTTCGGCGCCTTCGAGAAGGCCGTTCGGCCCGCGCGGATGGTCCGCAATCCCCGCACGGGTGAGCGGACCCGAGCGAAGAAGACTGCTGTCCCGAAGTTCCGCGCAGGGGCTGAGCTGAAGGCCTTCGTCTCCGGTGCCAAGAAGCTTCCGAAGGTGACAACGACTACGGTCGCGAAGACGGCTGCCGCGAAGAAGACCGCGTCCGCGAGGACCACCGCCGCGTCGACTCCCGCGAAGCGGACGGCAGCAGCCAAGACCACGACGGCCTCCAAGACAACGGCGAAGAAGACGACGGCTCGGTCCGCGCCGGCCGCGAAGAGGACAGCGTCTTCGGGCTCTGCGAAGAAGGCGTCGTCGATCGAGCACTGCGAAGAAGACCACGACCGGCACCGCGAAGAGGACGGCGACCAAGACCACGTCGAGGCCGGCCTCGACCTCGCCTGCCAAGCGGAGCAGCGCGAAGACGACCTCCTCGGCGACTCCGGTGAAGAAGAGCAGCTCTTCGAGGACGACCAAGAAGACCGCCACGAAGAGCACCGCGACGTCACCGGCCAGAGACAAGAAAGACGACCGCAAAGAGGACAGCCAAGAAGAGCTGAGTCTCACGCGCCTCGTAACTCGTCCAGCCCGGCGAGCACCTCGGTCGTCCATACGCCGACCCCGCGCCGGTACGCGTCCGAGAGGTCGTCAGCGGTGTCGACGTCTCGGCGCAGCCGTTCGAGTCCAGGGATGTCCAGCTCGAGCATGCCGAGGGCGAGGTGCACGGCGCGCGACCGGGGACCGAAGTGAGGAGACCACTCCTCACCGCGAGCTGCCGCGATCATGGTCGTCCCGACACCGTCGGCGTCTGGCACGAACCAGCGGCCGGCGCCCGCCGTGTCGAAGGCCGTCGTCAGGTCCTCTGCGCGTACCGAGGGCAGGTCTGATGACACGGCGGCGATCGGCGCGGCGTGGTCGTCGTCGCGGACTCGTTCGGCTGCGTACCGCAACGCCGCGTTGAGTCCTGCGTCCGGCGCGTCAGGTATGACGTCCGCGCCGAGCTCGCGCAACATCGCGGCGACCGGGTCACTGGTGACGACCACCACCCGCTCGACATGCGAGCAGCAGACGGCAGCGGAGACGGTGTCTTGGGCGAAGGCGACTGCGAACCTCCGTCGGGTCGCCGGGTCGAAGCCCGTGAGCCGGCTCTTCGCGATGGTGGTTTGCTTGACGGGGATGATGATGGTCCATGCGGGAGTATGGACGGAGGACGATGACATCACCGACGATCTTGCCATCTGCTCGGCATCGTCTGGCCAGCAGGCAAGCCCGTCTCACGGCCTGGTCGTGCAGGTGGTGACCTGGGCGACGGACTCGCGGGAGGTGGGCTGGACGTGACAAAGGTCAGACGGGGCTGGGCGATGGGCTTTGTCGTCTCTGTGCTGCGTCCTCTGCTCATCGTGCTGACGAGGCGCGACTGGGCCGGAGCGGAGTACCTGCCCGCCAGCGGCGGGCTCGTCGTCGCCGTCAACCACGTGTCCGAGGTGCGACCCCATGCCGTTGGCGCATTTCCTTTACGACAATGGGCGGATCCCGCGCTTCCTCGGCAAGGCTGAGGTGTTCAAGGTGCCGATCGCCGGCCGGATCCTCACAGCGCCGGCCAGATCCCTGTGTACCGCCAGACCAGCGACGCGGCGCAGGCGTTCAGCGCGGCAGTGGCGGCGGTCGAGAGAGGCGAGTGTGTGGTGGTGTATCCCGAGGGCACCATCTCGCGCGAGCCGGGTCTGTGGCCGATGGTCGGCAAGTCGGGCGCGGCGCGCATCGCCTTGACGACCGGTTGCCCGGTGATCCCTTGCGCGCAGTGGGGCCCGCAGGAGATCCTGGCGCCGTACGGGCGCAGGCCGCACCTGTTCCCGCGCAAGCTGATGAGGATGCGGGCGGGACCGCCGGTGTCGCTCGACGACCTGAGCGACCAGGAGCTCTCCACCCAGATCCTGTTGACGGCGACGGAACGGATCATGGTCGCGATCACCGCCCTCCTCGAAGAGATCAGAGGCGAGCAGGCGCCGCCCGAACGCTTCAACCCGCGCACGGCTGGTGTTGCCGAGATCGGCAACCCGAACAAGCCCAAGAACAAGGGCACCCAGGCATCCGGCCACGCCGAGGCCGAGACAGACCCCGGTCTCGACGGTGAGTCGGCATGAGCAGGGTCGCTGTCTTCGGTTCCGGCTCGTGGGGTACGGCGTTCTCCCTCGTCCTGACGGACGCCGGAAACGACGTCGTGATGTGGGCGCGACGTCAGGAGCTGAGTGACGCGATCAACGCGCGACACGAGAATGTCGACTACATGCCTGGCGTTGCCTTGCCCTCGGCCATCCGTGCCACCCACGACCCCGAAGAGGCCCTTGCCGACGCGTCTGTCGTGGCACTGGCGGTACCGTCGCAGGCCTTGAGGTCGAACCTCGAGCACTGGGCCGAGCACATCCCGGACGATGCCGTGGTGATGAGCCTGATGAAAGGCGTCGAGGTCGGCACCGCGAAGCGGATGAGCGAGGTCATCGAGGACGTTGCCGGGATCGGTGAGGAGCGGGTGGCAGTCCTCACCGGTCCGAACCTGTCCCGGGAGATCGCCACCAGGCAACCGGCGGCGTCGGTCATCGCATGCGTCGACGAGTCGGTGGCGGAGCTGCTGCAGGCGCGTTGCCACACAGCGGCGTTCCGTCCGTACACCAACACGGACGTGGTCGGTTGTGAGCTCGGCGGGGCGACCAAGAACGTGATCGCGCTCGCTGTCGGGATGGCGGTCGGGCTCGGGTTCGGCGGTAACGCGACAGCGACGGTCATCACCCGCGGCCTCGCGGAGACGGCTCGGCTCGGCAGCGCACTGGGCGCGGACCCGTACACGTTCTCCGGGCTGGCCGGGTTGGGTGACCTGGTGGCGACGTGCTCGTCGCCGCTGTCGCGCAATCGCTCCTTCGGCGAGAAGCTCGGCAAGGGGCTGAGCGTCGACGAGATCGCCGCCTCCACGCGACAGGTGGCGGAGGGCGTCCGGTCGTGCGAGTCGATCCGGGACCTCGCCGCCCGCAGCGGCGTCGAGATGCCGATCGTCGAGGCCGTCGCGGCGCTCGTGCGCGGGGAGATGGGTCCTCAGGAGATGCTGTCGAGACTCATCTCACGCGCGGCCAAGCCCGAGCGGGCGTGATATCGAGTCGAGCGCCTGGCTCAGGTCTCGCCACAGATCCTCGACGTCCTCGACGCCGACACTGAGACGGATGAGGTTCTCCGGGATCGTCCGGGCCTCGCCCGCCCACCGCCGACGCCTCTCCAGGCTCGACTCCACGCCGCCGAGACTCGTCGCGTGGACCCAGATCCGGGTTGAGGCGCAGGCAAGGTCCGCACCCTCGGCGCCACCGGAGACCTCGATCGCGACGATGCCCCCGAAGCCCGGATAGCGGACCCGTTCCACGTCGGGGTGTCCGCCGAGACGGCGTACCAGCTCCTGCGCGTTCGCCGTCGAGCGCTCCACCCGGAGGTGCAGCGTGCGCAGGCCGCGCAGGGCGAGCCACGCCTCCAGCGTGCCGGGCAACGCGCCGAGGGTCCGCCGGCGGAGGTCAACGGCTCGCCAGATGTCGTCGTCGGCCGTCACGACAACTCCGAGCAAGGCGTCGGAGTGGCCGGCGATGTACTTCGTCGCGGAGTGCACGACGACGTCCGCGCCGAGAGCAAGTGGGCGTTGTACAAGCGGCGTAGCGAACGTGTTGTCGACAACCGACCGCACGCCCACAGAGCGGGCTGCCTTGCAGAGAGCAGGGATGTCGGCAACCTCGAGGGCGGGGTTCGTGGGGGACTCGATCCACAGCAGCGCCACGTCGTCTGTGAGCGATCCCACGACCTCGGAGGTGTCGTCGATGTCGACCAGGACGACCTTGACAAGCCCGCGTTGTTCCAGGGCTGCGAGATGTACCAGCGTTCCCTGGTACGAATGCCGGGCCGCGACGATGGTCTCTCCCGGGGCGACCAGGTCGAGAACGGTGGAGACAGCGGCCATGCCGCTGGCGAACGCGAGGGCCCGGCCACCCTCGAGCTCGCCGATCACGGACTCGAACGCCTCCCAGGTCTGGTTGCCGTACCGGCCGTACTCCAGGTCGCCTCCCGCGACGTACGTGGAGGCCATCACCAGAGGGACGTTGAGGGGCTCGTCCGGTGCCGCGGGAGGGCGGCCGGCCTTGACGGCGACCGTGGCCGGACTGAGTTTGCTGGCGTCGTCGTGTGGTCCCATGTCAGCCATTGTGGAGCAGATAGGCTCCGGCGAGTGAACCCGTCCAGCAAGCCGCGCATCGCTGTCGTGTTCGGAGGCAGGTCGAGCGAGCATGCCGTCTCGTGTGCCACCGCGGCGAGCGTGCTTGCCGTCATCGACACCGACGCGTACGACGTCATCCCCATCGGGATAAGCGTCGACGGGAAGTGGGTACTCGAGTCGGGCGACGCGGACCGGCTCGCCCTGACGGCCACCCACGTGCCGCGGGTCGACGGCGCCGCCACCGCGGTACTGGTCAGCAACGATCCGAGCAGTCGCGAGATCGTGGTGGCCGAACCGGGCCATGCCCCGCGAGCTTTGGGTGCAGTCGACGTCGTCTTCCCCTTGCTGCACGGGCCCTGGGGGGAGGACGGCACGATCCAAGGGCTGTTCGAGATGGCCGGCATCAGGTACGTCGGTTCGGGCGTGCTGGCATCGGCCGTCGGCATGGACAAGCACTTCATGAAGGTCGTGCTCGCGGCGTCCGGTCTGCACGTCGCGCCGTACGTCGTGATCAAGGGGCGCGAGTGGGACGCCGATCCGGCCGCCTGCCGTGAGGCGGTCGAGGCCCTCGGGTACCCGATCTTCGTGAAGCCCGCTAGGGGCGGGTCGAGCCTGGGGATCTCGAGGGTGGCCGACCGCGACGGACTCGATGCGGCCGTCGAGCTCGCCCGGGAGTTCGACCCCAAGGTGCTGGCCGAGTCCGCGGCCGTCGGCGCGCGCGAGCTCGAGTGCGGCGTGCTCGAGCGGCTCGACGGCGGCGCCGACGCGAGTGTCGTCGCGGAGATCACCGGTTACGGCGACCACGAGTTCTACGACTTCGAGGCCAAGTACCTCGGAGAGGCCGGCGTGACGCTGGAGGTGCCGGCGAGGCTGCGGCCAGACGTCATCGAGGAGGTCCAGCGGCAGTCGGTGGCGGCGTTCGACGCGCTCGGGTGCGAGGGTCTGGCTCGCGTCGACTTCTTCTTGTCGCCCGACGGCCGGGTGTCGATCAACGAGATCAACACCATGCCGGGCTTCACCCCGTCGTCCATGTACCCGCGCATGTGGGCCGAGAGCGGCGTGGACTACGCCGAGCTGGTGCGGCGGCTGATCACCCTCGCCGCCAACCGCTCGACCGGCCTGCGCTAGCCGCCGAGAGGGCCTTCCGGACCGGACATCCTTACCCTTCGGCGGTCAGCGGCAGGGGTGGACGCTTCGCGTCGCGGCGGTGACCGCCCTGGCGAGATCGGCGAGAGCATCGGCCTGGGGTTGGTACGCGTCGGGCACACTCACCTCGACGTACACGGAGCGGCCGATGGTCGTGAAGTCCAGAGTTCCCTTGATCGGCGCACTCGCCGACACGGCCTTGCCGTCCTGGGTGGCGAGCCACCCGACGCGGTCCACCTCGAAGCACGACGAGGTCGGTCGCAGAGCTGCCGGCCGGGCAACGCCGCAGCGCAGCACGACCGGCGGGTCGCCCCAGGCACCGGCCGACGCGCCGGCCGGCGAGACGTCCCGCCGATCCTGGCCGGCGACCTTGTTGGGCAAGGCGGCGACGAGCGCCCTGCACTGGGCCTGCGCAGCGCCCAGCGCAGTCGCGCCGGCGACGTGTACCCGCCCAGGTCCGCCGCAACCGGCCAGCAGCGCCGCCGCGGACAAGGCAACGCCCCCCGCCCGCACGGTGGCGGGCAGGAGGCGTGACCGGCGAACGGCAGCAGGGCTCAGATATGCACCACGGGACAGGTGAGAGTACGGGTGATCCCGTCGATCGCCTGCACCTTCGCGACGACGAGCTTCCCGAGCTCGTCGACGTTGCGGGCCTCGGCTCTCACGATCACGTCGTACGGACCGGTCACGTCTTCGGCGAGCGTGACCCCGCTGATCTCGGCGATGGACGAGGCGACATCTGCGGCCTTCCCGACCTCTGTCTGGATGAGGATGTACGCCTGGACGACCACGGGGCAACCTCCTGCAGAATTGGTGCGTCGGTGACGCGGTGTTCACGGTACCGCCAGGTTAGGTTGTCACGAAACGGGCGTCCACGAAAGCGGCGCCGAGGAGGTGTCCATGTCGCTCGGTTCGTCCGGGACCGTAGGCGATGCGGGGGAGTTCGCCGTCGTCGACGCGGTGACGTCGAGGTTCGTCCAGGGCGACCACGTCAGCGTCGGCCCCGGTGACGATGCAGCCGTCGTGGCGGTACAGGGCGGCGTGGTCATCGCCTCGCTCGACATGCTGATCCAGAACCGGCACTTCCGGCTCGACTGGTCCAGCGCCGACGACATAGGACACAAAGCCGCGGCCGAGAACCTCTCCGACATCAACGCCATGGGCGGTCGCACGACGGCACTGCTGGTGGGGCTCGGCGCGCCGGCCGAGCTCTCCACCGCGTGGGCACTCCAGTTCGCCGACGGGCTCGCCGCCGAGGCGTCAGCGGTAGGCGCCAGCGTCGTCGGCGGGGACCTCACCCAGGCGGACCTCGTCACCGTCGCCGTCACCGCCCTCGGGATCTGCGAGCACGGCATCGTCCGCAGGTCCGGTGCGCAGCCCGGCGACATCGTCGCGCTGGCCGGGCGCCAGGGCTGGGCGGCCGCCGGTTTCGCGGTACTGGCTCGGGGTTTCCGCTCACCCCGTGCCGTCGTCGACGCCCACCGCCAACCCCGCCCGCCGTACGGTGCCGGACCCCAGGCCGCCCAGCTCGGAGCCACCGCGATGATCGACGTGAGCGACGGGCTGCTCCAAGATCTCGGCCACATCGCCACGGCCAGCTCCGTGGCGATCGACGTGCGTGCGGACACCCTCGAAGTGGCCGAGCCGCTCCGGGCGGTCGGGGCCGCGCTCGGCGTCGAGCCGCTGAGCTTCGTCTTGACGGGCGGCGACGACTACTGCCTGGTGGCGACATTCCCGGCCGGGACCTCACTGCCGGACGACTGGCGCGAGATCGGCACGGTCGCCGAAGCAGGCGAACCGGGCTCGGTGACCGTCGACGGGGCCGTACCGGAGCAAACTGCCGGCCACCAGCACTTCCGGTGACCTACGGGACAGCGCTAGTACGAGGGGAGACCGGTGGTCAGACCGTTCGGGACGCCACGAGAGCCCGGACTTCGTCCAGCGGGAGCCCTTCGCGCATGTGGCCGCTACGGCCCTGCATCGTCGGCGAGCGCGCTCAACGCGTTGAGCACCGCTTCCTCGCTCGCCTCCGTCACCGCAGCGAACAAGCCGTTCAGCTGGGCGCCGGCCAGGCTGGCCCCCGTCAGCTGCCGCCCGCGAACGCCTGCTCGTAGTCCGGTCGCGGCACAGACGAAGATCTCGCCACTTCCGTTGTGCGCGTACGAGCCGGTCCGGGCCAGGCCCAGCCCCACCCGGCGGGCGAGCCGCTCGCAGGACGACCCGTCGAGCGGGGCGTCGGTGACCACCACGCCGATGCACGATCCGGCCGGCGCGGGTTCGGCGTACGGGTCCGCGTGCAACAGCCGACCGGCCGGTATCCCGTCGATCGTCAACCTGGAGCGTTCGCCGAAGTTGGCCAGCAGGAGTACGCCCACGGTGAAACCCTCGGGGCACACCCGGGAGGCGGTGCCGATGCCGCCTTTGAACCCCAGGCACGACATCCCGGTACCAGCACCGACGCTGCCCTCGTCGCAGGCCGAGCACCGACAGCGCCTCGGCATGCGCCGTGTCCCATGCCGATGCCACATCCGCCTTCGTGACCTGCATCCGCCCGGCGTTGTTGAGGTAGGAGTCGTCGCACTCGGCCACCACCGGGATGACCACCTCGTCACCCACCTCGGGGTGCGCGTCGACCATGAGCTCGCACGCGGCGTCGTACACGCGGCCGAGCTGCATCGTCGAGGTGAGCAGGATCGGGGTCTCGAGCAGCCCCCACTCGGCGGCGGTGATGAAGCCGGTGCACTCACCGGCGCCGTTGAGGACCGCGCCACCGAACGGTACGGGCCGGGTGTAGGCGTCCTCGGCGACACAGATCACCGTCACCCCGGTACGCGCGACCCCGCGACCCTGTGGCGGGTCCGGCTCGTCTCGGATCAGCGTGGTGTGGCCGACGCCGACCCCTTCGACGTCGCCGACCGAGTTGGTCGGGCCCGTGGCCATCACACCGATCGTCACGCCGAGGTCGCGGATGCGCGTCATGGTCTGCATCCTGCCCGACTCCGTCCTCGCCTGGACAGGGCCCCGCCACCCGCGCGGCTACCGGGTCGGCGCCGGCTGGCAGAGTGACGGCCATGCCTGCAGCACCTTCGCCCCCGACCGTCGTGTGGTCTCCCGACACCCGCCTGCACCGACCGGACGCCGAGGTCTGGGTGGGCGTCCGCACAGACGGCACAGAGGTTCCCGAGCGCGTCGACAAGATCATGGAGGCCACGTCGGCGAAGGGGTGGGAGCTGGCCCAGGCCGAGCCGCACGACGACGACGTCATCCTCGACGTCCACGACGCCGACCTCCTCGAGCACCTCGAGACGGTCCACGACAGGTGGCTGATGTCGGGCATACCCGAGCTCGTCGGTCAGGACCGGGTGGTGCCGTACATGTTCGCGACGCCTGCCATGCGCGGGAGTCTGCCGGCGCGTCGACCGACTGCCGTGCACGCGCTGGCGGGCTGGTACTGCTACGACACGATGACGCTGGTCGGGCCGGGAACCTGGCCCGCGGTACGGGCAGCCGCCGACTGTGCGCTGACGGCCGCCGACCTGGTCGCGTCCGGCGAGCAGGTGGCGTACGCCCTCTGCCGCCCACCTGGGCACCACGCCACCCGCAACGGGTACGGCGGCTCGTGCTACCTCAACAACGCGGCGATCGCGGCTCAGGCGCTGCGCCGCCACGGTCACGACCGGGTCGCCGTGGTGGACGTCGACGCGCATCACGGCAACGGCACGGCGTCGATCTTCTACGCGCGTGCCGACGTGCTCTACGGGTCCGTGCACGTGGATCCCGGCGCGGGCTGGTTTCCCCACGTCGTCGGGTTCGCCGACGAGACAGGCTCGGGCGACGGCGTCGGTACGACCCTCAATCTGCCGTTGCAGCCGGAGACCGCTGACGCGCCGTGGATCGAAGCGGTCGAGAGTCTCGCGGAAGCCGTGAGGGGTCACGGCGCGAGCGCCCTCGTGGTCTCGCTGGGGGTCGATGCCGCGGCCGACGACCCAGAGTCGCCGCTCAGGGTATCCGCGCGCGGATACGCCTCAGCCGGCCGGATCCTCGCGGATCTTCGTCTGCCGACGGTGGCGGTGCAGGAGGGTGGTTACCACCTGGGCTCGCTCGGCGGCCTCGTCACGGGCTTCCTGTCGCCGTTCACGGCGTGACAGCAGCCCGGATCAGCGGCACGCAGCCGCCGACGACGCATCTGCCGAGGCGGCTGCCTCCTAGCGGGTGCCTCCTAGCGGGTGACTCCTAGCGGGTGACCTTGCCGGCCTTCAAGCACGAGGTGCAGACGTTGAGACGCTTGGGGCTGCCGTTGACGACCGCGCGGACGCGCTGGATGTTGGGGTCGAAGCGACGCTTCGTACGACGGTGTGAGTGCGACACGTTGTGCCCGAAGCCAGGCCCCTTGGCGCAGATGTCACAGACGGCAGCCACGGTGTACTCCTGACAGGTGTGGGTTGGTTGGTGAGCCGTGCCAAACTCGCGGTGAGGCAACCGCCCAAGGATAACGGAACCGCCCACGCCGAGGCGAATCGCTCTGTGGGCGCCCGGGCTAGGGTGCTGCCGACACGCACCTTTTCGACCCGAAGGCTCCGAGGACCCGTGACCGAATCGCCGGAGATCGCCCTCCTGTTGCGATGGTGCGACCTCTCGCTCACCGGGCTCGGAGCCGCGAGGGAGGAGATCGACGCCCTCAACGTGTACCCCGTCCCCGACCGCGACACCGGCACGAATGTGTACCTGACGTTCGAGGCGGCGCGGACGGCCCTGGTCGACAGCGGCACGGAGTCCTTGGTCGAGGCGCTGACGGTGTTCGCCCGGGGCGCCTTGCTCGGAGCACGCGGCAACTCCGGAGTCATCTTGTCGCAGCTGCTGCGCGCCGGCGCGGACCAGTTGCTGCGCGGCGACCCGCGAGAACCGGGCAGGCTGCTCGCCGACACGATCACGCTCGCGGCCGACGCGGCCTACGCGGCAGTCGCCCGGCCCGTCGAGGGCACGATCTTGTCCGTGGCCCGCGCGGCGGCCGACGCAGCACAGCAGGCACTGCCGCGGTGCGCCAGCCGGGCGCGGCGGCGCAGATGGCTCACGTCATCCGCGCGGCGGCTGGTGCGGCACGCGAGGCGCTCGAGCGTACGCAGGACCAGCTCGAGGTGCTGCGCCTGGCCGGTGTCGTCGACGCCGGCGGCCGTGGCCTGTGCGTCATCTTCGACGCCGCCGAGGAGGCGTTCACCGGGCGGCGACCACCGGTCAGCCACTCCCGGCGGCTGCGGCCGCTGCCGAGCCCGGTTCCCTCCGTCCCGTCCGAGGCGCCTGCGGGCCGACGTACGAGGTGATGTACCTGCTCGACGCGGACGACGCCGACATCGCGGATCTGCGGTTGGCGCTCGGCGTCTCTCGGTGACTCGTTGCTCGTCGTCGGGGGTGACGGCCTGTGGAATGTCCACGTTCACGTGGACGACGCCGGCGCCGCGATCGAGGCGGGTATCGCCGCCGGCCGGCCGCACCGCGTGCGGGTCACCCATCTGCGTGACCAGCAGGCCGCCTCCGGGCGGCCGGACCAGAGCGAGCCCAGCGCCCCGTCGTCACCGCGCGGTGTCGTCGCTGTGTCGGCCGGTGACGGCCTGGCGGCGCTGTTCGCCGACGCGGGGGCCGTCGTGGTCGAGGCGCGCCCGGGCCACCGCTCGTCGACAAGCGACATCCTCCAGGCCATCGCGTGCGACCCACAGCGACCAGGTCATCATCTTGCCCAATGACGGTGCGACCTTGGCGGTGGCCGAAGCGGCCGCGCAGGCGGCTCGAGGCGCAGGCGTACGAGCCGCCGTCATACCGTCACGCGCCCAGGTGCAAGGTCTCGCGGCGATGGCCGTGCACGAACCCGGCAGGTCGTTCGACGACGACGTCGTGCACATGACCTCAGCCGCCGGACACGCCCGGCACGGCGCGGTGACCCTCGCCGTACGTGATGCGATGACGTCGGCGGGACCATGCCGAAAGGGCGACGTGCTCGGCGTCGTCGACGGCGATTTCGCCATCGTCGGCGACGATCTGGTGGCTACCGCCATCGGCGTGGTCGAGCGTCTGCTCAGCCCTGGCGGCGAGATGCTGACGCTGGTGTCCGGCGCCGACGCCCAGCCGGACCTGGTCGACCAGGTGGCAAGCCACGTCGAGGCGTCGCGGCCGACGGTCGACGTGGTCGTGTACGCCGGCGGCCAGTGCCGGTACCCGCTCCTGATCGGGGTCGAGTGATGGTCACGCCTGCTGCCAGGCTCGGACCCGTGCGTCGGCGCCCGGGCGGCCAAGGCCCTGGGCTCGGCGTTCGACCTCGAGACCGTCGGTGACCTGCTCGGCCACTATCCCGCGCCGGCTGGCCGACCGGGGAAGGCTTACCGACCTCGCGGATCTCCAGCTCGGCGAGCACGTCACAGTCCTCGCCAAGACCAAGACCGTCAAGGTCGGCAGCTACCAGCCACGCGGTGGTGGGCGGCGTGCTGCGCGCACCGAGGTCGTGGTGACGGACGGGCAGCGGGACCTGTCGATGACGTTCTTCCGTCAGCCCTGGAAGAGCGGCCAGCTCAAAGCGGGCACGGTGGCGTGGTTCAGCGGGAAGGTCGACCTCTTCAAGGGCCGCCGACAGCTCCAGTCTCCGACCTGCGAGATACTCGGGACCGGCACCGACCTCGACGCCTTCGAAGGCGAGGAGCAGCAGCGGTGGTGGCCGATCTATCCCGCCACCTCGTCGGTGTCGTCCAAGATGATCCACGACAGTGTCGACGTCGTCCTCGACCAGCTCGACCCTGTTCCCGACCCGCGTCCCCGCCGACGTTCGCCAACGCCTCGGGCTGCTGCCGTACGACGAGGCGCTGCGGCTGGTCCACCGGGCGACGGACCCTGCTGACTGGGAGGAGGCGAGGCGCAGGCTGCGCTTCGACGAGGCGTTCGTCCTGCAGACAGTGCTTGCGCAGAGGCGACACCTCATGAAGTCGCTTCCGGCAACCCCACGACCTCCCCGTGGCGACGGGCTACGAGCGCGTTTCGACAGGTCGCTCCCCTTCAGCCTCACGGACGGCCAGGTCGAGGTCGGGACCGAGATCGAGACCGACCTCGCCCGTTCGCACCCCATGCACCGGCTGCTCCAGGGGGAGGTCGGGTCGGGCAAGACGGTCGTCGCGCTTCGAGCCATGCTGCAGGTGGTCGACTCCGCCGGCCAGGCGGCTCTGCTGGCGCCCACTGAGGTCCTCGCGGCGCAGCACTTCCGCTCGATCGTGTCGCTCCTCGGACCGATGGCCGATGCCGGCATGCTCGGCGGCGACGAGGACGCCACCAGGGTCGTGCTGCTCACCGGGTCGACGTCGGCGGCGCGCCGAAGACAGGTCCTGCTGGACGCGGCGTCCGGGGCCGCCGGGATCGTCGTCGGTACGCATGCGCTGCTCGAGGATGTCGTCCAGTTCGCCGAGCTCGGCCTCGTCGTGGTCGACGAGCAGCACCGATTCGGTGTCGAGCAGCGCGCGGCGCTCACGGAGAAGGCGGGCTTCACCCCGCCGCACGTACTCGTCATGACGGCCACCCCGATCCCGCGTACCGTCGCGATGACAGTCTTCGGCGACCTGGACGTCTCGACTCTGCGCGAGCTGCCCGCCGGGCGCGCGGCGATCCAGACGACGGTCGTCCCCGCCGCAGAGCGACCCGAGTGGCTCGACCGGGCCTGGCAGCGGGTCCGCGAGGAGGTGTCGCAGGGACACCAGGTGTACGTCGTCTGTCCCCGGATCGGCGGCGAGCCGGAGTCGACCATGATGGAGCCGCGCCCCGACGACGACCAGCCCCCGCGCCGGCCGCCGAAGGCCGTCGCGGACGTCGCCGGCGAGCTCATCGGCGGGGCGTTGTCAGGGCTGCGCGTCTTCGTCCTGCACGGCCGGCTTCCCGGCGACGAGAAGGACGAGGTCATGCGCCGGTTCAGCGCGGGCGACATCGACGTACTCGTCGCCACGACGGTGATCGAGGTCGGCGTCGACGTCGCTAACGCGTCGCTGATGGTGGTGATGGACGCCGACCGTTTCGGCGTCTCCCAGCTGCACCAGCTGCGCGGCCGGGTGGGCCGGGGCTCCGTACCTGGACTGTGCCTGCTGGTGACCGAGGCGACGGAGGGCTCACCCTCGCGCGAGCGGCTCGACGGCGTGGCGGCCACCTCGGACGGGTTCGCCTTGGCCAAGCTGGATCTCGAGAACCGGCGCGAGGGCGACGTCTTGGGAGCCACCCAGTCCGGCCGGCGGTCGAGCCTGCGGTTGCTGTCCGTCCTGCGCGACGAGGACGTGATCTCTGCTGCTCGGGCGTGCGCTGACGAGATCGTCGCCGGTGATCCGCTGCTGGAGCGCCACCCCCACCTGGCGACAGTCGTGGAGCATCTGGCCGCGACCGAGCGGGCCGACTACTTGGAGAAGTCCTGAGGACCGCTTCCTTCGCTGGCGCTGTCGGAGGGAACACCCGATACCGCCGAGAGGTCAATCCGCGGCCGACACGCCGACAGAACCGGGCCGGGGGTGACGTGCTCGGCGAGCGGCCAGGGTTTGGTGCAGCGGCATGGACTCGCCGACCGTTCGTGCCATGGTTGTGCCGTGGAGGCGCGCGCATGACCCGCATCGTGGCCGGCAGTGCAGGCGGGCGTCGCCTGCGCACGCCCTCGGGGGGCCGCACTCGGCCGACGTCCGACCGGGTGAAGGAGGCCCTGTTCTCGGCACTGGAGTCGCAGATCGGAACCCTGGCCGGTCGACGGTTCCTCGACCTGTTCGCGGGCTCGGGCGCCGTCGGGCTGGAGGCTCGCTCGCGCGGGGCCCAGCACGTGACACTGGTCGAGCGTGATCCGGCCACGGCGGCGCTCATCCGCGCCAATGCCAAGGAGCTCGGGCTCGACCAGGTCACCGTCCTGGTCGCCTCGGCCTTCTCGGATGGCTGAACGAGCGCCCGAGGACGGCGGATACGACGTCGGCTTCCTCGACCCGCCGTACGCCACAGCGCGCGGCTGAGCTCGCCGTGTTGCTCGAGGCGTTGACAGGGTCGGCATGGTTACTCCCCGGCGCCGTCGCCGTGGTCGAGCGGTCCCGGCGCGACGGCCCTTGGACGTGGCCCGAGGGCTTCGAACCCCTGCGCTCGAAGAAGTACGGCGAGACCATGCTTTGGTACGGTCTCGTGGCGTCGCTGTGAGCGCCGTCGTCGAGGCCGAGGAGGGTCGAATGCGAAGAGCAGTCTGCCCAGGCTCGTTCGACCCCGTGACCAACGGCCACCTCGACATCGTGGCGCGCGCATCGGGCCTCTTCGACGAGCTCGTGATAGCAGTACTCGTCAACGAGGCGAAGACCACCGCATTCACCGTCGACGAGCGGATCGCCATGCTCGAGCGATCGGTGGATGACCTGGGTCTGGACAACGTACGGTGCGTGGCGTTCGAGGGGCTGCTCGTGGACTTCTGCCGCGCCGAAGAGGCCGGTGTCATCGTCAAGGGGCTGCGAGCGTCGACCGACTTCGACTACGAGCTCCCGATGGCCCAGATGAACCGGGCACTGGCGGGCGTTGACACCGTGCTCGTACCCACGAGCCCCGAGTGGGCCTTCGTGTCGTCCAGCCTCACCAAGGAGGTCGTGCGCCTCGGCGGCGACGTCACCGGGTTTGTGCCTGATCATGTCGAGGAGTTGCTCCGAGAGCGGCTGGTCGGCTAACCGGGGCCCCCACCTGCCAGTTCGTCGAGCCGCATGGCCACCTGATTTGAGCGGAGTATTGCCAACCGTTACGCTAGCGTGCGGTCTCTGTAACGGGGACCGTTGATCTGTTGGGCCTCCTACCGGAAGTAAGTGCGATGCGTCTCGACCCGCGTTCGCCGCTCGTCATCAACACCCACGAGCTCGGGCGACGTCCGGGCTCGATGCGCGCGCTCGAGCTATCGGTGCCGGCACCTGCAGATCTCGGCATCGAACTCATCGGTGTCCCTGCCGGGTCGCCTGTCGAGGTGGAGCTTCGCCTCGAGGCGGTCATGGAAGGGGTGCTCGCGTCCGGCCGGGCGTGGGCGACGCTGACGGGAGAGTGCGCACGCTGCCTGGATCCGCTCGAGCAGGAGCTCGAGGTACCTCTCCAGGAGCTGTACGTCTATCCCGAAAGCGACGCGGAGGAGGACGAGGCCAGCCGACTCGAGGGAGAGCTGCTCGACCTCGAGCCTGCGCTGAGAGACGCGGTGGTGCTTGCACTGCCGTTCCGGCCGATTTGTAGCCAGGAGTGTCTGGGGTTGTGCCTCGAATGCGGGGCGCGGCTGGCAGATGACCCCGGCCATGCGCACGACGAGAGCATCGACCCCCGGTGGGTAGCGCTCTCGACACTGACGAGCAACACCGCTGACGGGTCCGTCAGCCAAGACGAGGAGTGACCAGTGGCTGTTCCGAAGCGGAAGATGTCGCGAAGCAATACGCGCCACCGCCGTTCCCAGTGGAAGGCCACCGCACCCTCCCTCGTGACGTGCGCCAACCCGGCCTGCCTGCAAAAGCACCTACCCCACCGTGCCTGCCCCGAGTGCGGTCAGTACGGCGCGCGGGCCGACCGCCGTCAGGTCCTCTGACCCAAGTTGACGTGGAGTCCGCTGCGTTGACGCCCGCCCGAGCGGAACTGTGCGCGGACCTCGGCGTGCCCGGGCTCGACCCGGACCTGCTCAACCGGGCCCTGACGCACCGGTCGTTCGCGTACGAGAACGGCGGGCTCCCGACCAACGAGCGACTCGAGTTCCTCGGCGACTCCGTGCTCGGCGTCGTCGTCACCGAGTCCCTGTACCGGCGCCATCCCGATCTGTCCGAGGGCAGGCTGGCCAAGCTGCGGGCGGCGGTCGTCAACGCGCGCGCGCTCGCCGACGTGGCGCGGACGCTCGGCCTCGGTGAGCACATCATGCTCGGCCGCGGCGAGGAGTCGACCGGCGGTCGCAACAAGTCGTCCATCCTCTCCGACACCGTCGAGGCGGTGATCGGCGCCATCTACATCGACCAGGGCTTCGTGGTCGCCGGTGAGGTCGTCCACCGGCTGTTCGACCCCCTCATGGCCGCGGCCGCCGACCTCGGTGCCGGGCTGGACTGGAAGACCTCGTCTGCAAGAGCTTGCCGCCGACCTCGGTCTCGGCGTCCCCGAGTACCTCATCGAAGACAGCGGTCCCGACCACGAGAAGACCTTCGTGGCGAGGGTCCGCGTCGGCGACCGGGTCTACGGCCACGGCACGGGGCGCTCCAAGAAGGAGGCCGAGCAGCAGGCGGCCGAGACCGGTTGGCGAGACATCCGCACCGACGACCCCACGAGGGCCGCCGCGGCGTCCCGTGAGGTCGACGGGTACGTCGTCTTCGACGCGCCGCACGTGCTCTGACGTCGGCCAGTGCCCGAGCTTCCGGAGGTCGAGGTCGTCAGGCGCGGCCTCGAGCGGTACGTCGTCGGCAGCACCATCGAGACCGTCCGGGTGCTGCACCCACGACCATTGCGGCGCCACCTCGCAGGTCCGGCGGACTTCGAGGCGGCACTACCCGGGCGGCGGATCGAGGCGGTACGCCGGCGCGGCAAGTACCTGTGGTTGGCGCTGGACTCCGGCGATGCCATCCTCGGCCACCTGGGGATGAGTGGTCAGCTCCTCGTGAAGCCACGTGCCGCCTCGGACGGAGCGGCATCTGCGGGTGGTCGTCGAGCTCTCCGACGGTGTGGACGTGCGGTTCGTGGACCAGCGGATGTTCGGGGGCTCCTCGTCTCGCTGGACGGCGCGGACCTGCCGCCGGAGATTGCCCACATCGCCCGAGACGTGCTCGACCCGGGGTTCGACGACGCGGGCTTCGGACTCGCCGTGCACCGGCGGCGTACCGGTGTGAAGCGCGCCATCCTCGACCAGACCCTCATCTCGGGAGTGGGCAACATCTACGCCGACGAGGCGTTGTGGGGCGCCAGGCTGCACTATGCCCGCCCCACCGAGACGTTGCGCCGCGGTGAGGTCCAGCGGCTGCTGGCGGAGCTCCGCGCCGTGATGACCCGCGCTCTCGGAGACGGCGGGACGTCGTTCGACGCCCTGTACGTCAACGTCAACGGTGAGTCCGGGTACTTCGAGCGTTCGCTCGCGGTGTACGGGCAGGTCGACAGGCCATGTCCACGGTGCGGCACGCCGATCCGCCGCGACGCGTTCATGAACCGCTCGTCCTACACCTGCCCGCGCTGCCAGCCTCGGCCGCGCCGGGCCCGCTGGTAACCAGCACGGACCACGTCGCTAGGCCGGGCGGTCGGCGGCCTCTGATGCGACAGCCGCGGGCACCAGCCCGTCGCCGTCGACGGGCGTCCAATCCTCGCTGCGCAGCCATTCCGAGCCGCATCCCCGGCACTCGAACACGACCGCCGGCTGCGGCCCGCCGTCGGACACCTCGACCTCGCCGGTGCGCTCCCAGACACAGACGGACTGACAGGGCCACGTGGTGAGCGCGCGCTCAGGTCGCGCAGGATCGGACACGATGCAATTGTGCCCGCCCCTGCGGCCCCAAACGCGCGACCAGAGTTGACCGAGACCGGCTCAGGTGTCACCCTTGACACAGCAGCAGCGAATCCTTCACCGGCTCCCAGCGTGAGACGCGCCGAGGTTTCCAGGCCGGCGACCCACCCCGCTGCGCGACAACGATTCTGCTTGTGGAGGGCATCCATGGCCAAGGCTCTGCTCGGGTACGTCGGCGGGGACGCCCGCCTGATCGAGGACAACCGCCGGCTGCGTCGCCGCGTCGAGGATCTCGAAGCGGTGGTGCTACGTCTGCAGGCGGAGAACGACGCGCTGGCGGCGCAGCTGACCGAGGCGGACCTGCTCGTCATCCCGCACACCATCGGCGGGCGCGCGGTCACGCGCGCCTGACCCGCGAGAGGGCCGAAGAGACCGCCCGAGAGGGCGGCGAAGGCCGGCCCAGAGGGCCCACGATTCGGTTCAGGAGATGCTGAACCCGGACTGAGCGTGTGGCCGGCGCCGGCGTACCAACTCCGCCCGGTCGAGCGGACCTTTCCGGTCTCTCGACGGAACTTTCTCCACGCGTTCGGAAGGCGGCGATGCGCTACGCCGAGGTCGTGAGCGGGTGGGGACGTGCCGTTTGCGGCACATCGTTCACGGAGGCCCATACGGCGTGGTGAGGCCGGTCTCGTCGGCGGGCGCGGATAGTCTCGGAGCTGGTCTTCCCCGGCCGAGGCGGCGACGATCGCCTGCGAAGGAGCACCGCCTTGTACTTGAAGAGCCTTACTTTGCGCGGCTTCAAGTCGTTCGCCTCGTCGACCACCTTGCAGCTGGAGCCAGGTGTCACCTGCATCGTCGGGCCCAACGGCTCCGGGAAGTCCAACGTGGTCGACGCGTTGGCCTGGGTGATGGGCGAGCAGGGCGCGAAGTCGCTGCGCGGCGGCAAGATGGAAGACGTCATCTTCGCGGGTACCTCCGGCCGGCCGCCGCTGGGACGCGCAGAGGTCCTGCTCACGATCGACAACGCCGACGGGGCGCTCCCCATCGACTACAGCGAGGTGACGATCTCGCGGACCATGTTCCGAAACGGGGGCTCCGACTACGCGATCAACGGCCAGACCTGCCGGCTGCTCGACGTACAAGAGCTGCTGAGCGACTCCGGCATCGGGCGCGAGATGCATGTCATCGTCGGTCAGGGCCAGCTGGACGACATCCTGCGAGCCAACCCCGACGAGCGTCGCGGGTTCATCGAGGAGGCCGCGGGGGTCCTGAAGCACCGAAAGCGCAAGGAGAAGGCCGTCCGCAAGCTCGATGCGACCGACGCCAACCTGACCCGGCTGGCAGACCTGCTCGGCGAGATCCGGCGGCAGCTCAAGCCCCTAGGGCGCCAGGCGGACGTCGCCAGGCGCGCATCGGTCGTCCAGGTCGACGCCCGCGACGCCCGCGCCAGGCTGCTCGCGGACGACGCCGTCTCGCTTCGCCAGTCCCTCGCAGCCGAGCTCGCCGACGAGGAAGCTCTGGCGACCCGACGTCGCGATGCCGAAGCCGACCTCGACCTCGCCAGGCGTCGGGTGCTCGAGCTCGACGTTGCGCTGAGCTCGGACGCCCCCCTCCTTGCCCAGGCTCAGGAGACGTACTTCGCGCTCGCCGGTCTGCGAGAGCGGATCCGCGGCACGGCCGGCCTCGCCGCCGAGCGGTTGCGAAACATCGCCGAGGACTCAGCCGACCTGCCGACCAGCCGCAACCCCGCCGAGCTGGAAGCCGAAGCAGATGTTGCCCGGGCCGAGGAGGCTGAAACACGCCGTGAGGTGGATGCGCGTCAACGCGCACTCGACGAGGCCATCGCCATCAGGCAGCTGGCCGAGTCCGCGCATGCCGCCGAGAGTCGCCGCGTGGCGGAGCTGTTGCGTGCGGCCAGCGACCGGCGAGAGGGCCTGGCCCGGCTGACGGGCCAGGTGAACGCGCTCAAGAGTCACGCCGCGGCCGCCGAGGAGGAGATCAGCCGGTTGGCGGCGGCGCGCACCGAGGCGACGGCGCGCGCAGAGCGTGCCCGTCACGACTTCACGGCTCTGGAGACGACGATCGCCGGGCTCGACGCAGGGGAGCGAGGCCTCGATGCCGAGTACGAGGCCGCGTCTGCACTCGTACGAGACATCGACGACCGCCTCGACAAGCTGCGGGCCGAGTCCCGTACCGCCGACAGCGAGCGGGCGGCACTGTCGGCACGGCTGGACGCACTGCGGCTGGGCCTGTCGCGCAAGGACGGTGTCGGCGCCCTGTTGTCGGCCAGCGAGCCTCATAGCGGGCTGCTCGGGTCACTCGCCGCGTTGCTCGACGTGAAGAGCGGCTACGAGGCGGCCGTCGTGGCCGCTCTCGGCTCCGCCGCTGACGCCGCCGCGGTCGACGGTGCACAGGCCGGCTACGACGCCATCGCCTATCTGAAGGGGGCCGACCTCGGCCGGGCCGCCCTCGTGGTGGCGCGTGACGTCCCCGTGGACACGTCCTCCTGGCCGTCCCTGCCGGCCGGCGTCACGTATGCGGTCGACGCGATCGGCGCGCCGGAGCGGCTGAGACCCGCACTGGCCCGCCTTCTGCACAAGACAGCCATCGTCGAGGACGTCCATGCGGCGCGTTCCCTCGTCGACGAACACCCGGACACTGTCGCGGTTACCCGGGCCGGCGACGTCATCGGCGCCTACCTGGTCGCAGGAGGGTCGTCGGCGCAGCCGAGCCTCATCGAGGTACAGGCGGCAGTCGACGAGGTCACCGACGCGATCGCAGATGCGGTCGCTGCCGCCGAGCGGCTCCGGTTCGAGCTCAGCGCCCTGGAGGCGGAGCGCGCCGACGCTCAGGGCCGGGCAGACGTCGCGCTGGCAAGACTGCACGAGTCTGACGCGGCGATGGCGGCGATCGCCGAGGAACTGGGCCATTTCGGGTCGCAGGCACGCGCAGCGAAGGCTGAGGCAGCCCGCATCGACGTGGCCATCGCGGCGGTTCAGGAGGCCCGCGCGGCTGACCTCTCCGGCCTGGCCGACCTCGAACGACGTCTCGCGGCGGTCGACGGCGCCGGCGGCCCCGCGACAGCAACGAGCCTGGCGTCACCGAGACGGAGCGGCTGGCCAGCGCGGCTCGCGCAGCGAGGCAGCGTGAGACAGACGGCCGGCTGGCGCTGCGCACCGCTGAGGAGCGGGCACGCGCCCTCCACGGTCGTGCCGATGCCCTGCGGCGCTCAGCCGAGCAGGAGCGAAGCAGCCAGGCACGGGCCCAGGTGCGACGCGAGCGGCGGCAGCGCGAGGCGCGCACGGCACAGGCAGTCGTGCATGCCGCACGGCTCGTGCTCGTCCGGCTCGACGTGTCCCTCGCCGACGCGCTCGAGCGACGCACGGCAGTCGAGGCGTCGCGGGCCGCGCGCGAGGCCGAGCTGACCGCGGGCCGCTCCCACCTCCGTGAGCTCGAGACCGAGCTCGCGAGGCTCACCGACAGCGTGCACCGCGACGAGCTGGTGCGCGCCGAACACCGGCTGCGCATCGAACAACTCGAGCAGCGGGTCCTGGACGAGCTCGGCCTCGACCTCGAGACGTTGGTCGCGGACTATGGCCCAGACCAGCTCGTGCCACCGAGCCCGGCGGTGCAGGGCGACGAGGAGCCCATAGATCCACAGCCCCGGCCGTACGTCCGCGAGGAGCAGCAGCGACGGCTGCGGTCCGCCGAGCGGGCGCTCGCCCAGCTCGGACGGATCAACCCGCTGGCGCTCGAGGAGTTCGACGCGCTGGAGGAGCGCCACCGGTTCCTCACCGAGCAGCTAGAGGACCTGAAGAAGACACGCCATGACCTTCTGGACATCGTCCGCGAGGTGGACGCACGGGTCGAGCAGGTGTTCGCCGAGGCTTACACCGACGTCGCGCGTGAGTTCGAGGCCCTCTTCTCGCGGCTGTTCCCGGGCGGCGAGGGACGTCTCGAGCTCACCGATCCAACCGACCTGCTGACCACCGGGATCGAGGTGTCGGCGCGTCCAGCCGGCAAGAAGATCAAGAGGCTCTCGCTGCTCTCCGGCGGGGAGCGGTCCCTTGTCGCCGTGACCTTCTTGGTTGCGTTGTTTCGGGCTCGGCCGTCGCCCTTCTACATCCTCGACGAGGTCGAAGCCGCGCTCGACGACACCAACCTCGGCCGCCTCCTGGAGATCTACGACGAGCTGAGGGAGACGTCGCAGCTGGTCGTCATCACCCATCAGAAGCGCACGATGGAGATCGCCGACGCGCTGTACGGCGTGTCGATGCGAGGTGATGGGGTGTCGGCTGTCATCAGCCAGCGTCTGCGTGAGCGCGAGCCTGCCTGACGACTCCCACTGGTTGGGTTACCTCGGTCACAGTTTCCGCCGAAACTCGTCTTCCGCTCCGTTACCGCCCGATGCCGTGTCACGATGGAAGAGCCTGCTCATGTGGGCCCGTTACGAGACGCTATCCCTGAGAGAATCACGCCCCATGCTGCTCATCGCCTTGGCACTCCTCCTCATCCTCGCCGTCGCGGGCCTGGTCACAGTGTTTGCCGCGTTCCCGCACCGGGGCTACGCCATCCCGCATGCGAGCTGGCTCTCCGATGCCATGGTGAGAGTCAGCGACAAGATCCGACCCTGACCGGATTTCGACCCCGGCTGGATAATTTCGGCCATCTGCAAGGATGACTGATCGTGCTTGAGTTCGTGTACATCGCCATCGGGCTCGTCGTCGTCGGGCTGGCCCTCATCACCGGTCTGGTCACCACCAGGTCGCGCCGCAGAACCTCCGACGTTCCGCCCTCGGGGCCGGCACCCGACCTCCGCAGGGGAGCGCCGACCGCGGAGGACCCGGAGCGTCTGGGCAGCACCCCGCCGCGTGGGACCGTCACACCCCCGGAAGACGTCACGGCTGACGGCGACGCCGCCGTGCTTCCCGGCGTCGAGCGTCCCGACCCGGTCGCCGGCCGCTTCCGGCGGCTCCGCGCCAGGCTCGTGCGGTCGGAGTCGACACTCGGACGGGCACTGCTCGCGCTGCTGTCACGTGACCAGCTCGACGAGGAGACCTGGGAGCAGATCGAGGACACCCTGCTCGCTGCGGACGTCGGAGTCACTCCGACGCAGGAGCTGGTGGCACGGCTGCGGCGCCGGGTCCGGGTGGAGGGGGCATCCGGCACCGAGGCAACGACGCTGCTGCGCCAAGAGCTCGTCAGCCTCGTCGACCCCACACTGGACAGGACGTTGCACACCGACCGCCTCAACGGCAAGCCCGCAGTGGTGATGGTCGTCGGAGTCAACGGCGTCGGCAAGACCACCACGGTCGGCAAGATCGCGAGAATGCTCGTCGCGCAGGACAAGGATGTGCTGCTCGGGGCAGCCGACACGTTCCGGGCCGCCGCCGCGGACCAGCTCCAGACGTGGGGCGAGCGGGTCGGGGTGCCGACCGTGCGCGGCCCGGAGGGTTCGGACCCGTCGAGCGTCGCCTTCGAGGCGACCCGAGCCGGTATCGAGCAGGAGGTCGACACGGTCCTGATCGACACGGCCGGGCGCCTGCACACGAAGACCGGCCTGATGGACGAGCTCGGAAAGATGAAGCGGGTCGTGGAGAAGCAGGCGCTCGTCGACGAGGTGCTCCTCGTCATCGATGCGACGACCGGCCAGAACGGCCTCACGCAGGCCAGGATCTTCGCCGAGGTGGTCGACGTGACCGGTATCGTCCTCACCAAGCTCGACGGCACGGCGAAGGGCGGCATCGTGATCGCCGTACAGCGGGCCCTCAACGTGCCCGTCAAGCTGGTCGGGCTCGGTGAGGGGGCCGACGACCTGGCCCCGTTCGAGGCGGAGGCGTTCGTGGACGCCCTGCTCGGCACGGGCTGAGGTGGTCGCGACGTCGTCGGGCCGCATCGACTTCGAGGCTGATGCGCCGGTCGCGGGGGATCTCGACGTCTCCTGGATCCACGGGTCGCCGTCGAGGCGGCGCAACACCGACCCGCCGCTCCAGGTGCACGCCTATGACGAGCACACGTACGTGCTGCGACAGAGCATGGCTGTCCACTACGAGGCGCCGTTCCTGTACTTGCTCTTCGGCAACGACCGGGCGGTGCTTTTCGACACGGGTGCTACTGCCGAGCCGGAAAGTTTCCCGCTCCGCGCCACTGTCGACCGGCTGGTGGATACCTGGCTCGAGGCCCATCCGCGGACGTCCTACGGCCTGGTGGTCGCGCATACCCACGCGCACGGTGACCATGTCGCGGCCGACGCACAGTTCGCAGGGAGGCCCTCGACGACCGTCGTCGGCACCGACGTCGAGGCTGTTCGACGGTTCTACGGCTTTGTGGACTGGCCCGTCCAGCAGGTCTGGCTCGACCTCGGCGGCCGCTCGCTCGAGGTCAGCGGCATCCCTGGGCACCACGAGGCGTCGATCAGCGTGTACGACCCCTGGACGGGTTGGCTGCTGACGGGCGACACCGTCTACCCGGGACGGCTCTACGTGAACGACATGACCGCGTTCATCCGCAGCCTCGACCGGCTCGTCGAATCTACGGCCCGAAATCCGGTCACGTACGTGATGGGCTGCCACATCGAGACGAGCACCCGTCCGGGACGCGACTACCCCATTGGGTGCACCTTCCAGCCCGACGAGCCACCGCTCCAGCTCGGCGTCGACCGGCTCGTGGCGGTACGCAACGCCGCCCGGACGGTTGCCGACCGTCCGGGGCCGCACCGCTACGACGACTTCGTCATCTTCAACGGCCCCTGTACTGCCGAGGCACTGCGCCAACTGGCCAAGACCTGGGTGGGCCGAGTGCTCCGCGGCCGGTTCAGTCCGCTCGAGATGATGTCGAGACGTCAATCGGCGGCCGACACGCCGACGGAATTGGGCCGCCGGTGACGTGTCGGCGACCTGCGGCTAGGAGGCGAGCTCTTCGCCCGGTGTCATGGCCCACCTGATCGTCCGGGTCAGCAGCTCCCCACCCGCACGCACAGCGACCGCCTCGGTGACCGGGAGATAGGGCAGCCAGAGCGGCAGCCGCGCCCAGAGCGGCAGCAGGCCGACGGCTGCCGCACCAAGCGCCGGGTACACCGGGCGGAACATGAGGGGGACGGGCGGGTTGAGCAGCATGAACCGAGCCGCGGAGCGCGCCTCGCTCGTGCCTGCGAGCTCCGGACGGTACGCGTCCAGCTGATCGCGCAGCTCCCGCACCGAGGCCGGGGGCCCGACGACACCCAGCGCCTCGGCGACCCGTGCGGTGTCGCGTACGTAGCCGTCACGGTCTGCCGCACTGAGCGGTTCGGCGCCGTACCGCTGGTAGGCGCGCAGGAAGCTGTCGACCTCGACGAGATGCACCCACTTGAGCAGGTGCGGGTCCGACGCAGAGTACGGCCGTCCGTCGGGTGCAGTACCGCGCACGCGGGTATGGATCTGCCGGATCCGGGCGACCATGGCCTCGGCGTCCTCGGCGGACCCGAAGGTCGTCACGGCGAGGAAGTGGCCGGTGCGCTGCAGCCGTCCCCAGGGGTCGCCACGGTAGCCGGAGTGGGCAGCGACTCCGGCCATGGCGAGCGGGTGCAGTGACTGCAGCAGCAGCGCTCGCAGCCCACCCACGAACATGGCGGCGTCACCGTGCACCTTGCGGATCGGGCGGTCTGGATCGAACCAGTGCGGTCCCTCGGCCGTCTCGATCCGGTCTCGGTGACGGGGTCCGTTCGGACCGGCGACCCATGCGAAAAGCTGTTGCCCGAGCCGCTGGCGCAGCAGTGACGAGAGTGGGGGAGGCATACGCCGAGTATGTCTCGGCGGTGGGAGCTTCGCTGGCCACACCGGGCGTACCGTTCACACGTCTGTAACACCCCACCGGCAATCGTCACGCCGGCGCAACACGGGCTGACCCTTGCGGAAACCTGCCTCGCGCAGTCTGGGGACATCGCAACGTCGCGTTCCCTCCTTGCCCCGATACAGACAAGGATCCACGATGCATCTCAACTCCGGCGACACAGCCTGGGTGCTGATGAGCTCAGCCCTCGTGCTCCTCATGACGCCCGGTCTCGCGTTCTTCTACGGCGGTATGGTCCGCTCCAAGTCAGTTCTCAACATGCTCATGATGAGCATGCTGACCATCGGCATCGTGACCCCGCTCTGGGTCATCTACGGGTTCTCCCTCTCGTTCGGCACCGGCCAGCACGCCAGTGGTCTGATCGGCGACTTCAGCCGGCTCGGTCTCACCGACACGCTCAACCTGGGCGCCGTGAACGGCGCGAACTACCCCATCCCCCTGCTGGTCTTCGCGGCCTTCCAGCTGATGTTCGCCGTCATCACCCCGGCGCTGATCAGTGGTGCGATCGCCGATCGGGCCAAGTTCTCCGCCTGGGCCGTCTTCGTCGCCTTGTGGGTGACGATCGTGTACTTCCCGGTTGCGCACTGGGTCTTCGGCTTCGGTGACGCGCACGGCGGGGGAGCCGGCTGGCTCGCCCACTGGGGCGTCATCGACTTCGCCGGCGGTACAGCGGTCCATGTCGACGCAGGCGCCGCCGGCCTGGCCCTGGCGATCGTGTTGGGCAAGCGCATCGGGTGGAGAAGAGACCCCATGCGCCCGCACAGCCTGCCGTTCGTGATGCTCGGTGCGGCGCTGCTGTGGTTCGGGTGGTTCGGCTTCAACGCCGGCTCGGCACTCGGAGCCAACGGCCTCGCCGCCATGGCCTTCATGAACACGCAGACGGCCACCGCGACCGCGATGCTGGGCTGGCTCATCGTGGAGAAGTACCGCGACGGCCACATGACCACGCTGGGCGCGGCGTCCGGCGCGGTCACCGGCCTCGTCGCGATCACCCCGTCCTGCTCGGCGCTGACCCCCATGGGCTCGATCGCCCTTGGCCTGGTGTCGGGTGCGATCTGCGCCTACGCCGTCGGCCTCAAGTACAGGCTCGGCTTCGACGACTCGCTCGACGTCGTCGGCGTCCATCTCGTGGGCGGAGCCGTCGGCTCGATAGCGATCGGGTTCCTGGCGGCTCCGTCGAGCGCGGCCGGAGCGGCCGGGCTGCTGTACGGCGGCGGCTCCGCTGGACTCTCCCTACTGGGCAAGCAGACCGTGGCCGTCTTGGCCGTCGGCACGTTCTCGTTCGTGATGGCGTTCATCATCGGCACCTTGATAGACAAGACGATGGGCTTCCGGATCAGTGAGGACGACGAGCTCACCGGAATCGACCAGGTCGAGCACGCCGAGACCGGCTACGAGCTGCACCAGGGCTTCGGGGGCGGTACTCGCACCGCCCCCGTCGGCGCTCTCGTCGACGACAACACGGAGAAAGAGAGGGTCGACGCATGAAGCTGATCACCGCAGTGATCAAGCCGCACAAGCTCGAGGACGTGCGGGCTGCGCTCGAGGCGTTCGGGGTCAGCGGGATGACCGTCACCGAAGCAAGCGGCTACGGCCGGCAGAAGGGCCACACCGAGGTGTACCGGGGGGCGGAGTACGACATCTCGCTCATCCCGAAGGTGCGTCTCGAGGTGGTCGTGGACGGCGCCGAGGTCGACGACATCGTCGGGGTCATCATGAAGAGCGCCCAGACCGGCCGGATCGGCGACGGAAAGGTATGGGTCACTCCCGTGGACACGGTGCTGAGGGTACGCACGGGTGACCGAGACTCCGACGCGGTCTGAGCAGCGCCGCGCGCGCTCCGCCTCCGCGGACGCGAGGCTGCGCTCGCTGTGGGACCAGGCTGTGGCCGGCCTGGAGTCTCCCACCGCGGGCGCAGCCCTGGTCGCTGTCGGTGGCTACGGGCGCGGGGAGCTGTCACCGTACAGCGACCTCGACGTCGTCCTCCTGGCCGATGACGGCTACGACGAGAAGCTGCTGTGCGCGTTGGCCGAGCGGCTGTGGTACCCGCTCTGGGATGACCACGTCGCCCTCGACCATTCGGTGCGTACCGAGAGCGAGCTGCGCTCGGCCGCGTCGGACGACCTGCGGGTGGCACTCGGAGTGCTGGACATGCGGCATGTCGCCGGGGACCCCACGTTGACACTCGGGGCCCGCAGCACGGTGCTCACCGACTGGCGGCGGGCCGCGAAGCGTCGCCTGCCCGAGCTGGCAAGCCACTCGCGGGCACGCTGGTCGCGGACCGGTGACCTCGCGCACACGACGACGCCTGACCTCAAGGAGGGCCACGGTGGCATGCGCGACGTGACCTTGCTGAGGGCGCTGCTCGCGAGCTGGTTGGTCGACGTTCCGGCGGCCGAGCTGGACCGGCTCAATGCTGGGCTGCTGGAGGTCCGCGACGCCCTCCAGGAGACGACGAGACGGCGTACCGACCGACTCGTCGTCGACTACGTCGCCGAGGTCGCCGCCCGGTGCGGGCAGCCCGACGCCGAGTCCATGCGGTCGGCGCTCATGACGACCGGCCGGGCGATCGCCCACCTGGCATCGGTGGCGTTGCGCAACGTGGACTGGATGCTGACCCCTGCGCGCGCGACAGGGCCGCGTCGGCCGGTCCTCGACACGGTCGCGCCGGGTGTCGGTGCCTACCGCGGCGAGGTCGTGCTCACGTCGCGTGCAGAGCCCGCGCAATGACCCCTTGCTGGGGTTGCGGGCGGCGGAGGCGGCCGCGTCGCGTGACCTCGTGCTGACGGACTCCGCGGCCGCGCGACTCGGTCGGGAGCTCGCCCCCCTGCCCGACCCCTGGCCGGCGGAAGGGCGGGCGTTGTTCACCAGGCTGCTCGGGTCGGGGACCGCCCTCGTAGACGTGTGGGAGAGCCTCGACCAATACGGCGTGGTGGAGGCGATGCTGCCGGAGTGGAACGGGGTCCGCCATCTGGCCCCGCAGTCTCCGGTACATCGCTTCACCGTCGACCGGCACCTGATCCAGACCTGCGTCGAGGTCGCACCGTTCGTCGGCCGGGTCACGAGACCGGACCAGCTGGTCGTGGCCGCTCTGCTGCATGACATCGGCAAGGGCGACAGCGGGGACCATAGCGAGGCCGGTGAGATCGTCGCTCGCAAGGTGGCGGCGCGGATCGGCTTCCGGTTGCCCGACGCCGAGGTCGTCGCGCGCCTCGTGCGCCACCACCTGACGCTCATCGACGCCGCGACGTCGAAGGACCTCGACGACCCGCTCACCGTGGAGGAGGTCGGGCGGGCCGTCGTCGACGTGCCGACGCTGGAGCTCCTCGCCTACCTGACCGAGGCTGACGCGCTCGCGGCCGGCCCCGCCGCCTGGTCTCCGTGGCGCAAGCAGCTGGTCGACGCGCTGGTCGAACGGGTGCGGCGCCATCTCGACCTTCGAGCCGCGGACCACCATCGTGAGGGACCGGCGTCACCTCAGCGGATCGACAGCGTCTGAGGGCGATCTCCTCCCCAGGGCGCGGGTAGTGTTGGCCAGACGTCGAGACATGCCGATGTACGACGACTGCCGCCGACGACGACGAGGACAAGGACCAGCCGACCGTGTTCAACACGCTGCAGGACCGCCTGAACGCGACCTTCAAGAACCTCCGCGGCAAGGGCAGGCTCTCCGAGTCCGACATCGACGCCACCTGCCGGGAGATCCGGATCGCCCTGCTCGAGGCGGACGTCGCGCTGCCCGCCGTCCGTGAGTTCATCGCCAGGGTGCGGGAGCGGGCCAAGGGCGCCGAGGTCAGCGAGGCGCTGAACCCGGCGCAGCAGGTCATCAAGATCGTCAACGATGAGCTGATCACGATTCTCGGCGGGGAGACCCGCCGGTTGCGCTTCGCGAAGAACCCGCCGACCGTCATCATGCTCGCCGGCCTGCAGGGGTCCGGCAAGACCACGCTCGCGGGCAAGCTCGGCCGCTGGCTGAAGGAGACCGGTCACAGCCCGATGCTCGTCGCGGCCGACCTCCAGCGCCCCAACGCCGTCAACCAGCTCGAGGTTGTCGGCGCCCAGGCCGGGGTCACCGTCTTCGCTCCCGAACGAGGCAACGGCGTCGGCGACCCGGTTGCGGTCGCTCGGGCCGCCGTGGCCGAGGCCAAGCGCAGGCTGTACGACGTGATCGTCGTCGACACCGCCGGTCGCCTCGGTATCGACGCCGAGCTGATGCGGCAGGCGGCCGACATCCGAGACGCCGTACAGCCGGACGAGACCCTGTTCGTCGTCGACGCCATGATCGGGCAGGACGCGGTCGCCACGGCGCAGGCCTTCCTCGACGGCGTCGGGTTCACCGGTGTCGTGTTGTCGAAGCTCGACGGCGATGCCCGCGGCGGTGCGGCCTTGTCGGTGGCCCAGGTGACCGGCCGCCAGGTCATGTTCGCCTCCAACGGTGAGAAGCTGACCGACTTCGACGTCTTCCACCCCGACCGGATGGCGTCGCGCATCCTCGGCATGGGCGACATGCTCACGCTCATCGAGCAGGCCGAGAAGGCGTTCGACTCCGAGTCGGCGGCCAAGGCTGCCGCCAAGCTGCAGGGCAAGGGCGGCGATTTCACGCTCGACGACTTCCTGGAGCAGATGCAGGCGGTCCGCAAGATGGGCTCGCTCTCCAAGATCATGGGGATGATTCCCGGGATGGCGCAGTTCCGCGACCAGCTCGAGAACTTCGACGACCGCGAGATCGACCGGATCCAGGCGCTCATCTTGTCGATGACGCCGGCGGAGCGGGCCAACCCGAAGATCATCGACGGCTCGCGCCGGACCCGCATCGCACGAGGCGCCGGCCGCGCGGTGAGCGACGTCAACTCCCTCGTGGACCGGTTCTTCGAGGCCCGCAAGATGATGATGTCCATGGCCGGCGGCGGTGGCATGGCAGGATGCCCGGCATGCCGGGCATGCCGGGGATGGGCGGCAAGAGGGCGAAGGCCCGCCAGCAGTCCTCCCAGAAGCGCAGCAAGCGCGGGTCGGGCAACCCCGCCAAGCGGGCCGCCCAGATTCACGCCGCGGCCGCTCAACCGGCCGAGCCGGCGCCCAGCGGCGCCGCCGCGTTCGGCTTCGGCGGGCGGCGTGGTGCCAAGGCGGATACCGCGCAGGCGACGTCGTCCACGCAGGAGGCGGCCTCCCGCCGTGACGGGTTCGAGCTTCCGAAGGACCTTCGCGACCTCCTCTAACCGCGACACGTCAGAGTCGGCCCAGATTCTGCCGGCGTGTCGTGACGCCGATTGACGTCTCGGCGACGGCGACGACGGATCCGGTAGCGTCTCGGCCATGTCCGAGCCGGTACGTGGTACTGCGGTGAGCGAGGTCTTCAGGGTCAGTGGCGTCGCTCTTCCGTCCGGGGAGCACCGCGACCTGTACGTCGTCGACGGCCGGATCAGCACCGAGCCGTCCGCGTCCGCCGACCTCGTCGCCGAGGGCTGGATCGTGCCGGGTCTGGTGGACGCGCACTGCCATATCGGCCTCGACGCGCATGGCGCCGTACCCGACGAGACGAGCGAGCAGCAGGCTCTCGCCGATCGAGACGCCGGTACCCTGCTCGTGCGTGACGCCGGCTCGGCCGCCGACACCCGGTGGGTGGACGACCGGCTCGACCTGCCCCGGATCATCAGGGCAGGTCGCCACATCGCACGGCCCAAGCGGTACATCCGCAACTACGCCCACGAGATCGAGCCCGACGAGCTCACGGCGTACGTCGTGCAGGAGGCCACGCGCGGTGACGGCTGGGTCAAGCTGGTCGGTGACTGGATCGACCGAGACGCGGCGGACCTGAGGCCGTTGTGGCCCGCTGACGCCCTCCAGTCGGCGGTCCGGGCCGCCCACGACCACGGTGCGCGGGTGACGGCACACGTGTTCGGCGAGGAGGCCCTGCCCGATCTGCTCGCGGCCGGCATCGACTGCATCGAACACGGTACGGGTCTGTCGCCCGACCTGGTCGCCGACATGGCCGAGCGGGGGGTGGCGCTGGTGCCCACCGTCCGGCAGCTGGAGAACTTCCCGAGCTACGCCTCAGCCGGCGAGGCGAGGTTCCCCGCCTATGCCGCTCGGATGCGCTCGCTGTTCGCCGGCCGGCACGAGACGATCAGGTCCGCCTACCACGGCGGGAGTACCCATCTACGCAGGTACCGACGCCGGCGGCGCCCTGCCGCACGGACTGATCGCCGAGGAGGTCGCGCACGCTGGCGCAGTACGGGCTGACCCCCTTCGACGCTCTGGGGGCGGCGTCTTGGCGGGCGCGCTCATGGCTCGGCGCGCCAGGGCAGCTCGAGGATGGTGACGCCGCTGACTTCGTGGTCTACGACGCCGACCCGCTCGCGGATCTGTCGGTCCTGGCGCATCCCCGACGGATCGTGCTGCGCGGCCGCATCGTCGCCTGAGCGCCCCTCGAAGACGGTCCGACCGTGGGTGCGGAGCATCCCCGGTCGGACCGTCCCAAGAGCCGGGCTGCCCGTCAGGCGGCGTCGGCGGCGCCCAGGTAGCCGTTCGGGTCGAGAACGTACTTCTTCGACGCACCCGAGTCGAACTCGCGGTAGCCCCGCGGTGCCTCGTCGATCGTGATCGCCGTGGCATTGACAGCTTTCGCGATCTGTACCCGGTCGTGCAGGATCGCCTGCATCAAGCCGCGGTGGTACTTCATCACAGGGCACTGTCCGGTCATGAAGCTGTGCGACTTCGACCAGCCGAGCCCGATCTGGATCGACAACGAGCCCTGCTGGGCGGCGTCGTCCGCGGCACCGGGGTCGCCGGTCACGTAGAGCCCGGGGATGCCGATGCCGCCACCTGCGCGGGTGACATCCATCATGCGAGTTCAGCACGGTCGCCGGCCGCTCCGTGCCGGAGTCCTGCCCGTGGCCGCGGGCCTCGAAGCCGACTGCGTCGACACCGCAGTCCACTTCCGGCACGCCGAGGATCTGCTCGATCTGGTCCTTCGGGTCGCCCTTGGAGATGTCGACCGTCTCACAGCCGAAGCTGCGAGCCTGGGCTAGCCGGTCCGCGTTGAGATCGGCCACGATGGTGACGGCGGCACCCAGTAGCTGGGCACTGGCCGCGGCCGCGAGACCGACCGGACCGGCGCCGGCGATGTACACCGTCGACCCGACCTGGACACCGGCCGTCACGCAGCCATGGAACCCCGTGGGGAAGATGTCCGACAACATGGTCAGGTCGAGGATCTTCTCCATCGCCTGGTCCTTGTCGGGGAACTTCAGCAGGTTCCAGTCGGCGTACGGCACCAGGACGTACTGCGCCTGGCCGCCGACCCACCCGCCCATGTCGACGTAGCCGTACGCCGAGCCCGGCCGGTCCGGGTTGACGTTGAGGCAGATGCCGGTCTTGCCTTCCTTGCAGTTGCGGCAACGCCCGCAGGCGATGTTGAAGGGCACCGACACGAGGTCGCCCTTCTTGATGAACTCGACGTCCGGGCCGGTCTCGACGACCTCACCGGTGATCTCGTGGCCGAGGATGAGGCCCTCCGGTGCGGTGGTCCGGCCGCGAACCATGTGCTGGTCGCTCCCGCAGATGTTCGTCGCGACCGTCTTCAGGATCACCCCGTGGGGAATCTTCCGTCCGACGTTGTCAGGGTTGACTCCCGGTCCGTCCTTGAGCTCGAACGTCGGGTAGTCGATCGTTTGGATTTCGACCTTGCCGCCACCTACATACGCGACGGCCTTGTTGTCTGCCATGTGATTGAGCCCTTCTGGCGCCGACCTACCCCCGACGGCGCCGGTGCATCCTGCGCTGAGGCGCAGGGGGCGCGGCGTTGCGCCCATCTATCTCCATGCCTAGTCCTGATCAGGGAGACCGGCAACACCGCGTCTCAGATGTCAGTCGAGCCAGCCGTGCTCGCGCCGATTGGATCGCGGGGATGACGTCTGGCAGACTGTTGGCCGACTTCGAGTTGCGCTGGGCCCTCTCACCCGGCGCGGTCGGATCCCGCGTGACGCTGCCCCGATCCCACCGGGTGAACCGGTCACCACCACACCAGACACCCAAGGAGACACCACACCCGTGGCCGTCAAGATCAGGCTGAAGCGCATGGGCAAGATCCGTGCACCGTACTACCGCATCGTCGTGGCCGACTCGCGCACCAAGCGGGACGGACGGGTCATCGAGGAGATCGGCAAGTACCACCCCAAGGAAGACCCCAGCTTCATCGAGGTCGACTCCGATCGCGCGCAGTACTGGCTCGGCGTCGGTGCGCAGGCGAGCGAGCCAGTGACCGCGATCTTGAAGGTCACCGGCGACTGGCAGAAGTTCAAGGGACAGGCTGCGCCGGCACCGATGCAGGTGGCCGAGCCACGCAGGGACAAGGCCGAGTTGTTCAACGAGGCGCTCAAGGACTCCCACGGCGACCCGAAGACCGAGGCCGTGACGGCCCGCAGGGCGCACGACCAAGAAGGCCGCCCCGAGTGCGTCCGCCTCCACCGAGGCGGCAGCTGACGCCGTGGAGACACCAGCGGTAGCCGGGACAACCCCAGCCGCCGAGACCACTCAGGCCGAGCCGCTGCCGGCTGCTGTCGTGGACGACGAGGCGATCCCCGAAGAGACCCCCGTCGACGAGACCTCACCGGTGGCGGAGGCTGCGGCCGAGAACGCACTCGACGACGACGTACCGACGGGGACCGAGACAGCCGCTGAAGCCTCCGGTGGCGCCTCGGCTGAGGCCTGAGCATGCTTACCGAGGCCCTCGAGCACCTGGTACGGGGGATCGTGAACTTCCCCGACGACGTCACCGTGACGACGCGTCAGCAGCGGGGCCGCAACCCGCGCTTCGCGGGCCGTGGGGAGACGATCGAGGTCCGGGTCAACCCTGAGGACCTGGGCCGGGTGATCGGCCGAGGTGGCCGGACCGCCACAGCGCTGCGCACCGTCGTCCAGGCGCTCGAAGCGGACGGCAACGTCCGGATCGACTTCGTCGACGTGGACCGGCGGCGCTGACGGGCCACCCCGTGGACAGCCGCTCGAGGGACAGCCGCAGCAGAGGACAGCCACACAGGGGACACCGTCGAGCTTCTGGTCGGCAGAGTCGGCCGGGCCCACGGGGTCCGTGGCGATGTCGTCATCGACGTGCGCACGGACGAGCCCCAGCGGCGGTTCGCGCCCGGAACGGCGTTCTCCACGAGCCATGGCCAGCTCACCATCGCCTCGAGCCGTTGGCACGGACAGCGTCTGCTCGTCGGGTTCACGGGGGTGACCAGCCGCACGGCCGCCGAAGAGCTGCGGGGCGTCGAGCTACGGATCACGGTCGCCGCGGACCTGCGCCCCGATGACCCCGAGGAGTTCTACGACCACCATCTCGTCGGCCTTCGGGCCGAGAGTGAGGCGGGCCGGCCGATCGGCGAGGTGAGCGACGTGCTCCACCTGCCTGCGCAAGACGTCCTGGTCGTACGGCACAACGACCGCGACGTACTCGTACCGTTCGTAGCCGACATCGTGCCCACCGTCGACCTGGACGCAGGCAGGCTCGTCATCGTCGACCAACCAGGTCTCCTCGACGACTCGACGCCGGACGCAGTACAGACGCCCGCCGACGACACAGGCGGGGTATGACCGGTGCGCATCGACGTGATCTCGATCTTCCCCGACTACCTCAAGCCGCTCGAGCTGTCCCTGCTCGGGAGAGCCCGCGCAGCCGGCCTCGTCACGCTCGAGGTCCACGACCTGCGGGCCTGGACGCGCGACCGCCATCACACGGTCGACGACACGCCGTACGGCGGCGGGGCCGGTATGGTCATGCGACCCGAGCCCTGGGGCGACGCCATCGACGACGTGCTCGCCACCGCTCCTGGCGAGCCGCATCTCATCGTCCCCAGCCCGGCCGGCAGCCCCTTCACGCAGGAGCTGGCCGAGACGATGGCGAGCAGTCCGCGCCTCGTCTTCGCCTGCGGCCGCTACGAAGGCATCGACCAGCGCGTCGTCGAGCACTACGCCGACACGCTGCAGGTCAGCGAGCTGAGCATCGGCGACTACGTGCTCAGTGGCGGTGAGGTGGCCGCGATGGTCATGATCGAGGCGGTGGTCCGGCTGCTCCCCGGTTTCCTCGGCAACCCCGCCTCTCTCGCCGAGGAGTCGCATCACAAAGGAGTCGTGGGCGGGCTGCTCGAGTACCCCGTCTACACGAAGCCGCCCGAGTGGCGCGGTCTCGGCGTCCCCGACGTCCTCATGTCCGGCCACCACGCCCGAATCGCGCGCTGGCGACGCGACCAGGCGCTGCTCCGTACGGCGACCAGGCGGCCCGACCTGCTGGCGGCGGCGGTCGCTGCGCTCAGCGACGCCGACCGAGCGGTGCTCGCAGACGACGAGTCCGACGCCGACTAGGACCGGTGTCCCCCGAGCGAGGATTTAGGGGAACACCCGCGGGTGTGGCAAACTTGCCGGTTGGTGTTGTCCGTCGGGGAGGCCTAGGCCAACAGCCGGTTCTGCCGCAGGGGAACCGAGCGTGACGACAACGCCCATCGACGAAGCAGCACACAACGCGTAGGTGACCTGTGGCACCGACGAGGAAAGCGACTGACATGACCAATACCATCGACGCTCTCGCCGCTCAGATCAGGCGAGACGACGTACCCGAGTTCCGTCCGGGAGACACCCTCAAGGTCCATGTCAAGGTGATCGAGGGCACCAGGTCCCGCGTGCAGCTGTTCCAGGGTGTCTGCATCCGCGTGCAGGGGTCCGGCATCGGCAGGACCTTCACGGTCCGCAAGGTCAGTTTCGGAGTCGGAGTCGAGCGTACGTTCCCGCTTCACACGCCGATCATCGACAGGATCGAGGTCGTGACCCGTGGCGATGTCCGGCGCGGCAAGCTGTACTACCTCCGCAACCTGCGCGGAAAGGCAGCGAAGATCAAGGAGAAGCGCGAGGCTCCGGTCTCACGCTGACTGCGCGAGTTGGGCTCGCGGCCTGAGTACGCGGGTTAGGCTCGCTGGGTGACCTCTGGTTCGGACGGCCCCGCCGCCGGCGATCCCGGCCCCGGCGATTCCGTCACCGGTCCGCCGGCTCCGGCCGTACTCAGCGCCGACCCGCAACCGGGCGAAGGTGGCCAGCCGCCGGCCGGAAGCAGCACGTCGCCGCAGGCCGGCAAAAAGCCGAAGAAACAGCTGCCGATGTGGCAGGAGTCGATACTGCTCGTCGCTACGGCGGTCATCTTGGCGCTGCTGATCAAGACTTTCCTGGTCCAGGCGTTCTACATCCCCCCTTCGGGGTCGATGCGCGACACTCTCGACGACAACGACCGGATCTTGGTGCAGAAGGTCTCGTACTGGTTTCACAGCCCGCAGCGCGGCGACATCGTCGTCTTCGACGATCCCGCCAACTGGCTCGGCCAGGAGGACGGTGAGGTGCCGACCAACGTGTTCACCAAGTCGCTGTCGTTCCTCGGCTTGTACCCCAGCGGGGGCCATCTGGTGAAGCGGGTGATCGGGGTCGGCGGCGACCACGTCGCCTGCCGGCGTGGCTCGGTCGTCGTCAACGGCGTCGCGCTTCAGGAGAGCAGCTACGTCACGTTGGCGAAACAGTCCTGTGACGGCCGATGGTCCGTCGTCGTCCCCGCCGACCACCTGTGGGTGCTCGGCGACAACCGGGACCACTCCGCCGACTCCCGCGCCCACATGGGCGACCCGGGGGGCGGCTTCGTTCCCGACGACGACGTGGTGGGCAAGGCCTTCGTCGTCGTGTGGCCGGTTCACCGCTGGCAGTTCCTGCACCGGCCGGCGACCTTCGACAACCCCAAGCTCGACCGGGCGGCGAGCATCATCTCGGTGAGTGCGCCGACCGGACTGACTGCGCTCGCGGTGCCAGCCCTGTACCGGCGCCGGAAGAACAGGATCGCGCATCGATGACAGACGAGCCGACTCGCCCGCTTCCGGCGGTCGAGGGACCCGACGTCGTGGGCACCGACCAGTCTGCGGAGAGCGCAACGCCTACGCGGCCGACTCCCGGCGGGTCGTCCCCGGCCGGCGGCTCGTCACCTGGCGACGGGTCCATGGTCGTGAGGGCGGGCCGATTCGGCCGCGAGATCGTCATCATCGTCGTCGTCGCCCTCGTCGCGTCGGCGCTGCTGCGGGCATTCGTCGTCCAGGCGTTCTTCGTACCCACCGGATCGATGCTTCCGGAGATCCACCTGCACGACCGCATCCTGGTCAGCCGGATCGGCGGGGTGCACCGTGGCGAGGTCGTGGTCTTCGAGGATCCCGGCGGATGGATCCCGCCCTCGGAGCAGCCCCCGCCCCCGGGCCCGGTGCGCAAGGCGCTCGAGTGGGTCGGCGTGCTGCCGTCGACAGGTCATGAGCACCTCGTGAAGCGGGTCATCGGCCTGCCAGGAGACCACGTCGTCTGCTGCTCGAAGGGCAAGATCACCATCAACGGGAAGGCTGTCGACGAGTCCTCGTTCCTGTACCAGGGACACCGCCCGGCCGACAACGTCGACTTCAACGTGATCGTGCCCGCCGGCCACATCTTCGTTCTCGGCGACCACCGGTACGTCTCGGGTGACTCGTCGCGACATCTCGTCGGCCAGGACGCCTTCGTCCCGGAGAGCCTGATCACCGGCCGTGCCCTGGCGGTGGTCTGGCCCGCCGCGGATGCCCATATCCTGCATATACCGAGCGCGTACGACGACATACCCCCCGGCCGGACACCACCGCAGAAAGGTGTCGTGAAACCAGTGCGCCCAGGCGCTCAGTGACTCAGGAGGCGACGATGACCTCTCTGCCTCGCGGCAGCACAGTCCGGCGAGACGCCGGACTCTACGGGTACGAGCGTGCTCTGCGTCGGGTTGGGCTCGCTCCCATCGCCGGTGTCGACGAAGCGGGTCGAGGTGCCTGCGCGGGACCGCTCGTCGCCGCCGCCGTGATCTTGCGGGAGGGCGTCGGCGGTGCGATCCCCGGCCTCGCCGACTCCAAGCTGCTCACTGCGAAGGCGCGGGAACGCTGCTACGCCCTGGTGGCCCGGCGGTCCGTCGCCTGGTCGGTGGTGGTGGTCGAGTCGGGCGAATGCGACCAGCTGGGTATGCACGTCGCCAACGTCGAGGCGCTGCGACGGGCGCTCGCCCGGCTGGAGACCCGCCCCCGCTACGTCTTGACCGACGGGTTCCCCGTCGACGGACTGGAAGTGCCCGGCCTGGCGATGTGGAAAGGGGACAGGGTGGCAGGCTGCATCGCCGCCGCCTCCGTCGTCGCGAAGGTGACCCGGGACCGCATCATGATGCGGATGCACGAAGACTTTCCGCAGTACGACTTCGCCACCCACAAGGGGTACTGCACCAAGGAGCACCAGCAGGCGCTCGACGAGCACGGGCCTTGCCCGGAGCACCGCCGCCGCTTCGTCAACGTCCGGCGGGCCGACGGCTTGGAGGAGGAGGGGATGGGCGGATTCGAACCCGACTGGTTCCTGGAGGACGGTCCGGACCAGCTACCGACGCAGTTAGGGATGTCGTCATGAGCGCAGAGGATCTCGAGAAGTACGAGACCGAGATGGAGCTCCATCTGTACCGCGAGTATCGCGACGTGGTCGGCATCTTCAAGTACGTCGTCGAGACCGACCGCCGGTTCTACCTGTGCAACGCCGTGGACCTCAAGGTCCGCACCGAAGCCGGCGACGCCTACTTCGAGGTTACGATGTCCGACGCGTGGGTATGGGACATGTACCGTCCGGCCCGCTTCGCCAAGAACGTCAAGGTCGTGACGTTCAAGGACGTGAACATCGAAGAGCTCTCGAAGGCCGACTTAGAGCTGCCCAAGCCCTGAGCGGCACCCGTCGTCATGGTGGCATAAGAAATCGCATGTATCTCTCGTGGATGGCCTCCCTGCGGCAGCTGAGCGTCGCACACCGTCCGTTTATCGTGGCGCTGGCGCTCGCAGCCGCGTTGCGCGCAGTCGTCTCGTTGGCCTTCTCTCCCGGCTTGGTCTACAGCGACGGGCCCATCTACCTCGATTTCCTCAAGAGCTTCGTGCCCTACCAGGATCGGCCCGACGGATACAGCCTCCTGCTGCTGTACCCCTTGTCTATCGTGACCGGCGGCAGGGTGATCTTGGCGGCGACCCTGGTCCAGCACCTGGTGGGTCTGGCCACGGCCTGCATCTTGTACGTGATGCTCCGTCGCTGGGGCGTCGCGCGGCGGCCAGCCACCCTGGCGACGCTGCCTGTGCTGTTCGACAGCCTGCAGCTCATCTTGGAGCAGTCCATCTTCAGCGACGTGTTGTTCGTGCTGCTCGTCCTGCTCGTGATCGCGCTGCTCGGCTGGCGCCGCAGGCCGACACCTGCGCTGGCGCTGGGGGCGGGACTGCTCCTGGGCGCTGCGGCGACTGTCAGGCTGGTCGGAGAGCCACTGGCACTCACCTCGCTGGCGTTCTGTCTCGTCGTCGGGCGCGGCTGGTGGGGCCGGCTCGTACCGGCAGCGGCGCTCCTCGCCGGCTTCGCAGTGACGGTCGGCGCCTATGCGACGTTCTACCACCACGAGCACGGCGTCTACGCGTTGTCGCAGTTCGGCGGCAAGTCGCTGTGGCTTCGGTCGACCACGTTCGTGGACTGCTCCAGGCTGTCGGTGCCCCAGTACCAGCGAGTCCTGTGTCCCCGGCAGCCGCTCGGCGAACGTCGCGACCCTACCTACTACGGGTGGCACGACCCGTACTCGGAGCCGAGGCTGAGACCGCCGCCAGGGACGTCGAAGAACGCAGCGGAGGGCTCCTTCGGCGTCGCTGCCATCCGTGCCCAACCCATCGACTACGCCATGGTCGCGCTACGCGACTTCGCCCTCAACTTCGATGTCGTGCGCATCGACAGGTTCGGTTACGACACGGCGTACAAGTGGCACTTCAGCCACTACGTCGCCAACTGGAAGGAGACGGGACAGCAACAGCGGGCCTACCAACGATACGGCGGTGAACAGATGGTGGCCCGCGAGCCGTGGGCCTACTTCCTCGCGGGCTACTCCTGGATCGGCTACCTGCCGGGTCCGCTGTTGCTGGCGTGCCTGGTCCTCGGGCTGGTCGGCGGGATCGGCCGATGGCGAGCCCGTGATGCCTGGACGCGTTCGATGTGTCTGCTGTTGACGGTGTCCGGAACGGTTCTGCTGCTGGTGCCGGACCTGACGGCCGAGTTCATCTGGCGCTACCAGCTGCCGGCGCTGGTGCTGTTGCCGGCCGGCGCAGCGCTCGCCTGGTCGGCGATCCGCCGCACACGGGACTCCGCTGTTCCCCAGACCTACCTGGAGCCCGTACCCCAGTGACCGCGTTGCCGTGGTCGGGACGCCGACCGCCACCCGATCCGACGCGCACGCGGATGGCCGAGCGCAGCGCTGAGGCGCTCACGACGAAGCCGCTCGACGGCCTCGTCGCAGAAGGGGGCGAGCGGCCCTGTCGACTTCTCGATCAGATAGTCGGCGAGTGCTGGGTTGCGCACCAGCACCGGCCCGTGCAGGTACGTCGCCACGATGTTGCCCTGCATGGCTCCCTCGTGAGCCCCGTCACCGTTCCCGATCCCTCGTCGTACCCGGGCCAAGGGCGTTGCGCGGGCGCCGATGACGGCACTGCCTTGGTGGTTCTCGAAACCGGTCAGGGTCGGCAGCGACGGTAGGGCCACCGGGTCGGCGACCACCTCGCCCACCGCGCGCGAACCTTGCAGGCGGCCGCAGCGGACATCGAGCAGACCCAGTCCGGAGACGGCGTGTCCGTCGCGGTCTGCGAAAGCTGCCGACAGCAGCTGGAAACCGGCGCACACGGCAAGGCAGGTCGCTCCCCCGTCGAGGGCTCTGACCACGTTCCCATCTTCGCGCAGCGCCTGCAGAGCCAGCAGCTGCGACGCATCCTCACCCCCGCCCATCAAGTAGATGTCGGCAGAGCGCGGAGCCCGCTGCCCCGGCGCAACCTCCAGCAGGCGCATCCGCATGCCCCGCGCCCGGATCCGGTACCCGATGGCGAGGACGTTCCCGCGGTCGCCGTAGGTACCCAACAGCTCCGGGTAGAGAGCGACCACCGACACCTCAGCGCGCGGTGACACGAGCCAGCTCCTTTCGCGCTTCCTGGAACGCTGTGTAGTTGGCGACGACGTCCACCGGACCAGGCGGAACCATGGCCAGGGCAGGGAGCAGGTGCAGTCCGCCGTCGACACACGCGACGCCGTCCATCTGCAGCCTGACCTCGAACTCCGAGGAGCGTTCGCCCGTCACGACGACCTGGCGGCCGACGAGCCCACGAAACGACACGTCGTACAGCCACGACGGGTCTCGCCCGTCGACGCCCTGTGCGTTGAGAGCCAAGACGAGGGGCGTGTCGCCGGCGCTGATGAGATCCACAGTCTCGAGCCAGCCCGCGGGGTTCTTCGCGAGGAGGAGGCGGACCTGCCTGCCCTGATGGTGCGCGACCGCGAAGCGCCCTGAGATGGCCGTGACGGCACGGACGGCTCTCACCGAGTCGCCGGGGGGAACGCCGCGCAGTGTCGCTGCGGCGACCGCCATCGCGGCGTTGGCGCGGTTGAACCGACCAGGAAGCTGCAGGCGCAGGGGGAGCCGGAGCTCGGCGGACACCAAGTCGTCGTCTTCGAGCCACCAGGTCGGGTCGGGCCGGGCGAGGCCGCAGGCGCAACTCCAGGACGAGCGCTCGTGGCGGCACTGCCGACCGCACCGCGGGCAGGCGATCGAGTCCTGCGTCCACGGCTGTCCGGCTCCCACCCAGAGCTGGCTTCGGGCCGCCAGCGCAGCCCAGACGACGTGGACGTCGTCGACATTCGCGACGACGACCGGAACCTTTCGCATAGCCTCGCGCCATGCCGACGCCAGCTTGTCCACCTCGTGGTGCCGCGACAGCTGGTCGCGGGACAGGTTCAGCAAGACGGCTGTCTCGGCTCCGGTGTTCGACACCGCCCAGGGGATCCAGCCTTCGTCGGTTTCCAGTACCACAGTTGCGGCCGCACCCTTGGAAAGTGCCGTGACGAGCCCTGCCGCCGTGTTGGCTCCGTCCGCGTTGGCCGCTACCGCGTGTTGCACGCCCAGGGCCGCCGACAGGAACGCCGATGTGGTGGTCTTCCCGTTCGTGCCACTGACCAGGAAGACGTCGCGGCCGGCAGCCAGCACACGTGGCGCCGACCCGGCCAGGCCGAGGATCACGCGACCTCCGATCACACCTCCCGCGCCGCGTCCAGCCAGTCGTGAGAGGAGGGACACGAAGCGACCGGCCATGACGGCCAGTCGCACCCACAGTCTGCTCATTCGGCCCCAGCGCTGTCCTCGGGCTTGACAATCCCGATACGCTGCCAGGAGATGCGTGCCTCAGCGGCCATGTTCCGTACGGTATGCACGTCGTGTGAAGGCATCGTTACCTCATCGGCCGAATCGGGTGGACACGACGATCCGTACGACCTTGCGGGTCAGCGTCGGCGTCTCGCCGCCCAGCAGGTACACCACGTGTCCGTCGGAGGCCACCCCCATGTCGGCGACCGGGTAGGGCAGCCTCCCGGCACGACGGAGCCGGTTCGACGAGGGGTCGAACTCCCACATCGCCGATGTCGTCGTGTCCGGCCCCAGCCTGCCTCCGGCGATCAACACCCGACCTCCAACGCCGAAGGCGGCCCCGTGACCCAACGGATGGGGTAGCCGACCGACCACGCGCGTGCGCCCGGTACGGGGGTCGAAACGCTGCACGACGTCCTGCATCGCAGTGTCTCGCTCGCCGCCGAACAGCCATACCTGTCCTTGCGCCACGGCGACGGCGGGGTAGCGCACCGCCACGGCGAGGCGGCCGACGACCCGGAAGTGACGACCGTCCGACGACCGCAGCACGGCAGCCGGCATCGTCGTGCCGTTGTACCCACCGAGAACGAACACCGATCCGCCGACGGTCGCCGTCACGAGGTCGGAGCGCGCCCCGGGGAGTGTCGAGGCGACTTGCCACCGAGGTGTGGACAGCGACAGCCGCTGCACCGTTGCCTGCTCGGTGAGATTTCCCCCGCCCAGGACAAGGCTGTGCCCGCGGACGACAGCGCCGGCCGCGTCGTGCACCGGCACCGGCAGGGCGGGCAGCTTTTTTCGGGACCCCGTCGAGAGGTTCAGCTCGTACGTCCGCGTCGTCGAGGCGTCACCGTGCACCAGCCCACCCGCCACGACCGCCCCGCCTGTCGCCGCCGGTACGACGACCTCGCGGGCCAGCGGCTCGGGAAGCTTCCACCGCGCAACGGAAGCGGTCACAGCAGCCTGCCTGGCGCCGTGCTCGGCGTGGGAGCCCGCGTCAGATGACCGGCCAGGCCCTTGTCCGTGCACGGCCGACGAGGTCCCCGAGCCGTTCGCAGGCGCCGGTGGCGAGGCACTGCTGCCGGCGGAGCAGGCCGTCAACGGGGCCGCCATCGTGAGCAGCACGGTCGCGACGCCGATGGGTCTCATCGGGTGTTGCCCGTGTGACCGAGCGAGTACCGCCCGGGCTGCGGCCAGACGGCTAGCCCGTGCGGGCTGCCTCCGACGTGGATGCGGGCGACGAGTCGCCCCGAGCGGGTGTTGAATCCATAGACCTCCCCGTCGTACCTGCCGGAGACCCAAAGGATCCGCCCGCTCGCGGACACGGCGCCCATGTCGGGGCTGCCACCACCGGGGATGGTCCAGGTGTCGACGATCTTGCGGCGGGCGAACGACACGACGCTGATCTTGCCAGCGCCGCGGTCCGACACGTAGAGGAGTCGGCCGTCGCGGCTCGGCATCAGCCCGTGAGGCATGCTCGGCGTGCGAATCGAGCCGACCGGTCTGAACGTCTTTGAGCTGATCATCGTCACCCGGTTGCGATCCATCTCTGCCACGAAGAACCTGGTGCCGTCGGGCGAGATCCTGACGTCCTGCGGTTTGCTCGTCGCCCCGAGACTGAGCCGGCCGATGACGCGGTGCGTCGTCGTGGAGATTTTGAGCAAAGTGCCGGAGAACTCGCAGGTGACGACGAACCACCTGCCGTTCGCGGCGAAGTCCGCGTGGTTCGGTCCGTCACAGCCGCGCGGCTGGAGCACGTCGTGCCCCTTGAACGTCCGGGGATTGAGGAACCTGATCTGGTTGTACTGCTCGACCATGGCGATCGCCGTCCGCCCGTTGGGCGTGAAGTACAGGTTGTAGGGACGCGGCACCTGGAAGCGTCGCTCGACCCGCGCGGTGCGCGGGTTGATGGCCACGAGCGAGTTGGCGCCGCTGGCGTCCACGTAGAGGGTGCGAAGGTCGTACGACGGGTTCACGTGCTGGGAGAGCAACCCGGACCTGATCACTCGCACGACCTTGCGTGTGCGCTGGTTGATCACCGTCGTCGTGGTACCCGTGGAGTCCGGCACATAGAGGTACGCCGGATCTCGGGCAACGTCGTGTCGCATCATCCCCCGCCGAGTCGCTCCGTAGACGTCATTGCCTATCACTGGGGGCATCCCGGGGAGCAGGTGGCGAAACGGCGGCGCCACCACGGTTCTCGTGCCTTTGGCAGGCGGTGCCGAGGAGTGCCGAGCTGAGCCGGGCGCCGAAGACCCGGACACGTGAGCGTGGGTAGAGGCTGCGGAGGTCGTCGCCACGGGACCGGACGACGACCCTTCCGCGTCGCAGCCGACGAGCAGGAGCAGGGCGAGGAAAGCGCAGTAGCCCGAACGAGGGGCCCACCGGGACCTGCGGAAGGGCATGGGGATCACCGTAGGGCGGTCTCGGCCGACAACAACCACGCTTCATCAGCTTTCTAGGCGGATCCGGACTCGGGAGGGACGATAGCGGCAGCGGGGATCCTGAGAACTGCTCGGACCCCGCCCAGCGGGCTGTCGGTCAAGATTACGTCCCCGCCGTGGCTGCGCGCGACAGAGCGGGCTATGGCCAGCCCCAGTCCGGAGCCGCCATGGTCACGGTCACGCGCGTCGTCGAGTCGCAGCCAGCGCTGGAACACCCGTTCTCGGTCCTGCTCAGCGACACCGTCGCCGTCGTCGTCGATGCAGACCACAACGTCACCGTCTCGCCGTGCTGCACTGACCTCGACGGACTGGTGCGCGTGGCGTCTCGCGTTGGAGACCAGGTTGTCGACGGCCCGCCGCAGCGCCTGTGGATCACCGACGACCTCCAGAGGGGCGCCGGGGAGGTCGGCAGTCGCGCGGAGGTCGACCAGGGTGCGATGCGGCGTGACGCCCGAGTCGAGCCTCGCCAGTAGCAGCAGGTCGTCCGCCAGCCTGCTCACGCGTTCGACGTCGGTGCGCACGTCGGTCGCGACCTGCTGCCACTCGGCGAGGTCGGTCGGCATCGACAGGGCCACGTCGAGCTGGGTGCGGATCGAGGCAAGCGGCGACCGTAGCTCGTGGGCGGCGTCGGCGATGAAGCTGACCTGCTGCTCGGTTGCGCTGTGCAGCCGCGCGAGCATGCGGTTCAGCGTGTCGGCGAGCCGGGCGAGCTCGTCTCGGCTCTCGAGGGCGGGGAGCTGCGGCGCCGTGCGGCCGCGGGTGTCGGCTACGCGGTCGGCCGCCGCCCGCAGCTCGTCGACGGGCCTGAGCGCGGACCCGACGGCGAGCCAGGTCGCCATCGCGGCTGCAACGAGCACGATGGGTACGGCGATCGCCAGGGTCCGGAGCATGGCGGTGAGGGTCCCGTGTACATCGGTGAACAGCACAGCGCTCACGACCGTCACCGCGGAGCCGTGCAATCGCGCCGGAGTGACGACGACGCGAAGCGGTGCCGAGCCGAGGGCGCTGGCGTCCGTCGTGAACGCGTGCCCGGCGGGTCGGTTCTGCACCAGCGAGACCGGGAGCAGGGGCACCACGCGACTGGCCGACGGGGTAGCCGCCAACACGGTTCCGGCGGCGTCCACCACCTGGGCGAGCACGGGTTGGTCCGCCGGGGCGGGCAGCGGGTCGGGGAGCTGGCCCGACGCGACGAGGGAGGTGATCGTCGTCGCCTCCGCCTGCGCGTTGTCGTCGACGGCGTCGACGCGGCCGTGGAAGAACAGTGTCGCCATGCCGGCTGCACCGACGATCAGCCCGGCGGCCAGGACACCTGTTGCTATGACCGTGAGCCGCACAGCCAGGGAGCGCGCCCTCCACCACCTGCCGAGGCTGGTCCGGAGCGTCATGACGAAGGCATGCGGTACCCGACTCCCCGCACGGTCTGGACGACGTGCCGCCCCAGCTTGCGACGGAGGTAGCCCGCGTAGACCTCCACGGAGTTCGGGTCGGTGTGTTCGCTTCCCCAGACGTGAACGAGCAGCTCGGACTTGCTGACGACCTGGTCGGGGCGGCGCATCAGGTACTCGAGCAAGGCGAACTCCCGCGCTGTCAGGGCGACAGGTGCACCGCCTCGAGTCACGGTATGGCCACCAGGGTCGAGCACGAGCTCACCGAGCGAGATGACGGCCGGGCGCGGTACGGCCCCACGCCGCAGGAGCGCCCTGAGGTGGGCCACGACAACGACGAACGAGAACGGCTTGGTCAGGTAGTCGTCCGCACCCAGATCCAGTCCGTCGGCCTCGTCGTAGACGCCGTCCTTCGCCGACACCACGAGAATCGGGGTCCATACGTGCGCCCGGCGCAGCCGGCGGATCACCTCGTACCCGGACAGCACGGGAACCATCAGGTCGAGGACGATGGCGTCGTACGAAAGTCGGGACGCCTGCGCGAGTGCGGCCCCCCCGTCGTGGACCACGTCGACCGCGAAGCCCTCGTGAGTGAAGCCCTTCGCGAGTGCCGCGGCCATACGCGGCTCGTCCTCGACCACCAGCAGCCGCACGGGTACCCCCCTTTCGTTCAGCCTAAGGTCGATTTCTGTGAGGCGGCTGAGGGGGTGTTTCCTGTGCCGTCGCTGAGGACGCGACGGACGGATGACGGCCATCTCGACCCGCCCGACGCATAGTGGTGACATGACCCGTCTCCTGACTTCGCGCCGGCTCCGCTGGGCCGTTCCCGCCCTCATCGCCACCGGTGTAGCTGCTGCCGCCATCACCACCAACAACGGCGCGGGAGCCTCCGAGCAGCCGAACCTTCCTACTGTGTCTGTGGCCCAGCTGCTGACCGCCGTTCAGCATGCCCGCCCGGCCAACCTGTCAGGAACCATAGTGGAGACCGCGAACCTCGGCCTTCCCCACCTGCCCGGCGGCGACCTGGGTGGCGCTTCCGGCTTCTCGCTGGAGTCGCTGCTCACCGGTTCTCACACGATGCGGGTCTGGTACGCCGGACCGAACCAGCAGCGCATCGCAGTTCTGGCACCGATGTCGGAACGTGACGTCGTCCACAATGGCAAGGACCTGTGGACGTATACGTCGACGACCAACGCCGTGACGCATGCAACCGTCGGCACATCGCGGTTGCCGTCCAACGCCGACCTGAGTGCCTCGACCCCGCAGCAGGCCGCCCGACAGGCACTGCGAGCGGTAGACCCGTCCACGCACGTGACCATCGACCGAACGGCGCGGGTCGCCGGACGGCCCGCCTACCAGCTCGTATTGGCGCCTCGAGACACCCGCTCGCTGATCGGCAGCATCCGGATCGCCGTCGACGCCGCCACCTCGACACCACTGCGCGTGCAGGTCTTCGCGCGGGGATCTGCCACGCCCGCCATCCAGATCGGCTTCACGAACATCAGCTTCAGCGCGCCGAACCCCTCGGTCTTCCGCTTCGTGCCGCCTGCCGGAGCGAAGGTGACTACGCAACGGCTAAGCCCGATCGGCGGCGACCCGGCCGTCACGTCCACGCGTCACGAGGCGATCGCACAGCAGAGCTCCCGGCCGCGGGTGTTGGGCAGTGACTGGACTGCGGTGGCGGAGTTTGCGATGGGCAAAATGTCGACCGGCCCGAACGCAGGTCTGCTGAGCCGGCTGTCCACACCGGCCCCCGGCGGCGGCCGACTGATATCGACGTCGCTGATCTCGGTCCTGATCACCAAGAGCGGCCACGTCTTCGCCGGGCCGGTCCGCGGCTCCGACCTCGAGCATGTGGCTGCCACCGGGCGCGGCCTATGACACAGGTCGTCACCCGACACGCGGGGCAGGAACCCGACGCCGATGAGCTCGCGGCGATCCGCACGATGGATCTGACCCGACGGTTCGGGCCGCAGACCGCGGTGGACCGGGTGAGCCTCGTCGTGCCCCGGGGTGCTGTGTACGGCTTTCTCGGCCCGAATGGCTCGGGGAAGACCACGACGATCCGGATGCTGCTTGGCTTGATGGCACCGCACGACGGCTCGATCGAGATGCTCGGTGGGTCGATGCCGCGTTCCGCGCCCGATGTACTCCCGCGCGTCGGCACCCTCGTCGAGGGTCCGGCGTTTCATCCCTACCTGACCGGCCGCGACAACCTCCGTCGCTTGGACGCGTTCGATGCGAGCACCCCGCGCGCGACCAGCAGCGCCCGCATCTCGGCCGCTCTCGAACGTGTTGGACTGGGCGCGGCTGCGGCGAAGAAGTTCCGCCGCTACTCGTTGGGGATGAAGCAGCGCCTCGGGCTCGCCGCCACCTTGCTCCGCCCGCGCGACCTGCTCATTCTCGACGAGCCCACGAACGGGCTCGATCCGCAGGGGACCCGCGAGGTACGGACCCTGATCAGGGACCTGGCTGCCGACGGCACCACCGTCTTGGTCTCCAGTCACCTTCTCGGCGAGATCGAGCAGGTCGCAACCCATGTCGGGATCATGAGCGGCGGCCGACTGCTCAAGCAGGGACCGCTCGACGCCGTTCTCGCTGAGACGAGCTCCCATGTCCGGGTACAGACGGCGCGGGTCGCGGACGCTTCGGCGGTCTTGACCCGTCTCGGCCTGGAGGTCACCGACCTCGCCGAAGGCAGCGTCGCCGTCCGGCTCAACGGTCTGGCCCCAGAGAGCATCAACGCGAGCCTGGTGCGTGCCGGTGTTCCGGTTCGTGGCTTCCTCGTGGAACGTCCGGCCCTCGAGGACCTCTTCGTCCATCTGACAGGCGAGGGGTTCGATGTCGTCCGCTGAGGTCAGCACCACGTCGACGATCGCCCCGGCGCCTGGGATGGTCTGGGCATCACAGCTGGGCAGCGAGCTGCGCCTGGTCTTCGGTCGCCGCCGCAACCTGGCGATGCTCTTGCTGCTCACTGCGATTCCGGTGTTCATCGGGATCGCGGTGAAGATGTCCACGCCACGCCCCGGTGAGGGCCCACCGTTCATCAGCGAGTTGACGAACAACGGGTTGTTCCTGGCCTTCACCGCACTTGCGATCTGCCTGCCGGTCTTCTTGCCGTTGGCGGTCGCTGTGGTTGCCGGTGACGCGATTGCCGGCGAGGCCGGAGCCGGGACGTTGCGGTACCTCTTGGCGATACCCGTGGCCCGCGGCCGGTTGCTCACCATCAAGAGCCTTGGCGTTCTCGCCTATCTCGCGGTCGCGATTCTGCTCGTGACAGTCGGGGGACTGATCACGGGCGCCGCCCTCTTCGGCACCCACGGGGTGACCTTGATCTCGGGGGATACGGTGTCCATCGGCAACGGCCTCTTCCGGGCAGCGGCCGTGGCAGCCTTCGTGTTCGTCGACCTGGCCGGTCTGGCAGCCATCGGGTTGTTCCTGTCCACCCTGACCGAGGTCCCGGTCGGTGCCATGGCGGCGACGGTGGTGAGCGCGATCGTCTTTGCAGTCCTTGACTCCGTTCCACAGCTGGGATGGATCAGGGGCGCTCTGCTCACCCACCACTGGCTCGACTTCGCCGAGCTGCTGCGAAGCAGTCCGGACGTCTCGTCCCTTCTGCGGTGGAGTCTGGTCCCTCTTGCCTACGCAGCCGTGTTCGGCGCCGCCGCCTGGGCGCGCATCACTACCGCCGACGTGAGCGGCTGACCGGCTGCCTCCTGACGACGCCTGCCGGATCGATCGTCAACCGGCCCAGCAAGACGGCGGTGAAGGCGAGGACGACGCCGGCCACGACGTCGATGGCGAAGTGCCAGCCCAGGTAGACGGTGGCCAGCATCACTGCGGCGAGGTACACCGCCATGACCCGGCTCTGCCAGCGGAAGCCGAAATGGCGCACGACGAGAAGAGTCATGCAGGTGAAGCCGACATGGAGGCTCGCGAACGCGGACAGCTGAGAGAAGGCGTCACCGTCGCCCGGGTGCCGCAGCAGGTGTAGGCGCTGGCTCATGAACTGTGCCTGCGTCGACGTGACAATCGTGTGCGGCAGGTGGGCGAAGTGCCGGGGCGCGGAGGCGAATGGCCCGAGGCTGGGGATCAGGTAGTAGGAGGCGACACCGAGCACCCACACCCAGACCGCGGACGCGACGAAAACGTAGGCATCGCGCATCTGGTTCGCGAAGGCCAAGGCGACGACGACCGACAAAGGCACCCAGAAGGAGAACGACTGGTACACCACGGTGAGGACGTAGTCAGCCCAGTGCTGCCCGAGCAGCCGGTGAAGGAGCACTGCCGGGCTGTTGCCGAGAAACAGCCAGGTGTCGATGCGCCGCAACACAGCGTCACGTGGGGCGTTGAAGGCGTCCCAGCTCTTGAGGTTGTGGTAGCAGAGGTACACGATGTAGTAGCCGACGATGGCCGACACCGCTGCGATCAGGCGGTCGGCGGGCCAGCGTTCCCGTAGCAGGACGGGAGTCCGACGGAGGCTCCAGGCCCTTCGTCGCGTGCGGATCACCGCATCGACCACTGTCAGCAGTCCGAAGCTCACGAGTGAGACCGCGACACGTCGAGTGAAGAACTGACCGCCGGGATCCCTGAAACCCACGTGGATCGTGTACGACCGTACCGCCGTGACCACGGCGAACAAGGTGACCACGACCCACAGGCCGATCACCCACGAGTAGCTCGGGGAGTGATGGCGCGCTTGCGGATCGGCCACAGCGGTTGCGTCGGTCGCGGACCGCGACGGAAGGCCGCTGTCTTCAGCTGGCTGGGCCGACATGTCAGCGCTCGTCAGACCGACCATGGCAGCGACCTGCAGCGTGCGCCAGGATGCACCGTGCCATCGCGGGTAAGGATGACTCCCGCACGTGAAAGCAACGTGAACCGGGTCGGTGCCGCATCCCTCCGTCGCCCACCGACTCAATCCCTTCCTTGTTTCGTCCACAGCCGCACACCGCTCGGCAGGCTGTCCACAGGGCAGCCGAGCCGACCACGACGGTTCCCGATTCCCGAGCAGGCTATCTCGTCGGAGGTGGATGAATGTCAGAGAGTCATGCCCGGCGAAAGGCTCTGGGCGATTTCGGGGAACGAGTGGCCTGCCGGCACCTGGTGGACCGGGGCCTGGTCGTGCTCGACCGCAACTGGCGCTGCCCGGCCGGGGAGATCGACATCGTGGCCCTCGATGGCGACGTCGTCGTGGTGTGTGAGGTCAAGACGCGCAGCCAGGCGAGGTTCGGCACGCCCGTCGAGGCGATCACCATCGCCAAGGCGGACCGCCTCTACCGGCTGGGCCGGGCCTGGCTGAGCGAGCATGCCGCGCCCTCGTCGGCGGTCCGGGTGGACGTGGTTGCCGTCCTCCGAGGCGGTCGCGGGCCGGCAACTGTCGAGCACATCGTCGGGGTGGTCTAGTGCCGACCGGGATGACGTACTCCGTGGCACTGGACGGAGTCGACGGCCGGGTCGTGACGGTCGAGGCTGACATCCACGACGGAGTGCCCGGCTGGTCGCTGTCCGGGTTGCCCGACGTCTGCGTGAGCGAGGCCCGCGACAGATGCCGGGCCGCGATGATCAACAGTGCCGAGAAGTGGCCCGACCGGCGGGTCACGGTGGCGATGTACCCGGCCGACGTCCGCAAGGTGGGGTCGCACTACGACCTCGCCATTGCCTTGGCGCTGCTCGCGGCGAAGGAGTCCATCCCCGGTGTCGGTCTGCGGTCGACGGCTGTGTTCGGGGAGCTGGCACTCGATGGGCGGCTGCGCTCCGTACCAGGTGTCCTGCCCGCGGCTCTCACTGCTTTCGAGGCTGGACTCGAACGCGTGATCGTGCCTGCGTCGAATGCCGCTGAGGCGAGGCTCGTCGACGGCCTGGAGGTGATCGGGGTCCGATCGCTGGCTGAGTGCATGGCGATCTTGTCTGAGAAGGAGCCACCGGACGAGCCCGACCAGCCTCCGCTGCACGAGGACCTGGTCGGCTCGCACCCATGGCGGTCGCGATACGACGCCACTGACCTCTCGGACGTTCGCGGTCAGGCACAGGCGCGCTGGTGCGTCGAGGTGGCAGCCGCCGGCGGCCACCACCTGTTCCTCGAAGGACCGCCGGGTGCAGGCAAGACAATGCTGGCCGAACGCTTCGCCCCGCTACTCCCGGACCTCGACGTGGTCCAGTCCATTGAGGTCAGCAAGATCCACTCCGTCGCGGGGCTGCTCTCGCGGGACGTCCCGCGGATCCTCAGACCACCCTTCCTGGCACCCAACCACACCGACACCGTTGCCTCGGTGGTCGGCGGTGGCACCCGCCTGATCAAGCCGGGCGCGATCAGCCTCGCACACCGTGGAGTGCTCTTCCTGGACGAGGCGCCCGAGTTCAGGCCGTCGGTGCACGATGCGTTGCGGCAGCCGCTCGAGAGCGGCGAGATATCGATCCGACGAGCGGAGGGCTCGGCGAAATTCCCTGCCGGCTTCTTGCTGATCTGCGCGGCGAACCCCTGCCCGTGCGGCTACGGGTACGGCAAGGGGCTGCGCTGCACCTGCTCCGCCGACAAGGTCCGCCGGTACCGCGCCAGGATCAGCGGACCTGTGCGGGACCGCATCGACATCTCGCATACGGTGCTCCCCGTCAATCGGGTGGAGATGCGCCAGCCGGTCGGAGAGGACGGATCGACGGCGTCGGTGGGAGCACGGGTGAGGGCCGCCAGGGAGCGTCAGCGGGCCCGCTTCGCCGGGCTGCCGTGGACGACCAACGGCGAGGTCCCCGGGTACGAGTTCCGTCGCGTGTGCAGGCTCGACCCGGACGCCGCCGGGCTCATCGAGGAGTCCGTGGGCGGCGGTCGTCTCACCCAGCGAGGCGCCGACCGGGTCGCAAGAGTGGCCTGGACGATCGCCGACCTGGCGGGGTGCGACGCGCCACGTCCAAGCCACGTGTTCGAGGCTCTCTACCTGCGTACGGACGGTCTCGTGGGCCACAGCCAGGGTTCGCGGAGCGTAGCCTGATGGCGACGGTTGACGAGTCCGAACGACGGGCTCGTATCGTGCTGAGCAAGGTCGTCGAGCCCGGGGACGCAGATGCCTGCCGGCTTGTCCGCGAGCACTCGGCTCACGATCTGCTCCTCCGGCTGCGATCGGGAGCCACCATTGGCTCATCCAAGGTGGCCGCGTGGTCACAGAGGGCCTCAGCCGCTGACTATGACGAGGTCGCACGCGCCGCCCAGGACGTCTCGGGGCGGTACGTCTGTCCGGGCGACGCCGAGTGGCAACCGGCTCTCGACGACCTCGAGAGGCTGGAGGGCCAACCAGGTGACAGGCGAGGCGGTGCGCCGTTCGGCCTCTGGGTCCGAGGTGGGGGCCACCTGGCAGACTTCTCGCAGCGGTGCGTCGCCGTCGTCGGGTCCCGCGGCTCGACGGCATACGGTGAGCACGTCGCGGCCGGAATTGCCTTCGATGCCGCCGAGCGCGGTTTCACGATCGTGTCCGGAGGCGCGTACGGGATCGACGCCGCCGCGCACCGCGCCGCCTTGTCTCGGCCTGCGCCAACGATCGCCGTACTCGCCGGCGGGATCGACAACCTCTACCCGGTCGGAAACGCCAAGCTCCTGGAGCAGGTGGGCAGGTCGGGTCTCCTGGTCAGCGAAGCCGCACCTGGGTACTCACCCAGCAAGTCGCGCTTCCTCGTCCGCAACCGGCTGATCGCCGCCCTGAGCCAAGGCACGGTGGTGGTCGAGGCGGCGCTTCGCAGCGGCGCCCTCAACACCGCCCGCTGGGCGCTCGATCTCGGCAGGGGAGTCATGGGTGTCCCCGGACCGGTCACGTCCAAGGCGTCGGCAGGAGTTCACGAGCTGCTGCGGCAGCCAGGGACCTTGCTCGTCACCGACGCGCTCGAGGTGGTCGAGCACGTGTCACCCCGTTGGCGAGGGACTGGCTCCTCGCAAGTCGGGCATCGTCCGGCAGGTAGATCTCTTCGCCCGGGGCAGTCGTCTGGTACTCGACCACACACCGACGACGGTCCCGGCCACGGTTCAGGCGATCGCCGAGGAGGCCTGCCTCACCGCCGCCGATGTCCGTTCCCACCTGTCGACCCTTCAGGCGGCCGGCATGGTCGTTCAAAGCTGCGACGGGTGGATGCTTGCACCGCCATGAGTGCCGCGGCGCGATCTCCCGTCCCACGCACTCGCCGCGCTCACCCCCGGTCGCAGGGAAGCGCGACACGGCGCGCGGGCCAGCGCCAGCGCATCGAGCGAGGCCGCGCCGCCTGTCACGATGTGGTATGCCGCGAACGCATGCCGAGCTTCCCCTGCCGTTCGTCGACGCGCTGGTCGACTACGGCCGGTACCTCGAGGCGGAGCGTGACCTCACAGCCCACACCGTTCGCGCCTACCTCGGTGACGTGCGTGACCTTCTGGCCCATGCTGCCAAGCTGGGGCGTGGCGAGCTGCTCGACCTCGACCTCCGTGTACTGAGAAGCTGGCTCGCCCGGCAGCAAACGCTCGGCAAGTCGCGGACCACCCTGTCGCGGCGGGCTACCGCTGCCCGCGTGTTCACGGCGTGGGCGGCCTCGACAGGTCGCATGGGCACCGACCCGGGTGCCCTGCTCGCCAGGCCCAGAGCGCACCGGGTGCTGCCGCCGGCGCTGACCGGCGAGGAGGCCCGGCAGCTGCTCGACGCCGCGATGGAGCGCGCGCCGGAGGTGGGAGCGACTGGCCTTCGCGACGTGGCGATCCTGGAGCTGCTGTACGCGACAGGTGTGCGGGTTGCCGAGCTCACCGGCCTCGATATCGACGACGTGGACACCGAGCGTCGCGTCGTGAGGGTTCTCGGGAAGGGCCGAAAGGAGCGCTCGGTGCCCTATGGCGTGCCCGCCGGTCGTGCCGTGGAGGCATGGGTGCAGGTTGGGCGCCCCACTCTCGCCGGTCCTGGCAGCGGCCATGCGCTGTTCCTGGGTGCCCGAGGCAGCCGCATCGACCAGCGAGCGGTGCGCACGATCGTGCACAACCGGCTCGCCGACGTGCCCGGCGCCCCGGACCTCGGGCCGCACGGCCTCAGGCACAGCGCCGCAACCCATCTTCTCGAAGGTGGCGCCGATCTCAGGGCTGTGCAGGAGATCTTGGGTCACGCGTCATTGGCGACAACCCAGATCTATACACACGTCTCGACCGACAGACTTCGCCGGGCATACCTCCAGGCTCATCCACGAGCGTGACCGCGGACCAGCACGAAGAGCCCGGACGCAACCGTGGCGACGGCTGCCAGCGTCAGCGCTGCACGTACCGCGCCATGGTTGCGAACGCTCGGCTCGACCCGACACAGCTGAGGTCATCTGGGCCGGTGCAGAGTCCGTCGGATGTGGCCCGTCTGGAACCAGGCTCGACGACGATCGGTCCGTCGGCGTCAGCGGCAACAGTCTTACCTGCCGTGGGGATAGCACGCTGAGCGGATCGACGTAGACGTTTCCGCGTCGCAGCCCGAGATGCAGGCATACCTCGGGTGAGCAGTGTGAATGCACCGTCTGGAGCAGGCCGACGACCTCCCCTGCGCGTACCCGCTCACCTCTGTGCACTGCCGCGGTGACCGGCTCGTACGTCGACTGCAGCGCTCCGTGGCTGATGACGACGACGCCACGGCCCGCGACGGCACCGGCGAACCTCACGCTGCCCGACCCGATCGCCAGGACCGGCTCGCCGGCGGTGCCGAGCAGGTCGACGCCGCGGTGGCCCGGGCCCCACCGGCTCGCCGGTGGCTCGAATGCCCGCACGACGCGCGGCACCGGTTCGAGCGGCCACACCCACTCCCGGTCTGCCTGTGCTGGCCCAGGCGAGGCGGCCGCGGCAGCCCACAGTGCCGGCGTCGTCGCTGCCATCATCGTCAGGCCGGCAACGAAGAGGGAACGCGAGCGCAGGGTGGTCATGCAGTCAGCGTGCCGTGGACGCATGCTGCTCGGAAGGTGGCTGGTCCGACCTGTGATTCGCTGCGATCCGGTCTGCCTGGCTGTGGACAACCGTGTACCGCGCGGCATCAAGCGGTGGACCCGGCGATCTTCCCCGCAGACCAGGCGATGCGATCGCTTCGTGGCCCGGGCTGTCATCACGGGTTCGCTGTCGGGCTGGATTCCACTACACTGGACGAAGCGATCCGAACATTCGGATTGACTTCGCACGCCCACCTACCGCAGCCAGCTGCGGGCGTGTGCCTCGGTCTCGTCGGGGAGCCGGTCCAGATCGGAACTCTCAGACGAGCGGTGCACGTGTGGGCGTCAGGGTCTCGACCTGTCGAGACGCAACCGTACAGCGGCGCCGAGGCGCCGCAGACCCGGTGCCGTGGAGGCACCAGAGGAGGAACCCTCATGGCCGTCGTGACCATGCGTCAACTGCTCGAGAGCGGCGTCCACTTCGGGCATCAGACCCGCCGGTGGAACCCCAAGATGAAGCGATTCATCATGACCGAGCGCAACGGTATCTACATCATCGACCTTCAGCAGTCGCTCGCGTACATCGACAGGGGATACGCCTTCATCAAGGGTGCCGTGGCGAGTGGCGGAAACGTGCTCTTCGTGGGCACCAAGAAGCAGGCCCAGGAGGCGATCTCCGAGCAGGCCAAGCGAGTGGGCATGCCCTTCGTCAACCAGCGATGGCTGGGCGGGATGCTGACCAACTTCCAGACCGTCCACCAGCGCATCCTTCGGCTGAAGGAGCTCGAGGAGATCGACTTCGAGGACGTCGCCGGCTCCAGTCGCACGAAGAAGGAGCTGCTCCAGATGCGGCGGGAGAAGGACAAGCTCGACCGCACCCTGGGAGGCATCCGCGACATGGGCCGCGTCCCGGCCGCCGTCTGGATCGTCGACACCAACAAGGAGCACCTCGCTGTCGACGAGGCCCGCAAGCTCGGCATCCCGATCGTTGCCATCCTGGACAGCAACTGCGACCCGGACATGGTCGACTTCCCGATCCCCGGCAACGACGACGCGATCCGCTCGGTGACCCTGCTCACCCGCATCGTCGCCGACGCCGTCGCGGACGGACTGATGGCACGTGCCGGAGTCCGGACGGGCCAGGAGGCGACCGGCGAAGAGCTCGGCGCAGAGGAGCCGTTGGCCGAATGGGAGAAGGAGCTCCTCGGCCGCCAGGCCGACGAGGCGGCGGCCCAGGCAGCGGCCGCGTCCTCAGGTACTCCTGCGGAGACCGAGGAGACGGCCACCGCCCCAGCCGCGGCCAGCGCCGGCACCGCTGAGTCCGGCTCCGACAGCACGGCAGACCCGGACAGTGAGACCTCGTCGAACGAGCCGCCGGACACCGAGGTCACCGTGGGCGGCGAGCCCGTGACCGACGACAGCGCCTCCGACGACGCCGTAGCGCACGATGCCTCGTCGTCCGACGAGGTGACGACAGGCGGAGAGCCGGTTGCCGACGAGGGCGACCAGGCTCAGGCCTGAGCCCGACGAGGCTCGGACAGACACCCGTACCCCGGGCGGCTCGTCTCGGCGACCGCCCCCGCATCGCAGATCAAGAATGGATGGATATGGCAATCACTGCCGCCGACGTGAAGAAGCTCCGCGACGCAACCGGCGCCGGGATGATGGACTCGAAGAAGGCTCTCACCGAGGCCGACGGCGACTTCGACAAGGCGGTCGAGGTGCTCCGGGTCAACGGCGCTGCCAAGGCTGCGAAGCGTGGTGCCGAGCGCACCGCATCGGCCGGCCTCGTCGCCAGCTCGGGCGGCGCCTTGGTGGAGCTCAACAGCGAGACGGACTTCGTCGCGAAGTCCGACGGCTTCATCGAGCTGGCCGAGGAGGTCGTCTCGGCGGCGGAGTCCGCCAGGGCCCGTGACGCCGACGCGCTGCTGGCCGCCGAGACTCCCAAGGGCCGCACGGTGTCGCAGGCTATCGAGGCGCTGGCCTCGGTCATCGGGGAGAAGATCGAGCTCGGCCGCGTCGCCTATGTCGACGGTCAGGCCATGGTCTACCTGCACCGCCGGTCGAGCGACCTGCCGCCCGCCGTGGGCGTCATCGTCGCTTTCGAGGGTGACGACGCGGACGCGGCTCGTGTAGCCGCCATGCAGATCGCGGCGATGCGCCCGCAGTTCGTCTCACGCGACGAGGTGCCCGACGACGTGGTGGCCAAGGAGCGCGAGATCGCCGAGCGGACCGCCCTCGAAGAAGGCAAGCCCGAGCAGGCGATCCCCCGCATCGTCGAGGGCAGACTCAACGGCTTCTTCAAAGACGTCGTGCTCCTCGAGCAGCCCTCCGTGCAGGACAGCAAGAAGTCGGTGAAGGCCGTGCTCGATGACGCCGGGATCACCGTGAAGCAGTTCGCCCGTCTCGAGGTAGGGCGCTCCTGAGGGATTGACCTCACTTCCACCACGACAGTCGCCAGGGGAGGCCGGCAATGATGGAACTGACCGACGAGACCACCAACGAGCCAGAGTCCTTGGCCTATCACCGGGTACTGCTCAAGCTGTCCGGGGAGGTGTTCGGTGGGGGCAGGGTCGGCGTCGATCCTGACGTCGTGCACGCCATCGCCACCGAGATCGCTACAGTCGTCCGCCGCGGAGTCCAGGTCGCGATCGTTCTCGGCGGAGGGAACTTCTTCCGGGGCGCGGAGCTCCAGCAGCGCGGGATGGACCGGGCCAGGGCCGACTACATGGGCATGCTCGGCATCGTCATGAACTGCTTGGCGCTTCAGGACTTTCTCGAGAAGGAGGGCATCGAGACGCGGGTACAGACGGCGATCACGATGGGCCAGGTGGCCGAGCCGTACATCCCGCGCCGGGCGATCCGGCACCTGGAGAAGGGCCGCGTGGTGATCTTCGGCGCCGGGGCCGGTCTGCCGTTCTTCTCCACCGACACCGTGGCGGTCCAGCGGGCGCTCGAGACCAAGTGCGACGTCGTGCTCATGGGCAAGAACGGCGTCGACGGCGTCTACACTGCCGACCCTCGGACCGATCCCACGGCGACCAAGCTCGACACGGTCTCCTACACCGAGGCACTGCAGCGCGGGCTGCGGGTCGCGGACGCGACGGCGTTCGCGCTGTGCATGGAGAACAATCTGCCGATGGTGGTGTTCGGAATGATGGAGACCGGTGTGATCATCCGGATCGTCCAGGGTGAGAAGATCGGAACGTACGTGAGCGGTGACTGACAGACGAAGGAGACCGGCGTGATCGACGAAGCCCTCAAGGAAGCCGACCAGAAGATGCACAAAGCGGTCGAGGTTGCCAAGGATGACTTCGCCACCATCCGCACCGGACGGGCGCATCCGTCGATGTTCTCGAAGCTGACCGCCGATTATTACGGCAGCCCGACACCGCTCCAGCAGCTGGCGTCGTTCACCAACCCCGAGCCGCGGGTCGTCGTCATCAACGTCTACGACAGGCAAGCACTCCCCGGGATCGAGAAGGCGATCCGCGACTCCGACCTCGGGGTCAACCCGACCAACAACGGCGACAACCTGCGGGTGGTGATGCCGGAGCTGACCGAGGACCGCCGCAAGGAGTACATCAAGCTCGCCAAGGCCAAGGCGGAGGACGGCCGGGTGTCGGTACGCAACATCAGGCGGCACGCCAAACAGCAGATGGAGCGCGCCCAGAAGGATGGCGACGTGGGTGAGGACGACGTCACCGGAGGCGAGAAGCGCCTCGATGCGATGACCAAGCAGCACGTCGACCAGATCGACGAGCTCCTCAGGCACAAGGAAGCCGAACTCCTGGAGGTCTGAGCCATGTCGGCGCAGTCCTCCGACGCAGAGACCAAGAGCAGCCGGGCCGGGCGAGATCTCCCGGCCGCGATCGTGGTGTCGGTCGTCTTGATCGCGCTGATCATCGTGTCGCTGGTCTACGTCAAAGTCGGGTTCTTGGTCGTGGTGGGCGCGGCGATCTTGATCGCTTTGTGGGAGCTCGGCCGCGCCCTGGCCTTGAACGGCACCTGGCTTCCTGCGCCGCCGATGGCGGCGGGCGCCCTCGGAATGCTCCTCGGGGCCTACTACGGAGGACCCGACGTTCTGGTGGTCGTGCTGGCGGGTACCGTCTTGGGCTGCTTGCTCTGGCGGATGCCACGAGGGCAGGTCGGGTTCGTCAAAGATGTGAGTGCTGCCGTCTTCTGCCTGGTCTACGTGCCATTCCTGGCGTCGTTCGTCGCGCTGCTGCTGGCGCCCCATGACGGCGTCAAACGCGTCATGACGTTCGTGGCCTTGACCGTCGCATCCGACATGGGCGGGTACGCCGTCGGAGTGGTCTTCGGCCGGCACCCGCTGGCGCCTGCGATCAGCCCGAAGAAGTCGTGGGAGGGGTTCGCCGGCTCGGCGGTGGCCTGTATGGCGGTCGGCGTCGCGTGTGTCGTCTACCTGCTCGACGGCGACTGGTGGGTCGGGCTGGTCCTCGGCGCCATCGTCGCGGTGGCCGCCACACTCGGCGATCTCGTCGAGTCGATGATCAAGCGCGACCTCGGCATCAAGGACATGAGCAACATCCTGCCCGGCCACGGGGGCATCATGGACCGCCTCGACTCGTTACTGGCGGCGGTTTCCGTGGTGTATCTCGTCCTGCGCTTCCTGCTCCCGGCCGCCTAGCCGGACAGCGCCGAGCTGAGGGCCCGTCCGAGACCTCCGTCGGCGTCGTCGTCGAGAGCCGCAGCTATCGCCGGGGGAAGTGGTCGGTCTCCCACCAGTCCGAGCGTCGTCCGCACGGCGAACTGGTGCCACAGCGCCGGCTGATCGAGCAGCGCATGCTTGCCGCCCGCGAACTCGAAGCGGGCGACCCGACTGCCTGCCGCCCGCAGCCGTTGCGCATACAGCTTGCTGAGAGCCGGCGACGTCATCCGGTCGGACGTGCCGTGGGCGATCACGTAGCGGGCGTCCGGGCGTACCGGCGGAAGCGGCTCGTACTGGGGGAGCCAGGGTGCGAGGGCGCAGACGCCCACGACCTGCGGGTCTGCGGCGACCGCGAAGGCAGTACGTGCTCCCATCGAGTGTCCCAGCAGCGCGATCGGCACTCCGGGATGCCGGCCGGTGAGCTGGTCGAGGGCCCAGCGAGCGTCGGACACCGGGTCGGGCGCGCCATGGTGGGGGTTCCAACCGCGAAGCCGGTACCGCAGTAGGTACACGGCGCAGGACCGCGACTGGCGCCGAAGGCCGGCGTACATGTCGAGCATCCGGAGGTAGGAGAGCTGGAACGGGCTCGTGGGCATGGTGCCGTGCTCGCGTCCTCCGTGCAGCACCAGGACCGCGCTGTCTGCTCCTCGGCTCGGTGGTCCTCCGCGCAGGAAGGGGCCCTCGGGTCTCGTCATGTGTCAAGCATGTCCGATCGGTCCCGTCACCCGGTAACCGACGGGATGAAGTGCGTAGATTGCCGCTTCGCCGGCGGCTGTCTATCGTGCTGCCATGTCCTCTCGTCGCAGCAGTCTCGCAATCGGTGCCCTGTTCGCTCTGACCGTGGGCGCCGCAGTCACTGGTGTCACCGTGCCAGGGGCCGTGGCCGCTTCGCCAACTGACCACGGGTCGGCGTCGTTGTCGTGGCACGTCACGCCGACGGGCAGCACCGAGGAGTTTCGCGGGCTGGCGGCCGTGAGTCGCAAGATCGCGTGGGTCAGCGGCGAGGCGGGTTCGGTTCTGCGAACGACCGACGGCGGGGACCACTGGCAGGACGTGTCGCCTCCCGCGGCAAAGGGATTGGCACTGCGTGACATCGAGGCCTGGAGCGCCCGCCGTGCGGTCGTCTTGTCGATCGGCCCAGGGGAGCAGTCGCGGATCTACACCACCTCCGACGGTGGTGCCGTCTGGAGGCAGCGCTTCCGCAACACGATCCCGAAGGCATTCTTCGACTGCATGGCGTTCTCCCGCGGCGGCCGCGGGATCGCGCTCAGCGACCCGGTCAACGGACATTTCCGGCTCGCCGTGTCGAGCAACTTCGGCCGGACGTGGCACCTGCGCTCGACGGCAGGCATGCCCAAGGCCGAGCATGGCGAATTCGCCTTCGCGGCGAGCGGCACCTGCATCGTGGCGATCAAGCGTGGCTCCTTCGCCTTCGTCAGCGGGGGGGTCGACGCGCCGCGCGTGTTCAGGACCAGCAACGCGGGCAGGACCTGGACGGTCACCGACACACCGCTACGCGGTGGACCGTCGGCCGGGCTCTATTCGGTGGACTTCCGCAGCCTTCACTCGGGCGTTGTCGTGGGAGGCGACTACACCAAGCCGGACAACGGGCACGCCGCATCCGGCTTCCTCGACCACAGCCGCAACGACTGGAAGCTCAGCTCGACGTTCGTGCACGGGTACCGGTCGGGTGTTGCGTTCGTTCCGGGAGCCGGCAACACGGCGTTGGCCGTTGGACCTACCGGTAGCGACGTCAGTCACAACGGCGGACGTACCTGGACGAAGTTCGACGGCCGCTCGTTCGACGGGGTCGAGTGCTCCCACGGCGGGGTGTGCTGGGCGTCGGGCACCGAAGGTCGCGTGGCCAGGCTCGCTCGCCACTGACCGTTCGACACTGGGCGACCGGAACGGTCAGAGCAGGCCGCGGATGGTCGCCTCAACCGCGTCGGCGTCCGGCGGGGCTCCACTGACGAGGGACTGGAGAAGGAGACCGTCGACGTAGGCGCTGATAGTTCCGGTCGCGCGCGCGTCGGTCGTCCAGCCGGACACCAGCTCGCGCAGATCGGCGAGCCAACGCCCGGCAGCGGGCCGCATCGTCTCGACGCGGGCGGCGTAGAGGAACAGCTCGTACTCGGCGATCAGTCGCGCCCGCTGTTCGGTGAAGTCGCGGACGAGCCAACGGGAGAACGCGGCGACCGGGTCCGGATCGCTCTTGATCCGGGACAGCGCCTCCGCCGCTTGGTGGTCGGCCCAGAGCAGCGCCTGCTCCAAGAGGTCGTTGATCGATGCGAAGTGGTACGCCGCCGAACTGGCCGGCAGGCCGGCCTCGCCTGTGACGCTGCGATGCGTGACGCCGCTGATGCCGTCGCGCTCGATGACGGCAAGGGTCGCGTCGACGAGCGCCCGCTTGGCACGTTCGCCCCGGATGACCCGGCCGTCGAGGGCCCGCTCGCTCACGTCGACGCGCCGCCGAGCTGAAGGGCAGCCACCCCCGCGACGACGAAGACCAACCCGGCCACCTGCAACGGACTGAGCCGTTCGTGGAACCAGAGCACGTCGATGAGCACGATCAAGGCGATGCCGAGGGCCGACCAGACCGCGTACACCACGCCGATGTTCATCCCCCGAGACAAGATCTGAGCGAGGAGCAGGAACGACACCACGTAGCCGAGGACGACGACCGCCGACGGCGTCAGGCGGGTGAAACCGTCGCTGAGCTTGAGGCTCACGGTGGCGGCGACCTCGGTGATGATGGCGGCCGCCAGAAGCAGCCAGGTAGTCATGGGTACGGCTCTCCAATCAACTTGAACGAATGTTCAAGATTAGCGGAGTTCATAAACGGGGACAGAATGTGCAGCCGAGAGGGCGGGAGCCCTTTCTTGGCCCCCGGTACTCCTTACCTTCCCGAGGTGCGCTGGCGGACAGCCTCGTACAGCAGAACGGCAGCCGTGGCCGACACGTTGAGGGAGTTCACCCGTCCGGCCATCGGCAGCGAGGCGGTGAGGTCGGCGGCGAGGCGCAGCTGCGAGCTGACGCCGGCATGCTCGGCACCGACCACGATGGCGGTCGGTCCGGTGAGGTCGAGATCCGTGACCAGCCGAGGAGCGTCCGGCGTCGCCACCACTATCACGAGCCTATTGGCCCGCATCCACGCGGCAACCTCCGCCGAGGGTGCGGAGGCGACCGGCACCGCGAAGACCGTCGCCTTGCTTGCGCGCACGACATTCGGGTTCCCCCAGTCGGTCACGGCAGAGGCGGCAACGACGGCGTCAGCGCCGGCCGCGTCGGCGGTGCGCAGCATCGCTCCCAGGTTCCCCGGCTTCTCGACCGCCTCGCAGACGAGAACCAGTGGATCCTGCCCGAGCCGCAGCCCGTCCAGCGTCACCTTGGGGTCGTCGACGACCGCCAGCCACCCGTCGGGACCTTCGCGGTAGGAGGCCTTGCGGAACGCGTGCGCGCCGAGCAGCACGATCTCGCTCCCCAGCTTCTCCACCTGGGACAACAGCTGCTCCGAGTCGACGTCGCGGACCAGATCCGGACACCAGAACACGTGCCGCGGCGTGACCCCGGCACCGAGCGCCAAGGTGAGCTCGTCGAACCCCTCCACGACGGTGAGCCGCTCGACGTCGCGGGTACGCCGTCTGCGTAGGCTGACGAGCCACTTGATCCGCGGGTTGGCCGGACTGGTGATCTCGCGGCGCCGCGCGGCTTCGTACCCGGTCATTGCTCCCACTATCTCGCACGGACACCGGGGCCCTGCCGCCGTGAGAGACTTCAGGGTCATGTCCGACCGAAGTCCCACGCTGCTCCCGCTGGTGTTCGACGAGCCGGCGAGGGCCAAGAAGCCGCCGCGTCATCTTGGTGACCTCACCCCGGCCGAGCGCAGAGCCGCCGTCGAGCTGACCGGGCTGCCCGGCTACCGGGCCAGCCAAGTGTCACACCACTACTTCGCCCGGCTCGCCGACGACCCGGCCGACATGACCGACCTCCCGGCCGACCTGCGTCAGCCGCTCCACGACGCACTTCTCCCGCAACTCATCACGGAGGTGAAGACGCTGCACGCCGACGCCGGCGCGACCCGCAAGACGCTCTGGAGGCTTCACGATGGCGCGCTCGTCGAGTCGGTCTTGATGCGCTACCCCGGCAGGGTGACGATGTGCGTGTCCTCGCAGGCCGGTTGCGGGATGGCATGCCCCTTCTGCGCGACCGGCCAAGGCGGCCTGCAGCGCAACCTGAGCGCGGGCGAGATCATCGAGCAGGTCGTCGCGGGTGCGCGCTCGCTGGCCCGAGGCGAGGTGCCGGGCGGACCCGGTCGGATCTCCAACGTCGTCTTCATGGGCATGGGCGAGCCGATGGCCAACTACCGTGCCGTGATCGGCTCGGTCCGCCGCATGGTCGATGCCGTCCCTGACGGCCTGGGCATGTCGGCGCGCGGCGTCACGGTGTCGACCGTGGGCCTGGTGCCGCGAATCCGCCAGCTCGCTGGGGAGTCCATCCCCGTCACGCTTGCGCTGTCGCTTCACGCCCCCGACGATGATCTCCGCAACACGCTCGTCCCGATCAACACCCGCTGGAGCGTCCGTGAGGCGGTCGAGGCTTCCTGGGACTACGCCCGGATCACCAGACGCCGGGTCTCGGTCGAGTACGCGATGATCAAGGACGTCAACGACCAGGCCTGGCGCGCCGACCTGCTCGGTGAGGTGCTCAGGTCGTATGGCGACTGGGGCTGGGTACACGTCAACCTCATCCCGCTCAACCCGACTCCGGGCTCGAAGTGGACGGCATCGAGGCCCGAGGACGAGCGTGAGTTCGTCCGGCGACTGGAGGCGAAGGGCGTGCCGACCACCGTTCGTGACACCCGGGGCCGCGAGATCGACGGCGCCTGCGGTCAGCTCGCCGCCCACGCGTGAGCCCCGTACTGCGCGCGCCGAGGCTGGTCGCCACCGACCTCGACGGGACATTGCTCCGCACCGACGGGACGGTGTCAGCGCGGACTCGCGACGCCCTGACAGCGACCGAACGCGCCGGGCCTGCGGTGATCTTCGTCACGGCGCGCCCACCCCGCTGGCTGGACCCGCTGGCCGGTGTCGTGGCAGCGCATGGCGTGGCGATCTGTGCGAACGGGGCGATCCTCTACGACGTCGCCCGGCGCCGGGTCCTGGCGACCAGCCCGTTGAGCGCTGACAGCGTGGCAGCTGTCGCGGAGGCGCTGCGCACCGAGCTCCCGGGCACGTCGTTCGCGGGGGAGAGCCCTGCCGGGTTCGTACGAGAGCCCGGCTTCGTCGACTCCCATCCGCTGCGGTCGGGCGCTCCCGACGCAGGCATCGAGGCCTTGCTGGACCCGCTCCCCGGCAAGCTGCTGGCCCGAAACGACACGTTGGGCCCCGAGGACTTCGTCGCACGGGCCAGCGCGATCGTGGGCCACCTCGTCGAGATCCATGTGTCCGGTGCCACCGGACTGCTGGAGATGTCCGCGCTTGGTGTCACGAAGGCGGCAGCACTCGCCGAATTCTGCGCGGGGGAAGGAGTCGACCAGCGTGATGTCTGGGCGGTGGGTGACATGCCGAACGACCTCCCCATGCTGGCGTGGGCGGGGACGCCCTTCGCCGTGGCCAACGCTCACCCGGAGGTGCTGGCGACGGCGGCCTACGTGTGTCCCGCGAACGACGACGACGGAGTGGCCGAGCTCCTCGAGCTCGCGCTGTCTCCCCACCCCGACGTCTCTCATTCTCGGGTCGTGACGGCTGGCTGACACACGCAACTGCGGGCTGGTGGGGCTCGGCTTCGGCTACCAGGCCTGGGCGAGCAGCTCGCTCAGCAGCTCCTCGGCGTCGACGTCGAGACCCCGGGAGACGAACCACGAGCAGATGTTGCGGCAGTCCCTCATCAAGAAATCGACGCCGTTCGGGTTGCCCACGATGTCCAGCACCTGCGGGAGGTCGATGATCACGACGCGCTCGCCTTGGACGAGCACGTTGTACGGCGACAGGTCGCCATGGGCGAGCCCCCGCCTGGCCAGGACCGCCATCGCCTCGCTGAGCTGCTCGAAGTAGCTGCGCAGTAGTGCCCGCGCCGGCCGCGTGGAGGCAAGTCGAGGCGCCGCCTCACCGTCGACGTCGATGAACTCCATCAAGATCTCGGTTCCGTCGATCTGGACGGGGTACGGCACGGGGACGCCGGCCGACCACAGCGAGCTGAGCGCGCCGAACTCCTGCTGGGCCCAGAGCCCGGCCGACGCCTCTCGCCCGTATGCCGTGCCCTTGGCTATCGCGCGCGCGTCGCGGCTGCGCCGCACCCGGCGACCCTCCGTATAGCTCGAGTCGCGGTGGAACTGTCGGTGCTCGGCGCTGCGGTAGCGCTTGGCCGCCAGGATCGACGACGACCTGCCGGTGACATCAGGGACCGCCCTCTCGATGAGGAAGACGTCGGCCTCCTTGCCGGTCTTGAGGATGCCCAGCTCTGTGTCGATGGCACCGTCGTCGGTGATGACCCAGTCGGGTCGGGGCTGGGGACCGTGGGCGCTCTTCACGACCGACGACCACGTCGACCAGCGCTGGCCGGCCGGCAGATCGTCGATATAGGTGTAGTGGAGATCGCTGTCGGAAAAAGGTTGCTGCATGAGGTGGTGCTCCTCGAGCGGTTCGTCGAGGTGCGCCCAACCTCAGTCGGTCAGCGCGTCCTCGGCAGATGGGGGACGGCAAAGTGCCCCAGGACAGGGGTGAACATTTCGGCGTGCCTCCTTCTCTCGCAGGACGTCAGGCGACCTGACACGCGTCGATCGTCCAGGCATTCCGCCGGGAAATCAACAGGTTTTCCGGTCGAACGGTCGGCGGGAGGGCCGGCCACGGCCGTCGCCATGGATCCAGAAAATCCGGTCCCGCTGGCCGTGACGTGCGGGGCGTCGGCACCGCGGGCAGGATGGGCGCGGAGAGGGGTGACGCCGTGCCTGGCTATCGCGCAACCTATGACGCAAGTCTGAACAACCCGGAGGCGTTCTGGGCCGAGCAGGCCGGCCTGGTCGACTGGTTCGTCAAGCCCGCCGAGGTGCTCGACCGCTCTCGGCCACCGTTCTACCGGTGGTTCACCGGCGGCAGCCTCAACACGTGCTACAACGCTCTCGACCGCCACGTCATCCGTGGCCGCGCCGACCAGCCGGCACTCATCTACGACAGCCCGGTTACCGGCACCTCACGGACGTACTCCTACAGCGCCCTGCTCGAGATGGTGGCGGCCTTCGCTGCCGTGCTCCACGACTGTGGGGTCGGAGTCGGCGACCGGGTGGTCATCTACATGCCGATGATCCCGGAAGCGGTGATCGCCATGTTGGCCACGGCACGCCTGGGTGCAGTGCACTCGGTGGTGTTCGGCGGCTTTGCGGCGGCCGAGCTCGCCGTCCGCATCGACGACGCGCAACCCGCAGTCGTGGTCACCGCCTCGTGCGGCGTCGAGCCGAGTCGCGTGGTCGCCTACAAGCCCCTCCTCGACAAGGCGCTCGACTTGGCCGCACACGCCGTGCCCGCCGTGGTCGTCAAGCAGCGTGAGCAGCTGAGAGCAGACATGGTGCCCGGACGAGACGTTGACTGGGACGCCGCGATCCGGGTCGGGGGGACCGACCCCGCGCCCTGTGTCCCGGTCGCCGCAACCGACCCGCTCTACATCCTCTACACCTCCGGGACGACTGGGAGACCGAAGGGCATCGTCCGCGACAACGGCGGACACGCCGTAGCGCTCACGTGGTCGATGAAGAACATCTTCGACATCTCGGCCGGGCAGGTGTGGTGGACGGCGTCCGACGTCGGGTGGGTCGTCGGTCACTCCTATATCGTCTACGCTCCGCTGCTGGCCGGCGCAACCACGGTCCTCTACGAGGGCAAGCCGGTCGGCACACCGGACGCGGGTGCCTTCTGGCGGGTGATCGCCGAACACTCCGTCGAGGGTTTCTTCACGGCCCCGACCGCGATCCGAGCGATCAAGAAGGAGGACCCCGACGCGGCATTGATGCGTCGGTACGACCTGGGGTCGCTGCGCCATGTCTTCTTGGCCGGCGAGCGCCTCGATCCCGAGACCTACCACTGGACGACCGAGAAGGTCGGCGTGCCGGTCGTCGACAACTGGTGGCAGACCGAGACGGGCTGGCCGATAGTTGCGAACCCCCGTGGGCTGGAGCCGCTGGAGATCAAGCCCGGCTCGCCGACAGTCCCGGTCCCCGGGTACGACGTGCAGGTCCTGGACGAGCGCGGAGACATCGCGTCGACCGGGCAGGAGGGCGCCATCTGTGTTCGCCTCCCGCTCCCACCGGGCACTCTGCCGACGCTGTGGCGCGACGACGAGCGCTACGTGTCGTCCTACCTGAGCGCGTACGACGGCTACTACCTGTCCGGCGATGGGGGTTACCGCGACGAGGACGGCTATGTCTACGTGATGGGCCGGACCGACGACGTGATCAACGTCGCGGGTCACCGACTGTCGACCGGAGCCCTCGAGGCGGTACTGGCGGCACACCCGGCGGTCGCCGAGTGCGCGGTCATCGGCGCTGCCGACCCGGTCAAGGGACAGGTACCCCGCGGCTACGTCGTCCTCAAAGCCGGAAGCAAGGCCGACACCGAAGCGCTCGCGGCTGAGCTGGTAGCCGCCGTGCGTGAGCAGATCGGACCGGTCGCGTCATTCAAGGAGGTGACAGTCGTCGCCGGCCTGCCGAAGACCAGGTCGGGAAAGATCCTGCGCAAGACCATGCGCCAGATTGCCGACGGTGACGACCCAGCCGTGCCGTCGACGATCGAGGACCCCGCCGTCCTGGACGCCATCGCGGCAACGCTTCGCTCTCAGTGAGCGGTTCGCAACAGGTTGGCGGTTGTTGTGCCGCGTCGCGGTGTGGTCGGATAGGCCCATGAAGAAGCTGATCAATGACCCGGCCGACGTCGTCAACGAAGCACTGTTGGGAGTGGAGGCGGCGCACAGTGACCGCGTTCGCGTGGACCACGAGAACAAGATCATCTACCGCAAGGACGCTCCGCGGCAGGGCAAGGTCGGCCTGATCTCAGGCGGTGGCTCGGGCCACGAGCCGATGCACGGCGGCTTCGTCGGCATCGGGGATGCTCGACGCCGCATGTGCCGGCGAGGTCTTCACCTCGCCGGTGCCCGACCAGATGATGGACGCCACCAAGGCCGTCGACGGCGGCGCCGGCGTGCTCCACATCGTCAAGAACTACACCGGCGACGTGATGAACTTCGAGATGGCCGCCGAGCTGGCGGCCGCCGACAGTGGCATCGAGGTCCTGTCGGTGGTGACCGACGACGACGTGGCGGTCCAAGACAGCCTCTACACCGCGGGTCGCCGAGGCGTCGGCGTCACGGTGCTGCTCGAGAAGATCGCCGGCGCCGCAGCAGAGGAGGGCCGCTCGCTGCGCGGAGGTGGCGGACCTCGCCCAAGGCCGTCAACGGCGCCGGCCGCAGCATGGGCATGGCGCTCACCTCGTGCACGGTCCCGGCAGCGGGCAAGCCGACCTTCGACCTGGCCGACGACGAGATGGAGGTCGGCATCGGCATCCACGGCGAGCCGGGCCGCAAGCGGCTGCCGGTCGCGTCGGCGAAGGAGATCGCCGCGATGCTGGTGGACCCGATCGTCGGCGACCTCCCGTACGGCGAGGGCGACTCGGTCATCGCATTCGTCAACGGCATGGGCGGCACGCCGCTCATCGAGCTGTACATCATGTACCACGAGGTCGCGCAGCTGCTCGGCAAGGCGAAGCATCTCGATCGCGCGCTCCCTGGTCGGGCATACATCACCTCCCTCGAGATGGCTGGCTGCTCGGTGACCCTGCTCAAGGCCGACGACGAGATGCTTCGCCTGTGGGACGCCCCCGTCAACACTCCCGGGCTGCGCTGGGGCGCCTGAGTCAATGGCAGAAACCGTCACGATCGACGCTTTCTACGCCTGGCTGAGAGCGTTCGCCTCGACCGATTCACGACAACGCCAAGCAGCTGACCGAGCTTGACTCGGCGATCGGCGACGCCGACCACGGCAGCAACATGGACAGGGGCATGAAGGCTGTCGTGGCGGCCATCGACGCGACGCAGTTCGACGCGGCCGACGCGCTGTTCAAGAAGGTCGGGATGACCCTGGTGAGCACGGTCGGAGGTGCCAGCGGACCCCTGTACGGCACCTTCTTCCTGCGCTTCGGCGGTGCCCTGCAGGGCGTCGACGAGGCATCTCGCCGGTCGAGCTCGGCGCCGCTCTGCGCGCCGGGTTCGAGGGCATCGTCTCCAGGGGCAAGGCCGAGGCCGGCGACAAGACCATGGTCGACGCCTGGGGGCCAGCGCTGGAGGCGTACGACGGCGTCGCGTCGGGAGGGCCTCGAGTCGGCTCTGAAAGCGGCGGCGGCGGCAGCGGCGAAGGGTCGCGACGACACCATCCCGCTCGTGGCACGCAAGGGACGCGCCAGCTACCTGGGGGAGCGAAGCGCAGGTCACCAAGACCCGGAGCCACGAGTACCACCATGTTGCTGGAGTCAGCCGCAGCCACCTTGTCGTGATCGGCATCGTCGTCGTCTCGCACAGCCGGGCTCTGGCCGACGCGGCCGTCGGCTCTGGCGAGCGACATGGTGGAGGCGGCGGACCTGCCGTCCATCGCCGTCGCTGCGGGACTTGACGAGTCGACGTTCGGTACGGATGCGGCGGCCGTGGCCGCGGCCATCGAGACGGTGGACTCCCCGGACGGCGTCTTGGTGCTGCTCGACCTCGGCAGCGCCGTCCTGAGTGCCGAGATGGCGCTGGAGTTCCTCGAGGCCGATGTCGCCGGTCGAGTCGTCGTGTCGAGCGCGCCGCTCGTCGAGGGACTGGTCGCGGCCGTCGTGCTGGCCTCCGCTGGTGCGTCGATCGACGCGGTAGCCGACGAGGCCATGCAGGGGCTGTCCGGCAAACAGGACCACCTCGGCGACGCGCACGGGAGCACTACAGAAGCCGGCCCGCCAGCGACCGCCCAGCAGTCCCCGACGAGCCTGCCAGGGCCGACGTGAGCGGCGACCTCGACGTGACCAACGAGCACGGCCTGCACGCCCGACCTGCGGCCCGACTTGTCGGCCTCGTCCGGTCGTTCGACGCGACCGTGACGTTGACGAACCTCGACACCGGCCGGGGACCTGTCGACGCAGCAAGTCTGAGCCGGGTCGCGACGCTCAACGCCCGTAAGGGCCAGCGGGTACGAGTCGAGGCGTCCGGCAGGGACGCCGCGCAGGCGGTTGCTGCCCTTCGAGACTTGCGGAGCACGGCGTTCGGCGACACCGAACAGCACGCCCAGGACGCCGGCCTCGAGCCGGCAGCGGTACCGGACTCGACATCGCGATGGGGCCGCGCGCTGGTCCCGGCTCGCGATATCGATCTCCGCGACTACGTGCCAGGCGCGCCCGACGAGGAGACGGCGCGCTCGCGCAGGGCCGTCCAGACGGCGGCTGAGGCCGTCGAGCGGGTCCGGTCCGCCACACGGGCCTCGATCGGCGACGCCGAGGCGGAGATCTTCGATGCGCAGCTCGCGCTGCTGAGCGACGACTCGCTCTCCGAGTCGGTGGAGCGCCAACTGGCCGAGGGAGTACCTGCCACGGACGCCTGGACGGCGTGTCTGCGGTCTCTGGCCAAGGACTTCGAGACACTCGACGACCCGTACCAGCGTGAGCGAGCGCAAGACGTCCGCAGTGTGCAACGCCGCATCTTGTCGGCCCTGGCCGGCCGGCCCGACCCGGTGGCGTCGGGGCCCACCGAGTCCGGCATCCTCGTCCTACCAGAGCTCGACGCGGCGACCGCCGCGACCCTCGACGCGTCGCGGATCGTCGGCATCGTGACCACCGGCGGGGGCGCGACAGGTCACGGCGTGATCGTCGCGAGGTCTCGAGGCATCGCGATCATCACCGATGTGGCCGACGCCGCCTCGGGGCTGGAATCGGGGACCGTTGTCGCGTTCGATGCCAGATCGCGCGAGTTCGTGGTCGACCCCGACGACACCCAGCGGCAGCGGTTCGCCGTCCGGATCAGCGCCCGCACGGCCGCCCGCGCGACCGCCCTGACCAGTGCCCGGGAGCCGGCGGTGACCACCGACGGGTGCCGGGTCAAGGTGGTCGCGAACATCACCTCCGTCGAGGACGCCCGGGAGGCGGCTCGACAGGGAGCCGAGGGGTCAGGCCTGGTCCGCACCGAGGTGCTCTTCGGCGGCGACGCGACCAGACCGACCGTCGAGCGCCAGGTCGACACGTTCTTGGCCGTCGCCGCCGCCCTGGACGGGCAGGCGATCACCATCCGCACCTGGGACGTCGGCGGCGACAAACCGCTGCGGTTCCTGCCGCAGCCCGTGGAGGCGAACCCGTTCTTGGGCGAACGCGGGCTGCGCATGTTCCGCAGGCAGCCCGAGGCACTCCACGAGCAGCTGCAGGCGGTCTGCCTCACCGCCCGCGAGACCCCGACGAAGGTGATGTTCCCGATGGTGACCACAGCCGAGGAGGTCGGCTGGGCCGTCGAGCAGCTGCGGTCGGCGGCGCAAGCCGCGACCGGGGGGATGCCTTCCGGGCTCGAGGTCGGCATCATGATCGAAGTACCCGCAGCGGCGCTCCGGGCCGGCCGCGTGGCGGCAGAGCTCGACTTCGTCAGCATCGGGACCAACGACCTCACCCAGTACACGACGGCCGCCGAGCGAGGCAATGCGGCGGTCTCCGCACTCGCCGACGGGCTCGAGCCGGCCGTCCTTCAGCTGGTCGGCACGGTCTGTCGCGAGGTTCCGGCGCGGGTCGTCGTGGCGGTGTGCGGTGACCTGGCAAGCAACGCCGAGCTGTCAGCGCTGCTGGTCGGCCTCGGCGTGCGTGAGCTGAGCGCTGTGGCGCCCAGCGTGCCGAGCGTCAAGGCCGCGATCCGGGCCACGAGCCTCTCGGCTGCCGAAAACCTCGCCCGGCGCGCCCTGAACCAGGTCGACGCCGCCGACGTACGTTTGCTGCTTGCCGGTACCGACTCCCGCAACGACTAGGCAGTCGACCGGCGAGCAGGGCCAGCCGCCCGCGCGCTGACGACCCTGCAGACCTGCGCCGGGGCCGTCTGCCGGGAGGGCGTCGCGGCTCTGGCTCGCTGACGGCGGGCAAGCAAGGCGTCGACGTTCGGTGCGGTCAGTGGCCACCGACAAGCGGTGCCATCGCCCGGGCAAGCATGCTCGGCCGGCCGGTGAGCCGTTCCTCGTGGTCGGCCGCGGTCATCGTGCGCAGACCGGCGTTGACCCCGAGCCAGCGCAATGGTTCTCGGGCTCCCACCGCCGGGACCGGTGGTTGACCCACGGCAGTGAAACCAGGTGCGTGTCACTGCCGGTGATGAGGTCGGCGAGGGTACGCCCGGCCAGGTTGGTCGTGCTCACGCCGTCGCCGACATACCCGCCGGCCCAGCCGATCCCGGTCGCCCGGTCCAGGCCCACCGATGCCATCCAGTCGCGCGCGATCCCCAACGGGCCGCCCCACTCGTGGGTGAACTGATGCCCCGTGAGCGCCGGGAACAGATCGACGAGCGTGGCCCGAAGCTCCGCGAACACCCTGCGGTTCGCGGTCGAACTGCGGCTCGATGCCCGACCCGAAGTGGTACGGCGCGCCACGGCCCCCGAACACCAGCCGGTCGTCGGCGGTCCGCTGGCCGTAGATGACGAGGTGGCGATGGTCGGAGAACGTCGGCGCGCCGGCCAGCCCGATGTCGTCCCACGTTGCCTCGGGCAGCGGCGCTGTCGCCACGACCAGGGAGTACACGGGGATGACGGCTCGCTTCAGGCCGCCCAGCTCGGGGGTGAAGCCCTCGGTGGCCCTCACGACGTACTCGGCGCGGACCCGGCCATGGGCGGTGCGCACCTGGCTCGGCGCGATCTCGCTGACGGCCGAACGCTCATAGATCGTCACTCCGCGTCCCTCGACCACCCGCGCGAGTCCCCTGGCGAGCTTGGCCGGATGTATCCGCGCGCAGTGCGGCGTATACGTGGCAGCGAGGGCACGGCTCGCGTGGATGTGCTTGGCCGTCTCCTCACGGTCGAGCAGCCGGATGTCGGACTCGGTGTCGCCCCATGCGTACGCCTCCTCGACCTCCGCACGTGCTCTCGCGAGCTGCACCTTCGTGCGCGCCGCGACGACGGTGCCGCCCTTGTGGAAGTCGCAGTCGATGCCCTCCGAGCCCACGACCCGACCGACCTCGTCGACACTGGCCCGCATCGCTGTCATCATCGCGTTGGCCCGGTCGCGCGAGGAGCCGTCCAGGGAGGCCAGCCGCGCCCGGGAGACGGGGAACAGACCCGAGACCCAACCGCCGTTGCGACCGGAGGCGCCGAAGCCCGCAATCTCGCTCTCGAGCACGGCGATCCGCAGCGACGGGTCGCGCTCGGCCAGGTAGTAGGCAGTCCACAGGCCGGTGAAGCCGGCGCCGACGATGGCGACGTCCACGTCCAGATCTCCGCCGAGGGCTGGGCGTGGGACCAGGTCGTCGCCGCACGTCTCGTGCCACAACGAGATGTCGGAGTAGCTCACCGGACCCCCCACGAGTACGTCTGCTTGTAGAGCTTCAGGTACACGAACGACTCGGTGCTGCGGACGCCCGCGATCGTCCGGATGCGCTTCGACAACAGCTCGAGCAGGTGGTCGTCGCTCTCGCACACCACCTCGACGAGGATGTCGAACGACCCCGCCGACACGATGACGTAGTCGATCTCCGCCATTCGCGACAGCTGGTCGGCGATCGGCTCGACGTCACCCTCGGCGCGGATCCCGATCATCGCCTGGCGGGCGAAGCCGAGCTGAAGCGGATCGGTGACGGCGACGATCTGCATCACTCCGCTGTCGAGGAGGCGCTGTACCCGCTGTCGCACGGCCGCCTCGGAGAGCCCGACGGCTTTGCCGATGGTGGCATAGGGCATCCGGCCGTCCTTCTGCAGCTGTTCGATGATGCCCTTCGAGACGTCATCGAGGTGGCGGCTGGTGTTGCTGCTGCGGGAGGCCACTGGCACATCCTGGTAGGGCTGCTGGCTCAATGCAAGCCCTGATCATCAGATTCCGTTGTATCAGTCGCCTGTACCGACGAAATCGCTTGCAGACGCCGATATATTGGTGGCTCAGCCCAGCCCGATGGAAGCACCTAGCCTGGTTGTGCTCTGGCCGGCTTCCGGAGCGGCGCCCTGTGGGTTCCGCGAGCGGCGCAGGACCAGCCCGGTAACGGCGATCACCACGATGGTGACGGACAGCATGATCGTCGCGAGGGCGTTGACTGCGGGGGTGATCCCGAAGCGGACAGCCGAGTACAGCACGATCGGCCAGGTGTTCGTGGTCCCGTTCGTGAACGCCGGCAGCACGTAGTCGTCGAACGAGAAGGTGAACGACAGCAGCGCGGCCGCGATGATCGCCGGCAGCAGCCGGGGGAGGGTGATCTGCCGGAACGTGGACAGCCGGCCCGACCCGAGGTCGTAGCCCGCCTCCTCGAGCGAGTCGCCCATACCGACGAAGCGCGCGCGGATGACCAGCATCGCGAGCGACGCATTGAACACGATCTGCCCCAGGAGAATCGTCCAGGTCCCCAGCGGAGGGAAGAACGGCACGTAGTTGCGGAGCTGGACGAAGAAGATCAGCGAGGCGACAGCGATGACGATCTCCGGTACAACGAGTGTCAGGTACACGATCGTGTCGAACGGCATCCGCAGGAACTTGTTCATGCGGGCCAGCGCAAGCGCGGCACACAGCCCGAGGACGGTGGAGATGGCGGCGGAGAGGGCCGCGATCTTGAGACTGGTCTCGATTGCGGGGATGTAGGTGGGGTCGTGCAGACCGGCGCTGAACCAGCAGGTGGTGAAGCCGTTCCAGACCGTCAGATTGCCGAGCTGCGTGGGCGGGATGTCACAGACGTTCGAGCCGTGGAACGCCGCAACCGCCCCAGGGGACGGCTTGTTGAAAGCGAAGACGACCATCACCGCGATGGGCAGGTACAAGAAGGCGAAGACGCACACGGCCCAGGCGGTGAAGCCCCGCTTGGCGCTGACGATCCTAGGCACCGAACCGCTCCTCCTTCGTCGCGAAGAAGATGTAGACGGCCACGAAGACCGAGAGGGCGACCATCAGGCTGATCGACATCGCCGACCCGAACGGCTGGTTCTGGGCGGAGGCGAACTGGTCGCCTATCACGTTGCCGACGAACTCGTAGTTACCTCCACTGAGGATGTTGGGGATGATGTACTCGCCGGACATCGGGATGAACACGAGCAGCGCGCCCGTCACCACACCGGGCAGAGTGAGCCGGAGTGTGATCTGGCGGAAGGCGCTCAGCGGAGTCGACCCCAGGTCGCCCGCCGCCTCGACCAGCGACCAGTCCATCCGCTCCAAAGATGCGAAGACCGGGATGATGAACAACGGGAGATAGTTGTAGACGAGCCCGACCGCAACTGCGTACTTCGTGTACAGGATGTCGATGCCGAGGTACTTGGCGAGGTAGCCGTGCGGAGTCCAAGATGATCTTCAGTGCATAGGTGCGGATCAGGAACGACGTCCAGAACGGCACCAGCACCAGCATCAGCGCGAGCATCTTGTACGTCGACAGGTAGCGGGCCATCCAGTAGGCGATCGGGTACCCGACGATGATCGTGAGCAGGGAGCCGAGACCTGCCATCACGAGCGTCCGCTCGAAGATGCGCACGTACAGCGATCCGGTGACCAGGTGGTACTGGCTCACGTCGAACCCGTAGCTGATCTGGTTGAATCCGGTCTGGGTTGCCAGGGAGAACGCCACCAGGATCGCTAGCGGACCCAGGAAGAAGATCGCGTAGTAGACGATGGAAGGTCCCGTCAACCAGCCCGGGTAGCGGGGGCTGAACGATCGGCGCTTCCTGGTGCGCTCCTCAGGCAGCGCCTTGGTCGCCCCTGCCATCAGCCGGCGCGGAACTGCGTATAGATCTGGGTGCGCTGCTGCACCACCTGCGGGCTGACGTTCAGGATGTAGTGGTAGTTGTCGGTGTAGGACTTGGGCACGTTGAACAACGGGTCCGAGCGAAGCGATGACGGCAGCTGGGACACGGCGCTAGGGATCGGAATGCCGTAGTTGTGGTACTCCATCTCGGTAACCGCGGTGGAGGGGTGCAACAGCCAGTTGATCCACGCGTGCGCCGCCACCGGGTCGGGAGCGGTCGTCGGGATACACCAGTTGTCGGACCAGATCTCTGACTGCTCGTGCAGGAGTACGCCGGAGATGTCGCCCTCTTTGCGGCCCTGCACGATCCGGCGCACGTCGCCGTTCCAGCCTTGGCTGAGGATGATCTTGCCCGCGATCGCGTCGTCGATGTACGACGACGACGAGATAGTGGTCACGCCCTTGCGGATGGACATCAAGAAGTCCGACACCTTGGAGAAGTCCGCGGCCTTGTCGGTGTTCGGATCGATGCCGAGAGCCATCAACGCCAGCGGCACGACCTCCTCGGCACCGTCGAGGATGTTGGTGCGGCCCTTGCCGACGTACTTCGGGAGGAGGTGGTAGAACTCGAGCATCGTCGTCGGACGCTCGGTCACGATCTTGTTGTTGTAGAAGATCATCGTGATCCCGAAGTCCTTGATCACGTGGTACTTGCCCGTCGGGTCGTACGACGCCTTGCGGAAACGACGGGTCCAGGTACTTCAGGTTCGGCAGCAGCGCTGTGTCGAGCGCCGTCAGCTTGCCCTCCTGGATGAGCTGCGCTACGGCGTTCTGGCTCGGGGCGATGATGTCGTACGTCGTGCCGCCGGCGTTGAGCTTGGCCAGCAGCTCGTCGTTCGAGGAGTAGTAGGTCTCGTGGATCTTGAGGCCCGCCTTGGCTTCGGCCGGCTGCTTCATGAAGTTCTTGTACGTCGAAGGGTCGTCGTACTCCGACCAGTTGAAGATCTCGAGGTGGTTCTCCACCGGCTTGCCCGCGAGCGAGCCGCCGCCGGCTGCGGGGTTCGAGCTGGTGCCCGTGGAGGTCGACGTGCCGCCGCAGGCGGCCGTCAGCATGAGCAGACCGCTCAGACCCAGTGCCTCGCGACGAGACACCCGATGACCGACCAGCCGTTCTACCTTGCGGTGGAGACCGTCGAGCTTCGGCTTGGCGCTCTCGGGGAGCGAGGAGGTTGAGGTGGTCGCGGCTGTCAGTCATGGTCGCCTCTATCGTTGCTGTCGGCTGGTGGGTCGACCAGCAGCACCGGAGCTGACTGGTCCCACTGGATCGTGATCGCGTCCCCGGTGCCGGATCGCGTCGTGCGTGGTGTCCGTGCCGGCTCGACGCTCCCGGATGAGCATGCGGGTACCGCGTGCTGAGCTCGGCGACCACCTGGACCTCGTCCCCGAGGTACACCTTGGTCACGACGACGCACGTGGCCGAGTTGACGTCACCGTTCACCTGCCCGTCCACGATGTGCAGCCGGGCCGGACGGATGCCTACCCGCGCCGGCCTTCCCATCGCAGCGTCGCCGCGAGCCCGGACGACCACGCCCGCACCGGCGTCGAGGTCGAACCCGCCGTCACCTATTCGGGTGACGTCCCCGTGGAGGAAGTTCATCTCGCCGATGAAGTCGGCGACGAACGGAGTCAGAGGGTGGTCGTAGATCACGCTCGGCGCGTCGAGCTGCTGAATGATCCCCTGCGACATGACGGCGATCCGGTCCGACATCGACAACGCCTCACCCTGGTCGTGGGTCACGTAGATGAACGTGACCCCGACCTGCTGCTGGATCCTGGTGAGCTCGATCTGCATCTCCTTGCGGAGCTTGAGGTCGAGCGCGCCGAGCGGCTCGTCGAGCAGCAGCACGCGGGGGTGGTTGACGAGGCACCGAGCCAGCGCCACCCGCTGCTGCTGGCCGCCGGAGAGCATCGACGGGCGATGCTTCTCACGTCCGGTCAGCTGGACGAGCTCGAGCGCCTCCCTGGCCCGGGCGTACCGCTCCGGCTTGCCCACCCGCCGCTGCTTCAGCCCGTATGCCACGTTGTCGAGGATCGTCAGGTGCGGGAACAGAGCGTACTGCTGGAAGACCGTGTTGACGTCGCGCCGGTACGGCGGCGTCCCGACCGCGTCGACGCCACCGATCAAGATCTCGCCCTCGTCGGGTTGCTCGAAGCCGGCGATCATCCGCAGCGACGTGGTCTTGCCGCAGCCGGATGGGCCGAGCAGTGAGAGGAACTCGCCCTTGCGTACCTGGAGCGACACGCCGTTCACGGCGGTGAGGGAGCCGAAGCGTTTGGTGACTCGCCGGAACTCGACGTCGTACTCGGTGTCCGCGTTGGCCGAGCTCAACTGGCCTGCCTTCCGATGAGAGTGGTCACCCCTACGGGTAACGTACATCGTGGCAAATCACCCGTCAATCCCCGAACATCGAGGCTGCTAGGGTGCAGCAGAGGGGGTTCGCAATGCTCATCGACGACACGTCACGGCGGATCATCGAGATCCTGCAACGTGACGGGCGCTGCCCCAATACGGTGATCGGCCGCGCGCTCGGCCTCTCCGAGGCGTCCGTGCGCGCCCGGATCCACGCCCTGACGTCTGCCGGGATCCTCCAGATCGTCGGCCTGACCGATCCCGGAAACATGGGGTTCGGCGTGATGGCGATGATCGGCCTCCAGGCCAACAACGACCTCAACCGGATCGCGGAGCTCGTCTCGACCTGGCGCGAAACGACCTACGTCGTGATCAGCGCCGGCAGCTATGACCTGCTCATCGAGCTGCGTGTGCAAGGACAACAGCGACCTCCTCCGCCTCGTCGAGCGGCTGCGCGCAGTCGATGGGGTGCGCACGACCGAGACGTTCATCTACATCTCCCGCCACAAGCTCAACTACGCCTGGGCCGCACCCGACGACTCCGCGACACGTCAGCAACGGCCTGGTTCTGTCGGCGTATCGTCCGCGGATTGACGTCTCAGCGACGCCGGGCGACAGCCTCGATCAGATCGGCGGCGCGGGTGACGCCGTCTCGTGCCTGGATCTGTGTCGAGATCTCCGTGAGCCGTGACCTCAGGGTGTCGTCGTTCACCAGCCGGTCGATCGCGGAGTGCAGCTCGTCCTTCGAGCACGAGTAGGTGTCGAGGCGGACGCCGAGCCCGCACTCGTCCACGCGTTGCGCGTTGTCGTACTGGTCCCAGAAGAGGGGGAGCACGATCATGGGCTTGCCGAAGTGCACGGCCTCCGTGGTCGTGTTGTTGCCGCCGTGGGTGATCACGAGGTCGACCAGCGGAAGGATGGACGTCTGCGGCAGGAACTCGGCGCCGATCATGTTGTCGGCCAGCACGAGCTCGTCGTGGCACGGCCCCATCGAGACGACGTAGCGGTGCGGCGTCGCCGAGAGCATCTCGATCAGGCGCCGCATCAACTCGACGTCGGCACTGCCCAGTGAGCCGAGTGACAAGTAGACGAGAGCCGTTCCTGGACGTGCGTCAAGGTCGGCTGAGGGGGAAGGTGCTCGGGTCGGTCTCGCGCACACTCGAGTCCACCCGCTGCCAGGTGGAGCCGAGCGGGCGGGCGTCGACGTAGTCCATGGCCTCCGGGTAGACGTACAGGTTGAGGTCGCGCGACGCGTGCATGAACTCGAGGTCGGGCAGGGCCGGGGCGCCCTGCTGCTGTACCCAGGCGTTGAAGTCCTCCCACGTCGCCCGGTGCGTGCGGGCGAACTCGGAGCGGAACGAGCCCCAGTCGGCCGTCGAGTCCGATGGCAGGCCCGAGTACGGCGGGGGGATCGCGTCACCTCGGATCTCCAGTGGGTTGCACGACACGATGCGGACGAACGGCCGCCCTGACGTCATCAGCGCCGGGAAGGACACGACGTTGTCCTCCACGACCACGTCGGGCCGGACCTCGGCGACGATCTCCCTCAGTTGCGGCTCGCAGTACTTCGCCCCGTCGATCAGGGCCTGGAACGTCGGCTGTACGAAGCCCTCGAGCTGCTCGACCGTCGGGCGCCGGAAGACCGGTGCAGTCTCGCGGACGAAGTCGGTCCAGAACTGGCCGGCGTCCTGGCTCTGCTGGTCCTCAGCCGGGGGCGCGAGGTCGACCATCCGCTCGTCGAAGCCGTGCGCCTGCAACCTGCCCCGCCAGGACGACTCGGCTGCGAACACCACGCGATGTCCTCTACGTCGCAAGACGGCGCCTATGCCGATGCAGTTGTTGGTCGGCCCGTACGCCGACTCGGGCATGAACAGCACGGTGAGCGGCACGTCCGCCATCAGATCTCCTCCGCCATCGGGCAATGCGGGTGCAAACATATCCAGCCCCCTCCGCCTGCCCGGGGAGAGGCCAGAGAAGTACGCCGGTGGGTGAAGCTGTCCGGTCGCGGGCCGAGAAGTACGGCGAGCGGGGCGTTCACCGTCTCGGCGGTGCTTGCCTAGTCCCTCGGTTCGGTGGAGAGCGACACCAGCTTCTCGACGGTCTTGAGGTTGCGCGCCGTCATCGCCACACCCAGCTTGCGCTCGAACGGCACTTTGGCCAGCTTCTTCGACTGCCCGGCCCCGTTGACGTAGTCCAGGTACACCTCGCGGCCGATGATGCGGTAGCCCTCGGGCGAGCAGTCGATGTCACCGAGCTCAGCAAGGGCCGCTGCGGTCGGCTTCGAGCTGAGGAAGCCGATGTGCACGAAACGCGGGTCGGTCTCGTTGAAGGGATTCGCCGAAAGCGCGTCGGCCAGCTCAGATGGCGTGCGTACGACAACCTTCGGCGCGAACCCGACCACGTCGTTGATCGCGCTCCCGAGATCCTCCATGAGCCGCCCGGCGGTCAGCTCGCTGGTGAGGACGGCATTGCCGCTCTGGATGTAGGTCGACACGTCCGTGCACCCCAGGGAGGCGCAGATCTCCCGGAGCTGCGCCATCGTTAGCTTGCCGTGTCCGCCGACATTGACGCCGCGCAGCAGCACGACATAGCGCCGCGCACGTCTTGTCATACGCCGGAGTATGCCGGACGGTCAGATCCTCGTGTGCGCGTCGGTGAGCACAGACCGCAGGATCGACTCGATCTCGTCGAAGTGGGACTGGTCGCAGATGAGGGGCGGCGACAGCTGGATCACCGGGTCGCCGCGGTCGTCGGCGCGACAGTACAGCCCGGCTTCGTAGAGCGCCTTCGAGAGGTACCCACGGAGCAGCACCTCCGACTCCGGGTCGCTGAACGTCTCCTTGGTGTCCTTGTCCTTCACCAGCTCGATCCCGTAGAAGAACCCGTCCCCGCGCACGTCGCCGACGATCGGCAGGTCGTGGAGCTTCTCGAGCGTGGCCCGGAAGTCGTCTTGCGTGTCGAGGACGTGCTGGTTGAGACCCTCGCGCTCGAACACGTCGAGGTTCGCCATCGCAACAGCCGTGGCGACCGGATGGCCGCCGAAGGTGTAGCCGTGGGCGAACGAGGCGTCACCCTTCGAGAACGGCTCGAAGAGCCGGTCAGTCGCGATCATGGCACCGAGCGGCGCATAGCCGGACGTGATGCCCTTGGCGCACGTGATCATGTCGGGCAGGTAGCCGTATCGCTCGGCGCCGAACATGTGACCGAGGCGGCCGAAGGCGCAGATGACCTCGTCGCTGACCAACAAGACGTCGTACTCGTCGCAGATCTCGCGGACCCGCTGGAAGTAGCCGGGGGGCGGCGGGAAGCAGCCCCCTGCGTTCTGTACCGGCTCGAGGAAGACCGCGGCTACCGTCTCGGCGCCCTCGTTCTCGATCGCCACAGCTATCTGGTCGGCCGCCCACCGGCCGAAGGCCTCGGGGTTGTCGCCGTGCATCGGCGTGCGGTACGCGTTGGTGTTGGGCACGCGGAACGTGCTGGGCACCAACGGCTCGAACGGCGCCTTGAGCCCGGGAAGCCCCGTGATGGACAGCGCGCCCTGGGTCGTGCCGTGGTAGGCGATCGCGCGGGAGATGACCTTGTGCTTGCCCGGCCTGCCGGTCATCTTGAAGTACTGCTTGGCGAGCTTCCATGCGGTCTCGACCGCCTCGCCGCCGCCGCTGGTGAAGAAGACGCGGTTGAGGTCGCCGGGGGCGTACGACGCGATCCGCTGGGCGAGCTCGATGGCGTTGGGGTGCGCGTACGACCAGAGCGGGTGGAAAGCCAGCGTCTGGGTCTGCCGGGCAGCCGCCTCGGCGAGCTCCGTACGCCCGTGGCCGATCTGGGTCACGAAGAGACCGGCGAGGGCGTCAAGGTATCGCTTGCCCTTGGCGTCGTAGATGTACGCGCCCTCACCTCTGACGATGATCGGCACGTCGGCGTTGTCGTACGACGACATCCGGGTGAAGTGCATCCATAGGTGGTCCTTGGCCGACTGCTGTAGCGCGGCATAGTCGAGGTCGAGCGTCTGGTCGATCGTCATACCACCAGTGTGCCCCAGTTGCCCGAGGCGATGCAAGTGAATCCGAAGGGTTCAACCGGCTCTGCACCGATATAATCACTCTCACGTGCGTCGGACAACGAAATCAGCACGATCAGATGGCCTGAGTCGTAGAGGCAACCTTTTCCCGCGACCATCGTGTCGTACCAGGTGTTGGAGACATGAGCTGACGGCCGGAAGGGCATTCGTGGACAAGCAGGCGGTGGATCGAGAGGTGAGCATGCTCGACGACCGCTCGGCCCCGAGCAGCGAGACCGGCCGTAGCCAGATCAACGAGAGGGAGTCGTTCGAGGGGTTCGTGGCGGCCCGCTCCGGCTCCCTGTTGAGGACGGCGTACCTGCTCACGCAGGACAACCACCTCGCCGAGGACCTCCTTCAGACGACGCTCGCCAAGGCCTGGTCCTCGTGGGGGCGGATCCAGACCAGCCCGGAGGCGTACGTGCGCCGGATCCTCGTCAACACGTACTCGACGTGGTGGCGCCGCAAGTGGAACGCCGAGTCTCCGGTCGGCGAGATGCCGGACGGCGAGCATCATGACCGGGACGGATCGTCCGAAGCCGAGCTGAGGTCGGCCCTGGCACGACTGCCCAAGCGGCAACGGACCGTCGTCGTGCTCCGCTTCTTCGAAGATCTCACCGAGACCGAGACCGCGCGGCTCATGGACTGCAGTGTCGGCACCGTCAAGAGCCAGACCAGCAAGGCACTCGCCAAGCTGCGCATCGACCCAGCCATCACCGAGGCAACAGGGGAGCCGAGATGAACATCGACGATCTGCGGCAGACGCTGACAACTATGGCCGACGAGGTCGACTCCCTGGATGAGACACGTCGGCTCAGGGCCGTCGACGCCAAGGTTGCCCGGGTTCGTCGTCAGCGGATCGGTGCCGGCGTCGCCTGTGCCGCGGCCGCCGCGGTTGTTGGTCTGGTGGTCCCTGGTCTGGTGAACCCGGGCGGCGGCGGGCCTAAGCCGGCGAACAACCCGACGACGCACCCGCCACGCACGGCGCTTCCGACGGTCGAGGACAAGGGTGCCCGGTTCTACACTTCTCCAGCGGGGGACACGCTCCTCGGCGAGGCGATGGGCCGTGCGGGAGCTCGCGTCGTGACGCTTCACGTCGTTCCCGACGACGACAGACCTGTCCTATCGCTCTGTGTGCTGGCGACTCGTCGACCGTGACCGCAACGGCCGGCTCGCGTACGACGTGACGGTCAACGGTCACCCGCTGGTGAGCGCCTCGTGCGACACCCCCGACCATGGCGCGCTGGCTCCGGACTCGCGCTTCGGCGACAGCCCGAGCAGCAACAGCAACGCCTGGAAAGACGCGGGAGTCGTCCCGGGCAAGCCGATGACGTTGCGCATCTCGCTCCGGCCGGGCGTTGCCGGGCACAGCGCCGCGAAGCCCACTCAGCTCGGGATCGCTCTGTACGCCGATACCGGCCCGATGGTTCGCGACCACGGCGTCTGGCTCGACCGGCAGCAGGTAGTGGACGGGCACACGTACCAGCTCGTACGGCGAGCTTTCAGCCCGGTTCGCGGCCTCGACGGCCACCTGAACCTCGGCCTGCCGCGAGAAAGCGCCCCGTTGTACCTCGTGTACGGCGTCGGCCATGCCCGGGGTGGCTATCAGACCGCCGCGGATGGGTCCGGCTCTCGTGTCGACCAAGGCGGAGCCTCTTCCGAAGGGCAGCTTTCCCGCCCTGGTCAGCAGGTCTCACGCATGAGCATCCACCTGCTCCGCACGCCTGGGTCGCTGATCTACATCCTGGCGTACCGGCAGGTCGACTGAGGCTGCCGCTCGCAGCAGGGGCGTGCGCCGACGCTCGTCGCTGCGGCCGCGCGGCAGCTGCCCGGGGCGCCGGGTCAACGAAACGCCGACTGACCCGTCAATGCCTGACCGATGACGAGCTGGTGGACCTCGGACGTGCCCTCGTACGTCAGCACCGACTCGAGGTTGTTCGCATGCCGCATCACCGGGTACTCGAGCGTGATCCCGGCGGCGGCCAGGATCGTGCGGCACTCCCGGGCGATCTTGATCGCCTCACGGACGCTGTTGAGCTTGCCGAGGCTGACCTGCTCGGGCCGGATCCGGCCGGCATCCTTGATCCGCCCGATGTGCAGGGCGAGCAGCATGGCTTTGCCCAGCTCGAGTGACATGTCCGCGAGCTTTTGCTGCGTGAGCTGGAATGCGGTCAGCGGCTTGTCGAACACCCGCCGGGTCGACGCGTACGCGATCGTCGTCTCGAGGCAGTCGCGGGCCGCTCCCACCGCGCCGAACACGATCCCGAACCGGGCCTCCGACAGACATGACAGCGGACCAGCGAGGCCCCGCGCATCCGGCAGTACCGCGTCGGTCGGCAGGCGCACGTCGTCGAGCACGAGCTCGCTCGACACCGACGCCCGCAGCGACAGCTTCCGGGTGATCTCCGGTGCCGAGAACCCTCGGGTCGCGGTCGGGACCACGAAGCCGCGAATACCCTCCTCGGTACGCGCCCAGACGATGGCCACATCGGCGACCGACCCGTTGGTGGCCCACATCTTCGTGCCGTTGAGTACCCAGTCCGAGCCGTCGCGTCGCGCCCGCGTCCTCATCCCGCCCGGGTCGGAACCGAAGTCGGGCTCGGTCAACCCGAAGCAGCCGATGGCCTCGCCGGCCGACATCCGTGGCAGCCATTCGTCCTTCTGCTGGGTGCTGCCGAAGCGGTACATGGCGTACATCGCCAACGATCCTTGGACGGACACCAGGCTCCGGATCCCGGAGTCCGCCGCCTCGAGCTCGAGACAGGCGAGCCCGTACGCGGTCGCGGTCGTCCCCGCACACCCGTAGCCCTCCAGATGCATCCCGAGCAGCCCGAGCTTCCCGAGCTCCTTGCTCAGCTCGCGGGCGGGGATCGACGCGTTCTCGAACCAGTCGGCGATGTGGGGCCGGATCCGGTCGTCGCAGAAGGCGCGCACCGTGTCGCGCATCGCCCTCTCCTCGTCGCTGAGCAGGGAGTCGATAGCAAACAGGTCGAACGGCGTACTCGTTGCCTCCTGCGACATCTGGTGTCTCCTCCATGAGCTGGCTCGAGCGGCCGTCCCAACCTACCCAGACGTGTGGACAGGGTCCGTGTGCGGACTCTCTCCACGCAGTTGCCGGGCGACGAGCGGGAGAGACAGGCTCTGACCGCCCCTTTGGCGGCGCCCGATCGACGGAATCCATCGAACCGGCGCTCCCGCTCTGGCGCAATCGGTTGCCAGCAACTACCTTTCTGTCGCACCCACTTCTCTTCGACCTGCTAGGGGCTTCGATGACCACCCGCACGCTTCAGAACCTCATCAACGGCGAGCTCGTCGACAGCGCTGACGGGAGAACGTCCACCCTGATCAACCCCTCGACCGAGGAAGAGTTCGCCCAGGCCGCGGTCTCCGGCCACGAGGACGTGGACAGGGCCTTCACCGCCGCGGCGAAGGCGTACGAGACGTGGCGCGACTCGACGCCGTCCGAGCGACAGCGGGCGCTCCTCAAGCTCGCCGACGCCATGGAGGACCGCGCGGGCGAGTTCGTGAAGATCGAGAGCGAGAACACCGGCAAGCCGCTCGGCTTCACCGAGACCGAGGAGCTGCCGCCGTCGATCGACCAGGTCCGGTTCTTCGCCGGCGCCGCCCGGGTACTCGAAGGGCGCTCGGCGGGGGAGTACCTCGCTGGTCATACGTCGTACGTCCGACGCGAGCCAATCGGCGTGGTCGCACAGGTGACTCCTTGGAACTACCCGCTCATGATGGCGATCTGGAAGATCGCCCCCGCGCTCGCCGCGGGCAACACGCTGGTGATCAAGCCGTCCGACACGACGCCGGCCTCGACGCTGCTGCTCGGCGAGCTGTGCAACGAGTTCTTCCCGCCCGGCGTGGTCAACGTGGTGACGGGCGACCGGGACACCGGCCGGGCGCTGGTGGAGCACCCCGTGCCCAGGATGGTCTCGATCACCGGGTCCGTACGCGCCGGCATCGAGGTCGCCGCGTCGGCCGCCCGTGACCTCAAGAAGGCGCACCTCGAGCTGGGTGGAAAGGCTCCGGTCATCGTCTTCGACGACGCCGACGTCGAGGCGGCCGCCGAGGGCATCGCCGTGGCCGGGTACTTCAACGCCGGCCAGGACTGCACTGCCGCGACCCGCGTGCTCGCCGGGCCGCGCGTCCACGACGACTTCGTGGCCGCGCTGACAGAGCAGGCGAAGAACACGAAAACCGGCCAGCCAGACGACTCCGACGTCCTCTACGGTCCGGTCAACAACTCCAACCAGCTGCAGCGGGTGACCGGCTTCATGGACCGGTTGCCCGACCACGCCCGTCTCGAGGCCGGCGGTTCACGCGTCGGTGACCACGGGTACTTCTTCGCTCCGACCGTCGTGTCGGGCCTCCACCAAGACGACGAGGCGATCCAGGACGAGATCTTCGGGCCGGTCATCACCGTACAGAAGTTCTCTGACGAGGACGAGGCGCTGCGGTGGGCCAACGGTGTCGAGTACGGGCTCGCCAGCAGTGTGTGGACCAAGGACCACGGCCGCGCGATGCGCATGTCACGGCTGCTCGACTTCGGCTGCGTGTGGGTCAACACCCACATCCCTATCGTCGCGGAGATGCCGCACGGGGGGTTCAAGCACTCTGGGTACGGCAAGGACCTGTCGATGTACGGGCTCGAGGACTACACCCGGCTCAAGCACGTGATGCACAACCTCGACTACTGACCTGAGCCGGAGGCGGCCGGTACCGCCGAGACGTCAATCAGCGGCCGACACGCCGACGAAACCGGGCCGCCGGTGACGTCTCGCGGAGGGGTCAGGAGTCGAGTGCGGCGGCGATGGCGGCGGCCAGCTCGGCCACCTCGTCGTCGGTCATCACGAAGGCCGGGGAGATCTGGATGCCGCCGGCTCCGACGGCCCGCGTGGCGACCCCGTGCGAGCGCAGCGTTCTGGCCAACGCGATCGCCTCACCGGCGTCCGCGAGCTGGACGGCGGCCAGCGCGCCGACGCCGCAGCGCACCTCAGCGACCCGCTCGTGCGCTGCCAGCGGGGACAGCGCGCGAGGCGAGGCGTGTCCTGGAGCCGGGTGGCCTCGTCGAGGAGGCCTTCGCGCTCGATGATCGCGAGGTTGGCCAGCGCGACTGCGGCCGCCGTCGCATGACCGGAGTACGTGTAGCCGTGCCGCCACCAGACGCCGCCGTCCGGCCGGAAGAAGGGCTCGCTCACCTTGGGTGAGATGAGTACCGCCCCCATGGGCAGGTAGCCGGACGTGAGTCCCTTGGCGGTGGTCACCATGTCGGGCTCGAGACCGAAGCGGGAGCTGGCGAACCACGATCCGCCGATGCGCCCGTACCCGGTCACGACCTCGTCGGCGACGAACAAGACGTCGTACTCCGTGCAGACCTTGCGTACGTCGGCCAGGTATCCCTCGGGCGGCGGGTAGACACCGCCGGCCCCCATCACCGGCTCGCAGAAGAACGCGGCGACACGGTCCGGCCCGACCCGCTCGATGCTCGCGCGAAGGTCGTCGGCGCTGTCCCACTCGACCGTCGCCGTGTCGGGCACCAGCTCGCCGTAGCCCTCACGGTTCACCGGGGATGCCCGCCAGGGCGGTGCCGGCATAGTGCATGCCGTGGTACGCCTTCTCCCGGCCGATGATCACCGTCCGCGCGGGCTGTCCCACCTCGAACCAGTAGCGGCGCGCGAGCTTGGCTGCCGTGTCGACGGAGTCGGAGCCGCCGGAGGTGAAGAAGACCTTGCTGCCCGGCACCGGCGCGATCCCGGCGAGCTTGTCGGCCAGGTCGAGGGTCGGCTGGGTCGCGTAGTCGCCGAACGTGTGGTAGGCCGCAAGTCTTCGCATCTGCTCGGCAGCCACGTCCGCCAGCTCGGCACGCCCGTGCCCCACGTTGGTGAACCACAGCCCGGCTGTCGCGTCGAGGTACCGCCTGCCGTCGCGGTCGTAGACGTGCGAGCCCTCCCCGCGCTCGATGACGAACTCGCCCGCCGTCTCGACCGCGCCCATGTCGGAGAACGGATGCCACAGGTTGCCCACGACTGACCCTCCTTCGGCGGACCTCACTGTCCGGCCTGCCGGTTAAGGTATCTCAGCCCAGGTTCGCGTCGTGGACGCAGATGGCGATCTGGACCCGGTTCGCGGCATCCAGCTTGGTGAGGATGTGCGAGACGTGCGCCTTGACCGTCGCCACACTCATGTACAGATCGGTGGCGATCTCCGCGTTCGCCTTCCCGGCCCCCACCGCCGCCGCGACCTCCTGCTCGCGGTCGCTCAGCTGCTCGAGCCGTGCCCTGGCGACCCTGGTCCGCTCCGCTGCGGACGTGGTCGCCGTATCCGAGATCTTGCGGATCAGCTGGGTCGTCACGCTCGGGGAGAGCATGGGCTCACCATCGGCGACCCGCTGGACCGCATCCACGATCATCGCCGGAGGCGTGTCCTTGAGCAGGAACCCCGTGGCGCCGTCGCGGAGCGCCCGCACGACGTACTCGTCGGCGTCGAACGTCGTCAACACGATGACCGCCGGGGGCCGAGACAGCGCGGCAAGCCGGCTCGTCGCCTCGAGTCCGTCCATCCGGGGCATCCGGATGTCCATCAGCACGACGTCGGGCGACGTCTGCTTGACCAGGGCCAGACCCTCGGCGCCGTCGCCGGCCTCACCGACGATGTCGATGTCGGGGGCGCCTCGCAGGATCATCGCGAGGCCGGCGCGTACGAGCGCATCGTCGTCGACGATGACCACACTGATCCGGCGCTCTTGTGTCACGCGGCCCACGGTAGCCAGACCCGTACGACGAAGTCTCCTTCCATGGTGCGGCCCTGCTCGAACCGGCCGTGGGCCAAGGTGGCGCGCTCGGCGAGCCCGATGAGGCCGAACCCGGCTCCGGGCGTCGATGTGGTCGCCTCGCCGACCCGCAGCGGGTTGCGTACCTCCACGGTCAGGCCCTCTCCCGGCCGCCCGGTGACGATGACGTCGACCTGCGTGTTGGGAGCATGCTTGCGGGCATTGGTCAGGCCCTCCTGGACCACGCGGTAGGCGGTGCGCCCGATCGAACCCGGCACCTCGTCGTCCAGCGAGAGCTCGTTCTTGAGCTGGACGCGAGCGCCCGAGGCTCGCTCGTCGGCGATCAGCTCGTCGAGGTCACACAGCGTCGGCTGCGGCCGATTGGGGGCGCCGTGAGTGTTCTCGTCTCGCAGCACGCCCAAGATCTCGCGCAGGTCGGTGAGCGCCCGATGGGAGTTCGCCTGGATGATCTCGGCGGCGTCGCGCGTCTCCTGCTCGGTCAGGTTGTTCCGGTAGGCAAGCGCGCCGGCGTGCATCGCGACGAGCGACATCCGGTGCGCGAGCACGTCGTGCATCTCGCGGGCGATCCGGTTGCGTTCCTGCGACTGGGCCTGCGCCACGTGCAGGGCCTGTTCGCGCTCGGCCCGCTCCGCGCGGTCCTCGAGGGTGGCCAGGAACTCGCGCCGAGCTCCGATGTACATGCCGATCGCGATGGCGATGCCGGCGAACGCGATGCCGAAGACGAGCGAGACGTACCACGGTCCCTGGTTGTTCTGCGAAGGCTCGAAGACGTAGTAGACCTGCCCCGCCACGACCGAGATGGCGGCGATGGGCAGCATCTCCGTCCAGCGGCGCCGCGTCGACATGGAGATGAAGGTGATGATCGCGGCGCCGGACGAGCTGGTCGACGCGACGCTGGCAACGGCGCCGAAGAGGGCCATCGCGACGGGCCAGCGGCGGCGGAAGTTCATGGCGACGAGGGTGAGCAGGCCGAGGCCGAGATCGACGGCCACCAGGTAGCCGCTCTTGTCCCACTGAGCCTTCGCGACGAAGAGCCAGAGGAAGCCGCCGAAGCCGACCGCGGCGAGATTGCGCCACACCACCTGCCACCGCGTCAGCGGCGGTGCTGTCTGCGGCACGGCGACGGCGGTCACGTACTCAGGGTAGAGAGGTGGTTCGGGACTCAACCAGGAACGGAAGTCTCGGCTTCATCGACTTTGGTCTAGGCGGGCCACGACCTTGGCCCGATGCCCGCACGCGTGGCCGAGCGCAGACTCGGCTCATGATCGTTGTCAAAGAGCTTACGAAGCGCTACGGCGCATACACGGCGGTCGACCACGTCTCGTTCACCGTCGAGCCCGGGACCGTCACAGGTTTCCTCGGCCCGAACGGAGCCGGCAAGTCGACCACGATGCGGATGATGGTCGGGCTGACCCCGGCCTCGGGTGGCGGCTCGACCATTCTCGGCGTTCCCTACTCGAAGCTTCACAACCCCGGCCGCACGGTCGGGGTGCTCCTCGACGCCTCCGCCCAGCACGCCGGGCGGACCGGGTACGAGGTGCTGAAGCTCGGGGCGATGGTGATGGGACTTGCCGGAGTCCCGAGTCCAGGAGATGCTGTCGCCTGGTCGGTCTGACCCCCGCCGAGGCCAAGCGCCGGGTCGGCAACTACTCACTCGGGATGCGCCAGCGTCTCGGCATCGCCCACGCGCTGCTTGGGCGACCCCGAGGTACTCATCCTGGACGAGCCCGCCAACGGCCTCGACCCGGCAGGCATCCGCTGGATGCGAGGCCTGCTGACCGGTTTCGCCGACCGCGGCGGCACGGTGCTGCTCTCGTCGCACCTCATCCACGAGATCGAGGTGATCGCCGACGAGCTGGTGGTCATCGGGAGCGGCAAGATCGTCGCCCAGGGCTCGAAGGAATCCATGCTGACCGCGGCCGGCACGCTTGTCCGCGGCTCTGACGACAGCGCGCTCGAGTCCGCCCTGAGGACGGCCGGACTGGCGTTCACCGCGGACCGCGAGGGCGCCTTCGTCGTCGACGCGAGCACCGAGCAGGTCGGCAAGGCCGCCCTCACCGGCGGCGTGGTGCTGACCGAGCTGAGGACCGGAGGCTCCGGCCTCGAGGACATGTTCTTGGAACTGACCGCAGACGACGCACGGGAAGAGGTTCGATCATGAGTACCCAGGTGGCAACCGCCGAGCCGATCGCCCGCGGGCCCGCCGCTGATCTGGCGAAGGTCCCGTTCTGGCGCCTGGTCCGGGTGGAGCTTCGCAAGTCGTACGACACCAGGGCCGGCTTCTGGCTGCTGGCGTCCATCGGCGCCATCACGGCCGCCGCCGTGGTCATCTTGTTGATCGTGGGGCATCCACACGACCTCACGTTCGACAACTTCACAGGTGCGACCGGGATCCCGCAGGGGATCCTGCTCCCGGTGCTCGGCATCTTGCTGGTGACGAGCGAGTGGACGCAACGGACCGGGCTCGTCACCTTCACGCTCGAACCGAGCCGCGCGAGGATCGTCGCCGCCAAGACCGTGGCAGCCACGATCCTGGGTCTGGTCGCCGTCGTCATCGCGTTCGCGGTGGCCGCGATCGCCAACCTGCTGGGGATGGCGCTCCACAACGGCGATGGCAGCTGGACATTCGGGGTGTCGGGCTTCGGTGACATCACCATCCTCCAGCTGCTGGGCATCCTCGGCGGCCTCGCCTTCGGCATGGTGCTGCTCAACAGCGCCGCCGCGATCGTGCTGTCGTTCGCGCTGCCCACGGTGTTCGCGATCGTCTTCCAGTGGAGCAAGATCGCGAGTTCCGCTCCCTGGTTCGACCCCAGCACCGCGCAGTCGCCGCTGCAGAACCACGACGCCTCGAGCAAGGACTGGGCGCACCTGGCGGTCAACACACTCATCTGGGTCGTGCTGCCGCTCGCGCGTCGGCGCCTGGCGGCTGCTGCGAAGCGAAGTGAAGTCGGCCTGACGACTGCACCAAGGAGGGCATCCGACCGAGGGGTCCGTGCCGGGTCTACAGGGGCGATCCGGCGCGCGGCCTCTCAGTCGTTCGCGGTCAACACGACCGACCCCGGCACGGTTCTTCGCTCCAGCGCCTCCGGGAGTGGGACCGTGCCGATACCCGGCGCGGTGGGAACGTCGACGTGGCCGTCGCGCATGACGACGGGCTCGGTGATGTCCTCGTCGAAGAACCGGTCGCTTCCCGACACGTCCCCGGGCAACGTGAAGCCGGGGAGCGAGGCCAGTGCGATGTTCGCCGTACGGCCGAGGCCGGTCTCGACCATGCCTCCGCACCAGACGGCGACGCCCGACGCCATCGCCAGGTCGTGGATGCGGACCGCCTCGAGGTAGCCGCCGACGCGGCCCGCCTTGATGTTGATGATCCGGCAGGCGCCGAGGCTGATGGCGTCGGCCGCCGACTGGGCGGACACGACCGACTCGTCGAGGCAGACCGGAGTCTTAGGACCTTGGCCAGCTCCGCGTGCTGGCGAAGGTCCTCCTCACCGAGCGGCTGCTCGATCAGGAGCAGGTCGTAGGCGTCCAGCTTGGCCAGGTGGCTGGCGTCGGCCAGCCGGTACGCCGCGTTCGCGTCGACCTGCAGAGCGATGTCGCCGAAGCGCTCGCGGACCGCGGCCACCACAGCCACGTCCCAGCCCGGCTCGATCTTGAGCTTGATCCGCAGGTATCCCTCGTCGAGGTAGCCGCCGACGATGTCGAGCAGCTCCGGCACACTGTCCACGATCCCGACGGACACCCCCGAGGGGATCCGGTCCACGACACCGCCGAGGTGGCGGGCAAGCGGAGTGCCTCGAAGCCTCAGCTCCGCGTCGAGCACCGCCATCTCGAGTGCCGCCTTCGCCATCCGGTGGCCCTTGATCGGCGCCAACAGCCTGGACACGTCGGCGGCGGTCAGGTCCGCCCGGGCGAAAAGGATCGGCAGCAGGAACGACGTGATCACGTCGGCGGCGCCCTTGAGGTACTCCGACGAGTACAGCGGGTCGGCTCCGGCGACGCACTCGCCCCAGCCCTCGCAGCCGTCGGTTGACGACCTTGACCAGCAGTGCCTCCTTCACGACCTCCGTGCCGAACGACGTCCGGAACGGCGACTTCAGAGGGAGGGCACCGTCCGAAGCTCAACCGACTGGATCTGCATGCCCGTCCCCTCTGTCGAGCACATACCCTGTGCCCCGCTCGAACGCGACGACCCGAGCACCGGCGGCCAGCTCCGCACCCAACGTGTGGCGTACCTGGCGGCGCCAAGCACGCCCGAGATCGGCGTCGGTGCGCCGCAGGGCCTCGATGTCGCCCGGTATCTCGACCCGCACCTGCCTGGCACCGTCGACCGGCTGGCGGACCGGCCTGCCGCCGACGTCACTCAGGACGGCCGGGGGACGTGGTCGTACGGAGCGGACCGGTAGGGCACGGTCACAGGCCTCGGCTACCTCCCGTGACCCGATCGGCCAGGACGCGAGCAGGCGGTCGCTGCCCTGTCCGGCGTTGATGCCGTCGGGCATGTCGCCGTAGAAGTCCTCCTCGTAGGCAGTTGCCCGCGCCCGCAACCGGCTGAGGTTGAAGTGGGCGTTGCGGCTGAGCAGCGGGTCGAAGGTCCAGGTGATCTCGGCGAGCCCCAGGTCCAGCGCCCAGGCCCGCTGGTGCAGCTTGAGCGCGAACCCGACCTGCCTGCCCCAGGCACAGCTGCGACACCTGTCACGTCGGAGTGGAGCACGCGGCCCGGAGGCGCGGCGAAGAAGGCGAGCGACGCCGCGACCATGACGTCGCCGTCGTACGCGACACCGACGTACCCACCCGTGTAGGCGAGTGCGCGCAGGTGCTCCACGCCGACGACCGGCGGGCCGGTGTTGGCCCAGACCTCGTCGAGCAGATCGACCACCTGAGCCAGCCGCGCGAGGTCTCGTACCGTCCGGACCGCGACCTGGGACCTTTCCGCGGCGCGGGCGGCCTGCACATGTGCGAGACCGGCCGAGTGCGCTGAACGGGCAACAGACACAGCCGGCTCAGGAGACGTCGGAGAGTGCCTTCTCGAGCACGGCCATCGCGTCATCCGCGAGGTGGTCGGGCATGACGAGCGGCGGCAGGAAGCGGAACACGTTGCCGAAGGTCCCGCACGTCAGAGTCAATACACCTTCGGCATGGCATGCCGCGTTGACCTTGGCCGTCGCGGCCGGGTTGGGAGTCTTGGTACCGGGCTCGACCAGCTCGATGGCCATCATCGCCCCGCGGCCACGGATGTCGCCGATGACCGGGTAACGGTCGGCCATGTCGGCGAGCCTCGCGCCGATCAGCTCCCCGAGGTGGCGGGCGCGGGCCGGCAGGTCGAGCTCCTTCATGGTGGCGATGGCGCCGAGCGCGCTCGCGCAGGCCACCGGGTTGCCGCCGAACGTGCCGCCCAGCCCGCCGGCCTTGACGGCGTCCATGATGTCGGCCCGGCCGGTGACGCCGGCCAACGGGAGACCTCCGGCGATGCCCTTGGCCGTCGTGATCAGGTCGGGCACGACGCCCTCGTGCTCGCAGGCGAACCAGTCGCCGGTCCGGCAGAAGCCGGTCTGGATCTCGTCCGCGACGAAGACCACGCCGTTGTCGCCGCACCACTCGCTGAGCCGGGGCAGGAAGCCCTCGGCAGGCACCACGAAGCCGCCCTCGCCCATGATCGGCTCGATCACGAGGCAGGCGACGGCGTCGGCGCCGACCTGCTTCTCGATGATGGAGATCGCCCGCTCGGCCGCCTCTCGCCCCGAGATCGGTGCCGGCTCGCGGAACGGGTACGACATCGGCGCCCGGTAGACCTCGCCCGCGAACGGCCCGAAGCCGTGCTTGTACGGGACGGTCTTCGACGTCATGGCCATCGTGAGGTTGGTCCGGCCGTGGTACGCGTGGTCGAAGACGACCACGGCGTCACGGCCGGTGGACGTGCGCGCGATCTTGACGGCGTTCTCGACGGCCTCGGCGCCGGAGTTGAGCAGGATCGACTTCTTCTCGTGGTCGCCCGGCGTCAGCTCGGCGAGGAGCTCGCACACCTCGACGTACGGCTCGTACGGCGCGACCATGAAGCAGGTATGGGTGTACTTCGCCACCTGGTCGCTCACCCGTTCCACCACGTGGGGTGAGGCGTTGCCGACGCTGGCGACAGCGATCCCGGCCGCCATGTCGATGAGCGAGTTGCCGTCGACGTCGACGATCACGCCACCCCCGGCAGCCTCGACGTACACCGGCAGACCGACCCCGATGCCGTCCGAGACGTACCTGGCCTTCCGCTTGTGCAGCTCCTGCGACTTGGGGCCCGGGATGGCGGTGACGATGCGTCGCTCCTGTGGCAGATCTGGTCCACCGGTCACTGTGTCGGTCATGGCACCACCGTATGCCGGGCGGACCGGCGGCGGCTACGTCGCGGGCCGGCGATCTAGGCGGGCGTCCGCGCTGTGCGGCACTAACGCTGCGCCTGCACTAGGTACTAGCGTCTGAGGTATGACGCAGACGTACTCCATGCAGGTGGCGGGCAAGTCGGTCGACGGGCCTGAGAGCTTCGAGGTGACCAACCCGTACACGGGCCAGGTGGTCGGAACCACGTCGTGGGCCACCAGCTGAGCAGATCGAGGAGGCGGTACAGACCGCTCATGAGCTGCGCGACGAGGCTGCCGCGCTGCCCATCCACGTGCGTGCCGACGCCCTGCTCTCGATCAGCCGGCGGATCAGCGAGCGGGCCGAGGAGCTCGCGCAGCTGATCACCGCAGAGAACGGCAAGCCGATCGTCTGGGCGCGCGGCGAGGTGGCTCGCGCTGTGTCGGTCTTCCGGCTCGCCTCGGAGGAGACCAGACGCTGGTCGGGCGAGGCCATGCGCCTCGACACCGAGAAGGCGGGCGAGGGGCGGATGGCGTACGTGCGCCGGGTGCCCAAGGGGCCGGTGCTCGCGATCTCACCTTTCAACTTCCCCCTCAACCTGGTCGCGCACAAGGTGGCGCCGGCCATCGCCGTGGGCGCTCCTGTGGTCTTGAAGCCCGCCCCGAAGACTCCGCTGTCGGCGCTGGTCCTGGCCGAGCTGGTCGCCGAGACGGACCTGCCGGCGGGGATGCTGAGCGTCCTCAACGTTCCGAACGACGCGGCCGGCGCGCTGGTCGCCGACGAGCGGCTGCCCGTCGTCTCCTTCACCGGCTCCGGACCCGTCGGCTGGAAGATCCAGGAAGCCGTCCCTCACAAGCACGTGACCCTGGAGCTCGGCGGCAACGCAGCCGCGGTCGCTGTGCAGCGACTGGCGCAGTGACGACGACCTCGACTGGGCTGCCTCGCGGATCGCGGCGTACTCCAACTACCAGGGCGGCCAGTCCTGCATCGCCGTACAGCGCGTGTTCGTCCACGAGGGCGTCTACGACGCTTTCAAGTCGCGGCTGCTGGCCGCCGTGGAGTCGCTGTCCGTCGGTGACCCTGCCGACGACGCGACGCAGGTCGGTCCGGTGATCAACGAGGAGGCGGCCGAGCGGATCGTCGCCTGGGTCGACGAGGCGGTGCGCGGCGGCGCGACGCTGCTGGCAGGAGGCGGCCGCGACGGTACGACTGTCGAGCCGACGGTCCTCGAAGGCGTCTCCGACCAGGACAAGGTGTCCTGCGACGAGGTCTTCGGGCCGGTGCTCTTCATCGAGTCGGTACCCGACGACGAGACGGCCTTCGCGAAGGTCAACGCCTCGCCGTTCGGGCTCCAGGCAGGGATCTTCACGCACCGGCTGCAGACCGCCTTCCGGGCGCACCGGGAGCTCGAGGTCGGTGGCGTCATCATCGCCGACGTGCCCAGCTACCGGGCCGACCAGATGCCGTACGGCGGCGTGAAGGAGTCCGGCGTCGGGCGCGAGGGCATCCGGTACGCCATGCAGGACTACACCTACGAACGGGTGATGGTGCTCACCGGGCTCGCCCTCTGACCGCCGACGACGTCATCGGCGGCCCGGTTCTGCCGGCGTGTCGGGCGCCGCCGACTTGGCGCCTCGGTTAGTGTCGGGGTGCGCTCCTCAGGCGGACATGGCTGACTCTCTCGTCTGTACGCACTGGCCCTCGGCCGGAGCGAGTGACCCTCCGGCGCATCCGCAGGCATGGGACAATGCGGTGATGAGCGGCCATCCGGACGTACGCGACATCGTCGTGCTCGGCTCGACCGGCTCGGTCGGCACCCAGGCGCTCGACATCGTCCGTTCGAACCCCGACCGCTTCCGCGTGGTCGGCCTGTCGGGCGGCGGCGGCCGTCCGCAACTGCTGGCGGCACAGGCCATCGAGTTCGGGGTCGACGTGGTCGCGGTCGCGCGGGGGACCACGGCCGAGGACCTCCAGCTCGCGCTGTACGCGGCAGCCCAGAAGCGCGGTTACGCGCACGGCCGGTTCCGGCTCCCCAAGATCCTCGTAGGCGGCGACGCGGCTGAGCAGGTAGCGGCGATGCCCTGCGACATCGTGCTCAACGCGATCACCGGCAGCGTCGGGCTGCCGCCCACCCTCGCGGCTCTGGACGCGGGCTCTACGCTTGCGCTCGCCAACAAGGAGTCGCTGATCATGGGCGGCGAGCTGGTGATGTCGCGCGCGAAGCCCGGCCAGATCGTTCCGGTCGACTCCGAGCACTCCGCGCTGGCGCAGTGCCTGCGGGGCGGCCGGGCCGACGAGGTCGGCCGGCTCGTGCTGACCGCGAGCGGCGGCCCGTTCCGCGGCCGAAGCCGAGACGACCTCGGCAACGTGACGGCCGGCAGATGCACTGGCCCATCCCACGTGGAGCATGGGCCCGGTCATCACCACGAACTCCTCGACGCTCGTCAACAAGGGGCTCGAGGTGATCGAGGCGCATCTGCTCTTCGGTATCGACTACGACCGCATCGAGGTCGTCGTCCATCCGCAGTCCATGATCCACTCGATGGTGGAGTTCACCGACGGGTCGACTCTCGCCCAGGTCTCGCCACCGGACATGCACCTTCCGATCAGCCTCGCGCTCAACTGGCCGGACCGGCTGCCGGGCGCCGCGGCGCCCGTACCTTGGGCTCAGGCTCAGACGTGGACGTTCGAGCCGGTCGACCACGTCGCGTTCCCCGGACTCCGGCTGGCGATCGCGGCCGGCCGGGCCGGCGGCGTCATGCCGGCTGTGTACAACGCGGCCAACGAGGTCTGCGTTGCTGCCTTCCTGGCCGGCGCGACTCCCGTACCTGGGGATTGTCGACACGATCGCTGCTGTGCTGTCGCGACACGACGTACCCTCGACTGCAGGCGATCTCAGCATCGACGACGTGCTCGCCGCCGACCGGTGGGCCCGCGAGCGTGCGGCCGAGATGGTCGGACCGGCGGCCACAGCAAGAGGAGCAGCGCACCCATGACGAGTCTGGTCTACGCCGTCGGTGTCGTGCTGTTCTTGTCCGGGGTGCTGGTGTCGATCGCCCTGCACGAGGTCGGCCACATGGTGCCGGCCAAGAAGTTCGGCGTGAAGGTGACGCAGTACTTCGTCGGGTTCGGCAAGACCGTGTGGTCGATCCGCCGCGGCGACACCGAGTACGGCGTCAAGGCGTTCCCGCTCGGCGGCTACATCCGGATGATCGGGATGCTGCCGCCGGAGCGTCGCGACGAGAACGGCCGGGTCAAAGGCATCCACCGGGGCTTCTTCGGCCGGTTGATCGCCGACGCGAGGGCGATGGAGTACTCGTCGATCACCCCGGCGACGAGCCGAGGCTGTTCTACCGGCTTGCCTGGTGGAAGAAGATCGTCGTGATGGCAGGCGGGCCGATGACCAACGTCGTGTTGGCCGTGATCCTGCTCGGCAGCGTGTTCATGGGGATCGGTGTCAAGACGCCCACCCTCGTCGTCAGTACGATCTCCGACTGCGTCATCCCCGCCAGCGAGGGCAGCCGGCCCTGTGTCGTGGCGCCGCACCCCCATCCCGACCCGATCTCCCCGGCGCGCAAGGCCCACTTCCACGTCGGCGACAAGATCGTGTCCTTCAACGGTGTGCGCCATGAAGAGCTGGGACCAGTTCTCGGGCGCCATCCGCGGCAACGCCGACCGCCGGGCGACGATCGTCGTCGAGCGGGGCGGCCACGACGTCACCCTCACCACCAACACGATGGTCTCCCAGCGGCCGAGCCTCGACCTGAACAAGACCAACTCGTACGTCAAGGTCGGCTTCCTCGGCGTGACACCGGACGAGATCCGGCAGCGCGAGAGCGCCGGGTACGTCGCCTCGACCATGTGGGACTACACCAAGCGCACGGGCCAGGCGGTGGTCAACATGCCCCAGCGGATGGTCGGTGTCGTGAAGGCCGCCTTCGGGCTGGAGAAGCGCGACCCGCAGAGCCCGATGAGCGTCGTCGGCGCCAGCCGGATAGCCGGAGACGTCGCGTCCGACAACCAGATAAGCGTCACTGACCGGTGGGCGACACTGCTCATGCTGCTCGGGGTCGTCAACTTGTTCGTCGCGCTGTTCAACTTCATCCCGCTGCTGCCGCTCGACGGCGGCCATATCGCCGGCGCGCTGTTCGAGGCGATCCGTCGCGGGCTGGCCAGGGTCCGCGGCAGACCCGATCCCGGGTACGCCGACGTCGCCCAGCTGCTGCCGATCGCCTACGCCGCCGCCAGCGTCCTCATCGTGATGGGCGTGCTGCTGATCTGGGCCGATATCGTCAACCCGATCACCTTGAGCGGCTGAGGAGTCGACCATGACCGCGATCAACCTCGGCATGCCGGCCGCGCCGCCTCCGGTACTCGCCCCCCGCCGCAAGACCCGCCAGATCAAGGTCGGCAAGGTACTCGTCGGAGGAGACGCGCCGATCTCGGTGCAGTCGATGACGACGACGCTCACGTCCGACGTCAACACCACCCTGCAGCAGATCGCCGAGCTGACGGCGTCCGGCTGCGACATCGTCCGGGTCGCCTGCCCGAGCCAGGACGATGCGGACGCCCTCCCGGCCATCGCCTCGCACTCGCAGATCCCGGTGATCGCCGACATCCACTTCCAGCCCAAGTACGTCTTCGCCGCGATCGACGCGGGGTGCGCCGCCGTCCGGGTCAACCCGGGGAACATCCGCAAGTTCGACGACCAGGTGAAGCAGATCGCGGCCGCTGCCAAGGACCGGGGTACGTCGATCCGGATCGGGGTCAATGCCGGGTCGCTCGACCCGCGCCTGCTGGAGAAGTACGGCAAGGCGACGCCGGAGGCGCTCGTCGAGTCCGCGGTCTGGGAGGCGTCGCTGTTCGAGGAGCACGACTTCCACGACTTCAAGATCTCGGTGAAGCACAACGACCCGGTGGTCATGGTACGGGCGTACGAGATGCTGTCCGAGCGCGGCGACTGGCCGCTTGCACCTCGGCGTCACCGAGGCCGGGCCGGCGTTCCAGGGGACCATCAAGTCCTCGGTCGCCTTCGGTGCGCTGCTGTCGCAAGGTATCGGCGACACGATCAGGGTCTCGCTCTCGGCGCCACCCGTCGAAGAGGTCAAGGTCGGGCTGCAGATCCTCGAGTCGCTCAACCTCAAGCCGCGCCGGCTCGAGATCGTGTCGTGCCCGTCGTGCGGGCGGGCCCAGGTCGACGTGTACAAGCTCGCCGACGAGGTCACCGCCGGGCTCGAGGGGCTGGAGGTGCCGCTGCGGGTCGCGGTCATGGGCTGCGTCGTCAACGGACCGGGTGAGGCCCGCGAAGCCGACCTCGGCGTCGCGTCCGGCAACGGCAAGGGCCAGATCTTCGTCAAGGGCCAGGTCATCAAGACGGTTCCCGAGTCCCTCATCGTGGAGACCCTGATCGAGGAGGCCATGCGGCTCGCCGACTCGATGGGCGAGCCGGTCGACGCCGACGGCCAAGCGCGCCAGCCCGGTACGGTCGGCCCGGTCGTCACCGTCTCCTGACCGCCGAGACGTCACCGCCGGCCCGGTTTTGTCGGCGTGTCGGCCGCACAATGACGTCTCGGCGACCGGGTTGACGTGCTGCATCCTAGAATGCTAGTAATATAGCCATGGAGAGCGACGACCAGGACCCTCGCCCGGAGAAGGCGCAGTTCAACGTCTATCTTCCGCCCGACCTCGATCCGGCGGACGAAGCACCAGGCGATCGACGAGGGTGCGAGCCTCTCCGCACTCGTCGAGCGCGCCTTGGGCGAGTACCTGACCAGACACGGAGAAGGAACGCCATGAACGCGATAGTCGTCCGCCCGGTCCGGTTCACCGACAACCTGGAGGCCATGCAGCGCTTCCTCGAGGTCCTGGGTCTTCGCCCGCGGATCCTGTCCGAGCGCGGGGGTTGGGTCGAGATGATCGCCGGCGGGGGAATGGTGGCCCTCCACGACGCCGCGTCGTCAGTCGTCGGCGCCACCTCCGGCGACACCTGCCTGGGTTTTGAGGTCGACGACGTCAAGGACCTCGCCAGGCGGCTGATCGATGCCGGAGTCGACGATGTGACGGTCTACGACGAGGCGTACGGCCAGGTGCTGAGCTGTACCGACCCGATGGGCGAGACGCTGCAGGTCGACAGCAGGAGCGACGACCTGTACGGGTATCGAGTCGTCAACGCCGACGCGCCTCCTGCGGGTCTTCGAGTCGTACCGATCCGGTTCACCGACCCGCAAAGGGCCGATGGCTTCGTGGTTGGAGGCGCTCGGCCTGACGCGGGTCGGCGGCGGAGACGACGCGTACGTCATGTACGCAGCGGGTGGCGGCGAGCACGGGTACGTGGGGCTGCACGCCGTGTACGACGACGACGAACGCGTCCAGCCGGGCCACGCGGACGCGCTCTTGACGTTCGTCGCGGACGAGCCCGTGGCTGACATCGCTTCCCGTTTGACAGCCGGTGGATACCCGGACGCTCGGGTCGAGCGTGCAGACTTCTGCTCGATCCTGAGCGTGACCGATCCCGACGGGCAGGAGTGCCAAGTGCACGAGGCTCCACCCGCCGATGGCTGACCGCATCGCCGGACCCGAACCGAGCCGGCTCCGAGACGACGCGGACTTCCGGCGGTACTGGTGGTCGAGGCTGCTGTCGACCACCGGGACCATCATCAGCTACATCGCGCTGCCCGTGCTGGTGTACCGCATCAGCGGGTCGGCCCTGCTCACCGCGCTCGTCACGGCGATGGAGACCGGGTCGTACGTCCTGTTCGGGCTCTTCGCTGGTGCGTTGTCCGACCGGTGGGACCGCCGCGTCGTCATGGTCTGCGCCGACATCGCGGACGCCGTGGTCATGGCCACCGTCCCCCTCGCGCACGTGCTCGGGGTACTCACCATCGCCCAGCTCATGGTCGTCGCATTCGTCGTCCCGGCGATCGGGGTCTTCTTCGACGGCGCGAACTTCGGGGCGCTGCCGCTGCTGGTCGGTCGCGACCGGATCGCCCGGGCCAACGCCGCGGTCTTCGGGGCGGCGTCGTCGGCCGAGATGGTGCTTCCGGCGCTCGTCGGCATCGGTCTCGCGGTGATCCACCCGGCGACGATGCTGGCGCTGGACGCCATCAGCTACGCGGTCTCGGCCGCCTGCATCGCCAGGATCGGACGGGCCTTGTACGACCGGTCCCGAACCCATCCGCCCCTGAGCATCAGGGTCCTGTTCAGCGACATCCGCGATGGTCTGCGCTACCTGATGGCCCACGACGGTGTCCGGACCATGACCATCGTGGGGTCTGTGCAGTCAATGGCCGGTAACGGCTTCGTCGCCTTGATGGTCATCTGGTGTGACCGGGTGCTCGGTATCGGCACGTCGGGGCTGCGGTTCGGGGTCGTGTACAGCTCGTGGAGCCTCGGCGGCCTCGTCGCGGTGGTCGCTCTCCCACGCCTGCTGCGGTCTACGACGGCGGCCCGGATCGCGCTGCTGGCGCTGCCCGCGTCCGCGGTCCTCGGCATCCTCACCGGCGCGGCGCCCACGTGGCCACTGGCCGCGGTGGGCCTGTTCGGGTGGAGCTGTGCCTACACGATGGTGGTCGTCAACTCGATCTCGTACCGCCAGCAGGTGACGCCCGAGCACCTGCTCGGCCGCGTCAACACGGCGGGCCGGATGCTGTCATGGGGTGTCGGCGGCACGCTCGGCGCTCTCGCGGGTGGGGTTCTCGGGCACCTGATCGGGATCCAGCCCGCGATGGTCGCGATCGCGTCGCTCACTCTCGTCGCCGTCGCGCTGGCATGGACGTCGCCGCTGCGTCGTGCCGGCGTCGACCACCTGGCGCCGGAGCTGGAGACAGCCCCGGACGGCGGCTGAGGGCCGGGTACCTGCCCGCCGAGACGTCAATTTCCGGTCGTGGAACGGCGTGTCGTGGGCCGTTGGTGACGTGTCGCGTCAGAAGAGGATGGTGGCGAAGCGGCAACGCTCGACGAAGCCCACCCGGTCGTACGCCCGCCGCGCCGGCGCGTTGTGCTCGTTGACGTAGAGAGAGACGGTGGGCGCGTAGTCGCGGATGGCGGCCGCGCAGACCGAGGCAACGCCCGGCGCGGCGAGCCCGCGCCCGCGGTACCGGGGGTTGACCCAGACGCTCTGGATCTGGCAAGCGGTCGGAGTGACCGCGTGCAGCTCGGCCTTGAAGATGACCTCGCCGTCGTGGATATGGGCGAAGGCGTAGCCCTTGGAGACCAGCTGGGCCACTCTGGCCCGGTAGAGCGCGGCGCCGCCCTGGAGCTCGGGCGAGACCCCCAGCTCCTCGGTGTACATCGCCACACAGGCCGGGTAGAGCAGGTCGATCTCGTCCGGCCTGACCCGTCGCACATCGGGCGAGGGCTCGATCTGAGGCGACCCCGTGAGTACCAGGAAGGGCTGGTGCGGCCGAACCGACCTGGCCGGGCCCCAACGGTCCTCGAGCAGCTGCCACAGGAGTGCCACGTCGGAGTCGAGGCCCATGATCGACCCGCAGCGCCGACCCTGGTCGAGCGCGCGGGCGGCGAACGCCTGAAGGGCGGCCGGAGTCGCCTGGACCGGCGTCAGGTTGGCGGCGGCGTGGCAGATCGACACCAGCCCGTCGCCGTCCTCGTAGCCCCACATCTCTCCGCCCAGCCATCGAGGCTCGAGGTTGGTGATGCGTACGCGGTGGTCGACGAAGACGTTGGTGATCGGGTCCTGCGCGATCAGGCGGTGGACGGCGTCGAGGTCGGACGGGCCGAGCACGCGCAGCCGCGGACGGGTTCGCAGGACCACCGCCGATCACCTCCCCTTGCCGCCCGAGCCTACGCGCCCTCGGGGCGGGCAGGTGCGATGCTTGAGCCGGCATTGTGGTTGCCGTTCACGACGGCGGGGGAGGGTGATGCGTCAACGGCGACGAGCAGCGATGGTCGGTGCCGCGGTGGCCGCGGTGCTGGCTGCGGCAGGCTGCACGGCGACCGATGACACCGCGACGCCTCCGCCTACCGGTACCCATTCCGCCGGCGACACCTCGCGCCATCCGGCAGGAGCGTCGTCGGGCGCCTCGCCGAGTACGACTGCCACGTCCGGCGCGCCCGGCACACCCGGCCCGCGCTCGATCACTGTCGTGATGACCGGCGACGTACTCCTCCATCAGGGGCTCTGGGCGTCGGCCCAGATGGACGCCAGCCGCACCGGACGCGGCACGATGGACTACCGGCCGATTCTGGCGGACATGCGTCCGGTCATCAGCTCCGCCGACCTCGCGATCTGCCACCTGGAGACACCGCTGGCGCCGAAGGGAGGCCCGTACTCGGGCTACCCCGTCTTCTCGGTACCGCCGCAGATCCTTCCGGCGCTCAAGTGGGAGGGGTACGACGCGTGTACGACGGTGTCCAACCACAGCCTGGACGACGGGTTCTCCGGCATCCAGCGCACCCTCGCCGACTTCGACCGGATCGGCTTGGCGCACTTCGGCACGGCGACGACGAAGAAGGCCGCCCGCACGCCGCTCATCATGGACGTCAACGGCGTCAAGGTCGGTCTGATCGCGGCGACGTACGGCACGAACGGCATCCCCATCCCGTCTGCGGAGCCCTGGTCGGTGCCGATCATCAACACCGGCCGGATCGAGCGGATGGCCGCCAAGGCGAAACGGATGGGCGCCGACATCGTGATGGTCGCGCTGCACTGGGGACTCGAGTACGACCATGCGCCGATCGAGGACCAGATCCACGTGGCCGACGTGCTCACCAAGGACCCCGACATCAACCTCATCTACGGCCATCACGCGCACGTGGTCCAGCCGTACGACAAGGTCAACGGCACCTGGGTCGTCTACGGGCTCGGCAACGCGATCGCCCAGCAGGACACCGCCGTCGAGGGCGTCTATGACGGCAACACCTGCCGGGTGACGTTCACGGAGCTGCCGGACGGGTCGTTCCATGTCTCCAAGCTCGAGTACCTGCCGACGATGATCACTCACTTCGACGGCGTGCACCCCATGCGCTGGCTCGATGTGCCGAAGGACCTCCACGACCCGGCGTTCGCCTCGCTGCGACCGGCGTTGCGGGCCACCCAGGCCCGGGTGTCGGCCGACGTCGACATGCTCGGCGCCTTCAGGCACGGCGTCACCGAGGCGCGCTAGCAATAACTGGGGTGAGCCGCGCAGCGTCCTGCGGATATCCTCGACACGCCTTCCCCCTCAACCCGAGGAGTTCTCGTGGCGACTCTGCGGATGTCCACCCTGTTCCTGCGCACCCTGCGTGAGGACCCGGTGGACGCCGAGGTGCCCAGCCACCGGCTCCTGGTACGGGCCGGGTACATCCGCCGGGCGGCTCCGGGCATCTACTCGTGGCTTCCTCTGGGCTACCGCGTCCTGCGCAACATCGAGCGCATCGTGCGCGAGGAGATGGACGCGATGGGCGCCCAGGAGGTGCACTTCCCGGCGCTGCTGCCCCGCGAGCCCTACGAGGCGACCAACCGGTGGACCGACTACCGCGACGGCATCTTCCGGCTGAAGGACCGCAAGGGCGACGACTACCTCCTGGGCCCGACCCACGAGGAGATGTTCACCCTGCTCGTCAAGGACCTGTACTCGTCCTACAAGGACCTCCCCGTCTCGCTGTACCAGATCCAGACGAAGTACCGCGACGAGCCGCGCCCTCGAGCCGGGATCCTCCGCGGCCGGGAGTTCGTGATGAAGGACTCGTACTCCTTCGATGTCGGCGACGAGGCGTTCCTGGCCTCCTACGAGGCGCATCGCGCGGCCTATATCAAGATCTTCGACCGGCTCGGATTCGAGTACGTGATCGTGGCGGCGATGTCCGGTGCCATGGGCGGCTCGGCGAGCGAGGAGTTCCTCGCCACTGCGGACAACGGCGAGGACACCTACGTCAGGTGTTCCACCGGCGACTACGCCGCGAACGTCGAGGCGGTCCGAGTCCGGGTACCGGAGCCGGTCCCCTGGGATGACGTGCCGCCCGCCCACGCGGAGCAGACACCCGACACCCCCACGATCGACACGCTCGTGCGCCATCTCAACGAGAGGTACCCCCGCGACGACCGCCCCTGGGACGCCGGCGACACGCTCAAGAACGTCATCGTGACGCTGGCACACCCCGACGGCAGCGCGGGAACCACTCGCCATCGGGGTCCCCGGCGACCGCGAGATCGACATGAAGCGGCTGGAGGCGCAGGTCGAGCCGGCGGGCGTCGAAGGGTTCGGCGACGCCGAGTTCGCTGCCAACCCAGCACTCGTCAAGGGCTACATCGGGCCGCATGCGCTGGGTCTCGAAGGCTCGAGCGGCATCCGGTACCTCCTCGACCCCCGCGTCTCGGCCGGTACCCGCTGGGTCACCGGCGCCGACATCGCCGGCAGCCACGTCATCGACTTGGTGGCCGGGCGTGACTTCCACGGCGACGGCACGATCGAGGCGGCCGACGTCCGCGACGGTGACCCCTGTCCGCGATGCGGCTCGCCGCTGGAGACCGCCCGGGGGATCGAGATGGGGCACATCTTCCAGCTAGGTCGCCGATTCGCCGAGGCGCTGGGCCTGCAGGTGCTGGACGAGAACGGCAAGCTCGTCACCGTCACCATGGGGTCGTACGGCATCGGGGTCTCGCGGGCCGTCGCCGCCATCGTCGAGAACTGTCACGACGATCTCGGCATCATCTGGCCGCGCGAGGTCAGCCCCGCCGACGTCCACGTCGTCGCGACCGGCAAGGACCCGGCGATCTTCGAGGCGGCCGACGGCCTCGTCGCCGAGCTGCAAGCAGCTGGCCTGACGGTCCTGTACGACGACCGGGAGAAGGTCTCGCCGGGGGTGAAGTTCAAGGACTCCGAGCTCATCGGCGTACCGACGATCGTCGTCGTCGGTAGAGGTGTGGCGTCCGGCGTCGTCGAGGTGAAGGACAGGGCCAGCGGCGACCGCGCCGAGGTGGCGATCACCGAGGCGGTCTCGCAGATCGTGGGGGTGGTCCGTGGCAGTTGACGCCGTCATCTTCGACTGGGGTGGCACCCTCACGCCGTGGCGCACGATCGACGCCACCGGCGAGTGGCGCGCCGTTGCGGAGATCGCCGCACCCGACCGCGTCGACGCAGCTACCGAGGCGCTGATCGGGGCCGCGGAGAAGGTCTGGACCCGATCACGCGACGAGTACGCGAGCGCGACCCTCCAGGACATCTGCACGCTGGCCGGACTGGCGTACGACGAGGAGCACTGGCACGGCTACCGCGCGTTCTGGGAACACGCCACGTACGTCGACCCCGATGTACCCGAGCTCTTCCGAAACCTGCGAAACGGCGGGACGCGGATCGGTGTCCTCTCCAACACCTTGTGGCCGCGCGCCTGGCACGAGGAGATCTTCGAGCGGGACGGGTTGACGGACCTCATCGACGGCGCCGTGTACACGTCGGAGATCCCTTGGACCAAGCCCGCGCCGGAGGCTTTCCAGGCGGCCATGGAGGCAGTCGGCGTACACGATCCCGCGGCCTGTGTCTTCGTCGGCGACCGGCTGTACGAGGACATCTACGGCGCCCGCAACGTCGGCATGCGGGCCGTCCACCTACCCCACAGCCAGATTCCGGCGTTCCAGGTCGGCCACACGCTCGGGGAGCCGGACGCGGTCGTGCAGCGGCTGTCGGAGCTGGTCACGGTCATCGAGGCCTGGCGCTGACCGGCCGCTGAGCTACGACACCGGGGGCGCTCGAACGCCGAGAGGTCAATCGGCGTCCGACCAACGGCGTGTCGTGGGCCGGGGGTGACGTGTCGCGTGCTCTTGACTTCAAGTGGACTTTAACTTGCATGCTGGGAGGAGTCCCGACGTCAACAGGAGTGGTCATGTACACAGCCGTCATCACAGGAGCCTCCCGCGGGCTCGGCCGCGCAACGGCTCTCGCCCTGGCCGGACGCGGCGCCTCGCTCATCGTCGACGCGCGCGGCCGGCAGCGGCTTGCGGAGGTACGACGCGAGCTACTCGAGGCAGGAGCGAGGTCGGTCGAGGCTCTGGCGGGCAGCGTGGCCGACCCGGCGCACCGCGGGGACCTGGTCGACGCCGTCGGGCGGGCCGGAACGCTCGACCTCCTGATGAACAACGCGAGCACGCTGGGTCCGAGCCCGCAGCCCAGCCTTCGTGACTACCCGCTGCAGGAGTGGGCGCGCGTCTACGAGGTCAACGTGGCCGCTCCGCTTGCCCTGACGCAGAGCCTGTTGACACCCCTGCGAGACAGCGGGGTCGTCGTCAACATCACCTCCGACGCCGCGGTCGAGGCGTACGAGGGCTGGGGCGGGTACGGCTCGTCCAAGGCCGCCCTCGACCAGTGGACCGCGATCCTCGCGGCCGAAGAGCCTGCGCTGAGCGTGTACTCGCTCGACCCGGGGGACATGCGCACGCAGATGCACCAGGAAGCCTTCCCCGGCGAGGACATCTCCGACCGGCCCGAGCCCGAATCAGTCGTACCGGCGCTGCTGCGGCTCATCGACGAACGTCCGGCAAGTGGCCGGTACCGCGCATCGGCTCTTCTGGCAGCCGCCGTCCCCGAGCCGGTGTCGTGATGAGCGTCAGGCTCGACTACCAGCCGCGGACCCGGTTCCAGCTGCCGCAAGGGGGCGAGGCGACGTCGACCCCCGAGCAGCGCGGCCTCTCGCGAGACGAGGTGAGACTGCTCGTCGCCCGCGGCGACGGTCTCGAGCACGCCCGGTTCCGCGACCTGCCCGAGCACCTCGCGCCCGGCGACCTCCTCGTCGTCAACACGTCGGCGACGCTTCCTGCCGCCCTCGACGTCGCCCGAGGCAGCGGCCGGCTGGCGGTGCTGCACGTCGCAGGGGAGCTCGACGACGGCGCCTGGGTGGTCGAGGTGCGTAGGGCCGACAACACCGGGCCGGCGACCGACGTCACCGAAGGCGAAGTGCTGGGCCTGCCCGGCCCGACTCGGCTGCGGGTACTGGCGTCGTACCCGCGTGAGGGTGTCGTGGCCAGCAGGCTCTGGCGGGCGGTCCCATGCGGACCGGTGGCGCGGGTCCGCTACCTGCAGCTGCACGGGCGGCCGATCCGGTACGGCTACCTCACGGCATCGACCCAGATCAGCGACCTCCAGACGGTGTACGCGGATGAGCCGGGCAGCGCCGAGATGCCGAGCGCAGGACGTCCCCTGACCGATCGCCTGTTCACCCGGCTGATGATGCGTGGGGTCGCCGTTGCGCCGCTCGTGCTGCACACCGGGGTCTCGAGTCCCGAGAAGCACGAGCCGCCGGTGCCGGAGCCTTATCGGGTACCGGTGTCGACGGCTCGCCTCGTCAACGCGACGCGCGCTGCTGGTGGGCGGGTCGTCGCGGTCGGGACGACGGTGGTCCGGGCACTGGAGACCGTGGTGAACGGCGACGGGACAGTCCGCGCCGGTGGCGGCTGGACGGACGTCGTGATCGGGCCGGGGCGGGGGGTCCGGGTGGTCGACGGCCTCATATCGGGCCTGCACGAGCCCGAGGCGAGCCACCTGCTGATGCTCGAGGCGGTCGCGGGCGTCGACCTGGTCGCTGCCGCCTATGACGCGGCGGTTGCCGAGCGGTACCTGTGGCACGAGTTCGGGGACTCCATGCTGTTCTTGCCGAAGTCCGGTCCCGGCTGAGCTCAGCTGCCGAGACCGGGGAACGGCTCCGGGGCCGCGCCCCACGCCACCTCGCGCACGGCGCAGTCGGTGAGCGCGTCGACGGCCATGGCACGCGTCCCCTTCACCGTCTGTGACACCGCGAAGGCATAGACGGCCGCAGTCCGGTGCTCGATGGCTCTGGCCAGCGAACGGCAGCCCGCCACTCCCGTGACCTGGAAGGGCAGCCGGTACGCGGGGTGCGCTGCGACCGGCGTCTGCCCAGCCCGGCGAGGGTGTTGGTCAAGCTGTCGCGCCGGGCGCGATGCGCGTCGTAGCAGTCGTCGGCGTATGCCTGGAGCTTGCTCGCCCGGTCGATGCCCGCCAGGACCCCACCGACGACGCCGTACCCGTAGACGGCGGCATGCTCGGCGGCCAGGCAGCGCTGCAAGGCGTCGGGCGAGCTCATGAGCGCCAGGCTCGCCTGACCGGCGGCAACGGCGTGGGAGGCCGAGATCGACGCGAGCAGGCGCGCGAGCAGTCCCGACTCCGCCGCAAGGGCATCCGTCGCGCCGACTGTTCTGCGCGTGGACGAGCGACACCCTCACCCTGGTCAGGGCGTCGTTCCTGTTGCCCTGGAAGGGTCGTGCCGTTGCCTTCGCCAGGTGGGCAGGGTTCGTCAGCGCGTGCTTGAGGGCGTCGATGTGCTGGCGCTGCTCGGCGACGACGGGCGCCAGGGCGGGACGCAGAGCCGGCACTGCCGCAAGACAGCCCAGGCAGTCACCGAGCACGGCTCGCTCGTCACCGATGGCCGCCACGACGAGGCGTACGTCTCGATCGGAGCCTGTGCCGTAGGGCCCGGCGTGGCTGCTGGTCCCCAGGCGTCTCGCTGCCCGACGAGGCGACATCGCTGCCCGTGCATAGGGCCTGCTCGCGCAGCCGCTCAATGCTGCCGTGGCGCCGGTGAGCGCGGCGCCTTGCAGGAGCAGCCGGCGGCTCAGCGGCGGTGAGGTGCGCACGCCGCCGACCGTACCTGATCGCGATGGGGCATCCCGGACCGTGCTCGCCGACTCGTTCGCGCCACCGTCGGGAGGACCGCTCCTTGTAGGCTGTGCCACGTAGCGCTACAACACAAAACGAGGGGGTCAGCCGTGAGCGGTCGCGACTACCGGACTGCGCTCCTCGACGTGTTGGCAGCGCCTCTCGCTGCCAGTGGCCTCGACCTCGAAGACGTCGAGGTGACGGCGGTGGGTCGGCGCAGGGTTGTCAGGGTGCTCGTCGACAAGGACGGCGGCGTCTCCCTCGACGACGTCGCCGAGGCCACCACCGAGGTGAGCTCGGTACTGGAAGCCGCAGACGTACTCGGCGACGGCTCCTACACGCTGGAGGTCACCTCACCGGGAGTCGACCGGCCGCTCACGCTTCCTCGCCACTGGCGACGCAACGTCGACCGGATGGTCAAGGTCACCCGTACCTCGGGCGAGACGGTCACCGGCCGGATCCTCGAAGCGGGTGAGACGTCCGCAACGCTCGACGTCGACGGCGTCCCGGGCGGAGCAGGCGTACAGCGACGTCGTGAAGGCGCGGGTCGAGATCGAGTTCAGCCGTACCGGCGCTCGAGCCAGCCGGCGTGGTGCGGGGCCCCTGAGCACCAGCGAAGACGAGAGGGAGGAGTGAACAGTGGACATCGACATGGCCATCTTGCGCTCACTCGAAAGAGAGAAGGAGATCTCGCTCGATGTCTTGATCGACGCCATCGAACAGGCGCTCCTGGTCGCCTATCAACGCACCCCGGGCGCAGAGGCCGATGCGCGCGTCAACCTCGACCGCAAGTCCGGGCACGTCCGGGTGCTGGTTCAAGAGCGTGACGAGAGCGGTGACATCGTCCGCGAGTGGGACGACACGCCCGAGGGGTTCGGGCGCATCGCCGCAACCACCGCCAAGCAGGTGATCTTGCAGCGTCTACGTGATGCCGAGGACGACCTGCGCTTCGGCGAGTTCTCGGGCAAGGAGGGCGACGTCATCTCCGGGGTCGTCCAGCAGGGCCGCGACCCCGACATGGTGTTCGTGGACGTCGGGAAGATCGAGGCGATCCTTCCCTCCGCCGAGCGGGTGCCCGGGGAGCGTTACGAGCACGGCCAGCGGCTGCGATGCCTGGTCGTCACCGTGCGGAAGGGCCCGAGGGGTCCGCAGGTGATGGTGTCACGGTCGCACCCCAATCTGGTCAAGAAGCTCTTCGCCCTCGAGGTACCGGAGATCGCCGATGGCACCGTCGAGATCGCCGGCATCGCGAGGGAAGCAGGCCATCGGACCAAGGTGGCGGTGCGGACGACCACGCAGGGAGTCAACGCCAAGGGCGCCTGTATCGGCCCGATGGGCCAGCGCGTGCGCAATGTGATGACGGAGCTGCACGGCGAGAAGATCGACATCGTCGACTGGTCCGAGGATCCCGCCGAGATGATCGCGCACGCGTTGTCCCCGGCTCGGGTGTCGTCGGTCGAGATCGTCGACGAGGCAGCCCGCTCGGCACGCGTCGTCGTGCCCGACTTCCAGCTGTCCCTGGCCATCGGCAAGGAGGGCCAGAACGCTCGTCTCGCCGCGCGGATGACGGGGTGGCGCATCGACATCCGCTCGGACGTGGCTCCGCCGCCCGGCGACCGGGAGCCGGTCTCGGCGTAGCGCCGCGGCAAGAGATTGGCGGGTCTGCGCGCCTACGCGGTAGAGTTGTCTCGATGAGTTCGACGCCTCCGGTGCGCACCTGTGTGGGTTGCCGGGAGCGGACGACGAAGTCGAACCTCCTGCGTGTCGTCGCTGACAAGAGCGGACCTTCGTGGTCCGTGGTCCCCGACGAGCAGGCCAGGAGACCCGGCCGGGGTGCACACCTGCATCTCAGCCTTGCGTGTCTGGACCTCGCTGAACGACGGCGCGCGTTCCCCCGGGCTCTACGCCTGGACGGATCGCCCGACCTGAGTGCGGTACGGTCCGTGATCTCGGCTCGCACCCAGTCCTCACCCGAGGCACTGCGATCAGCACACGAACGGCTGGCGTGACCAGCAAGAGAGTGGAGCAGCGGCTCATGACATCTCAATGAGTTTCAACCGATGACTACACCCGTCAACTAAGGTTCGTGCCCTTCCTGGGTTCGGACACCCAAGAAGGAGAAACGTGGCTAAAGCCAGAGTCCATGAGCTCGCCAAAGAGTTCGGAGTGCCGAGCAAGAACGTGCTCGAGGCGCTCAAAGACATGGGGGAGTTCGTCAAGTCGGCCTCCTCGACGGTAGAGGCGCCTGTCGCCCGCCGGCTCACCGAGCTGCACGGCGAGGCCTGGAGGGCCGCGGCGGCTGCGAAGGCCGCCAAGTCCACCAAGAAGACAGCGGGTAGCGCCGCTGCCGAGTCCCCCGTACCCGCCCCTTCGCAGCCAGCAGCGGCGCTCGACGTCGCATCCTCCAACGGTGACGTTGCGGTCAACGGGCGCGGCCCCACCCAGGCCCCGACCGCTGAGCCGTCGGCACGAAACGGCTTCCCCGCCACGGCAGCGCCCACGCCTTCGCGAGAGCCCGAGGCACCGGCTCCGCCGGTTGCCGCACCCGCTGCCACCGCGGCGCCGGCGAATCCGGCGCCAATGCCGCGCGCGCCCAAGCCCGCCGGGCCACGTCCCGGCAACAACCCGTTCTCCGCAACCCAGGGTATGCAGCGGCCCGGTCGTCCTGGCCCGGGGCAGACGCCACCGCGTCCTCCCGCGGCACGCGGCGACTTCCCGGAGCGCAGCGACAGCCGGCCGCCGCGTCCCGGCGGTGTCCCCGGCGCTCCGCGTCCCAACCCGGCGATGATGCCGACCAGGTCTCCCGTCGGCCCGTCCGGCGGTCCGGGCGCTCGGGGCGGCGGTCTGCGTTCGGGCCCCGGTGGACCCGGCCGTTCGTCCGGTACCGGCGCCCCCACCCGTGGTGGTGCGCCGAGCCGGGGTGGTGCCCGTGGCGGCTACGCCGGCGGCGGCGGACCAGGCGGCGCTCCGAGCGGCATACCGACCGGCAGCGGCCGTCCCGGCAGCAACCGCAACAGCCGCGGTACGACCCAGGGTGCCTTCGGGCGTCCGGGCGGTCCGTCGCGGCGTGGGCGCAAGTCCAAGCGGGCCCGCCGTCAGGAGTTCGAGCAGATGCAGGCTCCCGCCATCGGCGGCGTCCGCGTCCGCAAGGGCGACGGTGAGACCATCCGGCTGTCGCGCGGTGCCTCGCTGACCGACTTCGCCGAGAAGGCCGGCGTCGATGCCGCCTCCTTGGTCCAGGTCCTGTTCGCCCTCGGTGAGATGGTGACCGCCACCCAGTCGGTCAACGACGAGACGCTTCGGATCTTGGGCGAGGAGCTCAACTACAACATCGAGGTCGTGTCGCCCGAAGACGAGGACAAGGACCTGCTCGACTCGTTCAACATCGAGTTCGGCGAGGACGAGGGCGGCGAGGAGGCACTGCAGCCGCGACCGCCGGTCGTCACGGTCATGGGTCACGTCGACCACGGCAAGACCAAGCTGCTCGACGCGATCCGCGACGCCAACGTCGTGGCCAAGGAAGCCGGTGGGATCACCCAGCACATCGGTGCATACCAGGTCGTGACGGAGGTCGACGGTACCGAGCGCAGGATCACCTTCATCGACACGCCCGGCCACGAGGCCTTCACCGCCATGCGGATGCGCGGCGCGCAGGCCACCGACATCGCGATCCTCGTCGTCGCAGCCGACGACGGCGTGATGCCACAGACGATCGAGGCGCTCAACCACGCGCAGGCAGCCAACGTGCCGATCGTGGTCGCCGTCAACAAGATCGACAAGGAGGACGCCGACCCGACGAAGGTTCGCGGCCAGCTCACCGAGTACGGCCTGGTACCTGAGGAGTACGGCGGTGACACGATGTTCGTCGACGTCTCGGCCCGTGCGAACCTCAACATCGACAAGCTGCTCGAGGCGATCGTCCTCACGACTGACGCGGCGCTGGACCTTCGGGCCAACCCTGACCAAGACGCCCAGGGGCTCGTGATCGAGGCTCACCTGGACCGTGGTCGCGGACCTGTCGCGACGGTGCTCGTCCAGCGCGGCACGCTGCGCCTGGGCGACTCGATCGTCGCAGGGCCGGCTCACGGGCGGGTCCGGGCGATGCTCGACGAGCACGGCGTGTCGGTCAACGAGGCATTCCCGAGCCGTCCAGTCATGGTCATGGGTCTCACGGCCGTGCCGGGTGCCGGCGACAACTTCCTCGTGGTCGCCGACGACCGGGTCGCCCGCCAGATCGCCGAGAAGCGCGACTCACGCGAACGCGCGGCGATGCTCGCCAAGAGCACGGGGCGACGCACGCTCGAGGACTTCCTCTCCAGTATGGAGAAGGGTGTCTCGGAGGAGCTGCTGCTCATCTTGAAGGGCGACGTGTCAGGTTCGGTCGAGGCGCTCGAAGATGCCCTGGCCCAGCTCGACGTCGGCGACGACGTCAGCCTGCGCGTCATCGACCGCGGTGTCGGTGCGATCACCGAGACCAACGTCATGCTGGCCGCCGCCTCCAACGCCGTGATCATCGGCTTCAACGTTCGGCCGCAGGGCAAGGCCACCGAGGTCGCGGACCGAGAAGGTGTCGACATCCGCTACTACACGGTGATCTACCAGGCGATCGACGATGTCGAGGCGGCTCTGAAGGGCATGCTCAAGCCGGAGTTCGCCGAGGCTCAGCTCGGAATGGCGGAGGTACGCGAGGTGTTCCGGTCCTCCCGGATCGGCAACATCGCCGGTTGCCTCGTCACGTCGGGATCCATCCGCCGCAACGCCAAGGCCCGGCTGATCCGCGACGGGTCAGTCGTCGCGGACAACCTCGACATCTCTTCGCTGCGGCGGGAGAAGGACGACGTGACCGAGGTCCGTGAGGGATTCGAGTGCGGGCTGACGCTCGGTGGCTACAACGACATCAAGATCGGCGATGTCGTCGAGACGTTCGAGATGCGTGAGATCCCGCGTACGTGAGCCGTCCAACGCCGCTGTCGGTGGGGGCGCGACATCAGTCGCGTCCTCACCGGTCCGGTCGTCGCCGTCAGCGGCGGTGACCCTGGGCGGTACCGACGGTCGCCGGTCCGGTACGGACCCACGAAGGGTATCGAGATCCTCACCGAACGAAAGGCGCACAGATGAGCTCGGGTCGGGTACGCAAGGTCGCAGACCGCATCAAGGTGATCGTCGCGGAGATGCTCGAGCGGCGGATCAAAGACGCGCGGCTCGGCTTCGTGACGATCACCGATGTCCGGGTGACGGGGGACACCCAGCACGCGAGCATCTTCTATACGGTCCTCGGTGACGACGACGAGCGCACCGGTACGGCTGCGGCTCTGGAGAGCGCCAAGGGTCTCATCCGCTCCGAGGTCGGCAAGCAGCTGGGCATGCGCCACTCCCCGACCCTCGAGTTCATCCTCGATGCGCTGCCCGAGTCGGCCGCTCACATCGAGGATCTGCTGGCCCGCGCCCGTAGCGAGGACGCCAACGTGGCCGCTGTCGCCGCCTCGGCGACATACGCCGGTGAGGCCGACCCGTACAAGCACCCCCAAGACGACGCTGTTCTCGATGACGCTGTTCTCGACGACGTCGAGACCGGCGACGATGGTCGCACCTGACGGCCTGCTCGTCGTCGACAAGCCGACCGGATGGACGTCGCACGACGTGGTCGCGCGTTGTCGGCGGCTGACGGGCACGCGCAGGATCGGCCACGCCGGCACCTTGGACCCGATGGCGACCGGCGTCCTGGTGCTAGGTGTCGGCCGTGCAACCCGTCTGCTCGGCTACCTGGCGCTGACGACCAAGGGCTACGACGCGATCGTCAGGCTGGGCCAGTCGACGGTCACCGACGACGCCGACGGTGACGTGGTCTCGACCGCCGATGCGGCCGGTCTCACCCGAGAGCAGATCGAGACGGCACTTTCGAGCTTTCGCGGCGATATCGACCAGGTGCCGTCCTCGGTGTCTGCGATCAAGGTCCGGGGCGAACGCGCCTATGCGCGCTCCCGGCGCGGAGAGGAGATTGTGCTCGCCACCCGCAAGGTGCGGATCAGTGAGCTGGAGCTGAGATCGGTCGAGTCCGCCGGCGACTGTGTCGATGTCGAGATCGCCGTCGAGTGCTCGAGCGGTACCTACATCCGCGCCCTCGCCCGAGACCTCGGTGCCACGCTTGCCGTCGGCGGTCACCTGGTGATGTTGCGCCGCAACCGGGTGGGGCCGTTCTTGCTCTCCGCTGCCCACGACCTCGCCGAGCTCGGCAGGCTGAGCTCGCCGGACCTGCCCGTGATCCCTCTCGCCGACGCGGTCCGGGAGCAGTTCGCGTCCTACGTCGTCGACAGCTCTCAGGTCGCTGCCGTCCGCAACGGCCGACAGCTCGAGATCCAGCTGCGGGACGGCTCTGCGGACGGTCCGGCGGATGCTTCGTGGAGGGCGATGCCCGACCCGGAGGCCGCAGACGCGGAGCCGGTCGCGGTACTCGCACCAGGGGGACGGTTTCTCGCCCTCTACGTGCAGCAGGGTCCGATCGCGCGCCCGGTCGCCGTCTTCGACGCCACCTGAGCCTCTCGGCGATGCGCGTCAGGCATTCACCTGCTGCTCGCCTCGCCGGCGCACGGCTCCGTGAACGAGGGCTTACTGGCGGGCATCGTGATCGGCTGGCCGTCTACGTGGTGCCGCCGCCGTCGCCCTGCGCCGGTTCATGGGAGAGTTTGATGCAGTTCCGGCCCGGCTAAGGAGATCCTCCAGCATGCAGGTATGGCGCGGGGTCGCGGAGATCCCACCCGATGTGGGGCCGACCGTCGTGACGATCGGCAACTTCGACGGCGTCCACCTGGGTCACCGCCACGTGATCCGGCGCGCGCACGAGCTCGCGGACGAGCATGGCGGGCTACCGGTCGTCGCCGTCACGTTCGATCCCCATCCGCTCAGCGTGGTTGCCCCCGACCGGGCGCCGCAGCGCCTGTCGTCCATCGACGAGCGGCTCACGATGCTGGGTGAGGCGGGAGCCGACGCCGTCTTGGTCTTGCCGTTCACGCCAGCGCTGGCCAGCATGCCTGCTGAGGAATTCGTGACCGAGATCCTCCTCGACGACCTCCACGCCGCCGTCGTCGCGGTCGGGGAGAACTTCCGTTTCGGCAACCGCGCTCTGGGCGACGTCGCCCTGCTGCGATCGGTATGCGTGCGCCGGGGCGTCGAGGTCGTGGCGCTCCCGCTGGACGGGTCGGCGCGGGACACGTGGTCGTCGACGTACATCCGCCGCCGCATCGCCGAGGGCGACGTGCTGGGCGCGGCCGAGGCGCTCGGACGTGCCGTCACCATCCGCGGCTACGTCGTCAGGGGAGACCAGCGCGGACGGGGACTCGGCTACCCGACAGCCAACGTGCCGGTATCGATCACCCATACGGCGGTACCCGCGGACGGCGTGTACGCGGGGTGGCTGCACAGGCTCGACCATGACGACGCACCGTACTGGCCGGCCGCGATCTCCGTCGGAACCAACCCGACCTTCGACGGCGCGGAGCGCAAGGTGGAGTCGTACGTCTTGGACCGGACCGACCTCGAGCTCTACGGCGTGCACGTCGAGGTGGTCTTCGAACGGCGGCTCCGCGAGATGGTGAGGTTCGACGCGATCGACGACCTCGTCGACCAGATGAAGCGAGACGTCGACCAGGCCCGAGACCTGCTCACCACGCCCCCTGGCTGAGTACCAAGAAGTGCCGGACAAGGGGTATCCGACGGTCACTTCCGGGTCGGACCGTTCGGGGAGCGAACGGTCCCAACGCCGGCGTGGAAAGACTTGACGAATTGGGGCTCTGAACTGGTCACTGGTAGCCTTAGGGTGCCGTATGACGGCCGCGGAACCAGAGTGCCCGGGTGAACAGGCCCCGGCGCGCCGCGCAACGAGAACCCTGAAGGAGATCGCGTGCCGCTTGACGCTGCGACCAAGAAGTCGATCATCACCGACTATGCCACCGCTGACGGTGACACCGGCTCCCCCGAAGTCCAGGTCGCGCTGCTGACGAGGCGGATCGCCGATCTCACCGGGCATCTGAAGGACCACAAACACGACCATCACAGCCGTCGCGGCCTGCTGCTTCTCGTCGGCCAGCGCCGTCGGCTGCTCAACTACCTGCAGCAGACCGAGATCGCCCGCTACCGCAGTCTCATCGAGCGGCTCGGCCTGCGGCGCTAGACCAACCAGGTGGCCGAACCCTCCGCGAAAAGGCCGCCTCACCTCGCCCGGGCGATCTGCCGGTCGAGGTACCCACCACCCGGTGCCCCCCGTCGTACGACGAGCCGGCCCCAGAACCGACAACTGAATAGCGTTCACAGCAGTTCACAGACGCGCCCTGCCAGGGCGCGACCACCAGTGACGTCAGGCGCTGACGCCGATGCGAGGACGCCGGTCCTCGGTAGTGGTCTTCGGGACGCGCGAGCTTCGTCTCGTGGTAGACCCGCAGGCTTCGATCGAAGACCGGCCTCAGCACTGTCAGCACCGAATCCCAGCGCGGGCCGCAGGCCCGACTCAGGATGCCGCCCGGGTGCCCATGCACACCGGTGACGCAAGGCCCGCAGATGCGGCGCACAACGCGTGACGTCACGCGTAGAGAAAGGACTCCCATGTCGGGATCCGACCCCCAATCCGTGGAAACCACCATCGACAACGGTCGCCACGGCACCCGAACCATCCGTTTCGAGACCGGGCAGCTCGCCCGCCAGGCAGCCGGATCGGCTGTCGCCTACCTCGACGACGAGACCATGCTGCTCTCGGCGACGACCGCTGGTAAGCACCCCAAGGAGCAGTTCGACTTCTTCCCGCTCACCGTCGACGTCGAGGAGAGGATGTACGCCGCAGGGCGCATCCCCGGCTCCTTCTTCCGGCGTGAGGGCAGGCCGTCCGAGGACGCGATCCTCACCTGTCGGCTCATCGACCGGCCGCTGCGCCCGACCTTCACGTCCGGTTTGCGCAACGAGGTCCAGGTCGTCATCACGGTGCTTGCCTTGCACCCTGACACCCCCTATGACGTACTCGCGATCAACGCCGCTTCGCTCTCGACCCAGCTCTCCGGTCTGCCGTTCAGCGGTCCGGTCGGTGGCGTCCGCGTGGCGCTGATCGACGGCGACTGGGTCGCCTTTCCCAGCCACAGCCAGCTCGAGGACGCCGTCTTCAACATGGTCGTGGCCGGCCGGGTGACCGACACCGGCGACGTCGCCATCATGATGGTCGAGGCGGAGTCCACGCTGGCCACCTGGGACAAGGTGCAAGGCGGCGTCCAGGCTCCGACCGAGGAGGTCGTGGCAGGGGGCCTCGAGGCGTCGAAGTCATTCATCAAGCAGCTGTGCGAGGCGCAGTCGCAGCTCGCCGCTGTCGCTGCGAAGCCGGTGACGGAGTTCCCGCGTTTCCTCGACTACCAAGACGATGTGTACTCCGCGGTCGAGACTGCGGCGGACAGCGACCTGGCTGCCGCGCTGACGATTGTCGGCAAGGCCGAGCGGGAGGACCGCCTCGACGAGATCAAGGCGTCCGTCCTCGACAAGGTGGCGCCTGACTTCTAGGGCCGCGAGAAGGAGATCGGCGCGGCGTTCCGCGCGGTCACCAAGAAGCTCGTCCGCAATCGGGTCCTGCGCGACCAGGTACGCATCGACGGCCGCGGCCTGACCGACATCCGTACCCTGAGTGCCGAGGTCGGCGTAGTCCCGCGCGTCCACGGCTCCGCACTGTTCGAGCGCGGGGAGACCCAGATCCTGGGTGTCACGACGCTCAACATGCTGTCGTTGGAGCAGAAGCTCGACACGCTGTCTCCCGAGAAGAGCCGGCGCTACATGCACAACTACAACTTCCCCCCGTACTCCACCGGCGAGACGGGCCGTGTCGGCTCACCCAAGCGCCGCGAGATCGGGCACGGTGCCCTCGCCGGCAGAGCCCTCGAGCCGGTGCTGCCGGCCCGCGAGGAGTTCCCGTACGCGATCCGCCAGGTCTCCGAGGCGCTCAGCTCCAACGGCTCCACCTCGATGGGCTCGGTATGTGCCTCGACCATGGCGCTGCTGAACGCCGGCGTGCCGTTGCGCGCGTCGGTGGCCGGCATCGCCATGGGTCTCATCACCGGGGAGGTCGACGGCGAGCAGAGGTTCGTCACGCTGACCGACATCCTCGGTGCCGAGGACGCCTTCGGTGACATGGACTTCAAGGTCGCCGGGACCCGCGAGTTCGTGACCGCGCTGCAGCTCGACACCAAGCTGGACGGTATCCCCGCCAGTGTGCTGGGCGGCGCCCTCAAGCAGGCTCGCGACGCCAGGATGACCATCCTCGACGTGATGGCCGAGGCCATCGACTCGCCGGACGAGATGGCTCCGACCGCTCCGCGGATCCTCACCATGAGGGTCCCCGTCGACAAGATCGGAGAGGTGATCGGGCCCAAGGGCAAGGTCATCAACCAGATCCAGGACGACACCGGCGCACAAATCAGCATCGAGGACGACGGCACGATCTACGTCGGCGCAGACAACGGCGCCGCTGCCGAGGCCGCGCGGGCGACGATCAACGCGATCGCCAACCCGCAGATGCCCGAAGTGGGCGAGCGGTACCTCGGTACGGTCGTGAAGACCACCGCGTTCGGCGCGTTCGTGTCCCTGCTCCCGGGCAAGGACGGCCTGCTGCACATCTCGAAGCTGCGTGCCCTCGCGGGTGGAAGACGCGTCGAGAACGTCGAGGACGTCGTGTCGGTCGGGCAGAAGCTCCAGGTCGAGATCGGCGAGATCGACGACCGCGGCAAGCTCTCGCTCGTACCCGTCGTCGAGGACGACAGCGCGTCCGAGCCGAGTGCGAGCGTCAACGCCGACGCCAACGCCTGATCGCGCAGTGGCCTACCTGCCGGCCGTCGACCAGCGTGTGGGGTCGACGCGCACTTTGCTGAAGGAGCGCGGTGACGCGGGCGACGTGGCCTCCACGGTCCGACGGACCGTGCTTCCCGGTGGGGTGCGGGTCATCACCGAGGCGATGCCCGGCACCCGGTCGGCCACCTTGGGGCTGTGGATCAATGTCGGCTCCCGTGACGAGACGCCGTCTCTCGCGGGAGCCACCCACTTCCTGGAGCACCTGCTGTTCAAGGGCACCAGGCGACGTACGGCGATGGACATCTCGGCCGAGCTGGACGCCGTCGGAGGTGAGCTCAACGCCTTCACCGGCAAGGAGTTCACCTGCTACCACGCGCGGGTACTCGACGCCGATGTTCCGCTGGCCGTCGACGTCATATGCGACATGGTGACGTCCTCGCTCATCCCCTCCCAGGAGGTGGAGAGTGAGCGCGGAGTCATCCTCGACGAGATCGCCATGCACGACGACGATCCCGATGACGTCGTCCACGACGAGTTCGTCTCGGCCCTGTACGGCGACGCGCCGCTCGGGCGCGTCATCACCGGCTCGGTGGACTCGATCAACGCGCTGACCCGGCGTCAGATCACGGGGTACTACCGGCGCCGGTACACGCCGGACCGGCTGGTGTTCTCGGCGGCCGGCAGCATCGACCACGCCCGGATCGTGAGGATGGTCAAGGCGGGTTTCGCTCGCGCGGAGGCGGCCACTGACCCGGACCTGCGGCCAGCGCAGATTCGCATGCCCCACCGGACGGTCGCGACGTACCCGGGCACGAGGCTGGTCGAGCACCCGAGCGAGCAGGCGAGCTTCGTCCTCGGCATGGGTTCGTTCCCGCGTGACGACCCCCGCCGGTTCGCACTCGGGGTGCTGAACGCCGCCGTCGGTGGTGGTACCTCGAGCCGGCTGTTCCAGCAGGTGCGCGAGCGCCGGGGGCTGGCCTACACGATCTATTCGTTCACCAGCCAGTACGTCGACAGCGGCTACTTCGCGGTGGCCGGTGGCTGCATGCCGTCGAAGCTGCCCGATGTGCTCGGCATCTGCACCGACGAGCTCGCGAAGGTCGCCGCTGCCGGCATCACCGTCGAGGAGCTCCAGCGCGGCAAGGGCCAGCTGCGCGGCTCCCTCGTCATGGGACTCGAGGACTCGAGTGCGCGGATGACGCGGATAGCCAAGTCCGAGCTCGTGCCGAGTGAGCTGCTCAGCATCGACTCGTCGCTGGCGCGCATCGACGCGGTGACACTCGACGACGTCCACACCGCTGCCCAGGCGATCTTGCTGACCGCACCGACGCTCGCCGTGATCGGTCCAGCACAGGCGCTCGACCGGATCCGCTGACCCGCCGCGTAGCCGTGGTCAGATGACGAGCACGACGTCGAGGCGGCGAGGGCCGTGGACGCCTTCGACGCGCTGCAGCTCGATGTCACTCGTCGCCGACGGCCCGCTGATGAAGGTCAGCGGCCGAGCGGGGTCGAGGCGGGCCAGCAGCTCCGGCACCGAATGCACCACCTGACGTGCACGCACCACGCAGACGTGGTGGTCCGGAACGAGCGACAGCGCTCGGCGGCCGTCCTCCGGCGAGGAGTGCAGCACAATCGTCCCCGTCTCCGCCGCAGCGGCTGCCGCCGCGGTGACGACGGCGTCGAACCGGTCGAGGTCGAGAGCCGTCATCGTCTCGTCGTCGACCGTCGCCGAGGCTACCCAACCTGACGGCAGGCCCGGAGGTACCACCACCGACTCGTCGCCGAGCAGACCCGCGACCACGTCGGGTACGGCGTCCGGGCCGCAGCGATGGACAGCTGCCTTGTAGTCGAGCAGCCGGTCCTCGAGGAGGGCGAGCGCCTCGGGCGAGCCGGGCCCATGGCGCCCGACCCGGTGGTAACCACGCGGCACCTCGGGAACGCTGGCCCCGGCACGGGCCGCCGCTATCCGCGCGAGCACCACGTCGCGGGCGCTCACCGGCCGCCCCGGGTGCGAGACCACCACTGCCGGAACGTCTCGGTCGGCGGCTCGGGGGCGTCGCGGGCCTCGGACCACGCCGACAGCGGCGGTGGCAGCCGCCGGATCCGGCCCTTGCGGGCGAGCAACCGGCCAGGGCGCAGGGAGCGCTCGGCGAGCGCGAACCTCTTCGGTGACTCCATGGTCCATGCGGCCGCGGCCATCGCGACAGCCTCCGGGCTGGGCAGACGGTGTGTGGACTCGTACGCCTCGACGTGCTGGGCGCGGAGGTTGACCAAGAGGTAGGGGATGTCGATCCGTACCGGGCACGCGTCGAAGCAGGCGCCGCACAGGCTCGACGCGTAGGGCAGGCTCGCGTTGTCCTCGATGCCGGTGAGCTGGGGTGACAGCACGGCGCCGATGGGGCCGGGGTACACCGAGCCGTACGCGTGTCCGCCGACGCGCTCGTACACCGGACAGACATTGAGGCAGGCGCTGCAGCGGATGCAGTTGAGCGCCGAGCGACCGACCTCGTCCGCAAGTACCGCCGTCCGGCCGTTGTCCACGAGCACGAGGTGGAAGCTCTGCGGGCCGTCGCCCGGCGTCACTCCCGTCCAGGCCGACGTGTACGGGTTCATCCGCTCGCCCGTGGACGACCGGGGGAGTAGCTGTAGGAACACCTCGAGGTCGCTCCAGGCGGGGATGACCTTCTCGATGCCCATCACGGTGATGAGCGTCTCCGGAAGGGTGAGACACATCCGGCCGTTGCCCTCCGACTCCACGACCAGGCAGGTGCCGGTTTCGGCGACGGCGAAGTTCGCTCCGCTCACTGCCACCTTCGCGGACAGGAACTTCGCGCGCAGGTGGCGTCGGGCAGCCTCGGCCAGCGCCGGCGGGCTGTCGGTGAGGCCCGGGTCGACCCCCTCCATCTCGGCCAGGAAGGTGTCGCGGATCTGCGAACGGTTCAGATGGATCGCAGGAACCAAGATGTGCGACGGCGTATCGTGACCGAGCTGCACGATGAGCTCGGCCAGGTCTGTCTCGTAGGCGGCGATGCCGGCGGCCTCGAGTGCATCGTTGAGCCCGATCTCCTGGGTCGCCATCGACTTGACCTTGACCACCTCGCGCTCGCCGGTGGCTTTGACGAGGTCCGCCACGATCGAGTTGGCCTCGTTCGCGTCGCGCGCCCAGTGCACGACGCCGCCGCGAGCCTGTACGGCGGCCTCCAGCCGCACGAGGTGCTCGTCGAGGCGCGCCATCGTGGCCGTCTTGATCGCCTCGCCCGCGAGTCTGAGCTCCTCCCAGTCATCCAGCTCGGCCACGACCTGTGCTCGCTTCGCGCGGATCGTCGACGTCGCATGGCCGAGGTTGCGCCGAAGCTGGCCGTCGGCGAGTGCCGTGCGGGCAGCAGTCGGAAACGGCTGCTCACCGCGAAGCGCACCGACGCCTCGGGGTGCGTACGTGGGCATGCCGACGTAGGTCTTGCTCACGAGGCGGCTCCCGTCGAGGCCAAGATCTCGGCGAGGTGGACCGGTCGCGGCCCGGCGCCCAGGCGGCTCAGCCCTCCGCCGATGTGCATCAGGCACGACGAGTCGCCGGCGGTCACCACGTCGGCGCCGGTGTCGAGTACCCCGGTCATCTTGTCGGCGAGCATGGCGGCCGACGTATCGGCGTTCTTGAGCGCGAACGTGCCGCCGAACCCACAGCACTGGTCCGCCCCTGGCAGGTCCACCAAGGTCATGCCCCGCACGTTGCGCAGCAGTCTCAGCGGCTTATCCTCGACACGCAGCATGCGCAACGAGTGGCAGGTCGGATGGTAGGTCACCGTGTGTTCGTAGGTCGCCCCGACGTCCTCCACACCGAGCACGTCGACCAGCAGCTCCGACAGCTCGTACGTCCGAGCCGCCACTGCGGCACTGCGTTCCGCCAGCGCGGGCTCGCCGAGCCGGCGGGCCACGGCCTCGTGTTGGTGCCGGACCGAACCGACGCAGGAGCCCGACGGCGCGACCACCACCTCGCAGTCGGCGAACACGTCGGCCTGCCGGGCGATCAGAGCAAGCGCGGTCTTCTGGTATCCGGTGTTGATATGCATCTGCCCGCAGCAGGTCTGCTCCTGCGGAAACGTCACCTCGTGACCCAGCCGCTCCAACACGGTGACCGTCGCCCGACCCACCGATGGGAACAGGGCATCGACCAGGCAGGTGACGAACAGACCGATCCTCATCGGGGGAAGTGCCGCCCCTCGGCGCAGTGACCGATCACCTGGTGAGCCTATTGCCCGCGCAGCGCCGGGGTGAGTACCGGGTCCATGCCCTGACGACAGGCCGAGCAGGTACGGCCGAGCGAGCAAAAAGGTACCACTCAGGAGGTCGAGAACTAACCAAAACTTGCATGACTGATCAGCATTGAGCACAGTATCCTTGTAGGTTTCGATCACTCATGCAGGAGAGTGCGCAGTGTCAGAGGTTGCTACGCGGGCGATCACCAACGATCCGAGCGGACTGTCAAGACGTGGCTTTCTGAAGGCCTCCGGCCTGGCGGGCATATCGGCTGCCGCGGCGGTCCTGCTTGATGCGTGCTCGAGCGGTAGCAGCCAGTCGAGCAGCGGCTCCGGCGAGGTGTTGGTGTGGTACTGGGGCGAACAAGAGGCGCCCGGGATGAAGAAGTTCATGGAGAAGGCGGTCGCGAAGTACAACGCCTCGCAGTCTCGAGTCCACGTCACCGCTGTCCTGCAGTCGAGTGACTCCCTTTACAGCGCCTTCGCCGCAGCGGCTCAGGCCGGCAAAGGTCCCGACATCCAGTATCTGTGGGGTGGCACGCAGGCACTCGGTGACGTCTGGCTCGGTTACTGCAGTCCGCTCAGCGACTCCATCGACTCCACCTGGCTGAAGGACAACATTCCCCAGGCAGCTCTGGCCCAGACCAACTGGGGCGGCAAGCAGTGGGGAATGCCGTTCTACCAGATCGGTACCGCGTTTCCGTACAACAAGAAGATGTTCGCCGCTGCTGGTCTTGACCCGGAGAACCCTCCCGCGACCTGGGACGCCTACCTGTCGGCGTTGTCGAAGCTGAAGAAGTCGGGTGTCGCGCCGATCGGCGCCGGCTTCAAGGACCAATTCCTCGGTGGCTGGCTCGCTAGTTACTTCGGTCAGCAGAACTTCGACAGCGTCGACGACGCCATCGCACCGTTCCGCGGCACCGTCAAGTACGAGGGCGCGAAGTACACCGAGTGGGTGGACCGAGTCAACGACCTCGTCCAGGCTGGGTTCTTCAACGACGACGTCCAGTCGATCAATCTCTACCAGGGCCAGAACATGTTCACCGCCAAGAAGGCGGCCATCGTGACCTCGGTGCAACCGCAGATCACGAGCTTTTACCGGTCGATGGGTGGCGCCGACACGGTGGGGGTGATGCGCTCGCCGGCGTTCGGTACCGGGAAGTTCGCGAACTCCTTCGGCGCACCGGCGCAAGTGCTGCTGCTGACCAAGTTCTCCAAGAACCAGGAGCAGGCCGCGGAGTTCCTGAAGTTCCTGCACACGCCGGCCATGATGCAGCTGATGTACCAGGAGTCGGGAGCCATCTGTCCGGACAACAAGTTCCAGACGTCGTGGTTCGACACCGAGACGGACAAGACGATGTGGAAGTGGCAGCAGACCCTCCCGAATTTCTGGTACCAGTACTACTACCCGTTGCCCTTCGAGACCAACGGGGTCGACCCCGGCCTGCAGCAGCTGTGGCAGTCGGGCAACGCAGCCTCGGCCGCCGCGTCCACGATGCAAGCCTCCATCAACAAGTGGGGCGAGCAGTCACCGGACCAGCTCAGTGCGTACAAGACGTGGAAGCCTCTTTCAATTTGATGAAGGCGAACCTGAGAGGTGCTCGCACGGGGTGGGCCCAGGATTGAGAACGCGCCGCTACGTACCCTACGCATTCGTCCTGCCGAGTCTGGCCTTCCTCGGCCTGGTCTTCGGATACGCGGTAGTCAGGGTCGTCCTGGACAGCTTCCGGGTGCCAGGCATCTTGGGAGTGCAAAGCTGGGGGACGAGAAACTTTCACGCGGTCCTCCAGGACACGCTGTTCTGGCAATCGTTGCGTGACAACCTGAAGTTGTTTCTCGTCATCCCGTTCATGACCGTGTTCGGTCTATTGATGGCCGTGCTGCTCTACGAGCGAGTCAAGGGCTGGCGCATCTACCGGTCGCTCGCGTTCTTGCCCTACATCCTCGCCGTCCCCGTCGTCGGCGTCGTCTTCTCCTACATCCTCGAACGCAATGGCGTCCTCAATCGGGTACTCGATACGCTGCATCTGCATTTCCTCGTCCACGACTGGCTGGGGAACCCGCACTTGGCCCTCTGGTCCGTCGCAGTCATCATCGCGTGGCAACAAACCGGCCTCGCAATTGTCTTGTTCCTCGCGCGCCTGGCCAGCGTCGACGAACAGCTCTACGACGCGGCACTTGTTGATCGGGCCAACTGGTTCCAGCGCTTCTGGCACATCACGGTGCCGCAGCTAGCCCGGGTGATCGAGTTCTTCGTCGCGATCAGTTTCATCAACATGCTGAGTTGGGTCTTCAGCTACGTCTACGTGATGACGGGCGGCGGCCCAGAACAGAAGACGTACGTGACCGAGCTCTACATCTACGAGGATGCCTTCCGTAATGGACTGAGCAACCTCGCCTCAGCCGCAAGCGTCATCCTGCTCCTGCTTGCCATCGTCATCCTTTCCGCGCAAGCGGTGGCCCGCAAGGCGGTGGACCAGATTGACGTCTGATCTACTCGGCCGCGACGAGCACGAGGGATTCGCCAACGGAGGCGGTTCCTCATGAGTTTCGGCCCGCAGCGAGACGTCTCCGTCGCTCACGACATCGTCGACTCAGGGAGGTTTGCCTCCGAGCCGGGACGCAGAGCTACAGCGAGTATTCGCCGCCGACGACCCCTCGGCCGCGTCCTGCTGCAACTACCGCTGCTCGCGATGGCTGTGGGGGTGCTCTTCCCTCTCTATTTCATGATCGCAAACTCATTGAAGAGCGACAGGGCGTTCGCACAGAACCCCCTGACCTTCCCGCTGCGCCCGACCTTCGCCAAATACGTCGCCGCATTCCAGAGCGCAGATATCGGCCGCTTCTTCATGAACAGCCTCATCATCAGCGTCTTCTCGGTCACGATTGCGACCGCCTGTGCCGTCCTCGCCGCCTTCGCCTTCGCGAAGATGACATTCCCCGGCAGAGAAACGATCTTTCGCATCATGCTGCCGGCGATGGCCGTGCCGTCGATTGTGATACTGGTTCCCCAGTTCAAGCTGATGTCACAGCTGAACCTCATCAACACGTGGTGGTCCGTGGTCATCCTCTACATCGGCATCATGCTGCCGATGAGCCTGTACCTGTTTCGGAACTTCTTCGTCACGTTCCCCAATGAGCTGCTCGACGCTGCCGCACTCGACGGGCTGGGGGCTTTCCGGACGCTCGTGCGCATCGTTCTCCCTTCGTCGCGTCCCGTGATCTTCACAGCGGTGATCATCAACTTCGTGTTCGCCTGGAACGAGCTGCTGCTGGCCCTCGTCTTCTTGCAGAATGAGCAGCGGCGCACCCTCATGGTGGGTGTGACGGTCTTCAACGGGCTGTACTCGTTGGATGTACCGGAGCTCATGGCAGGAATGACGATCGCTACCGTCCCGGTCGTAGTGGTCTACCTGATCGGCCAGCGACACCTGATGCGCGGACTGCTCGGGGGGATCGGAAAGTAGTCAGCGTCCGACACGCCACCCGCAGTTGCACCCGTTTCGGGGATATGGAGAGCATCGTCATGTCGTTCATCGATCACTTCACCGACAGCACCGAGCAGAACCAGTCTCTCTGGGAACGGTGCCGAGAGAACCCCGTTATCCGGTACGGGGCGGCCTGGTGCCGAGACTTCGTCGCGCCCAGTTCGCTGCTGGTGGATGGCGAAACCCTTGTCCTGTACGCCGAGGGGGGCGCCGACGACCGCGAGTGCATCGGCAGATACAGGACGCGGGCCGGCGATGCGTACGCGGCGCGGTGGACACCCGACTCGGCGAACCCGCTGCTGGAGCCGAGCGACGATGGATTTGACCGGGGAAGTGTCTTCGACCCGGCTGCGATCCGGTTCCAGGACAACACTCTCCTGTTCTACAGTGCGACTGCCACGGGTGCCCACGCCTTCGCGGAACGAGCCGACACCTCCGGCGGCGACACACCGGATGACGAGACGATCGGCCATGCCGTCGAGACCGAGGACGGTCTGCGCCGTACGTCGGCTCCGGTCATCGCTGGACGCTGCCCGTACGCCATCGTGTGGAAGGACGCCCTGTATCTTTTCTACGTGAACGTCGTCAACGGGGGATACCGCATCTACGCTGCCCGCTCGTCCGATGGCCTGGCTTTCACCCCTCTGTCTCCCGGTCCGGTTCTGGAGGTAGGGAGTCAGGGCCAGTGGGACTCGTACACAGTCACCACTCCCAAGGTCTTCGCGGACGGCGACAGGTTCGTCATGCTCTACGCGGGAGACGATCGCAGCCTGGATGATCCGACCGGGATCGGCATCGCTGTCTCGGACGACCTCGTGCAATGGCGCAAGCACCCCGGCAACCCGATTCTGCGTACCGGAGCACAAGGAGAGTTCGACAGCCTCTCGGTCGCCTCGGCTGTCCCATTCCAAGCGGATGGGCGGTGGCACATCCTCTATGCGGGCACCTCTCGGCCGCTCAGTGAGGGCCTCCAGTCTCAGATTGGCGTTGCGCGCCTGCCCCGGCCCTGACCAGCGGTGACCCGAAACGACCCGAGTCTATGCAACGGGCGGCGGCCTCGTGCAGCGCGAGCAGGCCCAACCGTGGGAGTACCGCTTCCCACCCGGTGCCGGCCGACAGGGCCGGGATGTCCGCTCGTCACACGCATCAGCCCTCGTGGAGATGCGCGGTGCCCCCGTCCGCGGCCATCGCTTGGGCGATCGAGCGCAGAGCCGACGCGGCGGTCTCATCGTCGACGTCCGGCAGCACGTCGAGCCAGACGGGGAGCATAGGTCCGCGCAGTTGGAGCCGGCCCAGAGGTCGAGGAATGAACCACAGGTGGAAGTGGGCACTGCCGTCTCCCCATCGGTGCACGTGCACTCGGGCCACGTCGCCCATGCCGAGCAGCGCCCACTCGACCCGGGCCAGCATCGGACCCAGCTCAGCCAGTCTCGGCAACGGCACGTCGGCGAGGGAGTCGACATGGTCGCGCGTCTCCAGCACGACGATCCCACGGACCTGCGTCGGAAGAACCGACGTCAGCCGCCAGTTCTCGTCGGTCCACACGTAGTCGTCATCAGGCCGACGGCACGAGCGGCAGTCGGCTGGATCCACACCCGCACGCTCCGGCTCCGGAATCACCAGGTCGTCGAGGGGCTTGACGCGGAGGTCACCGGCGAACGGGAACCGAGAGTCGGCGATCAGGTCATCGAGAGCTGACATGTTCCCCATTGTCTCCACGCGGCTTCTCGACCTCGCGCCGGTCCGCTCACACGGGCCGTCGTGGCCAGCCGCGCGGCCCCGACTACAGTCGCAGCCATGATCGCAGTCGGCGTGCTGGGCGCGAGGGGGAAGATGGGGTCGCAGGCCTGCCAGGCGATCGCCGGCGCCGACGACCTCGAGCTCGTCGCACAGATCGACGTCGGCGATGACCGGTCAGCGCTCGAGCGCGCCCAGGTCGCCGTGGACTTCACCTCTCCCGAGGCCGTCATGGGGAACGTGTCATGGTGCGTCGAGCACGGCGTGAGCGTCGTCGTCGGAACCTCGGGATTCACCGCTGAGCGGTTGCGCGCGGTGGAGGAGCTGGTCGCCACCACCCCCCAGGTCGCCGTGCTGGTGGTACCGAACTTCTCCGTGGGCGCGGTCTTGATGATGCGATTCGCCAGTGAGGCGGCACGGTTCTTCGAGTCGGTCGAGATCATCGAGATGCACCACCCGACGAAGGTGGACGCCCCGTCCGGCACGGCCCGGCGAACGGCCGAGCTCATCGCAACCGCCCGCCGCGACGCCCACGCGCCGACCATGCCCGACGCGACGGTGGAGGGAGCCGACGGTGCCCGCGGAGCCAAGGTCGACGACATCGCCGTGCACAGCGTCCGGGTACGTGGGCTGGTCGCACACCAGGAGGTGATTCTCGGGTCACGGGGTGAGACCCTGACGATTCGCCACGACTCACTCGACCGGGAGTCCTTCATGCCTGGCGTCCTGGCTGCCGTCCGGTCGCTCCCGGGCCGTTGCGGCCTCATCGTCGGCCTCGACGAGGTGCTCGGCCTCGATTGAGACAGCGAGACGACGTCACATCGTGGCGCCGAGACGTCAATTGGTTGCCGACACGCCGACAGAACTGGGCCCGGGGTGACGTGTCGGCGGTCAGATGACCAGCCGCAGCAGGGCCGTCGTGACAGCCGCTGCGACGACGACCACGAGGAACGGCGCCCGGGCCACGAGAGCCACGACGCCAACCGCTACGCCTGCCAACCGTGCGTCGGCGGTGAGCCGCTGCCCGGTCGACAGCGCCTCCACCGCGACGAGAGCAGCCAGGAGCGCCACGGGGATCAGGTCGGCGAGTCGACGGACGAACGGCCGGTCGAGGACCCTGTCGGGCACCGACAGACCGGCGAGCTTCAGCAGGTAGCACCCCACGGCCGTGGCGATGATGGCGCCCCACATCACGTCACCCTGTCGTCGGGGTCGGTGAGCCAGCCGTTGTTCGACACCTCACCGTCGCTCGGCCGAAGCGCGGCCAGGACAGCGATCCCTCCAGCCGCGATGATGGGGAGGCCGGGCCGCGTGTCCGGTACCAGCACCAGGGCCAGCGAGGCCGCAGCGACCGCGGTCACCCGCTTGTAGCCGCTGTCGAGCCGTGGCCAGAGCAGTGCCAGGAAGGCAGCCGGTACCGCCGCGTCGAGACCGTAGGCCGAGGTGTCGCCGATCGCGTTGCCGGCGAGGCCGCCCGCCAGCGTGGCGAGGTTCCACAGCACGAACACCGATGACCCGGTCGCGAAGAAGCCGAGGGGTGCGTCCCGGTCGTCTTCGGGTCTGAGCGCCATGGCGGTGGACTCGTCGATCACGAGCTGCGCCGCGGCCAGGCGACGGACGCCGGTCAGCCGCAGCAGGGAGGCGAGCCTGAGTCCGTACAGAGTGTTCCGGCTGCCGAGAAGCAGTGCGGTAGCCGCACCCGAGGCCGCGGCGCCTCCGGAGGCTACGACGCCGACCAGTGCGAACTGCGAAGCACCGGTGAAGACGAACAGGCTCAGCGCGCATGTCTGCCACACGCTCAGACCTGAGGCGACCGAGATGGCTCCGAAGGACACGCCATAGGCCCCGGTCGCGACGCCGACGCCCAGCGAGTCGATCAGCAGCTGACGCCGGGCGGGAGTAGCGGGCCGGCGGAGCATGCGCGCGAGCGTACCTACTCAGCGCCGCCCTGGGTCAGGTCGGTGTGCAGGCGGGTCTGCTTGACGATGACGGAGCCGTCGCCGTGCAGGTCGAGCTGTCGATGCGCGCCGTCGGCTTCCCACCCCTGCCTGACCAGGAACGACCGCAGCGCGTCGTCGGTCGAGCTCAGCCAGATCGTGGCCCGGCCGAAGCGGTCGGATCTCATCGTGTCGACGGCCGCATGCAGCAGTCGGGAACCGTGCCCTGCGCCGACCGCGGCCGGGTCGATCACGAACTCGGCGACCTCGGCATCGGTCGCGGGGCTTGCGTCCGCGTCCGTGGCCGGTGCGGTCGCGGTGAACCCGCGGACCGTGGCGCGCTCGAGCGCGACCAGGACCCGCTGTCTGGCCTCGTGGGGACGCTCGATCGACTGCCTCCATCGCTGCGCGAAGTCTCCGGTAGGCAGTTGCGACAAGACATCCGGCGGAAGCACATCGACGTACGCCCGCTGCCAGGCGCGTACCTGTACCGCGGCGATGGAGTCGGCGTCGTCGCCCCAGGCGACGCGGACGCTGACATCGGCTGTCGGCAACGTCACGAGCTCAGAGCCTCGGGCACCCGCTCACCCTAAGGGCCCCCCTCCCTGATCTCACAGCGGCCCTCTGTCGACTCCCGAAGGATTCCTGGCTCGCGAGCAGCGTGCGTCCTTGCCGGCCTGCGTGACCTGGTAGCGCGGCGCCGCATCGGCAGTGCCCCATTGGACCGGCTGCCGCCGGCTCGCACCTGGCCGGACTTTTCTTACCGCTCTCGACCTTGACTCAGCGGGCCGGCGGGACGTGTCCCACGCCGATAGCAGACCTGCCCTCCTCGCCGTCGTCGCCGTGCTCGTCGGCGTGGTGTCCGTACGTCGGCTCGCGACCTGCATTCTCGACCTCCAGGAGGCTTTCTCCCTGGAGCTCACGCTCGTACGCGGCCTGCCCACCGCGGGCTCCGAACAGCCGTTTGGCGACGACCAGGTAGACGACGGCGGCAACGTTGATCAAGAACGCCCCGACCCTCGTGGCCGTGACGCTGTTGAGGATCTCATGCACCTCGATGGGCAAGAAGGCAGCGGTCGCGACGACGGTGAGGTACTCGGCCCAGCGTTTGGCCAGCCACAACCCGACGCCCTCGACACCTTCCAGCAGGCCGTACAGGAGCAGCCCGATCGCCACGAGCGTCAAGGTGCCCTGCCCCGCGTGCAGTGCCTTCGTCACGCCTTGCACGATCGTGGACTGGTCGAGATCGACACCCAGCCGGTCTGCGAGCGGCCGGGCCACTGGGAGGATGCGCCCGAACGAGTCGCGAAGCGACCGCTGCGCGCTGGCGAACCGGTGCACACCGTAGGCGGCCGCGATCAAGACGAGCGCGCGGAAGAGGCGCTCCACGGCGAGGATGCGAAGGATGGTGATCTGACGCAGGGCCCGGCCGCGGGCCGGCAGCGGAGCCTCGGCCGCCGGCCCGCTCGTGCCGGCCGGCCCGAGCACCCAGTCGCCGCAGCGCAGGCAGCGCCACGCCTCGCCCAGCGTGGTCTCGGTCCTGAGCCGACGAGCCAGCTTCGTCTCCTGCGGGGCAGTAGGTGACGTGCCCGCGGCGACCGCACGTCCTCAACTCGCGACTGAACACCCCGTGAGCCTACCCAGCGGTGCCATCATGCGCCGGGCTCTCAGGGATGGCCGGATATGGTCGAGTCGGGCGGCAGGCTCGGACCTGCGGTGCCCGACGACACGGCGGAAGGGCTCGAAGTTGGCCGACGACCGGATCGGTGGTGCGGTGACCAGCACCTGGGTTCGTACCGCGCACGGTGACGCCTGGCAGGAGCTCGGCCGACAGCGCGCAGGTTCCGGCGGCGGGGCGCTGGAGCTTCCGGGGGTGCGGCTGATGGCGTCCGGGCTGCCATACCCGCAGTGGAACAACGGTGATGTCGACGAGGTGACTCTCGTGGACCTCGGCGCCGTGCGCGACTGGTACGCCGCGCGAGCCGTCCCTGGGGCATCCGCGTCCCGTCGGACATGTCCTGGCCACACGGTCGAAAGCTGTTCACGAAGCGCTTGATGGGGCTCACCGCGAGCCGTTTCCGTCCGCCCTCGCCTCCGGTCGGCGTCACGGTGAGGTCGGCCGCACCTGCCGACCTCGACACCGTGCTTGCTGTCGACACTGTCGCGTTCGAGGCGGGCGTCGAGGTCGAGCGACCCTGGATGCAGCCGCTGCTGTCACAGTCGAGCGTCACCGTGGCACTGGCAGAGCTGGACGGTGACCCGGTCGGCACCGGGTACGCCGTCTTGTCTCGGGGCCGCGCCGGCGTCTGCTGCTACGTCGCCGGTGTGGGCGTGCTCCCTCATGCCCGCCGGCGCGGCGTTGGTACGGCGGTCTCCTCCTGGCTGACCCGCGGCGGTATAGAGGCGGGAGCAGAGCTCGTCCACCTCCACCCCGACACCGACGCGGCGGCCGCCGTCTACGAGCGCCTCGGCTTCGTCGAGGTCGACGGACTCGAGGTGTACGTCGGAATGGGGTAGCGGAACCGGCGCGCGACAAGCAGTTCAGGCGACGGTGATCTCGCCCATGCGGTCCCAGTCGTCGCCTTCGAGCACGGTGTTTCGGATGCGCGGGGTTTCCTGGAGGTAGCCGGCGCCCTTGGACGCGAACTCCTGGAAGTGGTCACTCGAGACGTGGGCCCCGGCGGCGTCGTCCTTGAACGCCTCGACGAGGACGTACTCGTTGGGGTCGTCGATGCTGCGGGACCACTCGAACCAGAGGTTGCCGGGCTCACGTCGGGTGGCCTGGGTGAAGGGGTCGGCGATCTTGGTCCACTGGTCCGCGTACTGAGGCAATACCTTGAACTTCACGACGATGAAAATCATCGATTCTGACCCTTTCGGACGGTCGGGCTGGGTAGCCCATCGTGGCATGAACGGCGTGGCACGCAACCGGCACGCCGGCGTTGCCACCCCCATCTCTGCCCGCCCATGGCGACCGCGCCGAAGGTGTGGCAGGCTCGAATTCTTCCTCTGGACAGGCGTCGACCGACTGCGTCTGCTGAGAAGACAACGGATTCCTCAGGAGATGCAATGGTTCCTACCGCGGAGCGACCGCTGCCCGACGCACCGACCCTCACCGACGACTCGCGCACGACCCTGGTTCGGGTCCTCCATGTCGCCTTCCCGCATGAGTCCGTCCCGGACGGGCCGTACGAGCGCACGGCCGACGCTGTGATCGAGGCCGCCGACGCCTCCACATGGTCGCGGCTGAGCCTGGTGCAAGGTCTGGAGTCGCTTGCGGGGCTGACCGGCGACGGTTTTCTGGAGCTGGACGACGCCGACGCCACGAAGATCTTGAGGCATGTCGAGGGGACGGAGTTCTTCGGGCTGATCCGCCGCACTGCTGTCGTGAGCCTGTACGACGACCACGAGGTCTGGTCGATCCTCGGCTACGAGGGCGAGTCGTTCGCCAAGGGTGGCTACATCGACCGCGGCTTCGACGACCTCGACTGGCTGCCGGACCCGCGCATCGAGGAGTACGACGGCCCCGACCAGATCGTCGAGGTCGCCGCGGTCCTACCGGAAGCCGACGGCACCCAGACCGGACAGCCGCAGGGCAGCCCGTCGACGCCAGGCGTCGCATCCCGGCGTCGCACCGCAGCAGGCTCGCGACAACCAGACGGCGCGGGCACAGTATGGCGCCCATCGAGGAGCACGAGCGCGGTCGTCGTCATCGGCTCCGGCGCGGGCGGCGGCACCATGGCCTACGAGCTGACCGCCAAAGGCATCCCCTGCGTCGTGCTGGAGGCCGGGCCCTTCCTGAAGCCGGACGACTACGAGAACGACGAGTGGGCGGCGTTCGGGCAGATGGCCTGGCTGGACAACCGCACGACGTCCGGGCCGCTACCGGGTGGCACAGCGACTTCCCCAACCTGCCGGCCTGGATCGTCAAGGCGGTCGGCGGCTCGCACCACGCACTGGAGCGGCGCCACGCCGCGGTTCCGCGACTACGAGTTCAAGGCGCAAGACGTACTACGGCGGCGTCGACGGGCGCCAACCTGCTCGACTGGCCGATCACGCTGGCCGACCTCGCGCCGTACTACGACAGGGCCGAGAAGGCGATCGGCTCGACGCACCGGCACGGCCGCCCGCCGCTGCCGGCGAACAACAACTACAAGGTGTTCGCGAACGGCGCCGAGAGGGTCGGTTACACGTTCTACGCCACCGGCCCCTACGGCACGAACGCCGAGCCGTACGACGGCCGCCCGGCGACCATCCAGGACGGCTTCAACTTCCAGGGCGACAAGCACACCTCGAAGTGGAGCACCGCCGTCCGCGAGATCCCGCGGGCGCATCGCGACCGGCAAGTGCGACCTCCGCACCGAGTGCCAGGCCGTGCAGATCACCCACGACGCGCAGGGCAAGCGCGAACGCCGTGCTCTACCTCGACAAGGCGGGCAATCTGCACCGGCAGGCCGCCAAGGTGGTCTGCGTCGCCGGCAACTCGATCGAGATCGCCGCGGCTGCTGCTGCTGAGCGCGAGCGTCGCTGCACCCGACGGGCTGGCGAACTCCTCCGGTCAGGTCGGCCGCAACTACATGCGGCACACGACCGGCTCGGTCTATGCCCGCTTCGACAAGCCGGTGCGCATGTACCGCGGCGAGACCATGGCCGGCATCATCGCCGACGAGGCCCGGCTGGACACCTCCCGCGGGTTCGCGGGCGGCTACTACATGGAGACGCTGTCGCTCGGACCGGCGTTCCTGGCTGCGTTCGCCGAGCCCGGTGCTTGGGGCCGCGAGTTCACCGAGATCATGGACGCCTACGCGAACACGGCCGGGATGTGGATCGTCGGCGAGGACATGCCGCAGGAGACGAACCGGGTCACGCTCAACACCGCGGCCAAGGACCAGTGGGGGCTGCCGGTGGCCGAACGTCCACTTCGACGACCACCCGAACGACGTCGCGATGCGCGAGCACGGCTACGGCCGGGCGGACCTGATGTACGAGGCGGTCGGCGCCACCGGCACCCACCACACGCCGCCGTACCCGGCGACGCACAACCTCGGCACGTGCCGGATGAGCGAGCGGCCCGAGGACGGCGTCATCGGCGCGTTCGGCCAGGCGCACGACGTCCCAGGGCTGTTCGTCAGCGACGGCTCGGTGATGACGACGCGGCGCCGCGGCCAACCCGACGCTCACCATCGTCGCGCTGGCGATCCGGCAGGCCGAGCACATCGCCGAGCGAGTTCGCAAGGGCGAGCCGCTGAGCGCACATCTCGGAGATCCGAGCGGCCGAGGTGAGCCAGGACACGGCTACCGGCCCGCAACGGATTCGAGCCGGTGACCGGGATGCGCCCCGACGCTGCACGGCGTCTCGGGCGCGACTCGGCGCACGTCCTCGGCGACGAGCCGTGACCCAGCGTCCGTTGGACCTGCTCGCGTGCGCCCACGACGCCTCGCACTACCTGCTCGACCGCAGCGCCGTCGCCACTCCCGCAACACCGAGCAGGTGGCGGAGGTGATGCGGGCGTGCACCGGGCCGGCGTGCCGCTGACCTTCCGCGCCGGCGGCACATCGCTGTCCGGGCAGGCCCTCAGCGGACAGCGTTCTGGTCGACACCCGCAGCGCTTCCAGGCGTCGAGGTGCTCGAGACGGCGCCGGGTGCGGGTGCAGCCGGGGGTGACAGTCGGCCGGTCAATGCGCGGCTGGCCCCGTACGGCGCCAGCTCGGCCCCGACCCGGCGAGCGAGAGCGCCTGCACGGTCGGCGGCGTGATCGCCAACAACTCCTCCGGGATGCAGTGCGGTACCGGAGCAACACCTACCGGACGCTGGAATCGATGGTGTTGGTGCTGCCCTCGGGCACCGTGATGGACTCGTCGGGCGGATGCCTACCGACTGCTCGCGGCCGCCGAACCGGAGCTGCACGAGGGCCTGCGCCGGCTGCGGGCGGGTCCGGGCAACCGCGGTCGGTGGCCACGATCCGCCGGCTGTTCTCGATCAAGAACACGATGGGTTACGGCGTCAACGCCTTGCTCGACCACGACGAACCCGCTCGAGATCCTGGTCCACCTGATGATCGGCAGCGAGGGCACGCTCGGTTTCGTCGGGTCGGCGGTGTTCGGACGGTCGAGTGCTGCCGCACGCGGCCACCGGGTTGCTGGTCTTCGCGGACCTGCAGTCCGCGATCCGAAGCGGTAGCCGCAGCTCGTCCGACGCGGCGTCGCCACCGCCGAGCTGTTGGACGCCGCCTCGCTGCGGTTGCGCGGTCGATCCGGCGACCCCGATGCCCGAGCCGTCGGCTGGACCTCGCTCGTCGCGCGGCATGCGGCGCTGCTGGTGGAGTTCCAGGCGGCCGACCGCCGAAGAGCTGGACGAGCGCTGCCGCACGGTCGAGCCCGCCTCGCGGCCTCGGCCGACTGCCGTTCGGCGCTGACGACCGACCACGGACCGCGACGGGCGGGCGGCTCTGTGGCACACCGCAAGGGCCTCTACAGCACGGTGGCCGGTGCCCGGCCGTCCGGCACCAGCGCCCTGCTCGAGGATGTCGCCGTGCCGGTCGAGCGGCTCGGGGAACTCAGCCGCGGCCTGACCGAGCTGTTCGCCGACCACGGCTACGAGGACACGGTCATCTTCGGCCACGCCCGCGACGGCAACGTGCACTTCATGCTCAACGAGCGGTTCGACGTCCCGCGTCGATGCGCCGCTACGAGGCATTCACGAAGGACATGGTGGACCTGGTGCTCGGCCTGGTCCGGCACGCTGAAGGCCGAGCACGGCACCGGCCGGATCATGGCGGCCTTCGTCGAGCGCCAGTACGGCGGCGAGCCTGACCGGCATGATGCGGGAGATCAAGGGCCTCGTCGACCCGAAGGCCTGCTCAACCCGGGGTACTGCTCTCCGACGACCCGCGCGCGTACCTGCCGCGATCTCAAGCCCGCGCCGACCGTCGAGGCGAGGTCGACCGCTGCGTCGAGTGCGGTTTCTGCGAGCCGGTGTGCCCGTCACGGTCGCTGACCCGACGCCGCGCCAGCGGATCGTGCTGCGCCGGGAGATGGTGGCGGCGCGGGGCCGCGGCGACCGCGTCTGCTCGCGCAGCAGCTGGAACGGACTACGACTACGACGGCGTCCAGACCTGCGCGGTCGACGGCATGTGCGCCACCGCGTGCCCGGTGCTAATCAACACCGGAGACCTGGTACGGCGGCTGAGGGCGGCCGACGCCGGAAAGCTTGCCAACGCCTCCTGGAAGCTGGCCGCGAGTCACTGGGATGTCGCGACGCGTGGAGTCGGCGCCGCTCTGAGCATCTCCCATGCGATGCCCGCTGTGGTCCCGACTGTGCTCAGTAGGGCCGGGCGGAGGGCCGTGGGACCAGACCAGGTTCCCCTCTATGACGCCGGTCTGCCTCGCGGTGGGCGCCGGCGACCGCGACTTCGAGACACCGCGCCGCACGCTGTGCTGTTCGCCTCGTGTATCGGTGGCATGTTCGGCCCGGAGCCGGGCAGTGGGGCCGGAGCCGCCGACGCGCTCGTGGCGCTGGGCCGGCGTGCGGGGATCGCGTTTCGGACGCCGAAGGCGATGGAGGGGCTGTGCTGCGGCACGCCGTGGAAATCGAAGGGCACTCCAGGCCGGCCACGAGGTCATGCGGGACAAAGTCGTGTCGGCGCTGGTCGAGGCTACGGAAGACGGTCGGCTGGCAGTCGTCGTGGACGCGGCCTCCTGCACCCAGGGCCTGCTCTCGAGCATGTCCGCGGAAGGCGCGGATGCGCTGACGGTGCTGGATGCCACCGAGTTCGTCGCCTCGGACATGCTCGATCGGCTGGAGCTGACGGCTCCTGTCACGTCGATCGCCGTCCATCCGACGTGCTCATCGACGGAGATCGGCAGCACCGCCGCGCTGGAGGCGGTCGCGCGGTTCATGTCAACGGATGTGTATGTGCCCGTATCGTGGGGTTGCTGCGCCTTTGCGGGCGACCGGGGGATGCTTCACCCCGAGCTGACCGCCGCCGCCACGGCACCCGAGGCCGCGGAGCTGTCCGGCCGGGCCTTCGCGGCGTACGCCTCATGCAACCGGACCTGCGAGCTCGCGATGACTCGGGCGACCGGCAAGCCGTACCGACACATCCTCGAGATCCTGGAGGTGGCGACCCGAACCACCGAACCGGCGACAGCCTACTGACGGCGTCGCCGACGACCCTCAGGCCGCCTGCCGCCACGCTTCGGCGACGGCGACGAAGCTCTCGGCACGCCGGTGCCGGTCCAGGCCGGGAGTGACCAGGACGACCTCGTCGGCCTGCGACTGCTCCTTCATCTCGTGGAGCCGTTCGGCGACGAGCTTGGCTCGCCGGTGACCATCCGGCTGTCGTCTCGACGGCTCGCGCGAACTTCGCTGCGACCGCGCGAACTCCCGTACCTGCTCGGGCCGCAGCGGTTCGCGGACGCCACGGGCGATGTTCCGCATCGTCAGTGTCCACGCCGCGACGAACTCGCGCCGGCGTCATCGTCGTCGCTCGCGAACGGCAGGACCGACAGGCGGAGTACGGGCGGTCGCCTTCGGCACGAGGCTGGAAGTCGCGCCGGTAGCTCCGCAGCGCCTCGAACGGCGAGCTCGGGGCTCATGTGGTGGGCGAACACCGCGCTCATCCCGTTGACCGCCGCGAAGCGCGGCCCGTACTGACTCGAGCCGAGAACGAATATCTGCGGCCGCTCGTCTACGACCGGCGCGGCAATCAGCCGCGCGTACGGGTGTCCGTCGGGGAATCCGTCGCCGAGGAACGCCAGCAGCTCGCCCACCTGGCCGGGAAACTCTGCGGCCGGATCGGCGTCGACGCCTCGACGAAGCACATGTGCGGTCAGCGGGTCGGTGCCGGGAGCTCGGCCGAGGCACAGGTCGACCCTTCCCGGATGCATCGCCACCAGTGTCCGGAACGTCTCCGCGACCTTGAAGCGGGGCGTGATTGGGCAGCATGATTCCGGCTGCCCCTACCCGGATGCGATCGGTCCTGGCGCCGATGTGCGCGGTAAGGATCTCGGGCGCGCTGCAAGCCAGGCTCGACATGTTGTGGTGCTCGGAGACCCAGTAGCGCCGGAATCCAGCGCCCTCCACGGCCTGCGCGATGCCGACGGCCCCGCTGATCGCCGCGAGAGCGCCGACTCGCCGTACTCGATGCCGACGAAGTCGAGGACGGCGAGGGGGACAGTAGGTGCGACATCATTCACGCGTGGTTGAACGCGCCGAACCGCGTTGTTGTTCCGCTGTTCGACCGCGTGCGGAGTACCGGCGAGTGCAGAGCCCCCGCGAGAGCTCAGAGCCCGAAGGCGGCCTTCATGTCCGGCGCCTTCGCGCCGGCCCCCAGAGGTGTTGCGCCGAGCACCTGCGCGTAGTACTTCGTGAGGGAGTAGTGGGTGAGCGCCGTGGTCACCACTGCTCCCGAGAGCCGGGAGTTCAGGACCACGGGTCAGCCGTCAGCGTTGAGACGCTCACGCGGCAGAGTTGGCACCCGCTCGCGGTCGACGCCGGAAGGCGTCACCTGACGAATGGCCTCGCGCATGAGGTCCGCGATCCCCGGTACGTCGCGATTGGCGTTCCAGATGTCCAGCAGGGCGTCGGTCTGCGTGCAGTGCTCTCTCCAGGCGATGTGCCGGGCGCCTTTGACGAAGCGCTCGACGATCTTGTCGTGGGCCTCTCGGCCGCTCACCGTCATGACGGCATCTCCTGACTACGGCGCGCTTTGCGGAACCGGACTGTCCCGTCGATCAGCCAGATTGCGTCTCAGCAGAAGGCGACCGGTCCCTGCACCATACGGCCGGGCTGCCTCAGCCACCACTAAACGCGGAAACCCTTACAGCAAAGGGTTCTGAGCGTCACCTTGTGTGCAAGTGTGGAGTACGGGGAGTGAGAAACAAACCGGACTCGTCGGGGCTCTGTCACCCTCAGGCGGTGTTGCGGCGCACAACCGTGTAGCCGCGCCCGCCGTGCGCCTCGACGGCACCGGTGATGCCAGGGACCAGAATCGGCGAGAGGCGCGTCGTCGTCGTGCCGTCCCCGAGCTGCCCGTAGTCGTTCATGCCCCATGCCCACAGGGTGCCGGTCTTGGAGACCGCCAGTGTGTGGTCGCGACCGCAGCCGATGGAGGCGATGGCCGGTAGCCCCGCGACGAGGCCGGGCTTCGTCCGGTCAGCGGTCCCGCCGGAGCCGAGCTCGCCTCGGCCCCCTTCCCCCAGGTCATGACGCTCCCGTCGGCGAGAAGGGCGACCGAGTGAGTAGCGCCGGCGGCGATGGCCACTGCGGTCGTGATCCCGGAGACCGGCACGGGGACGCTGCTCGAGGTCTTGGACCCGTCGCCGAGCTGACCTGAGCTGTTGAGCCCCCACGCCATGATCGAGCCGTCGGACTCGAGCGCGAGCGCGTGGTTGCGCCCGGCCGCCACGGCTACCACGCCGCTCAGTCCGGTGACGGGGACCGGAGTCGTCTGACGCGTTGGAGTCGTCGCGTTGCCGAGCTCGCCGTTGACACCTCCGCCCCAGGCCCGCACAGTGCCGCCCGCGATGAGCGCGTAGCTCATGTCGCGTCCGCCTGAGATGTCGATGACGTTCGCCAGACCGCTCACCGCGACCGGTGAGAGCCGCTTCTGGGTTGTCCCGTCGCCGAGCTGGCCCAGTGAGTTGAACCCCCACGCGCGGACGGTGCCGTCGTGCAGCAGCGCCAGGCTGTGGTAATGACCCGTCGTCACCTTTGTGACAGCGGTGAGACCCGCTACCTGCGTAGGTACCGAGCGGTCGCTGAGGCTCCCCAGCCCAGTTGCGCCCTTCGAGCCGTCACCCCATGTCCAGACGTTGCCCTGCACCAGAGCGACCACGTGCTCGCGGCCGCCTGCGACCTCGTCCACGTTGTCCAGGCTGTTCACCATGGCGAACGTTGTCCGGTTGGCCGTGGAGCCATTGCCCAGTTGGCCGTCCGAGCCGAGTCCCGTCGTCCAGAGTGTGTCTCCGGTGGCGGCGCTGCCGCTCGTTGCGGTGGTGGCGATGAGCGCAGGCCCGATGACCGCTAGCGCCGCGGCCAGCTTGACGATGGTCATGGGAGTACGTGGTGCCGTCATGGATTCCGTCCAGGGGCAGCGGGCGCTGGGGCACCGTCGACTGCGGAGTTCGCTGCCCACCAGGGGGATGGGCGAGTTCAGTATGCACGTTTATCTGGTGAAAGACGGTCTTTTCGTTGGTCGATGAGGAATCCATCTCCGATACCGGGTGCATTCCGAGCCGTGGCGGTCCCGGACGAACAATAGCCTGGAGCAATCGGCCGGAGCGGTATGAGCACCAATAGGGCATAGGGGCTGTTCCGTGACGAAACGTCGTGGCTTCGTCGCAGATCGTCGACAGACTGCTTGGCGACGCCCTAGGTTGATTGCGGCCATGAAGCCGTAACAGACTCCGCGACACCTCCCCGCACCCACTCGAGAGGTCGACGACGATGAGCCACTACCGGTACCCCGCCACCCCCGACACGACGCGTACCACGGCGGTCAATCTGACGGTCGCCACCTGGAACGTCCACCACCGCCGCAGCAACGCCGCGATCGGCTCCGACCTCGACAAGGTGCTCGCCACCGGCGTCGAGGTGCTTGGGGTCAACGAGGTGGGCGGACACGAGGCCGCCGTCGGCAGGAGCCGCGACAACATCGCGCACTTCCAGGCCCGTGGTGAGCCGGGATCGGCCTCGTCGGCGGTCCTGTGGCGCAGCGATGTACTGCAGCTCGTGCGCGCAGGTACGCGCCGGGCGACGAGGCGCGTGTACGTGGGGCCGCGTGGTGCGGGCCCGGCAACGATGCCGCCCAAGTTCGTGACCTGGGTCCAGCTTCTCCACCTCGAGACGCGACGCAACGTGTTCGTGCTCGTCAGCCACTTCCCGGCGACGATCGAGCACAAGCTGCGGCCCAACGTCGTCTTGCGACGACGGCTGAAAGTCAACCAACAGATGTGGATGGCGAATCAATGGCTGGTGTCGCGGTTCCTGCGACGCGGCCAGGTGCTCGTGGTCGGTGACCTGAACTGGAACGCGCAGATGGATGACGGGACCTACGCTGACGCGCCAAAGGCGTCGGCCTCCCGGATGAGTCTCGAAACGTGCTATGAGGCGCTGGGACTGCCTGCTCAGGGGACGAAGGGGGACAGGTACATCGACTACGTGCTGTTCCCGAGCCGCCGGCCGGATGTCATCCGGGCGACCAGTCAGCGAGTCTTCGACGTCAACACGGACAACGACCACCGGGTGCTGGCGGTCGACCTGCAGCTGAGCGACCGCGGCGACACCTGACCCTGCGTCGCAGCCCAGGGGAGACGAACATCACGTTGTTCGGACTCGTAGAATGCTGATTCGAATACTTCGGTGTGCAATACTTGCAGGTAGCGAGAGGCACTCGCTGAGTACCAAAGGATCTGATCGATATGTCACACACCGCCACCAACTCGCGCGGATCGAAGATCTCGCGCGTGGCGCAAGCTATCCGCAGAAGCTGGGCCGAGGCACGTTACGCGGACCGCCGCCTGATGGAGATGCGCACCAACCTCAGCCGTCACTCCGGCTGAGCTCCCGCCGACACGTTACCCGCGGCCCGGTTCTGCGGCGTGTCGGACGCCGATTGACCTCTCGACGTATTCGGCCGATGCCCTGTAGACCTTCGCCAGGCTCACCTCGCCCAAGGTGAGGTGTACCTTGCCATGTCATGGGGATGCTGCGGGGTCGCAGGTGATCGCGGCGAGCTGCATGGCGAGCCGACCTCCCGGAGCTGCTGCCGCAGGTCGCGACGAGATCGTCCGCGGCGTGCGCGCCCTTGCGTCGATAGCTGTGAGATCGCCATGACCCGCGCTAACAGCACGTCGTACCGCCACCTCCTGCTGCAGTTGCTCGAGGAGGCCACGCGGGGCGAGAGCCCGCAGCCCCGTGGATGACGCGTCGACTCGCCAAGCTCCGGGCGAATCCGCGGCCGCGGGCGGCTACGACCGGGGTAGGGTGTTGGCACTGCGCAGCGACCCGATTGCGCCCGAGGAGAAGGGCTTCGGTGGTCCCCGTCACCGGCTGCCGACGACGGCCGAGGAGCTGTCCGGAACCGACAGCGCCGGTGGGTGGCTCGAGCAGTCCCCGGCCTGTGCTCAACTCCGAGGCCGTACGGCACAACATCGAGACGATGGCTGCCTACAGCCGGCGGCACGACATCACCGTCCTTCCGCACGCGAAGACGACGATGGCGCCGCAGCTGGTGGCACGGCAGATCGACGCTGGAGCCCCCGGAATCACCGTCGCAACCGTCTCTCAGGCGCGACTGTTTCGCGGCTTCGGTGTCGAACGGATCCTGATCGCCAACCAGGTGGTGGACCCCGCGTCGCTCGGCTGGCTCGCCACCGTAGTCGCCGACGACCGCGCGCTTTCCGTCAGCTGCTACGTCGACAGCCTCACGGGGGTCGAGCTCCTGCAGGATGCCATGTCGCGGCACGGCTCGGGCACCCTGAGTGTCCTCGTCGAGCTGGGGCACGCCGCCGGGCGTACGGGTGCGCGGACCACCGAGGAGGCCCTCGTCGTGGCCGCTGCCGTCGGGCGATCTGCCCGGCTGCGCCTGGCAGGCGTCGCAGGCTACGAAGGGTCCATCGTCACGGACAGCGTCGCCGGGGGGTACCAGGCCGCCGTCGCCTACTGCGAGCAGCTGGCGTCGGTCGTGACGCAGCTGAGTCGACGCCGCTCTGTTCGACGAGGTACCCGTCGTCACAGCAGGCGGGTCGGCGTACTTCGACGCGGTCGTGGCGGTCCTGGCCGGGAGCCCCGCCTGGCGGGTCGTCCTGCGCTCCGGCTGCTACGTGACCCATGACCACGGCCTGTACGCCACGGTGTCGCCGTTCGGGCGGACGCCTGGGCTGACGGACCTGGTTGCCGCGCTGGAGGTACGGGCGCCGGTGCTGTCTCGTCCAGAGCCGGGAGTCGCCGTCGTGGGTGCCGGCCGACGTGACGTCTCCTTCGACTCCGGTCCGCCTGTGCTGCTCAGCGGGCACAGCGGTACGACTGCGGTCCGGGTGACCGGAGCCCTCGTCGTGCGGGTCTTCGACCAACATCTGGTCGTGTCGCTCCCGGACGACTGCGAGCTGGCGCCGGGTGACGAAGTGGGACTCGGCATCTCGCACCCGTGCACGACCTTCGACAAGTGGCGCTGGTTGCCCATGGTCGACGCCGACGGCGTCATCGTCGACGTCGTCCGCACATTCTTCTGACGGCCACCATCCAGGGCCCGAGTCGCGAGGACGGTTCACATGATCGCGACCTGTCCTCCGTCCACGACCAGCTCTGCCCCGGTGATGAAGGACGCATCGTCGGACGCAAGGAACGCGTACGCGGCGGCCACCTCCGCGGGCTGACCGGTCCGGCGGAGCGGGATCTTCTCCTCGGCGTAGGTCTCGGCGAAGTCCGCCTCGCCGAGGTCTCCGGCAATGGCCGCATTGAGGGGTGTCTCGATATAGCCAGGACAAAGGGCGTTGACGCGGATCCCGTGTCCACCCAGCTCGGCGGCCATCGTCTTGGTGAGCAGCAGCACCGCCGCCTTCGATGCGTTGTAGTGTGCGTACTCGGCCTCGCCGACCAGGCCGTTGACTGACGACATGTTGACGATGGCCCCGCCGGTCGCCTGCTCGACGAGCACGCGGGCGACCGCCTGCGCCACCAGGAACATGCCGCGAAGGTTGGTGGCGATGATCTGGTCCCAGCTGGCGGCGCTGATGTCGAGGAACGGCTCTCGCCAGGCCGTACCCGCGTTGTTGACCAGGATGTCCACGCCGCCGAGCGTCGACGTGGCGGCATCCATGAGCTCCGCAACCCCTTCCGGAGAGCTCACGTCGACGGCGACGCCGCTCACGTCGCCGACGCCCCGCAGCGACTGCACAGTGGCGTTGACCTGCTCGGGCTCGAGTCCGGCCAGAATCACCCGGGCGCCCTCCTCGAGGAAGCGGCGGGCCGTGGCGGCGCCGATCCCGCTGCTGCCACCGCTGATGACGACTCTTCTGCCGCGAAGACCCCGCATGGCGCTCCTTCACGGTCGCGGCCATTGGCACTGGACCGCGAAACTACCAGACGGCGCTCTCCTGGTCCGGTGCCGATTGACGCCACCTGGCTATCCGTCTACGTTGCTCTAGCCCGAGGTTGCGCACGGATCAGAGCGAGGAGCCATGACCACAATCGCAATCATGGGCGCCGGCGGTTACGAGTTCCCCCTTCAGCTCATGAACGACTTCTTGTCCTTCGAGAGCATGCAGGCAGCCACGTACGCGCTCATGGACATCGACGCGGACGCGCTGCAGCGGACCGAGCGGCTCGCGCGACAGCTCGTCGACGCCCATGGGCTTCCTGCCGATATCCGGCCCACCACCGATCGCAGGGAGGCGCTGACCGGCGCGGACTTCGTGGTCACGTGCTTCCAGGTCGGGGGGCGGGACGCGTACGCGCTCGACATGGAGATCCCGAGGCGGTACGGAGTCGACCAGACGGTCGGCGACACCCTCGGTCCGGGCGGCGTCTTCCGTGGCCTGCGCTCGATGCGAGCGCTCGACGAGATCACCGCGGACATGCTCGACCTGTGTCCCGACGCGATGCTGCTCAACTACGCCAACCCCATGTCGGTCAACTGCTGGTTCGCCTCGGGGCAGGGGATCGCAACCACCGGGCTCTGCCACTCGGTCCAGCACACGGCCGACGAGCTTGCCGCGATCATGGCGCTGGGTGATGACGACTGGTCGTTCCGGGCGGCCGGCATCAACCACCAGGCCTGGATGCTGGAGATGCGCCACCACGGTCGCGACGTCATGTCGCAGCTGCGGGAGGCAGTGACTGCCTACCACCGAGGCGAGCGGAGCCCGTCCCCGGAGATCGACGAGTGGTACGCAGGAGGACGCGAAGGCGTGCGAACGGCGATCATGGAGCTCACCGGCTACTTCCAGACCGAGTCCAGCCACCACGCCTCCGAGTACTACCCGCACTTTCGGCGTACCGCTGACGACGTGGCGGCGATCCTCCCCGAACGCTGGGACTACCTCGAGATCACCCGTGGGGACCACGACGCGGAGCTCCAGGCGATGGCGCAGGAGTTCGCCGAGGGCCAGCTCGCCGTCAGCGAGGAGTACGCCGCGCGGATCATCGACTCGGTCCTCACCGGTGCTCCCCGGGTGGTCTACGGCAACGTGCCCAACACCGGGCTGATCACCAACCTCCCCGACGGGTGCTGTGTCGAAGTGCCGTGCCTCGTGGACCAGAACGGCGTGCAGCCGACATACATCGGCGCGCTTCCCACCGCCTGCGCTGCGATCAACCTGGCCTCCGTCGGCTACCAGAGCTGCGTGGTCGACGCCTACCGTCAGCGCTCGCGGGAGCTCGTGCAGGTCGCGGTCTCACTCGACCGGCTCACCAGCTCGCTGCTGAGCCTGGACGAGATGAGGGCGATGACAGACGAGCTGATCGCCGCTCAGCAGCAGTGGCTGCCGGAGCTGAGATGAGCGCGCGGTCGAGCACCGGTGCCGCGGCCGACGCGTCGGGCCTTGTGTCGCCGCGCGACCTCGCCAGGTGGTGCCGCGTCCCGGTCGACGAGCTCGTCGACCACCCCTTGCGCAGGGTGCCGCTGCGCATCTGCGGCGACGGTGCCGAGATGGGCCGCCTGATGGCCCGGGAGCTGGTCGACGACATCACCGCAAGTGCGGCAGCCGGGCGACAGTTCAGGGTCGTGATCCCCTGCGGTCCGAGCGGCTGGTACGCGCCGTTCACTCAGCTCGTGAACAGCGAGCGGGTCAGCCTCCGGCACGTCGAGGTGTTCCACATGGACGAGTGCCTCGACTGGGAGGGGCGTCCGCTTCCCCGGGCGCACCCGTACAGCTTCCGCGGCTTCATGGAGGCGAGCTTCTATGGACCGATCGCGGCGGAGCTCAACGTGCCGGAGGAGAACCGGCACTGGCCCGAGCCGCCGGTGCTCGCCGAGATCACCGCGGCCCTGCTCGAGCGTCCGGCCGACTTGGTATACGGGGGCTGGGGGCAGGATGGGCACATCGCCTACAACCAGGCCAGGCGTCATCCGTTCAGTGCGATCAGTGTCTCCCAGCTGCGCGCGTCCACGGCGCGGGTCCAGGACAACAACCTGGACACGGTAGTTGCGCTCGCCCAACGGACGTTCGGCGGCGCATACCAGTTCGTCCCACCGATGTCGGTGACACTCGGGGTACGCGAGATCCTCGCGGCACGGACGATCCGGCTGTTCAGCGACACTGGCGCGTGGAAGCAGACGGCGCTGCGCGTAGGGCTGTTCAGCCCGGTGACAGCCGAGTACCCGATCACGCTCCTGCAGGAGCATCCCGACGCCTTGCTGACCGCCACGGTCGAGACGGCCACGCATCCGATCAGCCTGCATCCCGAGTGGGATCTCGGCCTCGATCAGTGACCTCTCCGCACGACTACGACGTCGTAATTGCTACGGGCGGCCTGGGCAGCGGGATCTTCCTCGCGCTCGACGGAAACGCGACCTTGGGGCGCGAGGAGAGCCGGGCCGCCGAGCTGCTCGACCAACGCGACTACTGCAAGATGCACATCGTCTGCCACTACATCGCGAAACTGCTCGGCCCGGAGTTCCCGGTCGTCCCCATTGGGAGCGTAGGAGACGACGACGCCGGCCGTCTCGTCGTGGCAGACCTGGCGTCGGTCGGGATGGACACCGGCTACGTGGCGGGCACTGCACTGCCGACGCTGTTCTCGGTGTGTTTGCTGTACCCCGATGGCGACGGCGGCAACCTCACTACGAGCCGGTCGGCCAGCTCCGCCGTCTCCGCCGACGACATCTCGCGGGCTCGTCCCATCTTCGAGCGGTACCGTCACCGCGGAGTCGCCCTGGCGCTGCCGGAGGTTCCTCTCGCGGCCCGGACCGAGCTGCTTCGGCAGGCAGCAGATCACGGCTTCCTGCGGGTCGCAGCGCTGGTCAGCGGTGAGGTGGCCGAGGCGAGGGAGGCAGGTCTGCTCGACGACGTCGACCTCCTCGCCGTGAACATCGACGAGGCTCGTGTCCTCGGTGGCAGGTCAGCGAACGGGGCCTCGGCCGCCGACGACGTCAAGGCAGCCATTCGCGAGCTGGCACGGCTGAACCCTCGGATGTCAGTCGTCGTGACGGCCGGCGCCAGTGGGAGCTGGGTCTGGGACGGTCAGTCGCTCGACCACGCACCCGCGCTGGAGGTCGACGTCGTCAACACCGCCGGCGCCGGTGATGCTCACCTGGCGGCGGTCGTGGTGGGACTCGTCCGCGGGCTCGACCTGGCAGCGGCGAACGCGTATGCCGCGGTGGTGTCCGGCCTCGCGGTCACCAGCAGGCACACGATCAACCCCGACATCGACGACGGCTCCGTTGCAGCGGCCGCCCAGCGGCTGGCGCACCGGCCACTCGACGGCTGACGAAACTCCGCAGCGGCTATCGGCGAAGGGCCTGCGGAATGAGGTCGCCGTGCGCCTCGAACAGGTCGTCGCACATCTGCACGATGTCGCGGGTGGTCAGGGTCGCCGCCGTGTTGGGGTCCAGCAGCGCCGCGTGGTACACGTGACGGCGGTCGCCGTCGAGCACGGCTCGCACCGTCAGCTCCACGACGTTGACGAACGTGCGGTTGAGGGCCGTGAGCTGGGGAGGAAGCGCTCCGACCGCGCGCGGGTGCAGACCGGCGGGGTCGACTGCGCAGGGAACCTCAACGCAGCAGTCCTGCGGGAGGCTCGAGATCAGGTCGCCGTTGCGGACGTTGGCGTAGATCTCGCGGTTGCCGCCGCCTTGGTGAGCATCGATGAACTCCGACGCCAGCTCCGATGTGACTTCGAGCTCGAGCGGGGCGTCAGTCTCCAGCTCGCGCTCCGTCCGCTGGTACTCCGCGATGTTCTCGTCGGTACGGTGAAGATAGTCGCCGACGAAGATCCGGAAATGCTCCACCTCGCCGTCGTGCCGCATGAACCACGGAACGTACTCCGCGGAGTGCTCGCTCGATTCGGTGGGGAAGTATCCGAACCGCCGGAAGATCTCGACCCGGACACGGCGCTGCAGCTCGGGGTCCGCGTCGATGACCTCACGCAGCCGCGGGTACAGGTCCTCGCCGCCGTGCTCGAAGCGGAGAACGAATGCCTGGTGGTTGAACCCGGCGGTGGTGAAGTCGACGTCGTCGACCGCCTTGCCGACCAGACCGGCGAGAAAGCCGTGCGTGTCCCGAACGGAGTGACACAGTCCGACGACCCGGTCGAAGGGCGTGCCCGCGTAGACGGCCCACGGCAACATGGCCATCGGGTTGCTGTAGTTGAGCAGGTAGGCGTCCGGGCAGACCCGTGACATGTCCGTCGCCAGGCCAACGACGACCGGGATCGTACGCAGCCCCCGGAAGATGGCGCCGATGCCGAGCGTGTCCGCGATGGTCTGCCGCACCCCGTAGGTCGCCGGGATGTCGAAGTCGGTTCGGGTCGCCCTGTATCCCCCGACCTGGACGACGTTGACCACATAGTCGGCGCCATCGATCGCGGGAAGACGGTCGAGGCTCGAGGTGACGGTATGCCCTGCGGACGTCTGGTCGACGATCCGCCGCGTCATGGCTGCCGCGTGGTCGAGTCGGGGCCCGTCGATGTCATGGAGGGCGAGCTCCAGGCCACCCCGCAGGTGGGGGAGGCTGCACAGATCGGTGACCAGGTTGCGGGTGAACTCGACGCTTCCCGCGCCGATGAACGCGACTTTTGCCATTGCCGCACTATGACAGCGCGGCCTGAGCCGAGCAACTTCGCGCACTGCCGAGCGCGCGGACGTGGTCGTTTGGCATCGCGGCGTTCGGGTGCCGATCGGATCTAGGCGCTGGTGACCAGGACCCGTACGCCACTGGCGCGGAGGGCGCTGAGGATGGCCGGGTCCGCGCCGTCGTCGGTCACCAAGTCGTCGATCTCGTCGGTGCGACAGATGCGGGCGAATGCCACCCGTCCGAGCTTGCTGCTGTCGGCGACCACGACGGTCCTGCGCGCCCGCAGCAGAAAAGAACGGTCGGTATGGGCCTCGACCTGGTCATGGCCGCTGGCGCCCTCGGCGACCGTGAGGCCGTCGACGCCGACGAGCGCCATGTCGAGGTGGAGCCCGTCGATCGCGGTGTCCGCCGCAGGTCCCACCAGGGCGTAGCTCGCATGTCGGGCCGTTCCACCGGCCACGACGACCCGCAGCGAGGGTCGGAGCACCAGCTCCGTGGCGATGTTGAGGGCGTTGGTCACCACTGTCACGTCGGTGGAGTGGACGAGGGCCCGGGCGACCTCGGTCACCGTGGTGCCGGCCGTCATGCCGACGACCGAGCCATCGGGGATGAGGTCGGCTGCCGCCTTGCCGATTCGCCGCTTCTGCGGCTGGTGATGGGCCTCCCGGTAGCGCAGCGGCAGCTCCAGGCCGATGTCCCCGGCGACGGCTCCACCGTGGGTCCGGGAGAGCAGGCCCTGCTGGTCGAGCGCTCGGAGGTCGCGCCGCAGGGTCGCCTGGGACACCTCGAGCGAGAGGGCCGTGCGCCTCACATCGACGCTGCCCTGTTGCGCGAGCTGGTCGAGAATGGCCGCCAACCGGTCCGCCCTGTGCATGCTGGACCTCCGAGCTCGCGGCCGACCTCATCGGTGCGGGGCATTGATGTGGAGCGGGTCTTGTCGGTAGAGTCTCGGCCAATCAAGCGTGCTCGCGCAAGCAGAGTGCTCGACTATGAGCGGATGCTATCCCGGCTCTGGAGGAGAAGGCATGACGAGATCCAGGGTCGTAGCGGTCGTGGCCGCCGGTGCACTGGCGTTGAGCCTGGCCGCCTGTGGTGGCTCCGGCTCCTCCAGCGGCAAGACCCAGGTGACGATCTGGAACGGCTGGGTAGGCGTTGAGGGCAAGGTCTTCGCCCAGCTGGTCCACAAGTACTCGAAGACCCATCCCGACGTTGACGTCTCAACGCTCAATGTCAACCAGGACTACGCCCTGCAGAAGCTCTCGACTGCCGTCCGCGGCGGCAGCCCGCCTGACATCTCGTACCTCTACGGCAGCTGGGCGCCGAACATCGCCACCGTCCCGTCGCTCGTCGACTTGTCGTCGACGGTCAAGCAGCCGTCGGTGAACTGGAGCGACTTCTACCCCGGTGAGCGCAAGGTCGCCACTGTCGGCACCAAGGTGGTCGGCATCCCGGCGCTCGTCGACAACCTCGCCATCGTGTACAACAAGAAGCTGTTCGCCGCGGCCGGTGTCGCACCGCCGTCGGCCGACTGGACCTGGGACGACTTCCGTGCCGCGGCCAAGAAGCTCACCGATCCCAGCACGAAGCAGTTCGGTTGGTCCATGCCCGCCAACGACAGCGAGGACACGGTCTGGCACTGGGAGGCGATGCTCTGGGAGGCCGGCGGGCAGATCCTCAACGCCGACAACACGAAGGCGGCCTTCGACTCACCGCAGGGTCTGCAGGCGATGACGATGCTGAAGGACATGGCGGTCACCGACAAGTCGGTGTATCTCGACACCACCAACAGCAAGTACACCGAGCTCTTCAACGCCGGGAAGATCGCGATGCTGATCACCGGTCCCTGGGACCTCTCAGGACTCCACGTAGACACCGGCGTGCAGATCATGCCCTCGTTCGCGGGCTCCAGCGCCGGACATCAGACGATCGCCGGACCGGACAACTGGGTGGTGTTCGACAACGGGTCGGCCCGCAAGAAGGCGGCGCTCGACTTCCTTACCTGGTTGACCGCGCCTGCCCAGGTGCAGACCTTCTCGCTGGAGACAGGTGACCTGCCGACGCGCTCGTCGGTTGCGCAGAACTCGACGGTGACGTCGAAGATGAATGCGAAGCTGCCGGGCGTCAAGACGTTCATCGACAATCTCTCCAACGTCAAGAACGCCCGTCCGCAGATCCCCGAGTACCCGAAGATCTCGCTGGCCCTCAGCAATGCGATCGTGGGCGTGCTGCTCGGGAAGGTCGAACCCCAGGCCGCGCTCGACCAGGCGGCGGCGGCCACCAACTCTGCCCTCGCGGGGGACTGACAGGGGCATGGCGACCGCGTCATCGACATCCCAGCGGCGTCCGGCTCTGGCGCGGCGGCTGGCCAGGTCGGAGCACGTCGCCGGGTGGGCGTTCGTCACGCCGGTCACCGTGCTGATCGGCATCTTCGGTCTGCTGCCGATCGTCTGGTCACTGCTGCTGTCGTTCCAGAAGTCCGATCTGCTCACCCCGGAGACGCCCTGGGTCGGCTTGAACAATTACCACAAGCTGATGCACGACAGCCAGTTCGCGTCCGCAGTGCGGCACACCGTCGTGTACACGGTGCTGTTCGTCCCCGCGACGATGCTGGTCGGGCTCCTGATCGCCGTCGCCCTCAACCGCAAGATCCGCGGTATCTCGATCTATCGGACCGCCGCCTACGTGACCATGGCGGTCTCCACCATCAACGAGGCCATCATCTTCATGTGGCTCTTCGAGCCGTCCTTCGGCGTGGTCAACTCGGCGCTGGCGAAGGTCGGCATCCCCCAACAACAATGGCTGTCCAGTACGAGCGAGGCCCTGTACGTCATCGTGGCGATGACCGTATGGGGATGGACGGGGTTCGCTGTCGTCATCTACCTGGCGGCGCTGCAGGGCGTACCGCAGGACCTCCTCGACGCGGCGGCGATCGATGGCGCGAAGCGGTTCACGTCGTTCCGTACCATCACCTTGCCGCTGCTCAGCCCCGCCTCGCTGTTCCTGGCGATCTGGCTGAGCATCAACGCCCTTCAGCTGTTCGACGAGGTATATCTTTCCACGCGCGGCGGTCCACTCGGCTCCACCACCGTCGTCGTCTACTACGTCTACGAGCAGGCGTTCCAGGAGTTCAACGCGGGGTATGCGGCCGCGTTGGCGTACGCGTTGTTCATGGTCATCTTGATCGCGACCTTCATCCAGTTCCGGGTCGGCCGCCGCTTCGTGCACTACAACCGGTGATGGCGTGGCTGACGTGACGACCGGCACCGACACAGCCGCGCTGCCCGCGCCCGCACCCTCGCGGAGCGAGCCGGACGCCGACGAGACGAGGCGCCGGTTTCGGCGTCCGAGCCCATGGCATCTCGTGCTCATCCCGGTGTCGATGCTGCTGCTGCTTCCGCTCGCCTGGATGCTGGTCACCTCGCTCGAGACGGTCCACGAGACGCACCAGTTCCCGCCGGTGCTGTGGCCGCATCACCCGCTGTGGCACAACTACCCACGCGCCGTCCATGCGGCGCCGTTCTTCACGTTCATGCTCAACAGCACCTACGTCGCCGTGATCACGGTCGTCACGAACCTGGTCTTCTGCAGCATCGCGGGATACGCGTTCGCCAGACTGCGGTTCTTCGGTCGTGGGCTGCTGTTCGGGGTGCTCATGGCGACCCTCATGGTCCCGTTCCAGGTCACGATGATCCCCGAGTTCCTGATCGTGAAATGGTTCGGGGTACATGTCTGGGCGCAGCTGGGCATCGATCATCTGGGTGCGTTGATCGTTCCGAACCTGGTGACGGCGTTAGGCGTCTTCTTCCTCAGGCAGTTCTTCATGACGATTCCCATCGAGCTCGAGGAGGCTGCCCGGATCGACGGAACCTCGCGTCTGGGTGTCCTCTTCAAGATCGTGATGCCGCTGTCGCTGCCGGCATTGTCGACCCTGGCCGCGCTGACGTTCCTGGACTCGTGGAACTCCTTCCTGTGGCCGCTGATCGTCGTGACGTCACAAAAGAACATGACGCTGCCGGTCGGTCTCACGACGTTCCAGGGCGCGCACGACACGCAGTGGGGTCTGTTGATGGCGGCCAACACGCTCAGTCTGCTGCCGATGCTCGTCGTGTTCTTTGCCGCTCAGCGGTACTTCGTCCGCTCTGTCGCCAGCACTGGCTTGAAGGGGTGAGCTGACATGGCTGACGTCGAGTTCCGACAGGTGACCAAGACCTTTCCTGGCCATGTGACGGCGGTGAAGAGCCTCGATCTTCAGGTCGACGACGGCGACTTCGTGATCTTCGTCGGTCCGTCCGGGTGCGGCAAGACCACAGCCCTACGCATGCTCGCGGGGCTGGACAAACCGACGTCGGGAGAGCTGTGCATCGCGGGACAGGTGATCAACGACCAGGGTCCGGGGGAGAGGGACATCGCGATGGTGTTCCAGAACTACGCGCTGTACCCCCACATGAGCGTCTACAAGAACCTCGCCTACGGGCTGCGGCAGCGCAAGATGGCCAAGCCCGAGGTCGACCGGCGCGTCCGTGAGATGAGCGAGACCCTGGACATCACCGAGCTGCTCGGCCGCAAGCCGGGCCAGCTCTCCGGGGGCCAGCGCCAACGCGTGGCCATGGGGCGTGCCCTCGTCCGCGAGCCGCAGGTGTTCCTCCTCGACGAGCCGCTGTCCAACCTCGACGCGAAACTCCGGGGCCAGGTCCGCGCGCAGCTCAAGCGCCTGCACCAGCGCCTCGCGATCACCTCGATCTACGTCACGCACGATCAGGTCGAGGCGATGACGCTCGCCGACCGGATCTGCGTGATGAACGCGGGTGAGCTACAACAGGTGGGAACCCCGCAGGAGGTGTACGACTTCCCGGCGAACGTCTTCGTCGCCGGGTTCATCGGCAGCCCCGCCATGAACCTGTTGCGGGTCAAGGTCGTCGACGGGTACGCAGTGGTCGGTCAGGCGAAGCTGGCCCGCGTCGCGCGCGGGCACGATGAGGTGATCGTCGGCCTTCGGCCGGAGGCGTGCCATGTGGGCGCGCCGGGCCGCGCCGGCATCTCGGTGCGGGTCGACTTCCATGAGCCGCTGGGGAGCCACGTGCTCGTCCATGCCCTGGTGGACGACGCGGTGCCCGACCCGGTGAACGCTTCCGGCACGGTGGTGGTCCAGGCTCCGCCGAACATCCGCCCGGCACCGGGCGAAAGGTTGACGTTGACCGTAGAACCCGGCCGCGTCTTCTTGTTCGACGCTACGTCGGGAGCCGCGCTGGACGCGGCCGGCGACGACCAGCGACAAGCTGCTCACCACGCCTGAGCACCAGGCGTCGGACATCGACGCAGTCCGCGTGCGACGCCTCTTCCGATTCGGTCCTGTCGGGTCCTCAACGTACGCGGCTAGCGATGCCGGGATAGTCGACGATGAGGCCGGACCTGTCGTAGGCGAGCTCACATCGGAAGTCGAATGTCGACGAGTAGTAGTCGTAACGCGATTGGCTCCCATGGTCGTCCAGGCGCCGGTAGCGCTGCTCCAAGCGCCCCACACTCGCGTCCAGTGCGCGCACGTAGGCAGCCGGCGCGTCGGCCTCGTCACCGGGGGACAGGTGGAGCCGGCGCACGGGGAATGCGTTGGTCAGCGCCGACGACTCCAGGTCAATGTCGAGGCAGCCGTCGAGATGCCTCGCCGCGGAGCCGTTCACCGTCCACTTTCCCCGACCGTCCGCCTCGACGATCGCACTACTGCGTCCTCCCGAGGACCGGCTCACGACCCGAGCCGACCGGGTGTGCCCCTCAGGGTCGAGCTCGATGTCGTACTCGACCACGAACGCCTCGTCTGCCTCGATCCCGGTCGTGCACCCCACGAGGTGGCCAGGACCGTGGTGGCCGAGGAACGCGACCTCGAAGCCCTGGCGTGCGCCGCGGTGTTCCCAAGCGGCAACACGTGCACCCGCAAGCTGCGATGTCGTGCTCGTGACGCTCACCGAGCCAGCTCCTCCGCCAGCAGGTCCATGAGCAACCCGTCGTGCCAGCCATCGCCGTCGACATCGTGCTCGTAGCGCCGCAGGACGCCTACCGGGCGGAAGCCCACCGCTGAGTAGCACCGGATGGCGCGCTCGTTGTCTGCGGCCGGGTCGATCACCAGGCGGTGGTGGCGGCGGTTGTCCACCAGGTAGTGCGCGAGGGTCCGGACGGCATCGCGACCGAGGCCCCGGCCGTGGACGCTGGGCTCGAGGAAAATGTCGATCGAGGCACTCCGGTACTTCGGGTCGTCCTCCTCGCCGTACTGGACCATCCCGCGAACCTGGTCGTCCAGCACGATGCTGAAGCGCACGGCGGACGAATCGTCGAAAGGCCAGCCGGACGACGCTGCCTCGTCTCCCCAACGACGGCGGACGTCCGGCGTACGGAGGATCCGTCGCAGCTCCGGCACGTGTTCGGCAGCGACGGGGACCAGCACCACCTGCATTCCGCGGAGCACGGGCTCTGTGGTTGGCCCATCCCCATATCCCACTTGGTCTCCTCGTGTCGTTGGGCTCAGGTGGCCAGCAGGAGCTCGCGCAGGCGCTCAGGGCCGTCGGAGAGGACGTTGTGGCTGGTGGCCCAGCGGTGCGTGGTCCAGGCGGGGTCGGTCGCCACCTTGTTCGTGATGTCCGTGAACGGGGACGTGCTGCCCTGGGGCCATCGCGTCGCGGCCACGTAGGTCTTCGTCGGAACCGTCCGCCAGCGGCCGGTAAGGGTGGAGCGCTGCACCAAGGTGGCGAGCGGATGGGGTCGGGCGCGCGGGTCGAAGAAGGGGAGCGGATCTACTGCGAGGCCCGTGCGGGCGGCGCCCTCGATGTACCACCTGCGTTGCTCGTCGTTGGTCATGGTCCAGCAGGAGTCGCCGTCGTCGGGGACGAACGCGTCGAGGTACACGAGGGCACGCACGTGCTCGGGCACCTGGTCGGCGGCAGCGGTGATCACACTGCCGCCGTAGCTGTGTCCGACGAGCACGACGGGCTCGCCGGCTCCCGTGATGGCGGCGGTGGCCTCCGCGATGTGACTGGTGAGGTTTACCTGCCCGGCGCCGGCCAGCCCGTCGGGTCCCAGCCCGGCGAGGGTCACCGCGCGCACCTGGTGGCCGTCGTGCGTCAGTGCCCTCGCCAGCGGCTCGTACCACCAGCCTCCGTGGCACGCGCCGGGGATCAGCACGAAACTCGTCACGGACTCTCGCCTTCTCGCGGCTATCGGGACCTGGTCATGTCGCGAACAGCTGCGACGGGTCCTTGAACGCCTTGAACTCCAGCGCGTTCCCGGACGGGTCCAGGAAGAACATGGTCCACTGCTCGCCGGGTTCACCCTCGAAGCGCACGTACGGCTCGATGACGAACTCAGTGCCCACGCTGGTCAACCGGTCGGCGAGGTTGTGGAAGCGGTCGACGCTGAGGACGAGACCGAAGTGCGGGACAGGTACCTGGTGGCCGTCCACCGAGTTCGTGCCGGCAACCGTGTTCGGGTGTCCGTCCACCTGGTGCGTGACCACCTGATGCCCGGCGACGTTCCAGTCCGTCCACCGATCGTCCGACCGCCCGCGCTCGAATCCCAGGACGTCTCCGTAGAAGCGGCGGGCGGCGTCGATGTCGTGCACGGGGACGGCCAGATGGAACGGCGGCAAGGTCGCGTCGGAAGTCATGGCAGGCACGATAGTTCCCTAGGCAGTGACGCGGCTAAGGCCGGCCGCCCGCTAAGACTCCGCGCCGGGGACTCCGCCGCTGACGAACGCGTCGCGCGGGTGCTGTACCGACTGTAGGGAGACGATGTCTCGGCCGAAGAGCAGCTGCGGGACCCAGTTGGACACCACGCGGACCTTGCGCTCCCACGACGGCACGGCGAGGACGTGGTACCCGCGGTGCATCAGCCAAGCGGGGAACCCCTTGATCACGACCGGACCGGACTGGAAGATCCCTCTGCCGAGCCCGAGTGAGGCGACAACACCGAGGTTGTGATGGACGTAGTCGCGCGCGGGGCCGCCGCGGATGGTGGCGGCGATGTTGCGGGCGAGATGTTTGCCCTGGCGGACCGCGTTCTGCGCGTTCGGCACTGTGTGGGCATCTGGCATCTGTGACGTGAGGTCGGGAACGGCGGCGTTGTCGCCGGCCGCCCATGCGTCCGCGACGGGGGACGCGTCCGTTCCGATCCGCAGGTCGGCATGGACCATGAGCAGGCCGCGATCGTCGATGGGCAGGTCGGTGTGGTTGGCCACTACCGGATTGGCGGCGTTCCCTGCCGCCCAGACGATCAGCTCCGAGTCGTACTCGTCGCCGTCCGACAGCACGACGTGACCGCCCTCGGCCGACAGCAGCTGGGTGTTCAGGTGGATGTGGCCGCCGCGCGCCCGCAGCGACTGTACGACCCAGTCGCCCTGATCGGGTGACACCTCGGGCAGGATGCGGCCGGTGGCCTCGACGAGGTGGAAGTGGAGGTCGGAGAAGGTCAGCTCGGGGTAGGACTTGAGCAGGGCCGTAGCGAACGACAGGAGCTCACCGAACCCCTCCACTCCGGTGAAGCCGGCGCCCACGAAGGTGACCGTGAGCAGTCTCCTCCGCGCCGGGCCGGGCGGGAGGACGGAAGCCTGGTCGAAGGAGACGAGGAGCCGGTCGCGAATAGCCACCGCCTCTTCGACGTGCTTCAGGCCGATGGCCTGCTCGGCCAGGCCGGGGATCGGGAACGTGCGCGTCACCGCCCCGGCGGTGACCGCGATGATGTCGTAGGCCAGGTCGAACGGAGCGCCTTCGGCCGGGCGGACCGTCACCGTCTTGTGGGCATGGTCGATCGCTGTGACAGCACCGGCGATGACGGTGGAGCGACGCAGGTGGCGTCGCAGGGAGACGGCGGCATGACGAGCCTCGATGGAACCGGCGGTGACCTCGGGCAGGAACGGCTGGTACGTCATGTACGGGCGCGGGTCGATGACGGTGATGTCCGCCTCGCCCCGCCTGAGCCTCTTCTCCAGCTTCCACGCGGTGTAGAAGCCCGCATAGCCTCCACCGACCACCAACACCTTGGGCATTGTGGGTCTCCTTCGCGTAACGGCCGCATCGCCTGCCGCGTGGGCCCAGCCGTCAATCCTGCCGGATGACGACCTGGCGCGGGCCGTGTCTCGGACCGACGCAACGGTCAGGAGGTTCGGTCGGTGAGCAAGCCACTATGCCGCAGCGAAGGGGGAGTGGCAATCGGTCCCATGGCGGCGCTCGGCGACAGGAGACGAGCGCCGCGTCGGTCACACACTCATGATCTGGATCAGGTTGCCGCACGTGTCGTCCAGGACCGCGGTGGTGACCGGCCCCATCTGCGCGGGCTCCTGAGTGAACACGACGCCGAGGTGCTTCAGTCGCTCGGTCTCGACGTGAACGTCCGAGACGGCGAATGACGTGAAGGGAATGCCGTCCGCCACCAGAGCCTCCTTGAACGGGCCGACCGCAGGGTGGGCGTCGGGCTCCAGGACCAGCTCTACCCCGTCAGGGTCCTCCGGTGAGACCACAGTCAGCCAACGGTGTTCACCCAGCGGAACCTCGGTCTTCTTCTGAAACCCCAGCACCTCGGTGTAGAAGCGCAGAGCCTTGTCCTGGTCGTCCACCAGCACGCTGGTCAGGTTGATCCTCATGTCCGGTCCTCTCTGTGGCCGATCGGCCACCGCTCGACGATGATGCGCAACGGCGCCGTGTCCAGGTGGTGGAGCTTGTAGCGACCCTGCCGACGGGTGGTGACCAGTCCGGCGCTCTCGAGGACGTCGAGGTGCTGAGAGACGGCTTGCCGCGTGGAGCCAAGTCCGTGCCTGGTGGCCAGCCGGGCGCACAGCTCGAACAGCGTCTGAGCGTCTCGCTCCAGCAGCTCGTCGAGAAGTGCGCGCCGGGTCGGGTCGGCGAGGGCCTTGAACACGTCACCCACTGCGACAGCATAGGCAAGTCGCTGCTTGCCTGACAACCAGTCCGGCGACTGGATGTCGTGGCTAACCCCTCGATCGGTCACGCATTTCAGCAGCGCCCGGCCGGTATTTTGTCAGCCCACCGACGGACTTCGAAGGGCCTCCACGACACGGGCATATGTCTCCTCGAGCGTTGTACTGGCCACCTGCACGGCCTCCATCCCTTCGAGGGTCGACATGGCTGTGCGGATTGCATCGTCTCCACCCCACGTGTCCCAGGCAGCCGTGGCATGCGCGGTCCACTGGTCAGGCGACCCAGCTGCGCGTGCGCGAAACCGTTGGATGGCGGCGGCTGGGCTGGCGAGAAGCATGATGTGGACGTACTCGCCTCCGCCCTCGTCAGCGGCTCGACGAAACCTTTCCAGCTGTTCCTCGCGTGCAACCAGCTGCGGCACCATGACGTCAGCGCCGGTACGCAAGTAGGCGGTGATCATCGCGAGGCCGATGGTCCGCGCCCGGGAGGCAGCCTGCTGATCGTGCTCCCACCCGCCGATCATGGTGCGAAGGGCATCGATATCGCACCGCAGCACGCCGGGATGCTCGTCGACATAGCGAGCAGCAAGGGTCGACTTCCCGATTGCGGGGGCGCCATTGAGGTGGATCAGCCGCGGCATGTCGACCGCCAGCGATCCCCGAGCCGACTGCCAGGCGCGTCGCCACTCACCACGTGATCACTGCCTACTCTGCTTCATGTGTTCTGAGCCATGATGGGCCCTGCGACTGGATCCCGGGGGTATGCCGTCTTCTCGGGAGTGCCGTCGGGCCGACATCGGCGTCGGTCTATCGCCACCGGATCCCCCTTGAACCCGAGCAGGTCACGGCCGGACTATGGTCTCATTACGCGTCGCGAAGACCTGGCACTGCGGAAGGGGGATTTGGCAGCCATGGCAGGCCCGCCCGCAGCCTCGAAGCAGTTCAACAAGCTCGCCGTTCGCATTGCGGGGCACCGGTTCTTCCCCTTGTGGGCGGTGCTGCGGCACCGCGGCCGCAAGAGCGGCAAGGAGTACTCGGTGCCGGTTGCCGTCATTTCGACGGACACGACCTTTGTCATCGCGTTGCCGTGGGGACGCGGGACCGACTGGGTACGCAACACACGCGCCGCGGGGCGCTGCACTGTCCGTTGGAAGGGTGTCGACTATGAGTGCACCGATCCGACATTCGTGGAGAAGGACGTTGCCCTCGAAGCGGCGCGCGGCGTGACGCGTTTTGCCTTGCAGCGCAGGGAATTCCCCGAAGGCTTCATTCGGTTGACCCGTCGCGCCACCCGTTGAGAAGCCGCCGGTCCCGCAACGGCCGGTGATGTGCCGGCGTCAGGCGACCCGCAGAGCTTCGATGGGCGTGACCCGAATCGCGCGCCGCGCCGGAGGACGCGCCGAGGCGAGGACGAGGAGGATGCTGGCGGCGGCGATGACGGCGAGGACCTTCCACGGCAGCCCCCACACGAAGCCCCTCGTCAACGAGCCCACCAGCGCTTGTGCTCCGACGGACCCGTAGACGACCCCCAGCGCGATGCCGAACGCGGCGGCTGTACCGGACAGTGCTGCGGCCTCGAGCGTGATCATTCGGGCCACCTGGCGGCGGGTGAGCCCGAGGGCGCGCAGCAGGCCGATTTCGTGCCGACGCTGGATCACGGTCAAGGACATGGTGCTCACAAAGCCGACCGCCGAGATGACCGAGGAGATCACCACGATGGCGATCATGATCGTCGTCGTCGTCGACAGCAGGGTGCGCGTCTGCTCGCGCTGCCCGGCGGACAGGCCGTGCCACGAGCCGACCGAGAGCTGAAGCGCCTTCAGTCCCGACGCGAAAGTCGTCACGAGCGTTACCCCGATCACCAACCCCATGGTGGAGCGGGTGGTCCGCAGCGGGTCCTTGACGGCGTTGCGGCCCGCTACTCGCGACACGGGTCCGTGCCCCAACGCCGCCCAGCCGACCGCCGCGACGAGTCTCGGGATCACGAACCGGGCTCCGACCAGCAGCCCGGTACCGGACGTCGCGGAGCCGATGAACGCAACGAAGAACCCTGCCGCGGTCGGCGTCTCACCCAGCAGCGCGGCCGCAGCGAGCATGACAGCGCCGCCCACGATGAGGAGCGTCGACAGGACTACCCGCACGGTCGAGCTCCGCCGCGTCAACGTTGGTGTGACGGCGACGCTGGACATCGCCGCGGCGGGAGAGATCGCCAGCACCCCATGCGACCCGATCCAGCCGGCTGCCGCTGATGCGAGTGCCATGGTGAGCACTGGCAGGCCGAGCAGGGGACTGGCGACCGGGTACGCGGCGTGCGGCATGGTTCCACGAGCGACCAGGACGGCCAGGAAGACGTCAGTGACCAGCGTGCCGACCAGGACGCCGACCAGTGCCCCGACCACGCCGGTGAGGGTCGTCGCCCGGACAACCGCCCTACGAAGTGAACGCCCTCTGGCTCCGAGCAACCGAAGTAAGGCGATCTGTGCGAGTCGGCCGGCCAGGACGGTGTCCACGCCGTTGGTGATGACCACCGCAGAGACGTACACGGCGATGAGGACGAACACTGTCGAGACGACGCCCAGCACCACGGCCACCCCCGAGCCGGCGTTATCGGCGGCCTTGGCCAGGAAGGTACTCGTCATGATGAGCACGCTCGCGTAGGCGCCGCACAAGCCGGAGACCACGCTGACCGTGCTCAGCTCGCGCTGCGAGCCGAGGACGAGGTGACGTCTCATGACGCGACCTCCAGCGAGATCATCAGATCCGAGATGTGCTGCGGCGACAGCGAAGGGTGGTCGCCGACGATGCGGCCGTCGGCGATGACCAAGATACGGTCGGCATACGACGCGGCGACCGGGTCATGACTCACCATGGCAATGGTCTGGTGGTACTTCCGCGCAGCCGTTCGCAACAACGTGAGCACCTCTCGGGAGGACCTGGTGTCGAGGTTGCCGGTCGGCTCGTCCGCGACCACGATCTGCGGTCGCGATGCAAGGGCTCGGGCGAGGGCGACCCGCTGTTGCTGCCCGCCAGACAGCTCGCTCGGCCGGTGCGCGGCGCGATCAGCGAGTCCGAGGCTCTCCATGAGAGTGCTGACCCATCCGCGCTGGTCGGCGTCGAGCGTGCGTCCGGCAAGCTCGAAGGGCAGGACGACATTCTCGAGCGCAGTCAACGTCGGCACCAGGTTGAATGCCTGGAAGACGAAGCCGACATGGGTCCGGCGGAGCACCGTCCGGGCATCGTCGTCCATCCGGTGCAGTGGCTGGCCCGCCACCCACACCTCGCCGGAGGTCGGGTCGTCGAGCCCCGCCGCGAGATTCATGAACGTCGACTTGCCTGACCCCGACGGTCCCATGACGGCCGTGAACTGGCCGGGTGCGATGTCGACGGTGACCCCGTCCAGGGCTCTCACTTGGCCGCGACCGGAGCCGTAGATCTTGGTGACATCTCGGAAGGCCACGATCGCGGTCGGCGTGTTCGGAGGCAGCGCTGAAATAGACATGCCTCGACGCTACGAGCGCGCAGGCCGTCGCGAATCTGCCGTAGGTGGTCACTTGAGGTAGGTCCTGAGAGGTATACCCGAGCGCCTCGCGAGCTCCTCAGGCCAGTCCGTGCTCGTACGCGTAGACCACGAGCTGGACCCGGTCACGCAAGCCCAGCTTGCTGAGCACCCGGGAAACATGGGTCTTGACCGTGCCCTCGGACAAGACCTCGACTGCCGCGATCTCTGCGTTGGACAGGCCCTGTGCGGCCCGCAAGAGGATCTCTCGTTCTCGCTGGGTGAGCGTGTGGTACTCCGGCCCGGGCGGCAGAGTCGGCCGTGAGCGGAACCGTTCCCAGAGCGCTCGGGTTGCTCCTGCCGCGACCACCTTGTTGCCGGCCGCCACCGCCCGCACGGAGGCGAGGAGGAACTCAGGGTCGGCGCTCTTCAGGACGAATCCGCTTGCGCCGGCTTCGATTGCCGAGGCAGCCGCCTCATCGAGGTCGAAGGTGGTCAACACCAGCACTTTGGGAGCCTGCGCGCCGTGAGCTGCGATGAGCTCACGGGTCGCCGTGACTCCGTCAACTCGCGGCATGCGGACATCCATCACCACGACGTCGGGATGGCATCGCTGCACCAGGGCGAGGACCTCGGAACCGTCTTCGGCCTCGCCGGCGACCTCGAGGTCGGGCTGCGAGCCGATCACCATGGCAATCCCGGCGCGGAACAGCGTCTGGTCGTCGACCAGTGCGACGCGTACGGTCACGTCGCATCGACCTGCGCGCCGTCGAGGAGCCGGGTCTGCGGGACCTCCACCTCCACAACCCAGGCGTTCCCGTCTCGACCGGCGCGAAGTGTCCCGCCGACGAGCGCCATGCGTTCGGCCATGCCGAGCAGACCGTGTCCAGCCTCGGGCCGGTCTGCGGCTGGGGCAGAAGACCAGGCGACAGCGTTGGCAATCCGTAGCCGGTAGCCGTGGCGCCAATCCTCGACCACATGCACAGGCGTCGTGAGGTCGCCATGCTTCAGCGCGTTGGTCAGCGACTCCGCCATGACGCGGAGCATCGCCATCGTCAGGAAGCCCGGCGGCGCCGGGTGGCCGTGCCGTTCGAAGCGCAGGTCCATCCCCGCCGCGCGCATCCTCGCGACCAGGGCGTCGGTCTGCTCGAACCCGCGACTCCCGTCGAGCAGCTCTTGGCGGTCGGTGCGGTCGCGCAGCTCAGCCAGCAGCACCCGGACGTCGGTCATGGCCGAGCGGGCCGTGTCCGCGATGACGAGCAAGGCTTCTGTCGCCTGGTCGGGATCGACGCGCAGGAGGTAACGGGCTCCATCGGCCTGGGCGGCCACGACCGCCCATGAATGAGCCACCAGGTCATGCATGTCGGCGGCGATCCGGCCGCGCTCCTGCTCCTGCTCGTAGAGCTCTCTCAACCGCCGTCGTTCAACCGCCTCGAGGACGGCGTCCGCACGGGCCTGCACCGCCTGGCGACGTTGCCACCGTAGGAAGCCGGCGACCCATCCGCCGCCGACGACCACGGCGGTGATCGCGGCGAAGGCGATACCCACGAAGACGGCGTCGCGCACCGAATCGGACTGCGGTGCTCGAGCCCCAGCCCAGATGCCGGCGACGACGACCGAGACGACCGCGCACGCCAGTCCCAGGCGCCGCACGCTGCTCAACCAGTGGCTTCCCAAGGTGAAGAAGAGCACTACGTACACGATATTGGCCACCACTGCGACGTCCCCGGTCACGACCTGCACTGCGGAGGCGGCCACCGCCAGCACGACCATGCCCAGCAGCAGGCGCCGCCGCACCGCAAGAGCTGCGCCGAGCAGGACCGCCGCGACGCTCGACCACGGCGACAGCTGCAACTGGAGGAACCCCATGACCACCGAGAAGGCCGCGCCCAGGCACACATCGGCGAGCATCTGGCGGCGGCGCGGGGGACCGATGTCACCCCACAGGTCGGTGACCACCGCTGACGCCGGGCGATCAGTGAGCATGCGTCGAGTATGGGCCTCGTCACGGCCACGGAGAAGCAGTTACCTTCTGGGTGCCGCCGGTACACCCGATTCAGGAAAAATTGCGTCGCGAGTCTGGGAGTCCGGCACTAGAAAGGATGGATGGCAAGCAGACCTGTCGGCTCGCTCATCGGTGCGGTCGCCGGGTTGGCCTTCGTGCTCGTCAACGCCGGCGCGGTCCCACTGTCCCTCGTGTGGAGCATCGCGGCGGCGATCGCGTTCGCTGCGATCTCCTGGTTCGTCGTCCTAAGAGGACCCGAGGCAGATTGGCCGCCACCGGGCCGCACAGCGTTGCGAACCTACGCGATCTCCGTCGCGGCCATGATCGTGGCCATCCCCGTCGGGGCGACGATCGTCAGCGACCCGCTCGGTAAGCCGAACGCCGTTCCCGTGTGGGTGGTCTTCGTCGTCGGGGCGCACTTCCAACCCTTCGCCGGTGCCTTTCAGATGCCGGTCTTCCGCTGGCTGTCAGGCGCTTTGGTCGTCGACGCGATCGTCGGGGCGGTTCCCGCTCTGTCGTCCGACAGTGCGGCGGCAGCCGGTTGGACCGGAGTCGTGGCCGGGTTCTTGCTACTGGTCTTCTCCGCAGCCGGGCCACGGCTGACCGCGGTCACCGCGAGACGGCTCCCCTGACCAGCTCGGTACGAGTTAACTGCCAACACCCTGACCTCGCCCCGACGACACCGCAGGCACTACGGTCTCGACGAGCGGTTGCAAACCAATGGCAGAAGGGAGAGCCGCCGGTGTTGAGGCAGGTCGCCGAGGGTGTGCTGGTCCACCAGAGCGAGTTCTGCCAGAGCAACGCCGTCGTGGTGCAAGGCCGGCCGGCGTGTTGCTCATCGACCCCGGGGTGACCGGCGACGAGATGGCCTGCCTCGCGAACGACCTGTCGCGAGTTGGGCCAGCCCGTCGTGGCCGGCTTCTCGACGCATCCGCATTGGGATCACCTGCTCTGGCACGCCGGGCTCGGCGCAGCGCCCCGGTACGGCACGGCGCGCTGCGCCGCCACTGTCCGGGATCGGCTGTCGATCCGACTGCGAGGGCCCGCGTCGCCGATGATGCCGCCGGACATCGCCGAGGAGATACCGCTGGACCTGCTCGGCCTCATCACCGGCCTGCCCGCCGAGACGGCGCAGATTCCCTGGGACGGCCCTCGGCGTCCGGATCATCGAGCATCAGGCGCATGCCCCGGGCCATGCGGCGCTGTTGATCGAGGAACGCGGAGTTCTCGTCGCCGGCGACATGCTGTCCGATGTCTTGGTTCCGATGCTCGACCTCGGCGACACCGCTGACCCGATCGAGGACTACCTCGCCGCGCTGCGGCTGCTCGAGGGCGTGGCGGGCGATGTCGATGTCGTCGTCCCGGGCCACGGGTCCGTCGGCGGAGCCGATCAGGTACGCGCACGGATCGACCAGGATCGGGCGTACGTGCACGCCTTGCGTGACGGCCGAGGTGCTCAGCGACCCGCGGATCGGCTCAGCAGCGAGCCCGGGTGGGAATGGGTGGCCGACGTGCACGGGGCAACTCAGCGCCTCGCCGAAAGGGAGCGCGATGCGACCCCCGGCTAGGCCCGCACGCAACGCGCAGCATCACTCGCCAGGACTGTCCGACCGGCCCGCCCGACAAGCGATGCGAGCGATCAACAACCAAGAAAGCAGGTATCGGATGGCCAGGTTGATCTACTCGGCGATCGCTTCGCTGGACGGCTACGTCGAAGACACAGCAGGTGCCTTCGACTGGTCGGCGCCCGACGAGGAGGTGCTCGCCTTCGTCAACGACCTCGAGCGGCCGATCGGAACGTACCTGTACGGGCGGCGCATGTACGAGACGATGAAGTACTGGGAGACCGCGAGTACCGACGAGCGGCCAGACCGCGGCAGGAGCGCGAGTTCACGCGGATCTGGCAGGCGGCCGAGAAGATCGTCTACTCGCGCACCCTGTCGGCGCCGACGACCGTCCGCACGCGCATCGAGCGCAGCTTCGACCCGGCTGAGGTGCGGCGACTGAAGCAGTCATCGACGAGCGACCTCTCGGTCGGCGGCGCCGATCTCGGCGGCCAGGCAATGGCCGCCGGCCTCGTGGACGAGTGTCAGGTCTTCCTCGGCCCGATCGCGGTCGGCGGCGGCAAGCCGGTCTTCCCGCTCGGTGTCCGCGTAGGGCTCGAGCTGCTCGACGAGCGCCGCTTCAGCGGCGGGACGGTCTGCCTGCGGTACGCGGTGCTCCCGGACGGTACGTCGACGATCTGAACTCCGTCGCCGGGCGCCAGACGTTGTGTTCGGTACGGACGCGACAGCGGAGCCTGTCGGGGACGGTGCGCCAGGTTGCGGCCTCTGATGCGGTGGTCGACGAGCTGGTCGTGCCCGATCTGGCGGCGCTCGGCGCTGCCGCGAGCCAGGCTGTGCCCCGCGCGTCAGATCGGCCAGGTTTCCCGTCGATAAGCCGCATCCCAGAACATCCACTCGTACTGCGCGCCTCGTCGGTAGCGACTCAGGCAGCTGTCCCGCTCAGTGCTGCTCATCTGCGTGCCCAAGCCGTCGACACACTCCAGTACGTCGACGACTGCCGCTTCATAGTCCGCGCCCGCATAGTTTTCGATCCAACGGGCGTACACGGGGTGCGGAGTGCCGACCTGGAGCAGGTGTGTGCCGACTCGGGCATAGATCCAGTAGCACGGCAACAGCGCGACCAATGCCTCGAGGAACGACGCTCGATGGGAACTGGCCAGGAGTGAGTTCTTGTACGCATCGGTTGTGGGCGAAGGCGCGATGCTGGCGAACACGGTGCTGCTCATGCCCATCGACTCGATCAGTTCGAGGTGCAGGGTCGCTTCCAACCCGATGGCACCGACCGCGTGCGACACCAGCATGGACATGATCTCGTCGTTCGGCGCCCGGCCGGCGAGTATGGACAGGCACTGCGTGAAGGCCCTTACGTAGTGGCCGTCCTGTGCCAGGAAATACGCGAACCGCTCGTGCTCGAGCGTGCCGTCGGCGACGCCGCGCAGGAACGGGTGGTCGAGGATCTGATAGTAGATGTCGACGTTCGAGGTCCATAGGGTCGACGTCAGGGAGCTCTCAGGTCGACATGCCGGGTCCGGACCGCCACCCGGATCCGCGGACATGTCGTCACTCATGGTCATCGCTGCGCCTGCTGGGTCTGCCGCGGACTCGAAGCATCCAGATCTGACCAGTGCCGAGTGTCGTATGCCATGTCCCAGAAGGCATTCTCGAGCCGGGTCGCGTCGGCGAAGATCCGCGCTAGGCGGGCGCGCGAGGTGCCGGATGCTCCGACTGCGGACAGATCGAACTGCTCTCGCAGGGTGTGCACCAGGGAGGCATAGTCATCGCTGGCGAAGAACTGGAACCACTCGCTGTAGACGGGATGGTCGGCCATCGTGTCGATGAGGCGCGACGCGATGGCGCCATAGCTCCAAGCGCAGGGCAAAAGCAGCGTCTGCACGTCGAGGGCGTCACCTTGCGCCGCAGTGGCCAGGAGGTAGGACGTGTACGCGAGGGTGTCCGGTGCCATGACTCCGGCCGCCGGATGACGGACCGACGTCGAAGACCGGACCCGGTCGCGCAGGCGCTCGTTTTGAGGAATCTCGACCTGAAGGATGTTGGTGAGCGACGCGGAGAACGCGCGCAGCGTCTCATTGTCCGGCGATTTCGCCGCCCCCCAGGCGATCGCGCGTGCGTACTGCGGAAGGTACAGCAGGTTCTGCTCAACGTAGAACAGGTACTTGTCTTCGGGGAGGGTCCCGGCAGCCATCTCGACGACGAACGGATGGGCCAACAGTCTCTCCCATACTGCGTCGACGCCTGCACGCAGCTCACTGGACAACCCTCGCGGCCCGTCCACGCTCATCGCGTCACCACACCAGGATGTTGCGGCCATTGACCTGTCGCTTGCGGAGCCGATCGATGCCCACCGAGATGTCGTCGATGCCGTACCGGGTGTCGATCTGAGACGAGAGGCAGCCGCGCGCGCTCAATTCGATAGCCGTTTCCAGGTCCTGCTTCGCCGCTGCCACGGAGCCCATGACACGGGTCTCGGAGAGGACGAGCTCGACCGGGTTGATGACCAGGTCCTGCCCGGTGTACCCGATCATCATCGCTGATCCACGCCGGGCCAGGCCGCGAAATGCCGGCCAGCATGCTCGCCGTCGTGCCTACCAGCTCGAAGAAGTGGTCAGCGCCCATGCCGCCGGTGAGTTCACGAATTCGGTCGGCAACGGTCTCGTAGCCGCTGTCGTCCAAGACGATGACGTCAGTTGCACCCGCGGCCTGGGCCAGTGCGGACTTGGGATCGGAGTCGGCCACCGCCAGCACCCGGGCGCCGGCTGCGACGGCGACCTGGATAACCATGAGCCCTACGCCCCCGACGCCGTCCACCACGACTGTCTGGCCGAGACGGACCCCGGACAGCCGGGTGGCGTGGACTGCTGTCATACCGCTGCACGCGAGGAGTGCACCGTCTTCGAAGGACACGTTCTGCGGGAGGGGCACCAGGTTCGAGGCAGGCACCGGAATGACGTCGCGAAAGGTGCCGTCAACGGAGAACCCCAGCTGGCCCTGAGGACGGCTGCATACCTCTTCGCACCCAGTGCGGCACCACAGGCAGGAGTGGCAGCCGATGAAGTTGTAGATAGCGACCCGGTCGCCGACACGTACCCCCTGAGTGCCGGACGGGACGTACTCGACGCTCCCCGCCCCCTCGTGTCCCAAGATGAAGGGGTAGGAAGGCGGTTCCAGCATCCGGTCGAGGATGTGCGAGCTCGGTACCGCAGATGCCGGCGGCGGCGGTACGCACGAGGACGTGGTCGCCCGGCACGGGGTCGTCCACTTCGCGCACCTGCATGCGTCCGGGTTCATCGAGCACAACAGCCTTCATCGGCCCTCCAGGTCGGTCGTTCGCGATTGTTCCACTAGGCGAGATTCACCCAGACGGTCTTCGTCTGGAGGTACATATCGAGCGCCTCCGCACCGAGCTCTTTACCGAACCCGCTCATCCGGAAGCCGCCGTAGGGAACGGCCACGTCGAACCACCCGTAGGTGTTGACCCAGACGACGCCAGCGTGGATACCGTCGGCCATCCGGTGGGCGCGCCTGAGATCTTGCGTCCAGACCCCAGACGCCAGCCCGAAGGAGGTGTCGTTCGCGCACTCGAGCGCCTCGGACTCGGTGGAGAATCGACTGACCATCGCGACGGGACCGAAGATCTCTTCGCGCATTATCCTCATGTCCGGCCGGACATCGGTGAAGATGGTCGGCTGCACGAAGAATCCGGGGAGCCCTGGCGACCGTCCGTCAGGCGATCCAAGTGCGACCCGGGCGCCGTCCTCGAGCCCCGACTCGATGAGCGAAAGAACTCGCTGTTGCTGCTCGTGGCTGACGAGCGGCCCCATGGTGGTATCGGACTCCAACCCGGACCCCAACTTCACCTTGCTCGCCCGTTCGATCAGGCGAGAGGTGAACTCGTCATAGATCTGGTCTTGCACATACACGCGCGCACCGGCGATGCAGCACTGGCCTTGATTGAAATACACAGCGCCGAAGGTGCCTTCGACCGCCGCGTCGAGATCGGCGTCGGCGAAGACGACGCTAGGGGACTTGCCGCCCAACTCGAGCGAGAGCCGCTTCATGTTGCCCTTGGCCGCTTCCAGGATGCTCTGGCCGGTCGCGTTCTCACCGGTGAACGTGATCTTGTCGACGCCGGGATGCGACGCCAGCGGTGCGCCAGCCGTGGGGCCGAAGCCTGTCACGATATTGACGACCCCCGGTGGGAATCCGATCTCGCACATGAGCTCGCCGAGCCGGAGGGCGCTCAGTGGGCGTCTGCTCGGCTGGCTTCAGGACGACCGTGTTACCGGCGGCAAGCGCCGGACCGAGTTTGTAGCCGCACATGAGCAACGGGAAGTTCCAGGGAATTATCGCGCCCACGACGCCAACTGGTTCCCGCTTCGTGTACACGTGAAACGGGCTGCCGCCCGCCGGCGTGATGGTTTGGCCCTCGATCTTGGTGACCCAGCCGGCGTAGTACTTGAAGAGTCCCGCGCAGAGCGGGACGTCGACCATGAGGGACTCGCTGATCGGCTTGCCGTTGTCGAGGGCCTCGAGCTGTGCGAACTCATCGGACAGCTCCGCTATCCGTGACCCCAACTCCCACAGGAGCTCCGCGCGCGCAGCCGGCGCCGTGGCGCGCCAGCCAGGCAAGGCGGCACGCGCGGCAGCCACCGCCGCGTCGATGTCTTCGGCGGTACCGGAGGCTGCTGTAGTGAGCACCGCGGCATCGACAGGATTGACTACCTCGAACCGTTCGCCGCCCGCCGCCGGCCGCATCGTGCCATCGATGAGAAGGCCGTGCTCGCGCTCGACGAACCTTGCGACGGGCTCCAGAACAGCGGTCACGGACCCTCCTCGGGATAATGAGATCTTAGATACTGGAAGGTAATTGAGTTGCCTGGCGGTGTCAACGGTGCCTTTTCACGCGTGAAATTGCTCGGATGAGGCTGGTCCACACTCAGAGAGTCCTTGACACCGGCCTCGTTGGCTCGTTTACTGCACAGATAAGATCTCAGTTTCGCCGCCGGGACGACCAGGTCCGTCTCGCCCATCTCGAGCACGCCGGAGGGAGGACCGTGACCGCACCAGCGACCGGCTCGGTCGACCTTGGGGGTCCGGAAGGCGACGGCGTCGAGCTGCGAGGAGTCCGGCGCCAGTACGGCTCCGTCGTCGCCGTCAAGGGCGTGAGTTTGTCTGCACCGAAGCACGGCCGGGTCAGCATCGTCGGGCCCAGCGGCTGCGGGAAGTCAACCATCTTGTCAGTGATCAGCGGCTTGGAGGAGGCGGACGAAGGGTCCATCAGCATCCTCGGTGGGCGCAGTCCAAAGGAGCGCCTCGCGAAGTGCGCGTGGATGCCACAGCGCAGACCTGCTGTTGCCGTGGCGGACTGTGATCGGCAATGTCTGCCTCCCTCTGGAGAACCGGGGGATCTCCAAGAAGGAAGCGCGCAAACGGGTCGAGCCCATGTTCGAGCGGTTCGGGCTGGGGGGCTTCGAAGACAAGCGGCCGACACAGCTGTCAGGAGGTATGCGCCAACGGGCCTCCTTTCTCCGCACTCTGGTGGCCGACAAAGAGGTCATGCTGCTCGACGAGCCGTTCGGTGCGCTGGACTCGATCACTCGAGGCGACATGCAGATGTGGCTCCTCCAGGCCCTCGAGGCGGTTCCCCGGACCGTTGTCATGGTCACCCACGATGTCGAGGAGGCGGTCCTGCTGTCGGACGAGGTCTTCGTGATGTCGCCGAGGCCCGGCCGCGTCACCAACCGGATCCGCAGCGAGCTGCCGCCGTTCGCGTCGCGTCGCGAAGCCATCTCGATGCCGCGCTTCATCGAGGTCCGTGAAGCGGTCCTCACGGCACTGGAGGGATGACTATGTCCGCGCAGTCCGATCTCAGGCTGAAGGTGACGCCCGATCAGGGCATCGACGATGTCGTCGAGTCGAAGATGTCGGCACGCCGACGGATCCTCGGGGCTATCCGGCAGTACTGGCCGACCGGCGGCCTCCTCGTGGCACTGGTCCTGCTATGGCAACTCGCGGTCAGGGTTTTCGATGTGCCCAACTATGTGGTCCCGGCTCCCAGTGAGATCTTCACCGCCCTCAGGAGCGACTGGTCCACAACGCTCGGCAGCGCGGTTTGGACCACGCTCATCGAAGTGCTGATCGGCTTCGGGATCTCCGTCGTCGCCGGGATCGCGATCGCGACGATTCTGCACTGGTCGCCGTTGACGCGCAGAGTCGTCTACCCCTTGCTGATCGGGTCTCAGACGATTCCGATAGTGGTCATCGCGCCGGTACTCGCGATCATCTTCGGCTACACCCTGCTACCCAAGGTGTTGCTGGTAGCCCTCGTCTGTTTCTTTCCCGTCGTGGTCAACACCCTCGACGGTTTCGCATCGACCGATCCACAGCTGCTGCGAATGATGCGCACCCTGGACGGGACCCGCTGGGCCGCCTTCCGCAAGATCGAGTTCCCGGCCGCATTGACGTCCATGTTCTCCGGCCTGCGGATCGCCGCGACCTACGCCTCGATCGGCGCCGTCTTCGGCGAGTACGGCGGCTCACAGAACGGGCTGGGATACGTCATGATCCAGGCGACTCCACAGCTGCAGACGGCACTCGTGTTCGCCGCCATCCTCCTTCTCAGCTTGATGTCGATGGCGTTGTTTCTCTTGGTCTCGGGAACCGAACGACTGATCGCGCCGTGGGCGCATGAAGGGAGCAGGTCATGACCGATCGCTTTTCTCGACGGACCGCGATCCAAGGCCTGGGTGTGGGTGCTCTCGCGGCTGCCCTAGCTGCGTGTGGGGGGAAGTCGGACAAGTCGTCGACCGGGGCCTCGGGGAAGGGACAGCGAGACGTGACGGTCTTGTTGGACTGGTTCCCCAATCCTGACCACGTCGCCTTGTACGTGGCGCAGTCCAAGAACTACTTCTCGGAGGCCGGCCTCAACGTCACGCTCCAGGCGCCGTCCGACCCCTCGGACCCGCCGAAGCTGGTCTCGACGGGCAAGGTGGAGTTGGGCATTTCCTACGAGCCGGAGATGTTCTTGTCGCATCAGGCCGGGCTGAAGGTCATCGCCGTCGGTGCGCTGATCCCGACGGCGCTGAACTCGGTGCTCGCCACCAAGAAGAGCCCGGTGAAGTCCATCGCCGATTTGGCCGGTCATACAGTTGGTGACGCCGGACTGTCATCGGACCAGGCGTTCCTCAAGGCGATCTACGCCAAGTACAACATCGATGGCTCGTCGGTGAAAACGGTAAACCTGAAGACGAGCCTGATCACGGCGATGATCTCCGGCAATGTCGACGCCACGATCGGCGGATACCGGAACATCGAGGCTGTCCAGCTGCAGATGATGGGTCTGGATCCGCTCGTGGTACCCGTGACGCAGGCTGGTGCCCCCGACTACAACGAACTCGTCATCATCGCCAACCCAGACCGACTCGCCAGCGATTCGTCGTACCAGAAGCTCGTGCGTGACTTCTTGTCCGCACTGCAGAAGGGCTCGCAGGCGGCGGAAGCTTCGCCGCCTGACGCGCAGGCCGCGATGAAGTCCGTGGCCAAAGGATTCGACGCCGCGACCCTGGCCAAGATGGTCGACACGACGATCCCGTTGCTCAAGGGCCCATCCGGGTTCCTGGCAATGGACCCAACCGAGTGGGACGGCTTCGGGAAGTGGATGGTCCAGAACCAGTTGATCGACTCCGCCATCTCGGCGGGAAGCGTCATGACGACGAAATATCTGCCCCGTTCCTAGCGAAGCAGCATTCCCGGCAGGCGTCTGCTGCCAGATGGAAATGAGGAAGCCACACGATGTTGAGCGCAGCCGACGTTGCATCCAAGGTTGCCGGGGCGGTAGACCGAGATCGTCTCGTCAGGTTGGTCCAGGAGGTCTGCCGCATCCCCAGCGTGCTCGGCGGGGAGGGACCACTGGCTGCCTTTCTCTACGACGTGATGCTGGAGTCCGGCTTCGACGGTGTTGCCTTGGAGCCCGTTCTTCCCGATCGTCCGAACGCAGTCGGCGAGCTCAGCTTCGCGACCGGGCCTCGGGTCGTGTTCACCGGGCATCTCGACACGAAGCCTGTCTCCCATGGATGGGCGAAGTCGACCCCGTTCTCTGGCGAGATCATCGATGGATCTGTCTACGGGCACGGCATCATGGACATGAAGGCCGCGTTGGTCTGCCAGATCGTCGCCATGGAGGCGCTGCGTGACAGCGGCCTGGAATTGGGTGGGACGGTGGCAATGGCGGCCGTCTCGGACCACATGGGTGACCAACTCGGGTCTATCGCGTATTTCCAGCAGCATCGCGCAGACCTGTGTGTCCTCGGCGAGCTGTCCGACAACGAGATCTTCCTCGGGCACCGAGGGCGCTACTACTTCGACATCTTGGTCGTCGGCAAGTCGGCCCACACGTGCCACAAGTCGTCGGCCGTGAACGCGAATGTGCTCGCGGCCCATGCCGTCCTCGAACTGGATGCCTCACGGCTGAGCCCGGTACTTACGGACGCGGTGGCAGAGCTCTTCGGTCCGGAGACGTACATGGCCCCGGGACGGGTCTACGGCGGCCTGCCCCCGGGGGGGCCGTCGATGATCCCGGACGAGTGCGTCATCCGGGTCGACTGCCGCCCGCAGCCGGGCGTCAGCGTCGAGCAGGTGCGCGACGAGATCGACAGGTGCCTACAGGCGGCTCGCGTGCGTGACCCGCGGTTTCGTGCGGAGGTCACCTTGGCTGACGTCAAGCCCGGTTATCTAGCCGATCCCAACTCACGGGTCGTGGGATTGATGCGCGAGGCAGTGAGGAGCGTCCGGGGCGGTAGTGAGCCGGACTTGAAGGTGGCGGGTTGGCTGGGAGACACGGCCAGCTTCGGTGAAGATGTTCCGACCGTCATCTTCGGGCCTGGTGGAGAGCCGGTGTACTGCCCCGACGAGCACCTGTCGATCGACGACATCATCGAGGCGACCAATGTCTATGCAACCTTCGGTGCGCTGGCTCTCCATGTGGAGCATGGCGGATGAGTCCGCGAGGTGACGCCCACCGTCCGGCCAGGATTCTGCTCGCGAAGCCGGGACTCGACGGCCACGACCGCGGGGTCAAGGTACTCGCCATGGCCTTGCGCGATGCGGGGGCCGAGGTGTTGTACCTGGGGTTGCGTCAGTCCGCTGAGCAGATCGCGCACACCGCGGTTCAGGAGAGCATCGACGTCATCGGCATCTCCGTGCTCTCCGGCGTCCATCTCGCCATGTCCCGGGACCTGATCGAGGCGCTTCGGGTGGTGGATGCCGCAGACATCGCCGTCGTGGTCGGCGGCACAGTGCCTGTCCAGGACGTGCCTGAATTATTGTCGATGGGAGTGGATGCGGTCTTCCCCGTTGGCACGTCCCTTGCGGAGACGGTGGCCGGCGTCCTCGACCTGGCAGTGGAGAATGCCCAGCCATGACAAGCCCTGCCCAGGAGACCCAGGGTTTCATGACAGATTCGGGTATCCCGGTCCCGGAGTTTGCAACGGCGGGCCTGGTGGAAGCCGGCCTGCAAGGCCGTCTCGGAGCGCCCGGGGAGCCGCCTTTCACGCGTGGCCCCTATCCGCGGATGTACAGAGATCGACTCTGGACCATGCGTCAGTACGCTGGCTTCGGGTCACCGGAGGACACCAATGCCCGTTACCGCTATCTGATGTCGCAGGGCCAGACGGCCCTGTCGGTCGCGTTCGACCTGCCGACGCAACTCGGATACGACTCCGCGCATCCGATCGCCCTCCCGGAGGTGGGAAGGGTAGGAGTGGCGATCGACACCGCCGAGGACATGGCCATGGTCTTCCGGGATCTCCCCCTTGACCGGCTTTCGGTCAATTTCACCATCAACGCGACCTCGCCGATCATCTTGGCCTTCTTCCTGGTCGCGGCGGAACGGCAGGGCGTGGCCTTCGAGGACCTGTCCGGGACGCTGCAGAACGACATCCTCAAGGAGTTCTTGGCTCGAAAGACGTTCATCTACCCTCCTGAGGCTTCGCTTCGGCTGGTCACGGACGTGGTCGAGTACGCCTCGATGCGGCTCCCACGGTTCAACCCGATCTCGATCACCGGATACCACGCGCGGGAGGCCGGCTGCGACGCAGTGCAGGAGGTTGGCCTGGCCATGTCCTCGGCCATTGCCTACGCCTCGAACTTCACGTCCCGTGGATTGGCCTTCGACGACTTCGCACCGCGGCTCTCTTTTCATTTCTCCAGCCAAATGGACCTTTTCGAGGAAGCTGCCAAGGTTCGGGCGGCGCGGCGCATGTGGTATCGCATCGCCACTGAACGGTTCGGGGCGACCAACCCCGAGTCGGCTCGGCTCCGGTTCTTCTCCGGGTGCTCAGGAGCGACGCTGACTGCGCAGCAACCCCTCAACAACGTCGTACGGTCGACCTTGCAATGCCTCGCCGCCGTTCTGGGTGGCGCGCAGTCGATCCACGTGATGGGTTACGACGAGGCGCTGGAGATCCCGACCGAGGAGTCCGTGCGGCTTGCCCTGCGTACCCAGCAGATCATCGCGCACGAGTCCGGCGTGGTCCGCACGGTCGATCCGCTGGCTGGGTCGTACTACGTCGAGTACTTGACCGACGAGATCGAGCGCCGCGCCAGCGAACTGGTCGAGCGGATCGACGCCGGAGGCGGTGCCGCGCGGATGATCGCCGAAGGCACTCCGCAACGCTGGATCGCCGAGACCGCTTATGCACTGGAGAAGCAAGTCGCGAGCGGCGAGCGGATCAGGGTGGGCGTCAACGAGTACCTCGACGACGAATCCGCGCCGCCCGCTGACCCGCAGCTGTTCTCGGTCGACGAGGAATCGGCTGACCGGCAACTGAGCAGGTTGCAGGAACATCTGGAGAGGCGTGACGACGACGCTGTACGGATGGCACTCCACGGCCTCGACCAGGTCCTCCGTGAAGGCACGAACTGCATGTCCGCACTCCTCGAAGGGGCGCGCGCGGGCGCGACCCTGGGGGAGATGTCGGATGCCATGCGCGCTGTCTTCGGCGAGTATCGAGAGCCACAGCCATGGTGACCGGACAGCCGCTCACGGGCCACCGGGTCGTCGACCTGACCCGATTCGTGTCGGGAGCCTTCGCGACCATGACGCTGTCCGCCCTGGGCGCGGACGTGATCAAGATCGAGGGGCTGCCGCACGGCGACCCCTACCGTGCCCAAGGGACCTCCTTCGTCGACGGACGTTCGAGTCTCTTCCTTGGCCTCAACACCGGCAAGCGCAGTGTGGCACTCGACCTGCATAGCCCTGTCGGTCGCTCGCTGGTCGACCGACTCCTGTCGTCGGCCGACATCTTGGTCGAGAACGGACGCCCTGGCGCGCTGACCGGCAGCGGCCTGGACTACGAATCCGTGCACGCTAGGCACCCGGGTGTCGTGTACGGGTCGATCTCGGGCTACGGGCCGGTAGGACCGGATGCCGGATCGGGCGGATTCGACGTGATCCTCCAAGCGGAATCAGGAATCATGAGTGTGACGGGGACCCAGGCCTCCGGACCGGTCAAGGTGGGCGTCCCGCTGCTGGACGTGGGCGCGGGAGTCTCGTGTGTTGCAGGGATACTCGCCGCCCTCGTCGAACGGCAGCGGACCGGCGAGGGCCGGCACGTGAGCTCGTCATTGCTCGAATTCGCGATGGCGGGATTCGTCGGAAGCGTCACGAGTCACTTCCACGACGGTGTGTCGCCTGGACTGCTGGGCAGTCATTCACCGACCTTCGCACCCTACGGGGCGTTTCGGTGCAGCGACGATCACCTGGTCATCGCGGGCAGCGGTGCGGAGCGACTGTGGGGGGTCTTGTGTGAGGTCCTCGGCCTGCCCCGGCTGCTAACCGATGCACGGTTCGCTACCAATGCCGACCGGGTCCGCCACCGCGACGAGCTGACCCGAGAGCTCGAGTCGGTGCTGGTCACGATGCCCGCCGCCGAATGGGCGGCGCGGTTGCGCCGAGAAGGAGTCCCCGTCGGGAGTGTCCGGACCCTCGCCGATGTCCTCACTTCCCCTCAGGTGGGTGCGCTCGACCTGATCCGCAGCCAGCAGGTGCACGGCACCTGCTATTCGACGGTAGGGCCGCCACTCCAGATCGATGGTCCGCTGCCTTACCCGAGGCCCGCACCCGACCTGGGCGAGCACACGCGCGAGGTTCTGGAAGCGCTCGGCTTGAGCCGGCAGCAGATCTCCGACCTGCACGATGAGGGTCAGGTGCTGGTGGCATGACAGCATTCCCCGCCGTCCCGGCCGACGCGGAGGCCACCGAACTGGTACTGGCGCGCACCGTCGCGCTCTGCGAGATCCCGGCACCTTCCTTCCATGAGTCGGCGCGCGCATCGGTGGTCGCGCAGTGGTGGCGCGACGAATCTATCCAACAGGTCGCGATCGACCGGGTGGGTAACGTATGGGGCCGGCTCCGCAACGGCACCGGTCGCGCCACTATCGTGTGCGCGCACCTCGACACGGTCTTCGACTGCGACGTCGATCACAAGGTGACGGTCGATGGTGACCGGTTTGTCGGGCCGGGTGTCGGAGACGACTCCGTCGCGGTTGCCGCGTTGAGCATCCTGCATCGGCTGCTGCCCCGCGACCTCGGGCACCCGGTCTGGATCCTGGCCACCGTCGGCGAGGAGGGATTGGGGAATCTGCGGGGCATCACCTCGGCTTTGGACCAAATGGATGCAGTGCGGGCCGTGGTGGCGCTCGAGGGTAACTACCTCGGCCAGGTGACCGTGACAGGCGTGGGTTCCGAGCGCTGGGAGGTCTCGATCGACGGTCCCGGCGGCCACGCATGGGAGGCCTCGGACTCACCCAGCGCCATCCACCGTGCGGCCGGGTTGGTGTCACAGATCGTCGAGACACCGCGGCCTGAGGATGCGAGGACCAGCATCAACATCGGAACGATGCGCGGCGGCGAGTCGGTGAACTCGCGCGCACAGAAATGCGTCTTCCAGGTCGACTTGCGAGCCGATGGGGCACAGCCGCTGGCGTCGCTGACGCAAGCCGTCGAGCGGATTCTCGACGACGTCGAGCCGCCGTTGACGCTGCGGCGTCGTTCGATCGGATCACGGCCGGCCGGAGGCATCCCGCACTCCCATCCATTGGTCCGTGCCGCCGTCGATTCGCTGCGTTCCGTCGGCATCGAGCCGAGGCTGACCGCCGCCAGCACCGATGCGAACGCCGCGTACGCACGCGGCGTCCCGGCGGTCACGTTGGGAGTGACCGAAGGGTCGGGAACCCATACGGAGGCCGAATGGATCCGCGTGGGTCCCTTGGCTTCCGGGCTCACTGCCCTGGCGCGGACCATCACCGCCTTCGACCAGCAGGACGACGAGCACGACGACGAGGACGGGTGAGGTCATGCGCTCTGGTGTTTGTTTACAGGCCGTCGACGAACCCGATGTATTCGAAAAGTACGTCGACGAGATCGAGTCGCTGGGCTTCGACCAACTGTGGTTGACGGACTCCTCTTTGCACTCGCGTAACCCCTACGTGTACCTGACCCTCGCGGCCCGCCGGACCACCCGACTCGCGCTCGGTACAGCGGTGACCAACCCGGTGACCCGCCACCCGGCAGTGACTGCAGTGGCCATCTCTAGCGTGGACGCCGTGGCCGGCGGCCGCGCGATCTTGGGTATCGGCGCCGGCGATCGACCCTTGCTGTCCCTCGGGCTCAAGCCGGCGCCGCTTGCCCAGCTGGAGGCATCCGTCGTCGCGATCCGCCGCCTGCTCGCCGGTGACACCGTCGACCTCGACGGCCATGGCTTCGCCCTCGCGGACGCCCACATGCGCGTACTCGGACGCGCCGGCATCCCGATCTACATGTCGGCGAGCGGTCCGAAGACTCTCGAACTTGCCGGCCGAGTCGCCGACGGAGTCATCCTGCTCGGTGGGCTGCATCCGGAGGGGCTGCAATGGGCTATCGACCACATCGACCGCGGCGTGCATGCCGCCGGCCGGAGTGCCCGTCCGGCTGTCACGGTGTTCGCCTACGGTGCCGTCGACGAGAACGAGGAGGAGGCGATCGCTGCGGGCCGCACCATCGCAGCCTGGTTCCCGAAGACGGCGCCCGTGTACTGCGAGATGGCCGGGTTGCCTGCGGAGCTGATCGACCGGATTCGGCGCAGCTACAGCGGCGGTGAGTTCCAGGAGGCAGAGGCAGCGGCAGCACTCCTGCCCTTGGACTTCGTCCAACGCATGGCGCTGTGCGGAGGTGTCGCCTCGGCTCGAGCACACATTGGCAACATGTTCGAGCTCGGCGTGGACGCGATCACCGTCTTCCCGCTCAGCAAGGACCGGATGTCGACGGTCAGGGCCTTTTCGCGGGCCCTGGCCGCCGCACGAGGCGATGTCCCAGTCGAGGTGGCGAGACCGTGAGCCGCTACCCGTCGGGTGCCTCATCGGCCACGAGCTCGACCAGTACGCCACCGAAGGCGCTGGGATGCACGAAGGCGATCATCGTCCCCATTGCGCCGGGTCGGGCGACTTCGTCGAGGAGGCGAACTTCTTTGCTGCGCAGCGACGCCAGCACCGCGTCGAGATCACTCACGCTGAGGGCCACGTGATGCAGGCCGGGACCGCGTCGCGCCAGCGACCGGCTGACGACTCCCGGCCCGGTGGCTTCCAGCGCCTGGAGGTGGCAGCGCCGACCGACTGGAAGCATCCGCTCCGTGAAGCCGGGGCCTTGCTCGGTATGAGAGACGGTCAACCCCAACAGCGACCTGAAGGCCTCCAGCGCCTCGGTGCCCGCAGACTCGGCGAACGCCACATGGTGGATTCCGGTGACGAAGGAAGCGATAGGCGTTGGCATGGTCGAGATTCAACCACTCGCTCGTCGGTCGGCAACGCCTCGCACGGTCGCAGAGAGGGGCCCCTGTGAGCGATCCGAGGCCTGACACCCTGCGGCACGCGCAGCTCAAAGACGTCGTCTACGACCGCTTGAGGCAGGACATCATCGAGTTCAAGCTGCAGCCCGGTACACCCCTGCGTGAAGCAGAGCTGTCGCGCCGGCTCGGCGTCAGCAAGACACCGATCCGAGAGGCGCTGGTGCGTCTGCAGCGAGATCACCTGGTGGAGCTGACGCCGTACAAGGGCGCCGCCGTCTCCGGGTACAGCAGGTCGGACCTGCAGAACATCTACCAGCTCAGGGAGCTGCTCGAAGGTGCTTGCGCCCGCGAGGCGGCGCAGGCCGCCACGCCTGACGACCTGGCGGAGCTGACAGGGATCACCCGAAACACCAGAGCCGCCCTCGAGAGCGGTGATCGCGACGCGATCGTGTCACTGTTCCACGCGTTTGACGAGGTCCTCTATCGGCAGACACGCAACCCTTACATCAGGGATCAGATCGAGGCGCTCCATGCCCACCTCGATCGGATCGGCCAGCTCACGGTGACCATCCCCGGGCGCTTCGAACGCTCGGCCGTGCAGCACGAGGCCATCTTCGAGGCGATCTTGCGCCGGGAGCCCAGCGAGGCCGAGAAGCGGATGCGTGAGCACATCGTCAGCGTCATGGTGGACCAGCTCGCGAACCTACCCGACGAGGGGCTCGGCCGTTACCCCCTCAAAGCCGCGCCAACCCACAAGGAGGACCGATGACCGGCAGGATATTCATCACCAATGCCAGCGTCCTGACACTCGACGACGACGACGCCTACTACCCGCGCGGACATGTCGTGACCGAGGACGACCGCATCATCGCCGTCGGCGATGGGGACTGCGAGCTCTCGCCTGGGGAGGGGGACCGCGTCATCGATGCGACGGGTCAGGTCGTCATGCCAGGCCTCGTCGATCTTCACTACCACACCGCACTGGGCAAGGGTTACAGCGATCACCTGCCGCTCTGGGAGTACCTCGACGCATGCTGGTATCCGCTGATCCGGGCTCTCGACCCCGAGGCGGCGTACTGGGCGGCCCTGTCGAGCTATGCGGAGTCGATCAAGGGGGGCGTCACCACCGTCAACGACATGTACCGCCAACTCGAAGCGCTCAGCCGAGCAGCTGTCGACATCGGCATCCGGGCCGTGTTGTCCAACGATGTCGCGCTCGACGAGCACAACCTGGACACCCTCGCGATGAACCAGGCAGCATTCGAAGCCTGCGATGGTGCTGGGGGTGGCCGCGTCCAGGTCTACGTCGGCATCGAGTGGCTGCCGCTCGCGTCCCCGGAGCTGCTGCGTGACGCACGCTTGCTCGCCGACGACCTCGGTACAGGCATCCACATCCACCTCAACGAGTCACTCACCGAGGTCGAGGACAGCATCAGGCGCTTCGGCCGCAGACCCACCGAGATCGCTTACGAGGCTGGCATTCTCGGCCGCAACTGCATCGCGGCACATTGCGTGTGGCTCTCCGACACGGAGATCGCGCTGATGCGCCAGACCGACACCCAGATCTCGCACAACCCGTCCTCCAACGCCAAGCTCGGTAACGGGATAGCGAGGCTTCCCGCGATGCTCGCGGCGGGGCTCAACGTGGGGCTCGGGCACGACGCGGCGGAGTGCAACAACAGTCGAGACATGTTCCAGGTGATGAAGTTCGCCTCCCTCATGCATCGCGCGACGAATCTCGATCCGAGCATCCAGCCGGCCCACGTCGTGGTACGGCAGGCGACTCGAAACGGTTCCGCCGCTCTGCAGCACGAAAGCGGCTACCTGGCACCCGGCCGGAAGGCAGACCTCATCCTCATCGACACGCTCACCCCCGCCTTCACCCCGCTGCTGAACGATGACAAGCGACACCTGTACTCCCACCTGGTGTTCGCCGCCAACGGGTCGTGCGTCAACACCACCATCATCGACGGACGCATCGTCATGGAGGACCGGCAGCTTCTCACCGTGGACGAGGGACAGGTGGTCCGCGAGGCGAACGACGCATTCCGGCGAATCCTTGAGCGCATCCCGACTGGCACCCGCGGTTGATGGGCGAGCCACGGAGCCTGCCGCAGCGGGTGGTCTCCAACGTCCTGGACGGGTGCCTCGGACTACGGAGGGGGGAGGAGATCGTGCTGCTGGTCGACGACGGCACCGATCCCGACGTGATCGAGGGGCTCTACTCCGCCATCGGCGAGCGACGTGCGGTCTGTGTGGTCGCTCGGCTTCCGCGGTACTCGATCCCCGGGTCGGAGCCACCCGGTGCGGTGGCGGGACTGCTCGCGGAGTGCGACGCTGCCATCGAGCTGACGTCGACTTTCGTCGGCTCGAGTGAGGCCAGGCAGCGGGCGACGGGTCTCGGAACGCGCTATCTCACCATGCCGGCGGTCACGTACGACACATTCCGTGAGGACGGCCCGCTCGACGTCAACTTCGCCAGACTCCGGGCCACGACTGAGCAGGTCGCGAAGGCCTTGGACGACGCCGACACGTTCCGGCTGTCCAGCCGGGGCGGAACCGATCTGCGCGGCTCAGTGGCCGGACGCCGCGGCCGAGCCCTGCACGGCATCGCTCGAGACCCCGGCTCCTACATGGCCCCTCCGGACATCGAGGCGGGAACGGCTCCGGTCGAAGGGAGCACCAACGGCGTCGTCGTCGTCGATGGTGACTTCTTGTTCATGGGGACCGGGCCGCTCAACGGCTCCGTCACCTTGTACGTCGACGACGGACGTCTGGTGGGACTCGAGGGCGCGGAGCGCGACCGGCTCGCCGACATGATCGACCGCTGTGCCGATCCCAGGATGTCGAATCTCGCCGAGGTCGCGCTGGGGCTCAATCCGAACGGACGGGTGTGCGGCGTGCCGATGGAAACTGAGTCGACTCTGGGCAGCGCTCACATCGCCCTGGGCAACTCGATCGCGTACGGCGGCACCGTCGCCGCCGTCGCGCATCTGGACTGTGTGATGCGCGACGCGACACTCGAGCTCGACGGGCGACAGGTCATGGCCGAGGGAGTGCTGATCGATGAGTGACAAGACCCTCGTCCTGGGCGACCCCGTGATCGCCCTGGGCGAGCACGGCGTCATCAGTGACGGGGCAGTGATCGTCGAGGACACAGCCATCACCGCGGTGGGGCCACGGGCAGAGCTCGAGCACAGGGGGCCGTTCGATCGCGTGATCGGCGGGTGCGACTCGCTGGTGATGCCGGGGCTGATCAACTGCCACTACCACTCCGAGCTGGCCATCGGGCCGGGGCTCTACCAGTTCATCTTCGAGCGGGCCAATGTGCACGTGCACTCGTCGTACGGACCGATCGCCGAGGAGGACCTCTACCTCATCGTGCAGTTAGGCCTCGTCAACGCGATCCGGGGGGGCCAGACAGCAGCCGTCGACATGTTCTACGGGCGGCCCAGCCTGCCGCATTTTGGCACCGAAGCCGCCTTGCAGGCGTACGCGGACACCGGTTTCCGGGTGGCCTTCGGGCTCGTCTCCCGTGACCAGAACGTCTACGTCCATGAGCGTGATGAGCAGTTCCTGGCTCGGCTGCCGAAAGCGCTGGCCGAGGAGGTCGCCGCCTCCCCGATGGGATACGCCTGGCCGATCGACGACGTGATGGACGCCTACGACTACCTCGTCCGCGAGTGGGACGGACGGGGGGACCGCGTCCGAACCATCCTCGCCCCTGACTGGACGCCGGCGTGCTCAGACGACCTGTACCGGCTGTGCCGTCAGAAGGCCGACGACTACGGCACCGGAATCACGTCCCACGTCCTCGAGACTCGCTCGGAGATGGAGTGGAACACGCGGGTCAACGGTATCCCCGCGCTGGTACGGCTGGCAGAGCTCGGAGTTCTCGGACCGGACATGACGTGTGCCCACTTCGTCTGGGTCAGCGATGAGGAGCTGAGGATCTTCGCTGACAGCGGTGCGGTCGCCTCCAACAACCCCGGATCCAACCTTCGACTGTCCAGCGGCATCTGCCGTACCCGCGACATCATGGGCAGTGGAGGTCGCATCGCGTTCGGCACCGACGGCATCTCCTTCTCCGACAGCGAGGACATGTTCACCGAACTGCGGCTCGCCTCCTACCTCCAACGTGATCCTCGTGCGTTCCACCAGGTAAGACTCGACTCCGAAGCGGTGCTACGTGCCGCTGGAGAGAACGGCGCGCGGGCGATCCGGCAGGAGGGCCGCGTTGGGTCATTGTCCGCCGGGATGCTCGCCGACCTGCTGGTACTCGACAAAAGGCGGATTCTCTACCCGCCGGGCCGCTACGCAGAAACGCCGGTCCTTGACGTCCTACTGGACAGGGCTCAGGCCTCAGACTTGACAACCGTCATGATCCACGGCTCGATTGTCATGGACGACGGCCGCATCACTGTCGTCGACGAGCAAGGACTCCGCGACACGATCGCCGAGACCGTGGCGCGTCGGGTGTACGACGCCGGCGACGAGGTGCAGCGCTGGGCCGAGCTCGGTCGGCTCGTGGAGCCCACGGTGCTCGATTTCTATCGGGGTGGCTACGAGCGCCCCGTAACGCCTGCTCAGGTGTTCAACGCCCGTCATCTCTGAACGAGTCTCTTGGAGCCAAGGATGCTGATCGACGCACATACGCACATACTCAGTCTCGCCGAGGACGCCGAGTTCACGACCGAGTACGGTCGCGAGGGCTCGCTCTGCATCTATCGGAGCCTCGGCCTGCTTCCCAGCCACCGCGCGCCGACGGAGCAGGAGTGGCAGGACAGTGGATATGCGCGCAAGGGGTTCCCGGTCATCGGGCCGGCGGAGAGCATCCGCGACCATCCGGGTTTCGACAAGCTGGTCGTCCTTGCCGTCTCACCGCAATTCCTGGACGGAGAACTCATCGGCACGGTCGACTCGTTCGGCATCACTGACGTGCCAGGACCGGCAACACCGGAAAAGTGCAACGACTACATCGCCGCTGTGGTGCGCAGCGACCCGGACGTATTCATCGGTTTTGCATCGGTGAACCCCAACTATCGCGGGCCCAAGGCTGCCGTCCGGGAGCTCGAACGCGCGGTGGGGGAGCTCGGCCTGGTGGGCCTCAAGCTGTACCCGATGTACCAGGACTGGTCACCGGCCGATCCGGTCATCGCCTTCCCGGTCTTCGAGAAAGCCGCCGAGCTGGGCATCCCGGTCCTCATCCACCAGGCGGGGTCGACGCGCGTCGACGCACGGATGGAGTACGCCCGCCCGGCACTGCTCGACCCGGTCGGGCGACACTTCCCCGACCTGCGCGTGATCATCGCCCACTGTGGGATCCCATGGGTAGACGAGGCCATGTTCATGCTCACCAAGCACCCCAACTTCTACGGGGAGCTGAGCTACTTCATCGCCACCGTTACCCCCGAGGAGCTCTACCGGTTCCTCATTCACGCCCAGCAGTCGTTCGTGCCGCTGGAGAAGCTGATCTTCGGCAGTGACTATCCCGGATTTCTCTACGACCCCGTCAAGCTCAAGGACAAGCTGCTCTCCGTCAACGAGGAGGCGTCGCGGCTTGGGTCGGCACTCATACCGGAGGGGAAGCTGACCGGGATCCTCGGCGACAACTTCGCCCGGATCATGGGCATCGCCTAGCTACCAGACGGCGACCTAGACCGCGCCACCGCACGCGCCTGCAAACAATCCCGTCGACGACCGCTGACGAGCACGCTGCGGGGGTGGACGCGAACGTTGTGTGATGGCTCGGGGTGAGACGTCACACGGTGTTATCCACACGCCACGAACTCGCTCTGGTGGGTTGTCGCAGGCCTGCGCCAGACTCCTCTCACCCTGTCGTGAAGTGTGAAGGTTGGCCATGTCCCGCACCGGCGTTCTGGACGACCCCGCTGTCGTCGACCTGCTCGATGCCGAGGTACGGGCCGAGGTGCGTCGCAGCGGGGTGGATCCGCTGGTCGATGTGGAAGCGGTGCGCAGATTCGCTCGGTTGGCGGTGGCTGCCCACGACCAACGGAGCCTGTCGGGGATGGTGCGGCCGGTAGAAGCCCCCGATGCGGTTGTCGACGAGCTGGTCGCGCGCGTGGCGGGATTCGGACCGCTGCAGCAGTACCTCGACGACGCATCCGTCGAGGAGGTGTGGATCAACGAGCCCGAGCGGGTGTTCGTCGCGCGGGATGGTCGCCACGAGCTGACGACCACGATCTTGTCGACGACCCAGGTGCGTGACCTGATCGAACGGATGTTGAAGACGTCGGGGCGTCGCCTCGACCTCTCGAGCCCGTTTGTGGACGCCATGTTGCCTTCTGGGCACCGGCTGCATGTGGTGCTCGATGGGATCACACGGGGGTTCAGTGCGGTCAACGTGCGCAAGTTCGTGGTCAAGGCGGCGCGCCTCCACGACCTCGTCGAGTTGGGCACGTTGACGGCCCAGGCGGCCTCGTTCCTGGACGCCTGCGTGGTCTCTGGCCTCAACATCGTCGTCGCCGGCGGGACCCAGGCAGGCAAGACGACATTGCTGAATACGCTCGGCTCATCGGTGCCTGGGCACGAACGCATCGTGTCCGTCGAGGAGGTCTACGAGCTGCGTTTCGACCACCCGGACTGGGTCGCGATGCAAACCCGCCAGCCGGGTCTGGAGGGGACCGGAGAGGTCAAGCTTCGCAACCTTGTCAAAGAGGCGCTGCGCATGCGGCCGTCGCGCATCGTCGTCGGCGAGGTTCGCGCCGAAGAGTGCCTCGATCTGCTGTTGGCTCTCAACAGCGGCCTGCCCGGAATGGTGACAGTGCACGCGAACTCCGCGAGGGAGGCTCTCGTCAAGCTGTGCACGCTGCCGCTCCTGGCAGGTGAGAACATCTCCTCCCGGTTCGTCGTCCCCACGGTGGCCTCGAGTGTCGACATCGTGGTGCAGATCTCGATTCAGGCCGACGGCAGACGTCGGGTGCGCGAGATCGTAGGCGTCCCGGGCCGGGTGGAGTCCGACATCATCGAGACGGAGCCGGTCTTCTCATGGCAGTTCGGTGGGCTCCAACGTGCTCACGGCATGCCCCCGCGGCTGGACAACTTCGCCATGCATGGCATCGATATCCACGATCTGCTGGCGAGCGAGACCCAGCTCGCCGAGAGTCCCGGTGGTTGACCCATGGGTGCGGCACTGGGGCTGGTATTCGGCGTCGGGCTGTTACTGATCTGGCGCGCCTTGCAAGCTACCGCCGCTGCGAGGCGGAAGCGGATCCGCCCATCCGCGCTGGGCAGCCTGCTGTCCGCGGCTGGCCTGCGTACCGTCAGCCCGTACGGCCTCGCCTCCTTGGTCATGCTGTGCGGTCTCATTGCCGGTCTGGCCGTGCTCGGCGTCTCGAAGACGCCGCCGGTGGCGGTGGCCTTCGGCGATCATCGCCGGGTGCGGTCCGATCGCGGTGGTGCGCGGGCGAGCGCGCCGTCGTCGGCGCGACCTCGTCGAGGTCTGGCCGGAGGCGGTGGACAACCTCGCATCGGCGATCCGGGCCGGGCTGTCCCTTCCCGAGGGGCTCACCCAGCTGGGCGAGCGTGGACCGGAGCCGCTGCGCGAGGCCTTCTCCAGCTTCGGTCGCGACTACCTCGCCACGGGTCGTTTCGCCGACTGCCTCGACCGGCTCAAGGACGACCTGGCAGATCCGGTCGGTGACCGCGTCATCGAGGCCTTGCGCATCGCCCGCGAGGTCGGTGGTGGAGACCTCGGCCGGATGTTGCGCGCCCTGTCCAGATTTCTCCGCGACGACGCTCGCACCCGCTCCGAGCTCGAGTCGCGCCAAGCATGGGTCGTCAACGGCGCCAGACTCGCGGCCGGATCACCGTGGGCGGTGCTTCTCGCGCTTTCGCTGCAACAGGAAGTGATCATCCGCTACCGCTCGACCGCTGGCGTGGTCGTTCTCGCTGATCGGCGCGGCAGCATGCCTTGTCGCCTACCAGCTCATGATGCGACTGGGTCGGCTTCCCCCCGAAAGGCGTGTGCTCGCATGAGTCTCGCCGGCTGGGGGCGACCATGGGGGCGCTGTGGGGTATCGGCATCATCCTCGTCATCGGGCGCTTGGTGGCTTCGCGCAGGCCCACCCTTGAGAGCCGCGTGGCTCCGTTCATCCGCGATGTGCCCACCGCATCCATTGCCTGGCGCGCCGCGCCCGTGTCCGATCGGCCGTCGACAGCCCTGGTTGCACTGACTCGTCCTTGGTTGCAGTCTGCGGCCCGTTGGCTGGAGAGCGCGCTCGGCGGACGAGAGTCGGTCCGACGCCGGCTCGAGCGGGCGGGTACGCCGATGAGCATCGAGGACTTCCGGCGTCTCCCAGGTCACGTGGGGCCTGGCCGGGTTCGGTGCCACTGTCGTCGTCGGCCTGCTCGGGCCGGCGCGCGACGCCGGCCGAGCCTTGCCCTGGCTGCTGGTGTGCTGCGGCGGTGCCGTCGTGGCAGTGCTGGCCCGAGACAGCGTCCTCACCCGAAGCGTGCGTCGGCGTGAGGAGCGAATGCTCGCGGAGTTCCCTGTCGTCGCCGATCTGCTCGCGCTGGCGGTCGCCGCGGGCGAGGGTCCCGCTAGTGCCCTCGACCGCGTCGTGACCAGCTGCAGAGGCGAGCTGCCCGACGAGCTGGCGGTCGTGCTGGCCCAGTCCCGCACTGGCGTACCCCTCACCAGGGCATTGGATGCCTTCGCCCAGAGAAACGGGCTTGCGGTGGTGTCGCGCTTTGCCGAGGGGTTCGCCGTCGCGATCGAGCGCGGCACCCCCCTCGTCGATGTTCTTTCGGCGCAGGCGGCAGATGTGCGCGAAGCGGCGAAGCGGGAGCTGATCGAGACCGGCGCACGCAAGGAGGTAGCGATGATGGTGCCCGTCGTCTTCCTCATCATGCCGGTGACCTTGTTGTTCGCCTTCTTTCCCGGAGTTGTCGGGCTCAACCTGCTGGCGCCCTAGCCACGATCACGAGGAGGACGGATGAGAATACGCACAACGCTGCTGGCAGCGGCTGCATGCTCGCGACGAAAGAGGGGACGTGCCGGGTTGGGTGATGATCACGGTGATGACGATCGTGATCGCCTCGGCGATCCTGGTGATCTTCCAAGACCGGGTCACGTCGTTTCTCAGCGCGACGCTCAACCAGTACATGTAGTGGTGCATCCGAAGGGCCGGCACGCCTCGGCAGAACCGAACGCGGCTCGGCCATCGTCGACTTCGCGCTCGTCTCGGTCGTGTTGGTGCCGCTGTTCTTCGGGGTTCTCCAGGTCGCCCTGATCTGGCATGTGAAGACGACCCTCACCTCGGCAGCATCCGAGGGGGCCCACTACGGAGCGACCTACAACCGGACCGCAGCCGACGGTGGACGGCATACGCGGACGACTCATCGCAGGACGTGTTCGGGTCCGGTTTCTCCAACCGGGTATCAGCGCATGACACCTCCGTCGACGGTCAGCCTGCGGTCGAGGTGGACGTCCGGGCGCACGTGCCGGTCCTCGCTTTCTGGGGACCGACCGTCACGGTCGACGTCAGCGGCCATGCCGTGAAGGAGCTGCTCCCGTGACCTGCCGTGGACCAGAGCCAGCCTCAAGGCGACGACGAGGAGCAGGAGTTGACGACGGCTCGGCACTGGTGGAGTTGACCTGGCTGGGACTTCTGCTGCTGATTCCGCTCGTCTACGTCGTCATCACGTTGGTGACCGTCCAGCGTTCCGCCTACGGCGCGACCGAGGCTGCCCGGGTCGCCGGACGAGCGTTCATCCTGGCCCCTGATGTCGCTTCGGCTCAGCAGCGCGCCTTCGACGCCGCGCGACTCGCCATGGCCGACCAGGGCGTCACGCTGGAGCCAGGCGAACTCGCGATCAACTGCTCGCCGACCCCGCATTCTTGTCTCCAGCCCGGCTCCGCCGTGCGGGTGGAGATCCACCTGCACGTCAAGCTGCCGCTCATGCCGTCGATGATGGGAAGCTCCTCGGCGACCGTCGCGGTCGACGCCTCCCACGCTGAGCCGTACGGGACGTTTCGCGAGGCGTCCCCGTGATGCTGCGGCTACACAGTCGGCGGGAGGCTCGTAACGAGTCCGGGCAGATCACCGCCATGCTCGTCTTGTTCAGCATCTGCCTGCTGTTGGCGATCATCGCGGTGACGGACATCTCCGGCAGCTATCTGCGGCGGCAGGCCGCGGCATCGCTTGCCGACGGCGCAGCGCTCGCTGCGTCGGACTCGGCCGTGGCTGCAGGGGTATATCGGCGAGCCGACACCGGCTACGTCGATCCGGATCCGGCTGCGGCAGCGGCGGCAGCCCAGTCGTATCTGCGGCGTGCCGGGGCGTACGCCGAGTATCCCGGCCTCGAGGTCCGCGTCACCGTGGCCGGACACACCGTCACGGTCCGCCTGGCCATGCCGTACCGCCTCCCGGTCACGGATGCCGGGTGTGCGCGGCACCGCGACCATTCACGGCAGCGCGGCGGCGGAGGTGCCGATCTACTGAGCAGTGGGCGCCGCCAGACACCAGGTGGAGTCCAGCCCAGCGTGTTACACATCAGCGCAGATTGGCGACGATGGTGTAACACGTCCGCTAGGCTGGTCCCATGAGCGGCAATGACACCTCGACCAATGACACCGCGTCCCCTGACACCGCCGACATCGACGTCGCGTTCCAGGCGATCATCGAGTCGGAGGGGCGGATCGAGCCGCGGGACGCGATGCCCGAGGCCTACCGCAAGAACCTGATCCGCCAGATCGCCCAGCACGCGCACTCGGAGATCATCGGCATGCAGCCCGAGGGCAACTGGATCAGCCGGGCGCCGAGCCTGCGCCGCAAGGCGATCCTGATGGCGAAGGTCCAGGACGAGGCCGGTCACGGGCTCTACCTCTACGCCGCCGCCGAGACGCTCGGCGCCGACCGGGCGGATCTGCTCGACATGCTGCACAACGGCCGGCAGAAGTACTCGTCGATCTTCAACTACCCGACGCTCACCTGGGCCGACATGGGCGCGATCGGATGGCTCGTCGACGGCGCCGCGATCGTCAACCAGGTGCCGCTGTGCCGCTGCTCCTACGGCCCGTACGCCCGCGCGATGGTCCGGGTCTGCAAGGAGGAGTCGTTCCACCAGCGGCAGGGCTTCGAGATCCTCAACACGCTCTCCCACGGCACCGCCGCGCAGCACGACGATGGCGCAGGACGCGGTCAACCGCTGGTGGTGGCCGAGCCTGATGATGTTCGGCCCGCCGGACGACGACTCGCCGAACTCCGCGCAGTCCATGGCCTGGGGGGTCAAGCGGTTCAGCAACGACGACCTCCGCCAGCGCTTCGTCGACATGACCGTGCCGCAGTCCGAGGTGCTCGGCCTCACCATCCCCGACCCGGAGCTGCGCTGGAACGAGGAGCGCGGCAGCTACGACTTCGGCGAGATCGACTTCACCGAGCTGTTCGAGGTGATCAAGGGCAACGGCCCCTGCAACAACGCAGCGCATCGAGCCACCGTCGCTGCGCGCACGAGGACGGCGCCTGGGTCCGCGAGGCGGCATCGGCCTACGCCGCCAAGCGCCGTACGGCATCGGAGTCCGCGGCATGACCGAGCCGCGCCAGACCTGACCGCGGCGGGTGGTCACGGCGCTGTGCCGTGACGCGGAGTGCCACCGAGCAGCCCCGGAGACCTGCCCGCGCGAGTGGCCGCTGTGGGAGGTGTTCGTCCGGGCCAAGCGCGGGCTCAGCCACGTCCACGTCGGCAGCCTGCACGCGCCCGACGCGCGAGATGGCGGTCCGCAACGCGCGCGACCTCTACACCCGACGGCAGGAGGGCGTCTCGATCTGGGTGGTCCCGGCCGAGGCGATCGCCGCGAGCAGCCCGGACGAGAAGGACGCGTTCTTCGACCCGGCCGCCGACAAGGTCTACCGGCACCCGACCTTCTACACGGTGCCCGAGGGGGTGGAGCACCTGTGACGGCTCGGACCTCAAGCAGGCAGGCGAGATCGCGTCGGACGCTCGGCGGATCGTGGTCGACTACGTGCTGCGGCTCGCCGACGACGCGCTCGTCTGCGCCCAGCGCATGGGGGAGTGGATCGCCGCGGCGCCTCAGCTCGAGGAGGACGTGGCACTGGGCAACATCGCCCTGGACCAGCTCGGGCAGGCCCGCGCGCTGCTCACCTATGCGGGCGAGGTCGAGGGCCCCGGCCGCGACGAGGACGACCTCGCCTACCTGCGCGACGAGCGCGACTTCCGCAACGCGCAGATCTTCGAGCTGCCGAACGGCGACTTCGGCTTCACGATCGCCCGCATGCTGGTGACCTCGGCCTACCAGTTCGAGCTGTACCGCGCGCTGCAGGACTCCGCCGACCCGACGCTCGCCGCCGTCGCCGCCAAGGCCGTCAAGGAGGTCGACTACCACCGCGACCACGCGACCCAGTGGACGCTGCGGCTCGGTGACGGGACCGCCGAGTCGCATCGACGTATGCAGCAAGGGCTTGACGACGTCTGGCCATACGTCGACGAGCTGTTCGAGTCCGACGACGCTCATACCGGGCTGCTCGCCGCCCGCGGAGTCGCCGTCGACCCGGCCGAGCTGCGAGCGAGCCGGTGCATGGCGTACGTCGAGCCACGTGCTCGACCGAGGCGACACTCGACGGCCCGAGACGCGGCGTACGCCACACGCGGTGGCCGCCGTGGCATGCACACCGAGCACATGGGCTATCTGCTGGCCGAGATGCAGTATCTCGCACCGGTCGCACCCGGGAGCGACCTGGTGACCGATCCGTGCTGCAGACAAGTCGACGCTGAGGCCCTGGCCTGCCGGGCCGTCGGCCGCCGTGCTCGGACCCCGAGGTCCCGGTGCTCACGATCGAGGACCTCGGGGTGCTGCGCGACGTCGTCGTGATGCCGCCGGCCAGGTCACGGTGACGATCACCCCGACCTACTCCGGCTGCCCCGCGATGGACGCGATCCGGCAGGACGTCACGCGGCCCTGGACGACGCGGGCTTCGACGATGTCAGCGTGCGGCTCGTCCTCTCGCCGGCCTGGACGACGGACTGGATGAGCGAGGCAGGCAAGCGACAAGCTGCTCGAGTACGGCATCGCGCCGCCGCAGCCCGCGGACTCGGGAGCCGCCGTGCAGTTGCAGCTCTCGCGTGCGGTGTCCGCAGTGCGGGTCGCCGCGACACCCATGAGCTGAGCCGGTTCGGTTCGACGGCGTGCAAGTCGCTGTGGGTGTGCGACGACTGCCGGGAGCCCTTCGACCATTTCAAGGCGCACTGAGTGACGGTCGAGCAGGCGGTCGACGGTCGAGCCGGTCTTCCATCCGCTGACGGGTCAGCGAGATCTCGCAGCTCACCGACGACGCCGTGTGCATCACCTTCGACGTGCCGCCCGAGCTGGCCGACGGACTACGACTTCGTCCAGGGCCAGCACCTCACGCTCCGGACGTCACTCGCGGGCGACGACGTACGGCGTAGCTACTCGATCTGCGCACCGGCGAGGTCCGGGCGGCTGCGGATCGGCGTCAAGGTGCTGCCCGGGCGGCCACTTCTCCGGCTTCGCGGCCGGGCGGCCTCGCCGTCGGCGACGTGATCGAGGTGATGACGCCGATCGGGTCGGTTCCACACCCCGCTCGACCCGGCCAACGCCAAGCACTACTGCGCGATCGCGGCCGGCAGCGGCATCACCCCGATCCTGTCGATCGTGGCGACCACGCTGGCAGCAGGAGCCACAGAGCCGGGTCACCCTGCTCTTCGCCAACCGGACCAGCCGGACGCGTCATGTTCCTCGAGGAGCTCGAGGACCTCAAGGACCGCTATCGCGACCGCTTCCACCTCATCCACGTCCTGAGCCGGGAGGCGCAGGACGCCGAGCTGCTGTCCGGCCGGCTCGACGCCGCGCGGCTGACCAAGATCACCGAGACGCTGGTGCCGGTCGGACGGCGTGGACGAGTGGTTTCTCTGTGCGGCCCGTACGAGATGGTGATCGACCTGCGCGACGCGCTGCGTGGAGCTGGGCGTCGACAAGACACCATGTCCACTCCGAGCTGTTCCACGTCGAGAAGGCTCCGCCGCGCGACAGCGATGCGCGCCGCCGACGGCGAGGGCGAGGGCTCCGAGGTCTCGATCACCCTCGACGGACGGCGGTCGACGTTCCGGCTCAAGGCGGGCGACGTGCCGGTCCTCGAGGCCGCGCTCGCGGTGCGCTCCGATGCCCCGTTCGCCTGCAAGGGCGGGGTCTGCGGTACCTGCCGCGCGAAGCTGGTCGAGGGCGAGGTCGAGATGGACACCAACTACGCGCTGGAGCCGGAGGAGATCGCGCGCGGGCTACGTGCTCACCTGCCAGAGCCACCCGACGACACCCCGGCTGTCCGCCTCGACTACGACGCCTGATTGTGTCGGTGGGGGATGCAAGACTGTCGCCCATGTCTGACGATCCAGCCGCCACAGCCGAGGTCGAGTTTCGAAGCGATGTCGAGGTAGAGCTCGTCCGCTCGTCAGCTGACGACTCCGACGTGCTGTTCGCTGCCCGCGTCTCCACCAAGGGTGAGCAGTCGCTCGAGGACGTCGGCATCGACGCGAGCAGGTCATCGGGGCTCATCAACTTCTTGATGCGTGACCGACACGGCTCGCCCTTCGAGCACAACTCCATGACGTTCTACGTCTCCGCGCCGATCTTCGTCTTCAGGGAGTTCATGCGTCACCGCATCGCCTCCTACAACGAGGAGAGCGGACGGTACCGCGAGCTGCGCCCGGTGTTCTATGTCCCCGGTCCCGAGCGCCGGCTCGTGCAGATCGGCAAGCCGGGGGCATACGACTTCGTCGAGGGCACCCGCGAGCAGTACGAGCTGGTCACCCAGCAGACCCGCGCCGTGTGCCGGGAGGCGTACGCGGCGTACCAGCGGATGCTCGCCGCCGGGGTCGCCAGGGAGGTCGCGAGGATCGTGCTGCCAGTCTCGATCTTCTCGACCATGTACGTCACGATGAACGCCCGCTCGTTGATGAACTTCTTGTCGCTTCGCACCAAGCGCGACGATGCGCATTTCAAGTCCTTCCCCCAGCGCGAGATCGAGATGGTGGCGGAGCGGATGGAGGGCGAGTGGGCGGCCTTGATGCCGCTCACGCACGCGGCCTTCCAGAACAATGGCCGCGTCGCACCGTGACCGGCGTCCAATCGGTTTGGGAAATATCGTTGAAACCTGTAACGCCTGCCCCGTCGGCGCCGATATACCCCTGAAGCGCCGTTACTGCCCGGACCCCCGAGCGGACAGTAACGGCGCTCCCCAATTGCCGGGGCGTCTTCCTCCGCGCCGGGCATCCGTGTTCGTGCCGGCTCGCACCCCCGGCTCGGACTCGGCCACGCGCCAAACGGACTCGGCACCCGCGTGGCACCTCCCCGAGTCCGCACGGCTTGACCGGTAGCCTCGTCAGCATGAGCCCGCCGACCACCGCGCCCTTCGGCCGTGTCCTCACGGCGATGGTGACTCCATTCGACGATGCAGGCGACATCGACATCGACGCGGCCGCCGCTCTCGCCGCGCACCTGGTCGACCACGGGCACGACGGGCTCGTGGTCTCCGGCACCACCGGTGAGTCGCCGACGGTCGACCCCGATGAGCAGCGCAACCTGTTGCAGGCGGTCGTCGACGCCGTCGGCGGCCGGGCCAGCATCGTGGCCGGCGCCGGTACCAACGACACGGCGCATTCGGTCAAACTCGCCCGCAACGCAGAGGCAGCCGGGGCAGCGGGCCTGCTCGTCGTCACTCCGTACTACAGCAAACCCACCCAGGAAGGGATCCTGACCCATTTCCGGGCCGTCGCAGACGCCACCGGGCTGCCGGTCATGATGTACGACATACCCGGCCGGACCGGGGTCAAGCTGGCAGCCGACACCCTGGCGAGGGCCGCCGAACACGACCGGATCGTCGCAGTGAAGGAGGCCAGCGGAGACCTCTACGCCGGCAGCTGGCTCTTGCGCACCACCGACCTGGCCATCTACAGCGGTGACGACGCCCTCAACTTCTCGTGGCTCGCGCTCGGGGCGGTGGGAGTCGTGTCAGTTGTCGGACACGTTGCCGGCCAGCAGCTCGCCGAGCTGGTCGCCGCGGTCGACAAGGGCGATCTCGACTACGCCCGTGAGATCGACCGGGGCCTGCTACCCGCCGTCGACGCGATCATGACTCGCGCACCCGGCCTCGTGATGGCAAAGGCGGCCCTGGAGCTCCTCGGGCTGCTGCCCAACAGGTTCGTCCGGGCGCCGCACCTGGCGGCCACCGACGCGCAGGTCGCCGAGCTGCGGCGCGGACTGGTCGCGGCCGATCTCTTGGAGGACACCGTTCAATGAGCCACCCGCACCCCGAGCTCACAAAGCCGCCGGATCTTCCGGCCAACGGTCTTCGCGTCATTCCGCTCGGAGGTCTGGGTGAGGTCGGGCGCAACATGACCGTCCTGGAGTACCAGGGCAGGCTGCTCATCGTCGACTGTGGCGTGCTCTTCCCCGACGAGACCCAGCCAGGCGTCGACCTCATCCTTCCCGACTTCGAGCCGATCCGGCGGCGCCTCGACAAGATCGAGGCGGTAGTGCTCACGCATGGCCACGAGGACCACATCGGGGCAGTCCCGTACCTGCTCCGCGAGCGTCCCGACCTGCCCCTTGTCGGTTCGAAGCTCACGCTGGCACTCCTCGAGGCGAAGCTGCGCGAGCACCGGCAGACACGGGCGCCGAAGCATGAGGTCAAGGAAGGCGACCGGCTTTCGTTCGGCCCGTTCGACCTCGAGTTCATCGCCGTCAACCACTCCATACCCGACGCGCTGGCGGTGGCGATTCGCACCGGGGCGGGACTCTTGCTGCACACCGGCGACTTCAAGATGGACCAGCTCCCCCTCGACGGGCGGATCACGGACCTGCGGGCGCTGGCACGCCTCGGCGAAGAGGGGGTCGACCTGTTCCTCGTCGACTCGACCAACGCGGAAGTCCCCGGATTCACGACGGCGGAGAGGGACATCGCGCCGGTGCTCGAGCGTGTCTTCCACCACAGCCGGCAGCGCATCATCGTGGCCTGCTTCGCCTCCCACGTCCATCGTGTGCAGCAGGTGATGGACGCCGCCGTCTCCCAGGGCCGCAAGGTGGCGTACGTCGGGCGTTCGATGGTCCGCAACATGGGCATTGCCCACGACCTCGGCTACCTCCGGGTGCCTCCGGACACCCTTGTCGACATGCGCGAGCTCGGCAAGTACGCGTCCGACGAGGTCGTGATCATCTCCACCGGTTCGCAAGGGGAGCCACTGTCGGCCCTGGCGCGGATCGCTCACCGCAACCACGACCGCATCCACATCGAGCCGGGCGACACCGTCGTGTTGGCCTCGAGCCTGATCCCGGGCAACGAGAACTCCGTCTATAAGGTGATCAACGGCCTCACACGACTCGGCGCCAACGTGGTCCACAAGGCGAATGCCATGGTGCATGTGTCCGGTCACGCCAGCGCGGGTGAGCTCCTCTACTGCTACAACGTCGTCCGGCCACGCAACGTGATGCCCGTCCACGGCGAGGCGCGCCACCTGGTGGCCAACGCCGACCTCGCAGTCCAGACAGGCGTGGGCAGCGACCGGGTGGTCGTCGCCGAGGACGGCTTCGTCGTCGACCTGGTCGACAAGGTCGCGAAGGTCAGCGGCAAGGTCGAGTGCGGTTACGTCTTCGTCGACGGGTCGTCGGTGGGCGACATCACCGAGAGCGACGCTTAAGGACCGCCGGATTCTGGGCGAGGAGGGCTTCATCTCGGTCATGGTGGTCATCGACTCCGCCGCCGGCAAGATCGTCGCCGGTCCGGAGATCCACGCCCGCGGGTTCGTCGAGGACGACAGCGTTTTCCGCGAGGTCCGGCCGCTCATCGAGGAGGCCATCACCTCGGCGATGAACGACGGCAACGACGACCCGTACCAGCTTCAGCAGGTCATCCGCCGGACCACGGGACGATGGGTCAACTCCGCCCACCGCCGCCGGCCGATGATCATCCCCGTCGTGCTCGAGGCGTGAGCCCATGTCGGAGGCGGTCTTCACGCCGCCGGACTGGGCGGAGCGGCTTCGCTGCCGGCTCGCTCCGGCCGTAGCCTTTCTCGCCGCAGTCGCAGGCGGGAGCTGCACGCTGAGCATCGTCGGTGTGGCGCGATCTCATCGCGCGTTGTCGGCAGTTGACGACCGGTTCGTCGGCTGGGTCGGCATCGGGGCCGCCATCGCGGTCGCCGCCGCGGCCGTCACCCTCCTGGCCGCCGACCGCGTCGGCTCCGGCCCGTTCTTGGCGCTCGGCGCCGTGGCAGGGGTGGTCGGGCTGTCTCTCGGCCGGCACGTGGACGGTCGTGAGCAGCTCACGTTGGCCATCGTGGTGTGCGGGCTCGCGGTGGGGGCCCTGCTCGGCGGGGGCTTCGCGGTCACCTCGTCGCTGCCGAACGTGTGGGCCCGCGCAGTGCTGACGGCGTGGGCGCTTCCTCTGGTTGTGGCGTGGCCGTTGCTGACCAGAGCGATAGGGGATCGGCGGACCGGCGAGCTTCCCGATCTGGTGGTCCAACCGCCGACCTGGATCCTGGCCGCGGTCACGCTTGTGCTGGTCTCGTGGGGTGTCTTCACCATGCTCGTCGAACCGGTCCCCGTACCCACCACTTCGGCGTCAGGCTCCTGGGAAGACCCGTGGTCGGCGCTGCTCCTGCTGTGCGCCGTAGCCGTCCTGCTCACGACCCTGCTCGGGTTCGACCCGCAGATCTCCCTGGTTTGGCTGCGCCCCGTGGTCGTCGTCGCGACGGCCGTGGTCGTCACCGGATGGGCCGCTGCGGGTCTCCTTCTCCCGGACCTACAGGTACGGCTCGCCTACGTCGCAGTGAGCGTGGTTGCGTGGGTCGTCCCCGCGACGGCAGCATTCGCGGTGAGCGTCGCCGATCGCGGCCGGGGGGCAGTCGGATGGCCGATCATCTCGCTGCTCGTAGTCGCCGCGCTCGTAGGCGCCGGATTGGGGGTCCGTGGTCGTTTCGGCATCATCCCTGCCGGCCTCGCCATCATGTCGGCGGCGGCGGGCGCGGCATGGGTCATGTCCGACCAGCCTTGGGTGATGGTCGCAGCGATCGGACCGCTCGTCGCGCTGGCGACGGCCGTCTTGGTGAGCGGCCTGCGCATCGTCGGCGGCGACGCGCAGGCGAGCCGGCTCGTCGCGATTGCGGTGATCGGCTCTCTTGTCGTTGGGACAAATCGTCGCGGTCCCCTTGGACTGGGCGATGCTCGGCGATGTTCCCGACGCGGCGGGCGCCACCTTGGCGTCCGGGCGCCTCGATGCCGGCCTGACCGTCGCAATCACCAGCCTGGCTGCCGCCTGGACGTGGATCGCACGTGGCCGGCTGCTCCGGCGACCGACACCTTCAGGCTCAGCCGCGGCCGAGGACGGCTCCGCCGTTGACCTGCAGGATCTGGCCCGTGGTGAAGCCGGCCTCCGGTGAGGCGAGGTAGGCCACCGCCGCGGCGACCTCCTCTGGAGTGCCGGGCCGTTTGACGAAGGTGGAGGCGACCCGCGGCTCCACGATGTCGGGGCTGAGCCGTCCCGCCCAGAACTCGGTGTCGGGCACGAAGCCGGGCGCCACCGCGTTCACCGTGATGCCTTCGGGACCAAGCTGACTGGCCAATCCGAACACCCAGGCGTGCAATGCCGACTTGGCGGCTCCGTAGGGTCCGGGACCGCGTACTCCGGCCACTGAGCTCATCGCGACGATCCGCCCGCCCGGGCGAGCCAGGTCGGGCAGCAGCGCCTCGGTCAGCAGTACCGCCGTCAGCACATTGCTCCGGAAGTTGGTGAGGAAGCCGTCCGCCACATCGGCGAGAGACTTCCCAGCCGGACTCGAGATGCCGCCGGCATTGTTGACCAGGACATCGATCGGGCCGTCACTGACGAGCCTCGGGGCGACGACTTTCACCGCGGCCGGGTCAGCCAGATCCGCCGAGTACCACCGCACCGCGTTCGTACCGAGCTCGTCGTTGATACGACCGGCAGCGTCGGCGAGCACCTCCGCGCGACGGCCGACGATCTGCACCAGATCGCCCTCACGGGCGAAGTGGGTCGCGATGGCGCGACCGAGTCCGGTGCCTCCGCCGGACACCACAACGCGACGAGCCACTGGTCCTCCCAACAAGTCTCGAACCGGCGTCCCCTGCATACCAGCCGCGCGGAAGCGGGGGTGAGTCGGCCCCTCAAGCCGTCTCACCCCCGCTGTGGGGTGGTGCTGCGGATCCATCCGTCCGCGTGCTGGGACTACTCGCTCTTCTCGGCGTGGAGCATCGGATCGAACAGGTACAGGTAGCTAGGGGTCGTGCTGCCCGGAACGTCGGAGATGACGACCCGGAGGCTGTGGTGGCCGGGGCCGATGTTCCGGCAGTAGTTCTGCGCGAACCAGCCGTAGCCCGACCCGTAGATGGGCGTGCCGTCATTGAGGTCTGATGGAGGCATCGGAACACCGTCGAGCAGAACCTTCACGCGGCCCGTGCCGCCCGAGTCCAGGTACGTCTCGGCGGTGAAGCTGACACTCAGGACATCTCGGCCGGACCTCGGGCCGTTGACGCGGAACAAGGTCCCGGGCACGATCGTGGATCCGGTGTTGCTCTGGGTGTAGACGTAGTCGTGCACTCCACCGTTGAAGGTGTTCTTCTGAGCGCCACCAGTGCAGGTGGTTTCGGTGCCTCCGGTTTTTGCAGTCCTCGCGAACGGAGGTTTGGCGTTGTGGTGCGTGTTGGCTGCGTTCGCCGACAGCGTGCCGGCGCCCAGCCCACCAGCGACGAGCGCGGCGGATGCCAGGACGGGTGCGGTCATAACCAATGTCTTCTTGAACACGGGGACCTCCTCAAGTCTCGTTGTTTCCGTGTCTTCGATCGCTAAGGACGGTGGCTGGATCGGCGTGATACCCGACTCGGCAGACGTATCAGCGCGCATCGCTGGACCTCTTGACAGGCCCGTTCGCTACTGCGAGACACTCGACAGGCGACACAGAGTGACTAAGATGCAGAGTCTCGGTAGATGACGACATACCTGGACTGCGATGTACAGGTATCAGCACAAGGGCTGTGCCCCTCCTCTCGGGCGTGCACGTCACAGGGACCAGAAGACCGAAGGGGCCACTCGTGAGCCGGCAGAACCCCCCGGGTGCGGCGGGTGACGTCTCCGTATGGGAGCAGTCCGCAGCGCACTTTCGCCGCTGGCAGGGCGGTGACCACACCGCCCTGGACGACCTCGTGCGGTCCCTCACCCCGGTCCTGTGGCATGTCGTGCGCTCCTATGGCCTGCCCGCGGACCAGGCCGAGGACGTGGTCCAGACGGCCTGGCTGACGCTCGTGCGCCGCCACGAGTCGATCAGCGACTCGCAGGCCGTCGCTGCCTGGTTGACGACAACTGCGAGACGCGAGGCCTGGCGCGTCTCGAAGGTCGCCGCGAAGGCGGTGCTGGTCGGTGACGAGGGGATCGCGGCCCGTATGCCGTTCGGGCAGGCGGCGGAGGCCCAGGTCGTCGAGGCTGATCAGGAGGACCGCTTGTGGCGGCTCGTCTCCCAGCTGTCGCCTCGATGCCAGCGGCTGCTGCGCATCATCGCGTTCGACGACCGGCCCGACTATGCGGGAATCGCCGGCGAGCTGGGCATGCCCGTCGGAAGCATCGGCCCTACCCGCGGCCGCTGTCTGGCGAAGCTCAAGGGTCTGATCGGCGACGCAGAAGGAGCAGACGATGACTGAGAAGGACCCGGTGTTCAGCGATCTGGCGGCGATGTGGCACGACCACGACCCGGTACCGCCGTCACTCGTCGACAAGGTACTCGTGGCGATCGAGACCGAGAACCTCGACGCGGAGTACGAGCTGCTGCACCTGGTTGAGCGCAGTCGTGAGCTGGCAGGTGTCCGCGGGGCTGGCGAGGCTTTCACGATCGCGTTCTCCGCAGGGGCCTTCTCGCTGTTGCTCAGGGTCAGCGAGCTGGGGGAGAGGTTCTGCCGGGTGGATGGATGGGTGAGCCCACCGCAGCCGATGCGGGTCAAGATCACCCAGCAGTCGCGCTCGTTCCACGCGCTCGTGGACGCGCTCGGACGCTTCGAGATCTCCCGGCTTCCCACCGGCCTGACGAGGTTCTGGCTGCTCTCCGAGGACGGCGAGAACGATCCAGACCGGTCCTTCGCGACCCCGACATTCGAACTGTAGAAGGGAACCCCGACGTGACTGAGCCAGCCGGCGGCAATGATCGCACGGAGAACGCCAACGGCAGAAGCCGTCGCCAGTCGATTGCGTACCGGCGAGCCGACAGAGACCCCGCGTACCCGTCCGACCATGTCCTGGCGGAGGTCGACGGGCGGGTGCTCGACCCGGGCACGGCCATCACCGTGGACGGGATCCGCCCGCGGCCGACCGTGTACGTGGGTCCTCGGCTCGTCATATCGGCCGACCCGGGACCGCGACGAGGTGTTGACGCTGCTGCGCGAGGCGGCGACCCCGCTGGGCTGGCGGGTAGACATCGACGAGTCCTACCCAGAGTCGCGCGTGGGTGGACGCGCCACAGGTGGCAAGGCCCTAGGCCTATCGCGGTGTCTCATCCGCGTCGACTCGAAGGGCGCGGCTCTCGCCCCCGACGGGTGGGTCCTGCTCCAACAGGCGCGGGGCGCCAACGGCAAGCAGGCGCTCAGCGGCGTCGGGCTGGACCACGTGCTGTTCGTCGCTCCCCACCACCGACCCGCCGGTCGCCCCTTCCACGAGTCGAACCCGGTACCGAGCTCGAACGAGTTCCTCGGCGTTCCGGTGGACTCCTACGGCACGCCGGGCTACGGCGGTCGCCAGCCCATGGCCTACGTCGGTCCGCCGCCCTACCGTCGCCCTGACTCGGACTTCGCCGACGCTCGGCGCCCAGTGGTGGGCATCCTCGACACCGGATGCGGTGAGCACGAGTGGTTGGACGACATCGTGCAGACGGACGTCGGGATCAAGGTCGGGGCTCAGTCGCAAGACATCGGCTACACCGACCCGGACACCGACCCCGAGGTCGGCGGTGACTACGTCGGCCCGCTCGACGGAGGTATCGACGAGCTCGCCGGGCATGGCACCTTCATCTGCGGGCTGGTGCGCCAGGCCTGCCCGGATGCCGATCTCATCGCGTGGCGGGCGGTCAACTCCAGTGGTCCAATCGTGGAGTCCGACTGGATCGATGCCCTGACCCGGATCGTCGAGCTTGTCCGGCGCCACGCCGAAGGTGAGCCCGATGGAAGGCCCGTCGACGTGCTCAACCTGTCGAGCGGCTACTACCACGAGACCCCGGGCGACACCGATCTCTATGACCCGACGCTGCGTAGCCTGCTCGAAGCGCTCGGGCGGTGCGGCACCGTCGTCGTGTGCTCAGCCGGCAACGACGCCACGGCACGGCCGCTGTTTCCAGCCGCCTTCGCACCCTGGGATGACGCGCCGAGCCCACCCGCTGACACGATCCCCACCGTCTCCGTGGGAGCGCACAACCCCAACGCCACCGTGGCGTTGTTCAGCAACACCGGGCCGTGGGTCCGCTGCTACGAGCCCGGCGCCGCGGTCATGAGCACGATGCCGAAGTTCCAGGGCGGACTGCAGCCGGGCGCCCGTACCACCGCGTACAAGCTGACAAGGGAGTCGATCGACCTGGACGACTTCACCAGCGGGTTCGCACTGTGGAGCGGCACGTCCTTCGCCGCGCCGATGTTCGCCGGCAAGGTTGCCTCCGCGCTGGTCGACGCCATGCCGGCACCGGACGCAGCAGCAGACCGAGCCGCCGCCGTCGCCCGCGGCTGGGCGGCCCTAGAGAAGGTCAGCGACCTTCGGCCACAATGAGTGAGTGCTGGCAGCCGCTGAGTTACACCGTCGCGGGCTGCTCGCGAGCAACGCCGGTCGGCACAAGCGGGCCCGGATGCTGTTCCGGCAGGCCCTTGAGCGCTGTGACGAGAATGATGAGATCCGAGCCCGGATCCTGCTCAGCCTCGCGCATGTGGCTTCGGAGCTCGGCGGTCGCCAGGAGGGTCTCGAGCTCTGCGATGCCGCCCTGGCCGTCCCGGGGATCCCACCGGAGCTGATCGGCCTCATCCATTCGCAGCGAGGCCTTCTGCTGATGCGTGCAGGCGCCGGGGACGAGGCGCTGCATGCCTTCTCCGAGGCCCTCCGGCTGCTCTCCGCCGCCCCGGAAGCACGGTGCCGGGCGCATCTCAACCGTGGCAATGTCTACCTTCAACGCGGCGAGGGTCTCCGGGCGCGCAAGGAGTTCGAGCGGGCCGCCGGCTATGCCGGCGCAGCGCAGGACCAAGAGCAGCAGGCCCGGATCGAGCACAACATCGGCTACACCTACCTGCTCACCGGTGATCTGGTGTCGGCACTGCGGATGATGGACAAAGTACGTCCGATTCTCACGCCCTTGTCGCTCGTGACGGAGGCGGTCTGTGAGCAAGACCGCGCCGAGGTGCTGTCCGCCGCCGGAATGGTGTCCGAGGCCGAGCGCGCCCTGCAGGCGGCTGCGCGCGCCTTCGGCGCGAGGGGCCTGACCCAGCAACAGGGTGAGGCGGAGTTCGTACTCGCGAAGCTACTGCTCTTCGAGCGCCCGCATGAGGCCGCGACGGTGGCTCGACGGGCGCGGCGGCGGTTCGACAGACGCGGTAGTGGGGGCTGGGCGCTGCGGGCCGACTCGGTCGCCACATCGGGTGATCTCACCTCCGGCCAGGTGGCGTCCCGCACGATCGAGCATGCCGAGGTCGTCTCCGCCGGCCTGGCCAGCGCCGGCCTGAAGACCGAGGCCGCCGCGCTGACGCTCAGGGCCGCCCGAGGTCTCGCCGTCGCGGGCGACCTCGAGGGCGCCTGCCGCCACCTCGAGATGTCGAAGGTGTCGAAGCGTTCTCCGCTGGCGACCCGCCTGCTCGCCCGGGAGGTACAGGCCACGGTCGCCTTGGCGAAGGGCCGGCCGACGACTGCCGTGCACCACCTTCGACGGGGTCTCGCCGAGCTGCACGAGTGGCAGTCGTCCTTCGGCAGCCTGGACCTGCAGAGCTCGCTGGTCGGCCATGGTCGTGGCCTAGCCCTGCAGGGGTTGTCGTTCGCGATCAAGGACGGCCGGCCCGACGTGGTCTTCGAGTGGTCTGAACGGGCGCGAGCGCTCGCGAGCCGGGTACCGCCGGTACGCCCTCCCGAAGACCACACAGCCGCCGCCGACCTGGGCAGGCTACGTGAGCTCCGGCTCGAGCCTCACGAGTCGGTCGGTGCTGCCGATCCGGACGTCCGGCGCGAGACTGCGGAGCTGACCCAGCGCATCCGCCAGCGGGCCTGGTACGACGTCGGTTCGGGCCTGGTGACCGAGCCGTACCCGCTGGACACGGTGGTCGCGGAGCTGGATCGGTCCGACGGAGCCTTGGTCACCTACCTGGCCGTGCACGGACGGCTCCATGCGTTGGTCGCTGCGGGCGGTCGATCCCAGGTGGCCGCGCTCGGACCGCTTGCAGACGTCCAGGTCCTCCTCGACGGGATGCAGGCCGACCTCGACATGGTTGCGGCCCAACTCCCAAGCGCTATCCGGGCGACCATCGGCAGCTCGCTGCAGCATCGGCTCGGGCTGCTGTCGGCTGCGCTGGTTGCGCCAGTCGCCGAAGCCTTGGGTGGGGAGGCACCCGTCGTGGTCGTGCCCGCCGGATCGCTGGCCGGAGTGCCGTGGTCGCTGCTCGACGGCTTCGCCGACCGACCTCTGACCGTGCCTCGGTCCGCCTCGTCATGGTTGACCGGCCGTCAGGCGTCCCGCCCGGCTGCTCGGGCCGGTTTCGTGGCCGGACCCCGAGTCGACCGGGCGAACGAGGAGGTGACCTCGGCGGCCAGAGCCTGGCCGGACTCGGTGGTGCTGGTCGGGGCCGCGGCCCATGCCTCGGCGGTGGGCGACCTGGCGGCGAGCGTCGACGTGTTCCATGTCGCAGCGCACGGGCGGCATTCCGCGGAGAATCCACTCTTCTCGGGCCTGGAGCTCGTGGACGGGCCGATGTTCGGCTATGACATCGACCGTCTGAGCGCTATTCCTGCGACTGTCGTGCTGTCGGCGTGCGAGGTCGGACGGTCATCCGTGCGCTGGGGCGAGGAGACGATTGGGATGACGGTCGCCTGGCTGCATGCCGGAGCGCGTTGCGTCATTGCCTCACCGGCGAGTGTGAACGACGACGTGGCCTGCGAGGTGCTGGCGGCAACCCACGCCCGACTGGCCGCGGGAGCGGCCGCAAGTGTGGCTCTGGCCGATGCCGTCCGACTGGTCGGCTCGTCGACGCCGACGCCGTTCATGTGTTTCGGTGCCGGCTGGTAAGCCCGGCCTCGTGCAGGCCGCTCAGCGCTTGATCTGGGCGAGGTCCGCGACCACGTGACACTTGTTGTTGCACGCCGCCGACGGCCGGTGGGCATGGACGATGATCCCGTGCGGCACGACCGCCGGCCAGCATTCGTCAATCGTCTCGGCCATGAGAAGGGCCCCCTCGCTGAGGTACGGCCGGGTGCTACTGACGACAACGTTAGTCCTGGCGACTACATAAAGCAGTTAACTGAGTACGAAGCGTGTCGGATCGGCTGACCGTTAGGGTCTACGAGTGACTGCTGATGCGGACGAGGCCGTCTGGCGCCAAAGGGTCTGGGCTGTCAGCGACCCGCACGGGCACCGCGCCGAGCTGACGGAGGCCCTTCGTCAACAGGGCTTGCTCGACGACCGTGGTGACTGGGCGGCCGGCGACGAGACGCTGTGGTTCCTGGGTGACCTCTTCGACCGCGGCCCCGACGGCGTGGGCATCGTCGATCTCGTCATGCGTCTCCAGCGGCAGGCAGCAGACGAGGGCGGACACGTCGGGGCAGTACTGGGGAACCACGAGGTACTCGCCCTGGGCATGTACCGCTTCGGTGAGCTGAAGGCCGCCGAGGTGCCGCCGAGCATCGTCCAGGTACAGATGACGTGGCTTCGCAACGGTGGCGTCGTCGACGACCAGCTCCGGCTGACCGACAACCATCTGGAGTGGCTGCAGTCGCTGCCGTCCGTCGCCTTGCAGGGGGACCAGCTTCTTCTGCACTCAGACACGCTGCGCTACCTGACATACGGCAACACGATCGAAGAGATCAACACATCGGTGACGGCCGCGCTGACGGGTGGTCTCGAGTCGTGGTGGGGCTGCTGGAACAACCTCACGCATCGCTACGACTTCGCCCAGGCGGGCGGGGTCGGAGCGGTCCAACGGGTCACCGCGCAGCTCGGCGGCCGCCGGGTCGTGCACGGGCACAGCTTCATCGCCGACCTGGCGCAGGTCCCCTTGCACGAGGTGTCCGCTCCGTACCTGTACGCCCAGGGCCTGGCTCTCGGCATCGACGGCGGTCTGTACGCCGGCGGGCCGCTACTCGTGGTCGACCTCTCGAGGTGACGTCGCCGCCTACGACGGTGCCAGCCCCTCGCTAGGGTCAGGCCCATGGATATCCGGTCAGTCGACCCGAGCGACATCGGCCGCTCCTTCGACATCCGTACCCGTTCCTTCGGCGTCGCACCCGCTTCGAGGCGCGCCGGGTGGGAGGCACAGGCGCTCACCGCCATCGACGAGGGCAGAAGTGTCGGCGCGTACGACGGCGATCTGCTGGTCGGCAGGGCGATGCTCTGGCCGTTCCGCCAGTGGTGGGGTGGCCGGGTCGTGCCCATGGCTGGCGTCGCCGGAGTGGTCGTGGCACCGGAGTACCGCGGCCTGGGCGTAGGGACAGCACTCATGCAGGGCATCGCCGAGCGCGCTCGGGCGCTCGGCTACCCGGTGTCGGCTCTCTATCCTGCGACAGTCCCCGTCTACCGAAGGCTCGGATGGGAGCTGGCCGGTGTCCAGAGCCGGATCACCATCGAGACGCGGCTCCTGCGCGACCTTCGCGGCGGCGGTCGGACCGTCCGGCAGGCCGGTCCGGATGACGCGGGCACCATGCTCGAGATCGCGCGGGCCCAACACGCCCGAGGCCGGGCCAACGGGCCGAGGGAGGAGACGGAGGCCGAGGTGCGGGAAGAGCTCGCCGACGACGCGATCTTCGCCTATCTCGCCGACGACGGGTTCGTTGTGTACGGCTGGGAGGGGGACGACCTCGTCGTGTACGAGCTGCGGGCCGGTGACGCCGACACGGCCCGGGCGCTGTGGTCCGTGGTCGGATCTGGGTCATCGATAGCCAAGAACGTCTACGCCTACCTTGCGCCCGACGACCCGGTGCACTGGCTGCTCGGGGAGACGGTTGCCCGCGACGTCCAGCACACCCGCTGGATGCTGCGATGCATCGACGTGTCCGCTGCCATCGCCGGGCGCGGGTACCCGGCGGGGACGACAGTCGACGTTGCGATGGTGATCGCCGACGAGCAGCTGCCCGACAACGCCTTCTCCGGCCGGTTGCAGGTCTTCGAGGGTCGAGGGGAGCTCGTACCAGGTGCCGTCGAGGGCGGGGCCGTCCACCTCGGGCCGAACGGCCTCGCGGCGCTCTACGCCGGCACGGCGGTCAGCACCCTGGTCAGCTCGGGCCTCGTCAGCGGCGGTGATCGCCAGGCCCTCTCGATGCTGGATGCCGCCTTCTCGGGGCGCCCCGCCTACCTGCTCGGCTACTTCTGAGCGGGCCGGATCCGGGAGGGCACTGGCGCGTGTTACACGTGAGACTGCTGTGACTATCGCGTAGCGTCGGAGCATGGCGACCCGAACGTCTTCCTCGCGGTCGCGCAGCAGAACCGGCAGCTCTCGCTCCGGCTCGCGGGGGTCCTCGGCGAGGCGGTCGTCGTCCAAGCCGAGCAAGCGCCCGGCCGGTAGCTCGCGCGCTCGGTCGTCCTCGCGCCCTCGGCGGTCCGGCCCGGGTCTCCTGGTGCGTGGAGCCTCAGGCCTTGGCCGCACGGTGGCGGCCGTGTGGCTGGGGGTGGCGCATCTCATCGGCGCGCTGGTGCGTCGGGTCGGGAGTGTCGCGCGTGACCTCGACCCCGAGCACCGACGAGACGGCGTAGGTCTCGGCCTCGTGGGCCTGGCCATCGTGATCGCGGCGGCGGTCTGGTGGCAACTCCCGGGCTCCGTCGGCGACGGGATCCGCACCGTCGTGGAGGGCTCGGTCGGCATCGCGGCATACGCCGCACCGCTGCTGCTCTTGGGTGCCGCCTGGCGAACGATGCGCAAGCCAGAGCTCAACGGTCCGGCCGGACGTCCCATCGTCGGCTGGACCGCCATCAGCCTCGGAGTGCTCGGTCTCGTCCACATCTCGCACGGCCTACCCCGGCCGAGCGGTGGCGGAGAGGCCATGCGGGAAGCGGGCGGAGCCGTCGGGTACGTGGGCTCGGCCTTGATAGCCGACCTGTTCCACAGCAGCCTGATCGCGATTCCCCTGCTCGTACTGCTCGCTGTGTTCGGCCTGCTCGTGGTCACCGCGACGCCGGTGTACAAGATTCCGAGCCGGCTCGCCGCCCTCCGGGACAAGGCGCTGGGGCGGCGCGGCGCGGCAGCTGACGACGAGGGACCGGCCGCTTCCGGGTTCTCTGATGGCGTATCGGCGCTCGAGCCCCTCAACCGGACAAGACGTCGGCGGCGGGTCTCTGCGGCGTCCGGGGTCGACGCCGACGACACGATGAGCGACGCGGAAGTCCTGGAGGGTCGTGCCTTCGCTGCCCGGGATGCCGGCGACGGTCCTAGCGACGACGGGCCGCTCGAGCCACCGCCGCACACGCCACTGCCGTCCCGAGTCGAGCAGCTCAGCCTGTCGGGCGACATCTCCTACACCCTCCCCGGCAACGAGGTGCTCAAGGCCGGAAGCGCCCACAAGGCCCGCTCCAACGCGTCGGACGCGATCGTCGACCGGTTGACCGAGGTCTTGGACCAGTTCGGGATCGACGCCCAGATCACCGGGTACACGCGGGGACCGACGTCACCCGCTACGAGGTAGAGCTCGGCCCCGCGGTCAAGGTCGAGAAGGTCACGGCCCTCAGCAGGAACATCTCCTACGCAGTCGCCAGTGCCGACGTGCGCATCTTGTCCCCGATCCCCGGCAAGTCCGCGATCGGCGTGGAGATCCCCAATATCGACGCCGAGATCGTGTCGCTTGGTGACGTCCTGCGTTCTGGGTCGGCTCGCAGTGAGCACCACCCCATGGTGGTCGCTCTCGGGAAGGACGTGGAGGGCGGGTTCGTCGTCGCCAACCTGGCCCGGATGCCGCACCTGCTCGTGGCCGGCGCCACCGGTTCCGGCAAGTCGAGCTTCATCAACTCGATGGTGTGCTCGCTGCTCATGCGTTCGACTCCTGACGACGTCCGGATCATCATGGTCGACCCGAAGCGGGTCGAGCTGACGGCGTACGAAGGCATACCTCACCTCATCACTCCGATCATCACGAGCCCGAAGAAGGCTGCGGAGGCGCTGCAGTGGGTGGTCCGCGAGATGGACCAGCGCTACGACGACCTGGCCCACTTCGGCTTCCGCCACGTCGACGACTTCAACCGGGCAGTACGTGCCGGTGCCGTCCAGCCGCCGCCGGGCAGCGAGCGGGTCCTGTCGGCGTACCCGTACCTGGTGATCGTCGTCGACGAGCTGGCAGACCTGATGATGGTCGCGCCCCGCGATGTCGAGGACTCGGTCGTCCGCATCACCCAGCTGGCTCGTGCGGCCGGCATCCACCTCGTGCTAGCCACGCAACGACCCTCGGTCGACGTGGTGACCGGGCTGATCAAGGCCAATGTCCCCAGCCGGCTGGCGTTCGCAACCTCTTCCCTAGCAGACAGCCGGGTCATCCTCGACCAGCCGGGTGCCGAGAAGCTCGTCGGCAAGGGCGACGCGCTCTTCCTGCCCATGGGAGCGAGCAAACCGGCCCGAGTCCAGGGCGCGTGGGTCACCGAGGATGAGATCAAGAAGGTGGTCGCGCACTGCAAGAAGCAGCTCCAGCCGACGTACCGCGACGATGTCACCGTGCCTCAACAGGCCAAACGCGAGGTCGACGAGGACATCGGCGGGGATCTCGACCTGGTATGTCAGGCAGTGGAGCTGGTGGTGTCCACGCAGTTCGGGTCCACTTCGATGCTCCAGCGCAAGCTGAGGGTCGGCTTCGCCAAGGCGGGCCGGCTCATGGACATCATGGAGAGCCGCGGCATCGTCGGGCCGTCCGAGGGCTCGAAGGCGCGTGACGTGCTCATCAAGCCCGAGGACCTCGACGACGTGATCGCGACACTTCAGGGGGAATCATGACCGGATCCGTGCCAGACGTCGTGCTTCGCCGGCGCAAGCTCCCGCTTCTGCTGATCGCCGCCGCCGCCACCGGCCTGGCCGCCGGGTACCTCTGGCGCTTCTCCTCCGCGGCCCGACCGATGGACCTGGGGGTGGGTCTCCTGCTCGGGGTGATCGCCGTCTGCCACGGCATCGCCTTGACCGACTCGCGTCGGCCCTTCTTCGTCGCCGACCCGACCGGCGTGCGCATCCGGCTCGGCTCCGCGTGGACCGGTGTGCCGTGGGACGGCGTCGAGCAGGTCGAGGTCGACCGCCGGGGGCGTCTCCGGGACGGTCGCGTCGTCGTGATGGCACCCGCTTCGGGCGCTCTGCTCGCCGGCGCAGGCAGGCGGTCGCGGTGGGCGGCCTGGCTCAACCGTCGGTTGTACGGCGCCGCGCTCGTCGCACCCTACGGACTGACGACGCGTGCGTCGGTGCCTGATCTGGCACCGACCCTCGAGCTGCTCGCCGCAGGGCGCGCGCCGGTCGTCAGCCTCGCGCGCCAGAAGCAGCAGGACACCGAGACCGAGGGCACGGCTGTGGTCGCCGTCCGAAGCGACCCCGAGCCGGTGCCGGCCCCGGCTGCCGCCGAGACACCGACGCCGTCGGGGGACGCATCGCCATCGCGACCGGCGAGACGGCGGGTCTGGGCGGCCCGCGGCGAAACGGGTTCGGCGGACAGCCCGCTTCTCGTTGCCAGAATCGGGCGGGCAGCCCGTCGCGAGGAGCGCACGATCTCCCGGCCGGCGCCGGCCAGTTTCGGCACCCTGGCCTTGTCGGACCCCGTCGCGGCGCCGGCGCCCGTACTGCTGCCCGAGATCGAACAGCTGCGCCGGTCCTCCGAGGACGACGAGCTCGCCCCGACTGGTACGGGAGCACCGGACGCTGTCGCCGGCAACGTCTCCCTCATCATCGATGCGACCACCGACCTGTCCGCGCGGGCGATGCAGAGGGTGCGAAGCGTCCGGCCCGCGGGCACGTCGAGCGAACCGTCGGTGCCGGCTGCCCGAGTATCCGCAGACCTCGCTGAATCGGGCACCGTGATCGGCGGGGAGCTCGCGCAGGCACGTACCACTTTGGGTCTCACGGTCGATGAGCTGGCCGAGCGGACCCGGATCCGGCCGTCGGTGATCGAATCGATAGAGCTGGACGACTTTTCGCCGTGCGGCGGTGACTTCTACGCGAGGGGACACCTGCGGATGCTCGGCCGGGTCCTCGGCATCGACTCAGCCCCTCTTCTGCGCGCCTACGACGACGTCTTCGCGACGTCCCCGGTGAGCGCGCGTGACATCTTCGAAGCCGAGCTGGCCACCGGATCGGCAGGCATGGTCCGCGGCGGATCGTCCGGGGCCAACTGGGGTGCCCTGATCGCAGCGGTACTCGTCTTGATGGTCGTCTGGGGCGTGGCCCGGTACTTCTCAGATGGTGGCGGCCCACCGGCTGGTCAGGTGACCTCGACCAAGAGCGGCGCCCGCGGTGGCTCGGCAGGCCCCGCCGCATCGGTCGGTTCCGCGTCTGCCCCCGAGACGCACGTGCTGGTCAGCGTCTCCGGTGGCGAGTCGCGCGTCGTCGTGAAAGACGACTCGAGCCAGGTGTTGTTCAGCGGTGTCCTGGCCGACGGCGAGTCGAGGCATTTTCACGGGACCGGCCCGCTGCGCGTGCACGCAGCCGACGGGGGGCTGGTCCACCTGAGTGCCAAGGGCAAGGATCTGGGCGTGCTCGGCCCGGCCGGTGCGCCGGCGTACCGGCTCGTCGGCGGCTCCTCAGCCCCCGGACGCACCAACACCGGGTCGCCCAGAGGGTGACAACACCCGGCTCGAGGGGGCAGGAATGCACCCTCGAGAGGGCACAAAGACCTGGTGAGAAGGCCAGGGAAGCGCTCGGCCAGAGCGGGGTATGGCGAGCAGGCACGGAAGAACTCGACCCCCTTTGCTCACGCCGACCCCGCATGTAGGTAACACCGGTGGGTACTTCACTGCGTGCTGCCCCGCGGCGGGGCGAGAAGCGAGAGGCTCCCTTCATGAGCACGACACAGGGCAACGGCAGCGCAAAGACGAGGCCACTGGCGGTCGTCACCGGCGCGTCGAGCGGGATCGGCCTCGAGCTGGCGCGGCAGTTCGCAGACAACGGGTTCGACCTGGTCATTGCGGCTGAGAGCGCGGAGCTGGGGGAGGTTGCTTCCGAACTCGAGCGGACCGGCGCCACGGTTCAGGTCGAACGGGTGGACCTCGCCACGCGAGAAGGCGTCGAACAGCTCGTGGCAGGCATCGGCGCGACCTCCCGCCCGGTCGCCGCGGCCGCCCTGAATGCAGGAGTCGGAGTTTCGGGGCGCTTCGACGAGATCGACCTCGACGACGACCTGCGCTTGATGGAGCTCAACGTCGTGTCGACAGTGCACCTCGCCAAACGGCTGGTCCGCCCGATGGTGCAGCGCGGCGAGGGCAGGCTGCTGTTCACGGCGTCCGTCGCCGCGACCATGCCGGGGCCTTACTACGCAACCTACGCCGGGTCGAAATCATTCGTGCATTCGTTCGCCGAGGCCATCCGGCATGAACTGCAGGACACGGGAGTCACGGTCACCTCGCTGATGCCTGGTCCGACCGACACCGAGTTCTTCGACCGGGCGGGGATGGCGGATACGAAGGTCGACGCGAGCAACAAGGACGACCCGGCGGACGTCGCCCGGCAGGGCTTCGACGCGCTCATGGCGGGCAAGGACCACGTCGTCGCCGGCTCGCTCCTCAACCGGGCACAGACCGCGGCGGGCAAGGCACTCAGCGACCCGACGAAGGCTCGCCTTCATGCCTCGATGACCGAGCCTGGGTCCGGCGACTCGTAAGCCCTCTCGCGGCAGCCCCAGGCATCAGCGGTCCTGAAATGCCTGCCGGTAACGACCCAGGCGGCATACTGGTGCAACCTTATGAGCACCGTCAACCGCGCCGCCGCCAGGACGACCCGATCCAGTCTCATGCCCTCGACGGGTCCGGTTGGTCGCGACGAAACGCCTCGAGCCGACGCGAAACCAACCGTCGCGTTCGTCACCTTGGGCTGTGCCCGCAACGACGTGGACTCCGAGGAGCTCGCCGCCCGGCTCGACGCCGGTGGATTCGTGCTCGTCGATGAGCGCGGAGTCCGCCGAGCTGGTCGTGGTCAACACCTGCGGGTTCGTCGAGGCCGCGAAGAAGGACTCTGTCGACGCCCTCCTCGAGGCGGCTGACCTGAAGCGCGATGGCGTCGCCCGCGCGGTCGTAGCGGTCGGCTGCCTGGCCGAGCGGTACGGGCGAGAGCTGCCGAGACCCTGCCTGAGGCGGACGCGGTCCTGGGGTTCGACGACTATCCGAAGATCGCGTCCGGCTGCGATCGCATCGTCGCCGGCGAAGCCACGCCGCCCACGATCCGGTCGACCGCCGGACCCTGCTACCCGCTCACGCCCGTCAACCGGGCGGCCGGCCGGACGTATCGGTGCCCGGACACGGCCAGTCCGCGCCGGACCTGCCAGCGGGCATGCACCGGCGAGCGGTCCGCGCGCGATACGACGCCGCCTCGGGTCCGGTCCGATGGCGCCGCTCAAGCTCGCGTCGGGATGCGACCGACGCTGCTCCTTCTGCGCGATCCCGCGATTCCGCGGCTCGTTCCTGTCGAGGCGGCCGACCGAGGTGGTCGACGAGGCGAGGTGGCTGGCGGCAACGGCGTACGCGAGCTGCTTGCTGGTCAGTGAGAACTCGACGTCGTACGGCAAGGATCTCGGTGACCTGCGCTTCTCGAGACGCTGCTGCCCGAGCTCGCGGCCGTCGAGGGCATCCCCGGGTCCGGGTGTCGTACCTCCAGCCCGCCGAGATGCGGCCCAGCCTGGTCGACGTGATGCGTCGACGGCCGGTGTCGCGCGACTACTTCGACCTGTCGTTCCAGCACGCATCCGCGCCGGTCCTTCGCCGGATGCGCCGGTTCGGCGACGCCGACCGGTTCCTGGAGTTGCTCGAGCAGATCCGGGCTGAGAGTCCGCGAGGCGGCGCCCGCAGCAACGTCATCGTCGGCTTTCCCGGCGAGACCGAAGCCGACGTCGAGACGTCTGTGCGAGTTCCTCGGTGCCGCCCGGCTCGACGCCGTGGGCGTCTTCGGATACTCCGACGAGGACGGTACGGAGGCCGAGCACCACGCCGGGCACCTCGACGAGCGACGAGATAGGCGCGCGGGTCCGCGCAGGTCGGCGAGCTGTGCGGAACAACTCACCGCCAGCGCGCCGACGAGCGTGTCGGCAGCGAGGTCGACGTCCTCCTGGAGACGGTCGAGGCCGGTGTCGGCGAAGGCCGCGCCGACTTCCAGGGCCCGGAGGTGGACGGCACGACGACGGTGACCGGCCTGGCGGGCGGTGGTGCGTCGGCGATACGGTCCGGGCGACGGTCGTCGCGACGTCGGGCGTTGACCTCGTTGCGGCTGCGCTGAGGTAATAGGTTGTGAGCATGCCGCGAGGAATCACGCGCGCCCAGCAATTGGAACCTTCCGAACGCGCTGACCACACTTCGGATCGTCCTCGTGCCGCTGTTCGGCTGGCTTCTCCTGCGCCACGGCGGCCACAACGTCGACGACCGCTGGCTGGGCGTGGGTCGTGTTCACCGCGGCGATCCTGACTGACCGCATCGACGGTGATCTGGCACGCAGCCGCAACCTCGTGACCGACTTCGGCAAACTGATGGATCCGATCGCCGACAAGGCGCTGACCGGAATGGCGTTCGTCGGTCTCTCGATCATCGGCGACCTGTGGTGGTGGGTGACGATCCTCGTCCTCGGACGCGAATGGGGCATCACCTTGCTGCGCTTCTGGGTCATCCGCTACGGAGTGATGCCGGCAAGTCGTGGCGGCAAGATCAAGACGGCACTCCAGGCAGTCGCGCTGTGTGGCCTGATCCTGCCACTTCGGGCGCCGGACGGTGTCTGGGGCATGATCGGCGAGGGCCTGTGGTGGGTGGCCGTGATCCTCATGGTCGCGGCGGTGGTGATCACCGTGGCGACCGGGCTCGAGTACGTGCGAGACGCGGTGAAGCTGCGACGCCAGGGGCAGGCAGCCTCGACCACCTCATGACCGAGTCGGCCGCCAGCTGTCTCAGGCTCCTTCGACGGCGACAGCAGTCCGTCGCCACGGCCGAGTCCTTGACGTGCGGGCTGATCGCCGCCACGTTGGCCTCCGTTCCAGGGGCCTCGGCGGTACTGCGAGGCGGCCTGGCGGCGTACGCGAGCGACGTGAAGACCAGTGTTCTCGGCGTTGACGCTGCCCTGGTGGAGGCCTTCGGGGTGATCTCGACCGAATGTGTCGAAGCCATGGCGAGGCGGCCAGGATCGTGTTCGCGAGCGACTGGGCGGTCGCATCGACCGGCGTGGCCGGGCCGGACAGGCAGGAGGGCCACCCCGTGGGCACGGTGTTCGTCGCCGTCGAGGGTCCGCACACCCGTCGGAGCGAGGCATTGCGGCTCACGGGCGAGCGCAACGACATCCGGGCCGCGACGGTGCAGGCCGCTCTCACCCTCCTGGAGTCGGAATTGACAGCAGGGAGCACTAGGCGGGAAGAACCGGGAACCCGTGACGTTGTGAGAATACGGCGGTGTGGTGGCTTGGGCCGGGTAACCTTGACTCACGAGTCCGGCGTGTTGCCACCGCACACAGGAAGGGAGCTTCATGATCCTGTTTCGGCGGCTCCTCGGAGACGTGCTCCGAGAGCAACGGCGGTCGCAAGGCCGTACCCTTCGCGACGTCTCCGCTGAGGCGAGAGTCAGTCTGGGCTACATCTCCGAAATCGAACGCGGGCAGAAGGAAGCGTCGTCGGAGTGCCTGGCAGCGATCTGCGCCGCCCTGGATGTACCGCTGTCGGTCGTCATGGCAGAGGTGAGCGGAGAGCTCGCCCGTGAGAGGCCGCCACGTCAGCACTCACCTCCCTGTCGCTCGCCGGCCGCCGTCGGCTGCAGACCGAGGTCACCAACGTCGCTGCCTGAGTCGACGGCCCTCGACGACCACGCGGGCTGTCATGGTCGACGTCACGCTGGCCCGCGTGGCTCGCATCGAGGGCACCAGAAGCTCTCCCTCGCACGGTCCTGATCAGGCGTATGGCCCGGCGACTGTCGCCGCTGCCGGTCGGCATATGACGGCAGCGTCTCGTGCCTGATCTTGGTGCCACAGCGACGGCAGGGCCGTCCGCCTCGACCGTAGACCCAGAGCTCACGGCCGCGGCGCAGGTCCCCAGTGTCGACTGGTCAGCGCGTGCTTTGTTGGCGTCGAGCAACTGCTGGACGCGGGTCACGAGCTGGGGAAGGCAGTCGATCTCCCCGACCGGGAGGTCCGGGTGGACGCCCATCAGGAAGCACACTTCGCACTTGTACATGTTCCCGACGCCAGCGAGATTACGTTGGTCGAGCAAGGCTTCCCCGATCGGTGTCTGCGCATGCGATCGCAGCCTGCGTGCCGCCTCGTCGGCCGACCAGTCGGGTCCGAGCAGGTCAGGGCCGAGGTGCCCGACCACGGTGTCTTCTTCGCGCCGCGGGATCACCTCGACCCGGCCAAGTCGGAACCCCACCGCCTGCCGCTCGCGGTTGCCCAACACCACCCGAGCCTGGAAGGCGGGCGAACGCCAGGGCGTCCCCACGCGATAGATGTGCCAGGAGCCCTCCATCTTGAGGTGGGAGTGGATCGTGAGGTCCGCGACCCGGTGAGTAGATGTTGCCCCTGCTGATCGTCTCGATGACTCGCCGCCCCGTCAGGTCCACCTCGGCGAAGTCCGGCACCCTGAAGTCGCTCACGGTGAGGACGGTGCCGCTCAGAGCCTGGTCGAGGCGCCTCGCGGTCAGCCACACGGTGTCGCCCTCAGGCATGACGTACTCCCCGGCCGGCTCGGCGCCGACCCTGCGTAGGTCTCAGCGTCGCAACCGTAGACCACGTGGAGTCGCGTAGAAGCCGGCCGACTCAAGGGCGGCGACAACGGCGAGCCCAAGATGTGCTCGCCGTCGGCACGCTCGACGGTGAGCTTTCCCAAGGCGCCTTCGTGGACAGCAAGTGCGAGCGCGTCAACGGCCGGCTGGATGAGGTCGGCCTGCTGGCTGAAGCTGAGCAACGTCCTGCCACCCCGCTCGACGTAGAGCACGAGCGCTCCGTCGACCATCACGACGATTGCGCCGGCCTTGCGACCCGGAC